>CAWAPM010000007.1:0-34733 GCA_963783925.1 uncultured Acidobacteriaceae bacterium | reverse complement strand
GGTCCTGCGCAATTACTGCGCCTTCGGCCGATGCAGCCCAGGGCAGATGTGCGGTCGTGCCGATATCCAGGCCGACGCGGCGCAATTGCAGTGCGGCTAACCGCTGATCGCTGCCGACGGCATCAGGCGCATCGACCTTTTGCGGGCCCAGGCTCTCGGCCACGCGCACGCGCCACTCGCGGCGCACCACCGTGCCCTGCGCAGGCGATTGCGACAAGATGTGCCCCGCGGCCACGTCGCCGGAGTAATAGCGATTGTCCACATCGAGCGTGAGGCCCAGCCCAGCTGCCTGGCTGCGCGCCTCGGCGACCGTCATGCCTTTCAGCGCCGGCACCTGCACCTCTGCGCCATGAATGGCAAAGTGCATCGTGGTAATGGCGGAGAGGAGTGCCACCGCAATCAGTACCATCACCAGTGAGGCAATCTGGAAAAGATTGAGCAGCGCGCGGCTCTTCATGGCTCAGGCTCTCCGTCGGCATAGACGATTTCGCACTCGGTTGTCGCAGACTTCTGCAGCATGAGCGACACGGAGCAGTATTTGTTCTTCGAAAGCGAAACCGCATGCTCCACCGCTCTGCGGCTTAGCTTGCCGTGGACGGTATACGTGAGCCGGATGTGCGTGAACACTCGTGGCGGCGCATCCGCCTGTATAGCGGCGGCTGAGACACGCAGGCCGGTGAGCGGCTGGCGTTTCTTCTTGAGAATGTCGACGACGTCGACTGAGGTGCAAGCGCAGAGCGCCATCAGCACCGCCTCCATCGGGCTTGGCCCGTGGGTGTGCGCGGAATCGGCGTCGAACAGAATCGTATTGCCATTATCCGCGCGCCCTTCGTAGACGCTATCGTGTTTCCATTCGCTTTGCGCAATCATGCAATTTGTCTCCGTCACTAGCGCGTGTTATCGGTCACGGGTTCGGGATGAATGGTGACGCGGTAGACTTCGGGACATTCCAGTTTGAAGCGGTCTTCGAGCGCGGTGATGACTTCATGCACCCGCACCATCGGGAGATCGTCAGGCAGCGTGCAGTGACAGGAGAGCGCGATGTGTTCGCTGGAGCGCGCCACGGTAATCGCATGGACATCCGCAATCTCTTCGTAATGCGCGGCGGCCGCGCGCAGCGCGCTCTCAATGCGCCGGTCTTCTACCAGGTTTTCGGCGGGGACTTCAATCGTGGCGGGCTCGCTCTCGATATGCGTAAGCACGGAATCGATCTCCGGCGATTCACGAAGAATTTCGCCTTCGAGCGCAGTGACAAAATCGTGCGCCTTCTTGAGCGGCAGCGTCTCGTCCAATTCCACGTGCTGCTCCACCCGCAGCTTGCCGTGGATGGACTGTATGCTGAGCTCGTGCACACTGACGTTGTTGCGTGCGGCCACGGCGCGCACGCGGTCAAAGATGCTTTCGGCGCGGCCTTGCCGGGGAACGGTATGAATCACCACGTCAGCCTGGGGCAGCACGCAATGCACCGCGTCGGTCGCGGCGCGCACCAGTTCGCCGGTGTGTTCAAACGTGTAGTTGCGCGGCAGGGCGAGCGTCAAGTCGGCGAAGTAGTCTGCGCCTGAACGGCGCACGCGCGCTTGCTCAACCGCGAGAACGCCCGGCACCTGCTGCACCGCATGGACGATCCGGCTGCGCGTCTCGGCGGGAATCTCGTCCATCAGCACCGCCACTGTCTCGCGCGTAAGCCGCGCGGTGATGCGCAGAATCATGAGCGAGACAACGACGGCCGCGAAGGGATCAGCAAAGCGCAGCCACTGGATTTGATATTGCTGCCCAACCCAGCTTGCCCCCAGACCGGCGAGCACGGCGGAAGTCGCCCAGATGTCCGAAGAAAAGTGAAAGGCATCCGTTGCAAGCGCGGGCGAGCCGGTTTGGTCGGCCACGGCACGAAGGCGGCGCGAACGCCAGAGATCGACTCCGATGGAAAGCACAAGCACCAGCACCGGCCAGAGGGAGTGGTGAATCTCCACGCGATCGCGCACAATGCGCAGCATCGCCTCCCAGATAATCCACGCGCAGGAGACAATCATCAAGCCCGCCTCACCGAAGGAGGACAGGTTCTCGAATTTGCCGTGGCCGTAGGTGTGGCCTTCGTCGGCGGGCTTGTCTGAGACGTGCACGGAGAAGAAGGTGAGCGCCGCGCCGGCCAGGTCGAGAGCGGAATGCGCTGCGTCTGACAGCACGCCGAGCGAGCCGGACAAGAGACCGGCTGCAAGCTTCAGCAGTGTCATGCCTGCGGCGGCGAGCATGGACTGCAGTGCCACGCGGCGCTTGACAGCCGAGAGCGAGGCCGCATCCCGTGCGGGCCGGCCAGGGAGCGGCGGGCTGATGGCTGCGTGGGTCATGGCGCTTTCAGGCTACATCCGCCCGCGCTGCCGTGTACAACCCGGCAATGCCGAACGTGTAGGGCTGCCAGGCGGGCGCTTCGTAGCCGCAGGCGCTCATCAGCGTCAGCATCTGCGGCGGCGGTGGAAAGTTGCCCACCGAAGTTGGGAGGTAGTTGTAAGGTCCGTCTGCGCCGCATATCAGGCGGCCGATGGCCGGCAGCACGCAGCGGAAGTAGACGGCATAGGCTTTGCCAAGCAGACCGCCGGGCTCGCTGAAGTCGAGAATGCCCAATTGTCCTCCGGGCTTGAGCACGCGATGGAACTCGCGCAGGCCGGCTTCATAATTGGCCAGGTTGCGAAAGCCAAACGCGGTCACAATCAGGTCGAGCGACTGCGAGCGTAGCGGCAGATGCAGCGCGTCAGCCTCAAGAGCAATCGCTGTCGTGCCATCTTTGCCACGCGCAGCAAACTTCTCTGCACCGCGGCTCAGCATCGCGCGGGCAAAATCCGCGGCTAGGATCGGCCTCGCTCCGAGCGGACGATGCTTGAGGAGCGCGAGCGTCATATCGCCGGTGCCGCAGCAAATGTCGAGAATCGATGCATCGGGATTGGCAAGGGTCGGGCGAAAGCGCCGCGCCGTGCGCCGCCACCAAAGCCGGTCCACGTTGGCCGAGAGCACATGGTTCAACAGGTCGTAGCGCGGCGCAATGGAGTTGAACATCTGGCGCACGGACTGCGCCGCAGCCGTTTCGTCCGTCGCGCCCGTCGGCCGTGCGCCCGTCGCTGGCATCAGGCGCGCCGTTCCTTGGCGCACGCCAGCATGTAGTTGACCGCAGCCTCAAGCTCGCTAGTGGTCACATCTTCCACCACGCCTGCGTCGCCAATGCCGACAGGCAATACAAAGCGCCGCACGCCGCCAATATTTTTCTTGTCCGCCCCGGTGGCAGCGATGAGTTTCGCCGTCCTCAACTTGAGCGGCGGCAGCGGACCGTAGAGATGGATGAGGCCCTCAAGCCGCTCAAACTGGGCGCCTGAGATACTGCCGCGTTTGCGCGCGAGAAATAACGCCGCAATCATGCCCCAACCTACAGCCTCGCCATGCAGCAGCACTTTATAGCGTGTGGCCGACTCGATAGCGTGGCCCACCGTGTGGCCGAGGTTGAGAATCATGCGCAGACCGCTCTCCCGCTCATCGCGGTTCACGACGTCGGCTTTCATGCGGACTGATGCGGCGATAACTTTCTCGAGCGCCTTCGGCTCGCGGCGCAGGATGTCATCGGTGTGCTCTTCCATAAAGCGCACCAGCGCGCGATCGCGGATGATGCCCGCCTTGACGCTCTCCATCAATCCCGCGCGCAGCTCGCGTTCAGAGAGCGTGCCGAGCACGTCAATGTCCGCAAACACAGCAAGAGGATGATGAAAGCTGCCGACCAGGTTCTTGCCTTCGGGCAGATTCACGCCGGTCTTGCCGCCTACTGAAGAGTCAACCTGCGAAAGAAAAGTCGTCGGGACCTGCACGTAGGGAATGCCGCGCATGAAGATCGCGGCGACAAAGCCGCCCACGTCGCCCACAATACCTCCGCCAAATGCGATCAGCAGTGAGCCGCGATCTCCACGCGCCGCGATCATCTGGCGCAAGAGCTTTTCTACGCTGGCCATGGTCTTGTGTTTCTCGCCCGGAGCTAGAAAAAGCACGATCGGTGGCTCGGCGAAAGAAGCCAGAAAAGTTCTGCCCCACAGCGCCCAGATCTCTGGCGAAGTGAGCACAAAGACGCGGCGGGGCAGTTTGCCCGCAACGCGCTGGATGCGCGGCGCAAGCGTGGCAAGAAGGCCGCTGCCGGTGAAAACGTCGTATCGCGCCGTGGGAGTGGCGACTCGGATGGTCTGCATCGAATCAGGTCTCGCTGACATCCATCCTAATGGATGAGGCCATGCGCATTTGCTGGCGTTGCGCTCTGTGCGACGCCGCAGTGATAGCCTCAAAGGTTATGCCGGTGGCAGTACAGACAGATTATTTGGTGGTAGGAGCGGGCGTGGCAGGCCTGCGCGCAGCTGTGGAACTCGCTGGGTACGGCGCAGTGCTTGTGGTGACCAAAGAAGCTGTTGCAGAATCGAACACGCACTACGCGCAAGGCGGCATCGCAGTTGCGATGAGCGGCAACGAGGATGTTGCGCTGCACCTGAAGGACACCATTGGCGCCGGCGATGGACTGGTGCATCGTGCCGCGGCGCGCTTGCTGGTGGCGGAAGGGCCGCTGCGCGTTGCGGAGCTGATCGAGTGGGGCGCGCGCTTTGACCGCGAGGCCGGCGAGTTGTCGCGAACACGCGAAGGAGCGCACAGCCTGCCTCGTATTCTTCATGCCAACGGCGACGCCACCGGTGCGGAGATCGGCCGTGCTCTGGCCGCATTCGCCGCGTCTCATCCGCGCATCCGTTTCGCGGAGTGGACCACGGTGACGGGGCTCGTGACGGCCGATGGACGCGTCGTGGGCGTCGATCTGCTTAACCGCGACATCCATGCAAGCCATGTGACTGCGCGGGGCGTGCTGATCGCCGCCGGTGGCGCGGGGCAGGTTTACAGCGACACTACGAATCCGGCCGTGGCTACGGGGGATGGCATCGCGCTCGCGGCCGAGGCGGGCGCGGAACTAGCCGACATGGAGTTTTATCAGTTTCACCCCACGGCATTTTCGCTGCCCGGCGCGCCGCGATTCCTGCTGAGTGAGGCGCTGCGTGGCGAAGGCGCATATTTGCGCAACGATCGCGGCGAGCGGTTCATGGAGCGCTACCATCCTCTGCTGGAGCTCGCCCCGCGCGATGTGGTGGCGCGCGCCATTACCCGCGAGGGCATGGGCGCGACGCCGGAAGACGTGCGCGCTGTTCATCTTGATATGCGCCATGTGAGTGGCATCGATCTGCATGAGCGCTTCCCTGGCATCAGTGCATTTCTCGCGAAGTACGAGCTCGATCTCGCGCGGGATCTGATTCCGGTGCGGCCGGCAGCACACTATCTGATGGGAGGCATTCGTACCGATCTTGACGGCCGCACCACGCTGCGCGGATTGTATGCGGCAGGCGAGGCCGCTTGTACCGGCGTACACGGCGCCAATCGGCTCGCGTCCAACTCGCTTCTGGAAGGATTGGTCTTTGGCGCTCGTGCGGCCAAGACGATGCTAGCCGATGGGCTTGACGTGCCAGTTCGCGGCCGCGCCGCTCTCAGAATCTCATCCACTCGATCATGGTGACGAAGAACTCGTCGAGGCGCAGATCGTCGCCCTGCGGCACGCAATGTGGGCGCATGCCGGGCTGCTCCGCGAGAACTCAAGCCTGCGCGAAGGACAGCGTAAGTTGGCTGCGTGCGAAGCGGGATTGGCGTACTTCGCGCAGCAGGGTAAGTCGAGCCGCCGTCTGGCCGAGGCGCGCGCGCTGTGTGGCGTGGCGCGCGCCATTCTGCTTGTCGCGCTGGCGCGGACGGAAAGCCGCGGCGCGCACTTCCGCAGCGACTTTCCCGCGCGCGATGACGAGCACTTCCAAAAGCATTCCGTACTGCACCGTTCCGCGGACGGCAGCGTTCAGATTGATTTCGAAGCCTGGTAGCGCTCGTCGCGGAACTTTTGCCGCGCGCCATGCGTTTTCAACAATGCGCGTATTTTCATCCGCGCGGCGCTTCAGGCAGCCTGTACACTGCCCTGAATAGGAGGAATTCCCCCCATGCAGACCCGAATCCAGGGCACCACCATGCCCGTGCTCGACGTGCAGCTCGACCCCAACGAGAGCGTATTCTCCGAAAGCGGCGAACTCTCATGGATGACCGCGTCGATCCAGATGACCACGCACACGCAAATGGGCGGCGGCGGCGGACTGTTCGGCATCATCAAGCGCGTGGCCGGCGGCGGCAGCATTTTCATGACCGAGTACCGCGCCTGGCAGTATCCGGGCGAGGTCTCGTTTTGCACCAAGGTTCCGGGCCACATTGTGCCGGTGCAGGTGGGGCCTGGCCAGGAGTATCTCGTTCATCGCCACGGCTTTCTCTGCGCGACGCCACAGGTCACCATCGGCGTCGGTTTTCAGCAGTCGCTGGGGGCGGGCATCTTTGGCGGCGACGGCTTTCTGCTGCAGAAGGTGGCGGCATGGGCATGGCGTGGCTCGAGCTGTCCGGCGAACTGATTGTCAAGAATCTCGCGCCCGGCGAAATGCTGCGCGTGCATCCGGGCCATGTGGGCGCATTTCAGGCGTCAGTCTCCTTCCAGATCACCACCGTACCGGGCATCAAGAACGTCATCTTCGGCGGCGACGGATTGTTCCTTGCTCAACTGATCGGGCCGGGCACGGTCTGGCTGCAGACACTACCCATCTCGCGGCTGGCGCATCAGATCAGTGAGTACCTTCCGCGCACCGAGGGCCGGCAGGTGGGTCCGGCGGCCGGCGGCGCGTTGCTCGGCGGCATCGTCGGTTCGATCCTGGGCGGCGACCAGTAAGGCTGGAGGCGATGTTGCAGTACCATCCAATACGGTGCGACAGAAAGCGTGTAAATGAGGAACGCTAAAGAACGCAGCGCTCGCCGGGACATCGTCTTCGTATTCGCGCTGGCGTTGGCTTGCTATGTGGCGTGGCTGTTGCGGAACGTGCTGTTCATGCTCTATGTCTGCGGCCTGCTTGCCGTGGTGTTTGCGCCGCTGGTGGCATGGGTGGCCGCGCTGCGCATCGGTCGCAGGCAGCCGTTTCGCCACATCGCCGTGCTGGTTCTGCTGGCTGCAGCATGCGGCGCAGGAACGCTGTTCTGCGTTCTGGCTTTGCCGCCGGTCATGCGCGATCTCGTCGAATTCTCAAAGGAGATGCCGTCGCGCACGCCTGTGTTGCTGAATAAGCTCCAGCACATGCCCTTCGCTGATCAGATTGACACCGATGACATCTACGCGCATATCCAGGAGTGGGCCACCCGGTCGGTCACCTACGTGCTCCTGTCGCTGAAGAACTGGGCCAGCGCGCTCTTCAGTGTCGTCATGGGCGTCATCCTCACCATTTATTTCATCGCGGAGGGCGAGGACGCATACCACTGGTTTCTGTCGTTCTTTGCGCCGCCTAACCGCGAGCGTCTCGATCGGACGCTACGGCGCGCCGAGGTCCGCATGGGCAGATGGCTGCTGGGGCAGGGAAGCCTGATGCTGATCCTCGGCGTCTCCAGCACGATTCTCTACCTGGCGCTGGGCGTGCGTTACGCCTATGCGCTTGGCGTACTGACCGGCACACTCAACATCATTCCGATTCTGGGCGCAGCCGTCTGCATCGCCCTCGCGCTGCTGGTGGCGGCAATGGACTCCTGGGGACGTGTGCTGGGAGTCGCAATCTTCTATGTGGTCTATCTGCAGGTGGAGAACTCGTTCCTTGTGCCGCGCATTATGAAGAGCCGCGTCGGCCTGCCGAGCCTGGCGATTCTCGTCGCATTGCTGCTGGGCTCGGAGCTCGGCGGCATTGTAGGCGCCATGGTCTCGGTACCCACAGCGGTACTTGTGGCCGAACTGGTCGACGAATACCTCGTGCACAAAGACCCGGCCTGAGCGCTGCCCGAAACTAGCGAATCGACTGATACGCCGCGTCGACCGCAACCTTCATCACGCCGCAATCGGAGATGAAATGCACCAGGCTGCCGGTGAGGGGCTCGGGCGCAGCCGCGATACCATTCCGAGCAAATGAGGCCTGATGCAGCGCTGACGGTTGTGCGCTGAGCGGCCGATCCAGATCGGCGAATTTCATCTCGCCCGTGCCCTGCGCGTCGAGAATCAGCGTCGCCAGCTTGCGCGCCAGCGGCAGGTCGAAGCTTTCGGAGACGAAGACCAGCTTGCCGCGCGTGGTGATCACCACCGGCCCTTCGTTGGTGGTAAAGACCTGCTCGTCGAGGATCGTGCTGCTGCGGCCGTGTCGGGCTTGAGGCCCGAATACTTGCGGCCCAGCTCGCGCGCGTAGAGCGAGGCGAAGGCCTGCGCGGAAGCAGCGCTCTTCCACGCGGAGAGATAGAGCAGCGCGATCGAGTCCGTGGTGGCCTGCTCGGGCCGCTGTGGCATTGCGCAACTGCCCGGCCCAGTAGATGCCGCCGTCCCAGGCGGGCGTAAAGTCGCGGGCCGCGGCCTCGCCGCCAAAGATGCCGGCGAGAATGTGCACATCAAGCTGGCCCACCTGGCCGATGTCGTAAGGCTTGTAGAGCTTGTCGACCAGCGGATGAATGTCCGGCAGCAGCGGCACAGGCGGGCAGGTGGCCTTTCTCGTATTCGCGCGGGTTGATGATCTCCCAAGTCGAGCTTGGCGGCCGGTCGAGCGCGCCCGCAAAGGCCGCGATTCTGGCCCTGGTCCATCCATACATCCTGCTCGAAGCTCAGACCCTCGCGATAGGGAAACAGCAGCGACTCGGAGAGCAGCAGCGGTGCGCGCGCCAGCACCGGCGAATCGCCCGCGCCGGCCATCTGCTGTTTCAGCGCACTCCACCACTTCCGGGTCCTTGAGCAGGCTGTGGCCCATCGGCTTCAGCATGTTGTCCATCATCACGGCCGTGGCCTGGCCCTCGGTCACGGCTTCGCGCGCGGTGTCGACCTCGTCTTTGGCCAGGTGCACGGTGTCGTCGCTGCGGTCGAGCGAGACATCGGGCGGCGTCTGGTCGCTCCACTTGTCCAGATCGACGTGCTGGTCCTGCAGCGCGTGGGTCAGCTCGTGCGCCAGCACCGGCTTCTGCTCGTCGCATGCTCACCCAGTCGAGCATGTTCACGGTCTTTGTCTTCGGATCGTAGTAGGCTTCGATCTGCTCCTTGAGCAGCGAGAGCAGAAACGGCTTCAGATCGAAATCGCGGTCCAGCAGGCCGAATTTCTTCAGTACGATTTCGCTGCGCTGCATGCGCTTGGCGTCTTCATCTTCGTTGAACTTTTCCGTCAGATAGCTTTCCACCGCGGCGCGGCGTGGTCATCTGCCGCTTGACCTCGCCCTTGATGGGCAGGCCGGTCTCATCCGAGGAGAACTTGAGCAGCTGATCCACAAGCGCGAAAAGCTGCTTGGCCTGCTCCGGCGTGATGTGCGTCTCGGCCTTGGGCTTGTCCGTTGTCGGCGGCGGAGGTCTGGGCTGCGTCGCCGGGAGATGGCGACGTGACACTGCACGCATAGGCACGAGATGCAGCCAGCGCCAGCAAGATGCCGGGCAGGCCAGATCAAGCGCTTGCGACAGGGTCTGCTCGAATCATCAAATCTCCTTTGCAACCGTCACTCGCCCGAGCCGGCAAGCAGGTGCAACCTCAAGGCTATAATCAGGATGCGGTGTGGCGCACGTGAAGCGCTGAAAATATGGGCCCCGCGCCGCGGAATTGACTCCCCTATGACTGATTCGGCTATTGCCGCCACTCCCGCGACGACTCCGCTTGCCGCGCTGCTTGACTCCGCCGCCCGGCCAGCCAAGCTTGCGGAGTATCGATGCGTTCTGACTCCACAGGAGTTGGACGCGCCGTGCAGCGGAAACAGCCGCCCTGACCGCGGGCGCCGCGGTCCACGATCTGGGATGGCTGCGCCGCATCGCCGTGCGCGGAGAAGACCGTTTCCGCTGGCTGAGCGGCATGGTCACCAACACGGTCAACGATTTGCCTTCGAATGGCGGCGCTTGGAACCTGGTGCTGAACGCGCAGGGCCGCATTCAGGGCGACCTGACGGTGTGGCGCGAAGGCGATCAATCTGGAACTGGAGATCGCAGCGAGCCAGTACTGACCGGCTGCTGGCGCATCTGGAGCACTTCATCATCATGGACGATGTGGAACTGGTACCGCTTGGCGAGGATGGCGACGGCGAAACCGCGGTCGGACTGACCGGGCCCGAAGGCAAGCGAAGTGCTGGCGCGCATGGGGCTGCCGGTCGCTGGCCGAGCCCATGACAGACACGCGCGTCGAGTGGAATGGCCTCGACCTGCGGATTCTGCGCGGCTACGGCGTCGTCGCGGCGCATTACGAGATCTGGGCTGCCCGTAGCCGGGCTCAGCAAGCTCTGGCGCATGATCTACGCACCGGCAGGAGCGAGTCCGGTGGGCTGCGCGTCGCTCGAGGCCTTTCGCATCGCCGAGGGAATTCCCGCCTACGGCGTCGATATCGCCGAGCGCGATCTTGCCGCAGGAGACCTCGCAGACGCGCGCGCTGCACTTCAACAAAGGCTGCTACCTGGGCCAGGAGATCGTGGAGCGCATCCGTTCGCGCGGCAACGTGCACCGGCATCTGCGGCCAGCTTGAGCTCGACGGGCCGGTGCCGGCCGCGGGCACAGAGCTGATGCATGAACGACGCACAGGCCGGGACGATCACCAGTGCGGCCGAACTGTCATGGCTGGTGGACGCCGCATCTTCGCGCTGGGCATGATGCGCAGCGAAGCGGAGACCCGTAACGAACCTTTGACCTACGCAGACAGCGACGCGGCAGCTGGGACGGCGCGCATCTTGACGGCAGCCGCCTAATTTCCTGAATCGATTGGATAAGTAGAGACCATGAGCGACACGCCGAAATTCGAAGTGATTGACCGCCGCAAAATGAAGGCGGAAGAAGAAGAGAGGAACCGCGCAGACCGACGCACGCTCGCTGCAGCCCGTGCCCAGCGAGCCGCTCCGCCGGTCCGCGACTGGTGGTCGCCTGAAGGCCGGAGCCAACGCCTTAGCTGGAAGCCGTCGCGCCGTCGAAGAGCAGCTGCCAGAGATGCCGCCCGCTCCGTCAGCGGAAGAGAGCCGCGAGCAGAAGTCTGCCTACGACGCTTCCGCGCAGCGGCTTGGAGGATCTGGTCCGCGCGCAGAACCCCGGCGTCGGCGCGCAGCCGCCGGTCGGCTTCGAGCACCTCGTGCAGCAGCTCTATCTTTCCGCGATGATCCAGATGGGCGCGGGAGCCCAGGAAGGCCAGCGGCCGCGGGTGGACATTCTCGGCGCGCGGCAGACCATCGACATGCTCGGGTGCTCGCGGAAAAGACCAAGGGCAACCTGACCGAATTCGAAGATCGCACGTTGCAGACGGTCCTGTTCGAAGTGCGCATGGCCTTTCTCGAGCTGACCAGCATGATCTACGCTGCAGGGCGTGCCCGCGCCGCCTCCGCCGGGACCGCGGTAAGACGCGGTGGATGGAAGGACTCCTCACATTTCTCGGAACCGGAACCTCGATGGGAGTTCCCACGCTGGGATGCACGTGCGCGGTGTGCACCTCGGCCGATCCGCACGACCGCCGGCTGCGTCCCTCGCTTTTGGTGCGCTGGCATCAGGGTGGCCGCGAGCGGGTGGTGGTCATCGACACTGGCCCCGACTTCCGCGAGCAGGCCCTCCGCGCCGGCTTGACGCATGTGGATGCCGTGCTCTACACGCACGGCCATGCCGATCACATTCTGGGCCTCGACGATCTGCGTCCGCTGAGCTTGCCATAGCGTCGCGAGGGTCGGGCCGATTCCGCTCTATGCGTCCGACGAGACGGCCGAAGTCCTGCGGCGCATCTTCGACTACACGCTTTCGCCGGATGCCACTTACTCCAATCGCGCGCGCGGGTTCGCATCTGAGCCGCTGCAGAGAGCGCAACGCGATTCATGGCGTCGAGTTTCTGCGCATTCCGGTGCTGCACGGCAAGATGGAGATTGTCGGCTTCCGCTTTGGCCGCACAGCCTACCTGACCGATGTGAGCGCGATTCCCGAAGTCGAGCTTTGCGCTGCTTGAAGGCCTCGATCACGTCGTGCTTTCGGCGCTGCGCCACAAGCCGCACCCCAGCCACGCCACGGTGGAGCAGGCGCGTGGCCTGGGCGCAGCGCATCGGCGCGCGGCAGACCTGGTTCACGCACATCGCGCACGATCTTGGCCACGCAGAAACCAACCGCACGCTGCCCGCCGGCATGGCAGCTGGCCTACGACGGGCTGACCTTCCCCGTGACGCTATGAGCATGCACGCGGCCAGCGCACGATTCCGGTCTATCCGCTCGCTGGCCGAGATTCCCGCGGGCTTCGGCCCCAGCGTCGCTTCCATCGGCAACTTCGACGGCGTGCATCTGGGCCATCGCGAGATCCTCTCCGCCGTGGTCGCAGGAAGCGCGCACTCGGACGCCAGCGCTGTCGCCGTCACCTTCGATCCGCATCCGGAGCACTTCCTGCGGCCCGAGGTTGCGCCGAAGCTGCTCACGCCGATCGCTGAACGGCTGCGCCTGCTGGCGACGACGGGAATCGACGCCGTGCTGGTGCTGCCCTTCGATGCGGCGCTTGCCAGTCATGCGCGCGCGGGAGTTTGTGCAGCAGGTGCTCGTCGGATGCGCTGCGGCGTGCGCGCGCTGCATGAAGGCGGCAATTTCCGCTTCGGGCATCGCGCGAGGCTGGCGTGAAGGAACTCAGCGCATTCGGCGCGGAGTTCGGATTCGCTGTCCATGTGCATCGCAGCGGTGCACGTGCATGGGCTGGAGGTTTCAAGCTCCGCGGTGCGCGCGCTGGTCGCCGCGGGCGACATGAGGCGCGCGCGCTGGATGCTGGGCCGGCCCTTTGCGCGTGCGCTCCACGCAGGCGCGCGGACGCGGCATCGGTTCGCGGCTGCTGGTGCCCACGGTCAATCTGGCGGCCTACGACGAGCTTGTTGCCGGCCTTCGGCGTCTATGTCGACGCGGTTGACGATCGGCGACCGCTGTTTTCAGGCCGTGACCAATGTCGGCAACCGGCCGACGTTTGAGGGCGCGGGCTTCAGCGTCGAGTCGCACATCCTCGACTTTCGAGCCGGTCGAGATGAACGAGGAGACGCCGCTGGAACTCGAGTTTCTGCTGCGGCTGCGGCCGGAGATCGCGTGGCCTTCGCCGGAAGCGCTGAAGGCGCAGATCTTCAAGGATGTGCGCGGCGAAGCGGTATTTCCGGCTGCGCGCGGTGTCAGCCAGCGGGTAGCGCTTCCGAGCTGGGCGTGCGGCGGGATTAGCGCTGGCGCCGGGCAGCGGGCTCTTCGGGTCCGCGGTCGTCCATGGCTCTCTGATCGGCGAGGAACTGCTCGTCGTCCTTGCCAGCGATCGCGGCGCGCATGAACGTCATCCAGATGGGCAGCGCGGCGCGCGCGCCGGTCTCTTTTTCGCCCAGCGACTCGCGGCTGTCGTATCCCACCCACACGCCGCAGGTGACCGAAGGCGAGAAGCCGAGGAACCATGCGTCGGTGAAGTCGCTGGTCGTGCCGGTCTTGCCGCCCAGCGGATGCTTCAGCTGCGCGACGGCTGCGCCGGTGCCATGCGCCGTGACGGCGCGGAAGAGCGTCATCATGGAGCGCGCCGTCTGCTGGCTGATGACTTCGTTGATCTCGGGCCGGTCCTGCCACAGCGTGATGCCGTCGGAGTTCTCAACTTTGCGGATGAGCCGCGGAGTCACGCGAATGCCGTCGTTGGGAAAGACGGAATAGGAGGCGACCTGCTGCTCGAGCGTGATCTCCGCCGCGCCCAGCGCGACGGGCAGATACGCGGGAATATCCGATGTGACGCCGAAGCGGTGCGCCATGTCGATGACCTTGTGAATGCCGACGCGCGCGGCCAGCTTGACGGCGGGAACGTTGCGCGATTCGGCGAAGGCATTGGTGAGGGTCATCGCGCCTTTGAAGTTGTTCTCGTAGTTGTGCGGCGCGTAGCCGCCAAAGCTCACCGGCGCATCCACGACGATGTCGGTGGGCTTGACGCCGTCTTCCATGGCCGCCGTGTAGACGTAGGGCTTGAAGCTGGAGCCCAGTCTGGCGCTCCGCCTGCGTGGCGCGGTTGAACATGGAGAGCGCAAAGTCGCGGCCGCCCACCATCGCCAGCACGTCGCCGGAGGTGTTGTCCATCGCCATCAGCGCGCCCTGCGCACCGGAGTCCTGCTCGAGCGCCGCGCGCCGCGCCGTGCCCTCCATCGCATTGCTCAACTGAACGTAGATGATGTCGCCCGGCTTGACGAGCGCATCGCCATAGCGCTGGCCGGTCCACTGCCAGTCGGCGGGCAGCAGAACCACTTCGCCATCGCCGACGCGCGCGCGAATCTCGAGCGGCAACACATGCGTAACCACGGCGTGCACGTAGTCGCCCGGCCCGCTCGCCGTGGCCCAGTCGGGATGACGGTAGCCCTCGATGGTCTGACCGGAGGCAATGACATTGTCGAGCTTGCCCTTCCATCCATGGCGGCGCTCGTAAGCGGCGAGGCCATCAAGGACGGCGCGGTTGGCCGTCTGCTGCAAGTTCAGATCGAGCGTGGTCTCGATCTTGCAGGCCGGCCTCATGCACCTCCTCAGTGCCGAAGCGCTTCTCAAGCTCGAGCCGCACTTCCTCCTGGAACCACGGCGCGACCGATGCGTCGGGCTCCGAAATCTTCAGGCCCAGCGGCGCTTCGCGGGCCTCTTCCGCCTGCTTGTGGGTGATGACGCCATCGGACTCCATCTCGCTGAGCACAAGGTTGCGCCGTCGCATGGCCTTCTCCGGATTGAGAATCGGCGAGTAGGCAACCGGGCCTTTGGGTAGACCGGCCAGCAGCGCGGCCTCAGTCAGCGTGAGGTCTTTGGCGTGCTTGGAGAAATAAAACTCCGACGCGGCCTCAAAGCCGTACATCCCGCTGCCCAGATAAATCTGGTTGCCGTAGAGCGTGAAGATCTGCTGCTTGGTGAATGCGCGCTCGATCTGGATGGCGAGGTACGCTTCCTGTAGTTTGCGGGTCGCGGTGCGCTCGGAGGAGAGAAAGAGATTGCGCGCGAGCTGCATGGTGAGCGTGGATGCGCCCTGCGCGCGGCCGTGGCTGCGCAGATCGTGAATCACCGCGCCGGCGATGCGGAGCACGTTGATGCCCCAGTGCGACTCGAAGCTCTTGTCCTCGATGGAGATGACGGCCTGGCGCAGGATGGGCGCAAAGTCGTCGTAGTTGACCACGACGCGGCGCTGCAGCGCGAAGGAGCCGATGATGTGGCCGTTGCGGTCGTAGAGGTCGGTGGTGGTGGACGGGCGATAGCGCTCGAGGTCGTGAATCTGCGGCAGATCGACCGAGTAGACGAGCATCAGCCCAGACAACGAACCGGTGATCACCGCCAGAAGCAGCAGCACTACGAGCGCAAATTTGCCCACCAGCTTGCGCCGGCGAAAGACGGGAACCGGCTCAGGATCGAGACGGTGCGAGCGGCCGAGTCCGCGCTGCTGAGTGGGGGGATTGGGGGTGGCAGCCAAGAGCTTCAGGCCTCGTGGGCATCCTGCCAACGCGCATGGCGGAGCACCGCAACAGCTTTAGGCTAGCACGATCCCGATGCGCTCACTGGGAACGCGAAGCGCCGCCGAACCAATGCGTGCAAGAGCGAATCCAGTTTCGGGATTAGCTGTTCTTGGCCTTCAGGAGATCAAGCGCTTTGTTCAGCGTTGCGTCGCCTTTCGAGGGAGCGGCATTGTCGTCGAAGTCGTCGTCAGCGGCCTGGACCACCTCGATGGTCGGCGCGACGGCGTTGTCCTGGATCTTCTTGCCGTCGGGGCCTTCGTACTTGGCCACAGTCAGCAGCAATGCGCCACCGTCGGGCAACTCGATCGTCTTCTGCACCGAGCCCTCGCCGAAGGTGCGTTCACCCACCACATCGCCGCGCTTGGCGCCCTCAATAGCGTCGGCGGTCAGTTCGGCAGCGCCGTAGGTTCCGCGATTGATGAGCACCGCGAGCGGCGCGCTGGTGATGAACCTGGCCGGATCGGCGGTAAAGGTCTGGGTGGCGAACTTCTGTCCATCGAGCGTGGCCATCGTTCCCTGGTTCAGGAAGAAGTTGGCCAAGCGCAGACCCTGCGCTGCGTCGCCTTCGGAACAGTCGCGCAGATCGAGAAGAATCTTGCGCGTCTTGCCCGCGGCCTTGATCTTCGCTGCAATTTCATCCACTCGCTCGGCCGTGAGCACGCCGGGCTTGAGATAGAGAATGGTCGCGTTGTCATATTGCTGCTCGCTCAGCGCGGGGTCAGCGATCATGCCGCGCGTGAGCGTGATCTTATCGGGGTCGGCCTTGCGCGGGCGCACCAGCGAGAGCGTGACCGTGGAACCGGGCTTGCCCTCCAGCATCAGCCGGATGACGGCCAGAGACAAGTCGCGTGTGGACTGGCCGCAACCGATTCAATGACGTCGCCGTCGTTGATGTGTTCGCGGTCAGCGGGGGAACCGGGAGTGACGCTGACGACGCTGGCGTAGCCAAAGCGCTTGGAAACCGTGAGGCCGATCTGTGCCACACCCGTGGTGGGCCGATCTTTGTAGATCTTGTATTCAGGAGCGGTCAGATAGCTCGAATCCGGGTCAAGCGATTCAAGCAGACCGTGCAGCGCGCCAGTGGTTACGGTGTTGATGTTGGGCTCGGTAACGTAGTCGCTCTGGATGCGCTTGAGCACTTCGGCATAGACGTGCATCTGCCGGTAGGCGCCGTCCTGCTCGCCGCCCGCGTGAACCCCGAAAAAGCCGAACTGGCCGAGGCCGAATCCAAGGCCGAGAGCAGCAAAGACCGCGACGGCCAGAACGAAAGCAAAACGCTGAAAGAATCGAGACACACACACCACCGGGAGCGGCTCCGAGGGGAAAAAGCCGCACACTCTATAGACGCAATGATACCGCAGCTGGTGATGGGGCAAGGATTTCGGGGAAACGAAGGTTTGGCTTGGTGGCGGAGGGCAGGATCGAACTGCCGACCTTGGGGTTATGAATCCCACGCTCTAACCAGCTGAGCTACTCCGCCGGGAGGGGCTGCGCCCTTCTAGATGATACGGGTGGTTGGAGTTAAGGTCAAACCTCCGCAGAGTGCGTTGGTAACCGGCAACTGCTGGCAGAGGGCGCAAAATCCGGGCCATCTTGTAGACTCGCCTGCATGAGCAAGTTGCGGGTCATCGGGGTCATTCCGGCGCGTCTCGGCTCCACGCGATTGAGCCGCAAGGTGCTGCGGGAGATTGCCGGGCGGCCGATGGTGGAGTGGGTCTGGCGAGCGGCGGCGGGTTCCGGTCTGATGGATCCGGTGCTGGTGGCGACGGACTCTGATGACGTGGAAGCCGTGTGCCGGGAGCGCGGAATTCCCGTGGCCATGACTTCACCGGAGTGCGCGAGCGGATCAGACCGGGTGAGGGAAGTGGCGGGGCAGATCGACGCCGACATTTATGTCAACATTCAGGGCGACGAGCCAACCCTGACGCCCGGGTTTTTTCCTCCGCTACTCAAGCTCTTTGAGCGGCCTGGCGTCGAAGTGGCGACTCTCGCAGTGAGCTGCCCGCCGGCAGAATTCGCGAATCCGAACGCGGTGAAGGTGGTGACGGCTCTCGACGGCCGCGCACTGTATTTTTCGCGGGCTACGATTCCCTTTGACCGCGACCGGACCGGATTCACTGGCCATCTCAAGCATCTGGGCATCTATGCCTATCGCAAAGCCGCGCTGGAGCGGTTCGGAGCGATTGCGCCCTCGCCGCTGGAGACGCTGGAGCGCCTGGAGCAGCTCAGGCTGCTCGAGAACGGCATCGATATCTATGTGGCCGAGGCCCCGGCAGACACGATTGGCGTGGACACCGAAGAGGATCTGCAGCGCGCGGAGGCTGTGCTGCGCAGCCGCGGTGCGTGAGTCGTGTCGGCAGGCAGAAAATCGGAATTGCGCGCAAGAACCGGAGTGCGAGCCAAGAGGCAATCGGCGACGATGAAATCCATGATGACGAATCCGATGGCCCGCATTAACCACGTACCGGCAGCATCGCCTACGATTGATCCAGACACAGCATGGCGTCGGGTCTTGGCACGCGATCCAGCTGCGACGTTCTTCTACGCGGTCACGACGACCGGTGTTTTCTGTCGGCCAGGCTGCTCCAGCCGCAGGCCATTGCGCGCGAACGCACGATTTTTCACGACCGCTTCCGCAGCGCAGGCGGCAGGCTTCCGCCCTTGCCAGCGCTGCAAGCCCGCCGCTGCGTGGGGCGGACCCTTGGAACAGGTCCGCAGGCACATCGAAGAGCATCTCGATCGGCCGGTGCGGCTGGAAGAGCTGGGTCGCGTGGCGCAGATGAGCCCGTTCACCGTGCAGAGACAATTCAAACGAGCGATGGGCGTGAGCCCGCTGCAGTATCAGCGCGGCCTGCGGGCAAGGCAGCTTCGCGGCGCGCTCAAGCAGGGAGATACTGTGACCAATGCCATTTACGAAGCGGGGTTCAGCTCGGCGAGCCGTGCCTATGACGGGGCGCAGCTGGGCATGACGCCTTCGCGTTTTGCGCAGGGCGGCAAGGGTGAGCAGATCGGATTTACGACTGCGAAGACGCCGTTCGGATGGATCGTTGTCGGCGCGACCGAACGCGGCCTATGCTGGCTGGCGCTGGCGTTCAACGTCGGCTGAAGCCGAAGCCAGCCTGCGCGCGGAGTTCCCCGCCGCCACGCTGCGCCGCGATGCTTCGTTGTCGCGCTGGGTTGAAGCGGCGATCCGGGAAGTGGGCGGCGATGCCGCACGGCAGAGTCCGCTCACGAGCCACTTGATCTGCGCGGCACGGCATTTCAGCTTCGTGTGTGGCAGGCTCTGCGGCAGATTCCGCGCGGCGAGACGCGCACCTACAGCCAGTTGGCCCGCGAGATGGGCATTCCCAGCTCGACGCGCGCCGTAGCGCGTGCCTGCGCGCTCAACCGTGTATCGCTGATGGTGCCCTGCCACCGCGTGGTAGGCGTGAGCGGCTCGCTCACCGGCTATCGCTGGGGAGTGGAGCGCAAACAGAAAGCTGCTTGAGACCGAGCAGCTCTCCGCGAACGGGTGACCACTCACGGAGAGGTCGGACGGTTTTAGATGCGCGCGCCGCCGGAGACCTTGATCAGCTGGCCAGTGACCCAGTAGGAGTCGTCGGAAGCGAGAAAGGCCGCCACGTCGGCGATGTCGTCCGGGCTGGCCGATGCGGCCAAGCGGTGTCTCGGATTCCGTCTTCTTCTGGAAGTCGCTGCCAATGAAGCCCGCGGCGTGTACGCCCTCGGTTTCAACCATGCCGGGGTTGAGCGAGTTCACGCGGATCTTTTTCGGGCCCAGCTCCCCCGCAAGCGCTACGGTGATCGAGTCCACCGCGCCCTTTGTGGCGCTGTACACAGAGGCTGTCGGAATGCCCGCAGCCGCAACAGACCCGAGGTTCACGATGCTGCCGCCCTTCGCGTCAAAGTGCTTCAACGCGGCCTGCGTCGTGAGCAGAAGGCCCAGCACGTTCACGTTGAACTGCTTGTGGAAGTGGTCAGGCGTGACGGCCTCGATCGGGCCGAACTCGTAAACGCCGGCATTGTTGATCAGCACGTTGATCGGGCCAAGCTCCTTGGCCACTTTCTCGACGAATGGACCGATCGCATCGGGATCGCCCACGTTGGCCTGCACCGCGATCGGCCTTGCCGCCGGCGTTCTTGATGTCTGCAACCACTTTCTCCGCGCCGGCCTTGTCGCTCGAGTAGTTGACTGCAACCGCAGCGCCGCGCGCCGCCAGCTCGCGGGCAATAGCTGCGCCGATGCCTTTGGATGCGCCGGTGACCAGCGCGACTTTACCTTGAAGGGAACCCATAATCTGCTCTCCGATCGGAATGTCATCGTTTCGACATTTCGATAACTATCGAATTGATTCCGCGGATCGGAGAGTTTGGATTCAGGATGCCCGTGAATATTTTTGAATGAGGCTCAGGCCTGGGTGCAGTTGGGCCGGGCGAGCGAAGTGAGCATTGCAGCAGAGCGCTTCGAGCACGACGGGCTGCAGATGCAGGAAGTGGAATTTTCCTGCGCGCTCGATCGCGATAAGCCCAGCGTTTCAAGCTCTTTGACGTGATGCGAGAGTGTGGCGGGCGGCGATGGCGAGCGCCGAGATCGCCTCCGTGCAACCCAGCGGGCAGGAGGATTTCGCGATCCGCTCCAGCAATTCGAAGCGCTTGGGGTCCGCCAGGGCTTTGAGCAAAGCGGTTCGGTGCGCACGAGTAATTCGCGGCGTGGCCGGGCTTTTACCCTGGGAGTTCCGCTCGTTGGTTCTTGTGTTGTTCATCGCTATACACCGTCAATTGGATGCAATGGTATCGCGCCACGCATCACCGGCAGCCGGCTTACGCGCCGTGGCAAGTAACGTCTGGAACTGTGGACCCTCTGGTTCCTTGTCGACTACGGAGGCCTGCGCATCGATGAATCCAGCCGTCGCGAGCGTTTCTTCAATCTCGCTCTCGGTAAAGCCGAGCCACTCGTCGGCGTAGAGTTCGCGAGCTTCTTCGAATCGATGGCGTGCAAGATCGAGAATCACAATGCGGCCGCCGGGGCGGAGAATGCGCCACGCCTCGCGCACCGCGCGCTCCGGGTGCGCCGCGTGGTGGAGCGACTGCGAGAAGAAGGCAAGATCGACCAACGCCTCGTCGATCGGCAGCTCTTCCATGTCGCCGAGCCGGAACTCAATGTTCTTGGCGCCATTACGCTGTGCCCGCTCCAGGCCCACCTCCAACATCTTTGTGGAGGAATCGACGGCGATCACTTTCAACGCGCTTTTCGACAGCAAGAGAGCAAAGCTCCCGTCGCCCGCACCGAGGTCGGCGACGACCATCGGCGGCAGCAAGCGGAGAAACGCCTCGGCGAGGCTTTTCCAGCTCTTGCCCGGCACGTAGTCGCGTCCTGTGCGTCCCGCAACGCTATCGAAGAAAGCGCGCATGCGATCCTGGCGCTTCTTAACGACCCGGCGCATCGTGGCCTGGTCGCCGGCGGCCTCGGGAATTTCGTGGCGCGCCTGCACCAGGAGATCGGCGATCATGTTTTCCGCGCCTTCAGCCGATAGTCGATACAGGCTACTCTTGCCTGTTCGGCGATCCTCCGCCAGACTGGCCTGCTTCAATTGCGAAAGGTGCGTGGAGATGGTGCTCTGGCCCATGACCAGAATCTCCTGCAGCTCGGCGACGGACAGCTCCTCCTCCTTCAACAGCAGCAGGATACGGAGCCGGTTGGGATCGGCCGCGGCGCGCAGCATTTTCACGATTGACGGCATAGGCGGTTTCTGGTACATATCAACATATCACGATACGACGATATAAGGAGAGTCCGTATGGCAGCTACCACCGTTGACATCGCGCAAGCCGAGTTCAAAGTCGCCGACATGGCGCTGGCCGACTGGGGCCGCAAGGAGATCACCATCGCCGAGCATGAGATGCCCGGCCTGATGGCGATTCGCAACAAGTACGCGGCGGGCAAGCCGCTCGCGGGTGTGCGCGTCACCGGTTCGCTGCACATGACGATTCAGACCGCCGTGCTGATTGAGACGCTGGTGAGCCTGGGCGCTGAAGTGCGCTGGGCAAGCTGCAATATCTTCTCCACGCAGGACCACGCGGCGGCGGCGATTGCTGCGGCTGGCGTGCCGGTCTTTGCCTGGAAGGGCGAAAGCCTCGAAGAGTATTGGGACTGCACCTACAAGGCGTTGGCGCACAAGGGCGGCAAGGGGCCGGAGCTGGTTGTCGACGACGGCGGCGACGTGACGCTGCTGATCCACAAAGGCTATGAGCTCGAGAACGGCGACGGCTGGGTGAACACCCCCTCGGGCAACCACGAAGAGCAGGTCATCAAGGACCTGCTGAAGAAGGTCTACGCCGAGGACCCGCAGCACTGGCACAAGGTCGTGAAGGACTGGCGCGGCGTCTCAGAGGAGACGACCACGGGCGTACACCGGCTCTACAAGATGATGGAGCAGGGCAAGCTGCTGGTGCCGGCCATCAACGTGAACGACTCGGTGACCAAGTCGAAGTTCGACAACCTCTACGGCTGCCGCGAGTCTCTCGCCGACGGCATCAAGCGCGCCACCGACGTGATGGTGGCGGGCAAGGTTGCGGTGGTCTGCGGCTATGGCGATGTGGGCAAGGGCTGCGCGCACTCGCTGCGCGGCATGGGCGCTCGCGTCATTGTCACGGAAGTCGATCCCATCAACGCGCTTCAGGCGGCGATGGAAGGCTACGAAGTGACGACCGTGGAAGACACACTGGGCCGCGGCGACATCTACGTCACCTGCACGGGCAACGTGGACATCATCACGCTCGCGCACATGAAAAAAATGAAGGACCAGGCCATCGTCTGCAACATCGGCCACTTCGACAACGAGATCCAAATGGACCTGCTGAACGGCGAAAAGGGAGTGACCAAGCTGAACATCAAGCCGCAGGTGGATTTCTACACCTTCCCCGACGGGCACGGCATCTTCGTACTGGCCGAAGGCCGCCTGGTGAACCTGGGCTGCGCGACCGGCCATCCGAGCTTTGTGATGTCGAACAGCTTTGCCAACCAGACGCTGGCGCAGCTTGACTTGTGGAAGAACAAGGACAGCTACAAGGTGGACGTCTATACGCTGCCCAAGAAGCTGGACGAAGAAGTGGCGCGGCTGCACCTTGAGAAGATCGGCGTGAAGCTGACGACGCTCTCGCCGCAACAGGCTGACTACATCGGCGTGCCCGTGGAAGGGCCTTACAAGCCGGAGTTCTACCGCTACTAAATCGACGACGACCGCAGATGGGCCGCGCAAGCGGCCCGCTGCATTTGGGGCCACGCGCAGCCATTCCATGAGCAAGCAACGCAGTTATTCCTTCGAGCTGTTCCCGCCGCGCACGCCAGAGGCTGCCGCCAAGCTTCCGGCAGCGGTGGAGCAGCTTGCTGCAGTGCGCCCGGATTTTTTCTCGATCACGCACGGAGCCGGCGGATCAGATCAGGACGGCACCTACGAGACCCTGACCAAGGTTGTTGCGCAGACCGGTGTGGAGGTTGCGCCGCACCTGACTTGTGTCGGTTCTACGCGCGAGCGCATTGCAGAATTGCTCGACCGCTATCGCGCCGCCGGCGTCAAGCGCATTGTGGCGCTGCGTGGCGATCTACCCGCGACGGCCATGAGCGCATCGGCTCCCGGCGAATTTCATTATGCGAATGAGCTGGTGACATTTATCCGCGCGACCCATGGCGACTGGTTCACAGTCGAGGTTGCGGCCTATCCAGAGGTGCATCCGCAAGCGCCGAATGCCGCGGCTGACTTTGACAATTTTTGCCGCAAGGTTCAGGCCGGTGCGGACGGCGCGCTGACGCAGCTGTTCTACAACGCCGATGCCTATTGCGACTTTGTGGACCGCTGCCGGAAGGCCGGCATCACCATTCCCATCGTGCCGGGCATCATGCCCATCACAGGCTTCGCGAATATCGTCCGCTTTTGTGGCGGCTGCGGTGCGGACCTTCCGCGCTGGATTCGTCTGCGCCTCGAAGAGTTGCAGGACGACAAGCCTGCGCTGCTCGACTTCGGCCTGGGCGTGATGACGCGTCTCTGCGAAACGCTCCTCAGAAATGGCGCACCGGGCCTGCATTTCTACACCATCAATCAGGCCGCACCCACGCTGCGCTTGTGGGAAAGCCTGGCGTTGACGGCATCCGCATAAATCGCCCACTCGCACTGCCATTTCGGCGCAGTGCTGTCGTACTATAGTTCCACCCCCACAGTTTGTTGATGCAGACGGCCGCCCTGCGTGTGCTTCAGCAGGCTCGCTAGGCTCCTTCGCTGGACGTGTATCTCATCGACGGCGCGGCGGACGGGATTCAATCGCAACGCGAAGGAGATATGCTTGACGCCCGCATTGTTCGACCACATGGGGTCTCTGGCCAGCATTCTCGGTCTGCTCATTGGCATGCCTGCGGTTCTCGCCACGCTCTACCAGGCATTCAAGACGCGCGAAGAAGCCAAGCAGGTACGCGAAGGAACATTTCATAGCAAGAACTGTCTCGAGTTTGTCGCTGGCGACGGCACCTGCATCAATGTGGTGCCTCTCGAGACGCTGCACTCGCTGCCGAACCCGGGCGACGTGATCTTGCTGCCCGGCCAGGGCGTGAGTGAATCCGGTGAGTTCCTTCCCGGTGCGTATCTCGTTGAGTCCGTCGAGCACATCTACACACCGGCATCGCAGAAGGGAAGTCGAGTGAAAGAGGCGCGACTGACCAAGGCCGTCGCGCATGTTACTTCCATCAATCCCAGCTTCAACGAATAGCGCGTGAGCCGATGCGGCGAGTGGTCGCCTCGACCGTGCAACGCTACTTCTTGCGATGTGGAGGCGCGGGCTTTGCAGCGGCAACGAGCTTGATCTCAAAAATGCTGGGCCACAGCTTGCCGGTGACGAACAGCCGGTCGTGCGCCGCATCGTAGGCAATGCCGTTCAGCACCGCTTCAGCATTCGAGCGCTCAGTCGCGGGCAGCAGGCCGGCGAGATCAATCCAGCCAAGCACTCGGCCCGTCGCCGGAGAGATGCGCGCGATGCGATCCGAGTGCCAGATGTTGGCGTAGATCTCGCCGTGAATGTACTCGAGCTCGTTGAGTTGCGTGACGGGTGTGCCGCGATCCTTCACTGTGATGCTTCGCACTTCGCGAAAGGTCGCCGGGTCATAGAACTTCAGCGAGGCTGAGCCGTCGGAGAGGATCAGGTCCTTGCCGTCCTGGGTCAGCCCCCACCCCTCGCCATCGTAGTGAAAGGTGCGCAGCGGGTGGAAGGTCGCGCGGTCGTAGACGAAGGCGATGTGCGCCTGCCACGTGAGTTGGATGAGCGTGCTGCCCCAGTTCGTCAATCCCTCGGCGAAATACTCGTCGGGCACGTTGTGAAATTGATGGATGCGGCCGGTATCCAGGTCCTCGGCGCGCAGCGAGGACTGGCCTTTCAGCCCGGTGCTCTCGTAGAGGCGCCCATCGAGATATATCAACCCCTGTGTGAAGGCCTGGCTGTCGTGCGGATAGACATGGATTACGCGATAGGTATCGTCGGCAGGCGCCGCAATCGCAGCCGAAACTGCCAGCAGAAAGGCCAGCGCGCCGGTAAGAGCGCGCCGCATCGACACAACATGAGAAGTCAGATTCATCGACCACCGTGGAGCAGTCCGAAGGTGCGGGCCATCATGACGGACAAGAGAAGAGCGCCCGCACCAACGGCGAGTACGTGCAGCGCGTTATGAATCTCAAAGCTGCCAACATGCAAGATGAGCAGATAGGCAAACACGAGGTTCAAGAAGCCCCACAAAACATTGACCGTAGAAGAGGACAAGCCCTTGCCGGGCGGCTTGGCAAACGGAGTCTGGAAGGCGCGGCCAGAGATCCCGTTGCCGATGTGCGGCACGCTGTTGGCCAGGAACGCGCCGCCAAAAAAGTATGCCAATATCTCGTACCAGTGCACGGGTACCTCTATCAAGCTCACATCGAGCGAGCTAGAGATATTTTAACTTGCGCCGAGGTAGACGAAGCGCAGCAGGAAGAGGACGGCGAGGATGTAGAGCAACCAGTCTTGCCTGCGGTAGTTGCCGGTGGCAAGATGGAGCACCGCCCAGGCGATGATGCCGAAGCCGAGACCGTTGGCGATCGAGTACGTAAGCGGGATCAGGATCAACGTGAGAAAGGCGGGCACGGCCACCAGCGGTTCATGCCAGCGAATCTCTGTGATCGTTGCCAGCATCAGTGAGCCGACAAGGATCAGTGCCGGAGCTGTCGCCGCCGGCGGCACCACACCCACGAAGGGCGCTGCTCCAACGGCTCCGAGAAACAGCAACCCGGTGACGATCGCCGTCACGCCGGAGCGACCCCCCGCTGCTACGCCCGCTGTCGACTCCACATAACTGGTGACGGTCGATGTGCCTGTCAGGGAACCGAAGACGGTGGCGGTCGCGTCCGCGAGAAGGATGCGATTGAGTCTCGGAATCGAATGATCTGCTGCGAGAAGGCCCGCGCGCTTCGTTACCGCGACCAGCGTGCCCAGGTTGTCAAAGAGATCGACGAAGAAGAAGACGAAGATGATTTCAAGCAGGCCCTTATTGAGGGCCCCGCGAATATCGAGCTTGAGAAACGTGGCGCCGAGGGCCCCGAAACCGCCGCCTGCGGGTGTCCAGTGCACCAGGCCCAGCGCCCACGCAATGCCCGTGACAACGAGCACGCCGATAAGAATGGAGCCGCGGACCTTCTTGATCTCCAGCGCCACCATCAGGATCAGGCCAAAGAGCGCCAGCGCGGTGGTGGGGTTGCGAATATTGCCGAGGCCGACCATGGTTGCCGGATCGCTCACCACAAGTCCCGCATTGCGGAAGCCAATGAAGGCGATGAACAAGCCAATACCGCTCGCTACCGCTGCGTAAAGCTCATGCGGAATCGAGCGCAGAATCATCTGGCGGATGCCGGCCGCGGTAAGCGCAAGGAAGATCATGCCGGAAAGAAACACAGCGCCAAGCGCGGTCTGCCAGGGGATGTGCATCTTGATGCAGACCGTGTAGGTGAAGTAGGCGTTAAGGCCCATGCCCGGCGCGAGCGCGATGGGATAACGCGCGATGATGCCCATCAAGATGGAGCCGAACGCTGCCGAAAGGCATGTTGCCGCGGTGACCGCGGGCAGAGGTACGCCGGCTGCTGCGAGGATGGCCGGGTTCACCAGGACGATGTAGGCCATCGTCAGAAAGGTGGTCACTCCAGCCAGAATCTCAGTGCGCCAGTTGGTTCCCAGGCGGGAGAATTCAAAATAGCGTTCCAGCGATGTGCGCATAGGCGGGTGCCCTTAGAAAAGCACAGACGCGGCCCATCGCAAAGCAATTTGTGAGTTCAGGCAGCGTTTACCATACGCTTGCTGCGCGCGAGCCACGCCATCGAGCTGCCCTGCACCACAATCGAGAAGACGACCAGGATGTAGGTCGCGCCCAGAATCCACGACCGTCCCAGCGCCTCGGGCACAGAGAGTGCGAGCGCGATCGAAAGTCCGCCGCGCAAACCGCCCCACGCCAGAACGAAGGTCGAACTGCGATGGCCGCGCTGGATCAGACTCACCAGCGCCAACAGTCCCGCGACCACTGCAAACCGCACCGCATTCACCGAGACGATTGCCGCCAGGCCTGCGCTCCAGGTCACGGCGTCGAGCGGGATGGACAGAGCTTCGAGGCCCATCAGCACAAAGAGAATGGAGTTCTGAATCTCATCAATCACTTTCCAGAATCCGTCGACGTTGGTATGCGCGACCTGCCGCTCTGACAAGCCGCAGTTAAACTGCCGCAGCGCGATACCGGCAACCACGGCTTCGAGCGGAGCCGAGAGATGCAATGCGTCCGCAAGAGCATAGCCACCCAGCGCGAGCGCAGCGGTGAAAAGGATGTCAACCTGATAGGAATTTACGCGGCGCATTAGGTGCGAGGTGACCCACGCCGCGGCGACGCCCAGCACGATCCCTCCGCCGGCCTTGGCGATTAGTTCGCCAGCCACCGCGAGCGGCGTGGGCGCGTGCCCGGCCGCCGACTCCAGGATGGTAATGAAGAGGACAGCGCCGAGGCCGTCGTTGAAAAGCGACTCGCCGGCCAGCTGCGCTTCAATGCGCGGAGGGATGCCGATGCTCCGCAGCAATTCGAGCACCGCGATGGGGTCGGTGGGTGAAACCAGCGCGCCGAAGATCAGGCATTCGATCCAGGGGATTTTCCCGCCGCTCAATAGCATCATCAGGAGAGCAACGAGAATGAAACTCAGGCCGGTGCCGATGGTGGAGAGCAGAGCAACCGTGAGTTTCTCGCGCCTCAGCGGCTCAAGCTCCAGCAGAAACGCGCCGGCGAAAAGTAGCAGCGGCAACATGCCATGCAGCACCACGCTGCCGAAGTCGACGTGGTTGAGCAGAGCCTGCGCATCGCGATGCAGATGGGGGACGAAACCAGCGGTGAGCATGAGCGCCGCCGAGGCGATCACAGTCAGCAGCATGGTGCCGATGGTGATGGGCAGCTTGAGCCAGCGCGCCGCGATGAGGCCGAAGATGGCCGCGGCGATAAAAAGCACGCTGAGAATTTCGAGGACGATCATGGGCGCTGCCCCTCTTCGGCTGCACCCATGGTATCGGACACGTGGAGGCTACAGGAGGCGGGCGGCATCCTTGGCGAAGTAAGTCACGATGAAATCAGCGCCGGCGCGGCGAATGCCCAGCAGCGATTCGAGCATCGCGCGATCGCGATCGAGCCAGCCCTTTTCAAAGGCAGCGTGCAGCATGGAATATTCGCCGGAGACCTGGTAAGCGCCGATGGGCACGCCGGTGCGCTCGCGCGCAGCGCGCACCACGTCGAGATAAGGCATGGCGGGCTTCATCAGGATCATGTCCGCGCCTTCGGCCAGGTCGAGGTCGATTTCGCGCAGGGCCTCGCGCAGATTCGCGCCGTCCATCTGATAGGTGCGCCGGTCGCCAAACTGCGGAGCGGAATCCGCGGCCTCGCGAAACGGTCCGTAGAAGACCGAGGAAAACTTTGAGGCATAGCTGAGGATCGGCGTCTGGTGCAAGCCGCTCTTGTCGAGCGCGGCACGAATGGCCGCGACCCGGCCGTCCATCATGTCGCTCGGTGCAACAATGTCTGCTCCAGCGCGGGCCAGGCTTGCGCCGGTGCGAGCCAGCAGCTCAAGCGACGCATCGTTGTCTACGTCAGCCCCATCCGGCGTCTTGACGACGACACCGCAATGGCCGTGGCTGGTGTATTCGCAGAGGCAAACGTCGGCGATCAGGACAAGCTTCTTTGCTGCGGCAGAAGCCTTGAGAGCGCGCAGGCCGCGCTGCACAATGCCGTTGTCGTCCCATGCGCCCGTGCCTTGCTCGTCTTTGGCGTCGGGCAGGCCGAAGAGCAGCAGGCCCCCAATACCGAGCGAAGCCGCTTCTTCGGCCTCGCGCAGCGCTTCGTCGACAGAAAGATTAAAAACGCCAGGCATGGAGCCGACTGCCTTGCGCACGCCTTCGCCGGGACAGAGAAACAGCGGATAGATCAGGTCACCGGGGTCGAGCGCCGTCTCGCGCACCAAGGCACGAAGCGGCTCGCTGCGCCGCAGCCGGCGCATGCGGCTTTCAGGAAAACTCATAGCGCAATTCTACGGCAGAGCCTGTGCCGGCATGGTGACCGCGGCTACAACTGGTCGTAGAGCGTGCTGTTGCGGTAGCCCAGAAGCGTGACCAGGGTCCAGATGCCGAGCGCCGTGCCGATGGGAATCCTCAAAAGCGAGAAGAACGCGGCTACGATGGCCACCACGCGGCCCCATTGGGTGCGCTCCATCAGTCCCCAGCCAGCGATGAATGCGAGCGCGCAGCGCACCACTACGAAGCCCATTGCGAAGTGGACGAAACCCGGGCCCAGGAACCACGGGCCTCCCATGCCGCTCCACGGACCATGCGCCAAGGGAACGTTGCCATGAAAGAACGCGCTGGTGAAGGCCAAGCCGAGGATACTCAGCGCCAGCGAAAGCCCGCCGTAGATGAACCAGACGATGCTGAGGGCACGAATACGCCCCGCGTAGCCCTGCAATTGAAAATCGAGATTGGGTATCACCGGGACCTGCGGCACGGGCACTGCCGCGGGACGTCCACATTGCGGGCACACCGGCTGCCCCGGAACCAAAGCCTGACCACATGCGCTGCAATACATGGCTGGCCTCCTTCGCTTTCACACCAATGAATGATACGCAGGACCGGGTCCGTGAGTTCCCAGGCCCGCAACTCACGGCTGGCGACGCTCCCAGCGCTCCTCGTGCCGGTCGTCGTGGAAGGTAAGCGCAACGACGCGGCCCTCCGCATCGCGTTCCACCGCGATGCGCGAGAGGCTGATGCCGTTCGGATAGAAGAGTGACGACAGCGACTCGGCCGCGAGTTCGCTGACCTCGCCGTGAATGTTCTTCTGGTAGAGTTGGTCGCCCTGGCGGAAGAGTGTCACGCCAAGCTGGCCACGCTCGTCGTAATAGTCGCCGAGGAAGCTCTCAAGCTGCGCCGGGGTGAGCTTCATTGCGGGCGGATGGAGCGGAATCACAAGCCGCTCAGCGAAGGGCCCGGGCTCGTCCTTGGGATCGCGGCGATGGGCCAGCAGCCAGCGGGGCAGCTCTGGCTCGTCGAAGGCGCGGAACCAGCAGTCGTGGCCGAGCCCGATGTAAAGCCAGTATCGGATGTGACCGCCATTGGCCTTGAAGGCGTCGTAAAGCAGTTCGTCGCCGCGCACCGGAACCACCGGATCGAGACTGCCGTGGAAGATCCAGATGGGCGTACGGCCCAGAGCGCGGGCATACTCCTCGGGCAGCGTGGCGGATTCCTGCCAGCGATCGGGTGCGTAGCTCCAGAAGATGCCGCCTGCGGCAATGGCAATCGCCGCCCAGCGCTTGGGATAGGCGCAGGCCAGTTCCCATGCGCCATAGCCGCCCAGTGAGAGCCCGGTGAGATACGTGCGCGTTGGGTCGGCGTGGATTCGTGGTCTCCTGATCGAGCGTGGCCATGGCCATGGCCATCATCTCCGGCTCGGTCCAGTAGTGGCGCTGGGGGCATTGCGGCATCACCACGATGAACGGCCAGCGCTCGGGGTGGTCGCGCAGCGCCTCCGGCAGCCCGATCTGCGTCTGCCACATGCCCTCCTCGCCGCGCTCGCCTCGCCCATGGAGGAACAAAACGATGGGCCAATGCTTGTGGTCGTCCCAGCGCCACTCCTCCGGCAGGTAGATCTGGAAGTGATAGGCCACGCCGTGAAAGTCGATGGTGCGATTGAGGAAGCCGGTCTCCTAGAAGTGTTTCGGGCGTCCGGAGCGGGCCGCGGCGTGCGCGGACAGAGAGGCCGCGATGGCCAGGATAAGGCTGGCGGCCGAGTTTTTGGGAATCGACGCATGTTCGTGCTCCCATGATACGGCCCGCCTGTTCGCGCCCATGCTCCGGCGGCCCTTGCCGGAGTCAGAAAGACGATACCCGCTGCATCTTCGTCCCCTGTTCTTCTTTCTGTAATCCTGACAACTTTCTTACGAATTGCCGTGAAACAATCGGATAAACCTCGTTGCAAAGGAACGTTCCCAGAAACCATGGCTCACCTTGAACCCGGAGAAATGCTCGACCACTACCTGATCGAAGCGCAGGTTGCCCCCAGCGGCATGGCGATGCTGTACAAGGCGCTCAACGACCACGACGGCCATCACGTGGCGATCAAGGTGCCTCTGCCGGAGATGGAATCCGACCCGGTGCTCTTCGAGCGCTTCAAGCGCGAAGAGGAGATTGGCCAGCTTCTCGATCACCCCGGCATTGTGAGGACCTACAACCACGAGCAGCGCAGCCGCGCTTACATGGTCATGGAGTGGGCTGAGGGCCGGTTGTTGCGGGCCATTCTGAACGAGGAGAAGAAGCTGCCCGTCGAGCGCGCGGTCAAAATCACGCTGGGTATCTGCGAGGCTCTCGACTACATGCACAAGCGCGGCATTGTGCACCGCGACCTGAAGCCGGAGAACGTGATGGTCGCCGCCGACGACTACGATCAAGCTCATCGACTTCGGCATCGCCATGAAGGAAGACGCGCGGCGGCTCACGTTCGTCAATCTTTCCGCGTCGCTGGGGACGCCCGATTACATGTCGCCGGAGCAGGTGAAAGGGCAGCGCGGCGATCAGCGCAGCGACATCTACGCCATGGGCATCATGCTCTACGAGATGCTCACCGGCCGCGTGCCGTTTATCGAGCCCAATCCACTGGCGGCGATGAACGAGCGGCTGCTGCACGATCCGTTACCCCCGCGCGAACTCAGCCCCGAGATTCCGCCGGAACTTGAAGAGGTCATCTAGCGCGCCCTCGAGCGCGACCCGCGCCATCGCTACTGCCACGGCACACGAGATGATCTGGGATCTGGAGCATCAGGACCAGATCGGTGTGCGAGAGCGCGATGCGCGGCCCGCGCTGCGGGGTGGACGGCGCGGCGTGAATAAGAAGCTGTTGCTCTACGTGGCGTTGGCGGTCGTCCCCGTGGTTCTGTTTGCGGTGATGCTGCTCCTGGCCCGCCGTTAGACCGGGCAGGCTAGCGGTAGGAATCGTCGCGGTGGACGACGAACTCCGGGTATGCGCCTCCGCCCAGCTCGTGCAGGTCCATGCCGATGCGCTCGCCGTCCCCTTCAACGCGGAAGGGAACTACGCGGTTGAGCAGCCAGAAGAGCAGATACACCAGCGGCAGCATCAGGCCAAGCAGCGTGGCGATGCCGACGAGCTGTGCCAGCATCTGGCCCGGCCGGGGCGCAAACATGCCCACGGCCACAAGCCCCCACAGGCCGCAGGCTCCATGTACTGAGATCGCGCCTGCCGGATCGTCGACTGCAACCGCCAGTTCGAGGAATTCAACCAGCAACGGCGTGATGATCCCGGCGACCAGACCCGTGAAGATGCTTTCAAACGGCGTGACCACGGCTGCGCAGGCGCTTGAAGTCACGAGGCCCGCGAGCCAGCCGTTGGCGCAAAGGCTGGCGTCTGGCTTGCCAAAGCGCACCCGCGTGATGGTGAAGGTTGCAGCCAGAGCCGCTGCGGGCCAAGAAGGGTGTTGATGGCGACAACCGGCAAATGAGAGGGCGCGGTGTCCATCCACAACATGGCGCCGGCGGCGTTGAGAGCCAGCCAGCCCACCGCTGCAATGGCGCAGCCGAAGAGCACATAGATGGCATTGTGGCCGGGCATTGCTGTCGAGAGGCCACCCTTGGGAAACTTGCCGCGGCGCGGGCCGACGATCCACACTGCGGCCAGCGCACTGAGTCCGCCGAGGACATGGATCGGGGCCACACCGCCGGAGTCAAGAATTCCTGTGCCAAGGCCGAAGTTGGTACCGAGCTGTGCCAGCCAGCAGACGCTCCAGCTCCAGTGCGCGAAGAAAGGGAAGACGATGCCTGCCAGCACGGCCGCGGCCGCGGCTCCGGCCGTCGTGCGCAGCCGATAGGCTGCGGAGACCCATGGGATCAGAACCAGGATGGATACGGCGAGGAATTGAAATAGGGTGGCGAGCTGGGCGCGCGGCGATCCATCAGCGAATCCCTTCCAGAGCGATCGGACCGGTGCCCGCCCAGTTCCACATCCTGGCATTTGTCAGAACTGAAAGACATGTCCCGTTCCGGAAGAGCTGTCGGCAAAGGTTGCGCCGAAGAGGGCAAAGACCAGCAGGGCCACCCAAATCACCGCCAGCGAACCGAGCATGGATTGCGCGGCAGAGCGGGAGCGGCCCAACCCCGCGTTCACCAGCGCCAGCCCGGCCGCGGCCAGAGGAGCGATCAGCAACAATCCAAGTGTGAGAGCGGACGAGGTCTCGCTCCAGGCAGGCACGGTCATGCGTGATGATCTCCGCCGGACGCCATGTGTCCGCGCACGGCCACGGCCAGCCCCATGATTTCAACCGCCAGACCGCAAACAACAAACGCCGCGCGCGGGAACAGCTTCATCGGGAAACAGGAGCACGGCTGCGATGGTGAGGAAGACTCCTGCCGGCATGACCAGCAGTCCGGCATATTTCATGGCCTGTACCCTTTCGAATCTGTGCCGGGGAGGACGCGCCGCGCGCATGCGCAGCGACACAAACGCAGCCTGTTCATTGCCTGCACGCATTCTAATGCAAGCGATTGCTAGGATGAGGGGAAGCCGGCGCGCAAATTCTCTTTAGTTCTGCCGTCCGGCGCATTCTGTTCTTCTTTTTTGGAGGCTTTTGTGATCTTTCTTGATCGTCTGGTTGGCAATCCCGTGGGTATGGTTCTGGTTCTGGCGTTCGCAGCCTTCCTCGAGGCATGGGGCGACTCATTTTTCCAGGTCAGCTTCTATCGCTCTTCGGGCATGGGTCGGGTTCTTGCTTTTGCCGCCGGCGCCGTGGTGCTGGCCTGCTACGGGTCGGTCGTCAATACCCCGCGATGGGACTTCGGCAAGCTGCTTGGCGTCTATGTGGTGCTGTTTTTTATCGTCGCCCAGGTAATCGCAAAGGTACGCTTCGGGCAGACGCCAACGCCGCCTATCTACGCGGGCGGAGCGCTCATCGTGGCCGGTGGACTGGTGATCGCGCTCTGGCGCGCATGAATCGCGCGAGCCGCATTGCGAGGGCGCAGCGCAGCTTTGATCGAACGCGGCCTCGGCCTCGTGTTCCGGACCAAATCAGTCTGAATTCCGGGGGAGCGATTTCGTCACAACACCACGTCGTTTCAGCGGAATACAAAAATTTTCCCGGAACGGTGCTTTTTTCAGAATTGCGCACAGGCCAAGGCTTGCGCGACGGGCATTGACTGCTATATTGAATTTTCGGGTACAACTGATACACAGCTTCCCTTTGTATTCAAACAGCAAATAACCGCCATGCATGTGATTGCCAGCACAGCACACACATGCGGCGCTACGAACACGAAGCATATCCAAGCAGGAAGCATTCATGGCGCAGATATTTGATCGCAGCTCCAATGCTTTGGCTCGCGCGAGCCTGGTACTGACGGGGCTCATTGTGATCGCATTGGGAGTCACACTCGACCAGTTGCAGCGTTCTCCCTGGGTCACGCGGCAGGGTCAGCGGCCGGATCAGCCGGTTCCGTTCAGCCACAAGCACCACGTACAGGGCCTCGGGCTGCAGTGTCAGTACTGTCACGTCACGGTCGAGAAATCGAGCTACGCCGGAATTCCCCCCACCAAGACCTGCATGAACTGCCACGCGCAGATCATA
>CAWAPM010000006.1:0-208046 GCA_963783925.1 uncultured Acidobacteriaceae bacterium | reverse complement strand
TCCTCGGAGAATGCTCGTCATCATTTGATGATGCATGTTAGGCTAGTCAATCGGCGGCAGGATCAATTCCAACGTGCGCTATCGCACCAGCAAATCGCCGCCTAGAGCTAGACCGGGGAGAATACCGGGGACCCCCGCCAGGAAATCTGCAGCAATTGAGGAGTAATGAAGGAGTACCAAAAAATCGTCTAGATCCCGCATCCCGAGAGCACTCTGCATACAACCATAGACAATGGTAGAAATGCGCGTCTTGCAACTGTTAACCGAAGGGTTGTAGGTTCGAGTCCTACCTGAGGAGCCAATCTTATTTATAATCAATCATTTAGAGGACGAAATCAGTTCGATAATCATCGAACTGATTCCGTCTCTAAATGATTGATTATAAATAAGATTGGTCCTCAGGTAGGACTTGGAACCTACAACCCTTTGGTTAACGAATTGCAAGACGCGGATCTACCATTGTCTATGGTTGTATGCAGAGTGCTCGGACCGCGGATCTAGACGATTTTTGAGATTTCTTCCATCTCACTCTCGATGCTGCCGATTTCTGGCGGGGGTCCCCGGTATTCTCCCCGGTCTAGCTCTAGGCGGCGATTTGCTTGGTGCCATAGTGCACGTTGAATTGATCCTGCCGCCGATTGACTAGCCTAGACATACATCATCAAATGATGACGAGCATTCTCCGAATAGTGCTCATATTCCCGATGCTTGTCCAACTCCAGGGATTGCGAAAAGACGCCGGGGACAGCCTCCTAGTCTTCCGCACGGCGGGTGGGCAGGCAGACATCAAGCTGGTCAAGGCGCTCAGGAGCGGGACTGTGGAGGGCCGGCCCAACCGCGGGCTCGGTGCTCCGGCTGCACAAAAAGGTGTGTTAAGGGCAAAGTTGGGCAAGGCAAGGCTGGTAGCGTATCGCCCAACACAGTGCAGCCGCGCGGAACGTCTTGAGTTTCGCGCGGCTGCACTTGTTTGGGTGATACGCTACCAGCCTTGCCTTGCCGACTTTGCCCTTGACGCACCTTTGTGCAGCCGGAGCACAGACCGCAGTTGAGCCCAGCCTTCCGCCAGTCGCTCCTGAGCGCCTTGACCAGCTTGATGTCTGCCTGCCCACCCGCCGTGCGGAAGACTAGGAGGCTGTCCCCGGCGTACTTTCGCAATCCCTGGGAGTTCGACAAGCATCGGGATGTCGCGCTCCTCGGAGAATGCTCGTCATCATTTGATGATGTATGTCTAGGCTAGTCAATCGGCGGCAGGATCAATTCCAACGTGCGCTATCGCACCAGCAAATCGCCGCCTAGAGCTAGACCGGGGAGAATACCGGGGACCCCCGGCAGAAATGCGGAGAATCGAGAGTAATGAAGTAGCACCAACGAACCGTTTAGACCCCGCATTCTGAGAGCACTCCAGATGCAACCGCAGCAACCAGCAGAAATGGCTTCCTCGCAACTGTTAACCGAAGGGTTGTAGGTTCGAGTCCTACCTGAGGAGCCAATCTTATTTATAATCAATCATTTAGAGACGGAATCAGTTCGATGATTATCGAACTTCGCCGAATTACGCCGAACTTCGCCGAATTCAATTCACAAAATGAACCAACAAGCTTCACAAGCTGCTCGCCAATCCGTTTATTTCCTTTACCAAGCCGGAAGGTGGATGAAGGTCGTCGCAGCAGAATGGGATCTTGCCCGAAGGGTTGTAAGCGAGTGAATGCTCGACCGGGCGGGATTGAGCGTGAACAACTTCGGGCACGCAGCGAGATGCCAACACGAAGGCTCGAGTCAGATTGATCAATCTGGCATCAGCCGTTGAGAATTGTGCCACTTTGCGGCGGCAGAGTTCTTCTTCGGTCCGAACGTTGAGAACGTCCTGATCAGGGCCGATAGTGACTTGGCAATTGAATGCGAACTGAACGAGTAGGCCCCGAAAGGCGACTCTGTGAGCCGCATAAGCTATGTGCGGTTCCTGCGCTTCGCTATGAACCTTCCTGGTTACAGACAATCCGAGTGAGACGGGCGAACACCTGCTCTACTGCAGCAGCCAGCTCCTGAGAATTTCCTCGATACCAGGAAATGATCGCAACATTCATCGCCGATAAGGTCAGGGTCGCGAGCAGCCGCGGGTCGAGTTCATCTTTCGACGATCTTCCGATTCGCTCAGCAAACGCTGCCGCGACGCTCCCTTCCACTTCAATCATGCGGGACATGTGAGCTTGCATCGCCGAAGCACTCCGCTGTGAGATTTCGATCACTTGTCGTGTGCGGGGGTGATCCGAGCTAGCACAGAGGGGGCACCATGGCGGATCCCCTCATTGCGAACCTCGATGCGAACGCCATCGTCCGTCTCAAGAATGTAGTGAGCGTCAACGTGCGTCAGACCGTCGGGCTGCACCAACTGCCAGTCGGCTCCGCCGGGCAAAACGCGGCCGGAGATGCGGGGACCGTGGAATGTTCCACCAATGATTGGAATCGTGCGTCTGACGCCCGATGCTGTGCTCCCCTTCTCGACGGTCGCAGCTATGGTGACTCTCAACTCGAAGACGAATTCGAGACAGGGCGTGGTCAACTCGTCACCCACCATGCTCATCCCCAGACTTCCCGTGCGCCATCGACGACGAGTTGAAGCTTCGCCCACTGCTCGTCCTCGCTGAGCAGGTTTCCCTCCATAGTCGAAGCAAAGCCGCATTGCGGGCTGAGCGCGAGTTGCTCGAGCGGAAGGAAGCGGGATGCCTCGTCGATTCGCCGAAGGAGATCGTCCTTGCATTCGAGTTCAGGCCGCTTGGTGCTCACGAGGCCGAGGACAACGACCTTGCCTTTCGGAACAAGGCGCAACGGCTCAAAGTTTCCGGAGCGCTCGTCGTCGTATTCGAGCAGGAAGCGGTCTACTTCAAGTTCGTGGAAGAGACGCTCGGCGATGGCATCGTATCCGCCTTCCGCGTACCAATGGCTGCGATTATTGCCTCGGCAAAGGTGAATGGCGAGAGTGATGTCTGATTGGCGGGCGGCTTCGAAACAGGCATTGTCCGCGTTAAGCGACGCGGTGAGCATCTGAGCCGGATCAACGCGCAGTTCCGTTTCCATCCACGCGGTCCATTTGGGATCGAGGTAGTAGCTGTATCGCGGAGCATCGATCTGCAGATAGGAGATGCCGCCGGTGGCGAGGGTGCGAATGTCCTCGCTCATGATGGCGGTGATAGCGTCCAGCATCGCGAAGGGATCGCGATAAACCGTGTCCGTGATTCCGTATTTGAATGAGATGGCAGGGAACTGCGTTGCGCTGGGCAGAGTGATTTTGATCGGGCCTGGGGCATGTTCCTTGAGGAAGGGAAGCTCGCGACCGGTCAGAGGCCGGCGCTGCAGCAAAGGACCAGTGACGATGCCATTAATGCTGCTCACCTTGGCAGTGGCCGTCTTTTCTTCATCATCGCTCCCTTTCCAATTGCGCATCACGGCGCCACCGAAGTCAAACCCTTCGACCGCGTCTGTAAAGTCGCTCATGAAGTTGGTGCGCCGCAGCTCCCCGTCTGTATAGATGCTGAGTCCAATTTCCTTCTGGCGCTGAAGAACCTCGAGGACATGACGGTTCTCGATTGGCTCGATTTCTGAGGGGCTCGAATGGGACGAGCGAGCGTCCAAAAGTTCTGCTGGGCGGAGGAGGCTTCCGACGTGATCTGCGCGAATGAGAGGTGGCATTACCCGAGTCCTTTCGTGATCCTGATACTTCGGATTCAGAGGAGGATGTTGTGGAGGTTGCGCGCACCCTGCTGAAGAATCGGGAGGCAGCGTTTCAGCAGTGTGTCACGGTCGATGCGCGAAATGTGGGTGCCGACGTTGATCGCAGCTACGACGCGATTATTTCGAGTTGAAATGGGAACCGCAATGGATCTCAGCCCAGCTTCGAGTTCCTCGTCCACGATCGCGTAGCCGTCGGCTTGTACTTCGAGTATGGCCTTCTTGATTTGCGGGATGCGAGTGAGAGTTTTTGAGGTATAGGCGTACGGCTTGAGATCGCGCAAATATGCGGCGAGTTCATTCTCGGGTAGGGCAGCGAGTAAGACGCGTCCCATCGAGGTGCAATAGGCGGGAAGGCGGCTGCCCACCGAGAGCCCGGCGGCGAGGATACGGCTGGCGGCTGAGCGGGCGACGTATACGATTTGGCCGCCGTCGAGCATGCTCATCGAGCACGACTCATGTAACTGTTCCGTGATGTGCTCCAGAACCGGGCGTGCGGCCTCCACTGCGGATGAGGACGAGAGAAAAGAGAAGCCGAGACGCAGGACCTGGGTTTTGAGTCTGTAGACCTGGCGGCTCCGCTCGACGTACCCAAGAAATTCGAGAGTAATCAGGAGACGCCGGATCGAAGCGCGGGAAAGCCCTGTAGTCTGGGAGATCTCGCTGATACTGCGGCCCTCGTAATGGCCTTCAAAACTCTCAATGACGCGAAGACCGCGCGCAAGGGATAGAACGAAATCGGGGTTGCCTGCCTGCGCGGCGAACTCATCGCCCGGAGATGGAGTGGAGGAGGCGAATTTGGCGGGGCACATCATGGATGCTCTTCGGGGAGCATGATGCTGGCTCGACGGGCGATTATCGCACATCTTGTACAGGCATGCATATTCCGGCCATAATACTGCGGTCGGTGAAAGGTAGGCAAATGGCGGAGTGGCTCACATTGGCCGAGGCGATTGCAGCGCATGTGCACGACGGCGACTGCGTTGCGCTGGAGGGATTTACTCACCTCATTTCATTTGCCGCTGGGCATGAGATTATTCGCCAGGGCCGGCGAGACCTCTCTCTGGTTCGTATGACTCCGGATATCATTTACGACCAGCTAATTGGGGCTGGCTGCGCCACGAAGCTAACTTTCTCGTGGGGCGGGAATCCGGGCGTTGGATCTCTCCACCGTTTTCGCGACGCAGTAGAGAATGGCTGGCCCGGTCCGCTGGCGATTGCGGAGCGTAGCCATAGCGACCTGGCCAATGCCTATGTTGCCGGCGCCGCCAACCTGCCGTTCGCTGTTTTGCGCGGGTACGCGGGATCGGACTTCGCGCGGGTCAATGACCAAATCCGCAGCGTCACTTGCCCCTTCACGGGAGAAGTGCTTGCGGCCACGCCGGCGGTGCGGCCCGATGTGACCGTGATTCATGCGCAGAAGGCGGACTTGAAGGGCAATGTTCTCCTTTGGGGAATTCTGGGCGTTCAGAAGGAGGCGGTATTGGCGGCCAAGCGCGCGATTGTGACCGTGGAAGAGAGGGTGCAGACTCTGGATGCGCCGCCGAATGCGTGTGTGCTGCCGAACTGGGTGGTGAGCGCGGTGTGCGAGGTGCCACGTGGGGCAACACCTTCGTATGCGCACGGGTACTATGAGCGCGACAACGTTTTCTATCGTGCTTGGGACAAGATCTCCCGCGATCGAGAGCATTTTGCCGACTGGGTGAAGCGGCACATTCTGGATACCCAGAATTTTGCGGAGTACCTGAAGCTGCAAGGCGAGGCTGCTGAGCAAAGGATTCTTCCGTGAGCATCCCTTACACCGCCGAAGAGATGATGACTATCGCGGCAGCGCGTATGCTGTGGAACGGCGCGGTCTGTTTTGTGGGAATCGGCCTGCCGTCGACGGCAGCGAATCTCGCGCGCCTCACGCATGCGCCGGACGCCGTGCTGATCTACGAGTCGGGCCCAATTGGGGCGAAGCCTCCGGTATTGCCGCTTTCCATTGGCGACGGAAATCTGGCGGAGACGGCGGAGACCGTAGTATCGACTCCTGAGATCTTCCGCTACTGGCTGCAAGGCGGGCGCGTGGATGTCGGGTTTCTTGGTGCTGCACAGCTGGATCGATTCGCAAACATCAACACTACCGTTGTTGGTTCGTACGAGAAGCCGAAAGTGCGGCTACCGGGAGCAGGCGGGGCGCCAGAGATCAGCTCTTCTGCCAGGGAAGTGTTGATTGTTGTGAAGCACTCAAGAAGGACGCTTGTGAACAAGCTTGATTTTGTAACGTCGGTTGGATTTGGGGCGGGCGGCGATGCTCGGGAGAAGTTGGGTTTGGCGGGGAAAGGCCCCGTCGCAGTGATTACCGATCTTTGCATCCTTCGACCGAGACCAGTTTCGCGTGAGTTGGAAGTTGCGAGTATTCATCCCGGAGTGGATCGAAACACGGTGGCAGACAGCACCGGTTGGCCGATTCGATTCGCAGAGAGATGCGGCGTGACAGAGGTTCCGGGCCTCGCTGAACTTGAGGTGCTGCGCGATCTCAAAGCGCGGACTGCTGCCGCACACGGCGTGCCGGGGGAAGAGGCATGAGGGCAGTTTTTCTGTGCGACGCGGTGCGGACCCCGATTGGACGCTACGGCGGTGCGTTGGCGAACGTGCGTGCCGACGACCTGGCCGCGATTCCTATGCGCGAATTGTTGAAGCGTAACCCCGGCGTAGATTGGAATGCGGTAGATGAAGTGATTCTGGGATGCGCTAACCAGGCCGGCGAAGATAACCGGAATATTGCCCGGATGGCATCGCTTTTGGCTGGATTGCCGGAGAGCATTCCGGGAACGACCATGAACCGCCTGTGCGGATCCGGAATGGACGCGGTAGGGACGGCGGCCCGCGCGATCGCCTGCGGAGAAGCTGAGCTCGTGATTGCAGGTGGAGTGGAGTCGATGTCGCGTGCCCCCTTTGTGATGGGGAAAGCAGAGTCGGCGTACCAGCGGTCCGCGGAAATCTTCGACACCACCATTGGGTGGCGGTTTGTGAACCCCAGGATGCGCGCGATGTGCGGAACCGATTCGATGCCTGAGACGGGAGAAAATGTTGCGCGCGAATGGCAGGTGGCACGGGCGGCGCAGGATGCCTTCGCGTGGCGGAGCCAGATGCGTGCGGCCCGGGCGGCTGAGAACGGATTCTTTGCAGAAGAAATTGTTGCCGTAGAAGTTCCCGGCAAGAAGGGAACAACGGTTGTGATGCAAGACGAGCACCCACGGCCGGAGACAACACTAGAGAAACTGGCTGCGCTGAAGCCGCTATTTCCAGGCGGTACGGTGACGGCGGGAAATGCCTCAGGTGTGAACGATGGGGCTGCGGCTATGATTGTTGCTTCGGAAGGCGCGGTCAATCGCCATGGACTGCGAGCACGTGCGCGCATATTGGGAATGGCAACTGCCGGGGTAGCACCGCGCTTGATGGGCATCGGGCCTGTGCCGGCCACCCAGAAGCTCCTTGCACGAATTGGAAAGACGATCTTGGATTTCGATTGGATTCAATTGAACGAGGCGTTTGCCAGCCAGTCGCTGGCATGCATTCGCCAATTCGGATTACCCGATGACGCGGAGCATGTAAATGCGACGGGCGGAGCGATCGCGCTGGGGCATCCTCTGGGAATGAGCGGCGCGCGGCTGGTGATGACGGCCGCACATCAGCTCGAAAAGAGCGGCGGCAAGTTGGCGCTGGCGACAATGTGCATTGGAGTAGGTCAAGGAATTGCGATGGCGCTGGAATGCGTGTGAGGAGGAGTATGCCCGATCGATGGATGACGGAGTTAGCGCAACCAGGCACGCAGCCCGAATATCACTTCCCTCCCTACGTATCGACCATTGCGCGTTCACCGCGCATGCCACTGGTCTTGCTCCCCAGGGCGCAGATGGAGCGGAGCGGTCCTGTCTTTGGACAGCGCTTGATTGGCGAGCAGGACAACGATCTGACAGTGCACCACACAGGCGACCCGATCGGAGAGCGGATCGTGGTGCATGGCCGGGTGCTCGACGAAGACGGAAAGCCGGTGCGCGGCGCACTTGTCGAGGTGTGGCAGGCGAATGCCGCGGGCCGCTATCGGCACAGGGTGGATACCCACGATGCACCGCTCGACCCCAACTTTACGGGCGCAGGCCGAACCCTGACCGATGAGAACGGATACTACTCATTCAAGACGATCAGACCCGGGCCCTATCCGTGGGGGAATCATCACAACGCGTGGCGGCCGAGTCACATCCATTTTTCGCTTTTCGGCTCGGGTATTCTCTCGCGACTGGTAACACAGATGTATTTTCCGGGAGACCCATTGCAGCCACTGGATCCGATCTTCAACAGCATCCCGGATCAAGCGGCACGTGAGCGATTGATTGCAGATTTGGATATGAACCGCTCTGAGCCCAACTACCTGCTCGCCTACAAATGGGATATTGTTCTGCGGGGACGCGCAGAAACTCCGTTTGAAAAAGGTGATCGATGAGCAACAAATCCCTGCGAATCCCTGTCAGTTCCCAGACGGTTGGACCGTATTTCCGAATCGGTCTTGAGTATCTAGCGAATCAAGACGAAGTTCCGAGTATCGTTCCAGCAGGAATGATCGAAATCCGCGGCCGTGTGTTGGATCGAGACGGGCTGCCGGTGCCTGATGCGATGCTGGAGTTCTCGATCGACGCGTGTGCCCGGAGGTTGCTCGGCGGGAATGAAACGGAGAGCGGCATTCCGGAAGGATTCCGGCGCGTTGCGACGGATGAAAACGGAGGGTTCGCTCTGGCGATTGCGCGCCCTGCGGCGGAGACCGAGTCAGATGCGCATCTCATGGTATTGATATTTGCGCGTGGCCTGCTGCGCCATTTGATCTCTCGAATGTATCTGGGAGATGAAGTCAGGGACGACAACGATGCGGTGCTGATGCGGATTCCACCGGACCGGCGCGCGACACTTCATTGCCTGCGCGGACAAGCAACGCGTGGGGCTCTACTGGTGGGATGTCGTTCTACAAGGAAGCAACGAAACCGTATTCTTCGCGTGGTAGAGATCAGGATGCACGCAAATGAGCAATAACGAGCTGACTTCGTTTCTCTTCTCGACGCCGGAGATGGCGAGTGTGTTCTCGCCACAGGCTCAGCTACGCGCGATGACACGTTTTGAGTGGGCGTTGAGTTCTGCGCTGGAGGCAAATGGTCTGGCAGCAGCTGGCTCTGCTGAGGCGCTCGAGAGCCTTCTCGACGCAGCCTTTGTCGATCTCGCCTTTCTTCTCCGGGATGCAAGAGGTGCAGGGAATATCGCAATCCCGTTCGTACGGCAGCTAACCACGGCGGTGAAGTCTCACAGTGAAAGTGCCGCCCGGTCAGTTCATCTGGGCGCCACAAGCCAGGACGTTCTCGATTCGGCGCTGGTGTTGCAGATCAGGGAAGGGTTGCACTTGCTCGATGAAGCGCTGACGGAGTTGGACGCGACCCTGGTGAGGCAAGTGAAAAGATATCGCGGCACCGTGATGCTGGGGCGAACGTGGTTGCAGGCGGCTCCCCCGGTAACTCTTGGACTGAAGTTGGCCGGAATTCTTTCGGCTTTGCGCCGAGACCGGGAGCGGATTCATCAAGAGAAAAAGAGAGTGCTCGTCCTGCAGTTTGGCGGGGCCGTGGGTACGCTGGCTTCACTTGGGTCGCCGGGAGCTGCGGTCTCCGCAAAATTGGCGCAGCTGCTGGAACTTGCTGAGCCCGAGTTGCCGTGGCACACGCAGCGCGACAGCCTAGTGGCGATCGTGCAGTTGCTTGCGTTGATGACCGGAACTCTTGCGAAGCTCGGACGGGATTTTGCGTTGTTGATGCAGTCGGAAGTAGGGGAAGTCTCGGAGGGTGGCGCCGAGGGACATGGCGGTTCGTCGACGATGCCTCACAAGCATAATCCGGTTGGATGCGCGGCTCTAATCGCTATCCATGCGAAGATGCCCGGACTCTCCGCAACGATGCTCCACGGTATGCAACAAGAGCACGAGCGCGGGTTGGGGCTGTGGCAGGCAGAGTGGGATGTAGTCCCAGAGGCGTTTCGCCTCACGGCGGCTTCTATCCGTTACGCAACGGAAATTGTCGAAAGGTTGAACGTTTACGCGGAACGAATGCAAGCAAATCTGGACGCTGCGCAGGGATTGCCGTTGGCGGAAGCCGTGAGTGGGGCGCTGGCGTCAAAGATCGGCAGAATTGAGGCACATGAGGTTCTGCGTAGGGCTGTGGATCGGGCTGTGAAGGAGAAGCGACCTCTATCGGCTGTGTTGAAGGAAATGCCCAAGGTGAAAACACACCTCAACAATGCAGAGATTGACGGACTGCTTGATGCGGGCCATTACCTGGGTAGCGCTCAGCGATTCATTTCGCGAGTGCTTGGAGAAGATGATGCCCACAGCTGAGAGCGGCAGCCTGCAGTTGCACTACGAGGTCAGTGGGTGCGAAAGCGGACCGACCCTCGTTCTAGTAAATTCGCTGGGATCCGATATGCACATGTGGGACAGGGCGCTGCCTGTATTGGAAGAGCGGTTTCGTGTGATGCGTTCAGACATGCGCGGTCACGGCCAGAGCGCGATTGCAGCGGAAACATTCACGATTGATCAGTTGGGTCGAGATGTGTTGAAGCTGATGGATGTGATGCAGGCAGAAAAAGCAAGCATCTGCGGCTTGTCCCTGGGAGGGATGGTTGCCCTCTGGCTTGGAATCCATGCACCGGGCCGAGTGGATCGGCTGATTCTTGCGAATACCGCGGCGAGAATAGGGACCAAAGAGATATGGGAGCAACGAATCGAGGCTGTAAATGCTACCGGAATGGCCGCGCTGGCTGCGGCTACACCAGAGAGATGGTTCACGCCCGCTTATCGTAACGAGCATCCAGAGGAAATGGAAAAGTGTCGTGGAATGATCGCGACGACTGATCCTCAGGGCTATACCGCCTGCTGCGCTGTGCTGCGGGATGCGGACCTCGAGGAGGATGTGGTTCGAGTTAAGGCCGCAAGCCTGGTGATTACCGGGGCACTGGACACTGCCACGTCTCCCGCAGACGGACTCATATTGCATGCGGCGATCCGGCACTCGAGTTACGTTGAGCTGAATGCATCGCATTTGTCTGCCTGGGAGTGCGCGGACGAGTTTGCTGCCGTAGTAACGGAACATCTGACTGCAACGGAGGTCAAGCATGGATGAACGAGAACGACACGAGACAGGAATGCAACTGCGCAGGAGCGTGCTGGGAGACGCGCATATAGACCGTGCGGAAGCCAGGAAGACGGAATTCGATTCCGAGTTTCAGGATCTCATCACGCGGTATGCGTGGGGAGAGATTTGGACGCGACCGGGGCTGCCCAAACGAACGCGAAGCCTGCTAACGATTGGGTTGATGGTGGCACTCAACCGGGGCGAGGAATTGCGGCTGCATCTGCGCGCTGCTGCCAACAACGGTGTAACGGCGGAAGAGATTCGCGAAGTGCTCCTGCAGTGCGCGATCTATTGCGGTATTCCGGCTGCGAATGCCGCATTTCAGGCGGCTAAAGAGATTCTGAATGAAGAGTCCCAGACGAAATAACGGTGGGCCCATGGCGCGGTGTGAAACACAGGTCGGAATTGTAGGAGCGGGCCCGGCCGGCTTGATGCTCTCTCATCTGTTGCACCTCCAGGGGATTCACTCGATAGTTCTCGAAGCAAAATCGCGTATCTATTGCGAGGAACGAGTGCGAGCCGGGGTCCTCGAACATACGAGCGTACAGATGTTGCTCGATGCAGGAGTCGGCGCGCGACTGCAGCGGGAGGGATTGCGCCACGAGGGGATCGACCTGGGGCTGAAGGGCGTGCGCCACCGGATTCCATTCCTGGAACTGACGGGCAAGTGTGTCACGGTGTACGGGCAGCAGGAAGTAGTAAAGGATTTGATTGCCCGCAGACTCGCTGACGGCGGCGATCTGCGATTCGAATGCGGCGATGTTTCGATTTACGGGATTGATTCCGACAAACCTCGGATCTTTGCGAGCCGCGATGGTCAGGCGGATGCGATTCACTGCGACTACATTGCGGGCTGCGATGGGTTTCACGGAATCTGCCGCAACGCATTCCCGGAAGGCGTCTTGAACATATACGAGCGCGGCTATCCCTTTGCCTGGCTTGGAATCTTGGCAGAGGCAGCGCCGTCCCAATCAGAGCTCGTCTACATGTATCACCCGCGTGGATTCGCGCTTTACAGCATGCGCTCGCCGAAGGTTACACGGCTCTATCTTCAATGCAAGGCGGGCGAAGATATTCAAAAGTGGAGCGATGACAGGATTTGGGCGGAACTGCATGCGCGGTTGAGTTGCAAAGATGGATGGCGGCCCATCGAAGGGCGTGTTCTGCAAAAGGGCGTGACTGGGATGCGAAGTGTCGTGGTCGAGCCGCTTCAATACGGCCGGCTATTTCTTGCAGGAGATTCGGCGCACATTGTCCCTCCTACCGGTGCAAAGGGCATGAACCTTGCTTTGGCGGATGTACATTTTCTGGCGGCAGCTCTGGGAGCCCGCTATGGCTCCGGAGACCAGCATTTGCTGGAGAATTATTCGAAAACCTGTTTGCGAAGAGTATGGAACGCGCAACGGTTCTCAGGGTGGATGACTTCGCTATTGCACAGGTGTGAGAATGCGTCTGCGTTCGAGCATAAGAGACAACTTGCGGAACTGGAATATGTGATGAGTTCGCGAGCGGCTGCGACATCGCTTGCTGAAAACTATGTCGGACTTCCGCTGGACGGGGCTTGGCGGGACCATATTGATTGATGGCGGCAGACTACGAAATGATGTCCAGTTACCAGGGATGCTGGGCGATCGTGCGGGTTGATGGAGGATAGGGAATCGGCCACAATGTGACGGTGGATACTGGATGCGTGCTAGAACGGATAATGCCGTTCGCCGTTTTGAATGGTTATCCATCGTAAGACGGTGAACTCATCGATCGCGGCTTTGCCTCCGAACCGTCCGTAACCGGAACCCTTCACGCCCCCAAATGGCATCTGCGGCTCATCATGAACGGTAGGACCGTTGATATGACAGATGCCGCTCTCGATTCTCTGTGCCAGCGCCCAGGCCCGCGCGAAGTTCTGGCTGAACACGGCAGCCGACAACCCGAATTCAGTATCATTGGCGACGCGAAGGGCCTCTTCTTCTCCTTCGACTCGCACCACGGTGACGACGGGGCCGAACGACTCCTCGGTATAAATGCGCATAGCGGGTGTGACCCGATCTAGAACGGTTGCTTGCATGAGAGTTCCGTCCCGTTTGCCTCCACAGGCCAGGTGCGCGCCCTTTTCAACCGCATCTTGAATCAAATCTGCCACGCGATGCGCGGACCTTTCGTCCACGATTGATCCCAAGACAGTTGGTCCTAGAGAGGGATCGCGCAACGGAAGCGCTCCGGCCCTTTCGCTCAGACGCATCACGAACTCGTCTGCGACTTTTGAATCAACGACGACTCGTTCAGTGGACATGCAGATCTGACCTTGATTGAGGAATGCTCCAAATGCGGCCGCGTGAGCCGCTGCATCGAGATCGGCATCGTCGAGAACAATAAGTGGGGCCTTTCCACCCAATTCCAGCAAGACCGGTTTCAGATGTTTTGCCGCGCGCTCGGCAACAATTCTTCCCACTCGCGTAGATCCAGTGAAATTGATATGCCGCGTAGACGGATGATCGATAAGAGCGCCAACAACTTCGGCGGCGTCGGCAGGATCGTGAGTAAGGATGTTCACGACCCCTTCGGGGAAGCCGGCCTCTTGGAGCACTGTGCCGATGAGTCGATGGACGGCGGGACAGGCCTCGGAGGCTTTAAACACTACGGTGTTTCCGCAGGCAAGAGGCATTGCTACGGCCCTTATCCCGAGGATTACGGGCGCATTCCAAGGAGCAATTCCGACACAAACGCCTAGAGGCTGGCGAATCGCCATTGCCAGATTCCCCGGAACATCGCTAGGAATGACTTCACCCGCGATCTGGGTTGTCATCGACGCAGCTTCGTGCAAGATCGACGCGCCCAGGCTGACGTTCAATACGGCCCAGCCCTCAGATGATCCCGTCTCGGCAATCATGTAGCGGACAAACTCAGCCTGACGAGAGAGGAGCAGGTCCGCAGCGCATTGGAGAAGCTTGCGGCGGCGCCCAGGTCCAGCGGCGGCCCACGATCTGGATGCGGTTGCCGCCGAATCGACCGCACGATTGACGTCAGAGACACTTGCCCTCGCCGCCTGGGTCGCAATGGAACGTTTGACCGGGTCGACCCGTTGAAAGACTCGCCCATCCTCGGCAGGCAGAGACACTCCGTTGATCAGTAGCGCCACCTCGTTCATGATTGCCTCACTTCTAGCCTCTCGCGTTGGCGATGGCTTGCACTTGTCAGGATCAAAGCGTCGAGAGCGACCGCTCCGCATCCCTTTGGATAAACGACCATTGGATTGATATCAACTTCTGCAATTTCGGGGTGGGAGCGCATCACTTTGCCGAGGTTAAAGAGGATCTGGGCCGCGGCGTCCACGTCGAGCGGGAGAGCGCCGCGGAATCCATGGAACAATGCAGAACCCTTCAGAGCGTCGAGTTCTCTCGCAATTTCTTTGATGGGGATATCGGAGGGCATTAGCCGCACATCGCGCAATACTTCGGCAAGCACCCCGCCGAAGCCGACAAGCAGTATCGGCCCCCACTCTGAATCGTTGCGGGCTCCGGCAATCAGCTCGACACCCTTGTTTCCCATGCGCTCTACAAGGACTCCTTCCAATTGCAGCCCGTTTGTTTTGGCCGTGACATTCTTGTGGAGCGAGGACCAGCCCTCGACGAGCGAACTCTCATTTTCGATATTGAGGAGCACGCCACCGACATCGCTTTTGTGCGGAAGATCGGCGGCTTGTGCTTTCATTGCCACGGGAAAGCCAATGTCGTTCGCTATTCGCGCTGCCTCTTCAACGCTGCGTGCCAGTCCGCCCTTAGGAACTGGGATTCCAAAGCCTTCCAGGAACGATTTGGCCTGATATTCAGAGAGCATTCCAACTTCAATCGGCGGCATCGGGACGACCGGACTCACATCCGAAGCATGGAGTTGCTGGCGGCCTAGCGCAGTTACTTGCGCAAGCGCGCGCAACGCGCGTTCTGGCGAAGAGAAGCTCGGAACTCCAAGCTCTCGCAGCTGTCGTATGCCATCACAATCGAACGGTGCGCCTTCATCGAGAGCGCTGAAGATCACAGGCTTGGATGGCTTCAGCTCATGGATCGCAGCGAGAATCGGAGGCAGCTTGAGCGCCATTGTCTGGGGGTCGGTGAGGATGATTCCCAGCAGGACGCTTCCAAACTGCTGATCTCCAAGCACCGCGGGCAATGTGCGTCGATAGAGGCCCGGATCAACCAAGCCCTGAGCAGTAATATCGAGCGGGTTTGAAGGAGGGATAAATGCAGGGAGGACCTCTGCGAGCGCGCGCTCAGTGGCGTGCGATAGTTCAGGCAGGTCGAGGCCGATCTTTTCGCACTGGTCGAGTGCGTGGGCTTTGAACGCGCCGGACTCTGTAAATATAGCCGCGCCCTTCCTCGGTAATTCTTGGATACGGACCAGAATCTGCGAAACGTCCACAAACTCCTCCAGGCTATCAACAAGAACCACTCCCGCCTGGGTCACAAGAGTACGCATGACGTCGTAGTTGCCAGCCAAAGCGCCGGTGTGGGTTGCGGCGGATCTTCTGGCTGCGCTGCTTTTGCCGGGATGAAGAAGAACAATGAATTGCCCACGTTCGCGAGCGCGACGCGCTAACTGAAGAAACTTTTGTGGCGTTCTGAATTGCTCGACAATGAGAGCGAACACGCGGCTACTTTTGTCAGTGGCTAAGTGTTCCAGCAAATCCTCGACGCCCAGCGAGACCTCGTTTCCTGTCGAAATCGAATAGGTAAGCGAAATCCCCTGATGGCGCATGCTCACTGCAACCACCGCGGCGAGCGCACCGCTTTGCGATATGATCGCAACTCCCGGGGAGTCCCTCTGCTCTTGGGGCGGGGTTGCAACGAAAGTGAGAGGAATTGAATCAACATAATTCACCATGCCCAGGCAGTTTGGGCCCTCGATGACCATGTCGTACTCACGCGCGATTTGTTCGAGCTTGAGCTGTGCCGCTTTGCCATCCTCACCACTTTCGGCGAATCCGGCCGAGAATACGATGAGACTGCCAACACCTTTCCGTCCGCATGCACGTGCGGTTTCCAGCACTGCGCTTCCCGGTATTGCAAGGACCGCGCAATCGACGCCATGGGGTAACTCCTCGACCGATGCGAGACTTGCTTTGCCTTCGATCAGGGGACATTTCGGGTTGACGAAATGTACATGGCCGGCATATCGCGCATTGCGTAGATTGAGAAGTACGCATGCGCCAAACGATCCTTGGGTAGACGATGCTCCCACCAATGCAATCGACCGCGGACGCAACAGGCGCTCGAGACGGGCGTGAATTGACGGCGCTTTTGCGGGGTGAATCAACTAAGTCTCCTTATTGATATTGAAGCGGTCATCGGCGATAACTCTCAAGGCCGGGCTTAATGCTCTTCTCATCAAGGAACTGCTTTAGGCCCTTTTCACGGGCGTGTTCAGGATCGCGCAGATGAGCCTGGTCGAGTTTCGCGTAAAGGTAGTCCTCGCTTTGATCCCAAGTCAGTTCGCGGCAGCGTTTGAACCCGTGCTTGGCTGCGCGTAATACCACAGGATTCTTCGCAGCCAGCTTTCGTGCAAGCGTGACCGTCTCTTCACGCAGGTTTACAAGAGGTACCGCGCGATTGACGAGGCCCATGTCCGCAGCGTCGCGCCCAGTAAATGTCTCACCGGTCATGATGTATTCAAGAGCCTTGCGATGGCCGACCGTGTCCGCTAGTGCCTTGCTCACGAGATTGCCGGGTGGGATGCCCCAGTTGATTTCGGAAAGCCCAAAGACGGCGGTTTCCGAAGCGATCGCTAAATCGCAGGCGACAAGCGGTGAAAATCCGCCGCCGAAACACCAGCCATTGACCATCGCAATGGTGGGCTTGGCATACATTCTCAGCAGCTTCCACTGCCACGCCGATGCCTCGCGACGGATCTTCTCCTGAACGATCTCGGGTGCCTGGTCCACCTCACGGAAGTATTCCTTTAGGTCCATCCCTGCCGTCCACGAGTCGCCTGCGCCAGTGAGGACGAGCACCTTAACGGCGTCATCCAACTCCAGAGTCTCCAAAATGTCGCGCATCTCACGGTTAAGGGTGGGGCTCATTGCATTCCGTTTTTCGGGTCGGTTGAAAATAACCCAGCCAATGTTCTCTTCAACTTCTACTCGAACTGTCGTCCAGCGCTTTTCGTAATCTGACATCTCAAGTCGTCCTTTCTATGAATGGACCCGATTCTTCCATGCTGCAGCGGGGTGGATCGGTCTGTTCCGCACGCCCACGCAAGAGGCAGGCCCAGGTGGCTCGCGGCGGGCGACGGACCAGCGGCGCATCAACTCATCGCATATTCCAACGCCGGGTGTTGTCTTTTCTGATAGAAGCCGGATCCGCCTTCAAAGCGGTGCAGCAGTGAGATCCTGCACCATGAGAATCGTTGCGTCTGCGGAATCGCGCTTCGATGGCGATCGAGACATGCCGTCTTTTCGCGACTGAGTCGCAAAACCGATGCAACGATCTCTCTTCAGGATTTCCACCTCGGGAATAAGCGACCTTCGAAGCACAACCGGCTCCAATCGGCTGCTCGAAAATGGAGCCGGGAGTCATTCGGGCCAGGGAGAATCTCCGGCATCGCTGTCGGATGATCTCATGGCCCGCCACGAACCGAAGGAAGAGGGGGTACGAGGCCTTCGCGAGAACATCATCATCATGCAGATGGGCCGAAATTGCTTGGGTCAATGTCATCCACTCCGCCATTCAACATCCCATCGCTTGAGAGCAGCATTATTGCGCAGTTGTCCGCGCCTGTACAATCTGTGCGATAATCGGCGGCCGAGAGTTCTCTGATCGCACGCAGGAAAAGTATCGGGGCCTCGAAATTGTGAACAACGCGCAATCGAATCAACTGCGCCTCTCTAGAGTGTTGGACATCCAAGGAGGTCTCCATGACCATCTACGCCGATGTGTGCAGGAAGTATCTCCGGCTGGCAGGCTTCGCAAGCGGCGCACAACCTTCGCGCGACGGAGTTCGGTATCAGGACTCGTATCGGTGCCGCTACATCCGGGGCCTGCAAGGCAGATGCCGAGAGTTGCTTTGGTCTCAGATCATAAAGCAAGCCGCCCAGCTACCAACGAATCGCGATCGGGAAGGGATGTCTACCGGCTTTGATGGGCAGAGAATCACACGCTCAATCCGAAAGACGGCGTTCGTGCGGCTCTGGACCTCTGAGCGAGTTGTATATCTACTTCGAAACCGCTCAGACATAGCGGCTGAATGCCTGAATCTGTCCGGCATCGATGATCCCGTCGTTCCACGGGCGAGGACAGTACGGTCGATGTCGAGGTGGCTCCCAGCGTCGACAACTTGTCGATCAGAGCCTCCATGTGCCGGATGGAGACCACGTCGGCTTCAATCACGAACGACTCGGCGCCTGTGATGCGATGACAGCGGCTGATCTCCGGCATCTCCTTGATTGCGGCCACGGAGCGGCTCACCTGCAAATCGCCTCCATGAATGGTGAGGCGCACCAGCACGCGAATCGTGACGCCGAGCTTGGTCATATTGATTGCAGCGTGGTAGCCAGTGATGATGCCTGCTTCTTCGAGCCGGTGCACGCGCTCCGCTACTGCGGGCGTGGAAAGGCCGATCTGTCGGCCCAGCTCAGCGAACGACAAACGCGCGTTACGCTGCAGGGCTTCCAGCAACTTCCAGGCAATGGCGTCGAGTTCGAGCACGTTGGGAGCCGTCCGATGAGACATATGCCAGCAATCCTTAAACAGCGCACTGATTTTGCTTAAGCTTATTAAGCTTCGTCAAGATTTTTCCTTTGAATCGCCATTTTCGTTCATTTGATGGCACGCCTATGCTATCTGGCAGCCGGAGAGCAGCATTTTTGCTGTTCTTCTCTCCGGCAGAAAAGGATTCTTGTGTATGAGCGTCGTTCCCCGCGCCGCATCCAGCCGATCTGCCGTGGCTGAGCCCGTCAATGCTGACTTTTTGCCGCTCAAAGGCACCGACCACGTCGAGTTCTATGTCGGCAACGCCCGCCAGGCCGCGTATTTTTATCGCGCAGCGTTTGGCATGAGCCTAGTTGCCTATGCCGGGCCAGAAACCGGCCAGCGCGATCGCGCTTCGTACGTTGTGCAGCAGGGCAAAGATCCGATTCGTGCTCACCACGCCGCTGCGCAGCTATCATCCCATCGCGCAGCACATTCACCAGCACGGAGACGCGGTGCGCGGCGTCGCGCTGTGGGTCGACGATGCGCGGCACGCCTGGCATGAAACGACCAGCCGCGGTGCCATCAGTGTCGACGAGCCGCACATGGTCTCGGATGAACACGGCACTGCGGTTCTTGCCAGCATCCGCACCTATGGCGACACCATCGCACACATTTGTCGAACGCAGCGGCTATATCGGGCCCGTTTCTGCCGGGCTACCGCGCCGTTGATGACGATCCGGTTGCGCGTCCTGTCGGCCTGCTTCACATCGACCACATGGTGGGCAACGTGGGCTGGCACGAGATGGACCAGTGGGTCGACTTCTATGCAACGGTCATGGGCTTCTCGCTCTATCAGCACTTCGATGACAAGGACATCTCCACCGAATACTCCGCGCTGATGTCGAAGGTGATGGCAACGGCAACGGTACGTGAAGTTTCCCATCAACGAGCCGGCCGAGGGCAAAAAGAAATCGCAGATCGAGGAGTATCTCGAGTTTTATCCTGGACCCGGCGTGCAGCACATCGCTCTGGCCACCGGCGACATTCTGCACACGGTCAATCGGCTGCACGCGCAGGGCATCGAATTCCTGCATGTGCCGCATGCCTACTACACCGAGCTGCAAAGCCGTGTGGGCAAGATCGATGAGCCGCTCGACGAACTGGAGGAACTGGGCATCCTGGTCGATCGCGATAACGAGGGCTACATGCTGCAGATCTTTACGCGGCCAGTGGAAGATCGGCCCACGCTGTTCTTCGAGATTATTCAGCGCAAAGGGAGCCGCAGTTTCGGCAAGGGCAACTTCAAGGCGCTGTTTGAAGCCATTGAGCGCGAGCAGCAGGCGCGGGGCAACCTGTAGCGGAGCCAGGCCAGATGAATACTGAATCTGCTCTCCGCCGCCGCGCCGTACATCATTCAGCAGGACTACGCCGCTTATACCGAGCGAGCAACACGCAGTGTGGGCGGAGCTGGTGGGTCGTGTGCTGCCTCGAGCTTGAAAAGCACGCGGCGCGCGAGTATCTCGATGGCTTCGAGATCATCGGCGTGCAGAACGATCGCCTGCCCAATCTCGCGTCCATCAGCGCGCGCCTTGCGCCCAGAACCGGATGGAGTTCCACGCCGGTGAGCGGATTTCTGCCCGCGCCTGCTTTTTTTGAAATGCTCGCGACGCGCAACTTTCCCACCACCACCTGGCTGCGCAGCCGCGAATCGCTTGAATACACGCCGGAGCCCGACATCTTTCACGATGTCTTTGGCCACGTGCCCATGCACTCGCACAAAGTGTTCGCCGATTTTCTTGCGCATTATGGCCGCGTCTGCGCGGGCATCTCCGACGCGGCGGTGCTTGAAAAGCTGGGCCGGCTCTTCTGGTACACCGTCGAGTTCGGCGTCATTCGCCAGCGCGGAGAAATCAAGGTCTACGGCAGCGGCCTCATCAGCTCTCACGGCGAGTGCAAGCAATGTGATCGAGGGTCATTGCGCAATCCGCGACTTCACCCTCGATGAGGTGTTGTCCACCGCAGTCAAAGTAGATGAGCTGCACAAGCTGCTCTTCGCGGTTACCAGTTTCGATCAGGTTTATGAAGCTATGCATGAGGCAGAGCGGCGCGCCACCAGCGGCTGCCTGTGAGAGGTCACTATGTCCAATAAGATTCGCTATCAATCCGGCTTTGGAAATGAATTCGCCACCGAGGCAGTTGCGGGCGCGCTGCCCGAAGGACAGAATGCGCCACAAAATCATCCCCTCGGTCTTTATACGGAGCAGTTCAGCGGAACGCCGTTCACGGCTCCGCGCGCGACCAACCGCCGCACCTGGACCTATCGCATTCGCCCATCGGTCACGCATCGGCCCTATGAAGAAATTCCAATGGGCTTGGTCCGCAGCGGCCCGTTTACTGCGATCCCCACGAGCCCCAACCAGCTTCGCTGGGATCCGCTGCCGCTGCCCGTGCGTGAGACGGATTTTGTGGAGGGTCTGGTTACGCTGGGCGGCAACGGCGACCCCGCCATGCAGATCGGCCTTGCAATCCATCTCTATGCTGCCAACTCGTCGATGCGCGATCGCTGCTTCTCCAATGCCGATGGGGAAATGCTAATCGTGCCGCAGCTTGGCAGCCTTGCCCTGCACACGGAGCTTGGCCTGCTTGAGGTTGCGCCCGGCGAAATCTGCGTGATTCCCCGCGGCGTCAAGTTTCGCGTCGACTTGCCCGATAGTCAGGCCCGCGGGTACATATGCGAGAACTACGGCCTCACGTTTCGGCTGCCCGAACTGGGGCCGATCGGCGCTAATGGGCTTGCGAGCCCCCGCGACTTCAAATCGCCTGCGGCCGCTTATGAGGACCGCGACGGAGACTTCCATCTGATCTGCAAATTCCTCGGCCGCATGTGGCAAGCGCCCATCGATCACTCGCCCCTCGATGTTGTGGCCTGGCATGGCAGCTACGCGCCCTACAAGTACGATCTGGCCACGTTCAACTGCATCAACACGGTCTCGTTCGACCACCCCGACCCGTCGATCTATACGGTCCTCACCGCGCCCTCGGCTGTTCCCGGCACATCCAACTGCGACTTCGCGATCTTTCCTCCGCGCTGGATGGTTGCTGAGCACACCTTCCGTCCACCGTGGTTTCATCGCAACCTGATGAACGAATTCATGGGCCTCGTCTTTGGCGCGTATGACGCCAAGGCGGAGGGATTCGTGCCCGGCGGCGCCAGCCTGCACAACTGCATGGCTGGACATGGACCCGATGCCGAAACCTTTGAACGCGCAAGCTCGGCAGAGCTGGGGCCGAAGTATCTGGCTGACACGCTGGCATTCATGTTCGAAACGCAGCTCGCCGTGCGCCCCACGGAGTTCGCCATGCAATCGAGGATTCTGCAGCATGAATATTTCGAATGCTGGCAGGGCCTCAAAAAGCGCTTCGGCGTAGAAGCGATGGCAGAGTCAAGGCAGGGATGAGCGCGATTGAAAACGTAATGGTAGACCTGATTGACTACGCCGGCCTCTATCCTCCCGCCGGTCTCAATATGCACGCAGCAGTGCGTAATTATCTGGCGTATAGCCGCGGACCTCACGCGTACGCGCTGGGGCGATTCGTCGTCGATCTGGATCGATTCCCCAGCCTGTTGGAGGCTGCTGGAAATTCCATCCGCGGTCTGCGGATCAGTCTCATCGTGTCCCCGGAGGCGGACGCGAGCGAGTTGCAGCAACTTTTCAGCGACGGCTATCGAATTGAATCAATCGAGGTCAAAGCCGCAGCGGCCATCGAGGTTGAACGGGTCGCAAAGCAGATGCCCGCGGGTCCGGTCCTATACTTTGAAGGCTCCGCGCCGTCTGAGGAACTGCTCGATGCGGTTGCATCTGCGGGCGCGCGGATCAAAGTGCGCATGGGCGGAATAATGGCGGAAGCTATCCCTTCATCCCGCGCCGTTGCCGAAATGCTCGGGGATCTGGTGGCCCATCACTTCGCCTTTAGAGCAACCGCGGGGCTGCATCATCCGCTGCGTGGGTGTCATTCGCTTACCTATGAGCCCGGTAGTCCGGCCGCAACGATGCATGGTTTCATCAACCTTATCTGCGCGGCGGCGTTGCTCTATTTTGGCGGCTCGCGAGAAGACGCGCATCGACTGCTTGACGAAGTGGATCGCGCCGCGTGGACGATCACAGCGGATTCTATCGTCTGGCGATCTCATCGCTGGAGTACTGATCAGTTGCGTAGACTCCGCAAAGAGTTTCTGATCAGCATCGGATCGTGTTCCTTCGACGAACCCATTCGCGAACTGGAGGCGCTGGGATGGCTCTGACGAGCTGGCTCGCATCGGCGAATGATCCCGGCTGCGATTTCCCGATCCAGAATCTACCGTACGGAGTCTTCGACACCGGTGACGGCGCACGCATTAGCGTCGCCATCGGCGATCAGATTCTCGATCTCCGTGCTTGCGCGGCAAGCGGACTGCTGGACGAATTGTCTGCGGATGTCGTAGCCGCATGCGCCGCCGACTTGCTCAATCCGCTCATGACGTTGGGGCCGACTGCGCAATCAGCGCTGCGCCATCATCTTATCGCGCTGCTCGAGGCAGGTCAGGCGGACCGCGAAACGCAGGAGCGCGTCACATCGGCTCTCGTCCCAATGCGCGATGCCCGCATGTGTCTTCCTGCTGCGATCGGAGACTACACCGACTTCTACGCGTCCATCCATCATGCTACGCGCGTTGGAGCGCAGTTCCGTCCCGCAAACCCGCTGCTGCCCAACTACAAGTACGTTCCCATTGGCTATCACGGTCGTGCTTCGTCCATTGTTGTCAGCGGAGAGCCAGTTCGCCGGGCCTCCGGACAAATCAAGCCAGAGTCAGACGAGCCAACCTTCGGACCAACGAAGTCTCTCGATTATGAGTTGGAGGTCGGCGTCTTCATCGGCCAAGGCAATCCGTTGAGCCAAGCTATTCCCATTGCCGAAGCGGAAGACCACATCTTCGGCCTCTGCCTCGTCAACGACTGGTCCGCGCGCGATATCCAGTCCTGGGAGTATCAGCCGCTCGGGCCATTCCTTGCCAAGAGCTTTGTGACCACGATTTCTTCGTGGGTGGTTCCGCTCGAGGCACTGGCGCCCTATCGCGTCCCAGCATTTGCGCGATCTCAAGGCGATCCCGCGCCGCTGCCTTATTTGGAGTTGCCATCACCGAGCCTCGGCGGCATCGATCTCACGCTCGAGGTGTATCTCGAGTCCAAAGCGATGCAGGAAACCTGCGTGCCACCGTTCCTTGTCTGCCGCAGCAATCTCCGCCACCTCTTTTGGACTCTCGCACAGCTGGTCGCGCACCACACCAGCAACGGCTGCAATTTACGCCCCGGCGACCTCCTTGCGACGGGCACTGTCTCCGGCCCCGACGCCGGATCGGAGGGCTGCCTGCTTGAGCTGCGGTCCAATCCCGAACCGGTCCGATTGCCCACGGGCGAGCCCCGAAAATTTCTCGAAGATGGCGATCGTGTGACGCTTCGTGCATACTGCCAACAACCGGGACTGCCCAGAATCGGCTTCGGCGAGTGCTCCGGGACCGTCACTGGAGCATCCGGGCCGTTCACATCATTCTCTACGGGAAATCTTTGAATCGTCCATGACCAACGACCTCAAACTCGACAACCGCCTGGCCTCCACGCTCAATCCAGCGGCCCCGCGCGCAACGGCCAACCGCGATGCGCTATTAGCGCTCATGGCTGAACTGCGCACTGAAGAGAACACAATCCGCTTGGGCGGCGGAAAGACTGCGGCCGAGTCTCAACGCGCCAAGGGCAGGCTGACGGTGCGCGAGCGATTGAAGCTCCTGCTCGATGAGGAAACGGACTTTCTCGAACTCGGACTTTGGGCTGCACACGATATGTACGCGGAATACGGCGGCGCGCCATCGGCAGGCGTGGTGACGGGCCTTGGCCATGTGAGCGGCAGGCTCTGCATGATCGTCGCCAACGATGCGACCGTGAAAGCCGGGGCCTTTTTCCCAATGACCGCGAAGAAAGTGCTCCGCGCTCAGACCATCGCGCTCGAAAATAGCATTCCCACGCTCTACCTCGTCGATTCGGCGGGCGTCTTTCTGCCTTTGCAGGAAGATGTGTTTCCCGATACCGACGACTTTGGCAGAATCTTCCGCAACAATGCAGTGATGAGCTCGATGGGCATTCCCCAGATCACGGCCATCATGGGCATGTGCGTGGCCGGTGGCGCTTATCTTCCCGTGATGACGGACACGGTTCTAATGACGGAGGGCTCTGGCCTGTTTCTGGCTGGCCCCTCGCTGGTGCAGGCGGCCATTGGGCAAAAGACCGGCGCGGAAGAGCTGGGCGGTGCTGCCATGCATGCGGAAATTTCCGGCACCGTCGACTTCAAGGAGCCCAACGACCATCTGTGCCTCGCGCGAATCCGATCGCTGGTGGCAAAGATGGGCCAGCGCCACCCCACACACACTGGCGCAGACATTTATCGCCGCCGTCGCTTCGACGCGGCAGCTGACGCACCGCTGTTTCCCGCCGATGATCTGTATGCGCTGCTCAACCCCGCGCCGGGATCGAGCAACGTCTACGACATGCGCGAAATTATCGCGCGCCTCGTGGACCAGAGCGAGTTCGACGAGTACAAAGCGGAGTTCGGCCGCACCGTTCTTTGCGGGTATGCGTGGATCGGCGGCCACGCGGTGGGCATTGTGGCGAACCAGAAGATCAACCAGAACCAGACCGTCGCCATGGGACCGGCCGCGGGCGAGACGCGCATTGAGGTGGGCGGCGTGATCTATACCGAAGGAGCGCAGAAAGCGGCGCGATTCATCATGGACTGCAATCAGAGCCTGGTTCCGCTGATCTTTCTGCAGGATGTGAATGGATTCATGGTCGGCAAGGATGCGGAGTGGTCCGGCATCATTCGCGCGGGGGCCAAGATGGTTTCTGCGGTGAGCACCAGCGTGGTGCCCAAGATCACCGTGATTGTAGGCGGCAGCTTTGGCGCGGGCCACTATGCCATGTGCGGCAAGGCCTACGATCCCCGCTTCTTGTTCGCGTGGCCGACCGCTCGTTATGCCGTGATGAGCGGAGCATCTGCGGCGATTACGCTTTCAGAAGTGCGTGCCCGCCAGATGGAGCGCAACGGCAAGACCTTGTCGGACGCGAAAAAGGCTGCCCTCCAGGAAGAAATTCGGGCCGACTACGATGCGCAGGCCGATCCGCGCTACGGCGCGGCGCGTCTGTGGATTGATGCGATCATCGATCCGGCGCAGACACGGCAGGTGCTCATTGCTGCGCTCGAAGCCACTGCGCTCAACCCAGATCCACCGCGATTTAACCCGGGCGTTTTGCAAACCTGAACGGAATTTTTAAGATGCGGTCCGAAATGGCGGCATCGCAACGCACACGTAAATACTAGGCATTCGAATTCCCCGCGAAGGAGCCTGAACATGAAGCTTGCAACGGAACAGACCGAATCGCTGTTTCCCTTTGTGCTGACCGAAGATCAGGAGCAGCTCCGGCGCGAGATTCGGGCCTTCACGGCTCGTGAGGTTGCCCCGCAGATGATGGCGTGGGACGAGGCCAGTGAATTTCCTCTCGACGTGATCAAGCGACTCGGGGCCATGGGATTGCTCGGCGTGATCATACCGCCCGCTTACGGCGGCGCTGGGATGGGCTACGTGGACTACGCGCTTGCCATTGAGGAGCTTTCCGCCGTGGACGGCTCAATCGGTCTCACGGTCGCGGCGCACAATTCGCTGGGCACGAATCATATCTTTCTAGCCGGCACCGAGGCGCAGAAGCAGAAGTATCTTCCGCTGCTTGCCAGCGGGCAATGGCTTGCGGCGTGGGCGCTGACGGAGCCGGGCTCCGGCTCGGACGCCAGCAACGCCCGCACAATGGCGGTGCGCCACGGAGACAGTTACATCCTGAATGGCAACAAAGTGTTCATCACCAATGGACGCTATGCCGATCTTGCGGTGGTCATCGCCGTCACCGACAAGACCAAGGGCACGCATGGGTTGTCGGCCTTCGTGGTGGAGAAGGGAACACAAGGATTCCGGCCGGGCAAAAAAGAAAACAAGCTCGGGCTGCGCGCCAGCGATACCAGCGAGCTGATCTTCGAAGATTGTGAGATCCCAGCGGAGAACCTTCTCGGCAAGGAAGGCGAGGGATTCGTTGACGCGATGCGCGTTCTCGATGGCGGTAGAATTTCGATAGCGGCTCTTTCGCTGGGAATTGCACGCGGCGCGCTTGACGCGGCGCTGAAGTACGTGAAAGAGCGCCGGCAATTCGGGAAAGCCATCGCTGAATTTCAGGGGATTCAATGGAAGCTGGCAGACATGGCCACCGAATTGGATGCCGCGCGACTGCTCACCCAGCGAGCCGCTGTGCTCAAGGATGCGGGCCGCAAAGTGACCCGCGAGTCTTCGATGGCCAAGCTCTTTGCCAGCGAGGTGGCCGTTCGCATCTGCGATGAGACGGTGCAGTTGTTTGGCGGCTATGGCTTCATCAAGGATTATCCTGCTGAGAAGTTCTACCGTGACGTGAAGCTGTGCACCATCGGCGAAGGCACCAGCGAGATTCAGCGCATGGTCATCGCTCGGGAGATTCTCAAGGTGCATCCTTCCCGCGGCTGAACCACCGCAATCTGCGCGCTCTAAAGAAAATGGAAGAAACGATAAAAATCGTCGAATGTCCGCGCGACGCCTGGCAGGGTTTGCAGGCGCAGTTACCCGCGGAGGTGAAAGCCAGCTATCTGCGGAAGCTGATCCATGCGGGCTTCACGCACATTGACGCGGTCAGTTTTGTTTCGCCGGCAGCGGTTCCGCAAGTGGCTGACTCCGAGCACGTGCTCGAAATCCTGGACCCGCCAGACGACGTTGAGATTATTGGCATCGTTGTGAATCGTAAGGGCGCAGAGCGCGCGATCGCCACCGGCGCGGTGCGCACGCTGGGTTTTCCGTATTCGATCTCACCCGAGTTTCTTCGCCGCAATCAGCATCAGACGCATGAAGAATCGCTCCGTGAGCTCGACACAGTTCGTGCAATGGCTGACGAAGCCGGCCTGATTGTTGTGGCTTATCTTTCCATGGCCTTTGGAAATCCCTATAGCGACGCCTGGAGTGTTGCGGCGATGATCGCTGGGTGTGAGCAACTCGTCCGCGTCGGCATTCGACAGATTTCTCTGGCCGATACGGTGGGTCTGGCCACTCCAGGACAAATCGCGGAGGCTCTGAGAGAGGTGCTCGCGACATTTCCAGAGATTGAGTTCGGCGTGCATCTCCACGCACGGCGAGACGAGGCTTCGCCGCGCATTAGCGCCGCCTTCGAAGCCGGCTGCAGACGGTTCGATGCGGCTCTGGGAGGACTTGGCGGTTGCCCCTTTGCCCAGGATGCGCTGGTGGGGAACATCCCCACTGAGGTCTTACTCGAGGAACTGGGCCGGTGCGGCGCAAAGCTTTCCAGTCTTGGGCCGCTCGACGAATTGATCCACGCAAGTGCTGAGATTGCGGCGAGTGCTGGAACTCCCGGGTGACGACGATTTCGCACTCGGCGCATAACGGCCAGAGGTTGGTTGGAGGAAGGTGTTGAAGAAGAATATCACCATCGTCGTCGCTGACAAAGGCCCCGTCCGCACCATCACCCTGAATCGGCCCGAGCGTCGCAATGCCATCACGCTCGAGATGCAGTTGGAGCTGCTGGCCGCGCTGGAGGAGGCTGCTGCGAGCGATTGCCGCGTGCTGGTTTTTGCCGGTGCTGGCGATGCCTTCTGCTCTGGTCTCGACCTTTCTGCTTTGCAGGGCATCCATGACAAGACCCCAGCCGAGCACCGCACGGACGCCGAACGCCTGGCCCGACTTTTTCTCGCGCTTTACGAGTTACCAATCCCGACGATCGCCGCGGTGCACGGTGCGGCCATTGCCGGCGGGACAGGGCTGGCGATGATCTGTGATTTCACGATTGCTACGCCCGATGCAAAGTTCGGATTCACCGAGGTGCGCATCGGCTTTATCCCTGCGCTGGTCTCCGCATTTCTCGCTCTGCAGGTGGGCCATAAGCAGAGCATGGACCTGCTGCTTACCGGCCGGATTGTCGGCGCGGAGGAAGCACATCGCCTAGGCCTGGTGAATGAGATCGTGTCGCAAGCTGAACTCGCCGAGCGCGTTCACGCTCTTGCGGGTACGCTCATCGCCAACAGTCCGCAGGCGCTTGCTGCCACCAAACGTCTTGTGACCTCCCAACACCGGGAGTGGTTGAGCGCCGCGATTGTCGACGGAATCGAAGCCAGCATCGAGGCGCGCATGACTCCGGATTTCCGCGAGGGCATTGCGGCATTTCTGGAGAAGAGAAAGCCAATCTGGCCTCGATCTTCGGCTGCACGGTGAACTCGCTAAGCGAAGATCAGTGTCGCTTCCGTTCGCTTTTCAATCTCGTCCCGCGTCACACCATCCGCGAGCTCGATCACTTCAAAGCCGGCCGGTGTCACGTCGAGTACACACAGGTCGGTGATGACGCGATGTACGACCGCAGCCCCAGTCAGCGGTAGGGTGCAAGTGCGCAGGAGCTTCGGGCCGCCGTCAGGGCCGTTGTGCTCCATCAGCACAATTACGCGCCGCACGCCTGAAACGAGGTCCATCGCGCCGCCCATGCCCTTCACACGCTTGCCCGGGATCATCCAGTTCGCGAGATCGCCGCGCTCGGATACCTGCATGGCGCCCAGGATCGCCAGGTCAATGTGCCCGCCGCGAATCATCGCGAAAGAGTCGGCGCTTGAGAATGTCGCGGCTCCAGCCACAAACGTCACCGTCTCCTTGCCCGCGTTGATCAGGTCCGCGTCAACTTCCGATGCGCGCGGATAAGGCCCCATGCCGAGCAGTCCGTTCTCGGACTGCAGCGTTACGGTCACTCCGGCAGGAATATGGTTGGCGACCAGCGTTGGAATGCCGATGCCGAGGTTCACATAGAAGCCGTCCTGCAGTTCCTTGCCAGCGCGCGCGGCCATCTGGGTGCGAGTCCATGCCACAGTTTTATCCCTCGCGAGTGGTGATCTTCTCAATGCGTTTTTCGGGGTTTGGGTTGTGCAGCAGCCGATGCACAAAAATCCCCGGCGTATGAATTTCGTCGGGATCCAGCGCGCCTGGTTCCACCACAATCTCCGCTTCAGCCACCGTGAGTTTGCCGCACATGGCTGCAACTGGATTGAAGTTCCGCGCGGTCCGTCGATAGACAAGGTTTCCGTGAGTATCCGCTTTCCAGGCCTTCACGAGCGCCACATCCGCCACGATCCCTCGCTCCAGCAGGTAGGTCACTCCATCAAAATCCTTGTGCTCTTTGCCTTCGGCGGCCAGCGTGCCGATCCCGGTCCTTGTGTAGAAGCCGGGAATCCCCGCGCCTCCGGCACGCATGCGTTCGGCGAGCGTCCCCTGCGGACAGAACTCCACCTCCAATTCTCCCGTCAAGAATCTGGCGCTCGAATTCCATGTTCTCGCCTACGTAGCTCGAGATCATCTTCTTCACCTGATGCCTCTCGAGCAGCAGGCCCAGTCCCCATCCGTCCACGCCGGCATTGTTGCTGGCGATGGTAAGATCGCGTGCACCGGTGTCGCGCAGCGCAAGAATCAGCGCCTCGGGAATTCCACACAGGCCGAACCCGCCGATGGCCAACAGCATGCCGTCGCGCACCACGCCGTCAAGCGCTTGGTGTGCATCCGGCCATAGCTTATTCAGTCTCACAGCACACTGGCTCCATTTGCCCGCCTTCGACTATAAAGGGAATTAGCTTTCCCTGTCAGAATGTCTTTGAAGGGTCCCGCGGACGATTCATGTCCGGTTCCGACACCCACTCTTTAAAAACTGCATCTCTCGATGCGCTCACTTCATCCAAGCTTCACGATAGTTCGCTATCCCGACTTCCCTTGCTGAGACGAAATCACCTTCAACGGAGAATGAGTATGACCTTGCTCCACGGCCGCATGGCCACAACGATCACCCCCCGTAGCGCAAGATTCTTGGCCCTTGCCGGGTTCCTGTTCATTGGCCCCGGATTTCTCACGGGATGCGGAAAGACCGCTCCTGGCGATGCGGCCGCGGGCGGGATGAAGATGAAGGTGACCGCGGCGAAGGCCGAAGAGCGCGATGTGCCGGTGACAGGCGAGTGGGTCGGCACGCTCGATGGCTACGTGAACGCTCAGATCCAGCCGCAGGCGAGCGGGTACCTGATCCGTCAGGACTATCGCGAGGGTTCGCAGGTCGAAAAAGATCAGGTCTTGTTTGAGATCGACCCGCGCCCATTTCAAGCTGCACTCGACCAGGCGCAGGGACAGCTTGGGCAAGCGCAGGCCCAACTCGCGCTGGCCGAGATCAATGTGAACCGCGATACGCCTCTGGCCGAGGCGCACGCGATCGCCAGAAGCCAGCTCGATAACGAAATCCAGCAGAAGGCCCAGGCCGCAGCCACGGTGAAGACGGCAGAAGCCGCGGTAGCACTGGCGAATCTCAATCTCGGTTTCACCAAAGTGCGGTCGCTCATCACCGGTGTTGCAGGCCAGGCAACGACGCAAGTGGGCAATCTCGTCACCGGCCAGTCTGTGCTCACTTCGGTTTCGCAGCTTGATCCCATCAAAGTTTATTTCTCCATCAGCGATAGCGACTACCTGGCCCTGGCGAGTCGAGCCAGCGCAGGCGGCAGCGACCTGCTGCGAGGGGCATCGAAGATCCCCCTGACATTGACCCTTGCGAATGGCGAAGTGTATCCCCACAAGGGCTATGTGGTGTTTGTCGATCGCCAGTTGAATGCGCAGACGGGAGCCATTCGCATCGCGGCGGCCTTCCCGAACCCCGGCAATCTTCTGCGACCGGGGCAGTTTGGCCGTGTGAAGGCGGATACCGGAGTGCTTCACGATGCGGTTCTCATCCCGCAGATCGCGGTGACGGAGTTCCAGGGCCAGCAGCAGGTCTACACCGTCAGCGCGAACAACACGGTCCACGCGAACACGATTCAGCTTGGCCCGCAGTTTGGCGATAGCTGGGTGGTGAAGGACGGTCTTCCGGCAGGGTCTCTGGTGATTGTGGACAACCTGCAGAAGCTTCGCGAAGGAGCGCCGGTCAGCGTACAGATTGCAGCGCCTCATGCGGATCAGTCGCATGCGGAACCAGCGGCGGGAAGGTAACTCATGTCGAAATTCTTCATCCGCCGCCCCATCGTGGCGATCGTCATTGCCATCCTCACGGTGGTGATAGGCGTCGTCTCCATGCTCACGCTGCCGATCTCGCAGTATCCCAACATCGTTCCGCCAGAGATTCTGGTCACTGCGACTTATCCTGGCGCCGATGCCAAGACCGTGAGCCAGGCCGTCTCGACGCCGATTGAGCAACAGATGAACGGCGTCGACAACATGATCTACATGAACTCCGTCAGCGCCAATAATGGCGTGGTGCAGTTGTTCGTCGACTTCGATGTCAAGACGGATCCAAACATTGACCAGGTGCTGGCGCAGCTGCGCGTCGATCAGGCGCAGTCGCAATTGCCGGCGCAGGTAACCACGGCTGGCCTCACGGTGCAAAAGGCGCTGACCTCGCCGCTGATGCTCATCGCCGTCAGCTCGCCCGGCGGCAAGCTGAGCCAGGATTTTCTCACCAACTACGCGATCATCAATCTGCAGGACCAGATTGCCCGCGTAAAGGGCGTCTCTCGCGTGCAGGTCTTCGGCGGCCAGTACGCGCTGCGTGTGTGGGTGCAGCCTGACAAGCTCGCCAAGCTTGGGGTTACAGCGACCGACGTTATCTCAGCCATCCAGACGCAGAACAACGTGAACCCGGCTGGCCAAATCGGCGGCGAACCGATTCCGCAGGGGCAGCAATTCACTTACACGGTTCGCACCCAGGGACGGCTGGTGACGCCGCGAGGAGTTCGGGAACATCATCCTGCGCGCCAATCCCGATGGCTCGGTTCTCCGCTTGAGCGATGTAGCGCGCATCGAGCTCGGCGATCAGGCCTATGGAATATCGGGCCGCTACAATCAGGCTCCCGCCGGCGTGATGGCGATTTATCAGCTTCCGGGATCAAATGCCGTGGAGACGGCCGCCGCGGTGAATCGGCGCATCAAGGAACTCTCCGCCACGTTTCCCCCGAGCATTACGTACAGCGTGCCGCTGGATACGACCAAGGCCGTCACGTCGGGCATTCGCGAGATTGTCTACACGCTTCTCGAAGCGCTGGGTCTCGTCGTCATCGTCGTGTTCATCTTCCTCCAGGGCTGGCGCGCCACTCTGATTCCGCTGCTGGCTGTTCCTGTGTCGTTGATTGGCACGTTCATCATTTTTCCGGCGCTCGGGTTTTCCATCAACACGCTCTCACTGTTTGGACTGGTGCTCGCCATCGGCCTGGTGGTTGACGACGCCATCATTGTTGTCGAGGCTGTAGAGCACCATATTGAAGAAGGGATGGACCCCAAATCCGCGACCGAGAAAGCGATGGAAGAAGTCGGCGGCCCGGTGGTTGCCATCGCGCTTATTCTCGCGGCGGTGTTCATTCCCACAGCGGCCATTCCCGGCATTACGGGCCGCATGTATCAGCAGTTCGCCGTCACCATCGCGATTTCTGTTCTGATCTCCGCGTTCAATGCGCTCACGCTGTCGCCGGCTCTCGCTTCGCTCCTGTTGAAGCCGCGGGATGAAAAGCGCAAGCCGGGCCTGCTGGGACGGGGATTCGGAGTGTTCAATCGATTCTTCCGGCGCAACACCGACGCGTTTGTCGGCACGTCGCGCGTCCTCATTCACAAGTCGGCGTTCGCCATGCTGGGTCTTGTTCTCGTCGGTGCGATCGCTGTCTATTTGGGCAGCACTCTTCCCGGCGGATTTATTCCCACCGAGGATCAGGGCTACATGTTTCTCGCGCTGCAGCTACCCGATGGTGCATCCGCTCAGCGCACGGACGCGGCTCAGCAGAAGATCACGAACGCGCTGTTGAAGACACCTGGCATTCAAGGCGTGATTGCCGTGACGAATTTCTCGCTGCTGACGCAGGTGCAGAGCACCAACGCGGGCTTCTTCTTTGTCAATCTGAAGCCGTGGGAGCAGCGCAAGAGCAAGCAGGAACAGCTCGAATACATTCAGAGCAATCTGCAAAAGCAGCTTGCCGCCGATCCTGACGGCATCGCATTCGCGTTTCCGCCGCCGTCAATTCCGGGTATTGGAACGTCAGGCGGCGTCACCATGATTCTCGAAGATCGCTCCGGATCCGATGATCCCATGACTCTCACCAAGAATGTGTACACGTTCTTAGGCGCGATTTCCAAGCGTCCGGAGATCGCGGCTGCCATTCCGTCGTACCAGCCGGCCGTGCCGCAGCTCTACGTGGATGTGGACAAGGCGAAGGCGCTGCAGCAGCAGGTCGATCTCTCGAGCATATACACCACCATGCAGACGTTCATGGGCGGCTACCTCGTCAACTACTTCAATCGCTTCGGACGCCAGTGGCAGACCTACGTCGAGGCGGAGGGTACCTCGCGAAGAGACATCGGGAATATCGACCAGTTCTACGTTCGCAGCGCCAACGGAAGTCAGGTGCCACTCAGTTCTCTTGTGAAGGTCAGCCGCATCACGGGGCCGGAGTTTATCTACCGATTCAACGAGTTCCCTGCGGCGCAATTGAACATCACCGGCGCGCCGGGATACAGCTCGGGGCAGGTGCGCAAGGCGCTCGAAGAGGTGTTCAAGGAAACGATGCCGCAGGGCGCGGGCTTTGACTACTCCGGCATGTCGTTCCAGGAACAGCAGGCGGAAAAGGGAGTGCCGTCGTGGGCCGTGTTTGGTTTGTCGCTCATTTTCGTCTTTCTGATCCTTGCGGCGCTCTACGAAAGCTGGACGCTACCATTCAGCGTTCTGCTCAGCACGCCAGTCGCCATCCTGGGAGCTTATCTGGCTCTGCATGCGCGGCATTTTGAGAACGACATCTTCGCGACCATCGGATTAGTCATGCTGATTGGTCTCTCGGCGAAGAACGCCATTCTAATCGTCGAGTTCGCCAAGATGAACTACGAACGCGGCGAAAGCATCTGCGATGCGGCGCTGGATGCGGCGCGATTGCGCTTCCGCCCGATTGTGATGACGGCTCTGGCCTTCATCGTTGGCTGCCTACCATTGTGGGCCGCGACCGGGTCTGGCGCAGCCTCACGGCGCATCCTCGGCACCGTCGTAGTAGGAGGAATGACGCTCTCTACGATGCTGGGATTGATCTTCATTCCTGTCACGTTCGCTGTGGTGGAATTCCTCTCGCATCGCTTTGTGCGAGGCGGGAAGGGAACCACGATGGATTCCATCTGCGGGCCCGGTGTTCCCGTCCCGCATACCGGTGAAGCGAAAGCAATCGCTGAGGAGGGTCAGGCATGAGGAAGCATTCCAGATTGATCGAACTCGGGCTTCTTGCAGGCACGGCCGCACTCATCGCTGGATGCAACGTCGGGCCAAACTACGTGCGTCCCAATGTGACTGCGCCGCCGGCGTTTCGCGGTGCAGACGACGCTGCCGTAGCGAGCGACGCCAAGGACAGCCTTGGCGATGAGCAGTGGGCCGCGGTCTATCGCGAGCCGGAACTGCAGGATCTGATTCGCAAGGCGCTGGCGAACAACTTCGATGTGCGTATCGCGGCGCAGCGCATTCTCGAGCAGCAGGCGCAGGTAAGGATCACCCGCTCGCAGGAGTTCCCAACCGTGAGTGTCGGCGGAACGGGCATCGGCGCGGCCTTGCCATCGTCGCTGGGCACGAAGATTTCCAGCCCGCTGGTCGATGGCTCGTTGAACCTGTCAGCCGCATGGACGCCGGACTTCTGGGGGCTCTATCGCCGGCAGACCGAGGCTGCGCGTGCGCAGTTGCTTGCGCAGGTGTGGGCGCAGCGAGCGGTGCGGATGACGCTGGTGCAGCAGGTGGCGACGGCTTATCTGCAGTTGCGGGCTCTCGATGCGCAGCTCAAAATTACGAACGATACGATCGCCGTGCGGCGGAACTCGCTGGAGCTAACGAGGACGCTGGAAAGCGGAGGCTCGGTGCCTCTGTCCGATGTTCGCCAGGCTGAGCAGCTGCTCTATACGGCGACCTCAGAAGTGCCTCAGCTTGAAGAGCAGATTCAGCAAGAGGAGAATGCGCTCGCGCTTCTGCTTGGAGAGAACCCCGGACCCATTGCGCACACCGACCCGAGTGCCCTTGCGCCTCCGCCGCAGGACCTGCCGACCGGATTGCCTTCGCAGCTGCTGGAGCGCCGTCCTGACATTCAGCAGGCAGAAGCAACGTTGATCGCGGCCAACGCGCAGATTGGCGTGGCGCGCGCCCAGTTTTTCCCTAGCCTCTCGATCAGCGCATCGGGTGGCGTGGGCGGAGACAGCCTTTCAAGTCTCTTCGACCCAGCGGGGAAAACCATTTACGGCATCGGCTCCCTGGCGCAGCCGCTGTTTGAGGGCGGAAAGCTTAGGGGCCAGCTGAAGCTGTCGCAGGAAACGAAGTCGGAAATGGTGATCAGCTACCAGAAGACCATCGCGGGCGCGTTTCGCGATGTGTCGAATGCTCTGATTGCTCTCAACAAGGAGCGCGCCTATCGCGAGCAGCAGGAGAAACTGGTTGCGGCTGCAAAGGACGCGACACGGCTCGCCCGCATCCGCTACCAGGGTGGATCTACGGGCTATCTCGAAGTGCTGACCACGGACTCGAACCTGTTTGCGGCGCAACTGAATCTGGTGAATGCGCAGCAGGCCGAAGCGCTCAGCCTTGTGCAGCTCTATGCGGCGCTTGGCGGCGGCTGGCAGGCCTGATTCCGATAACGATCCGACCGCCCTTAGCTTCGCGGTCGGTCGCAAATAGTGTCATCGTTCTCCCCTCACCATTTCTTGCCGGATGTATTCTCCACGGCGCGGGCCTTCACCAGCTTCTTCACCAGTGCAGCGGGCAGCGGCTTGTGGTGCGGGAAGCGTACGATGCTGTCGGCGGTGTCGTAGTCTGCTAACTCGGCGGCAAAGGCTTCGATCAGCGGCTTGCTCATCAGCGCAAACGTGCAGTGACTGGTAAAGGCCGCGAAGCCCACCAGCAGCCCTTTGTACTTGTACGCGGGGATGCGATAGCTGATGGTTTCAATGGCGCCGGGCGGTAGTGCGGATAGAATTGCCGCCCGCACCTTACCCAACGTGGTCCGCGCGGGTTCCGGCACATTCGCCAGATACTCATCCACAGTTTTCGGCAGCGGGCCTGCCTTGCCGGCGGGCCGTGCCGCTGCTGGTTTCGCGGACTTTGCCTTGCTTGTGCTCACGCGGAGCCAGTATAGGCGAGGTTGCGCGAACCTGCGATGCTAATCCGCAGAGACGACGGCTGGATTAAGATTGCCTTTGAGGTTGGTATCTTCTCTTCGGTGAGTGCGATGAATCCAGTGGTGGCGCCGTCTCGTGTGTTGTCCCGCCTTGGCCTGAGTGAACTTGCCCCCGGCGCGCTGCAGTCGGAGATTCGCGCGATGAGCGTGGCTTGCGACAACATGGGCGGCATCAATCTGGCGCAGGGAGTGTGCGACACGCCGGTGCCCACGCCGGTGCTGGCCGAGGCGCATGCGGCGATTGACGCGGGGCACAACATCTATACGCGGCTGGATGGGATTACGCGGCTGCGGAACGCGATTGCGGCGAAGCAGCGGCGCGACTACGGGCTCAACTACGACGCGGAGACGGAAGTGCTGGTGGCGAGCGGCGCTACGGGCGGTTTGCATGCGGCGGCGATGGCGCTGCTGAATCCGGGCGACGAGGTGATCCTGTTTGAGCCGTTCTATGGCTACCACGTGGCTACGCTCAAGTCGCTGCGCGTGCAGCCGGTGCTGGTGGCGCTGGCCGAGCCTGATTTTTCTCTCGATCTGGATGAGTTGAAGGCGGCGATTACGCCGAAGACCAAGGCGATCCTGCTGAACACTCCGGCGAACCCTAGCGGGAAGATTTTTTCTCTGGCAGAGCTGGAGGCTGTGGCGGAGGTCTGCCGCGCGAACGATCTGTTTCTGTTTACCGATGAGATCTATGAGTACTTCGTCTATGACGGGGCGCGGCACATTTGCGCGGCGACGCTGGAGGGGATGCGCGAGCGGACGATTGTGCTGTCGGGGTTTTCGAAGACGTTCTCGGTGACGGGGTGGCGGCTGGGGTATGTGACGGCGGATGCGAAGTGGATGGGCGCGATGGCCTACTTCCACGATCTGACGTATGTGTGCGCGCCCTCGGCACTGCAGCACGGTGCGGCGGCGGGGTTGGAGCAGCTTCCGGCGGAGTTTTACACGCGGCTGGCGGCGGATCACCAGTCGAAGCGGGAACGGATGCTGGCGGCGCTGCGCGATGCGGGCATGGAGCCGAGCGTGCCTGCTGGCGCGTATTACGTGCTGGCGCGGGCGGGGCATTTGCAGGGCGCGACGGCGGCGGAGAAGGCGCGGGCGCTGCTGGCGGCTACGGGCGTGGCGGCGGTGGCGGGTTCGGCGTTCTTTCGGGCGGGGCGCGGCGAGGATCTGCTGCGGTTCTGCTTTGCGAAGCGGGACGAGGACCTGGACGAGGCCTGCGCGCGGCTGAGAAAGGCCAGCTTTTAGCTGCTAGCTGCTAGCTCCTAGCTCCTAGTAAAAGCCCCGGCTTGGGCCGGGGCTTTTTGCTGCGCGAAGGTAGGGGGGAGGGGGTGCTGGTGCGGATCTAACTCTTTTATTTGCTTTGCTGGCTGCGGAACGAAGGCGATTTTGGCGAAGGTTTGGCGAAGCACCTGCGGTGCGGCTGGCGGATTGGGGTGCGGTGCTCATCCTGAATCAAGGATAGGGGATTCGGGGAAATACTGCGCAAAGGGATGTGGTTTGGTTTGAATGGGTTAGGCTGGGTGGGGGTTGACAGTGCGCTTTCCTAGGGGGCGAATTAATTTGCAATGCTGACAGAGCATTCTCGGCGCGTAGGCCCACGAGACAAATCTAAACGGCCCAGAGGGTTGCGGTGAATGACAATGCACCCCCAAGCTCAGAAAGACGGGGGGGAGGAGGCAAAGCATTCTATTCTAGCGTTATGCTCCGGCGTCAACGCATCACGCTCGCCCTCCTCAATCAATTCGGTAAGCTATTACCGACCACTCCGCTCTTCAAGCTCATGTTTTTGCTCTCTGAGGAGACATTTCTTGGTCGCGACGGGGCATTCTATGAATTCCTTCCCTATCGGTATGGACCGTATTCGTTTGCACTGAACAGAGAGCTTGAAGCGCTCGTCCTTCAAGGTTACGTTGAAGACCAAAAAGTTGGCCGTTCCATTGGGTACACGATCACGACGATCGGTAAGCGGGAAGTGAAGCATGTCGATTCCGATTCGATTAAGGTGATCGCATACATATTGAAGAAATACGGCGATCTTGGGCTTCAACCTCTCCTGCGTGACGTTTATTCAAGATACCCTTGGTATTCCACCCGTAGTGAGCTGCAAGATCTGATCCCCGCCACCGCCACAAAGCCCGCTATGGCAGAGCTAGCTGTCTATACGATGGGATACGAAGATCGATCTGTTGATGGATTCTTTGACAGGCTACTAAGAACTGGAATTCAGACAATCCTCGATGTTCGCGCAAATCCAATCTCGCGCAAATACGGATTCGCAAAAAAATCATTATCTCTGATATCGGGAAGGCTTGGATTGGCCTATGAGCATTGGCCACAGCTAGGTATCCCTTCTGAAAAGCGCAAAGGTGTTGAAACTCCTGCTGAATTCCAACATTTGTTCGGGTATTATGATCGGGTAATTCTTCCTAAGACTGAGAATGATGTCTCACTCTTAACGAAGAAGATCAAGAAAACGCCGTCTGTTCTAATTTGTATGGAAAGGGAAGCTCAGGACTGCCACCGAAGTCGCCTTGCTAGGGCTATCTCGGCTTCGTCAGGACTGAAGATTGTCAATCTCTGATGCCAGAACGCCTTCGGATATTAATCACGGTCAAGACGTATCCGATTCCTTCCGCAAAATATGACGAGCTTGTTTGCACGGCTGGAGTCACAGAACAGGGTGATTTTGTTCGCCTCTATCCGATCAATTTTCGCGACCTCCCATTTAGTAGCCAATTCAAAAAATATCAGTGGATGGACGTTGAGGTTACAAAACATCGTGGGCGCGACTCACGAAAGGAGAGCTACCGCCCGGTTTCTGAATCTATAAAACTGATTGGAGAACCAATTAGCGCGGAGAGAAATTGGGCTGAACGAGCAAAATACGCATTGGCCAAGAGGTCGCACTCGATGGAAGATCTCTACGAACAGCAAGAGCGCGACAAAACTTCGTTAGGAATATTTAGACCCAAAGCCATCCACGATCTCATCATCACCCCCGACGCTGATGTATGGAAAACGAGTTTCCTAAATGCGCTGAAACAGCAGAGGCTCTGGGAAACGCGGCGTGCAAGCAAAGAACCGCCGCGTAAAGTTCCTTTCAAGTTTCATTACAGATTCGAATGCGATGATTCTCGATGCAGTAAAAGCCATCAGATGATGATTGAGGATTGGGAGGTAGGAGCCCTGTATTGGAGGTGTGTCGATGAGGGGTGTAGTCCAGAGGAAGCGGCGCAGAAGGTCAAGCAGAAGTTCTTCGAACAAATCTGCGGACCGGACAGGGACACGTTTTTTTACGTCGGTACCATACTGGCCCATCCAAAATCGTGGGTTGTGATAGGACTTTATTGGCCCAAGAAAAATATTACTAAGAAACCTCAAACGCTGCCGCTTTTCGAATAGACATATTCTCCAAGTCAGTCGTTCCCCCCTCGTTTCTCCAGCCACTATGCCTTGGCCACACGTTAATCCTTCGTTGCCGCATTAATGATTGTCTGCCCTATTGCTTCTGGTCACCTCAGCGCGGATTGGATGGCTAGGCACAGGCCGATCATTAGGACGGACTGGAGCGTCGCGATGGTCACGTGTCCGCGGCATCGCGAGAAGCGGGTCCTTCGACTCACCACCCCCGAGCTGAAGTGCGCTCGGGGCCCCGTTCGCTCAGGATGACAATCCTTAAAAGTTAGTGGCTTTGTACGCGGGCCTTTGATGGCGGAGGCGCGTGGCGAGAGCGTTGCGATAGCTAAAGGCGGTGAATCATCTCAGCGCGGATTGGATGGCCAAGCTCAGGCCGATCATCAGGACGGAGGAAGCTGGGATTAGTAAGAGGGCGGACTGGAGGCGCTGGGGGTTGTCTCCGGCGAGGGCTCCGATGATGCGGGAGCTGACGGCGAGGCCGGCCCATCCGCAGGTGATGGCGAAGCCGATGGCGGTGCCGGTGAAGGCGGGGAAGGCTGTTCCGACGATGGCGAGGGTGGTGGGAAAGACGGGCGCCATGGCTAGTCCTGCTATGAAGACGAGTGCGGCGGCGGGGCCGGGGCGGCGGGTGCGGAGCATGAGGAAGGTGCTGGCGGCCATGGCGATGGATGCGGCGAGGAGTACCTGAACGGCGGGGACGCGGATGAGGATGGGGGAGACGCCGACGCGTCCGACGAGCAGGCCGAGAGCGAAGCCGAGGGAGAGGATGTTGAGGGCGCGGGACTCGGGGATTCCCTGGGCGATGAGATGGCGGGGAAGCCAGTTCCAGACGCCGACTTCACACGAGACATACAAGAACAAAAACAGCCCGAGCAGGAGCAGGAAGTGGCTTGCCGAGCAGCGGGGCAAGCAGGGAGCCGGGGTGCGCGAGGGCGAATGTCGCGGAGCCGGCGGGCGCGGGCATGGGCGCGGCTGCCTGTACGGCGAGGGTGACGAGGGTGACGGCGGCGATGGTGTAGCAGAGGCGGACCCAGTTGCGCCTGAAGAGATTGGCGGAGATGAAGGGAGTGGCGAGTCCTCCCAGGCCGAAGAAGAGGTTGACGAGGTTGAGGACGGTGGCGCGGTGCGGGTGGCGGCGACGCTGGAGAGGGCGTTGGCTCCGGTGACGACGATGCCGCCGCCGACGCCGAGGAGGAAGAGCAGGGCGACGATGGAGGCGAAGCCGCGGGCGCGGGGCAGGGCGAAGAGCGCGGCAGCGATGGCGATGAGTCCGAGGATGAGTCCGGCTTTGTCGCCTTGCGTGTCGAGGAGCGGGCCGACGGCGATGGAGGCGACCATGAGTCCGAGGGCCTGGGCGAAGGCGATGGCGCCGTTTTGCGCGGGGGTGAGGCGGAAGCGGGCGGAGAGGTCGGGGAGGATGGTGCCGAGCATGGCGGCGATCATGCCGTAGACGAAGATGGCGAGGATGGCGGCGAAGATGAGCATGCTGTGAGCCTTTGGCGGGATTGCGGGGGCGGATTTTGTGTTCGGATTTTGTGTTGGGGCAAGGATACGGCATGGGGCCGGGCTCAGGTGGGTTTGGGCAGGCGGAGGATGAGGAAGACGCTGAGCAGGACGAGGGCTGTTCCGATGAGGGTGCGGGCGGTGACGGGCTCAGCGGCGGCGAAGTGGCCGAGGGCGACGGCGACGATGGGGTTGACGTAGGCGTAGCTGGAGACCTGCGAGGCGGGCATGTGGGCCAGCAGCCAGATGAAGGCGGTGAAGGCAACGAGAGATCCGAAGACGATGAGATAGAGGACGGCGAGGGCGGCGCGGAGCGAGATGTGCGGGAAGGGATGGAGCTCGCCGAAGGCCGCGGAGAGCGCCAGGAGGATGGCTCCGCCGAGCATCATGGTGGCGCCGGAGGTGAGCGGGCGCGAGGCAGGCAGCGAGAAGGAGCGGCTGAGGACGGTGCCGAGGGACCAGCTGACGACTCCGCCGAGTACGGCGAGGCAGGGGATGAGCGGGAGCGCCGCGCCGCTGCCGTGGAGCAGAAGCACGCTGACGCCGACGAAGCCGAGGAGCGAGGAGCCGGCGAGAGGCCAGCTGAAGCGCTGCTGGCGGAGGATGAGCATTTCGATGACGATGGTGACGATGGGGATGGTGGCGGCGAGGACGGAGACGATGCCGGAGGGGATGTATTTCTCGGCCCAGAAGAGCGGGCCGTACTCGGCGACGAAGATGAGCAGCGCCATGACGAGGATGTTGCGCCATTGGCGTGGAGCGGGCGCGGGCTGACCGCGCAGACGCATGAAGGCGTAGAGCACGATGCCAGCGGTGAAGAAGCGCGCTCCGGCGGCGAAGAGCGGCGGCAGCTCTTCGACGGCGATGCGGATGCCAAGGAAGGTGGTTCCCCATAGGAAGTAGATGGCGAAGAAACAGAGGATGACGCGCACGCGGTAGCGGCGCGTGGCATGAGCATGAATTGTGGGAGCGGCATCGGGCATGCGGGATGTTTTTGACTGTACACGAGGGCTGAGCGGGGTCCAGTAGACTGAAGGCGATGAATTTGCGTTTGAGTTGGATGGGGGCTGCGCTGGGGTTGGCGCTGGGGCTGGCGGGGTGCGGGACGCCGGGCGCGCCACTGGCGCCGAGCCTGAATTTGCCGGAGCCGGTGACGGACCTGTCGGCGGTGCGTGCGGGCGGCACGGTGACGCTGACGTGGACGATGCCGAAGCGCAATACGGACAAGCTGATTTTGAAGAATGAAATTGCGGTGCGCGTGTGCCGCAAAGAGGGAAGCGGGCCGTGCGTGGATGCGGGCACGCCGGTGATGCGGAAGCCGGCTGCGATGGCGACCTTTACCGACACGCTGCCAGCGGCGGAGGGTGCGGGCGATCCGCGGGGGCTGAAGTATTTTGTGGAGCTGAAGAATGCGCGGGGGCGCTCGGCGGGGATGTCGAATGCGGCGCTGGTGCTGGCGGGTGCGCCGCCGGAGCCGGTGGCGGGGCTGAAGGCCGAGGTGCGCAAGAGCGGTGTGGTGCTGCGCTGGGCGAGCGACGGCGAGCATGCGCCGGTGCGGCTGGTGCGGACGCTGCTGACGCCTCCCGTGAAGCACAAGGAAGCCGTGCTGGGTGCGCCTGCGGAGCCCGTGGAGCAGACGCTGCGCGTGGACGATGTGGACGAGGCGCGGGCGTTGGACAAGACGGCGCGGTTTGGCGAGACGTATGCCTATCGCGCGCAGCGGGTGGCGCTGGTGACGGTGGACGGCACGACGCTGGAGCTGCCGGGTGCGCTGAGCGAGCCGGTCACGGTGGATGTGGAAGACGTCTTCCCTCCGGCGGTGCCGACGGGGCTGGTGGCAGTGGCTACGGTGGGTGAGGGCGAGACGGCGATTGACTTGAGCTGGCAGCCGGATGCGGAGGCCGACGTGGCGGGGTATGCGGTGTATCGGCGCGAGGGCGATGGGGCGTGGATGCGCGTGTCTCGGCGCGGCTCCGGCGGTGGGGCCGGCGTTTCACGATGCGCAGGTGCAGGCGGGGCATTCGTATACCTACGCGGTGACGGCGATTGATGCGAAGGGGCATGAGAGCGCGCGGTCGGCGGAGGCGCAGGAGACGGTTCCGGCGGCGCAGTAATGAGAGGACAGGATGAAGTATTGCCGATTTGAGTTTGAGGGGCATGCGCACTACGGCAAGGTGGAGGAGCGCGGGGGTGAGCTTTGGATTGCGGGTCTGGCAGAGGCTCCGGCGGAGGACCTGGCGTACCGGGTGCTGCATGCGGAGTCGCCGCGGTGGAGCTTTGAGTTTGCGCCGGTGCTGCTGAGCGCGGCGACGCTGCTTGCGCCGGTGACGCCTTCAAAGATTATCTGCGTGGGGCGGAACTACCGGGACCATGCGAAGGAGCTGGGCAACGAGGTACCGAAGGAGCCGCTGCTGTTCTGGAAGCCGCCGTCGTCGCTGCTTGCTCCCGGAGGCGTGGTGAAGATGCCTGCCGCGGTGGAGCGCGTGGACTTTGAGGGCGAGCTGGCGCTGGTAATGGGCAAGCGGGCCAGCAAGCTGGGAGCGGACGCGAACTGGCGCGACTATGTACGCGGGTATACGCTCGCGAACGATGTGACGGCGCGGGATTTGCAAAAAAAGGATGGGCAGTGGACGCGGGCCAAGGGCTTTGACACGTTTTGCCCTGTGGGACCGCTGGTGTCGGATGAGGTCGATCCCGAGGCGGGGCTGACGGTGGAGACGCGCGTGAACGGCGAGCTGCGGCAGCAGGGATCGACGAAGGACTTTATCTTTGCGATTCCGGAGTTGCTTGCGTATATCACAGCAGCCATTACGCTTGAGCCGGGGGACCTGGTGCTGACGGGGACGCCTGCGGGAGTGGGCCCGCTCGAGACGGGCGATGTGGTGACGGTGACGATTCCCGGGCTGGGTGCGTTGACGAACAGCTTTGCGCCGGACGGATGTTGATTCTGGATGAAATGCAACTCCGCAGGTTTTGATGAATCCAAATGGCTGTAGACTGGAAGCCTTAGCCTTCCCTGGAGGAAAACGACATGCCGCAGAATTTGCTGGAGCAATTGCGCAGCTATACCACCGTGGTGGCCGACACCGGCGACATCGAGGCGATGGAGAAGTTCAAGCCGACGGATGCAACAACCAACCCCTCGCTGATTACCACGGCGGCGCAGATGCCGCAGTACCAGCCGATTGTGGACGGCGTGCTGAAAGATGCGCGCAAGGAACTGGGCGAGAGCGCGACCGACCAGGACGTGGCGAACCTGGCGTTCAAGCGGCTGGCCGTGGCTTTCGGCAAGAAGATTCTGGCCATTGTGCCGGGGCGCGTGTCGACGGAAGTGGACGCGCGGCTGAGCTTTGACACGCACGCGACCATCGAGCAGGCGCGGGCGATCATCAAGCAGTATGACGAGGCCGGTGTGGGCCGCGAGCATGTGCTGATCAAGATTGCTTCGACGTGGGAAGGTATTCGCGCGGCGGAGGTGCTGGAGCGCGAGGGCATTCACTGCAACCTGACGCTGCTGTTCGGCATGCACCAGGCAGTGGCGTGCGCGGAGGCGGGCGTGACGCTGATTTCGCCGTTCGTGGGCCGCATTCTCGACTGGTACAAGAAGGACACGGGCAAGGATTTTCACGGCGCGGACGATCCGGGCGTGCAGTCGGTGACGAAGATTTACAACTATTTCAAGAAGTTTGGCTACAAGACCGTGGTGATGGGCGCGAGCTTCCGCAACATCGGCGAGATCACGGAGCTGGCGGGCTGCGACTTGCTGACGATCTCTCCGCAGTTGCTGGGCGAGTTGGAGTCGACACAGGCTGAGCTGCCGCGCAAGCTTGATCCCGCGAAGGCGAAGACCCTGTCGATCGAGAAGATCGCGATGGACAAGGCGACCTTTGACAAGATGCATGAGGCCGACCGCATGGCGCACGACAAGCTGAAGGAAGGCATCGAGGGCTTCTCCGCGGCGCTGGTGAAGCTGGAGACGCTGCTGGCGAACCGGCTGGCGGCGCTGGAGTCGCGCTCGCCCGCGACGGTCTAACGCGAATCAAGTTGTGCAAAGGGCAGCCTAAGTGGCTGCCCTTTTTGCGTTTGCCGGGCAGATGAGTTCGCACTCGTGCCTTTGGTTTGCCAATTAGTTTGCGCCGCGCTCTTGGCAATCACGACATTTCCGATAAGCTCGGTGTTAAAGCAAGGTAAATAGGCAGCGGCTGACTCTCAGGTCCGGACTGCAGTCGCCGCCCCAATAGGCAAGCGGCTGCGCGTGTGGCCACGGGAGGCGTGTATGCAGGACGATGCTCATCCAAATCAGGCGGCTCATCCGACTCATCCACTGGAAGCGTTCTTTCAGCAGGCCGTGCGCAACAGCTATGAAGGCAAGCTGGGGCTGAACGATCCCGATGTGACGGGCTACGTGGCGCATCTGCTGTGCGAGTTCTCGCAGGCCGACAAATTGTACAAAGTGCGCGATGCCGCGGGGCATCCGATTGAAGAGCTGGAAGCGATGATGCTGGCCGCCGACCCGGTGCTGGGCACTGCTTCGTCATTCGATGCGGAGCGCGCGGTGCGCAAGTACATCGGCGACTATGCGCTGTTTGTGGGCGGCATGTATCCCGAGGCGGCTGCGCCGGGCAGCCGGCGGCGGGGTGCGGCGGCGACGCTGCCGGAGCTGATTCGCGCGGGCAAGGAGAGCTACTTCATCGTGAGCCAGTTCAATCTATTTGAGTATGAGCCGGAAGCGCCGCTGTTCGCGCGGCTCTCCGACTGGTTTGAGCGGTGCCTGCTGGGGCTGGCGCTGGTGCGTGAGGATTTGAAGAAGCGCAAGGCGCTGCCGCTGCCGACGGTGAACTGAGCGACACTCATCAGCTAATTGAGGGTGGTGCTTTCCCAGGTCCAAAAACAGGGACCTGGGGCACCCATGTTCGTGCTGATCGGCGATTCCTGAAAGACTCTCGCGATTACTCGGACCAGACGGCGAGGATGTTGCCGGAGCCGTCGCTGAAGTGGAAGCGGCGGCCGCCGGGGAACTCGAAGGTGGCGACGACGATGTCTCCGCCGTGGGTTAGGATGGCGGCCTCGGTGGCTTTGAGGTCTTTCGAGTAGATAACGACGAGGGGCGCGAAGCTGGGCGGAGATTCGCGCAGGCCAACGCGCGCGAAGCCGCCGGCGATGCCCGCGCTGTCGGGATCGAAGGCGATGTACTCGGGACCGTAATCCTGGAAATTCCAGCCGAAGACTTTCTCGTAGAAGCGCTTGCTGCGCTCGAGGTCGGTGGACGTGAATTCGATGTAGTTGATGCCGTGATGCTGCGCGGGCTGGCTCATGGGTCTCTCCTGGAGGTTGGGATGCGGGAATAGGCGGGAGAGATTGGCCTGCACATTGCGAACGCGGCGCAGACGCACCTTTCCCGAGGCGCTCTGATACGCCTCCATCCACATTCCCTCAAGAGCGGGAGAGTGCAGGTAGAGCCCGCTGGTTGGGGTTGCGGCGCGGGCTGCCGAGGTACGAGATGAAGGTAGCAAAGGTCAAAGACGAGCGCAATAGAGACTTGAAAAACGCGGGCGGTGTTACCGACTTTAGCTTTTCTCCGGCAGAGCGGAACTGAGCGGCAAAACAGCCATTCGTCCGTGTCGTCTGATCGTCCAGACCCAGAGCGCCAATGCCAGAAAACCCAGTCCGGGCACGAGCAGTAGGACTCCGTAGGCAAGATAGTCGAACCAGGTGTATCGATAATCGCTGAAGACGGATTGAAATTCGCGAAGGTGGAGAGCAACGCCTTCGGCGGCGGCGTGTTTGCGCAGTGCGTCGAGGGTCTTGAATTCGACTGGAACCCCTTTGTCGGTGTCGAGTTCGAAGTATGTGTCGACGAAGTTTGAATCGTGCCCGATGCGTCCGAAGTAGCCACTGTCGCGCGCACCGAAGATGCGGTTACCCGTGATCTGAAGCTGTCGCACGCCATTGATCGGTTCTTCAAGGGTTGTGAGTCCCCAGTAGGCCTGTGTTTTCGGGTTGTAGACCATGCCTTGATCTGTGGTATCGATCATCGTGAGGGCGTAGCGGTTGGGGAGCGGTGTCTGCCACGTATCCCCAAGACCGGGATCGCGATGAAAAACCGTGTCATTGATGATTGCGTAGCAAACGAACCATGTGCCGGCGAAGGCGACACAGGCGAAAGGAAAAATCGCAGATGCGGTGATCACTCGCTTGCGCCCTGAACTCGCCGAGCGCGTGAGATAGGCCGTTGTTGGGGCAAGAATTGCTGCGCCGATGGTAGCGGCGACGGTGAGAGCGATCGCATAAATGATCAGGACGAAGAGAATGCCCATGCGGCTCCCCGTGTTCTGACTACGATGCTACCTCAGGGGCTAAATCCCGCACCAATCAATTCGGTTGGCGTTGCGGCACGACTGAAGTCGTGCCCTGACACAGAACCGGATCGTCGCGGGGTGCGGGCTTGCTTTCCCACCCTTCGCGGCAAAGTGCGCCGCGAAGAATGGGTCACCCGAGGTTCGTGGCGAAGATGTAGCGCTACAGAATGTAGCGGCTCAAATCCTGGTCCTTCACGATGGTGGCGACCATTTGTTTTACGTAGTCGGCGGTGATGGTGAAGACTTTTTCGGGGCCGGAGGCGGTCATGCGCTCCTGATAGGGGAGCGGTGTTGAGGACTCGCTCTTGATGGTCTCGCTGAGTGCGGCCTGTTCGCCTTCGGGGGTGCGGCGGGCTACGTCAGGCGCGAGGAAGCTGACGTCTTCGAGCACCTTTTCCATGATGGTGTGCAGGCGGCGCGCGCCGATGTTCTCCGTGTTCTCGTTGACGCGGAAGGCAAACTCGGCCATTTCGCGCAGGGCTTCGGGCGCGAACTCGAGGCGGACGCCTTCGGTTTCAAGCAGCGCTGTGTACTGCTTGGTGAGCGAGGACTTGGGCTCGGTGAGGATGCGCAGGAAGTCTTCGACGGTGAGGGATTTCAGCTCGACGCGCAGGGGAAAGCGGCCCTGCAACTCGGGGATGAGGTCGCTGGGCTTGGAGACGTGGAACGCGCCGGCGGCGATGAAGAGAATGTGGTCGGTGCGGACCATGCCGTAGCGGGTGTTGACGGTGGTGCCTTCGACGATGGGGAGGATGTCGCGCTGCACGCCTTCGCGCGAGACGTCGGGGCCGTGACCGCCCTCGCGGCCGGCGATCTTGTCGATCTCGTCGAGGAAGATGATGCCGCTGGATTCGACGCGCTCGACGGCGACGCGGTTGACCTGATCCATGTCGATGAGGCGGCCTTCTTCCTCCTGCACGAGGTAGTCGAAGGCGTCGGCGACTTTCATTTTGCGCTTCTTGGTGCCGCCGCCAAAGAGGCCGGGCAGAATGTCCTTGAGGTTCATCTCCATGTCTTCAGGGTTCTGGTTGGAGATGATGCCGAACTGCGGGGTGCCGCGCTCGCGCACGTCGAGCTCGACCATGCGGTCGTCGAGTTTGCCCTCGCGGAACTGCTGACGGAGTTTTTCGCGGGAACGCTGATGCGAGTCGGTCTCGGGGAGCCTGAGCTGGCCCTCCTGGCCCTGCGGTGCGGCGGGCGGCGGAGGCAGCAGCACGTCGAGAAGGCGCTCTTCGGCGTTCATCTCGGCGCGGTCTTCCACTTCTTCCAGGCGCTCTTCGCGGACCATGTCGATGGCGATCTCGACGAGGTCGCGGATCATGGATTCGACATCGCGGCCGACGTAGCCGACCTCAGTGAATTTGGACGCCTCGACCTTGAGGAAGGGCGAGTTGGTGAGCTTGGCGAGGCGGCGCGCGATCTCGGTTTTGCCCACGCCGGTGGGCCCGATCATGATGATGTTCTTGGGCATGATGTCGTCGGCGAGATCGGGCGGCAGCTTCTGGCGGCGCTGACGATTGCGCAGCGCGATGGCCACGGCGCGCTTGGCGGCCTTCTGGCCGACGACGTGTTTGTCGAGCTCGGCGACGATTTCGCGCGGGGTGAGCTCGTCGAGCGCGAGGTCCTGTTCTTCGGCGGATGCGGGCAGGTAAATGGCCATTCTTGTTCGATGCTCCTGAGGAGCCTAGCTCTTCAACTCTTCGATGGTGATGTGGTCGTTGGTGTAGATGCAGATGTCGCCGGCGATCTTCATGGCTTTTTCGGCGATTTCGCGAGCGCCGAGTTCGGTGTTTTCCATCAGGGCGCGGGCGGCGGCGGTGGCGTAGCTGCCGCCGGAGCCGATGGCGGCGATGGGCTCGTCGGGATCGATCACATCTCCCGACCCGGAGATGAGAAACGTCTGATTCACGTCGGCGACGACGAGCAGGGCTTCAAGGTTGCGCAGCATCTTGTCGGTGCGCCAGTCCTTGGCCAGCTCGACGGCGGAGCGATTGAGGTTGCCGGCGTACTGCTCGAGCTTGGTTTCAAAGCGCGCGAAGAGCGAGAAGGCGTCTGCCGTGGAGCCGGCGAAACCGGCGAGGATCTTCTCCTGATAGAGGCGGCGGATCTTCTTGGCGGAGTGCTTGAGGACGTGATCGCCGAGGGTGACCTGGCCGTCGGCGGCCATGACGACCAGGCCGTTGCGGCGCACGCAGATGACGGTGGTGGAGCGGATTCTTTTCTGGTTCTGGCTGGCGTTCAAGGCGGGATCAACCTCCGGAAATGCGACGCCTGTGAGGCTCAGAAACCTTCGAGACGCAATCTCAAGTATACGGCTTGGGGTAGCCGCCAGGGATCAGGGTGGTGGCGCAGTTTCCGGTTTGGCGGTCCTACGACCGGAGCGCACCAAGATCAAATCGGGATCTTAGAATTTCGGTTCACCGAACAACGTGGAAAGTGCGTTTCCAGCGCGTGTCTGGGAAGAAATGCACCAGAACGTGGCCGATCCACGCGAGCTTGTGACCGAATCCTGTTTGTTCAAGTTGTCCATCTGCGGCCTTGAACGACCAATAGTTGAAGAGAGGCCGGCCAATTATGTTGGCGCGCGGCACGAAGCCCCAGTAGCGCGAGTCCAGGCTGTTGTGCCGGTTGTCGCCCATCATGAAATACATGCCGGGTGGAACCACCAGGTCGCCGTCCTGGATATAACTCGCGAAGTTCACGGCCCACGACTCTGCTGACCCAGGCACCTCGGCTGGGGGCACTGCGGGGAAATCGTCGAGGAACTCGTTGAAGTTTTCCGGCGTCGTCGGCTGCGCAAATCCCACGGGCTGTGCAACACCATTCACAATCACAATGCCGTTGCGTAGATGAATATGATCGCCGGGCACGCCAATCAATCTCTTCACCAGGGGAGTGAACTGCGGCGTCCCATCGGCGTCAGTCGCATCAATACCCGGCTGGTAAACGGGCTTGTAGAACACCATGATATCGCCGCGCCTCGGCTCGCGATACCTTACTAGCGGCATCCACCGAGCGGGCGGGGTTAATGTGATCCGGTCGACGACCAGGTGATCGCCTACGAGCAGCGTGTTCTCCATTGAACCTGACGGAATGAGATAGTTCTGAGCTAAGAAGGTCAGAATGAACAGGCCCACCACGAGAACTGAGCAGATGCTGGCCAGCGCCTCGAAAGGAGTCTCTTCGCGATCAATGTGGGCGGAAGCTGCGGGCTTCGTTGAAACAGGAGAAATCTTCGTCGCTGGACTCATCCAAAGGCTCCTTATAAAGGCTGGGCAGACCCAGGGCGTTCGCAGCGGTCCCTTCAAAAGGGATGATTTCATGTACGTTCGACTGTCGTCGAGTTTGCGTCTTGACCAGAGATTATCAAATCCCTGTGCTGCGTAGAATTCTCCGGATGATTTGGCGTGCGAGCGGTTAATTGGCTATCCGGGAACTGCACCACCACCGGGATCAGGGATCAGGATCAGGGGCTAGGCCGACGCATCGGCACGGGCCGCTCCCACACCAGCTTGCCGCTACGGACGACGGCCTGAACGCGTGCGAAGTTGGTGAGGTTTTGCGCAGGGTCGGCGGAGAGGATGGTGAGGTCGGCGAGCTTGCCCACCGTGATGGTGCCCTTGGTGCTGGATGCGCCGAGGCGCGCGGCAGGATTGGTGGTGAGCATGGCGAGTACGGTCTGCCAGTCGAGGCCGCTCTTGCCCAGCTCGACGAACTCGCCGTCGGTGGAGTAGTCGGTCATGTAGCCCACGTCGGTTCCAAAGAGAAGCTGGCCGCCGAGCTGGTGGAATTGCTGGACCTCGGCGCAGATGGGGTCCATGTAATGCGGATCGGTGGTGACGGTGGTGGAGAACATTTTGAGGGTGGGGATCATGGCCATGTTTTTGTGGATGGCCTGGGAGAGCAGCGCGGCATCGACACCGCGGGTGTCATCTGCGGCGTGGGCCAGAATGTCGACGCCGCTGTCAATGGCGATGCGGACCCCGTCGAGGTCGGAGGGGTGGGCGAAGACGATCTTTCCGTTGAGATGGCTGGTTTCGACGGCGGCTGTGGCAATGGGCAGCGGCATGGGCAGTACATGGCCGCGCGTAACCCACGAACCGGTGAAGAGCTTGGTGACGTCGGCGCCGGAGGCGAGGTTGCGGCGGACGATGCGGCGGGCTTCCTCGGGCGTGGACGGCTGAGGCATGAGCGAAACCATCCAGGCGGGCGCGGTTTCGCGGACGTAGTAGGGCACGCCGTGGGGCGGATAAAGCGCGGTGCCGGCGGTGTAGATGTAGGGGCCGGTGAGGTTGCCCTTCTCAATGCGGCGGCGGATGGCGAAGGTGTCGGCGGGGTTGGAGCCGAGGTCGACGACGGTGGTGAAGCCGTGCGAGAGGAACATGTCGGCCAGCTGAGGGTTGAGCGTGCCGGCGGTCTTCCACTCGGCCATGCTCCACTTGGGCTCGGTGAAGTGGACATGGGAGTTCCAGAAGCCGGCGGTGACGACGCAGCCGTTGCAGGTGACGATTTGCGCGCCGTCGGGCACCGCCAGATTGTGGCCGATGCCGGCGATGATGCCGTCGCGGACGAAGACAGAGCCATCGGGGATGGGCGGCGCGCCGGGCGCGGTGTAGATGCGGGCGTGCTGGATGACGAGCATGCCCTGGGCGAGCTTGAGCGGCGGATGCGAGCCGTAGCGGGGGAAGATCTCAATGAGCCAGGCAGCACCACAGGCGACAACAACGAGAACAACCAGTGAAACAGAAGCGCGAAGGATCCAGCGACGCATCATTTCCTCACTCGTCTGAGACTATACGCGAACCCTGAGCCGGCGGTTCACTTTCCGGCCGGCGATTGACGCCCCCGCGCGGGGGCAATAGCTTGAAAGAGTGCGGGGCACGCTGTGCCCGCTCCGCGCCAAGGAGCAGGAATGCAAAGCAAAGCCTTTTCCCGGTTGTGGACGTGTGCCATGGCAGTGACGCTGGCGGCGATGGCCGCGCGCGGCGCGCTGGCCCAGGACCTGAAGAGTTTCGAGCAGAGGATCACGACCAAGGTGCTGCCCAACGGGCTCACGCTGCTGGTGTGCGAGCGGCCGGATGCGCCGGTCTTCAGCTACACCACGTTTATCGATGCCGGCGACGTGAACGACCCCAGCGGCGAGAGCGGGCTGGCGCATATGTTCGAGCACCTGGCGTTCAAGGGGACCAGCCAGATTGGGACCAATGACTACCCCGCCGAGAAGATCGCGCTCGAGAAGGTGGAAAAGGCCAACGATGCCTACGAGGAAGAGTATCTGAAGCCTGTGGGCCGCGATCCGCAGAAGCTAGAGGAACTGCACAAGGCATTTCTCGAAGCGCAGGCCGAGGCGCACAAGTATGTCGTGCCCAACCAATTTACCGAGGTGGCGCAGGAGAACGGCGCGACGGGGCTGAATGCTTCGACGGGCCTGGACGAGACGATCTACTTCTGGTCGATGCCGGAGAACCGGCTGGAGCTTTGGGCGTGGCTGGAGAGCGGGCGGCTTAGCGACACGGTTCCGCGTGAGTTCTACAAAGAGCGCGACGTGGTGAAGGAAGAGCGGCGCATGCGCACCGACTCGAACCCCATCGGGCGGCTGGTGGAGCAGTTTCTGGCAACGGCCTATGTGGCGCACAACTACGGACGCAGCGGTGTGGGCTGGCCGAGCGAGCTGAGCCAGATTTCAGCCACCGAGGCGATGGCCTTCCACAAGAAGTATTACGTGGGATCGAATGTTGTGGTGGCCGTGGTGGGCGATGTGAAGGCCGCCGAGGTGATGCCGATGCTGGAGAAGTATTTCAGCAAGGTGCCGGGCGGACCCAAGCCGGAAGACATGACAACGGTGGAGCCGAAGCAGTTCGCGGAGAAGTCGGTGATTATCCGCGAGCAGACGCAGCCGTTCTACATCGAGGGCTATCATCGGCCAAGCTATCGCGACCCGGACAACGCCGTCTACGACGCGATCCAGGACATCATGTCGAATGGGCGGGTGTCGCGGCTCTATCGCAGCCTGGTGGAGAAGCAGCAGATTGCGGCCGTGGCGCAGGGCTTCAGCCCCTTCCCCGGCGACAAGTATCCAAGCCTGTTTGCGTTCTATGCGGTTCCGCTGCCGGGGCACACACCGGACGAGATGCGCGCGGCGATTCACAAGGAAATCGACAAGCTGAAGACGACCGACGTGACGGACGCTGAGCTGAAGATGTACAAGACGCGCGCCAAGGCTGACCTGCTGCGCGGCCTGGCCGACAACCAGGGCCTGGCCAATGCGCTGGCTGAGTACCAGACGCGCTACGGCGATTGGCGGCAGCTGTTTTTGCAGCTTGACCAGGTGGACAAGGTGACCAAAGCGGATATTCGCCGCGTGGCGAACGAGGTGTTTGTGGAATCGAACCGCACCAGCGCGGAGATTGTGACCGAAGCGGCGGCGAACGCCAAGAATGGAGGCGCGGAATGAGCTACAGCGATCAGGACTCAGGGATCAGGGATCAGTTTCGTGCCAAGGGGAAGACAGTGATCAAGTTTACGGTTGCGGCGGCAGTGCTCGGCGTACTACTCACTCCAGCGAACGCGTCGGCGCAGGAGAAGCCGTGGGACAAGATACCGGTTCCGCCGCTGGCTCCGTTTCATCCACATGAGCCCAAGCGCATTGAACTGAAGAACGGGATCGTGATCTTTCTGCAGGAAGATCACGAGCTGCCGTTTGTCAGCGGATCGGTGCTGATTCCCGGCGGCTCGCGCGACGAGCAGGCCGCGAAGGCGGGCATGATCGATCTCTACGGCGAGGCGTGGCGGACAAGCGGCAGCGAGAAGATGAGCGGCGACGCCATGGACGACCTGCTCGAAGCCAAGGCCGCGCACATTGAGACGGGCGGCGACGACGACTCGACGGCGCTCTCGTGGGACTCGCTGAAGGGCGACTCCGACGCGGTGTACGACCTGGCCATGGATCTTCTGTTTCATCCCAAGTTCAGCGAGGAGAAGCTGGAGCTGGCCAAGCAGCAGGAAGCGACCGGCATTGTGCGCCGCAATGACGAAGAAGGCGAGATTGCCGGCCGCGAATCGGCGAAGCTGGTCTACGGAGCGGACAGTCCGTACACGCGGCAGCCGGAGCTGGCGACGATGGGCTCAGTCACTGTGGCCGACCTGAACGCGTGGCACGACCGCACGCTCAAGGGCAAGCTGATTGTGAGCGTGAGCGGGGACTTCGACCCCGTGGCGATGGAAGCCAAGCTGCGTGCAACCTTCGATCCACTGCCGCCGGTGAAGCCGCTGCCTGCGCATCACGAGGTCTTTCACGAGCCCACGCAAGCGCTCTACTTCATCAACAAAGAAGATGTGAACCAGTCGAACATTGAGATCATGGGGCTGGGCACAGACCGGCACAATCCCGATATACCCACGCTGGCGGTGATGAATAACATTCTGGGCGGCGGCTTCGGCAGCCGGCTCTTCCAGAAGGTGCGCACCGAGCTGGGCCTGGCCTACGCCGTGAGCGGCGGCTACGGCTACGCCTACGACCATCCGGGGACCTTCCACGTGATGGTGATGACCAAGAGCGCGTCGACAGTGGACGCGACCAAGGCGGCGCTGGCGGTGATCTCCGGCATGACGGAGAAGCCCTTTACCGAGGCGGAACTGAAGCGGGCCAAGGACGACATCCTGAACTCGTTCCTGTTCCAGTACGATACGCGGGACAAGGTGCTGGCCGAGAGCGTGCGGCTGGAGTTCTACGGCTACCCGCCGGACTATCTCGAGACCTACAAGGCGGGCATCGAGAAAGTGACACTGGCCGATGTGACCGCGGCGGCGAAGAAGTATATCCATCCGGACAAGCTTGCGGTGCTGGTGGTGGGCAATGGACCGGAGATCAAGCCGGGACTGGACGCGCTGGACATGGGTCCGGCGCATCCGGTGGACATCACGATTCCGATGCCGCAGCGTCCGGCGGCCGAGGAGAAGAAGCAGTGAGCAAGGCAACAGATGGCGGCCAGCGCAAGCTGGCCGCAGTTGTTTTGGCCGCGGATGATGGAGCGGATTTCAAGTCGCGGCGGGCCAAGGCGCTGCATGAGGCAGGCGGCAGGCCACTGGTGCGCCATGCGGCGTTGCTGGCCGCGCAGGTAGCGGCGGATGTGCTGATCCTCGTGGATGCGGACGCGGAACAAGTGGCCGCGGCAGCGGGGAGTGGACGTGCGGTGACGCAGGCGGAGTTGAGCGCGGCGCTGGCGGGCTTTGACGATGCGCTGCTGCTGCCCTGCGATCTGCCGCTGCTGACGGCTGCGACGCTGCGCGACCTGGTGCGGGCGCACGCGGCCAGCGATGCGTCGGCAACGCTGCTGGGCGCGGGTCTGGGAGTTTTTCGTGTAGCCGAGCTGGAGGAGTATCATCCGGCAGCGCGCATTTCCCACGGCAAGGCCGCGGCGACGGTTGCGCCGACGACGCCTGCGGAGTTGGAGCGAGTGGAGTCGCTGGCTGACCTGGCTGTGATGGACGCAACCCTGCGCGCGGCCAAAGCCGGCGCACTGATGGCGGCGGGCGTGACCATCTACCGGCCGGAGACCTGCACGATTGATATGGATGTGGAGATCGCCGCGGATGCGGTGATTGAGCCGTTTGTGCAACTGCTGGGGAAGACGCGGGTAGGCGCAGGCTCGCGGGTGCGGTCTTATTGTGTGATTGAGAACTGCACGCTGGGCGAGCGCGTGACGGTGCTGCCGGGATGCGTGCTGGCGGAGAGCACCATCGCAAGCGGCGCGAGCGTGGGCCCCATGACGCACATGCGGCCGGGATGCATGATCGGCGAAGATGCGCATGTAGGCGCGTTTGTGGAGACCAAGAAGCTGCGGCTGGGGCGCGGCGCGAAGGCCGGGCATCTGGCGTATCTGGGCGATGCCGAGGTTGGCGCGGGCACGAACATCGGCGCGGGCGTGATTACGTGCAACTACGACGGTGCGCACAAGCACAAGACGCTGATCGGCGACGGGGCCTTTGTGGGCAGCGACTCCACGCTGGTGGCCCCGGTAACGATTGGCAGCGGAGCCTACATTGGCGCGGGCTCATGCATTACGCATGAGGTGCCGCCGGACGCGCTGGCCGTGGCGCGGGCGCGGCAGGTAACCAAGGAAGGCTGGGCAGCGGCGCGACGGGCAAAGAGAAAAGCCGGAGCTTGACCAAGGAGAAATTGTGCGGTTCCAGGCGCCGGCCAGAAGGGCGGTCACGGTACTTTCGTTTCAGGTGCCCGATGACGAAACGGTGCCGTGGATGGTTGTGTACTTTGATACTTCTGATAGCAAGGTTCACGCGGCGGCTGGTGCGGAGCGTAAGTTCGTCGTACATTCGATTTAATAGCATCCGTGTGCGGTGGTTTGCGCAGTGTGAAACCAAATGGGCCCCAGTCAGGATTCTCTCCTTCCCCCAAATGCCGGACCGGCTTCTTGCACTCAGCCTCCGGTTTTGCGAGCATCGCCGAGTGCGGAGATGCACAGGGACTTTTCGTCAATGCGGAAGTCTTGAAGATGTGCAGCGAGTGGGAGTGAGGTAAACGTGGCATCGCATCTTGCACATCCCGATGGAAGCGATTCGGTGAAGACAGAGGAAAGTCGCGCCACGGAGAAGCCTGGCGGACGCGAACTGACCGGGCGCATTCTTGTGGTGGACGATGAAGCTCCGGTGCGGGCGATGATTGGCGCGACGCTGGAACGGCACGGTTACGACGTGCATCTGGCGACCAGCGGCACGCAGGCGATTGAACTGCTGGATGCAGGCTCGTTCGATGTGGTGCTGACCGACATTGTGATGCAGGACGGCAACGGAATCGCGCTGCTGGAGCGCGTACGCGCGAGCAAGACTCATGTGCCCGTGGTGATGGTGACGGCCATCCACGACATCGGCGTGGCGATTGATGCGATGCGCCGTGGCGCGTATGACTATCTGCTGAAACCTTTTGAGCGCGAACACCTGCTGGCGACGGTGCAGCGTGCGCTGCAACACCGGCAGGCGCTGAAGGACAGCCAGAGCTATCAGCAGAACCTGGAGCAGGTTGTGCGGGCGCGCACTGAGCTGCTGCGCCAGGCGATGGAGGATCTCGAGCACTCCTATGACGTGACGCTGGAAGCGCTGGGCGATGCGCTGGATCTCAAAGACTCGGAAACCGAGGGGCACTCCAAGCGTGTGACGGCGTATACGATCGCGCTGGCGCGGGCGATGAACATTGCGCCTGCGGAGATCAAGGTGATTGCGCGCGGCGCGTTTCTGCACGACATCGGCAAAATGGCGATTCCGGATGAAATTCTTCGCAAGCCCGGCAAGCTGACCCCGGAAGAAGAAACGATCATGCGCGACCACTGCACGCGGGGCTATCACATCCTACGCAAGATTCCGTTTCTGAGCGAGGCCGCGGCGATTGTCTACACGCACCAGGAGTATTTCGACGGCAACGGGTATCCCAGCCGGCTGCGCGGCGAGGAGATTCCGATTGGCGCGCGCATCTTTGCAGTGGCGGACGCCATGGACGCTATCACCAGCGACCGGCCTTATCGCAAGGCGCGCAGCTTCGACGATGCGCGTGAGGAGATTCTGCGCTGTGCCGGAACGCAGTTCGACCCCGCGGTGGTCGAAGTGTATCTCAAGATTCCCAACGAGCTGTGGCACGAACTGCGCGCGGAGATCAACGGCGAGAATCGGCATTTCTCCACCTTCAGTTTTTCGAGCGGGCCAGGGCGGAAACGCGAGTAGCAGGGCAGACAGGCGGTTCGCGCATCGATGTGCGCCCCTTGCCGATTCAGTTGCGTCCCTTCCCTCAAGAGACTTTTCCCCTCTTTTGACTATTATTGCAATCAACTCCTATAGTGACTTCAAAACGGCATGTCGCATTGAGCGGCGGTGCAGATATTGTTCGACCTCGTTCATCGCGCATTTATGTGGTTTGTTGCGGAGTTTGCTACGAGTCGCGGGAGACTGAGTGATGCATTCGAAATGGACGCTTGAAGAGCGCGCCTTTAGCGCCCTGGATGCATTCCAGGTCGAAATTCCCTCGTGGGGATTTGCGAATACGGGCACGCGCTTTGGCAAGTTTCTACAGGCAGCGGCTGCGTCTACGCTAGAGGAGAAATTCAGCGATGCCGGAGAAGTGCAGAAACTGACCGGCGTGACACCAATGCTGGCGCTGCATGTGCTGTGGGATTTGCCGAATGGCGCGATCGATGCGTCCGCGGTCCGCGCGCTTGAAGGCAAGCATGGAGTGCGCGCTGGATCGATCAACCCTAATTTGTTTCAGGATCAAGAATTCAAGTTCGGTTCGCTTTGCAATCCGTCGGAGGAGATCCGCGAACGGGCACTCGCACATGTGCTCGACTCGATCGAGATTGCGAAGGCGCTGGGTTCGCGAGACATATCGCTGTGGCTTCCCGATGGCTCGAATTATCCGGGTACGCAGAATATGCGCAAGCGGATTGAGTGGCTCGAGGACGGGTTGCAGAGTGCGCATCGGCGGCTGGCGCCGGAGCAGCGGCTGTTGATTGAGTACAAGCCCTTCGAGCCGGCTTTCTATCACACGGATATTGCGGACTGGGGCATGGCGTCACACCTGGCGGCGAAAGCAGGGCCGCAGGCGAAGGTATTGGTAGACACCGGGCATCACTATGCCGCGCAGAATATCGAGCAGATTGTGACGTGGCTGCTGCACACCGGCCTGTTGGGTGGTTTTCATTTCAACGACCGGCGCTATGCTGACGACGACCTGACGCTGGGGTCGATTGATCCGTATCAGATTTTTAGAATCTTTCATGAGATACATGCGGCCGGCTCCGACGCTCAGGCTGAGATCGCCTTCATGATCGATCAAAGCCACAACCTCAAGGGCAAGATTGAAGCGATGGTGCAGACGGTGATGACGGCGCAGGAGCTGTGGGTGAAGGCGGCGCTTGTGGACCGCGAGCGGCTATCGCAGTTGCAGGATAAGTGTGAACTGGTTGCCACCGAAGAGGTGTTCCGCGGCGCATTTTGGACCGACGTGCGGCCGACGGTGAAGGAGTGGCGCCGTGCGCGCGGACTGCCTGAGGAGCCGCTCGCGGCACTGGCAGAGAGCGGTTATGTCGAGCGTATCAGCCGCGAGCGCGGTGGCCGCGGCGCCGGGGTCGTATCCTACGCGTGATCCTGCGGCAACGCGCGCCGAACCAGGTCACGTAGGGTGAGCCTGTACCGCTATCAATTAAGGTGATGGATATGACTAGTACGACAATTGCTTCTCCTTCATTGGTGTTTCTTGAGGATCGATGGGACCCTGTTGTCGCGGAGGCTCTGGATCAGCCGGAGTTGCTGCGTTATCGCTCGAACTTGTTGGGCTCCGATTTGCGCATCACGAATTTCGCAGGCGGCAACACGAGCTCGAAGGTCGATGAGATTGATCCGTTGACCGGACAGCCTGCGAAGGTGCTGTGGGTGAAGGGAAGCGGCGGCGACCTGGGCAGCATCAAGCGCGGCGGCTTTGCCACGCTGTATCAGGAGAAGCTATTGGCTTTGGAGCATCTCTATCGCGGACAGGCCACCGAAGATGCGATGGTGGAGATGTACGCGCTGTGCGCGTTTCGCGGCAATCCGGTGGCGGCTTCGATTGACACGCCGCTGCATGGGTTCCTGCCCTATCCGCATGTCGATCATCTGCATCCCGATTGGGCGATTGCTCTGGCGGCGTCAGCGAACGGCCTGAAAAAGATGGAAGAATTCAATCGCGAATTTCATCACAGGCTCGTGTGGCTGCCGTGGCAGCGGCCGGGTTTTGAACTGGCGATGATGATGAAGCGCGCGGTCGAGAAGAATCCAGATTGCGATGGCATTGTGCTGGGCGGGCATGGACTGTTTACCTGGGGCGAGACGCAACGCGAGTGCTATGTGAGCACCCTTACCGTGATTGACCAACTTGGCCAGTTCATTGCGGATCATGGCCGGCGCAAGGGCACGGCGCGATTTGGCGGTGCGGCGGTTCCGGCGCGCGCGAATCGGAAAGAGATCGCCACGGAGATCGCTCCGTATTTGCGCGGGCGTGTGAGTTCAAACCGCAAGTGGATCGCCAGCTTCAGCGATGCGGAAGACGTGTTGCAGTTTGTAAATGCCGCGCACGCGAAGGATCTCTCGTTTCTTGGTACGAGCTGTCCCGATCACTTTATTCGCACGAAAATCCGGCCGCTGTTTATTCCGTGGGCCGAGGGCGAAGATGCGCAGGCGCTGAAAAGCCGCATTGATGCCACGCTGGCCGAGTATCGCGACCAGTACCGCGCCTACTATCACGCGCTCGCGACGGTGGATTCTCCTGCGCTGCGCGATACCAATCCGGCGATTGTGCTGATTCCAGGACTGGGGATGTTCAGCTTTGGCAAGAGCAAGACAGAAGCGCGCATTACGGGCGAGTTCTACACCAACGCGATTCATGTGATGGAAGGCGCGAGTCTGTTGGCGGACGATGCCGCGACCGGAGCGGCGGGAGTGGTTCCGCAGTGCGGCGAGGGGATGGAGCCTGCGTCGTTCAAGGTGCACAGCAATTATGTGGCGATGCCTTTGCGCGAGGCGTTTGGCATTGAGTATTGGGCGCTGGAAGAGGCGAAGATTCGCCGCCAGCCAGCAGAGAAGGAACTAAGCCGCTTCATCGTACTGGTGGTCGGCGGAGGCAGCGGCATTGGCCGCGAGGTGGCGCTGCTGGCCGCTGCACGAGGCGCACATGTGATGGTGGCCGACCGCGACGCGAGCACGGCGGCTGGTGTTGCGGAGGAGCTTGCGAAAGTGACGTCGAAGGAGTTTGTAGCCTCGACGGCATTCGACATTCGAAATCGCGAGGCGATTGCAGATGCGATGAAGGCGACGATCGTTGCCTTCGGTGGCGTGGACATCCTTATCAACACGGCTGCGATGTTTCCCTCATCGCCGGATGGCGTCATCCGCGAGGCGCAGTGGGCTGCGACGCTCGATGTAAATGTGACTGCGAATTATTTGCTTTGTGATGAGGCGGCGAAGGTCTTTGAGTCGCAGGGGCTGTCGGGTTCGATAGTGTTGACCAGCTCGGCAAATGCGGTGGTGCCGAAGCGCGGCAGCGAGGCCTATGACGTGAGCAAAGCGGCGCTGAGTCATCTGATTCGCGAGCTTGCCGTGGGACTTGCTCCGCGGGTTCGGGTTAACGGCATTTCTCCGGCAACGGTGGTGAAAGGGTCGACGATGTTTCCGCGCGATCGCGTGCGGGCTTCGCTAACGAAGTACGACATCGCGTTTGAAGAGTCGATGAGCGATGAGGAACTGCGGGGGCTGCTCGCAGGTTTTTATGCGAAGCGCACGCTGACTCATCAGCCTATTGATCCGGCTGATTGTGCGGAGGCGATTCTGTTCCTCGCTAGCCCGCGCTCGCGCTGCACGACGGGGCATCTCATTCCCGTTGATGGCGGCCTGGCAGAGGCATTTCTACGGTGAGTGGTGACGGACCGGAAGACAAACGTGCCCGTGTGGCGATCGATCTTGGTGCGGAGAGTTGTCGCGTCTCGCTGCTGCGATGGGTTAATAATGAACCGACAATCGAGCAGATTCATCGGATCCCTAACGGCCCTGCATGCATGGACGGTGGCCTGCATTGGCCCTTCACTCGGATTTTCTCGTCGCTCGAAGATGGCCTCCGCAAAGTCGCAGCAACCGCGCCGGAGGGCATCGCGTCCATCGCTGTCGACGGATGGGCCGTGGATTATGTCCGGCTTGGCAGCGATGGGTTGCCACTTGTAGAACCATTCTGCTACCGCGATGAGCGGACTGTAGCGGCGAAGACTTCCGCCGACGAGCGGATTGATCCGGAACAGATGTATCGCCGGACGGGCGCGCAGCCACTGCGGATCAACACGTTGTATCAGCTTCTCGCCGATCATGCGGCAGGCGTCGACCCGCGCGCGCCGTGGGTCAATCTGCCCGAGTATGTGCTGTATCGATTGGGCGGGCGGCGCATTGCGGAGTATACCAACGCAACGCATACGGGACTCGTCGATATCCATACTGGCGACTGGTCGGACGAGTTGATCGAAAAGCTGGGCATCCCACGCGATGCTGTTCCGCCGATTGTCCCGACGGGGACGACGATTGGAAAGCTCGCAGGGGATCTTGCGCAGCTCGATGCCTATCGCGATACGGATTTGATTGCGCCGGCGTGTCACGACACAGCCTCCGCGATTGCGGGAATAGCCTCGGACTTAGATGGCACGGCCTATATCTGTTCGGGCACGTGGTCGCTGGTCGGCGCACAAGTTGCTTCTCCGATTGTGAGTGACGAAGCACTGCGGGCCGGATTCACCAATCAGGGCGCGGCGGGCGGCGGGTTTTGTTTTCACGCCAACGTCAACGGCATGTGGATGCTGAAGCAGTGCATTGAAAGTTGGCGTACTGCCGGCCGCGTTTGCGATTTGCAGGCAATGGTTGCTGAAGCAGCGGAGTGCGATGAGTTTCCGGGCATTGTGCAGGTCGACGATCCATCGTTGCTGCTGGCTGAGCACATGCCCGCCCGGTTGAATGCGCAGTTGCGCGCGGCGGGCTACGCAATGATCGAAGACCGCGCGGGCAAAGAGCTGCTGTTTGCGCGGATGATCTTCGAGAGCCTTGCCGTACGCTATGCGGTCGTGCTTCGGAATCTCGAACAGCTGACGGGTGAGGCGTTCGAGCGCATTCACATCCTCGGCGGTGGCTCGCGGAATCAGTTGCTGACGAGGCTCACCGCGGAACGGACGGGATTGTCCGTTGAGACCGGCCACGCGGAAAGTTCAACGATCGGCAACTTCGCTGTGCAGCTTGCAGCGAGCGAGGCCGGCGGCATGCGGCTGCGCGCTGAGGCAATTCAACGGTGGGCGCGGCGCATCAGTAGCGCCAGCTTGTGAGATCGGCTCCTGCCGGTGCGGTTTTCTCGATGCGTTCGAGGATCTTGGGCAGGTACTGCGTGTTGTAGTGCAGGCGCGAGTAGGCGTTGGGCAGCGTCGGGTCGCCGTTCCAGCAGTGCTCGGCGCGCGGGCCGTAGGTTACTTCGCCGTCGTAATGCGGATTGGTGGTTGTATCGAGAAAGTCCTGCATGCGATAGACGGCGTCGTTGAGAAAGTACGTGTCGTCTGCGCCGACATAGATGTGGATCTTGCCCTGGAGCTTGGGTCCGAGTGTGGCCCAGTTGCTCTGCAGAATTGCTTCCAGATCGTAGTGATCGTGCCAGTACCCGGCGACCATATGGTCGATGTCGCCAGTGACTTTGTTGAAGATGGGCTGCGGATAGCCGTCTTCTCCGACCGGTCCGTAGACTGCCTGCCAGATGTCGAACTGTTCGCCGCTGCGGCCGTGATCGCCGAGGGCAAGCTCGTAGCGATTGTTGTCTTCCGTGGTGATGAGCGTATGGCCGAGATAGTCGCGCATGGCGGGCTGCGGCACGCGCTTGTGCGCGCCCTCGAGGAAGAAGGCATTCTTGTCGTTGTAGAGATCGATGTTGGTGAAGGCGTGGAAATCGATCGGATCCGGACATGCGGCGAAGGCGCCGTTGTAGTGGTCGGGGTACAGGACCTGCACGGCGAGCGCTTCCCATCCGCCGGTGGATCCGCCATAAACAAAGCGAGCCCAGCCCTGGCCGAGGCCGCGGAACCTTTTCTCTATGGCTGGAATCAATTCCGTCTCGATGGCTTCGCCGTAGGGGCCTACGTTGGCGGAGTCGACCGCGTAGGAATCGTCGTAGTACGGATTGGCGTGCTGTATTTTGACGATGAGCACGCGCGGAAATTTGGGTGAGATCCACTGCTGATAGAACTTGTAGGCCTCTTGTTGCTGAATGCGGTTGTAGCCGGCGAGGTGAAAGCGCTCGCTGTAATCGGGCTTGAGGTTGGGATCGGGCGGAGTGGTGCGGAAGTCATCGAAGTCGGGAACGAAGTGATCGTGAAAGATGATGAGCGGGAAGTGCGAGTCGGGATGCTCATCGAAGCCCTCGGGCACGAGGACCGCCGCGCCGAGAAACATGGGACGGCCCCAGAATTTGGTGAGCACGGCGCTCTGGATACGAATGTGGCGAATGTATTTGGTATCAACCGGCTCGGGGATGGGCGGGATCTCTTCAGTCAGTGATAGCGCGATGGGCGCGCCATCATGCTTGACTATGATCTTCTGTACCTTGGAATAAATGTTGCCGGGTGAGATGTTCCAGTGCTGGCCTTCGCCCTGGTCCATGTGCAGCTTGATGACCTTGCCATCGCTGCGATGAAAGGTCTCGTACTTGTTGAGCAGCGCCTGTACGTAGTACTCGCCTGGAGGAAGGTCATTGAGGCTGTGCACCGGGTAGCCCCATGCTGTTGCGTCGACGGTCATCGGCTGGCCGGGCTTCCAGCCGTCGACGGTGATGCCGAAGACGATTTGCGAACGCGGCGTGTCGTTGATCTGGTTGCGCGGCTCGTCGCTGGGATCAGTAGAGAGAAGAAGAAGTAGGCGGCCATCGAGCGGCTGCGCGCTGCGCTCTTTGGGAAAGGTGACGGTGAACGATTGCGCGGAGGCGGCAACGGAGCAGAGCAGAAGGAGGGCCAGGGCTGAGCGCTTCATGCTGGCTACTATACATGGCGGACCGCAGGCAGTCGCTACTTCGTCTGCAGAGCCATCTCCGCAGTGGAAGCGGGCGCGACGCAAGAGTGGGCCTGACTGACGCCGCTGAGAAATTCGGCGATGGTTTGCGTTACGAGCGGCTCGACCTGGTCCTTGCCGAATCCGCTGCCGGCGAAGTTCATGTGGGTTGCGTCGCGAATTACGCCCAGCCACTGACAGTGGTCGGGACGGCCGGGAAGGTTGTGCCACGGAACCTGACGAGCCTCGGGTCCGCCCTGCAGCGATTGATCGCGCGTGCCGGTGAGAACGAGCATGGGCTTGTGAATGCCGCTCCATGCAACCTCTGGAAACACGACACCAGAGCCTTCCGGTGAGAGCGCGATGTAGGCATCGAAGCGATCCTGACCTGCGGGCGGCGATGCGACGTTGATGATATTCGTCGCGCCCGATTCGAGCATGACCGTCTCTGCGCCCATGGAGTGGCCGAGCAGCACGCGGAAAGACGACTGGCATTGGCTGTCGGCCCATTTGAGCGCTGCGCCCACATCAAGCAGGCGAGCCTGCTCGGCGTTGGTGTCGGCGACGAGCGCGCGTACACCTCGCATGATGCCGTCGGCGCGCATATCGGCGCGGAGGGCGGCCAGGCCGCTCTCGCGATGGCCCATGACGACCGTGGTGTAGCCCATGTGCGCCATCGCTTCGGCGAGATAGCGATAGCCATTCTCTGAGCCGCCCGCACCGTGCGAGATTACGGCAAGCGGTGCGCAACCCTGTCCGGCGCCTTCGGCGACGTAGACCTCGAGCGGAGTGGACTGGCCGTCGGCGCGCGGCACTTCGAGATGCTGCTGTGCGGCGAGAGGTACCGCGAGGGCGCATGCGGCAGCGGCGAGAATGAATTGTCGAATTGAGACGTGCATGAGATTCGCTCCACGATCTGCGGTGCTGCTTGCCATTCGGCTGCTGTCAATGCCGCGGTATTTCATCGCGCGACTGCTGCTTGAGCACGAAGGCAGTTCGATTGTACGAAAGATGCGGCAGTCCGATGACCGCCGCATCCTGGATCAGCCTAGCGGTGACGAATGGACGTGACGCGCGGTCCGGTGTGCGTGACCGTGGCGGCGCCTGTGCCACGTCCGGTTACCGTGCGTGACGCTGCATATCCGTTGGAGCCGTTGATGGTGCTGGAACTGCCGCCGGGATAGCGCTGCGTGTTGCGGGTGGCAGAGTTGCCATTCGGCCCAGTGGTGGTTGCCGTCACATTGCCTGTGCCACGGCCGGTGACGGTGCGCGATGCGGTTTCGCGGTTGGGGCCTGTGACGGTGCCTGATGTGCCAGAGGCCGAACGCGTGGTGTTGCGCGTGGCGGAGTTGCCATTCGGGCCGGTTGTCGTCGCGGTTACATCGCCGGTGCCGGTGCCGCGGCCGCTGACCGTGCGCGTAGCGGACTGGCCGTTGGGACCGGTCACGGTGGTGGTATTGCCGCCGGGCTCATGTGTTGTCGAGCGCGTTGCGGTTTGCCCATTGGGCCCAGTGACGCTGACGTTGGTCTGGCCTCCGCTGCGCGTCGCCGTCCGCGTGGTTGAGTTGCCGTTCGGTCCGGTGGTCGTGCCGGTGTGAGTGGTTTGAGCAATGGCGGCAGTTGCGCCCAGCGCAAGTGTGGCCACGGCGAGGAGGAGTGATTTCGATTGCATGATGTTCTCCTTGTGGATCGAGTCTCGGCCAGTGCGAATCGTGCCGACAGTCCTATTGAACCGCGAGCGAGGGTGATTGTTGCGTGCGGAATTGTAAGGAAGTGTCCAGCGATGGAAGCGGCTAAGCGCAGGGCAACAGAAGGCGCACCACTAGGCCGGTTTGGTGCTCGCGATTGGCTGCGGAGATGCTGCCCTGATGTAATTCGGCGATCTTCTGGGAGATGGAAAGCCCCAGGCCGGTGCCACCTTCGCGCAGGTCGCGCGACTCCGAGACGCGATAGAACGGCTGAAAGAGAAAGGGAAGCGCGGAGGGCGGCACGCCGGGTCCGTGATCGCCAATCAGGACTTCGCATTGCGCGCGGCCCGCAGTGTCCGTGAAGTTACGCAGCGTGATTTCGACGCCCGTGCCCGCTGCGGTGTAGTGCACGGCGTTGCGCACGACATTCTCGATGCAACTGCGCAGCAGTGTGGCGTCGCCGCGCACCATGTAGTTCTCAGGAGCAGTGACGGAGACGCGCTTGTCTTCGTTCTGTGTCTCAAACTCAGCGTCAGCGGCGATGCTGCGCAGGATGGGTGTGAGATTGGCCGGTGCGAAGACCATTTGCGATGGCTGCAGATCGAGACGCGTGAGAAGCAGGATCTGCCCGATCATGGCGTTCATCTGGGCGATGTCACTCTCCATCTTGTCGAGCACGTCACTCTCGCCGCGGCGCAGCAGCTCGATCGAGACGGAGAGACGCGTGAGCGGCGAGCGCAGCTCATGCGAGATATCTGCGAGCAACTCCTGACGCCGTTGAATCAGCACCTGAATGCGGTCGGCCATCAGGTCGAAGGCGCGCGCAGTGTCCGCGAGTTCGTCTTCGCGGGGGCCGATGGCTGGTATCACGCGGCTGCTGAGATTTCCTGCGGCCAGTTGCAACGCGGCAGTTTGCAGCGCGCGCACCGGAGCGACGATGTGGCGGGTAAGGAAGAAACAGAAGATACCGGCAACGACGATCGCGAGCGCGAGGCGTCCGAGCAGCGGCGTCGCGAAGGTGCGGCCATCGATGAAACCGCGCAGGGGTCGAACCTCAATGACGAAGAGGTAGAAGTGTGGCCCGTCACGAATTGGTGTCGCCGCCGTCCAGATGAAGCCCAGGCGAAACGTGGACACGCCTGTTTCGAGGCTGCGATTGAGCACACGAGCGACATGCGGTGGAAGCGTGCCGCCGAGTACGTTGCGGGTTTCGCTGTCGAGCAGGCAGGCCTGCATGCCGGAGCCGTCGCGCAGTGTGTCGATGTAGCGCTCAAGCGCTGGGCGTCCGCCTGTCTGATAGAAGTCGACCGCCGAGCGCGCATAGAGATCCTGGGTGAGGCGCATCCAGCGCTGGCCCAGCAGCTGCGTGCCGCTGACGAGCGTGATGATCATAATGACGAGCGACCCGGCCGTGAGCGTGAGCCAGAACCAGCCGAAGATCTTCGCGTAGAGCGTGCGGAAGATTCTCATGGCGTGTCCGGCTGACCGGTGTAGATGTAGCCGGAACCGCGCGCGCTGCGGATCCGTTCAGACTCGCCGCAAGACGATCCCAGCTTTTTGCGCAAATTGCTGATGTGGTTGTCGACGCTGCGATCGAAGGGGCCGTTTGGGCGGCCGAGACACACTTCGGCAATCTCATCGCGGGAGACGACCTTGCCTGCGGATTTGGCGAGTAGAAGCAGAATGTCGAACTCCGCGCCGGTGAGCGCGATCTCGGAAGCTTCTTTCAGCACGCGGCGGGTGAGGGGATGGATTTCTAGATCGCCGACGGTGATGAGTGTGGGTTGCGGCGGCTGCGGCAGTCGGCGCTTGAGTACGGCACGCATGCGCGCCACGAGTTCGCGTGCGTTGAAGGGCTTGGGGAGATAGTCGTCCGCGCCGGCCTCCAGACCTGCGATGCGGTCAGACTCGTCGCCGCGCGCGGTGAGCATGATCACCGGCACGTCAGACTGGGCACGAATCTGGCGCAGCGCGAGCCGTCCGTCGCCGCCGGGAAGCATCACATCCAGCACGATGAGTTCGTGCTTGCCCGTAAGCGCGCGCTGCAGGCCTTCGGGCGCGGTATGAGCCATTTCAATGGCGAAGCCCTCGAGACGCAATAGGCGCTCGAGCGAGGCACACAGAGCCGTGTCGTCATCGACGAGAAGAACGCGCACGAGATTGCCGGACTGTGCGACGGCTGAAGAGCCGGGTTGCGGCGTAGTGTCTGCCGGTTGCGTCACGATGAGTGGGCCTCTACAGACAATCTTAGGCTGCTGATGGGTCCGTTGCCACGGTACGAAGTGGGGAAGAATTGTCGGGAAATGTAAAGGCGGCGCGATTGCGACATTTCCTGACATCCCGGTACCCGGCGCGGTGTTAGCAACATTGGAGTGGCCGCAGAAGGAGCCGCTCACGGGAGGAAGCGATGAAGAAGCACTGGAAGATGGTGGGGGTGGCATGTGCGCTGGGCGCGGGTTTGGCGGTGTCGGCCGCGGCGCTGCAGGACGATAACGGGTGGTTTGCGCAGCGCGCTTCAGGGATGATGATCCGGCGGATTGAGCGGCAGTTGAACCTCACAGACGACCAGATTCAACGGATCAAGACGATTCTACAAACGGAGCGGCCCGAGATCCAGCAACTGACGGCGCGGGTCCACGAGGAGCGTCTGCAGTTGGAAGTACAACCCTACGATGAGGCGACGGTGCGCGCATTTGCGCAGCAGCACGAGTCGACGCTCGAGGACGTGATGGTGGAGCGGGAGAAGGTGCGCACGGAGATTCAGCAGGTGCTGACGCCGGAGCAGCGCAAACAGACAGCGGAGATGCGCGAGACGCTCTATGCGCGCTTCGTGGATCGGCTGACGACACTGGGCGACCAGTTATAGCCAGTGCGTCTGGCGGAGTAAAGTGGATGCATGAGTTTGTATTGCGCCACGGGCGGCCCTGACGTAGAACTTTCCGCAGGACGATTGCAGGAACTGCTTGCAGAGAGTTTGACGAAACTCGGGCCGCGCGGCTGCGTACTGGCGGTGCCGCCGGATATGACGCGTTTGCACTCGCAGGCGGGGCTGCTGACGCAGTTTGCCTGGCAATTCTACGGCGACAAATTGCAAGCTGTGTTGCCTGCGCTGGGTACGCATTCGCCAATGTCGTCCACGCAGATTACGAGGATGTTTGGCGACGTGCCCCAGACACTGTTTCGCGGGCATAACTGGCGCACGGATGTGACGACGCTGGGCGAGGTGCCGGCGGAGTTTATTCGCGAGCAGAGTGAGGGCAAGCTGAACTTTGCGTGGCCCGCACAGGTGAATCGGCTGCTGGTTGAGGGCGGCTTTGATCTGATCCTCTCGATTGGGCAGGTGGTGCCGCATGAAGTGATCGGCATGGCCAACTACACCAAGAACATTCTTGTCGGCACAGGCGGGCGCGAAGGGATCAATCGCAGCCATTATCTCGGCGCTGTCTATGGCATGGAGCGCATCATGGGCCGCGCGGAGAATCCGGTGCGCGCGGTGTTGAATTATGCGTCGGATCATTTTCTGGGCGAGATGCCGATTGTCTATGTGCTGACTGTCGTTGGTCGCAAGAGCGATGGTGGACTTGCCGTGCGTGGATTGTTTATTGGCGACGACGCGGAGTGCTTTCACCTGGCGGCGGAGCTAAGCCTGAAGGTGAACTTCGAGCTTGTGGCGGAGCCGATCAAGAAGGCTGTGGTGTATCTCGATCCACACGAGTTTCATTCGACGTGGCTCGGGAATAAAGCTGTGTATCGCACGCGAATGGGTCTTGCAGACGGCGGAGACCTTATCATTCTTGCTCCAGCGGTTAAGGAATTCGGCGAAGACAAGACGATTGATGCGCTGATTCGCAAGTATGGCTATCGAGGCACGCCGGCGACGTTGGACGCGGTGAAGAAGAATGCGGATTTGGCGGCTGACCTGAGTGCGGCTGCGCACTTGATTCATGGTTCGTCGGAGGGGCGGTTCCGGATTACGTGGTGTCCGGGGCAGCTGAGCAGGGAAGAAGTTGAAGGCGTGGGCTTCGGTTTTGCGGAGCTTGGCACAATGCTGAAGAAGTACGATCCGGAACACTTAAGCCACGGGACGAACATCGTGGATGGCGAAGAGATTTTCTTCATCGCCAATCCGGGGCTTGGGTTGTGGGCGCATGCTTCGAGGCTTGGCAGCTCGTAAAGGCTGCTATGCATGATGGAGCTAACTTAAATAATGCCTAACTCTCGTAACACGAACGCATAATCGAAGGCTATCTCTTTGAGATAGTCGTAGCGGCCGCTGGCGCCGCCGTGGCCGGCCTGCATGTTGGTGACGAGCAATAGCGGGTGGCTCTCCTGCTTGAGGGTGCGCAGCTTGGCCACGTATTTCGCGGGCTCCCAGTACATGACCTGGCTGTCATAGAGCGAGGTCTTTACCAGCATTGCCGGATAACTCGCTGGCTTGAGGTTCTCGTAGGGCGAGTAACTCAGCATGTAATTGAAGTAAGGCTCCTCGTTGGGGTTGCCCCACTCTTCATACTCGGGGACGGTGAGCGGGAGCGAGGCATCGAGCATGGTGTTCATCACGTCGACGAAGGGGACGTGAGAGAGTACGGCGCGTGTGAGGTCGGGGCGGAGATTGGTGACTGCGCCCATGAGCAGGCCGCCGGCGGAGCCGCCCTCGATGGCGACGCGGGTGGGGTCGCCGTAGCCGCGCTGCGTGAGGTGCTCAACGCAAGCGATGAAGTCGGTGAAGGTGTTGCGCTTGGTGAGCATTTTGCCGGCGTCGTGCCAGGTTTCGCCCAGGTCGCCGCCGCCGCGGATGTGCGCGTAGGCCATGACGATGCCGCGATCGAGCAGGCTGAGGCGATTGGAGTTGAAGCCGAGCGGTAGCGCGTAGCCATAGGAGCCGTAGCCGTAGACGTAGAGCGGATTTTTGCCGGGCTGGCGCGCGTCTTTGCGATAGACGAGCGAGACGGGAACCTGCGTGCCGTCGGACGCGGTGGCGTGGATACGCTCGCTCGCGTAGAGGGTGCGGTCGAAGCCGCCGGGGACTTCGACTTGCTTCAGCAACTTTGAAGCGCCGGTGGCCAGGTCGTACTCGTAGACCGAGCTGGGCGTGACGAGGGACTGATAGCTGTAGCGATACGTCGCTGTGTCGAAGATGCGGTTGATGTGCGGATGCGCGCTGTACGCGGGCTCGGGGAAGGCGATTTCGGCGGTCTGTTGCGCGGCGGGGCCAGGGCCGGCGAACTTCCAGAGGCGCAGTCGGGGCAGGCCGTCTTCGCGGTCGAGGGCGAAGAAGAAGTTGGCGAAGATGTCGATGTCTTCGAGGGCGACGTTGTCGCGGTGGGGGATCAGCTCGGTCCAGTGGTCGCGGCCGGGAGTGGCGACAGGCGCGGTAACGAGGCGGTAGTTGCGGCCCTTGTCGTTGGTGCGGATGAAGAGGTGGCCGCCGCGGTGGTCGATGGAGTATTCGTGATCGTCCTGGCGCGGGGCGACGAGGGTGAAGCTGCCTTCGGGCTTGTCCGCCGCGAGGAACCAGCACTCGGTGGTGATGTGGCTGGCGGATTCCATCACGATAAACGCGCCGTCGCGGGTGCGGCCGGCGGCGAGGTTGAAGCGCTCGTCGTCATCTTGATAGACCAGCACGGCGGCTGCAAGCTGTCCGGCGCGGCCGCGGTAGAGCTGGAACTGGCGCTTCTGTTCTTCGTCTTCGACGGTGTAGAAGAGGGTCTTGTTGTCGGCGGCCCAGACTACGGAGCCGGTGCGCTCGACGGAGTCGGCGAGGGTTTCGCCGGTGGCGAGGTCTTTGATGTGGAGCGTGTACTGGCGGAAGCCGGTGGTGTCGGTCGAGTAGGCGAGCCAGCGGCCGTCGTCGCTCACGTCGAAGGCGCCGATGGCGAAGAAGGCGTGGCCCTGCGCGAGCTGGTTGCCGTCGAGGAGGATTTCTTCCGGGGCGGCCGGATCTGGCCCTTCGGGGCCTGACGCTTTGCTTTTTTCGTTCACGGCCTTGCGGCAGTGGATGGCGTATTGCTGGCCCTCTTCGGTGCGGGTGTAGTACCAGTGCGCGCCGTCGCGGAAGGGAACGGAGACGTCAGTCTGCTTGATGTGGCTGAGCATCTCGGCGTAGAGCTGGTCGCGGAGCGGGGCGAGCGCGACGGTCTGGGCCTCGGCGTGGGCGTTCTCGGCTTCGAGGTAGGCGATGACCTCGGGATTGTCCTTGTCGCGGAGCCAGGCGTAGTCGTCGACGAGGGTTTGGCCGTGGAGCGTGGTTTCCGTGTGAATCTTTTTGGCGATGGGAGGAAGAAGGTCGGTCATGGCTTCTTCAGTGTAGAAGGCCGGGCGATTGAGGCGAAGAAAAGGAGAACTTAGGGTAGGGGTGGGTCTGCTTTTTCTGGATTTAAGTTCTTTAGAATAAGCGAAAATTGAGAATGAGCTGGCGAAAAGGCGAATGTTTGGCGAATGTGATGCTGCGGTGCCGGTTCGAGTGCTGGATTGATTATGCGTTGGAGAGTGGAAATACTACGCAACGAAATGAGGTGTGGTTTCAGCGCGTTGGAGGTTGCGGGGATTGACAGGATTGAAAAGCCGGTTGAGTGCAGTGGGATCCCCGGTCCCCGAAAGCCAGGGACCGGGGGCACCCCTCATTTGTGGTTTGGAAGGGACAGACGTGCGGAGGACACTTGCTTACGAATGCACTTAGACGATGCATTTAGAATCCTGGCGGCAAGGGTGCTTCGAGATGGATTTGTGCTGCGGTGATGGGGTGTTGGAAGTTCAGGAATTGGGCGTGCAGGAGATAGCCGCCGTCGCCGGGGAGGCCGGGGAGATTTTCAAGAGGCTGGCCGGTTGGGCCATAGAGAGGATCGCCTACCAGGGGATGGCCGATGGATGCGAGATGGATTCTGATTTGATGAGGGCGGCCCGAATAGAGGCTTACCTCAAATGTTGTGACGCCTGGGCTGCGTGCGATCACCTTTGCCCATGACTTTGCCGGTTTGCCGCCTGGGTTTGCGGCCCACACGGAACCGAGGCGCGGGTGCGGGACGAGGCCGATGGGGGTGAGGATTTCGTAGGCGTCCTGCTCGGCGACATTTTGAGACAGCGCGCGGTAGATTTTTTGAACTTGGGGTGTGTTCCAGTTTGCGGTGAGATGAGCGGCTGCCTGCGGTGTTTTGGCGAAGAGCACGATGCCGCTTGTTGCCCGGCCCAGCCGATGCACGGGGTTGGCGCTGGGGAATTGTTTCTGCACCAGGCGCAGCAGGGTGTTTTCCATGAAGCCTGCGCCGGGGAGGGTGGGCAGCCCGCTGGGTTTGTTGACGGCGAGCAGATGCGGGTCATCGAACAGGAGTTCGAAGTGCTGAGGGGCGTCGGGTTCGATCCAGGGGGGACGGTTCCAGACGAGGGTTTGGCCTGAGGCGAGCGTCTCGCTTCCGGTGGCGGTGATGCCGTTGAGGGTGACTTCGCCGTTGTTCAGATTTTGTTGCCAGGCTTGCGGGGTTGTGTGCGGGTAGAGGCTTGCCAGGTGGGCGAGCAGGGTTTGCCCGTGGTGGCTGCTGCCGATGATTGTGGTGTAGGCATAGCCGCGGTTGAGCATGTGGTTTGAGTGTAAGCCGATGCGTCGGCGGCTTGAGGGCGTTTCGCTCTGAGCGTGCGTGTGCCTATGATGGGGCAGCAGGTGAATATGCCGATTGCCGATCAGAATGTGCAAAGCCGTTTTACCGAGGTGTGGCCGGCGCTGCCGCAGGCCGCATGGAGCGATGCCTGCGCCACGCTGCAACTGTGGATGCAGATTGTGGGCAAGGTGCGGCTGGCGCTGATGCCGCCGATCAATCACTGCTGGGGCACGACGCTGCTGCCGACGGCGCGCGGGCTGACCACGCTGCCCATGCCGCATGGCGTGCGGACGCTGCAGATCGATTTCAATTTTCTGGATCACGCGCTGGTGGTGGAGACGGACGAAGGCGCGCGCCGGGTGATTGCGCTGCGGCCGATGAGTGTGGCGGCGTTTTATGGCGCGGTGATGGCGGCGCTGGAGGGTGTGGGGTTGCCGGTTGCGATCTGGCCGGTGCCGGTGGAAGTGGCTGCGCCGATCCGGTTCAGCGAGGATGAGACGCACTGCGCGTACGATCCCGAATATGCGCAGCGGTTCTGGCGTGTTCTGCTGCAGGCGACGCGGGTGATCCGGGTTTTCCGGGCGCGCTTCATTGGCAAGGTGAGCCCGATTCATCTTTTCTGGGGCGCGATGGACCTGGCCTGCACGCGGTTCTCAGGACGCACGGCGCCGGAGCATCCGAGCGTGACGGGATTGCCGGATCGTGTGACGCGCGATGCGTATTCGCACGAGGTGAGCAGCTGCGGGTTCTGGCCGGGCGCGCCGGGCTTTGAGCCGTTCTTCTATAGCTATGCGTATCCTGAGCCGCCGGGGTATGCTGCGGCCGCCATTGCGCCGGCGCAGGCGGCCTATCAGGCGGGGCTGGGCGAGTTTGTGCTGCCGTATGAGGCGATGCGGCAGGCGGCGGACCCGGATGCGGCGCTGCTGGCGTTTTTGCAAAGCACCTATGAGGCGGCGGCGAATTGCGCGAAGTGGGATCGGGCTGGGCTGGAAGTGCGTTGATGTGATGCAAGATTGAACGGGCCGTCATCTGGTTTCGCCGGGGTGATAGCCGATTTCAGCATTTGCGATTGGAATTCTCTTCGCGGGCCTTTGCAGGAAGTGCTGGACGACGGGAATGACTCTGTCGGGTTCCGAATGCAGAACGAAGTGGCCGGCGTCCGGGATGACGGCGAGCTCAGCGCCGGGAATGATCCGAAACGTCTCGACGGCGTGCTCAATGCGCACAAAGTCGTGATCGCCGACGACAATGAGGACCGGGATCTTGATCGAGGCTAATTCCTCTTTCGAGAACCCATTCCATTCAAGGCTGCTCATTTTCTGCAGGAACATGGGCCAATAGCCGGGATCGGGAGCCACTTTCTTGTAGTTCTCCCGTTGAAACTGGAAGCACCTGGAGTCAGGAGTGGGCGGGACGCTGAAGCGCAGCATCTCCGCGTCGACGGCAACCTGCGGTGGACCAAATGTCGCTCCATACGTCGCCACGCGGCCGACGAGTTCAGGATGGTGAAGGGCGATGAGGGTCGCGATCGCGCCTCCGTAGCTCTCGCCTAGGAAATCGGCCCTGGCGATCTTGAGGTGCCGCAAGAGCGCGACCAAATCGTTGGCGTGCTGCTGGAGGGTAAGAGGGCGCTCCGGGATGTCGGCCGTGCGGCCATGCCCCTGAAGGTCAACTGTAATCACCGAGCGCGATTGAGTCAGGGCGGGAAATGAGGTCTGCCCCGCGACGCCGAAAGCGGCAGGGACGTAGACGAGCGGATCGCCTGCTCCTTCGATTTCGTAATACATGTTGAGGCCGTTGATCGGCGCGTATCCGCTGGCGATTTTTGTTTTGTTGGCGTTTCTGTTCATCGCGTCTCCTTAGTCGCAGATGCCGGAACCGTTCTTGAATTGCTGAGGGAACTGGTCGAGGAAGTAATTCCAACCTTTCTCGTGACCTCTTCCGCGCTCGCTATCGGGAATGCCGGAATGCGTGAGGGTCATCAAGGTCTGCTCTCCCTTTTTGCGGAACGTAATGGTGACCGTCGATTCTTCTCCCAATGTGTTGGGCGAGACCCAGGTATGTTGAAGCCGGCTGGGCCGCTCCACTGCGGTGAAGCGTCCGTAGTGCGGCGTTCCCTTGACGCTCCAGTAAAAGAACCCATCGACCTGAGGATTGAAGAGCAGCTTCTCGGCCATGTTCCAGGGATTGCCTGGCACTGCTGGATCGAGCCACGCATCGAAGACCTCGCCTGCAGAAGCAGCGATGGTTCGCTCAACCGTCACTTCAATCGTCTTGATATCAGCCTTCATTTCTTTCTCTCCTTTTTCCTGGGCTCAAAATGCTGCTCAAACTGATCGAGGCGTTGGTTCCAGAATCGCTCGTACTCGTGCACCCATCCCGATACCAGTCGCAGCGGCTCCGCGCGAAAGGAAATCATCACTTCACGGCCCTGCCTTTGCCGCTCAATGAGCCCCGCTCTTTCGAGCAATTTGAGGTGCTTGGTCACGGCATTCAGGGCTGTGTCGAAGGGCTTTGCAATGTCGAGAAAGCGAGCGGGTCCGTTTGCCAGTTGCCCAAGAATGGCCCGCCGGGTTGGATGGGAGATGGCAGTGAACACGTCGGTCAGCTGATCCATGTCGAATATTACACCATATGGTGTAATATTGCGCAAGCCGATTGTTGGGCAGGGGCGTGCGTAGGAAGTGGATTGATGTGGCGATGGGGAAGTCTCTGGTGGCAAACACCGGGCTTCGATCACTGATGTGCGGCACCCGCTCATCGCGAAAAGCTGCGATGAACGGGACACAGCCATGAGCGCATAAGTGCTGAGCTTAGGATCGATGAGCGGGCCACCTGCCGCAGGCTTCCCACCCCGGTTCTCGAAGGCGAGGGACCGGGGTACCCATGAGTAGTGGGTTAGGTAGATTGCGATGTGGGCCGCCAGCCACAGAGGCTGTCTGTGCTATGCAGTTCCGCTAACTCGCTTTATGATTTCGTCAATTTGAGCCCTCGAAAGCTTAAACCACTCGCCGCGAACGCGAAATTCAGCGTATTCCTGGTGCAAGTCCTTTTCTATGCGCGTATCTGCAGAGCCTCGATAGATCATTGAGACGCACGGATTTTCCGATTGTAGGGTCCTCTCTCGAGATGAAGGATCCTTTGCGCGTCCGATCTTCACGTATCCGGTTCTTTCGTCGAGCAGTAAATAGATGAAGGTCAGTTCAAGAGTGCGGGGCTCGGCTCTTTTCTTCTCACGCGCTAATTTCTCCGCCGCAGCTTGATTCCATATTTCTTTGACTGCAGCGGAATGCCACTGTGCACACATCAAACAGTTGCATTCCGGCGTGATGTCCCAGAATTGGCCGTGCGCTGTCCTGACTGCATGCGCAATGTGAGCGAGGCTCTTGTGGTGTATTGTCCGCTCTTCGTCGCTCATTTCGAGGAGCCATCTGCAGTATTTGATCGCATGCTTCTCGAAGCCACTAAATGTTGCTTCTTCAAAGAGCAGTTGGATTTGCATTTTATTTAAATCTTCAAGTCGAATCGGCAGTGAATTTCTACCCACACCTAATTACCTCGCCAACCCAATATCACATTTCGAGAGAAATATGCTCAAGCGAAAAGGAGTGCGCGTGTGGCTCCGAAGCCTAAAACTCGTCTCAAATTAGATGTGACATCGGTGTCCGCTGAAGTCTCTCGTCTCCATGGAGGAGTGCTTTTGTGGATTGCTCGATTGTGAGCTTCGCGGAACCTTTCAGCCGTCAGCCTCGTAGAATAGAGAGCGATGAACTTTTCTCGCTTTGCACGAGGGATGGGGTGCCGGCTGATGCTGGCCGCTCTCGTTTTGATTGTGGCTCCGGCTGGGGTGGTTTGGGCCGAGCAGCCGAAGGACCTTCCCAAGCCTACTGATTACGTCAGCGATTTTGCGCATGTGCTTTCGCCGCAGGCGGTGGCGCAGATCGACAACCTGTGCAGCCAGCTGGACCACTCGAAGGCCAACGCGCAGATTGCGGTGGTGACGGTGCGGTCGCTGGATGGCGAGGACGCGGCGGAGTGGGCGAACGAGCTCGAAGACCTGTGGAAGATGGGGCGGAAGGGCTCGGACCGCGGGGTGCTGGTGCTGCTGGCGGTGGACGACCACAAGCGGCGCATCGAGGTGGGATACGGGCTTGAAGGGATTTTGAACGACGCCAAGCTGGGCGATATTGGCCGGGCGATGGTGCCGTATCTGCGGGCGCAGGACTATGACAGCGCCGTGCTGCTGGCCGTGGGCCAGGTGGGGCAGGTGATTGCCGACGATGCCGGGGTTGTGCTGACGGATGCGCCGGCGGCGGCGCGGCAGCCGGTGCGGCACGAGGGCGGGGGGCTTTCGCCGCTGATTGTTTTTATCCTGATCTTCTTTTTCTTTGGCGGCTTTGGGCTGCTGCGGGTGCTGTTGTTTGCGGGGCTGTTTGGCGGCGGGTTCCGGGGAGGGCCGTGGCTGGGCGGCGGATTTGGCGGCGGTGGTGGTGGAGGCGGGGGGGAGGCGGCGGAGGTTTTGGCGGATTTGGCGGTGGAGGTTTTGGCGGCGGTGGGGCTGGGGGAGACTGGTAACCACCCCAGCGAACAGAAGACCTGTCGCTGGGGGACCCCGGTGCCAGGGACTTAGGGACCAGGGAATAGGACGTTGGTTGGTGGCTTCCTTGAATGGGGCCGGAGGAGAAAGGGACGTATGAAGGGACTTTGGATTTTTGTGGGTGTGGTGGGCGTGCTGGTGCTGGCGCTGCTGATGGTGTTTGGCAGCTATGTGAGCGCGAAGAACCAGATGGTGGGGCTGGACCAGGGCGTGAAGGCGAGCTGGAGCGAGGTGGACGTGCAGATGCAGCGGCGCGCGGATCTGATCCCCAACCTGGTGGAGACGGTGAAGGGCTTTACGAAGGAAGAGAGCACGGTGTTTGGCGACATTGCCAACGCGCGCGCGGGCCTGCTGAATGCGCAGGGTCCGGAGGCCAAGATCAAGGCCAACGGCACGCTGGATTCGGCGTTTGGGCGGCTGCTGGCGCTGACGGAGAACTATCCGCAGCTGCGGTCGAGCGAGCAGTTCATGCGGCTGCAGGACGAGCTGGCGGGGACGGAGAACCGCATCAGCGTGGCGCGCAAGCGGTATAACGACTCACTGCAGACCTACAACACGTTTGTGCTGCAGTTTCCGAACAGCATCTGGGCGGGGATTGCCGGGTTCAAGCAGAACACGGCGTACTTTACGGCGAGCCCTGCGGCGCAGCAGGTGCCGAGCGTGAAGTTCTAACGGCAGGGATCAGTGGTCAGTTTGTCCGTTCCGGAGTTAGTGGAACGGCATTAGCAAAGTGAATCAGGTAAGAAGAAAGGCCATCCCGTTGGGGATGGCCTTTTCCCATGCGATGGGAGGAGTGAGCGCGTGCGCTACTTGTAGGAGGCGATGGCGCTGGCTTCGTCGTCGTAGATGTCGAAGACGGTGTAGAGCTTGGTGAGCTGCAGCACGTCCTTCACCTTTTTGGTGAGGCTGAGCAGCTTGAGGGCAGCGCCCTGGTTTTTGGACGTGGTGAACGCGCTGACGAGCTCGCCGAGACCCGAGCTGTCGATGTAGTTCACGTCGCCGAGGTTGAGCAGGATGCTCTTCTGCCCTTTGCCGATGAGATCGCGAATGGCCTCGCGCAACTGCACACTGCCTTCGCCGAGAGTGATCCGCCCGCTCAGATCAACAACGGTCACGCCATCCACTTCACGGGAAGCAATCGTAAGTGCCACGGAAAATCCTCCTTGATCAGGTAGTACGGTTATAGCACCTTTGCAAGCGCCGGTGGGGGATGGGGCCTGCGGAGCGGGTTGAAGGGGCCTGGTGGGGCAGCTTCAGGTGGTTTCCTGGGCCGGGGTCAGATGCTTGATCAGCGTCATCTCGGTGCCGGGATGCAATTGACGAAAGTGTACCTCATCCATAAAGGAGCGGATGAGGAAGATGCCGCGGCCGGTGCCGCGGAGCAGGTTTTCAGGGGCCAGGGGATCGGGCAGAGTTTCCGGGTCCAGGCCCTTGCCCTGGTCGGCAATGGTGATGACGATGGATTTGCCGGTGTTCTCAAAGCTGGCGGTGACCTGCTTGGCGGGATCGTAGTCGTTTCCATGGAGCACGGCGTTGACCGCGGCCTCGCGCACGGCCATGGTGAAACGGAAACGATCGTCCTCGTCGAGGCCGGCATCGGCGGCCAGCTTCTCGGCGGCGGCTTCGATCTCGCTGACGCTTTCCATGGTGGAGCTGAGGGCGAAACTCAGCCGGCTTGCTCGTGGTTTGTCCAAAGGCCTCGTCTCCACCTCTGCCGGAACAGGAAGGCCCCGCACTGTACCGTCGGAGGAACCTTGCTGGCAGTTTCGTTGGTGGCGCGGCTTGTGTCAAGACGCGCAGCGGAATTTGCGCTTCCGGCGGTCGTTACGCCTGCGTGGATCAGCGCCGCGGCTTGGCTGCGAAGGCGCGCTCCTGCTGGCGAGCGCCGTGGAAGACGTGGAGAATTTCGAGGGCGTGTCTGGATTTGCGGTAGTAGATGAGATGTTTTCCGGCGGGGAAGCAGCGGACGCGGGGAGCGATCTGGGGGCAGGCGCGACCGGCGGCGGGATACTCGCTGAGGAGCGCGAATCGCTCGACGATGGCATCGATGATCTTGTCGGCGGCGCTGAGGCTGGCGCGTTCGGACCAGTAGACGAAGATTTCGTCGAGGTCCCGCTCGGCGCCGCGGGTGATGTGGACGCGCATCAGTCGCCGGCGGATTGCAGGCGCTTGCGGCCGCGGGCCTTGATGCCGGCGGCGAGGTTGTCCAGCCCGGCGCGGCCTTCATAGGCGGCAAACTCGCCACGGTCCATTGATTCAATGCCGGCGCGGACTCGGCTGCGGATGCCCTCGAGCTGGTCGGCGTTGAGATCGGCGAGAACATCCTCAACGGACGGGTTGGCGAGCTGTGCGGCGCGGCGGTCGGCATCTTCCATGCGGCGCAGCGCCTCGCGCACCACTTCGCTGGCGTTGTTGTAGCGGCCGCTGGCGACCTTGTCGCGGACGAAGCCGGCGAGGGCGTCGGTGATCGAGATATTCATCTGGTCCATGTCGCAATCCACCACACACTGTGGAGATGCTAGGCCGGATCATTTGCTATGTCAATCTTTGACAGTGCCGGTTTCGGTGCTCCATGCGGACTGGCGGACGCGGGCGTGCGCGCAGGATCGCTCGGACGGGCTACACTCACCTCATGCAATGGCCGCACCACAACCCGCATCAGTCTGACGGCGCTGCTGGGCACGCCCATCACCGATCCGCAGGGGCATCTGCGCGGCAAGCTGAAGGACATTGCCGTGGCGACGGGCCACGACGCGGGCAAAGTGGCAGGGCTGGTGCTCAAGACGCGGACCGGGCTGTTCCTGGTTCCGGCGCAGGACGTGATGGAGACGCCGGCAGGCACGCTGGAACTGCGCTCCGCCGACGCGATGACGCCGCTGAAGGACGAGGGCAATTTTCTCTTCCTGCAGCAGGACCTGATCGACCGGCAGATTATCGACATTCACGGGCGCAAGGTGGTGCGCGTGAACGATGTGGACCTGGAGTGGATGGGGCACGGGTCGGTGCATCTGCTGCGCGTGGCCGAGGTGGAAGTGGGGCTGCGCGGCGCGGTGCGGCGGGTGTTCAAGGGGCTGCTGCCGCGGGCGACGCTGGAGATCGATTTCGCGGAAGTTCAAGGATCGCGGGATTCCGTGGGCCTTTGTCGACGTGATCGAGGTGGACCCGGCGCGGCGGGTGAAGCTGCGCATCGAGCACGAGCGGCTGGCGGAGATGCACCCCTCGGACCTGGCGGAGATTCTGGAGGACCTGGCGCCGGCAGAGCGCGACGCGGTGTTTACCTCGCTCGACGAGGAAGTGGCTGCCGATGCGCTGGAAGAGGTCGATCCCAAGCTGCAGAAGTCGCTGCTAGAAACTCTGGATGAAGAGCGGATCGCGGACATTGTGGAGGAGATGGACCCCGGCGCGGCGGCCGATCTGCTGGCCGAGCTGCCCGAGGAGCAGTCCGACGCGATTCTGGAAGAGATGGAGCCCGAGGAGCGGCAGGAAGTGGCCGAGCTGCTCGAGTTCGACGAGAGGTCGGCGGCGGGCGCCATGACCACGGACTTTGTGGCCGTGGGATTGGAAGCGACCGTGGCGCAGGCGGTGCAGGCGCTGCGGACCTTCGACGGCGACCCGGAGAGCGTGACGGAGATTTACCTGCTGGATGAAAAGCAGAATCTGAAGGGCACCATTCCGCTGGCGCGGATGGTGATGGCGCACCCGGAGACGCGGCTGGCGGTGCTGGCCGAGCCGCGATTCCTGAGCTGCCCGGCGGAGATGCATCAGAACGAGCTGGCGGAGATGTTCGACAAGTACAACCTGCACGCGCTGCCGGTGGTCGATTCCCAAAATCGGATGGTGGGCGTGGTGCACGCCGACCATATCATCGCTTTCCTCAGGGAAAAGCTGTAACTCCGACTTATTCCTGTGTTACTCTCGCTTTCTCAGACGGCATAACTCCCCGCACTCCTCTGGCGGTGATGGCCGGAGCTGATCGCCGCCCCGTCGCGGGCTGGAGGACCAATGGCTATTGAGATCAAGGGCAATGTGCGCCCTCCCATGGCGATGCCGGAGCATGTGGAGACGCTGCGGGAGCGCAGCAAACCGCGCAAGGGGTCGGAGATGCCGCTGCCGATCAAGATCTTTATCGGCTACTGCTTTTTTCGCGCGGCGGTGGCGCTGACCTTTGGGCTTATCGTCGGCATTTCGCCGGAGTCAGATACGGCGGTCTATATTTCGACGCGATTCGACCCGTTTTCGCACGAGCTGCCGCCGGAAGCGTTGTTTTATATCGTAGCCATCCTCTATTCGGTCATTGGCTGGCGATGGCTGCGCCGGGACGGGCGTGCGCGATGGGGCGCTATGTTCATGTCGGGCGCGTCGGCGCTGCGCGCGACAGTGTGGCTGATCGCCGATCAGATGGCGGGCAACATCATTCCCCTGGCTCCGGAACAGCGTGCCGCCATCGTGGTGGGAATCCTGATCAACGTGCTGATTTGCGGATTTCTGGCCTTTTATGCGGGGATGGAACAGTCGTTCGGGAATACCCCCTGACCCGGTTGTCCGGCTGCGGGGCACCGCATGGTACTCCGGCGGGTGACGCCGCGTATGCCGGGGGCGAAGAAATCCACAATCTGTGAAACAATCGGTGTATGTTCCAGCTCCCAAAGATTATTCAGGGTGGGATGGGCGTCGGCGTGTCCAATTGGCGGCTGGCGAACACGGTCTCGCGCCTGGGGCAACTGGGTGTCGTGTCGGGCACGGCGCTGGACTCGCTGTTTGTGCGGCGACTGGCTGACGGCGACGAGGATGGCCAGATGCGCAAGGGGCTGGAGGCGTTTCCGTTTCCTGAGATGGCGCGGCGCATCTGGAACGACTATTTTGTGCCCGGCGGCAAACCCAGCGGAACACCGTATCCCAACATTCCCATGCACCAGCGCATTGAGCCGCGCAAGCTGCTGGAGCTGTGCATGGTGTCGAATTTTGTGGAGGTCTTTCTCGCGCGCGAGGGACACATCAATAAGGTGGGCGTGAATTTTCTGGAGAAGGTGCAGCTGCCGCATCTGGCGTCGATCTATGGCGCGATGCTGGCGGGCGTGGGCTACGTGCTGATGGGCGCGGGCATTCCGCTGCATATTCCCGGAGTGCTGGACGCTTATGCGCAGCACCGGCCCGCGGAGTACAAGCTGGCGGTGGCTGGCGCGAGCCTTGAGCAGGACACGATGATGCGGTTTGACCCGGCGGACTATGCCGAGGGACCGCTGCCGGAGCTGGAGCGGCCGAATTTTCTGGCGATTGTTTCGTCGAACACACTGGCGACCACGATGCTGCGCCGGGCGAGCGGCAAAGTGAATGGCCTGGTGATCGAGAGCCCCACGGCGGGCGGACACAATGCGCCGCCGCGCGGCAAGCTGCAGTTGAGCGAGACGGGCGAGCCGATCTATGGGCAGCGCGATGTGGTGAACATGGAAGAGCTGCGCGCGCTGGGCGTGCCGTTCTGGCTGGCTGGCGGCTATGGCAGCGCGGAAAAGCTGCGCGAGGCGCAGGAAGTGGGCGCGGCGGGCATCCAGGTGGGCACGGCGTTTGCGTTCAGTGAAGAGTCGGGCATGCGGCCCGACCTAAAGAAGACACTGATTGGGCAGGCTGTGGCGGGCACCGGCAAGGTGTTTACCGATCCGCTGGCCTCGCCGACCGGATTCCCCTTTAAGGTGGCGCAGCTGAACGGGACTTCGTCCGATGAGGGCGTGTATCAGGCGCGGAAGCGCGTCTGCGATCTGGGCTATCTGCGGGAGCCTTATGCCACGCCGCAGGGCGGTATTGGATATCGGTGTGCGTCAGAGCCGGTGGCGACCTATGTGGCCAAGGGCGGCGATATTGCCAACACCGTGGGACGCAAGTGCCTGTGCAATGCGCTGCTGGCCAACATTGGCCACGCGCAGACGCGCAAGGACGCGGCGGCCGAGCCCGCGCTGGTGACGGTGGGCGACGATCTGAACTCGGTGGTGCAGTTTCTTGCGCCGGGCGAGACGGCCTACTCTGCCGTGCACGTGGTGCGGACGCTGCTTGGCGAGGCTGAAGTTGCAGCGGAGCCGGTGGCGCAAGAGCCCGTCGCGGTCGAGGCTTATTTTGACGAGCCCATTCCGCTCACCGCGCTCGCTTAATCCTTCTGTCTCTCCTTGCTCTCAAACCCTGCTCTCTAGCCTTTGATGGGTTCCGCGCCGGGACCGCCTACGGCCATGACGTGCGGAATGCGCGCTTCTGCTTTGGGCAGTGTGGGGAACTGCGCGTGCGGCTCGGTTTGATACCAGTAGGCGGTTGAATAAAAATTGTCCGACCGCGAGTTGGCGTGGCCGTGCTCGATGGTGACGCGGATCGATTTCTCGAAGGGGATCGGGCTCTCGGTGTGCCAGCGGTAGAGGCCGTAGCGGCCGCCAATGCGCTCCGGATCGACGATGTAGGGCGCGCCGTTGTGGGCGTAGCCGAAGGGCTGGCCGTAGAAATCCCATGCGCCGTTGTAATAGTCCTCGGTGCCGGTGCCGTTGATGGTGGGCGCGGTGTCGCCGTCGATGAAGATCATGTCGTCGCCCTCGCCAAACCAGCCGTCCTGGTTCTGCAGCACGGACTGCGTAACGCCGACAAAGTGGCCGCGGCCTGCGGCCTCAAGAAAAACATAGTTGTTGTCGCCGCTCAGGTTCTTGGCGTCGTTGGCGGCGGGATCGCCGTTGTGCATCCAGTTGTTGGTTGTGCCCTTGCAGGGCGCTGCCTGACGGTATTGCGCGTGGAAGCGGCCGAGGTTGGCGGGGAGCGAGGGCAGCTCGATGTAATCAATGGCGAAGTAGAAGCTGTCGGTGCGGATGGGACCGTCGTTGGTGACGGTGATGCGCGCGGCGGAGGCGAAGGGCATTTTGAAGTAGGCGTTGAGGGCCTTGGCGGGCGCGACGGCGAGGAGCTGCGACTGATAGGTGAAGTACTCGCCGAGGCCGAGGCCGAAGAAATCGCCGATGGGGACTTCGATCGATGGTGTCCGCTCGCCGTCCCACCATGCGCGGAGAACGAGATTCTTGAGGTGCATCGCGTCGTCCGTGGCGATGGTGAACCAGATGTGGGTGACGACGCCCGCGCCGGTCGTGTCGAGGAGGACAGCTTCTTTGCCGGGCTCGATGGGAATGGCGTCAGCGTTGCCGCCGGTGCGGTCCCAGCTTGAGGAGCGGCGGGCCTTATAGCTGCGCAGGCGCGCGGGGGCGAAAAGCTCTTCGGGTGTCGGGGCGTCTGCTTGTGCGGGCGGCTGTGCGGCGGCCGACGAGGCGGCGAGCAGCGTGGAGGCGCCGGCGACAGAGGCGATGGCACCGAGCATGCGGCGGCGTGTGGGTGCGGGCGGATTCGAATCGTTGGCGGACATGGCGACTCCTGAATTGGCAAAAAAAGATGGTGCGACGAAAAGATGGCGCCACAAGAAATGCCGCGGACGCTCTAGGGCATTTTCAGCATCGCGGCTCGGTTTGGCAATGTGCCACTAAGGATGTGCGGCAAGCCAGGTGTCGATGCCATATTGCCAGTCCACGCCTGCGGTGCGGTCGGCTTCGGTCATGGCTTCGACGTGGTCGTTGCCTTCCGGCGTGAGGGCGGTGCGGGTGTAGGTGACGGAGACGTGCGTGGATGCGCCGTCGGCGCGGAGATGCAGGTCGATGGTGGTGGCCATGATTGCGGGGATGACGTAGACGTATTGCAGATGGCCGGTCGCGGCGTCAAAGGCGGTGTTGACCCAGACGGCGGTGAAGGGGCCGTGCTGGATGGTGAAGACCGCGCCTTCGACATCGTGCGCGGGCTGGGGCCACACGAACTGCGGATCCCAGTGCTTGCCGGCCCAGGCGCGCTCGCCCTCAGGGCCGAAGAGAGGCAGGGCCTTTTGGTAGGGCGCATGGACGTTGAGGGTGAAGGTGGTCTGGGTGTGCATCAGGGGCTCCGGCGCGGTTTGCGCGGCTGCGCCGGTGGCCAGCGCGCAGAAGAGGATGAGGGCTTTCATCGTTTGCGCTCCTTCAGGTTGTGGCTGTCCGCGGCGCGCAGGGTCATGCCATAGAGGGTGCGGAATTGCTCGATCTCCTTGATGGTCTGCGGGCCGAAGGCGGCTTTGCCCTCGAAGGCGTGGAGGACGATGCCTTCGAGCAGATCGCCGAGGGTCATGTCCTTGAGCTCGGCGACGGCCTTGAGGACTTTGAGCATGCGTTTTTCAAGGCGAACGCCGGTCTGGATGCGCTCGACTTCGATGGGTTCGCGGCTGGGTTTCTCGTGCGCCATAGGTACTAATCTACCAAAGTACCAAGATAATCACAAGAACTCTACGATGCGAGATGAGATTGCGTGCGGGGTTAGCCTCGGCGCGCCCCGGCCTGCTATGGTCAGGGAGAACTGACAGGAACATGACCCCACCTTAGGAACCCGCACGGATGTGGAAGCGCTGGCGAATCCGGATACTGCTGTTTCTGGCCGTGCTCGGCCCCGGATTTATTACCGCTAACGTGGATAACGATTCCGGCGGAATTTTCACCTACTCCCAGGCAGGCGCGCAGTACGGCTACAGCCTGCTGTGGATGATGATTCCCATCACGCTGGCGCTGATTGTGACGCAGGAGATGTGCGCCCGCATGGGCGTGGTCACGGGCAAGGGTCTGAGCGATCTGATCCGCGAAGAGTTCGGGCTGCGCCTCACGTTTCTGCTGATGGTGGCGCTGGTGGTGGTGAACTACACCAACGTGGTGACGGAGTTCATCGGCATCGCGGGCTCGCTGCATCTGTTCCACGTGTCGAAGTTCCTCTCGGTGCCCATCTGCGCGGCGCTGGTGTGGTTTCTGGTGTTCCGCGGGGACTACAAGAGCACGGAAAAAATCTTCCTCCTGGCGTCGCTGGTGTATATCGCCTACATTTTTGCGGGCGTGCTGTCGCAGCCCAGCTGGAGCGAGGCGCTGCGCGCGACCATCAAACTGCCGGAAGAAAAGGTGTGGCGCGACAAGGCGTACATCTACATGGCCATTGGCGTGGTGGGCACCACGATTGCTCCGTGGATGCAGTTCTATCTGCAGTCGTCGATTGTGGAGAAGGGGATTCGCGTGAAGGATTACGCGGCCTCGCGGATCGACGTGGTGGTGGGCAGCCTGTTTACCGACATTGTGGCGTGGTTCATTGTGGTGGCCTGCGCGGCCACGCTCTACGTGCACGGCATGGGCGCGATCCAGGTGGCGAGCGACGCAGCCGAAGCGATGCGGCCGCTGGCGGGCGATTTCGCGTTTGTGCTGTTCGCCTTCGGGCTGTTCAATGCGTCGCTGTTCGCGGCGTCGATTCTGCCACTGTCAACGGCGTACACGGTCTGCGAGGGACTTGGGCTTGAGTCGGGCGTGGACAAGAGCTTCAAGGAAGCGCCGTTTTTCTACTGGCTCTACACGCTGCTGATAGCGGGCGGCGCGGTGACGGTGCTGCTGCTGCCGGATACGCAGCTGATCAACGTGGCGATTTTGTCGCAGGTGTTGAACGGCGTGCTGCTGCCGGTGGTGATCATTCTGATGCTGATGCTCATCAATCGCAAAGACCTGATGGGCGACCACAAGAACTCGCGCCTCTGGAATGTGATTGCCTGGGCCACGAGCATCATCGTGATTGGCATGACGCTGGTGATGCTGTGGGGGATGATTCCGGGGCATTGAGCGGGTGGGCCGCGGGACCGGGGGGAGCGGAACATATGCGCTCGCGCGGATATAATTACCCTATATACAGAGATTGATTCCAGTTAGTTTGGCCGTGGCGTATAATCCGACTCATTTCCAGCGACGGTGAGCGGCCATGGTATTCGAACGTCAGCATATCGACCGGGCCATCGAACGCGAAGAATTTCTCCCGTATTTTCAGCCGATCGTGAATCTGCGCAGCGGTGAGCTGCAGGGCTTCGAGCTGCTGGCGCGGTGGCGTCATCCGCAATATGGATTGATTCCGCCGGTCGAGTTCATTCCCATTGCCGAGCGCGACGGATGGATAGGGCACCTGACGCAATCGCTGCTGCGACAGGGATTCTGCGCCCTGGGCCCGCTCTCCAAGCGCCTGCGCCTGTCCGTGAACATTTCGCCGGTGCAACTGCACGACGTGAACCTGCCCGAACAGATTGACACGCTGGCAAAGGAATGCAGCTTTCCACTCGACAGGCTGACGGTGGAGATTACCGAGAGCGCTCTGGCCAATGACCTGGGCCGCGCGCGCCGAACTGTGGCGGGGCTGAAGGACCTGGGCTGCAAGCTGGCTCTGGATGACTTTGGCACCGGCTACTCGAGCCTGGCGCAACTGCAGCTTCTGCCCTTTGACAGCCTGAAGGTGGACCGCAGCTTTGTGAGCCTGATGACGGAGCGGCGCGACAGCCGCAAGATAGTGGCCGCGGTGGTGGGGCTGGGTCTGAGTCTGGGGCTGAGCACGGTTGCCGAGGGTGTGGAGAGCGTTGAGCAGGTGGAGATGCTGCACTGGATGGGCTGTGAACTGGGCCAGGGCTGGTTGTATGGCAAGCCCATGCCGGCCGAGGAGATTGCCGCGGTGATTGCGCGGCCCGCGCCGAAGGTTGCGGCCGGAATGCTGGCCGGGGGCATGAGCAGGGAATCCTCGGGCAGCCTCGACTGGCTGCCCTCGCAGCGGCTGGCGCAGCTGCAGGCCGTGTATGACGGCGCGCCGGTGGGCCTGGCGTTTCTGGATCGCGAGATGCGCTACGTGCAGCTGAACCGGCAACTGGCGAACATGAATGGGCGGCCGATGATCGAGCATTTGGGCCGCACCGTGGCCGAGATGATCCCCGAGTTCTTTCCCCAGGTGGAACCGCTTATCCGGGCGGCATTGGAGGGGAAATCGGTGGCGGGCATCGAGCTGACCAAACCGGCGGTTGGGCCGAATGGCGGCATGGCGATTCTGCTGTCGTATGAGCCGGCGCGGGACGAGGTGGGGGAAGTGGTGGGCGTGTCGGTGGCGTTGATGGATATTACGCCGATGAAGCAGGCCCAGGATGCGCTGCGCCAGAGCGAGGAGCACTTCCGCTACATGCTGGAGCTGCTGCCGCAGATTCCGTGGATTATTGACCCCGCGGGCCGCGCGCTGGCGGTGAGCCATCGCTGGAAAGAGATTACGGGAACCACGGATGATGAGTGGCGCGATTTCGGCTGGCTGAATTCTCTGCATCCGGACGATGTGGAGCCAACCAAACAGGCAATGCAGCGGAGCTTTACCACCAAGGAGCCGATCGACACGTCGTATCGGGTGCGGCGGTCGCCCAAGTCGCCCTGGAAACAGGTGCGGGCACGAGGGGCACCGCGCGTTGGACCGGATGGGAAGATCGTGAGCTGGTATGGGTGCCTGGAGCCGGTGGACGGGGAGTGGTAGCCGCTAAAGAAGCTTTCCGGCAGCGAGATCCTTGATGAGATTGCGGTCGGCGGCGAGAAAGTCGTAGCCGGTCAGCTCTTCCAGGCGGACCCATTTGAGCTGCTGAAAGATGCGGTTCTCGAGCTCGCCGTCAAACTCATGCACCGCGAAGAACTGCAGGTCGACGGCGCCTCCATGGCGGTAGTTGTGGCGAATGTGGGTGACGCGGGCTCCGACTTTGGCGGTGATGCCGAGCTCTTCATCGAGCTCGCGTGCCAGCGCCTGCTCCGGGCTTTCGCCGGTCTCGATCTTGCCGCCGGGAAACTCCCACTGCAGGGCCATGGGCTGGTCGGGCCGGCGCTGGCAGATCAGCACTTCGCCGCCGCGGATGATGAGCGCGGCCGCCACAAAACGAAGGGCGGGTCCGGCCGGCCGCGGGTTGGGTTGGTTCTGGCCCTCTTCCACCCTTTCAGTGTAATCGCAACCCGGCGTCCTGGGGCGCAAGATTAGCGGGATGAAGAGTTTGGCGGGATGAAAAGGTGGCGGATGGGATGTTGACAGGGCCGCAGGCTACTCGCCCGCGACCGCTGCGTCGATGCCCTCGGCCGTATGCGGGCGGAAGTAGCCCCAGCCGTTTTTCGCGGCCGCCTCAAGCAGGGCCGGCGAGGGGTTGACGGGGAAGGGATTTTTGGCGATCGCGAGCATGGCCAGATCGTGGATGGAGTTGCCGAAGACCGCATCGGGGCTGGGCAGGCCCACGCGTTTGAGCGAGGCAGCCTTGCCTTCGTCGGTGGGCACGTCGACCAGGGTGTCGGTGATGACGCCCTCGAGGACGGCGACCTCTGCGGCGATGACGCGGGCCGAAGGGATACCGAGCGCGCGCACGCCCTCGGAGATGACCCACTTGTTGGTGGAGCTGACGGCCCAGAGCTCGACGCCAGCTTTGGCAAGGCGATCGAGCAGCGAGGCGATCTCAGGGAAGATGTGAGGGTGGATGAACTCCTCCACGTAGCGCGCGGCGGCGGACTGCATCTCCTGTTCGCGCAGGCCGGCGTAGATCTGCACCATTTCGCCGCAGATTTGAAGTTCGCTCACCGTACCGGCCAGGTAGGCGCGGTGACGGGTGTCGATCCAGTCGGCGGTGGAGCGGGAGACGAGCCCCTGCTCGAGAGACCAATCCAAAAAGCCTTTGCCCGCGTCGCCGCCCCAGATGGTTCCATCGCAATCGAAAACGGCCACGCGCGGCGCGGCGTCGAGCACCAGCCGTTCGAATTCGGCGGGCGTCCATTTGGTGATTTGCAGCTGTGTCGTCGTCAACTCTTCCTCAATTCCGTTCAAAAGGTAATCATCTCCATTTTCGCCGATTAGGGCCTGAATGTGCACGCTGCGGGGGATGGATGCATCCAGTTGGGTAATGCGAATGACCTGATGGTGCGTGATGCGGATGAAGATCGTGTTAAGGCGTGGTGACAAGAAAGGTGCGCGCAGGACGGGGATACTTTCGTGCTGTTGCGGGGTTTGATTCCTTGATGAACGTGGTTCGGCAATCGGCGCGGCGGCCGGTGTGGCATGCGACGCGCACCGATAATTAAAGCAGTGGCCACTCCGGGCAATCGCGCGCTCCTGACCGACTATCAACTGTATCTGCGGGTGGAAAAAGGGCTGCGTCCGCTGACCTGCGAGGCCTACGATAGCGACCTGAAGACCTTCGCGGAGTTTCTGGAAGAGCGCGATGCGGTGCTGGCGACGGCGCGGCAGAAGGAAGTGGCCGGATTCCTTGAGCATCTGCGCACGCATAATGTGGATTCGCGCTCGGCGGCGCGCAAGCTGAGCTGTTTGCGCGGTTTTTACAAATGGCTGCTGCTGGATAAGCGCGTCGATCACGATCCAACTGTGAATATCGAGTCGCCCAAGGCGTGGAAGGTGCTGCCCAAGTCGCTGGCCGAGCCGGAAGTGACGGAGATGCTGGAGCGCGCGGCGCTGGCGGCGACGCATCCACTGGCGCGGGCGACGGCGCTGAGGGATCGCGCGATTCTGGAGATTTTGTATGCGGGCGGGCTGCGCGTGTCGGAGGTGACGGCGCTGGCGACAAGCGATGTGGCCTTCGATGCGGGGCGCGTGATGGTGCGCGGCAAGGGTGACAAGGAACGCATTGTTCCGCTGGGGCGCTCGGCGCTGGAGGCGATTGAGACGTATGTGCGCGAGGGACGGCCGCATCTGGCGCGGATCAGTACGGGCCGCAGGGCTGGCGCGCGGCCGGATGCGGCGCGGCTGTTTCTCTCGCTGCGCGGCATGCCGCTGACGCGGCAGTGGGTGTGGCACCTGGTAAAGGCGGCAAATGCTTCGGCGAGTCCGCACATGCTGCGGCACAGCTGCGCCACGCACATGGTGGAGCACGGCGCGGATTTGCGCAGCGTGCAGACGCTGCTGGGCCATGCGGACATTTCGACGACGCAGGTGTATACGCACCTGGCGCTGGGACGGTTGAAGGCGGTGCATCGGCAGCATCATCCGCGCGCGGCGGCACGGCCGCAGCACACGGAGACCGACGCGCATCTGGACTTGCATGAAGAAGAACCGATGCCGCGCAAGGAGTCCGCATGAGCACGGCGACGGTTTCGCTGGGCGCGCTGGTGGCGGATTATCTGCGCGTGCTGCGCAATGAGCGCGGGTCTTCGATACACACGCTGCGCGCGTATGAACGCGAGCTGCTGGGATTTGCGGCGTATATCTCGGAAGAACTGGGCAGCGATGAGGGCGTGGAGCGCGTTGAGCACACGCACATTCGCGCGTATCTGGGAACGCTGTATGCGCGGGGGTTGTCGAAGGCCTCGGCAGCGCGGGCGCTGGCGGCGGTTCGAAGCTGGTTCAAATGGCTGGCGCGCACCGGCTATGTGGAGAAGAATGCGGCGGCGCTGGTGTCGACGCCGAAATTGCCCAAGCATCTGCCGCGGGTGCCGTCGATCGAGCAGTTGAATCGCGTGGTGGATACGGTGGGCGACGATGCCGCAAGCTGGCCAGCGCGGGATCGCGCGATTGTGGAGCTGCTCTACGGCTGCGGCATGCGCAACGCGGAGCTGACCGGGCTGAACCTGAAAGACATTCACTGGGCCAACGAGGCGATCCTGGTGCGCGGCAAGGGGCAAAAGCAACGCTACGTGCCGCTGGGCGATGCGGCGGCGGAGGCCTTGCGCGCGTATCTTGCGGAGCGCACGGCGCGACTGGCGGCGATGGACGGCCCGGCGAAGACGACGCCGGCGCTGTTTCTGAATCTGCGGCTGCGTGGGCTTGCCAACGCCGGCGGCGAGGCGCGGCTGACGACGCGCAGCGTGGGCCGCATTGTGAAGCGCATTGCGGTTGTGCGGGGGCTCTCATCCGATGTGCATCCGCATACGCTGCGGCATGCGTTCGGGACCCATCTGCTGGAGGAAGGCGCGGACCTACGCGCGATCCAGGAGCTGCTGGGGCATGAGCGGCTGTCGACGACGCAGCGCTACACGCAGCTCACATCGGCGCAGTTGACGCAGGTCTACGACCGCACCCATCCGCGCGCCAAGTAAGCGCGCGACTAACGCTGAAGCGGCATTCCGCTCCCTCTCCAAAGTAATGTTGATCCCCAAAACGGGTGATAGAGCTTCTCCATAAGACAGGTATCCTGCAAGTCCGAGGCTTTTATGGAAGAGGCTGTTTGCTGCACCAAATGTCAATCAGTCGGACTTGCCCGCTACGTGCGTGGCGGCTCTATGCGGCGGGGCTTGCTGCTGCTGTGCCTGTTCGTCATTCCGGGCGTGGTGTATTTCGCGTGGCATCTTTGCGCGGCGCATTGGGGCTGCAGCACCTGCGGCTCGCGCCTGGTGGTGCCGTTGGAAGATCCGGACGTGCTGCTGGAAAAGGGACTCTACCCGCGCGAATTTGCCGTTTAAGACGAGAACCTAGAAGCTGACCTTGCGCTGCGGAAACCACGTGAGCTGAATGGTCGTGGTGGTCACCGTGTTGTTCGGCGCCGGATAGAGGGGCGTGCCGGTGGGATAAACCGGCGCCTTCCAGTGCTCCACCGTGAAGCGGCCATCGATCGAGAAGTCCCGGCCGATGCGCTTGACCGCCTGAACCCCCACATCATTGAGCGTGGTGCCACCGGGGACAAAGTCCTTGGCGACTTTCTGATTGCGCGCGTTCACTTGAATCCACTCATTGCCGCTCAGGTGCCAGGTGAGCCATGCCTGGCCACCCTTGGCCTCGCGGCCCATCCAATCCCCAATCAGGTTGCCGTTGTTGGTGTAGCCCTGTCGCTGGATCGCCTCGTAGTACATGAAGACGCCGCCGGTGCTGGTGGAGACAGGCGGGTCAGTGGTAGCGGCTTCGACACGCAGATCGAGTTTGGGCACGCCGGGGAAATGGGAGAGATAGATGCCGGGCCGCCATGCGGCGCGCCGCGGCGCATCAATGGGCGACACATCGTCGTGGACTTCGGAATCGCTGTAGAGCGTGAGCCACTTGCGCAGGTAGGGCAGGCGATAGGAGAAGTCGAATGCGCCGAAGCGCGCGCCGGGATCGTCGCGGCCCTCTTTCACAGCGGCGGTGGGCGAGGCGAAGCTGAAGAAGCTCTTGAGGAAAGTGTGGAGAGTGATGGGCGCATGGCCCGCACCGCCCCAGATGACGCTGCGCTCGAAGCCGAACTCGAGATTCTCGGTGGGGCGGAAGCTGACCTTCTCGGCGTGCATCCAGGGATTGCCCGCGTTGTAGACATTGGGCTGATCGGGACCGGGATAGTTCGGGTTGGGCACTTCGGTGTGGCCATGCAGAGCGCCGACCATGAAGTCGTACCGGAAGGGGCCGGTGATGTAAGACAGACCGGGAATGTGCAGCGGCTCCACGCGATTGATGCGGAATGAGTACATGTTCTCCGCGTTGTTGGAGTAGGCCATGCCGCCGCCGAGGCCGGGCCCGTACCAGTTGTCCTGCTTGCCAAAGGAAATTTCGTGATTCAGCACGTGCGCGGAGACGTATGCCTCAAGCCAGCGGCCACGGGTGATGGACGAGATGGGTCCCAAGGGGATGGTGGCCTGCGGATAGACCGGACTGTTGAGCGCCGGGTAGTCGATGGCGAAGAGTGTGTCGGCGAGGCCGGTGGAATAACCAGTGGCCGAGGGCGCGCCTTGAAACTCGCCGCGCGCGTAGAGCAGGAAGCGGCCGGCGGAGAGATAGCCGCTGGCGCCGGTGTCGGAGTCGAAGCCGTTCTCGTAGGGGCGGCCGTAGTCGTTGATGACAGTCTGGCCGAGGTGGAAGCTGTCGTTGAGCGGCGTGCCACTGATGCCGCGCAGCACGCTGTAGACCGACTCGATGCGCGACTTGCCCTGGAAGCTGCCGCAGGGCCCTTCGACCTCGGGATTCAGCTCGCGATTGAGGGCGTCATAAATGTCCTGCGCCTGGTCGGTGGCGGGGCCGGGATCGGCGTCTTCGATGCGCGCCCCAGCCTCGTCGAGCATATTGCTCACGCTGGCGCGGGTCCAGGGGCGCATGCCGAGAAAAACGTTGTCGAGAAAGCCGAGCGAGTAAAGCCGCAGCACGGCGGGATAGACCCAGCTATCGACAGGGATGTACGGGGAGTCCATCGCGGAGAGCTCGCAATCGGGCTCCGGGCGGCCGGCATCCGGCTGAACCTGGCCGGAGACGGAGGCGACGAGGGAGATTCCGGCGAGCACGCAAAGAGACACGGCCAGACGAAGGCGCGACGTCATAGGATTCACTCTACCATTCACTCGCCACCGGGTGGCGAGTCCAAAGTACCGGCGATGAAGATGATGCGGAGCAACGCGGGCCGGGCTTGGCGAATCGCCTACGGCGTATTCGCGCTGAGGTCGCGGGCGATGGCCGCGCGCACTTTGCGCCGCACCGCCGGGGTGAAGGTTCCGCGCGCCGCGAGCCAGGTTTCCATGATGCCGACAGGGTCGGAGCCGGGCTCGAGAACGCAGTCCACTAATGTTGAGATGCGCCGAAGGCGCGCGCGGGAAAAAGATTCGCTGGCAACCCGGTACATGGCCACCAGATCGGCACCGTCCACGGTAATGAGCGGGACGCCGTAGGCGAGGGCTTCCGGCTTGTTGGCCGGCGGAACGAAGGCGAGCGCGGCGCCTGCAGTGCGCAGCGAGACGAAGATGACGGGAAGTCCGCGGCTGGCCTGAGTGAGGGTCTTCTTCCATTGCGCGGGCGTGGTCTGGGTGTCGCCGCAGAAGGCGATGGCTAGATTTGTGGACTTCGCAGCCTTGTGGGCACGTGCGGAAGCCGTGGCGGTGGTGAGCGGATCGAGGGCGCGGGTTTTTCTGCCGAGCGCCGCGAGAGCTTTGGGCAGCGAGCCTCCGCGGACCGCGCGCGCGAACGGTGCGCCAGCGGCTGCGGCCACGGTGTCGCGCGCCTGCAGGTCGAGCGCGAGTGCGGCGTAGGCCGCTTCCCATAGGGCTTCGGTGGCGTCGATGCCGGCGCGCTCGCCGAGCATGCGGCACTTCATCATCGCGGTATACAGCTCAAGCAGCTTCTCGCGCGATATCAACGTTCGGGTCCTTTTCTCGATCGGGTTTCCGATCGGGATCGTCGTGGGTCGGGTCCAGGGTCTAGGTGGAGTAGTCGGCGTTGATGCTGACGTATTCGTGGGTCAGGTCGGTAGTCCAGAAGACGCAACGCGCGCTGCCCTGATGAAGCTGGATGCGGATGGAGAACTCGGGCTGCTGCAGGTAGGCATGCGCGGCGGTTTCGTCAAAGCTCGGGGCGCGGCCGCCGTTGGCGCAGATGGGCAGATCGCCGAACCAGATGTCGATGCGGTCGGGATCGATGAGCGCGCCGGAGTAGCCGATGGCGGCGATGAGGCGTCCCCAATTGGGATCGCTGCCAGCCCAGGCCGTCTTGATGAGCGGCGAATGGGCGATAGCCTTGGCGACGCGCAGGGCTTCGCCGTCAGTGGACGCGCCTTCGATGCGGAGCTCGACGACATGGGTGACGCCCTCGCCGTCGGCCACGATCTGGCGGGCGAGCGAGGTGCAGACCTGGGTGAGCGCGGCGGCGAACTCGGCATTTTCCGGGCCGACGACCGCGCCGCTTGCGCCGGAAGCAAGCAGCAGCACCGTATCGTTGGTGGAGGTGTCCCCGTCTACGGAGATGCGGTTGAAGCTGACGTCAACGGCCTCGCGTAGATATTGATCGAGGATGGCGGGGCCGATGACCGCGTCGGTCATGATGTAGACGAGCATGGTGGCGTGGGGCACAAGCTGGGGATGGATCATGCCCGAGCCCTTGCCCAACGCGGCGATGCGGACTTCGCGGCCCTCGACGTCGAAGCGCGCGAAAGCGGTCTTCTCCACCTTGTCAGTGGTGAGGATGGCCTGCGCCACTTGCTGAAAGTGATCGCTGGCTGGGCCAATCTGCGCGGCCAGCGCGGGCAGCGCGGCGATGAGTTTTTCCGCGGGCAGCGGCACGCCGATGATGCCGGTGGAGGAAGGGAAGACTTCTTCGGGTGCGCAGGCGAAGGCTTGGGCAGCGGCGGCGCAGACGGCGTTGGCGGCGTCGATGCCGGCCTGGCCCACGGCGCAGTTGGCGTTGCCCGCGTTGATGGCCACCACGCGCACGCGGCCGCCGGTGGCCTTGAGATGCTGCTTGTCGATCTTGAGGGGAGCGGCGATGACGCGATTGGCGGTGAAGGCTGCCGCGGCGCTGGCGGCAGTGTCAGCGACGATCAGTGCGAAATCAGTACGACCGCTTGCTTTGAGACCGGCCTTGGCGGTGCCGAAGCGAAAGCCGCGCGGAACCAAAAACTCAGACACCTCACTCATGAATAGAGACCCTTCAAGCCCACAGGAAACTGTTTTCATTTTTCAGATTACCGTGCCGGAACGGCTCACGCGAGCCGGACTTGATGCTTAAGTGGGATCGCACACGCGATATAGCACCGTTGGAGCAGCGCAAAGCCTAAAGGTTTTCCCAATTGTGAACGATAGAGTAGTCAAGCACGAGTACGGATCTGGGCCCCTTCCCTTCGGCACGCTGCGCAGTATGCCCCTAACAACATCCAGGCCCCGAGATCCGGTGGAGCGACGTTTCGCATGATGCCGACGGGACCAGACTTCCATAAGGAACTTCTCGACACGATGAGCGATGGCGTGTACTTCGTCAATCGCGAGAGGAAGATTCTCTACTGGAACGCGGGAGCGCACCGGCTCACCGGATACAGCTCCGATGAGGTGATGGGGCGGCGATGCCCGGACGATGTCCTGCGCCATGTTGACGACGGCGGACGGCCGCTGCGCCGCACGGCCTGCCCGCTCTCGGCCTGCATTTCAGATGGACGCGCGCGCGAGGCGGTGGTCTACGTGCAGCACAAGGAGGGGCGCAGGGTTCCGGTGCTGGTGCGGGTGCAGCCCATGCGCGATGGCACCGGCGCGATTGTGGGCGCGGTTGAGATTTTCAGCGACGGCTCGGCGCAGACCGAAGCGCGGCGGACGATGGAAGAGATGCGGCGCATCGCTTACCTCGATGTTGTGACGCAGCTGCCCAATCGACGCTTTGTCGAGATGTCTCTGGACGCGGCGATCGAAGATTATGCGCTGCGCAACAAGTCGTTCGGCGTGCTGCTGCTGGATGTGAACCAGTTCAAGCAGATCAATGATGCCTTCGGCCACGGATGCGGCGACCGTGTGCTGCGCGAGGCGGGCGGGACGCTGGCATCGTCGTTCCGGCCGACCGATGTGGTGGGCCGCTGGGGCGGCGACGAGTTTGTGGCGGTGGCGCACCACGTGAGCCGCAAGACGCTGGACGCGCTGGCCAAGCGCTGCGCGGCGACCATTGCCGACGCGGCGATTCCCACCGGGTCGGGCAAGCGGATTACCTTGCAGATCTCTATTGGCGCAACGCTGGTGCAGCCGGGCGAAACGCGGGCGGACCTGATCGCGCGCGCCGATTCGTTGATGTATCAAAGCAAGGCGAGCGGACGCGCGGTCTCCGGTTAGAGCGGACTCACACGATGCGAGACTTTTGTCTCGTTCCAGTCCGGTAAAGTGGATGGTGCAGGCCATTCATGACGACCTTCTCTTCCAGCCCAGATTCTTCTTCGCCGGATTCCGGCTTTCTTGAACTCCAGAACGTGAATGTGGCGCGCGGTGAGCGCATTGTGCTGCACGATGTGAACCTGACGATTCGCGCGGGCGAGCATGTGGCGATTCTGGGGCCGAACGGCTGCGGCAAGTCCACACTGATTCTCACCATCACCTGCCAGATTTATCCCATGGTGCAGCCGGGGATGACGGTGCGCATCTTTGGCCGCGAGCGCTGGGACCTGACCGAGCTGCGCAAGCACTTTGGCGTGGTGGGTACGGACCTGCCCGGAGAGCGCACCGCGGTGACGACTGGGCTGGACGCGGTGATTGCAGGGTTCTTTTCCGCGTCCACGTTATGGCCGAACCTTCATGTAACGGATGAGATGCGCACCCGCGCGGCAGAGGCGCTGGAGCGCATCGACGCAACGCGGCTGGCGGGCCAGCTTGTGGGCGAGATGTCGGCAGGCGAGAAGCGGCGCATCCTGATTGCGCGGGCGCTGGTGCATCGGCCGCGGCAGCTCCTCCTTGATGAGCCTTCGAATGCGCTGGATCTCGCAGCCCAGCGCGATCTGCGCGAAACCATGCGGCGTTTGGCGCAGGAAGGCACGGGGCTTGTTCTGGTTACGCATCACCTCGGCGACATTCTGCCGGAGGTTGAGCGCGTGATTCTGATGCGCGGCGGACGGATTGTGGGCGACGGGCCGCGGGCCGAACTGCTGACCGAGCCGCGGCTGAGTGAGCTCTTCCATGCGCCGGTGCGCATTGGCCGCGACGACGAGTGGCTGCATAGCTGGTGATGTCCGCATCAGAACCGTGCTACCATTCCCGCATCGGGCCGGAGCGACTTCGGTTTGCCGGGAGACACCATGAGCCCCTACACTCGCCGCGAATTTATCAAGACCACTGTTGCCGCCGGAACTGCTGTCGGCGTGGGCAGCCTGCCCCTGCATGCCTCGACGCGCCGCACGGCTACCGATATGGTGACGCTGGGAAAATCCGGCGTGACGACGACGCGGCTGGCCTTTGGCACCGGCAGCAGCAACGGCCAGGTGCAGGCGGCGCTGGGTCAGCAGGAGTTCAGCAAGCTGATTGCGTACGCGTATGAGCGCGGCATCCGGTTCTATGAAACGGCCGAGGCCTATATGACGCCGGCGATGCTGGGCGAAGCGCTGAAGCCGTTTCCGCGCGAGAGCTATGTGCTGATGCATAAGGTGACGACGGACGAAGGCGTCGATCCGAAGCAGCGCTTTGACCAGATGCGGCGCTTGTCGCAGACGGAATACTTCGACATCATGCTGCTGCACTATCAGCACAGCGATAGCTGGGTGGCGGATACTCGGCGCTGGCAGGAAGGCATTGAGGAAGCGCAGGAGAAGAAGACGATTCGCTCGCGCGGCGCGTCGGTGCATGGACTGCCTGCGCTGCGCCAGATGCCCGGCAACAAGTGGCTTGAGGTGGCGATGATCCGCATGAACCACAACGGCACGCGCATGGACGGGCCGGTGCCGGACGATGGCAATCCCGGCATTGTGCCGGAAGTGGTGCAGCATGTGAAGCAGGTGCACAGCGAAGGCATGGGCGTGGTGAGCATGAAGCTGGTCGGCGACGGCACCTTCACGCAGCACTCTGATCGCCAGGCCGCGATGCGCTTCGCCTTCCAGCACGCGGGCGTGGATTGCGTGACCGTGGGCTTCAAGAGCCGCGCGGAGATTGATGAAGCGATCGACAACCTGAATCTGGCGCTGGCTTAGGCTGCGTCTTTCGCCCTGAGTGGATGCGCTTGCTGCGTGTCCGGGCGGCTCGCAGTATAGCCTCGTCGTGAGGACCTCTCACGATGATCACGATTGAACTGTCGAAGCGGGCGCGCGCGGATGCGATTGCGTCGATTCAGCGGTATTTCAGGGAAGAGCTGCCAGAGCCGATCGGCGATTTACCGGCGGGATTGCTGCTGAATTTCTTTCTCGAAGAGGTCGGGCCTGCGATCTACAACAAGGCCGTGGCCGATGCGCAGGCGCGCATGCAGATGCGCGTGGCCGACCTGAGCGGCGAGTTGTATGCGGATGAGTTTCAATACTGGCCGCGCATCGAGAGCAAGAAGCGCAGCCGGCGATGAGCCGCTTGACGCCGCGGCCCCGTGGGTTTAGGTTATGCCTACACGGGAAAGGAGGATGATCCAGCCTATGCAAAATGACTGTTCCAGTAGTTCGGTACGTGAGGTGACTGAGGCCTAGGGCATCGCGCCCCAGACCCCAGCTTTGCCCCGGCGGCCAGGATGTTCCGGCCGGGTCACTGGCACTCGCGGCAGCGCGATGGCCTTAGTCCAATCCCAACAGATCACCGGCAGCGGCCTGGGAAGCTCTCCCAGGCCGTTGTTGCGTTTGTGGCGTGAATTGTTTGCGAGGCCAACGGCTTTCGGATGCGAGGCATCCAAGTTGCTGTCTGCCGAGCCGGACGAACGGCTCGCATGAGGAGCGAGGAATGGCCAATAAGAAAGCCAAAGAGAGCAACCAGAAAGCTGTAAGTGAACTGATCGACGCGCTGAACGAGGACCTGGCGCGTGAGTATCAGGCGATTATTGCCTACACGGTCTATAGCAACGTACTGAAGGGCGCGCAGTGGATGAACATTGCGGCCGAGTTGAAACTGCACGCGGCCCAGGAGCTGCAGCACGCGCTCATCATCGCCGACCAGATCGACTACCTGGGCGGCATGCCCACGGCGACGCCGAAGACCGTGAAGCTGAGCGAGAAGGCGGAGCAGATGCTGCGCTTCGATCTTGAGAATGAGACGGAGACCATCCACAACTATCGTAGGCGGGTGAAGCAGGCCGAGGCGCTGGGCCACTACGCGCTGTCGGAGCAGCTGCGCACCATCATCATGCAGGAGCAGGAGCACCAGCACGATCTGGCCACGGCGCTGGGCGTCGAGGTGCCCAAGGTGCTGAATCAGGGCGCGTAGACCGCGCTTCGCGAGCGGGAATACAATCAGGCGCAGCCTCTCAAACGGGCTGCGCCTTTTTTGCGTGGGATGGAGTTGGAACTAACTCGAAGCTTGCGAAAGGCGCGCAAACACTGCGTCTTCGCAGCATGCCGCACATCTATTAAGCTGGTCACGAACCTGCAAGGAGATTCCCAGACATGATCAAGACACACGGTTACGCCGCGCAATCGGCGACGACCCCGCTTACTCCTTTTGACTACGAACATCGCGATCCCGGCCCGCACGATGTGCACATCGAGATTGAGTTCTGCGGCATCTGCCACTCGGACATTCACCAGGCGCGCAATGAATGGGGCAACGCGAACTATCCCATGGTGCCGGGCCACGAGATTGTGGGCATTGTGAAGCACGTGGGCGCGGAGGTGAAGAAGTTCAAGGTAGGCGACCGCGCGGCGATTGGCTGCATGGTTGACTCCTGCCGCGAATGCGCAAGTTGCAAGGCGGGCGAAGAGCAGTACTGCGACCGGCACGAAGGCGTGTGGACCTACAACTCGCGCGACAAGCAGGGCAACCTGACCTTTGGCGGCTATGGCGAGCACATTGTGGCCGACGAAGCGTTTGTGCTGAAGGTGCCGGGCAACCTGGACCCCGCGGCGACCGCACCGCTGCTGTGCGCGGGCATTACGACTTATTCGCCGCTGAAGCACTGGAAGGCGGGGCCGGGCAAGAAGATTGGCGTGGTGGGCCTGGGCGGATTGGGGCACATGGCGCTGAAGTTTTCGCATGCCTTCGGCGCTAAGACGGTGCAGTTCACTACGTCGGCTTCGAAAGTGGAAGACGCGAAGAAGCTGGGCGCGGACGAAGTGATTCTGACGAAGGAGCCCGACTGGCACGCGGCGCATGCGGGCACGTTCGACTTCATTCTCGACTGCGTTTCCGCTCCGCACGACGTTGCGCCCTATCTGTCACTGCTGAAGCGCGACGGGACGATGTGCACGGTGGGCATTCCTCCTGAGCCGGTTGCGATTCCCGCGTTCGCTGTGGCGATTGGCCGCAAGCAGTTCACCGGCTCGGCCATCGGCGGCATTGCGGAGACGCAGGAGATGCTGGACTTCTGCAGCAAGCACGGCATCGTCTCGGACATCGAGATGACCAGCTTCGACAAGATTGAGGAAGCCTGGGAGCGCGTGGTGAAGGGCGATGTGAAGTACCGCTTTGTGCTGGACCTGAAGACGGTGCGCAAGTAAGTGGACGCGCAGAGACGCCGCGGCTGTGGTCTCAAGTTCCGGCCGCGGCGGCGTTCTGCGAGCGTTTACACATTGCGTTAAACTGGCTGCACATGCGCGTCTTCGGAATTGACTGCGGGACGGAGATCACGGGCTTTGGCGTGGTGGAAACCGACGACGCCGGGCGTGTGCCGCGGCTGCATTGCCACGCGCTGGGGGCGATCAGGTTGTCCAAGGCGCATTCGCTGCCGATGCGGCTGGCGCAGGTGTATCGCGAGCTGACCGAGGCGCTGGAGCGCTGGCGGCCAGAGGTGGTGGCGGTCGAAGAGGTCTTCTACTCGGTGAATGCCAAGAGTGCGCTGAAGCTGGGACAGGTGCGCGGCGTGGCGCTGCTGGCCGCGGCCACGCAGGGGCTGCCGGTGGCGGAGTATGCGCCGCTCAAGATCAAGTCGAGCGTGGTGGGCTACGGGTTGGCGAAGAAGGAGCAGGTGCAGTTCATGGTGGCGCGGCTGCTGGAACTGGCGGAGATTCCGGAGCCGCCGGACGCGGCCGATGCGCTGGCCATTGCCATCTGCCACATTCACACAGCGCAGACGCTGTTGCAGCAGGGAGCGGTGCGATGAGGGGTTGGCTGTTGGCGGCTGCGCTGGTTGTTGCGGCGCTGCCGGTCGTCGCAGAGCCGGATGCTTCGCTCAAGGTGGAGTTTTCCAATCCCGGGCTTACGCCGGCGACGTGGACGCTGGTGCTGCACCCGGATGGGAGCGGGCATTTCCATGCCGAGCGCGGCGATGCGCCGGCCGACCCAGGGCACAGCATTGAGCCGGCCACGCTGGATCGCGATGTGCAACTGAGCGGCGCCTATGCGGACCGGGTTTTTGAGACCGTGCGGCGGCACCATGACCTGCGCGAAGACAAGTGCGAGAGCCATCTGAAGGTGGCGTTCCAGGGCTGGAAGACGCTGACCTACGCGGGGCCGGACGGCAGCGGGTCGTGCCGCTTCAACTACTCCAAGGAAAAGGACATTCAGGCCCTGGGCGAGTCGCTGGTGGCGGTGGCTTCCACGATTGTGGAGGGCGCGCGGCTGGAGCTGCTGCTGCGCCACGATCCACTGGGCTTGAACCAGGAGATGGAGTTTGTCGAGGAGGCCCAGCAGGATGGGCGGCTGCAGGAGATCTGCGCCATCCGGGGCATTCTGGAGAAGCTGGAAGAAGACCCCTCGGTGATGGTGCTGGTGCGGCGGCGGGCCCAGACGCTGCTGGCGGAAGCCCAGAAATAAGTGCATCGGCAGTACGATTTGTCGAGACTTTCCCGCAGCAAACAGTGTCCAATCTATGGTGGCTCCCGTTGGACGGGCTACTGGCCCGCTGACAGGGAGAACCGGGAAGGCGGGACCCCATGAAGAGCATACGGCGGTTACAGTGGGCGGGTCTGGCAGCGGCGGGAGTTCTGACGCTGGCAACGGCAGTCACGGCGCAGGATGCGACACAGAACGCAGCACAGAGCACAACACGCGCGGCGCGGTTGAGCAGCGTCGACGGGCAGGTGCAGTTGACGCAGGGTGCTACGGTGCTCGCGGCACCGGCGCTGGCCAATACACCTCTGTTTGAAGGCACGCGGATTGCGACGGCTGAGGACGGCCGCGCGGAGATCCAGTTCGACGACGGCAGCATTGCCCGCGTGACGCCCAACAGCTCACTGACTCTGAGCGTGATGCACCAGGAAGACGGCACTCCCGAGACGGAAGTGGTGCTGGACAGCGGCCTGGCTTACTTCGAACTGCAGGGCACATCCTCGACGGGCCGGTTTGACATCCGATTTGGCCGCAACAATGTGGTCACCGCGAGCGGATTTACGGTGCTGCGGGTCGATCGTGACGCACCTCCGGGAGCGCTGGCGGTGTTCTCCGGCAATGCACATCTTGACGGCGCGAGCGGCTTGGCGCTGGATCTGCACGGCGGCGAGAGCGCCGCGCTGAACGCCGCGGCTCCGGGTGAATATCAACTGGCCGAGGCGATTGAGCCAGACTCGTGGGATGCGTGGAACTCTGACCGCGATCAGGCGCTGACCGCGGAAGAGGCGCAGCGGACCGTGGCCACCAACAACGTGCCCGACGCCAACAATCCGGCGTGGAACGACCTGGATGCGAACGGCAACTGGTACAACGTGCCGGGGCAGGGCTATGTGTGGTCGCCCTACGCGGCGCAGCAAGCGGGATGGGACCCTTATGGCTGCGGCAACTGGATGTGGGAGCCGGGCTACGGATACATCTGGGTCTCATGCGAGCCGTGGGGCTTTATGCCCTACGCTTCGGGGCTTTGGAGCTACTATGACGGCTTTGGCTGGGGATGGGAGCCCGGCGGTTATGGATGGGGCGGCGGCGCAAACATTGGCAGAACGCCGTTCCATTACACGCCGCCCCGGAGGCCGCGACCGGGTCCAGTGAATCCACATCGACCGGAGCCAACGGTGGCGGTCAATCGCTTCCACGATAGCGGCAATGCGCCGGTGTCGGTGCGTCCGCGCGGCGGGCCGGTGACCATTGCAGGCACTACTGTGCAGCCGCTGCGGCCTGTGGGAACAAGAACGGTGTATAACCACGAGCCCTCAGTGAATGTGGGCGGCGGCTATCGCACTTCGTTTGGCACGCCGAACCAGGGCAGCGCTCCAGCCTCGGGCTTTGCGGCGCGCGGCGGCAGCGAGGGCTTCAATACTGGTGCGCGGCCCACATATCAGGCACCGGCAGGCGCTGTGCCCGGGTTCTACGGGCCGGGCAGCTATGGCGCGCGCGGCTATGCGCCGAACAGTGGCTACGCGGGGCGCGCTCCAGCACCCACCGGCGGTCGCAACAGCTTTGGCGCGACGGGTTCGGCTCCTCCCAGCCGTCCTTCGGGAGGCGGCTCCGCACCGCACTTTAGCGGCGGCGGCGGGGGGGGGGGCGGCAGTGCACCCCACTTCAGCGGCAGTGGCGGCGGTGGAGGAGGCGGCGGTGGCGCGTCGCACGGTGGTGGCGGCGGCGGCGGCGGCGGTGGCGGAGCGCACCACTAATCGCCAGGAATCAGAAACGGCTGCGGGGAGCGATCCTCGCGGCCGTTTTGTTTTGTGCGCAGATCAGCTGGTCGGATCAGACAGCGCGGCGAGAGCTTTTGCGATCGCGGCCAGTTGCTCGATGCTGAGTGCTTCCGCGCGGGCCCGCGGATCGGTTGCCGCGTCGGCGAAGGCCTGCTGAATTGCGGTAGACGCGATGCCCGCGGCGCGCAGATTGTTGGAGAGCGTCTTGCGCTTTTGCGCGAAGGCCTGGCGGAGGAATGGCGTGAAGACAGCCTCGTCAATGCCGAGCTCGGCGAAGCGCGGCGCGAATCGCCAGCGAATGACGGTGGAGTGGACGTCGGGCGGCGGCGAGAATGCGCCGGGCGGGAGCGTGAAGAGCTTCTCGACTGGCCCGTACATCTGCACCGTGACCGAGAGCAGGCCGTAGTCGCGCGAGCCGGGCGCGGCGGCCACACGGTCGGCCACTTCGCGCTGCATCATGAGCACGGCGTGGCTGAGCGCGGAATGGCTGGCGGCGAGTTTGTGCAGAATCGGCGAGGTGATGTAGTACGGGAGATTGCCAACGACGGCGAGACGCTGGCCGGCCTGCGCGGATGCGGCGGCGAAGTCGAAGGGCAGCACGTCCTGCTGCACGACGGTGATGCGCTCGGATGGAAAATCTTCGCGCAGTTGCGCGGCCAGCATTGGGTCGAGCTCGATGGCGAGCACGTGTGCGCAGGCCGGTGCGAGCACGCGGGTGACTGCGCCGCGGCCGGGGCCGATCTCGATGACGGTGCGGGCGGAGCAGTCGCCGAGCGCGGCGACGATGCGGAGGATGGCGGCCTGATCGTGCAGAAAATTCTGGCCGAGCTTGGGTTTTGCGGGCATGGGCTCTCTTGATGTTAGTTGAGAGAGCCGGGCTCAGGCGTCGTTGCGGAAGGCCGCGGCGAACCTGCCGGGGCGATGCGTAAAGCCCAGGTCGCGATAGACGCGGATAGCGCTGTAATTATCGGCCCAGGCGTGCAGATATGGCGTCTCTCCGGAGCAGACGATCTCTTCCATGACCGCGAGCATCGCTGTGCGGGCGTAGCCTTTGCCGCGCGCGCCGGGATGCGTGCAGACGGCGCTTATCTCGACGAAGTCGGGCACGCGCGTACGCTGGCCGGCCATGGAGACGAGCTTGTTGTCGTGAAAGATGCCGACAAAAAAGCCGAGCTCATGGGTGCGCTCGCGAAAGGGGCCGGGCTCGGTGAGCGTGGCGAGCTCCACCATCGCGGGCGCATCGGCAGCGGTGAGCCGACGCATATGCGCGCCTGCCGGGAGCGAAGGCGACGGAGTTGCGGGAGGATCGAGGCACACCATCTGCGTCAGCGGGCCTTCGCGAACGATGGTCCAGCCGGCGCGCGGCACAGGCGGGTCCTGGAGAAAGAGAACGACGATGCCACCGGGACCGGCGAGTGCGCGCAGATCTTCATACGCCGCGTCGGACTGATCGGCGATGCCGCTGAGCGGGCCGATGGCGCTGGGATAGCGGCGCGCAAGCCCAGTGCCGAGCGCGAAGGCGGCGTGCCGGGTGTTCAGCGAATTCCAGATGGGGTCGTCGAGCAGATCGATGTTGGGCATAGAAAGGGATGATGCGAGGCTGCGCAACGACGCGGAATCGCTACCCTCGATTTTATCGCGACAGCATCTCCGGATGGCTTTCATCCACGGGAACAGACGGGCCGTAGATGCGCCGCACGATCCAGAACACAGGCAGGCCGAGCAGGATGAGGACGGTGCCGATGAGCGAGCCTTCGAGGTTGCCGAGCGTAGCTCCAGACCAGCACGGCCGCAGCGCAGACGACGAAGATGCCGGGCAGCACGGGATACCCCCACACGCGATAGGGGCGCGGCGAGGTCTGGGCCTGCGCCTGCGATAGAAGAAGACCGTGGTAGTCGTGAGCATGTAGAACAGCCACTCCGCGAAGACGGCGAGCTCGAAGTGCTGCTGGAACTGGCTGAGGAAGAGCAGCAGGACGGTCGAGAGCAGTCCCTGCACGATGAGCGATGTGGAGGGCGACTGAAAGCGTGGGTGGATGTGCGCGAACTGGCGGAAGAAGAGGCGGTCGCGCGCGGCGGCGAAGGGCACGCGTGCGCCCGACATGACCGTTCCATTGAGCGTGACGAAGATGCTGAGAGCGCCATGGCGGCGGCGACGAAGCCTGCGCCGCGCGGGCCTGCGACGACGGAGAGCGCGGCGACGGCGGGGCGCTCGCTGGCGGCGATCTGCGTGGCGGGCAGGATGTATTGGATGGCGGCGTTGGTCGCCATGAAGAGAACGCCGACGATGAAGAGGCCGCCGATGAGCGCGACGGGCAGGCTGCGCTCGGGGCGGCGCACTTCGCCGGCGACCATGGTGAGGTCGTTCCAGCCGTCGTAGGCCCAGAGCGTGGCGATGAGCGCGAGCATGAATCCGCTGAAGCCGCCGGCGGCGTGGGGCAGGCCGGTGGCGAAGTTGGACCACGAGCCGGAAGCCGACGCGAAGCAGAGTGCGGCGACGATGAGAATGAGCACGCCCTTGAGCACGGTGAAGACGAGCTGGAAGTCGCCGGCTTTCTTGATGCCGAGATAGTTCAGTCCGGTCATGAACCAGGTGACGGCGATGGCGAAGACCTGCGACCACAAGAGCGGCAGGCTGCCGCACGTGCGTTGGTGAGTCAGTGGAAGGCGGGGAAGACGCCGAGGGTGCGCGCCAGGCCGCTGGTGACGGCGGCGATGGAGGCGGGCTTGGCGACGGCGAACCATGTCCACATGTAGAGGAAGGCGGTGGTGTCGCCATATGCGCCGCGCAGGTAGACGTATTCGCCGCCCGCATAGGGCAGCATGGCGCCGAGCTCGGCGTAGGTCATGGCGCCGAAGAGCGAGAGCAGGCCGCCGACGATCCACGCGAGATAGACCATCGCGGAGGAGCCGGTGTCGCGCATCATCTCGCTGGGCACGAGAAAGATGCCGCTGCCGATGATGGTGCCCACCACGATGGCCGTGGCCTGGCTCGCGCCGAGCACGCGGGGCAGATCGCGCGGGAATGCCGCTCTGATTGTCGGAGGACGCAGGTGCCTGGCTCATGCGTGATGTGAGGGTAGCACGGCGCCTGCGGCGGGGCTGACTGCGCCTGCGCGCGGCCGTTCAACGGAGCGCGCGAGAGAATGCGTCGATTGCAAGAGAGCGGGGCAGAGTCCGGCGGCTGCCGTTGCGATTCTCCTTCGCCGCCGATGAGCCGGGGAAATCGCGAAAACCCGGCGCCCTCTGCCCGCAGATGGCGCGCCGCGGGGGGCGGCGTGCTCGTGGAATAGAAGCTGATTGCGGTGTTCCGGTTGCTTAGGTTCTCGAAGCAGGTTGCGTGATCAAGGCAACTGCGCGTCGATTCCCAGTGACTCCGAAAGCGTTCGCAGTCGGCGGTCGCGGGTCCAGAGCTGGGCGGATGGAATGAGCAGAGCTGCGGCGAGCAAATGGATATCCACGAGGCCGATGCCGAGGGCATAGAGTGAGCGGGCTTCAATCAGATGTCTGATCTCGTCTGGTTCGGCCACACGCGCATGCGGCAGCTGGTCAAGAAACTGCAGAGTCTGCACTCGCTTGCGAATTGAGCCAAGGGCCAGTTCGCCGGTCACAAAGGGATGCGTGAGGATTTGCCCAGCAAGGAGCAGGCTTTGCAGATGCGTGTCCGTCTTGCGGAGGTGATCGACCCAGATTGATGTATCGGCGAGGATCATTCTGCGCGGCGGCGGGGAATCGGGCGCAGATTGGGCATGGTGCCGCCGAGCGCAGCCAGTTTGCGCGCCGCTTCGAGGTGAATCAGAGCTTTGAGACCTTCGCGGAGCAGGGCCGTCCGCTCGGTGACACCGGTAGCCTGCTGGGCCTTGAGAATCAAATCATCGTCGAGAGTGACCGTGGCACGCATAAGCACCTCTTTGTCACTCATTCTATCACCAGATACGACTAGAAAATGGTGATAGAATGGACGCTCAGCCACTAATTTACCGGCTGCTCCTGATGAAATGCCGCCAGATGGTTTCGGCGGTCTTGCGTGGGACGACGGCGGCGAGGGATTCGGCGGTGGCTTGCTGCACGTCGCGCAGGCTGCCGAAGTGGGTGAGCAGGCGCTGGCGGGTCTGCGGGCCAACGCCGGGAATGTTGAGCAGCTCGGAGTCGCGGTCGCGCATGGCGCGGCGCTGGCGGTGGTAGCCGATGGCGAAGCGGTGGCTCTCGTCGCGGATGAGCTGGACGAGATGCAGCACCGGCGAGCGGCGGTCGAGCACCACGGGCTCGTCCTCGTTGCCGTAGAGGTAGATCACCTCTTCCTTCTTGGCGATCGAGGCGAGCGGCTGCGAGGTGAAGCCGAGCGACTCGAGCGCGTCGGCTGCGGCGTGGAGCTGGCCGAGGCCGCCGTCGATGAGGACGAGCGAAGGCATGGGCTTGGCTTTGGATCGGCCACGGCGTCTTCTTTCAAGCGGCGATAGCGGCGCTCGACCACCTCGCGCATGGAGGCGAAGTCGTCCACGCCGAGCACGGTCATCACTTTGAATTTGCGATAGGCGGACTTGTTCATCTTGCCGTCTTCCCACACCACGAGCGAGGCCACGGTTTCCGCGCCCTGGATGTGCGAGATGTCGAAGCACTCGATGCGCTTGGGCAGCTCGGGCAGCATGAGCGCATCGGCGAGGGCTTCCTGAATGGCCTTGCGCGAGGGCTCGAGGACGCGGAAGCGCTGCGTGTAGGACTGGTTGCGCGTTCTGTCCGGCGAGATCGACGAGCGAGCGCTTTTCGCCGCGCTGCGGCACGGCCAGTTCGATGCGATGGCCGGTGCGCTCGGTGAGCAGAGCGGCGAGCGCTTCGCGGTCGGCGAAGTCGACGGGCACGAGGATGGAGCGCGGGACGTATTGCTGATCGATATAGAGCTGCTTGAGCAGCGCGCTGAAGAACGGGCCGGCGTTGGAAAGCACTGCGTGCGGCGGACTCTGATTGTGGCTCGGAAGCGGGCGTGCTTTCCCCGGTCTCAGAATGCGAGACCTGGGGCACCCAGCTTGATTGGCTGGCTCGGCATCAGGTCTCGACAGATTCGGCATTGGCTTCCAGCAGCTCAGGCAGGTCTTCCCAGAAGAATTCGCGGCGATCGACGATTTTGCCGGCGCGCATGTGGAAGAGATTCACGGCCAGGCTGCCGTCCTCAAAGTGATAACCGAAGACATCGGCGTCGTCGCCTTGCTCGACGGTGGCGATGCGCTGTTTTTCCTGGAGCTGATGCACAGTCGAGAGCTGATCGCGCAGGCGCGCGGCGGCCTCGAACTGCTCGGCCTCGGCGGCGGCCGTCATGCGCGCGGTCAGCGAGCGCTCAAGCTCCGTGTGCGCGGCCTTCGAGGAAAAGCTGCGCGTCGCGCACGGCCTGCTTGTAGGCCTCGGGCGTGGTGAGCCCTTCGACGCAAGGGCCGAGGCAGCGATGAATGTAGTACTGCAGGCAGGCGCGGGGATGATAGCGCGAGAGATCGACCTTGCAGCTGGGAATGAGAAAGCTGCGATGGATGAGCTCGACGACGCGATAGGCGAGATTGCCGGGAAAGTAGGGGCCGTAGTAGGCGGAGCCGTCCTTGCGCAGGCGGCGGGTGACGAAGACCTTGGGAAAGCGATCGGCCGAGCGTGAGCTTGACGTAGGGGTAGGTCTTGTCGTCGCGCAGCAGGATGTTGAAGCGCGGCTTGCGCTGCTTGATGAGGTTGTTTTCGAGCGCCAGCGCCTCGTGCTCGTTGGCGACGAGGATGTAGTCGATGATCGACGGCCTCGCGCATGAGCGAGCCGGTTTTGGCGTTGGCCTGCGAAGCCTCGAGCAGATAGGAGCGCACCCGCGAGCGCAGGTTTTTGGCCTTGCCCACGTAGATGACTTCGCCCTCGGCGTTTTTGTAGAGATACACGCCGGGCTGGGTGGGCAGGTTCCGGATTTTTTCGATGAGGTCCATTGGCGGTTTGGGATCAGGTCGGGCGCGCCGGGCGGCGGCTCCTCTTTAGCATAGCGGCTGGGGGAATCCTGCCGCAGGAACCTGCCAAAAGGTTCCCAAAGTTACGTGTGCGAGTAAAAATTACACGCCACCGTGTTGAATGATCGGTGGAAATTCACGGCGTAAGCGACTCCGTTTCATAGGGATGCGATTCAGGTGGCCGTTTGGTGCAACACATGCAAATCTTTAACAATCAGAAGGGTTATCAGCTGGCCGTTCTGTGGCGCTATGCCGTACACGAACGGACGGGAGGACAGAGAACATGATGAATCCCAGATTTGGTTTGTGGATGGCAGCGGCCGCGCTGAGCAGTGGTTGGGGCGTACAGGTTGCGCGACGAAGAATTGGGTGAAGACCCAGACGGCGCCGATCGTGGAGCACACCGACCAGCTGGAAGACAAGACGGCCGCAAACGGCCAGGCCATTCGCGACACCGACGACCGCGCGCAGGCGGGCATCAAGCAGGCGCAGGGTGCGGCGGATACCGCGACCCAGAACGCGCAGAGCAGCTACGCAAGTCCGCGGGCGATGCGCAGACCGCAGCGAACGATGCCGTGCATCGCGCCGACTCGCTGGACAGCGTGGTGAAGGGTCTGGACAACTACAAGTCGATGGCCAACGTCACCGTGAACTTCGGCTTCGACAAGGCCATGCTGACCAAGGACGACAAGGATCAGCTCGACAGCTTCGCCGGCGCAGCTTGGCACAGCGAAGAGCTACATTCTTGAAGTGACCGGCGGGACCGACTCGACCGGATCGGCGCAGTACAACTACGACCTGAGCCAGCGCCGCGCCGATGCGGTGGTGCAGTACCTGGCCGCGAAGTACAACGTTCCCGCGCACCGCTTCTACCTGATCGGCATCGGCAAGGACCAGGAAGTGGCGCCGAACAACGACGGCGGAAGGCCGCAAGCAGAACCGCCGCGTGCAGATCCAGTTGCTGTCGAACATGGGCAGGCGGACCAGCAGCAGGCTCCGGCTACGGCTGCACCTGCGGGCACCGGCCAGTAACGATTCACCGCAGTACTCGTCACGGCAACAGCGACAGGCCATCCGGACGAACGGATGGCCTGTTTTGCGTTTGGACGGCTTAGTGAAGGATGGCCTCAGTGATTTTGTGATGCGAGCTGCTTGCACGTGCTCGGCGCGGACGTCGTTGGCGGTGAAGAGGCGCAAGAAAGGGCGCGTCCTTGCGCGGCGGCTTCGACGGCGGGGCGGCCGTTGGCTTCCTCGCGCTCGACGATGCAGACCACGGCGGCGACGATCATGCCGGCTTCCGTGCGCGGCCTCGATGGCGTTGATGGTGGAGGCGCCGGTGGTGCAGACATCGTCGACGATGACGACGCGCGCGCCTTCGCGGCAGAAGCCCTCGATGCGGCGGCCGGTGCCGTGGGCTTTCTCCGCTTTGCGGACGAGGAAGCCGTGGAGCAGCGGCGCGCCGGGATTCGACTGTTAGCGCGCGCCAGGCGCTGGCCGTGGCCACGTTGGAGACGATGGGGTCGGCGCCCATGGTGAGGCCGCCGACGGCTTCGGCGTCGATGTGATTCGCCTCAAGCAGTTCAAGCATGGCGTGGCCGGTGAGCCGGCCGCCTTCGGCGTGGAGCGTGGTGGTGCGGCAGTCGATGTAGTAGTCGCTGGTGCCGCCGGAGGAGAGCTTGAACTGGCCGAGGCGGAAGCTGGTGCGGGCGAGGAGCGAGAGAAGTTGCTGTGGCGTGAGTCGGTCATCAGGAGATTGTAGACGGTCGGATCAGGGATCGGATTGTGGAATACGTTCGACAGTGCATCGCGATGGTCGACGCATTGTGGTGTCAGCCAGCGGTTGCATCTGTTCCCGACCCTACCCTGCTCTCTACATCTTTTCGAGGTGTCTGAAGCCGCTGGTGCCGAGGAGCATGAAGGAGAAGAGCAGGAAGTTGTAGCTGGCGTGGACCAGGACGCTGGCGGCGAGCGAGCGCGGCGCAGACGCGATGCCGCAGAGCACCAGGCTGACGCAGATCAGCAGCAGGAACGGGCCGAGGGAGTAGCCGGTCTGCTCGGCGTGCATGCAGCGCGAAGAGAATGCTGGTGAGGACCGAAGCGATGAGCATGGCGGGCAGCGACCACTGCGGATGGCCGTTGCGCGTCGAGCGGGTGCGGCGCGCTGTGCCGTGGTGTTCTCGGCAGCCCAGTCATAGGCCGTGCAAAGCGCTGGCAGCAGGAAGCCGCGGAAGACCAGCTCCTCAAAGAACGGGGCGAAGGTGACGCCGAAGGCGAAGAGCATCCATGCTGCGCCGGGCATGCGGAAGAGCTTGTCGATGGGCGCGTCGGCGGGGCCGGGCAGCAGCAGTCCATTCGACATGCGCCAGCACGAAGCATGCGCACGGCAGCGCCGATGAGATAGCCGGCAGCGGATGCGCGCGGCTGCGGCGTGCCATGCAGCCCTGAAAGAAGCGCTTGCGCCAGAGAAGCGGAAACAGCAGCAGTGCACCCGGCGAAGGTGAAGAGGTAGAACAGGCCCTCGGTGCCGAGCGTGTAGTGGATGTCGGTGGCGGCCTGAGCGAAGCTGGTGACGCCGAAGACATGGAAGTGCGATGCATGCGCCGCGCCGACTGAGCCTGCGGCGAAGCAAGCCGAGCACGCGAGCAGGCAGAGCAGCAGCGACATGGCCGAAGGTGGGGAATGCGCTCCTGCGGAGGCGCGTGGCTGGCGGAGGAATCTGCAGGATACGGAAGCATCTCGTCGGAAGAGGATGGCCGTCGTTGCGGGCGTGCGCGTCGAGCGACGGCTATGGGTCGCGGCTGCGGTCCGGAAGATTCGGGGATTCGCAGATGCAAGCGACCGTGGCTTCGCGGTTCGGCGGCGAGAGGATCGAGACGGGCTGGTTCGTGATGAGCCGGAGGTCTTCTGGAAGCTCGTCCGGGAAATTGCTCATGCGATCACCAGCTTTCTTCTTGTCTTTGCAGTGCTGCTTGGGCGGATGCCGATTGTTTTGGACTTCAACTTGCAGCTTCTTCGAGAGCTTCCTTTGTTCGACGAGTTTGATCGGTCAGCGGCAGTGTCGTCGACGGGTTCGAGCTGGCCGTTGTGCGATGCGTAGTAGCGCGCGAGGAACTTGCCGGTATAGGAGCCGGGAGTGTGCGCGATCTTGGCCGGGCGGCCCTCGCCGACGAGGCGGCCGCCGTCTTCGCCGCCTTCGGGGCCGAGGTCGAGAATCCAGTCGGCGTTGCGGATCACGTCGAGATTGTGCTCGATGATGATGATGGAGTTGCCGAGGTCGGTGAGCCGGTGCAGGACTTCGAGCAGCTTGCGCACGTCGTCGAAGTGGAGGCCGGTGGTGGGCTCGTCGAGCAGATAGAGCGTGCGGCCGGTCTGGCGCTTGGAGAGCTCGCGGGCCAGCTTCATGCGCTGCGCCTCGCCGCCGGAGAGAGTCGTCGCGCTCTGGCCGAGATGCACGTAGCCGAGGCCGACATCGACCAGGGTCTGCAGCTTCTGGCGCACGGTGGGCACGTCGGCGAGCACGGTGAGCGCGTCTTCGATGGTGAGGTCGAGGATGTCGGCGATGGAGTGGCCGTGGAATTTTACGGCGAGCGTCTCCTGGTTGTAGCGGCGTCCGTTGCAGACTTCGCACTGCACGTAGACGTCGGGCATGAAGTTCATTTCGATGCGGCGCTGGCCGTCGCCCTGGCAGGCTTCGCAGCGGCCGCCGGTCACGTTGAAGCTGAAGCGGCCGGGCTTGTAGCCGCGCTCGCGCGCCTCGGGCAGCATGGCGAAGAGATCGCGGATGGGCGAGAAGACCTGCGTGTAGGTGGCCGGGTTGGAGCGCGGCGTGCGGCCGATGGGCGACTGGTCGATGCGGATGACCTTGTCGATCTGCTCCTCGCCGCCGATGCGATTCGTGCGCGCCGGGTTCTTCGCGCGAGCCGTAGAGATTCTTGGCTAGCGAGCGGTAAAGAATGTCGTTGATCAGCGTGCTCTTGCCGCTGCCGCTGACGCCGGTGACGACGGTCATGACGCCGAGCGGAATGCGGATAGTCGAGGTCCTGCAGGTTGTGCTCGCGCGCGCCGGTGACGGTGAGCCACTTGCCGGTGAGCGGGCGCGGCTCGGCGCGCTGCAGAATGCCGGCGGCGCCGGAGAGATAGCGGCCGGTGAGCGACTCGGGGCAGGCCATGATCTGCTGCGGCGTGCCTTCGGCGACGACATGACCCGCCGAGGCGTCCCGCGCCGGGGCCGAGATCGAGAACGTAGTCGGCGTGGCGAATGGTGTCTTCATCGTGCTCGACGACGAGGACGGTGTTGCCCAGGTCGCGCAGCCGGACGAGGGCTTCGATGAGGCGGTTGTTGTCGCGCTGATGCAGGCCGATGGAGGGCTCGTCGAGGACGTAGAGCACGCCGCGGAGGCGCGAGCCGATCTGCGTGGCGAGGCGGATGCGCTGGCCTTCGCCGCCGGAGAGCGTGGCGGCGTTGCGATCGAGCGAGAGATAGTTGAGGCCCACGGCGCAGAGAAATTCGAGCCGCTCGACGATCTCGCGGCGGATGCGCTCGGCGATGAGAGCTTCGCGGGCGTTGAAGCTGAGATTGATGGCAGCGGAGAGCGCGCGGTTGAGCGGCAGCGCGGTGAAGTCGGCGATGGAGAGGCCGCCGATCTTGACGGCGAGCGACTCGGGGCGCAGGCGCTTGCCGCGGCAGACCGGGCAGGGCGTGGCGGACATGAAGTTCATCATGTACTCGCGGTAGCCGTCGCTGCGGGCCTCGTCGATGGAGTCGCGCAGGTAGGCGAGGATGCCGTGGAAGCCGGTGCGCGGGCGCTTCGCCCTTGGGCGGGCCGTAGACGAGGATGTGCTGCTGCTTGGGCGGCAGGTCTTCGAAGGGCGTCTTGAGGTCGATCTTGTAGCGGTCGGCGGCGAGATGGATGAGCTTGAGCAGGTATTGCGAGGCGGAGCCGGGGCCGAGGCCGCCGTCGAGCAGGGGCTTGGACCAGTCGGTGATGACCTTGGCGGGGTCGAGGTCGTAGAGCGAGCCCAGGCCGTGGCACTCGGGGCAGGCGCCGAAGGTGGAGTTGAAGCTGAAGCTGCGCGGCTCGAGCTTGGGCACGTCGAGGCCGCAGTCGGGGCAGGCCATCGAGGAGGAGAAGAGCTGCTCGTTCGGCTTGTCGGCGCTGCTGTAGCAAGCCGACGAGAACCAGGCCGTTGGCGAGTTGCAGGGCCTTGGTGACTGCGCCTTCGAGGCGCTTTTCGAGCGAGGGCTTGCCGGCGGGGGCCGATTTTCCAGCGATTTTTTTGCTGTCCCCGGTCTCAGAAACGAGACCGGGGGCACCCATGATCTCGCTGGCCTTGAGCAGAATGCGGTCGACGATGGCTTCGATGGCGTGGTTCTTGCGCTTGTCGAGCGCGGGCGGCTCGGAGAGATCGACGATCTCGCCGTCGACGCGGGCGCGAAAGCCCTGCTGGTCGAGCTGATCGAGCAGATCTTTGAACTCGCCTTTGCGGCCGCGCACGACGGGAGCCATGATGGTGACGCGCTCGCCCGCGCCCAGCTCCAGGATGCGCTGCACGATCTGCTCGGCGGTCTGGCGGGCGATGGGGCGGCCGCAGTTGGGGCAGTGGGGCGTGCCCACGGAGGCGTAGAGCAGGCGCAGGTAGTCGTAGATCTCGGTGATGGTGCCGACGGTGGAGCGGGGGCTGCGGCTGGTGGTCTTCTGCTCGATGGAGATGGCGGGGCTGAGGCCTTCGATGGAGTCCACGTCGGGCCGCTCGATCTGGTCGAGGAACTGGCGGGCGTAGGCGGAGAGGGTCTCGACGTAGCGGCGCTGGCCCTCGGCGTAGATGGTGTCGAAGGCGAGCGAGCTCTTGCCGGAGCCGGAGAGGCCGGTGACCACGGTGAGCGTATTGCGGGGGATGCGCACGTTGATGTCGCGCAGATTGTGCTGGCGCGCCCCGCGCACCGAGATGTGAGTGATGGACATGCTGGTTCGAGGGGTGAATGACGGGTGTCCCGGAATGGGGCAGTCTGCCGCAGCAGGACCGCAATGCACTGGAGGTATTCTATTTGCCAACAGAAAGCAGGGTCAATTACTTGGGTTTTCTGCGAGAATCGCAGGGGTAAGGCCGATTGCGCGCATCTGAGTAAGATAGATGTAGTGGCGCGCAAAAGGATGCGGCATCACGGACTTTCGGGTAGAAGTGCAGGGATTGGATGACGGATCTGTTGAATCTGGCAATGTTGGTTTGCGCGACCGTAGGCTCAATGGCCTTTGGAGTTCTGGCAGCATATGGCATCTTTCGCGTCGGCTTTGCAATGATGCGCCCGCAGCGGCGCCCCGCCGCTACAGTCAAGCCGGAGCCTGAGACGGCCGGCCTTCTGTAGGAATTTTCTCCACCACAACTTAGAGACGTAGGGCGCAGCCGATGTGTATCTCTGCGTGCGGGCGCTTATTGCGGCTGCTGCTGCGGAGGTGGCTGGCCGGGCTGTCCCTGTTGCTGCTGCATCATCTGCTGCTCCTGCATCTGCTGCGGTGTGCGCGGCAGCGGCTCCAGGGGCTGCACGGGCGGCTGCGGGGTGCTGTCCACCTGCGAGGTGTCCGGCGCATCCTCAAAGTCGTCGTCCTGCTGCTGCGGCTGCGGGCGCATGGCGGCGGGGGCGCTGCCGGCTGCGTTGCGATCGCTGAGCAGCACCTCGCGCGGCAGGCCATGACCGTTGTCGCCGACCATCACCACGTTGTAGCCCGAACCCTGCAAAAGGTCGCTCAGCACGTCGCGCGCCCTGCCGGGGCCAAAGACGCCGAAGATGCGCTGGTCGCCACCTACGCCCTCAATCTTCGCGCCGGTGGCGGAGGTGATCTGGGTCAGGATCTGGTCGAGGCTGGAGTTGCTGGCGTTGATGCGGAGGCTGTGCTGGTCCCAGCTCACCGCGGCGGGCGCGGGCTGGTTGTTCACGGGCCAGTTCGGCTTTGGCGGTTCCACAACAGCGGGCGGCGGGACTGCCTTGCCCTGCGATGCGGCGGGTTTGGGCTTGCGATGATGAGCGACGGGATGCGCGGCGGGCGCGGAAGTCTGCACGGGCGTCTGCGCGGAAAGCACAGTGACTGCGGCCAGGCACGCGAAGAGAAGCGCAGAGGCAAAGACAGGGCAAACGGCAACACGGTGCTGGATGAATGTGCGCATGCGGGTCGGCTCCGCCGGGCCGGCGAGGAGGCCGCGTTGCGGCTCTCCACTGTACTAGACTAACAATTGTCCGCGGACGCTCACAAAGAGTTTTGCGGGAGTCAAAGAATCAGAAGGAGTTTGTTCCCGATGCGGCTCTGCTGGAAGGGTTGGATCTGCACGCTGCTGCTTGGCGTCCCGCTGCCGGGGCTGGCGGCAAACTGCACCACGCAGGCCGAGATGCAGCCCCAGGACCGCAATGGACTGATCGCGGCCGGCGAACGGCTGAACGCAGCCATCATGCAGCAGGACTACTCCACCCTGCAGGCGCAACTGCTGCCAGCCATCTCCGCGCAGTGGGACGGCATTCACAACGAGGTCGAGGAAGGCGCGGCGGTGCTCAAGGGCGGCCAGCCGATGCTGGATGAGATGTATCTACTCGATGCCTCGGGCCAGACCGCGCCGACCGACACGCAATTTTTCTGCTCCAACCAGAGCGGCTCGCTCACCGTGACCATCACTATGCATGCGCTGCCCGCCGGCCGCTATGGAGTGCTGCTGGCGACCGCGCCGGGCGCGACGCTGGGCGGGCAGATTGGCATGGTGCTGGTGTGGGACGCGACCGGCGCAACGCCGGGCTGGAAGCTGGGCGGACTGTCGATTCGGCAGGGAGCGATCGATGGCCACGACGGCGTTTGGTATTGGACGCAAGCCCGCGCGGCGGCGGCGACAGGATCGTCGTGGACGGCGTGGTACAGCTACGACGTGGCGCGCTATCTGTTGCTGCCCGTCGATTTTCTTTCCTCGCCGAATATGGAGAAGCTGCAGCGCGAGCAGTCGGAGATCAGGAATCCGCCGGGGCCGTTTCCCATCTCGGTGCAGGACGGCGCGCGCACATGGAAGATCGACGGCATCCGCATTGACACGTCTCTGCGTGACGCCGACCTGGGCGTGACCTACGAGTCCCTGGGAATGGCGGACCCTGCTGCGCAGCGGACAGAGGCCATCGCCGTGCTGAGCGCGGTGGTGAAAGAGCATCCGGAGCTGAAGCAGAGCTTTCATGGGCTGTGGGCCTATGCTTCGCACGATGGCAAGGTGACGCCGGTGCTGGAACTGCCGATGGCGCAGATACCTTAAAAGCAGGTACCAGGGACTAGGGACTAGGAACCCAAACGGGGATTGGTGCATTGGCGGAATTGATTGATTTGCGATCGGATACGGTGACGCGGCCTACGCCGGAGATGCGCGCGGCCATGGCTGCGGCGGAAGTCGGCGACGATGTGTACGGCGAAGACCCCACGGTGAATCTGCTCGAGAAGCGCGCGGCGGAAATCTTTGGCCGCGAGGCTGCGGTGTTTGTGCCCACGGGAACGATGGGCAATCAGATTGCGATCCGGTTGCACACCGAGCCGGGCCAGGAAGTGATCTGCGAGTCGCGCTCGCACATTCTGGATTGGGAGATGGCGATGACGGCCGTCTTTTCCGGCTGCCTGGTGCGCGCGGTGGCCACGGAGAGCGGCACGCTGACGTGGAGTGATATTGAGCCGGTGATCTATGGGCGCAGCACGTTTCGCGCGGCGACGGGCCTGATTGAAATTGAGAACACCGCAAATCTGGCTGGCGGCCGCGTGACGCGGCTCGATGCTCTCGAAGAAATTTGGGCGAATGCGAAAGAGCGCAAGCTGCCGCTGCATCTGGATGGCGCGCGCATCTTTAATGCGGCAACCGCGCTGGGCGTGGATGTGAAAGTGCTGTCGCAGGGTTTCGACACGGTGATGTTCTGCCTGTCGAAGGGACTGTGCGCGCCGGTGGGATCGATGCTGGTGGGCTCTGCGGAGTTGATGGAGCGTGCGCGCGTGTATCGCAAGGCGCTGGGCGGCGGCATGCGCCAGACGGGCGTGCTGGCAGCGGCGGGATTGATTGCGCTGGAGCAGATGCCGAAGCGCCTGCATGAGGACCACGCGAATGCGAAGCTGCTTGCCGAAGCGCTGTCACAGATTGAGGGCGCGGCCATCGATCCTGTAACGGTTGAGACCAACATTGTGATCTTCAAACTCACCAACGGCATGAAGGCTGGCGAGCTTGTGTCGCGCCTCAAGGCACGCGGCATTCTGGTGGGCAGCGTTGGCCCGGAGAGCGTGCGGCTGGTGACTCATCACGACGCAAGACGCAATGCTTGCCTTGCCGCTGTCGACGCGCTGACCGAGGAGATCGGGGCCGGGGTAGCCGCAAAGTAACCCTTGCGTACCAAAGAATTTGCGCAGTAGGATGCCTGCGGCGCAACTTTTGCGCCGGTTTTCGGTTCCAACCAAACAGGAAGCCGGAAGGTAGGACCTACTCCGGTATCAAAGCTGAAGGAGTTTACGACTGTGAAGAAAACTGCGATGGCACTTTTGCTCGCAATCACTTTGCTCCCTGCGGCCGCATTCGGGCAGGTTGTGATTCGCATTGGACCACCGGCTCCGATCGTGGAGCGGCCCGGACCGCGCCCGGGAGCGGGGTTTGTGTGGATTGGCGGCTATCACCGCTGGGACGGCGGGCGCTATGTGTGGGTCCCTGGCCGTTGGGATCGTCCACCGCGTCCGCACGCACGCTGGGTGGCGCCGCACTATACGCATCGCCGCGGCGGCTACGTATTTGTGGAAGGCCACTGGCGCTAAACGGAATCAAACGGGAAAGGCGGAGCATTTTGCTCCGCCTTTTCTTTTGCCTGCAAGGGAAGAATTTCCGGAACGTCAAAGCTGTTTGCGATAGACGATGAATCCGGATTTGTCCGCGACTTTGTCGTAGAGCTGCATCGCAGTGGCGTTGGTTTCGTGCGTTTGCCAGTAGACGCGGCTGCAACCGGCAGCCTGCGCGCGCCGATAGACCTCTTCAATGAGCGCACGCCCCACACCTTTGCCGCGCGCATCTTCCGCCGTGAATAGATCCTGCAGATAGCAGATGGGCTCGATCATCGTGGTGCTGCGATGAAAGAGGAAGTGCGTGAGCCCGAGCAACCGGCCCGCTTGCTCCGCGACCAGCGCATGCACGGGCTCGTAGGCATCAAAGAAGCGCGACCAGGTCCTCTGCGTGATCGCATCGGGCAGCGCGGTCTCGCCCTTGCGGCCGTAGAAAGCGTTGTAGCCATCCCAGAGCGGCTTCCATGCGGCAAAGTCGCTCTTCTGAATGTCTCGTATCAGCACAGCATCGCCCAACGCTTTCTCCTTGCTCATGCGCAATCGGCTTAGCTGATTTCGAGCACGTCTGTGCTTGCTGCGGCTGCAGCCTCTGCGCGCACCATCAGTTTTTCTGCCACGGCAAAAAACTCCGCGGCCTGCGGGCTCTTGGGTCCGGCCAGCGCGACGGGCAGTCCGCGGTCGCCGCCTTCACGAATCGCAGGCACAAGCTCGATCGATCCCAGGAAGGGAATGTTGAACTGCTGTGCGGTGCGCTCCGCGCCGCCCTTGGAGAAGATGTCGATCTCGTGATGGCAGTGCGGGCAGGTGAAGTGGCTCATGTTCTCGACGATGCCGAGCACTTCCACGTTGACCTGCGCGAACATTTCGAGAGCCTTGCGCGCGTCCTGCAGGCTCACGTCGCTGGGCGTGGAGACCACGACTGCGCCGGTGAGCGGCACAGTCTGCACGAGTGAAATCACCACGTCGCCGGTGCCGGGAGGCAGATCGACGACGAGGTAGTCGAGCTCGCCCCAGTCCACCTGCTGCAGAAACTGGCGGATGATCTGGTGCAGCATCGGTCCGCGCATCACCAGCGGCTTGTCACCGGGCGAGATGTAGCCGATGGAGATGGTCTTGATGCCGTGGGTGAGATTGGGCTGGATCTGATTGTTCGCGCCCACGGCAGGCTGCTGCGTGGAGCCCATCATGAGAGGAACATTGGGGCCGTAGATGTCGGCGTCAATGAGTCCGACGCGTTGGCCCAGCTTGGAGAGCGCGATGGCGAGGTTGACGGCGACGGTGGTTTTGCCAACGCCGCCCTTGCCGGAGCCGACTGCAACGATCTTGGAAACTCCGGGAAGAGCTACGGGCGCTGGTGTTGCGTGGGAGTGAGCCATGGACTGAGTTCTCCTTGAAGTGTGCGCAGCTAAGCCTGCGCGGCTGTCTTTTCGCGTTCGGCCTCGGCGCGGCGCTCGGCCTTGCGGCGCGCGTGCTTCAGCTTCGCGGTGCTCGCGCCGGCGCAGTGCGTCAGCGTAGCGGCGGATTTCGTTGGGCGTTTCGGGCTGAGCCCGGGCACCCGCTGCCGGTTGCCCTTGTGTCGATGGCGACAAAGACAAGGTAGGCGCTGGCGACATGCAGCAGCGTGCCAGTCTGCGGATGCTCGACCCACACCTTCACGCCCACCTCGACCGAAGTGTTGAAGGCGCGATTGACGCTGGACTTGAGAATGAGCAGATCGCCCACATGCACGGGCTGAATGAAGTCGATGTGATCCATGGCGGCGGTCACAACGTGGGTGCGCGTGTGGCGATAGGCAGCCATGGCGCCGGTGAGATCGATGAAGTGCATGAGCCGGCCGCCGAGCAGGTTGCCCAGGGTGTTGGCGTCGTTGGGCAGAATGATTTCAGTCATTTCCGACTGCGTGCTGGCGACGGTGCGGGTGCGGCCGGGTTGGTGTCTAGTGGAACTCATGGGTGCTTGCTCCGTTACTTCGAGTGCCGCTGCGCTGACCTGAGCTTCGGCTACAATGAGAACGGCGAGACGGCCACGGTGCGCTTCTTCCAGTTTCGGCAATCCACGCCAATTACGCAAATCGTCTCAGGCAGATAGATACCTCAATGAGCAGCACAGACAAGATTGACAGGACTGCGCGAGATTCTTGCGCTCGACGCGAAGAACAGCTTTGCCCGCTACGGCATTGCCATGGAACTGGCCAGGCCGGGCGAGACGGACGCGGCGCTCGACGGAATTTGACGACGCTGCTCGCGAACGATCCCGACTATACGGCCGGCTACTTCATGGCCGCGCAAACGTTAGCGAATGCGGGGCGAACCGAGGAAGCGATCGTGCGGCTGAAGGGCGGCATCAGCTGCGCGGCGCGCACCGGCAACCGCCACGCGCTCAGCGAGATGCAGGGCATGCTCGACGAGCTGGACCGCTAGGCCGCCCTTAGGCGTTATGCTGCGAAGATGACGCTTGCTTCGGCGAATGGAATATGCGCCCCATTCGGAATCGAACACGCATCTATACTTTGAATCATGCCGAAGTATTCCATCGTCGTTCCTTTTCACAATGAAGAGGAAAACGTAACCGTTCTCTATGCGCGCCTGAAGCAGGTGATGGAGCAGGTGGGCGACAGTTTTGAGCTGGTCCTGGTGGACGACGGCTCGAACGATCGCACCTACAAGCTGCTGGAAGAGATTGCCGCGGTCGACAGCCGCGTGCTGGTGGTCAAGCTGCGCCGCAACTTTGGGCAGACCTCGGCGCTGGCCGCCGGCTTCGATCACGCGTCGGGCGAGTTCATCTTCGCCATGGACGGCGACCTGCAGCACGACCCGAACGAGATTCCCAGCTTTCATCGAGAAGCTCGAAGAGGGCTACGACGTCGTCTCCGGCTGGCGCAAGGAGCGCATCGACAACTTCGTGATGCGGCGCATTCCTTCGCGCTGCGCCAACTGGCTGATGGCCAAGCTCTCCGGCGTGGACATTCACGACTTCGGCACGACCTTCAAGGCCTATCGCCGCGAAGTGATCCACCAACATTCCGCTCTACGGCGAGATGCACCGCTTCATTCCCGCGCTGGCGAGCTGGTATGGCGCGTCGATCTGCGAGATTCCGATCAAGAACGTGAACCGCGAGCGCGGCAAGAGCCACTACGGCATCGGCCGCACCTTCCGCGTGTTCTTCGATCTGCTGACGATTCGTTTCCTGCTCAAGTACATGAGCAGGCCGCTGCACTTCTTCGGCAGCTTCGGCGCGCTGGGCATCCTGGCGGGCAGCTTCATCTCGGCAGCTGCTGCTGGCGTTGAAGATCATGAACCCGCACCAGAACGTGATGGATCAGCATGGGCCGCTGTTTGTGATTGCGGGCGTGTTGATCGTGGCGGGCATCCAGATGCTGGCCATCGGCCTGCTGGGCGAGCTGCAGGTGCGCCACTACTACACCTCGCAGCAGCGCGTGCCCTATGCGATTGACCGCCTGGTGCGGCTGCGCGCGCCGGAAGAGCCGAGCATGCTGTCCGACCGGGACCTAAGGGACAGGGAATAGGCAATAGATAGTAGGGAATAGGGAATGGAAGGGCCCCGTGCTGAATGTGAGCGCGGGGTTTTTGTGTTGCGGCGGGCGATGACGCTGCTCAGCACTTGCGAGCAACTGCCTCCGATAGGTGCATGCTTGCGTGTGATGAAAGCCATACAGATTCACGAGACGGGCGGGCCGGAAGTGTCTGCAGCTCGATCGAGTTGCCCATTCCTGAGCCGGGGCCGGGGCAGGTGTTGATCCGCGTGGAAGCGGTCGGCGTGAACTTCGTCGAAATCTATTTCCGCAAGGGCGTCTACAAGGCGACGTTGCCGCTCACGCCGGGCAGCGAGGCCGCGGGCACGGTGGAGAAGCTGGGCCCTGGCGTGACGGGCTTTGAAGAAGGCGACCTCGGTTGCGTCGGTGAGCGTGATGGGCAGCTATGCCGAGTATGCGCTGGTGCCTGCGGAGAAGCTGATCAAGGTGCCTTCGCGCCTGACGCCGGAGCAGGCCGCGGCCGCCATGCTGCAGGGCATGACTGCGCACTATCTCGCGTATTCGACGTTCGAGCTGAAGGCCGGCGACACGGCGCTGGTGCATGCGGGAGCGGGCGGCGTGGGACTGCTGCTGACGCAGATGGCGGCGCGGCTGGGCGCGAAGGTGATCACGACGGTTTCGACGAAGGAGAAGGCCGACGCTCTCGCGCGAGGCCGGCGCGAGCGAAGTGATTCTCTACACCGAGCAGGATTTTGAGGTCGAGGTCAAGCGCATCACCGACGGCAAAGGCGTGGATGTGGTCTACGACTCGGTGGGCAAGACGACATTCGAGAAGAGCCTGAACTGCCTGCGGCCGCGCGGCATGCTGGCGCTGTTTGGCGCGTCGAGTGGTCCGGTGCCGCCCTTCGATCTGATTCAGCTGAGCGGCAAGGGTTCGCTCTTCATTACGCGGCCCACGCTGTGGCACTACGTGGCCACGCGGCGGAGCTGGAGTGGCGCGCAGGCAAGATTCTGGATTGGGCCGCGACCGGCGAGCTGAAGCTGCGAGCCGATCACGTCTATCCGCTGGCCGAGGCGGCGCAGGCGCAGATCGATCTTGAAAGCCGCAAGACGACGGGTAAGATTCTGCTGGAGCCCTGAGGCCAACCAATCAAAGCTGAGTCTGCGGGTTCACTTCAGCGCGCCTTGATGTACTCGTTGCGCCGCATGCGCAAGGCCGACCAGTCTTCGTCAATTGCGACCGCGCGCACGGTATCGAACCCGAGCGCCTTGAGCGCGTCCCAGCCATTGTCGCGATTGAAGTCGCATTGATACTTCTTCGACGTGCCCTTGGGGTACGCGAACCAGAGGATTGCATCGCCTTTCGCGCGCTCGGCGAGCCGCGCAGCCAGCTCGTCCACTTCTTTCTTGCGCGTCACAAAGGCCAGCGCGAATTGAAATTCGCCTGCGGCGCGGAGACTGCGATGCACGGTTACTTCGCGCAGCCCCGCCAGCTCGGGGACGAAGCTCTCCGGCGCATTCAGCACGAGAATCTCGCGCTGGCCCTTGAGGTTGAGTTTGTCAAAGACGGTCGGCATGGCTCCGATGCTACACACTAGCGCCGAGAAAATGAAGTCCCGGCGCATGGGCTGCGATTTCTTCTGGCCAATGCTGCGGGACCGATCCCTGCTTAGGCAGACTTCGCTTTGGCGTAATTTCCGCTGACAAAATCCCAGTTGACCACGTGGAAGAACGCGCCGATATATTCGGGGCGGCGATTCTGATATTTGAGGTAGTAGGCGTGCTCCCACACATCGACGCCAAGAATGGGAGCATGGCCAGCGGTGAGCGGGCTGTCCTGGTTGGGCGTGGTCTCAATCTGCAGCTTGCCGTCGGCGAGCGTGAGCCAGGCCCAGCCGCTGCCAAAGACGCCGCCCGCCGCCTTTGAGAATTTCTCCTGGAATGCGGAGTAGCTGCCGAAGGTTGCGTCCATGTCCTTCGCGAGCTCGGCCTTGGGCGCGGTGCCGCCGCTGGGCGAAAGCATGGGCCACCAGAAACTGTGATTGGCGTGGCCGCCACCCTGATTACGCACCGCGGTGCGCACGGATTCGGGTAGGGTGTCGAGGCTGGCGACAAGTTCGTCGACAGTCTTGCCTGCGAGCTCGGGATGGTCGGCGACAGCGACGTTGAGGTTGTGGACGTACGAGGCGTGATGCTTGTCGTGGTGCAGGTGCATGGTGGTTGCGTCGAAGTAGGGCTCGAGTGCGTCGTAGGCATAGGGCAACGGCGGAAGCGTGAAGGGGCCGGTCGGCGCGGCTGGAGCCGGTGCGACGGGCGTCTCGGCCTGTGCGCTGAAGGCGCCACGCGCGGCGGTAAGACTTGCAGTCAGTCCGAGGGTTTTGAGAGCTGAGCGACGATTCATCATGGATTCATCTCCGTAGCGAAGCGGGTTGAAGAGGCAGCGGAAACAGCGAATTCCGAGGAAATAGGTGCGCGCGCGGGAAACAGATTTCGCGCGGCGCATGCTGTCAGAAGTGGAAGCGGTAGCGCACCTCGGCAGAGATCATGCGCGGATCGTTGTAGTGAAAGCCGCCGATGGTGATGGAGTTATCCAGCAGCACGCGATGATTGGTGACATTGAGCACGTTGGCGGTCACCTTCCAGTTCTCGCCGAAGCTGTGGCCGGCGGATACATCGAAGGTGGTGTGCACGGGCAGATAGTCGCCCTGATACGGGCCTGAGCCGGAGCCGGCCAGGCCGTTGGCAAAGCCCGAGCCGTAGTACACATTGCGTGGCGAACCACGTGCGCTCGGGCAGATTCGCAGTAAAGCCCGTGTTGAGGGTGTTGCGCTGGTCGTGATCGACGGGAGTGTAGTCGGGGCCGAGATCGCAGGCGGGGTCGCTCGGGATCGCTGCAAGCAAATCCGCCGATGATGTTGCCGCGCTGCTCGGCGATCTGATTTGAGTAAGCAAGATGGAACTGGCCGAAGTGCGCCAGCTTCGGGGAGCGCAGTGTCATCTCCCAGGCGCGCACCAGCGCGCCGTCGACCGCGATGGGGAAATACATGTTCGACTCGCCGAGATTGGAATGATCGAGGAAGTTGTTAACGCGATTTTTGAAGGTGTCCACATCGAGCATCCAGCCCTGGTACGGAATCTGAATGCCGAACTGATGCTCTTCGTCGCGCTCGGAGTGCAGCGGCGTGAAGGCGTTTTCGCCTCCGGCAGATGGCTGACGTAGTTGAGCACCGAGCTTGAAACGGTCAGCAGCGGCGCGGGCTGGAAGAAATGCCCGTAGAAGCCGCGCAGCACCCAGTGCAGTCGCGGAATCTCGACGGTCGCGCCGATGCGGGGATAGATGGCGGTTTCATCGTATCCGGCATGGAAGACGGAGAAGCGCTCGCCGCCGAGCAGCGTGACATAGCGGCCGAGGCGCAGATGATCGGCAATGTAGAACTCGAACAATCCGGCGTTGGCGTTGGAGGTCGTGTTGGGCACGGTGCGTCAGAGTAGCTGTCATCGTTGACCAGCACGCCGAAGAGATCGTTCTCGCCCTGGTAGAAGAGTAGACGCCGCCGGAGAAGCTGTTGCGCCCCAGCATCTGAGGTGCGCGTCGGCTTGGCCGACCAGCGTAGTTCGAAGTCTGGTGCCAGGTGGTGGCCACGGGGTAGTCATTGGCGGGCGAGTCGTAGTTCGATTGGTTGAAGTGGTAGAAGGGCGCAAACTCGAACAGCGCTTTGGGCGAGAGCGTGTGCACCCAGTTGGCGATTGACGAAGCCGTCGCGCTCGGTCTGCCCATCGCGCAGCCCGTAAGAGTTGTAGTAGCTCGGACTGCTGCTCCCAGTCGTTCGGGTTCGGGTCGTAGGGAATCTGGAAATAGTCCTGGCGATACTGCGCGTCGAGGCGGAGTTGATCTTTCGCGCGTCTGGTTGCGCAGGAGCGAGACAAAGCCGCTCTGCGAGTTGGTCGCATCGTGATAGATGCCGGCGACAGGCGTAGCCAGGCCGTAGTTGGAGCGTGAGCCGGTGAGGCTCGCGTACCATGCTGTACGCGCGGAGTGGTCGCCGAGCGAGAGCTGCGCCTCGCCGGTGTAAAGATTGCCGCCGGTGAGCAGCAGTTCGGCGTCGCGATTGCACTCGAAGCCATTGCGCGGCAGCACGTTGAAGACGCCGTAGGTGCGGTCGCCGATATCGGCGGCATAGCTGCCGCGCTGCGTCTCCAGCTGAGTCGATGTCTTTGGGGTCGATCTGCGGGCCGACATTCGAGGCGATCTTGGTGTTGGGGATCGACGATGCCGTCGATGAGCCAGCTTGTCTGGTGGCCGCCGCGCATGTGCAGCATGTCGTGGGTCATGTAGGCGCCGGGCACGTAATCGGTGATCATCTCCATGCCCGTGGTGCGGATGGCGCCGGGGGTCTGGTCGATCATCTGGCGCGTGATGAGCGTGGTGGGCGTGACGGTGTCCGAAGCGGAGAGCGGAACTTGTGTCAGCTTCAACGACGACCGATTGCGTGGCCTGGGCCACCGCGAGCGGGATGTGAAGCACCGGGTTGGTGCCTGAGGCGAGGGTGATCTCTTGTGTGCTGGCCGCAAAGCCAGTGGCAGAGACTTCGAGCGGTAGACGCCGATGGGTGCTTGCGGAATTTCGAATTCGCCGCTTGCATCGGTGGTGGCATTCAGAACAAAGGCTGAGTCGGCGGCTTTGAGGGTGACCCTGGCGCCGGCGATGGGCCGGTGCTGGGGATCGTGGACGATGCCGTGCACGGTGGCGAAGACGGTGGCGTAGCGAGAGATAGCGAGGAAATAAGTAAACAAGATGGCGATGGAGAATGATGAACAAACGCATGGTAAAACGGCCTCCGCGATAGGAAGGGCAACGCGACAACTGTCTGCGCGCAAGCAAGCGCATGCGCGCGCAACTGTGCGTGCAGTTCGATCAGGTCGAAGCGGTCTCGACAGAGATGTCAGGCGAGGAGCGGAGGTGGGAGGGCCGCGAGCAGGCGATGGTATCGAGCGCAGCGGCGCGCACGGAGGCTCGATAGGGAACCGAGGCGAGAGCCTCAAACACCAGCGCGGACTGGGCGGCAGAGGCTACGGCCAGCGCATGTCCGGGCGCCGTGGCGGCTGTTGAGCCATTGGGATAAAACGGGCAGTGCGCGGGTGCAGTGAATCCGGGGGTGCGCGAATCGGCCTTGCACATCCAGGCTCGCATCGCGGCAGTCATGGCGCAGTGGTGCGCGCCGTGGCGGCGGCAGCAGGCGGGCAGGCCGGCGTCGTCGCTGGCTCCGACGTGGCCGCAAGCGGGCCAAGCCGAAGAACAGGACCAGCAAGATGGAGAGCACGCGCCGCATCTGCCTTCATGGTACATGAATGTGGTTCCGCGCGCGCAAGATCGTAGCGCGACGCTGCCGCTCAGGTATCATCGATGCATCGCTAAACGGCTGGTTACGCAGAAGGAATCGATGAGTCCTCAAGAGAAAGTCTTCGCCCATAGCAGAAGGCCGGCTCCGCGCCGGAATCGCGGCCGCGCAAGCCGCTGCGCATCGCGCTCTTCGGCTTTGGCACAGTGGGCAGTTCGGTGGCGCGCATTCTGGTGGAGTCGAAGCCCGAAGGCCTGGAACTGACGCACGTCTTCAATCGCAATGTGGCGCGCAAGCGCGTGGACTGGGCGCCGGCGAGCGTGGTCTGGAGCGAGGACGCCGATGCCGTGCTGGCCTCGGATGTCGACGTGATCGTGGAGCTGGCCGGCGGGCTTGATCCGGCGGGCGCTTGGGTGCGCACGCGCGCTCGAGAGCGGCAAGAGCGTGGTCACGGCCAACAAAAAGCTGATCGCGTTTCACGGCGTGGAACTGGAGCGGCTGGCCGCGGCCAAGGGCGGCCATCTGAAGTATGGCGCAGCCGTGGCCGGCGGAATTCCCGTGATTCCGGGCCTGGAGCAGGGCCTTGCGGGCGACCGCATCGAGCGCATGGAAGGCATTCTCAACGGCACCTGCAACTTCATCCTCAGCCGGATGGAAGCGGGCGCGGAGTACGCGACGGTGCTGGCGGCGGCGCAGGCCAAAGGCTATGCGGAAGCCGACCCGACCGAGGATGTGGGCGGTTTTGATGCGCGCGCCAAGCTCGCCATTCTCATGCGGCTCGCGCTGCGCGTGGTGGTCGATCCGGAGGAGATTGTTCCGCAGGCCATCACGGCGGTGTCGGCCGTCGACTTCAGCTATGCGCGCGATCTGGGCTGCACCATCCGCCAGGTGGCGCGCGCGGAAGAGCGCGACGGCACAGTGGCGGCAACAGTGGGGCCGATGCTGGTGGACCTGCGCTCGCCGCTGGCGTGGTCGCGCGATACGGAGAACATGGTGATCCTCACTGGCCACTACGGCGGCGATGTGGTCTTCTCCGGCCACGGCGCGGGCGGGCATCCGACGGCGGTCGCGGTGGTCAGCGATCTGCTGGCGCTGGCGCACGGATCGCGGCGCGTTGAGATTCCCTCGGCGCCCGCGCAAGATCGGCGCGGAGTTTGAAGTCCCGCATTACATTCGCTTCCTGGTCGCCGACCGGCCGGGCATCGTGGCGGAGATCACCGGCGCGCTGGCCAAAGAGCGCATCAACATTCGCGCGATCGTGCAGAAGCCCGGCTATCCGGCGCATGCACTGCCGTTCGTGGTGACCGTGGAGCCGTGCAAATCGTCGGCGCTGAAGCGGGCGCTGGCGACGATCGGCAAAATGGATTGCCTGCTGGAAGCAGCCGCTGAATCTGCAGATGCTGGAATAGCGCATCGCGAGGGCTGAGCGGAGCATGCGAAAGAACAGGTGATGAGGAATCAGTAATCGTTGGAGGTCGGTGTGATTGATACGATTTATCGATGTGAAATCTGCGGCGATGGAGAGCGACAATCCGATGCGGTGGATCGTGATCCATTGCAGCGATGCGCAGCTGACGGTCTTCAAGTGGACGAAGGAAGCGGCGGACGCGCCAGGGCGCGCGCCACTACTGCGGCGAAGCCCACGCGCAGGTCTATATCAGCCGCTGGTTTGAGTCGTACTGCGGATGAATCGCCTGAACATTTCTCTTTGCAGCTGGCGCTGGCAGGTCCGGTCGATTCGCGCACCACCAGCTCCGGCGCCATCGACGATCTCCGCGGGATAACTCCTTCTCGCGGTTGGCGATGCGCTCCAGCAGCACCTGCGCGCCGCGCTTGCCCATCTCAATCAGCGGCTGGCGCACGGTGGTGAGCGAGGGCGTGGAGTAGGCGGCGGAGAGAATGTCGTCGAAGCCGACCACCGAGACATCGCCCGGCACGCGACAGCCCCGCTTCCTTCGAGCGCGCGAATGGCGCCGATGGCGGCGATGTCGTTGAAGCAGAAGATCGCGGTGAAATCGCGCGTTTTTTCGAGCAGCGCCTGCATCGGCTTGTAGCCGATCTCCGGCGCCATGGGGTGGTAGCCGGTCTTCATCGACCAGCCCGCGCGGCGTCGATGCGGATCGACGTGCGCCGGATCGATGTCGCAGGTCCATCTCGCGCGCCACCTGCTGGATGCTCTCCCAGCGAAACTCCGAGTCGGGAATGGCGCGCGGGCCGCGCATGAATGCGATGCGCCGATGGCCAAGCTCGTAGAGGTGCTGAAGCGCCTGCTCCACCGCGCTGGTGATGATCGAGGACGATATTGGTTACGTTCTCGACCGCGCTGTGCGCCGAGATGGCGACCACCGGCACCGGCACAGTCGATTGGTCGGCGGGCGTGTTCAGCAGCAGAAAGCCGTCGACCGCGCGCTCCACCAGCATGCGCGGATACTGCTCGATCAGCTCCCGCTTCCAGTCGTGGCAGGCGGTGAAGTAGAAGTAGTGAGCGCGGGTCAGCTCCTCCACCACGCCGCTCATCACGCGCGTAAAGTAGCCTTCGCTCAGGTCCGGCGCCAGCACGCCCACGCTCATTGAGCGGCTTTGCCGCAGCGAGCGCGCAAAATAGTTGGGCCGGTAGTTCAGCCGCTCGGCGCAGCTTCAACGACGCGGTTGCGCGTCTCCTGCGGAATGGACTTTGCCGACGGCGAGTTGTTGAGAACCAGCGAAACCGTGGTCTGCGAGAGCTCCAGATGCTCGGCCAGCATTCTCAGGTTTACATGCCCTGGCGGCGTCGAACCTTTGCCCTTTGCCATGTTGGAGTTGTAACACGTTTCTAACAAAGCGGGAAACAGCGTTTCGCCGAGTCGATTGCTCAGACGAGCGATGCTTCCGGCAGCAGTCTTGCCGCCCTTGATTGCGCCTGAATGTGGTTCGTGCCGGGCTTGAGCGGCCATGATCTTGCCGTTGAAGACGAAGGTGCCGGTGAGCTTGCCGGGCAGCGTGACGGTTGCGTCCAGGCGCTTCGCCCTGGCGCTGGTAGTCCACCTGGATCGATGCCCTCCGGATGCGGGTAACGTCGCGCGTGAGCGAGGTCAGAGCGCCCAGGTGCGGCGCGATGCGCACCGATGGCAAAGCCGGGACGTGGCCGGCTCGATGCCGGCAACCAGCGTGAGCAGATCGTAGATGGGATGCGCGGTCCAGGCGTGCGAGTCGGAGCGCGTGTCGCCGGGAATCTCAGGCCAGGTGCTGAAGTGCAGCGGCAGCAGCTTGCGCCACGGGTCGAGCGAGCTGCAGATATTCGTCGGCCATGCCGGCATGGTCGAGCGCGCGCGCCAGGTAGAAGCGGAAATAGTAGGAAGCGCTGAGCACGCCGTCGGGCGTGGTGCCGGGCTCGATGGCCAGCATCTTCGCGCAGCACCTCCTGCTGGCTGTCTTTGGGAATCACATCGTAGAGCACGGCCAGAATATTGGCCTGCTGGCTGAAGATCTTCTGGTCCGGGATTGTCGGCCATGCAGGCCGCGCTCGGCGTTCCAGCATTTGGCGATAGATGCCGGCGCGCACATGCGCGGCGCGGGCCGTGTCGCGCGTCGGCGAGGACCGGGATCGCCGAGGCTCTGCTCCAGATCGGCAGCCTCGTCGAGCGCGCCCAGGTATTCGAGCGTGGTGACGCAGGATTCGCCATTCGCGTCGTAGGTAGGAATCTCGCCGGAAGACAACCCAGTCGATGAAGCTCCACCAGGGCAGCTTCGCGCAGCAGGCCGTCGGGCTGCTCGTAGCTGCGCGAACCAGTCCGAGCACGAGCGCGTTCCGGGCAGAGCGATGCGCGCACCGGCGCGGGATCGGGCCGGTACATCCACCAGTCGTGCAGCATGCCGATCCAGAGCAGCGAGAAGGTGGGGATGGTCTGCGGCAGCGAGCTTGGATAGCGGCTGCGGGTGAGGCCTTCGGGAATGCGCGAGTCGTTGAAGGCTTCGATTGCCTGGCGCGCGAGCCGGTCGTCGCCGGCGACCGCGTAGGAGATGAGCGCCTGGATGCGCGTGTCGCCGATGTACTGGAGCTGCTCGTAGTAGGGCGTGTCCATGTAGGTTTCGTGCGCGTCGAGCCGCGCGGTGCGCCAACTGATCTCCCAGATCTTGTCGAGGTCGGGGTCGCCGGATTGGAAGGCTGGCGCGCTCCTCGAACGGGTACGCGGTGAAATGCGCGGTCAGCGATTCGAGCTGCAGCGGCTCGTCGCCGGTGGTGATGTCGAGATCGAGATAGCGCCAGGTGCGCCACCACAGCGGCTCAAAGATGCGGTGCGCGCCGCCGTCGGGCAGAAAGCTGTCGCGCGAGGCCGCAGCGCCGTGCGGTCGCCTACATCGTCGCGGTCGCCTTTTGGCTCCTTGTCGTAGAGAGCTTCGGAGTACGTGAGGCGAATCTGCGCGCCTTTGCCGCCGGAGACGGTGAGCTGCGGATAAGCCGTGGTCAGGGTCTTGCGGTCGAGCAGAATATGAACGTGCGCGTCGGCGGGAATCGTGACCGCGGCGTTCGGGGAAATGGCTTCGCGGTCGCTCGGCGACGGTCAGTGCGGACGACTTCGCCGCGCTGTCGGCGTGTACTCCATGTGCGGCAGCGCATCGGGAACCAGGCCCCAGGCGTTGTCGCCCGTGGTGTCGGCGGAGTGGGCTTGGTTCACGTCGGAGTAGATGCTGTCGCGCATGGGCGAGGCCGCCGGAACCCATGCGGGGCCGTGGTGTCGCGGCGAATTCCAGTCCCAGTCGTAGCTGGGCGGCGTCGATCTGCTTCGCCGGGGCCGGCAGGCAAATAGGTTCTGATGAGTGACCGGCGGCGCGGTCGAGCGGCGTGCTGGCCGGGCTCTTCCTCCACCTGCCAGCCCTCCGGCGTGCTGATCGAGCTCGTGCCTGTCGCTTCGCTCTCCAGCAGAAATGCGGTGCGGTCGCTCATCTGCGCGATGGGCGCGTAGATGCCGAAGTTCCACACCGTCGCGGTAATCGAGGTTCGTGCCCTGCGTGCAGATAGGGCGCCAGATCAAAGCGCTCATAGCGCCAGTGGGCCAGGTCGCCGCGCGCCGGGCCGTCGCCCACGCGCTGGCCGTTCACGTAGAGAATGAAGCGGTTGTCCGCGCTGACGCGAACCAGATAGCTGGCAGGCGCCGCGGCCAGATCGAGCGTGCGGCGGAAGTGCAGCACCAGCGGCTCGCGCAGCGGCGCGGTGGGATGCGTGATCCAGGCGGCGTGCCACTCCCGGTGCGGCGGGTCCGGCGCTTGCGCGGTGAGGCTCTGAGCTGTGGCGAAGCAGAGCAAGGCAGAAAAGCGGCAGCGCAATTGAGCGCATGGAATTCCGATCTCTCAGTCAGCGAAACGGCTCCGCGGAGAGTGAAAGTGCAGGCGGATCGTGCTTCGGCGCAGTTTTCGGGCTCGCGCGGCAGTGTTATCGGTTTTGCATCGTATGCATTTGATTTTGCAGCCTTGTAACCTCCTGTTCATCTTCGCCCGGTAGCCTACGAAAGGTGAACGCCCACGTGCCCGATATCCGCATCTCTCAACCTGCCATCCAGACGGAAGTGCCTGTTCGCGAGTCACCAGCCAGAAGCTGGAGCTGCTCCGGCCGAGAGCTTTCGGCGATTCGCAAGTTCCTGCTCTCGCGCGGCAACTCGGCGCTGGCCGACCGGCTGTTTCACTGGCTCATGGTGCTTTGCGCGCTTAGCATCTTCGCCATCGTGGGCCTGATTGCGTGGCGACTGGTGGTGAGCTCGCAGCTCACCTGGGAGCAATTCGGCCTCGGCTTCTTCTACAAGACCTTTATCGATCCGGTCACCGGCCAGCCGCTGTACTGGGATCCGGTGAACGAGCACTTCAGCGCGTTGCCGTTCATCTACGGCACGCTGGTTTCGTCGTTTCTGGCGCTGCTGATCTGCGGTTCCGCTGGGCGTCGGGTCTGGCCATCTTCCTCACCGAGATGTGCCCCGAGGCGCTGCGCGGGCCGCTCGCGTTTCTCACCGAGCTGCTGGCCGCCATTCCCAGCATCATCTACGGACTGTGGGCGGTGTTTGTGCTGGTGCCGCTGCTGCGCGAGCATGTGAATCCGATTCTGGTCACGACTGCTGGGCTGGACCGGATTTTCGAACGACGACAATCCCACCGGGCTGGGCTTTTTTGCCGGCGGCGTGATTCTGTCCATCATGATTCTGCCCATCATCTCCTCGCTTACGCGCGAAGTGATGACGCGCCGTGCCCCACTCGCAGCGCGAAGCGGTGCTGGCGCTGGGCGCAACGCGCTGGGAGATGATTCGCATGGGCGTGCTGCGCAATGCGCGCATCGGCATTGTGGGCGGCGATCATTCTGGGCCTGGGCCGCGCGCTGGGCGAAACCATGGCCGTGACCATGGTGATCGGCAACACGCCGGAGATTCACAAGTCGCTGCTGTCGAACGGCAGCTCGATGGCCGCGGTGATTGCCAATGAATTCACCGAGGCGGTGAGCGACATGCATCGCAGCGCGCTCATCGAGATTGGCCTGGCGCTGTTCATCGTGACCATCATCGTGAACGCGATTTGCGCAGCTGCTGGTGTGGGCCGTGACGCGCGGAACGCCGTCGCAGGCGCATTGAGGAGAACGTGGTGAGCGCCGAGAACTTCAGACTTCCGATCGCAGCTTGCGCATCGCTGACCGATCACGCGGTCACGGTGCTGGTCGATTCTGGCCACGGCGCTCGTGGTGGCGCCGCTGGTCGCGATCTTCGGCTATCTCGTCTATCAAAGGCGCCAGCTCGCTGAATCTGGCCTTCTTCACCCAGATTCCCAAGCCGGAGGGCGAGTCCGGCGGCGGCATGGCCAATGCGATTGTCGGCTCCGGCGTGCTGCTGGGGCTGGCCAGCGCTATCGGCGTTCCGCATCGGCATCGGCGGCGGAATCTTTCTCGCCGAGTTTGGCCGCGGCACCAAGCTGGCCAATGCGGTGCGCTTTACCGCCGACGTGCTCAACGGCGTTCCTTCCATCGTGATGGGCCTTGCGATTTATGCGCTGATCGTGAGCCGCATATGCTTTCTGCCGTTTCTGGGCCACTTCTCGGCGTTCTCCGGCGGCGTGGCGCTGGGCATCATGATGATTCCCACCGTGTGCCGCACCACGGAAGAGATGCTGCTGATGGTGCCGCACGCGGTGCGCGAAGCGGCGCTGGGCCTGGGCGTTCCCAACTGGCGCTCGGTGCTTTCGATCACCGTGAAGACCGCTTCGCCAGGCATCATCACCGGCTGCATGCTGGCCTTTGCGCGCGTGGCCGGCGAAACGGCGCCGCTGCTCTTTACCGCTTTCGGCAATTCGTTCATGAGCACCAGCCTGAACCAGCCGATTGAAGCGCTGCCGCTGCAGATTTATGTGTATGCGCATCTCGCCTTACGACGACTGGCACCGGCTGGCGTGGGCGGGCGCGCTGGTGTTGATTGCTGCTGATCGTGATCGCGGTTTCCCTGGTGCGCTATGTCACCAGCCGCGGCGTGTTGAAAGGGGCAAGCTAAGTGGGCGTCGGCATCGAGGTCAACGAACCTGAACGCGTGGTACGGCACCAATCACACGCTGCAGGACATCACGCTGAATATCCCGGCCAATCACGCCACCGCGCTGATCGGCCCCTCCGGCTGCGGCAAAAGCACCTTTGTGCGCTGCCTCAACCGCATGCATGAGACCAATCCCATTGCGCGCGTTACCGGCTCGGTGCGCATCGGCGACCTGGACATCTACGCCGACGCCAAGCCGGTGCAGATTCGCCGCCGCGTGGGCATGGTGTTTCAGCGCCCCAATCCATTTCCCACCATGTCGATCTACGACAACGTAGCCTCGGGCCTCAAGCTGAACGGCTACAGCAATCGCCGCGTGCTCGACGAAATTGTCGAGAAGTCGCTGCAAGAACTCCGCGCTGTGGGATGAAGTGAAGGACGATCTCAAGAAGAAATCCGGCGCCAGCCTCTCCGGCGGCCAGCAGCAGCGGCTGTGCATCGCGCGCGCGCTTGCGGTCGATCCTGAAGTGCTGCTGATGGACGAGCCGGCGTCGGCGCTCGATCCCGTTTCGACCTCGAAGATCGAAGACCTGATCTTCCAGCTGAAGTCGCAGTACACTATCGTGATTGTGACGCATAATATGCAGCAGGCGGCGCGCGTGGCAGAGAAGACCGGGTTTCTTCCTCAACGGCCGCATGGTCGAGTTCGACTCGACGCACAAGATCTTTACCAATCCAAGCGACAAGCGGACGGAAGATTACATCACGGGCAGGTTCGGATGACACGCATACGCTTTCAACAAAGCCTCGACGAACTGAAAGAGAAGCTGCTGGTGATGGCCGGCCTTGCCGAGCAGGCGATTCAGCGCGCGATCGAGGCGTATCGCGTGCGCGACCTCTCGATCTGCGACCTCGTGAACCGCAGCGAAATTGCCATCAATCGCCTGGAGCGCGAAATCGATCAGGCGGCGCTCGATCTGCTGGCGATGGAGCAGCCGATGGCCATCGATCTGCGTTTCATCCTCAGCGTCATCAAGATCAATGCCGATCTGGAGCGCGTGGGCGACGCCGCCAAGAGCATCAGCGATCGCGTGCGCAACATGGAGCAGATGGCCGTCGCCGATTTGCCGGTGGACATTCCGCGGATGGCGGCCTGGCTGCGGAGATGGTGCGCAAGAGCCTGCAGGCATTTATCGACGCTGACGCGGAAATTGCGCGTTCCGTGCTGACCATGGACGACGCGGTGGATGCGATGAACCGCGCCGCCTATAAGGCGCTGACCAAGGTGATGGAAGATCAGAGCCACATCGCTCCGCAGGCTCTGAACGCGCTGATGATCTCGCCGCGCGCTGGAGCGCGTGGCCGACCACGCGACCAACATTGCCGAAGATGTGATCTTCTGGGTGCAGGGCGCGGATGTGCGGCATCACAAGAGCGTCGTGAAGCAGGCTGAGGCACAAGCCAAAGCTGCCGCCGCTGCTGAATCAAGTCCGACAGCCTAGTCGATACTCCACCAGTCGAGCAGCGTCATGCGCGGAAAGTAGAGCGCCGCGCGCATGGACTGCTGCGTGCCATGAAGCTGCCGCAGAATGGTCGCGTACGCTTCAAGCTGCGGCGCAAAGATGCGTCGCAATTCAGGCAGCGCCGCCGCAGGATCCAGGCCATCGGCGTGCGCCGTCTTGTAGTCGACAATCCACCATGCGTCTGTCCCTTCGGTCAGCGGCTCAAGCCCGGCGCGAAAAATGCGATCGACGCGCACGGTGCGAATCGCACCATCGACCACTCCAGACCACGCTGTCTCGCTTGCGGCATCATGATGCGGTCCCAGGATCCACTGCCCATGCGGCTCGTGCGATGCGGCGAGCGCCAGCTCGAGTGCCTGACGCGCAAGAGACTCAGCCTGCGCTACGTCGATACCAGCAGCACGGATCTGTGCCGCGATCCGCGCAGTACGCAATCCAAGTGATGCCCGAACAGCAGGCCAGTCCAGCGTCGTGCGCAGCTCGGCTAGTTCTTCAAGCAATGTATGCACCGCCGTGCCAAGCGCCCTCGTCAGCAGCCCGCCTTCATGGCGCAAATACAACTCGCGCGAATCGGCTCCGGTCATCTCGCGGCCCGCAGCGCCGGATCTTGACGCAATCGGAGGTGGAGGAACGAACTCCGCAGGCAAACGGCGGAGCAGAGCAGGCGCCGGCAGCACGGCGACTTCGCCCTGCGCAGCCATCGCCGGCACAAGCTCGCTCGCATCGCTACGGGAAGCGGTTGAAGATAGCCACGCGTCGAACTGCGCGCGCACTTCGTCCTCAAACGCAGGCCAGGCCGTCGCCAGCAGGCTGTCGGCGGGTTCGATCAGCGCGCCATCGGCTTCCTTAAACGCAGGCCGCGCGAACAGATGCAGCTCTTCTCTTGCGCGCGTTGCGGCCACGTAAAGAATGCGCCGCATCTCCTGCGCCTCGCGCTCGCGAGTGACGCGATCGACCCACGCCTTGGCGGCTCCGCTCTTGCTGCCCTTGGTGGGCAGCGGCGCAATCAGAAATTCGGTGAGCTCACCGGAGTCATCGGGCTCTGCCAGTCCGCGCTCCAGCCACGAGAGCAAGTTACTGCGCGAGTGCGCGCCGCGGGCCTGCAGGTCCGGCACTACCACCACTTCGAATTCAAGTCCCTTTGACTTGTGAATGGTCATCAACTGCACGCCGCAATCGGCGTTCGCGCTCACGTCTGGCAGCGCGGTCAGGTGATTGAGCGCAGCGTCAAGTGCCGGGCCCAGCAAATCCTGTGCTCCGTTGGGGAGCACGTCAAGGCAGCTCCACAACAAGTCGAGATTCGCGCGCCCAGTCGCATCCACACAGCCAGCGCCGCCGAGGTTCAGCCAGAGTTGTTCGAGCCGGGTGCCCCGGGTTCCATTGGGAAGGATCGCTGCGACATCAGCAGCCGATGCGACTGCGTGCAGCACGCGCTCGACGGCCGCCCGGCCGTCCTGCGAAGCGAGATGAATGCGCTCGGCAAGCAGTTCGGGGATCGGCCGCCGCAGCATTTGCGCATCGTCGGCGCTCGTGAGCGCGTGGATGTCAGCGAGCAGCAGGCCGCACCACGGTGCGCGCAGCACGCTGAGCCATGCAACGCGATCAAAGGGATTCAACAGCGCATGCGCCAGAGCAAGCGCATCAAGCACCTCGGGGCGATCCTTCAGCGGCTCAAGCTCAACCGCGAGAAATGGAATCGATGCTTCGCGCAATGCACCCGCAATAGGAGCCAGCGATTTGCGTGCACGCGCCAGCACGGCGATGCGGTACTTCTCGCCGCGAGCCTTTGCATCGGCCGCTCGCGCAAGATGACTGCGAATGTGCTCAACGACATCGTTGGCCTGGGCCATCGATGCCTGTTCACGCTCTTCGGCTTCCGCCGACCGGGGTATAAATCGAAGATGCGTTTCGAGTGCAGGCGCAGCTGCCTCGCGCGGAACGCGCGCAGGCTCAGCCGCCGAGAAGGGGACACCGCCGGCCTGCGGGTGGGCAAAAACGTCCGCGAATGCCTGGTTGAGCGCGAAGACGAGCGTGGGCTCGCTGCGAAAGTTCGCGGTCAGCGGAACAAAATCAAAGGGAAGAGAAGCACCGCCGAACATTTCAAGGCCGAACGCACGGACGCGATCGAACAGTTCCGCATCCGCCTCGCGGAAAAAATAAATGGACTGCATGGGATCGCCCACGACGAAAATCGTGCGTCCGGTCTGGTCAGACCATGCGGCCGCAAGGCTCGCAAGCAAACGATGCTGGCGGCGACTCGTATCCTGGAACTCATCTACGAGCAAATGACGAATGCCATCTGCAATGGCAATCGCGGCATCGCTGGGCGTGCCGTCCTCGCTGACTAGCACGCGCTGCGCAATCTGCGAGACCTCGATAAAGTCAACCATCCCCGACTCAGCAAAGACGGTGCGCAGTTCGGCGGCAGCGCGGCGCAGCAGCACAAAGCATGCGCGCACGATTTGCCATTCATCGTCCGGATAATGCAGTGGAGGAAGATTGCGCACGGCGGCAAGCGCAGGTTCGAAGCCGTCGAGCGAGCGCAGTTCTGCAATCAGCGCCGTGATGCGATCTTTCTCAGCTTTGCTGTCGGCCGGAAACCCTACGGTCTTGTCGATCCGCTTGCGCAGAGCGCCGTCATTTGTGAGCAGAAGATCGCCAAGACACTGGAAAGCACGACGAGCTGCATCGAGCGATTCATCCTCGTCGAAAGGTCCACGAGGAAAATCAGCCATCTCGGCCAGATCCTGATAGCGCGCTCCGCCCAACTGCGCGCAGGCAAATCGAGCGAGGTCATGCGCCTCAGCGCGCGCATGCAGAACCTGATCCAGCAAGCGATCGATCGCTTGGATCGCTTGCTCGACAGCATTCGCGAATGGTCGCTCCAGCCGTTCTCGCAGCGCGTCCCAGTCCGGCTCGCGCTCGACGACAAAATCGTGCATCCATCGATCGCGCTTACTGAGCATTTCGACGAGAAGGCTTTCCAGCTCGTGCCAGCCATTGTCCCGCCACAGCAGCAGCCGTTCAATCGCATCAGTGACAGCACTGCGCTCCTCCGCGATGGCCTGCAGCGTCGCGCGGGCCGCACGATGATACAGATCATCCGGCTGTTCTGCGATCGCAAGATCGCCGCCGAGGCCCGTCAACAGCGGCTGCTGGATCGCAAGCTCGCGGCAGAACGTGTCAATGGTCGAGATGCGCAGTTGCGCAGGCAGTTCCAGAAGCTGCCAGCCGCGCGTATGGGAACGCGCCAAGGCCCTGCGCGCAAGCGACTGCATCGAAAAGTCGCCGGCGTCGTACGGCGCATCGTCTGCTGCTGCGCGCTCGAGCTCAGTAAGGATGCGATGACGCATTTCGGCAGCAGCCGCGCGGGTGAACGTGATCGCGACAATCTCACCCGGTTCGTCGACCTGGCTTAGCAGCAAAAGAAACCTGCGCGTAAGAAGGTCGGTCTTGCCGGAGCCGGCAGGCGCCTGCACGAGAATGGAGCGCGCGGCGTCGAGCGCGCGCAGACGTTGTGCCTGGTCGGGAGGCAGAGTGGCTACTCATCGCTTTCCTCCGCCGCGTCGCCGTCATTGCGGCGGAGCCCGAAGCTCGTGAATGCGGCACAGAGGCTGGAGACCGCAGCGGTCGCAGGTTTCCGGGTAGGCGCGCGGAGCAATATCGGCACGGCCGGCAACAAAGTCTCGCGCAAGCTGCTCGATTGCGTCGCGCCAATCCTGCATCTGCTCTGGCGTGAGCTTCTCGCGCACCAGCGCGTCGCGGGCGTTCAGGCCAGCAAGCAGAGTTACATTCGCATCGCGCATGAGGCCGGCAAAGCGCGACTCGCCCGCGCGCACTTTGGCGAAGAGCAGTCCGCCGGGTTCTCCGCCGAGTGCGAAGGCGGCGTAGAGCGGCAGCTGCACATCATCGGGCCGGGGAAGCTCCCACGCTTTCGGCGTAACGTCGCCGCTCTTGTAGTCGATCACCAGCAGCGATCCATCCGCGAGCCGATCGATGCGGTCGAGGCGCAACGCGAGGGACAGCTCTCCGATCTGCGCGTGGCCGGGCGCTTCGACGCGCTCAACGGTAAAGTCGATGCGCGCTGCTTCATACGTCAGCCACTCATCGAGGAGGTGGCCAAGTCGCGTGGCCTCGAGCGCAAGGTAGCGTTGCGGCATGCGCTCGCGGACTCCGGCAGGCAACTCGTCGCGCATCACGCGCTGCGCTTGTTCTGCGGCGAACGCTTCGCGATCAGGAAGTGCGAGCAATTCGTGGAGACTGCGCAGGCCACGAGGCGGACCGCCCCACACCGCATGCAGGGCGGCGTGCAGCAACTGACCGCGTTGTGCCGCGCTTAGCCCGAACTCCGCAGGTTCCCATGCCTGCGCGCCCAGGCGCGCTGTAGCGAAGGCCCTGAAGGCGCATTGCGATTGCGCGGAGAGAACGGCGGATCCACCAGAGATGGTGGGTTGCGAAAAAGGCACACGGCTCGTGTCCGTAACGAGAATCGTGCAGGGAGCCGGGTATGCAGTTGGCGCAAGATGCGCGGGTAGTACCTCCGGCGCTCCTGCAAGTTGTGCAATGTTGCGCGAAGGCCGCAGCGCGCTCTCTGTGGATCGACGCGGATAGCTGAAGATCACCTCGGTCGCCGACGTCGCGATACGCTGCGTGACGGTATTTGCAAGCTCCCAATCCACTCGCGGCGCGGCGTGGGGCATGCCGCATTCGCGCTGCACAGGCACCGGCAATAAAGGATGTGCAGGACTCGAGGCAGGCCACGCATCTTCGCTCGCGCCCAGAAACCAGATGGCATCTGCAGCAAGGCCAGCGGACTCGGCAGGGCCGGCGATCTGAATGGGTGCGTTGGCGGATTCCGGTGCGAAGAGCGTCTCGCTTAGAATGCGCGCAAGATCGGCGAGAAAGCCGGACCACGGGACGTGGCGGCCGTCGAAGCCGAGCGACGCGCAGGCATCCAGCGCCTGCTGCCAGCGCTGCCACGCTTGAAACTCCGCGCTCGCGAGTTGTCCGCCTGGAAAGCCTGCAGTGCTGAGGAGCTGTGGTACGAGCGCAGCCCAGTCGAGCGGGCTCCGCGGGCGCGCGTCCGCTTCAGCCAGTTGTTGCTGCGCTCGCTGCAGGCGCTGGTCCCATGCCTCGGGAAGTGGATCAACATTCCGCTGCGGGGAAGCAAACGCCGAAAGCGTCCACTCCGGCCGCGCGAGTCCCGCGCGGCGCAGCGCACGCATTCTGCCGGGAGGTGCGTTGGATTCTTCTGACGCGGCCGCAAGCCAGCCGGTGGAAAAGAGCCAGTCGAGTTCGGCTTCGAGCAGCGGCCGGTCGAGCCAGCGGAGCAGCAAGTGCGCGGCGCGCGTCAGCGGAACCTCAGCCAGCGGAATGCCCAGCGAAAACTCAAAGAGCGGGGCAGAGCCTGATGGCGCAGCGCGCAAAAAAGCCCGCTCGATCTTGCCGCGGTTCGGTGCGATGTCCTGCGTGAGTACGAGCAGCTGTGTCGATGGATCGGCTTCGATGCGCTGCATGCACCATGCGGCACACGCGGCCAGCTCCGTGGCCTCGTCGGGCGCGTCATAGTAGTGCAGGTCGCGGGCTGTGTCTCCATCGGCAAGCGCGCTCCAGGAACCCCATGCGCGCAGAAACTCATGCTGGCTGGGCAGCAGGCGGTCGAAGCCCACAAGCTGCAGCGGCGGCCGCGCCGATGTGTCCTCCGGCAATGCAGAAATGACCTCGAGAATCGCGCGATCCGGGCTCAGGACCCGCGCCTTTGAGCACTGGGCATCGAACGCGGAAAGCCAACTGCTGAAGGCGCCTGCGTCGCGGTCCCATCCTGCACGCGCGGCTGGCTTGAGATACCGCGGAGCATACCCGCACAGCAGCGCATGAGCGCGCATGGCGAGCGCGGCCAGGCGATGACGCGGGCCGGAAAGCACGGTAGCCAAATGCGGCTCGCCCTCAAGAATTCCAGACCAGAGAGCACGCTCCTGCGCGGGATTGAGAAGCATGCGGGAGTCGCCGCGCGCATCCCATTGCATCCGCACAAACCCCGCCCAGGTATGGATGGCGGGCGCTCGCCATGCGGTCAGCCCTTCGACGCGGCGGCGCTGGTGAAAAGCGGATTGCAGCGCGCGGGCGGCGCGCTCGCTGGCCGCGAGAACAAGGCCTCCCGCCTGCAGCCACTGATCAATTTCCGCGCCCGCCTCAGCCCCCATGCTTGCGTTATACGCTGCGCCGCCGGGCGCGCGCCAGCGCCGCGCCGGAGTTGTAAACTGATCTGTGATACGCCGACTCTTTTTCCTTCTCGCTCTCTCTTCGTCCCTGCTGGCGGGGTGCCACTCCGGCTCGTCGACTGCAACGCAAAGCGCAAGTTCCAACTTCAAGATCTACCATCTGCGCGGCAAAGTGATCGCGGTCAATCCGTCCACAGGCGAGGTGACGCTCGCACACGACGCCATTCCCGGCTTTATGGATGCGATGACTATGCCCTACAAGCTCAAGGACCCGAGCATCCTCAGCGAACTGCATCCCGGCGACGTGCTCACCGCCGATCTGCTTGTTTCGCAGGGAGACGACGCGACCGTGCTGCTGGATCACATCGTCATCGTCGCAGAAGGCAAGCCGGATTACCGGCCCACGTCGATCTATCACGTGCCTGCGCCGGGCGACGCCGTGCCGGATTTCGCGCTGCGCAATCAGGATGGCCGCCCCATTCGTCTGCATCAGTTCCACGGCAAAGAGCTGTTGATTACGTTCATCTACACGCGCTGCCCGTTGCCCAACTTCTGCCCGCTGGTCACGCATAACTTCGCTGTCATCGAGAAGCAGCTTGCCGCCACGCCCGCGCTGCTGGCGAAGACGCAATTGCTGAGCGTGAGCTTTGATCCCGAGCACGACACGCCCGATCGGCTGCGGGCTTATGGAGCGCAGTACATTGGCAGCGACGCGAAAGACGCTTTTGCGCACTGGAACTTTGCCGTGCCCGCCAAGCCCGTTGTCGACGAGATGGCGAAGTACTTTGATATTGGATTGACGGATGGCGGCGACGGCACCATCAACCACACACTTTCGACCACGCTGATTGGGCGCGATGGCAAGGTCATCAAGTTTTATCCCGGCAACGAGTGGACCCCCGGCCAGGTGCTGACCGATATGAAGCAGGCTGCAGGCGCTTAGAGCAAGAACCGCGAAAAGGACGATCGATGAGTGAAGGATTGACGATTCCAAAAGAAGGCGCGCTGGATTTTCTCTCGCTGGGTGCGCTGGTGCACCGGCTCGATCCGGGTATTGTGCCGTTTCGCAAGGCGGCGGAGTGCCACATTCACGTCAGCGGCGGCGAGTTCAACGTGACCGCAAATCTGTCCGACTGCTTCGGCCTGAAGACCTGCATCGCCAGCGCCATGGCCGACTATCCCATCGGCGACCTGATTGCTGAACGCGTGCGAGCGATGGGCGTCCGGCCGTTTTACAAGCATTTCAAGCACGACGGCGTCACCGGCCCGAACATGGCAACGGTCTACAGCGACCGGGGATATGGCGTGCGTGCGCCGGTGGTCTTTTACAACCGCTGCAATGAAGCGGCCGCGCAGCTCAAGCCCGGCGACTTTGACTGGAAGGCGATCTTCGCGGGCGGCGTGCGCTGGGTTCACTCGGGCGGCATCTTCGCGGCGCTCTCAGCCACCACGGCCCAGCTGGCCGCCGAGATGATGCGCGAGGCGAAGGCGGCCGGAGCAGTGACTTCCTTCGATCTGAACTTCCGCGAGAAGCTATGGAAGATTCACGGGGGCGACAAGCGCGCCGTTGAGACCATCCATACGATCGTCGAGAACGTCGATGTGCTGGTGGGCAACGAGGAGGACCTGCAAAAAGGACTCGGCATTCCCGGGCCCGAGGTCGCAGCGAAATCCAAGCTCGATCCCAGCGTGTTTTTCGGCATGATGGACAGCGTGGTGAAGAAGCTGCCCCACGTGAAAGCCGTGGCCACAACACTGCGCGAAGTGCATTCGACCAATCGCCACAGCTGGAGCGCCGTCGCGTGGATTAACGGCAAGACGTACAGCGCGCCCACGGCCGAGCTCGACGTGATCGATCGCGTGGGCGGCGGCGATGGCTTTGCCGCGGGCCTGATCTATGGGTTGCTGGCGGGCGAGCCGCATGAGGAAGCGCTTAAGCTGGGGTGGGCGCACGGAGCGCTGCTGACTACCTTCCCGGGCGACACCACCATGGCCACGCTCGATCAGGTGCGGGCCTTCGCTAAAGGCGGTTCGGCGCGTATTCAACGGTAGACCGCACGGTTTGTGCATCGGCAGCGCGGGCTGCTCATCCAATACTGGTATCCATGTCCATGAACTCGGTTTTGCGCGTTGAGAGAGGTTGTGTATGGCGAAGGTGACTCTGGTCTTTGCGGCATTGTTGATTGCTCTTGGTCTCGCCGGATTTGTGGGCACCGGCAGCCAGCATTACACCGCGCTGATTCCGGCATGGTTTGGCGTGGCGCTGGGCATCTTTGGCTGGCTGGCCATCAGCCCCAGCGAGAAGCGCCGCAAGCTCTTCATGCACGTCAACGTGACCATCGGCCTGCTCGGCTTCCTGGGCGGCGCGTCCGAGGCGCTGCGCGGTTATCTGCACGCCAAATCCGCGGGCGTCGCGCCGGACATGATTGCGCTGGCCTCGAAGCTGACCATGACCTTGCTGCTGCTGGTCTACGTCATACTCTGCGTGCAGTCGTTCATCTCCGCGCGCCGTTCGGGGAAGGTCTAATCCATGGGCGGTATGCGAGGTGCATTGGGCGCGAGCATGCGCGCTGAGCAAACGCCGCGCGGCAGCAACGCGCGCGCGGGACAGACTGACCTGCCCAAACGCAAGCCGAACTTAAAGAAGCTGTGGCCGCAGATACGGGCGCTGGTGGCGCCGCGCAAGGGGCTCATCGTTGCCGGACTGGCTCTGATGGCCGTCAACCGCGTGGCTGGGCTGGTGATGCCGCTGGCGTCGAAACCTCTGCTGGACAGGGTGGTCTCCGGCACTCATCCCAATCCGCAGCTGCTGCCCTGGATCATCGCTTGGGTGCTGGGCGGCAACCCTCGTGCAGGCCGTCACCTCCTACTCGCTCACGCAACTGCTCTCGATTGCGGGACAAAAGCTGATTGCCGATATGCGCCGCGATGTGCAGCGGCACGTGGGGCTGCTTTCGGTGGGTTATTACGATGCGAACCGTACGGGAACGCTCGTCGCGCGCATCATGACCGACGTGGAAGGCGTGCGCAACCTGGTGGGAACCGGGCTAGTGCAGTTTGTGGGCGGCATGTTGACCGCGGTCCTGGTCTTCTTCTTTCTCCTCTACCAGAGCGTGACGGTGACGCTCACCGTGTTTGCCGTGGTGGGCGCGTTTGTCTTCGTTCTGCAGTACGGGTTCAAAATGATTCGCCCGATCTTTCGGGAGCGCGGCAAGATCAATGCCGAAGTCACGGGCCGTCTCACGGAGTCGCTGGGCGGCGTCCGCGTCATCAAGGGCTATCATGCCGAAAGGCGCGAGCACGAAGTGTTTTCGGCGGGTGTGGACCGGCTGCTGGATAACGTGATGAAGTCGCTGACCATGACCAGCGTGCTTGGTTCGGCCTCGACGACCGTGCTCGGCATTGTTTCTGCCCTGGTGATGTGGCTGGGCGGATCCCTTGTTCTGAAGCACACCTGGACGGTGGGCTCGTTCTTTCAATACAACATGTTTCTCGCGTTGATGGTCGCGCCGGTGTTTCAGATCGTCAATGTCGGCACACAGCTGACAGAAGCGTTTGCCGGTCTCGACCGCACCGGCGAAATCATGGCCGAGCTCGAAGAGAACCAGTCGCCCGAGCGCGCTCTGAAGATGCCACCCATCCAGGGCACCGTGCGCTTCGACCATGTCGAGTTCGCTTACGAGCCCGACAAGCCCGTGCTGCATGGCGTGAGCTTTGATGCGCAGCCGGGCACCGTCACGGCGCTGGTTGGCTCTTCGGGCTCCGGAAAGTCCACCATCATCAGCCTGCTTTGCGCCTTTCACACGCCGACCACGGGGCGCGTCGAAGTCGACGGCATCGATCTCGCGCATGTCGACCTCAACACCTTCCGTTCGCAGCTCGGCGTGGTGCTGCAGGATTCGTTCCTCTTCGACGGCTCCATCCGCGACAACGTGATGTTCTCCCGCCCCGACGCGACCGAGGAGCAGTTCCTCTTCGCCTGTCGCACGGCGCGCGTCGATGAATTTGCCGAGCGCTTTCCGGAGACCTACGACACCATCGTGGGCGAGCGCGGCGTCAAGCTCTCCGGCGGACAGCGCCAGCGGCTCTCCATAGCGCGCGCACTGCTGGCCGAGCCGCGCATCCTCATCCTCGACGAGGCCACCAGCTCCCTCGATTCCGAGTCGGAAGCCATGATCCAGGCCGGCCTCAACCAGCTCATGCAGGGCCGCACAACCTTCGTGATCGCCCACCGGCTCTCCACCATTCGCCGCGCCGACCAGATTCTCGTGGTCGAGCAGGGCGTCATCGTCGAGCGCGGCGACCACGCGGAACTCTTTGCATTACATGGCCGTTACTACGACCTCTACACCCGCCAGCATGGCCTGGAGGCCAACCTCTTTCTCGCTCCCGGCGAGGGGGATTCGGTTCCGGTCTGAGCGCCGCGTACCGGATTCTTGACGGGAATCTCATATCCTGAGAAACTTGTCTTGTAATCAGTTGGCGGAACAGAGGACCAATATGCGAGACGCAACCCCGCAAGGGACCTATAAGGTGCAAGCCCTCGACCGGGCCTTCGCCGTTCTGGATCTGCTGGGCGAGAGCGAAACGCCGCTGGGCCTGGCACAGGTCGCGGCATCCCTGCAACTGCACAAGAGCACGGCGCACCGCTTCCTCATGGTGCTGGAGCGCCATCACATGGTGGAGCGCACCACCAACGGCAAGTTCCGGCTGGGCCTGCGCCTCTTCGACTTCGGCAATCGCGCCATTGAGCAGTACGATCTGCGCGAGCGCGCGCAGCCGCATCTGCGCCGCCTGGTGGCCGAGACCGAGGAGACCGCGCACCTTTGTGTACTGGAGCAGGCGCGCGTCATCTACATCGACAAGATTGAGCCGGCCCGATCCGTGCGCATGATCACGCGCATCGGTTCGAGCAATCCCGTGCACTGCACTTCGGTGGGCAAGGCGATTCTCGCCTTTCTGCCCGAGGAGCGCGTGAACGAGATTCTGCGCCGCACCAAATTCGAAAAGTTCACCTCGCGCACCATCGCCAACGCAGAGGCGCTGCGCGCGGAGATCGAAAAGACCCATCGCCGCGGCTATGCCGTCGATGACGAGGAACTCGAAGAAGGCCTGCGCTGCATCGCCGTGCCGCTGCTCGATGCGCAGCGCCAGCCGGTGGGCGCGGTCAGCGTGTCAGGGCCGTCCTTCCGCGTCACCGCGCAAAAGCTGCCGTCCATCGCCAATCATCTGCTGCAGTGCGTGCGCGGCATCTCGGCAGACATGGGCTTTACCTCCGCAGGCCGTGGTAGCCGCGTTGCCTGGTCGGCGTAGCCGCTACTCCGCAGGATTCCAATTGGGCCCGATGAAGGCGCGCAGAGCCTCGGGCGTGGCCCACGGCGCAGCGCCCGCATATCGTTTGATCCACGCTGGCCCTGCGCCAATCTTTACGCGGTCCGGCGTGAAATCCGGCGAGAGCGCGTTGGCCATCAGCGCATAGCGCGCGCCGGGGTGAAGCCGCAGAGCCTTCCAGCATCCGCCGGGCACAGCCACCACCGGCCGCTCACCCGCCGCCACATCGCGGCCCAGTGTGATCTTCTCCACATGCCCATCGGGATGAAAGATGAAGTAGTCCACCGGCCCGCCTTCGATGAGGATATGCGTATCGTCCGGCTCCAGCCAGTGCAGATAATTGATGGGCAGCTCGCGCGTGAGCATATAGTAGACCTGCCCTTGCACCGGAACCGCTCGGCCATGCGCCTGCGTCATCTGCTTCGAGGCCGCGATGATCGCCAGATAGCCGGACTCCTTCGGCAGCGGCTTCAACCCGAGCACGCGGATCAGCTCCCGCGCGCGGGCATCGGTGCCCGGCGCAGCGGCTTGCGACACGGTGAGGCCGGCAAAGAGCAGGGAAGCGAGCAGAATCCGTCTCATGCCAGCAGAGTAGCCGATGCGCGCAACATGTGTCCCCGGCGAAGCAAAAAGAAACCGCAGCAGCATCATCGAACCGCAGCACTGAGCCTGAAATCACCCCGCCGCGCCCCGCCCAGTCGCGCCGATTCGCCACGCCACGCCGCTCCTGTTTCTGATACACTCATTCATGTTGTTGCAGCAAAAGCGCGCCGCGCCCGCCCGGGCGGGAGCGCTGCCAGAAATGACAATGAGCCATTTCTGAAGACCAGGTTTACCCCTGGGGACGTAGCTCAGTTGGTTAGAGCGCTGCCCTGTCACGGCAGAGGTCGCGGGTTCGAGCCCCGTCGTCCCCGCCATACATTCCAAAAAAATTATGGAGCGTATGGACCTAAAGTGACAACGGAATCTGGGCAGGACATGGGCACAATAACCGCCTGCCGTGTTTTGACTGCAATTGCACGAGATTCAATTGTGCCCACGGGCGCTGAAATTGTGCCCGCGTTTGAGCCCATCATCCTTCCAACCTTGCTCTGTGTGGCTCGCTTGTTCGCGTTGAGACAGGCTTGGCAGATGCTTCCGTCTTGCAGTCCCCGACCACCTGATGCCAGATGGACCGCGTGCCATTATCGAGCAATGCCAGAGCGCGTTCTCTGACCGACAACTTGCCCCGGAGAAGCTGGAGTTCCGCAAGTTCGAGAACGTCGGGCACCTCTTTCCGCTTCGCGCTTTGACGCACGAGCTTGATCGGGTTCTAGATCAGTCCACTCGTGCCGCATAGCGTGATGGAAGTTGGCGCTCATCAGGTTCCGCATCTTGGCCTTCGTAGCTCGGGCCCGCTTGATGCCGTTCAACCACTCCTCTACTGCGACTGGTTTGATCTGATCGAGACGGTGGTTCCCACGCGCTCCACTGGCCCGCCAAAGCTCTTTGAACGTGCAATTCTTTTGGGATATTTTTCGATGGGGGTTTTTCCGCTCACTCCACAATTGAAGCTTAGAATGCGAGTTGGAATGCGGCCAACCCTCCGCGATCGTTCACCGCCAAGCCAAATTATCGGAAGAGGTTTTATGACAAGGAAAGCAAGCAATCTAAAGCCACGGCGTGAATTTCTCAAGCTGGCCGCGTTTACCGGTGCGGCAGCGCTCACGGGAAATCGAGTGGCAGCCGCAGCGGAACAAAATGCTGGTCCACTAGTAGCGGACATTCATCAGAGCGGCGACAAGATGGAGTTCCTTCATGTCAGCGGCCGTCACATCGTCAATGCGCAAGGGGATCAGGTTCGCCTCAGGGGGACTTGTCCCGGCGGTTGGATGAACATGGAAGATTTCATCAATGGGCATCCAGGCGCGGAGCATACTCTCCGGGCGCAGATGGCAGAAGTCCTTGGTCCAGGTAGAGCACAGTTCTTCTTCGAGCGCCTGCTCGACTACTTCTTCAACGAAGACGATGTGATCTTTCTCAGAATGGCCGGCGCCAGCGTCGTCAGGATACCTCTTAACTATCGGCACTTCGAGGACGATACCGCTCCTTTCAAATACAAGGAGGCGGGTTTTGCCCGTCTCGATCAAGTGCTGAGCCACTGCGAAAAACATGGTCTCTATGTCATTCTCGACCTTCATTCGGCGCAGGGGTGGCAGAATGTCCACTGGCATTCTGACAACGCATCGCGCATCAGCCTTTTCTGGGACGGTCGGTTCTATCAGGATCGCTTCGTTGCCCTATGGCAGGAGTTTGCGCGGCGCTACAAGAACAAGGCCGTCATCGCCGGCTACGACGTGCTCAACGAGCCTTGCGCGAACAACGCCGTGGGCGACTATCCATGGAACGTGGGTTCCAATTACAGGCCCAATTTTGACCGCATGAATGCCGTCTACCGGCGCCTGGTTACCGAGATTCGCAAGATCGATTCCAGGCACATCATCTTCCTTGAAGGCGATGACTACGCAAAAGCCTTCTCGGGGTTCGAGAAACCCTTCGACGATAACCTCGCTTACAGTTCACACAACTACACCGTGCCCGGGTTTGGACCCGGCCGATACCCCGGCACCATCCATCCGAGATCGGCTGCGGCGGGCGCTGGTCAGGAATGGGATCGGGCAAAACAGGAGCGCGCCTTCCTCGATGCGGATGGAACGAAGTTCACCCAGCAGCATAACGTTCCGCTGTGGGTGGGCGAGTTTGGGTCTGTCTTCAACGGGCCTGCCGATGAGAGTGGCGACCGGCTTCGCGCGTTAGACGATCAGATTGGCATCTTTGAAAGTCACGAGGCGCACTGGACAACGTGGAATTACAAAGATGTTGGCGTCATGGGTATGCTGGCACTCGATCCTGCATCTCCATACATGGAGCGCATCAGCGGCTTTCTCCGCAAGAAGCTTGCTCTTGGCACCGACGATTGGATGAAGTGGCTGCCGCCAATGCCAGTAAAGGACGCAACGGCTCAGCTTGCGGATCAGATTCGCCAAGTCGTCGCTGATCCGGAGTTGGATGCGCGACTCAATGTACGGTGCATGAGCCAGACCCTGTTGTGCTTCTACACGGGAACCATGATGCAGCCGCTCTATGCCGGCCTTTTCAAAGGCCTGTCAGAGGATGAGCTGGACCACATCCTGTCTTCCTTTTCGGCAAAGCAGTGTGTGCCAAACCAAGATATGGTGGACGTCCTCAGTAAATACATGGCCATGCCAGCTTAGGTGACGCGTGCAGGCGGCTGATTCGAGCCGCTGCAATGCCGAGCTCACGATATTCAATCGTGAGCCGCTTTCTTGATCATCGACGAGTGCCAAGGTCTATAGGGTGATGACAATTTTGCCTATCTGCTCGTTGCTTTCGAGATACCGGTAGGCTTCGACGGTTTGATCGAAGGGGAAGGTTCCTGCGATCTTCGGCTTGAAGGATCCATCCGCCAGCCGATCGTAGATGTACTTCTTCATGGTTTCCCACTCCGAAGTGCCACGCAATTCGCCGAAGGTGTAGCCGAACATGCCAACGGTTCGACCAAAGGTAGCCAAGGGGAACGGAGTGGGCTTGCCGGACAGCATGCCATACAGGAAGATGGTGCCACCGTTCGCCGTGGCCTGCGCCAGCGTGTTAATGTAGTCGCCGCCCACCGGATCGAAGACAACGCGCGCACCCTTGCCCCCCGTGATCGAAAGCACTCGGGCCACCAGGTCCTCCTCTTCGGTGGCGATGACGTGGTCGGCGCCAAGGGCTATGAGGTGGTCCCTTTTGGCGGAAGTACGGGTGGTCGCGATCGAGATACCTCCCTGTGCCTTGACGATCTGGATGGCCGCGAGTCCAACGGACGAGCTCGCAGCGGTGATGATGACGAAGTCGCCGGCAGCCACTTTGCCGAATGCCACGAGCGCGCCATAGGCGGTGCAGTATTGCATCCAGACAGCTGCACCCTCGACCGCGGAGAGGGAGCTTGGAACGGCTGCAAGAACGTCAGCGGGAACGACGGCCTCTTCTGCAAGCATCGGGTACTGATTCATCGAGAAGCCCGGAATGGTGCCGAAGCGCTTGCCGATGAGAGTGGGGTCGACATCGGGACCAACGGCTATGACCTTTCCGACTGCCTCGTATCCGAGGCCGGAGGGAAGGTTCACCTTCTCCATGTAGATGCCGTGATAGTACATACTTTCGGCCCGGTTAAGGCCCACTGCTTCGACCTTGAGCTGAACTTCACCCGGACCGGGCTGGCGCTCGGGCAGACCTTCGACATGAAGGACTTCAGGACCACCAAGCTGGTTGAAACGGATAGCCTTCGGCATCGTGAGGATACTCCTGTCGCATCGTCTTTACTGTTTTGCAACGTCGAGATCGATGGTCAGCTTCACTTCATCTCCCACTACAGCCGTCGGGAATTTTGTCGCGATTCCGAATGCTGTGCGGCTGATCGTAGTGGTACCTGAGAAGCCGGAGTGGGGCTTCTTGTCCATTCCGGGAACTGGTCCCGTCGGACCTTCCATCTGCAGGACCACCGGCTTGGTCACGCCATGCAGGGTGAGATTGCCGGAGACTGTTAAGCCGCTGCCGTTCTTCGCAACGCTGGTACTGACGAAGGTTGCGGTGGGGAACTGTGCAACATCAAAGAAGTTCGCACTCTTCAGGTCGCCATCACGCGGGGTAACGCCGGTGTCCACCGTAGTTACGTCAACCGTGACATTTACTGAGGATTTCGTGATGTCCGCTTCGTTTAGTACCACGGTGCCTCCTATATTGCCAAAATGGCCGCGCACATTCGATAGGCTCAAGTGGAGAACGGAGAAGTCGACCGCGCTGTGGGCTTTATCGGGCACCCAGGTGGATGTTTGCGCGATGGCCAGTGGAGCCGTCAACGCCAGAATTAGAAGTGATGACAAACGTTTGCTCATTCAAGAACTCCTTTCAACATGAGGTCATTCGTGACGTACCTGTCCAGGGAGTCCTATTCGGGCAGCGGCAGCTGGCCATCGATCTGGAAGTGCCCGACGACGGTAGGCGCTCCGGTATCAGGCTGGCCTCCCCCGATGCTGATGGTGTAGTTACCAGCGGCAATAATCGGATCGCCATTTTCAGTGACCATGACCAGATCGCGGTCCTTCAGGTCGAAGTGGACCTTCTGGCTCGCGCCCGGTTCCAGATGGACTTTCTGGAATCCGCGGAGAGCGATCTGTGGCGCACCTTTGACTGCGGGAAACTTGATGTAAACCTGGACGGACTCATCCCCTTCAATTTTCCCCGTGTTGGTTACTGTGACATCGGCGGCCACAGGTTGCCCTGCAGCAACTGCCTGCGTGGGAACAACGAGGTCGCTGTATGTGAAGGTTGTGTAGCTGAGCCCATAGCCAAACGGATAGAGCGGCTTGCCTTTGAAATACCGGTACGTCCGGTTTGTCATTTCGTAATCTTCGAAGTGGGGCAATTGGCTGACGTCCTTGTAGAACGTAACCGGCAGCTTTCCACCAGGGTTGTTTTTGCCGCTCAGCGTTTCAGCCACAGCCGCGCCGCCCTCTTCGCCGGGGTACCATGCCTCGAGAACCGCGTTGGCGTGATCGTTGATCCAATTGACGGCGAGCGCACTGCCGTTCAACAGAACCACAGCGAGCGGCTTGCCTGTTGCTGCGACAGCTTCAACCAGATCTTCTTCGGGCTGGGGAAGATCGATGGTGGTGCGGTCTCCGCCAAGGAATCCAGGTACGGTCACCGGCATCTCTTCACCTTCGAGCCTGCTGGTGATTCCTACGACTGCAATCACGATGTCGGCGTTCTTTGCCGCGGCGATTGCCTCAGGCGCAGGCGCATCGTTCGCCTTCGTCCAGATCAGTTGCGCCTGCGGCTTGGTGCCGTCCGTGGTGCCGAAGGTGAGGCTCAATGCGGCCTTTTCGCCCTTCACTAGGTGGGCACGGCCAACGGCTGCATCGACTCCTTCGACCCTGCCTAATTGCGCAATTTGCTTGTCGTTAATCGAAAGTCTTCCGAAGCCATTGGCACGGACGCCAATGATGTAGTCACCAGTCTCAGTGGCCGTGATGAAGCCGGTCCAGCGAACGCCCACAGCTTTCTTGCCGGCAACCTCTGCAGGCAAGTTGCTGTCCGTGAGATGGATGTTCGGCTCGGTGCGGCTGACAAGCACCGGAGCTGCAGGTCCTCTGCCGAACCGGCCCATCGACTCGCTGTAGTCCGCCTTGATGCCGGGTTTGCCGTCGGGAGTCGTCAGCATGGCATCAGGAACAGGGTTTCCTTCGTTACGAAGGAACTGGGTTCCTGGAACATACGTGACTGTAGCATTCGGGAACTCTGCCTTCAGGCCATCGATCACCGTAACCACATGCGTCGGTGTCCCGGCGTAGTTGCCGAGCAGCACCTCGCTCTGGTCAGCGAGCGGGCCGACGACCGCGATCTTCTTAATGCCCGCCTTGAGGGGAAGGACGCCATCATTCTTGAGCAGAACCATGGACTCGTTGGCGAGCTTACGGGCCAAAGTGCGGTGTTCAGCGCTGTCAAGTTCCTTCTCGTCGATCTTTGCGTAGGGAACCATCTCCGGCGGATCAAACAAGCCAAGCTTCATACGCGCCGTGAACAAGCGAATGAGAGCGGTGTCGAGCGTACTCTCAGGCAGGTAGCCTTGCTGGACGGCATCAATATAGGCCTTGCCGACCGGCTCGCCAGGCTGCAGAGAAGCCGCATTCGTTATCCATGCCGCGGATTACGGAAATGGCCGAACCCTGTGCCTGCGTTGGTCGGTAGCGATGATTGGCGGAAATGTCCGTGACTGCGCCGCAGTCAGAGACCACATATCCCTTGAAGCCCCACTTGCCGCGCAACTGGTCCTGCAACAGGTACTGATTGGCGCATGCGGGCTCTCCATTGATTGCGTTGTAGGCGCACATGATCGAGTCGGCCTTGCCTTCGGTAATGCGCGGCGCGGAAAGCGGGCTCGTAGGTGTCCACCTCGTCGTGCTTGCTTACATCCACATCGGCAAAGTGCCGGGTTGGCTCCGGGCCGCTGTGTACGGCATAGTGCTTGGGTGTTGCAATCGCGCGGTAGTACTTCGGGTCGTCGCCTTGCATTCCCGTCACGTAGGCTACTCCCATGTGGCCAGTGAGGAAGGGATCTTCACCGTAGGTCTCTTGTCCGCGGCCCCAGCGTGGATCACGGAAAATATTCAGATTCGGGGACCAGAAATCCAGTCCTCCGCCAATAAAAGCGGTGCGGCCAGCGCGTGCATCTTGAACGTATTTGATGCGTCCCTCAATGCCAATTTGGGTCGCCATGAGATGAATGTTGGCTGTATCGAAGGTTGCGGCCAGCCCGATGGGTTCAGGGTACTCTGTTACGCCAGGATCGATGACTCCGTGGAGGGCTTCACTCCACCATTGGTAAGCGGGGACGTTGAGCCGCTGAATCGCGGCAGATCTGTTCTGCATTTGCGAAGCTTTTTCAGCAAGTGTCATGCGATGCACCAGGTCAGTGGCCCGCTGCTCGGCTGACAAATTCGTGTTCATATATGGAAGATTCGCGGTGTCCTGGGCGACTGCAAACTGCATCAATGATCCAAGGAAAAGCGATCCCGTCCACGCGACCAAGCCTGCAACAATTCGTGACATGCGAATCTTCATGTTGTGTCTCCAGGTTAACTGTGGCGACGCCAAGCTCCACCGCAAGGAATCCCGATGGAGCGCAGTATCGGATTTTTCAAAAGATTGCGCCCTGTTTCAATGAGCGCATTGGCCAAATGACGGGCGTGGCGCGGGAGGGTGTAATTGAGTTGGAGCGTCCTGAGGCTGGATTCGGATCAAGGCGATGGATGATGCCATCATTGATGGCCGGGTTCCGCCAGACTTCGAACCTCACTGCAACGGTTTCGACCAATGCGTTGAATCCCGACAAAGTCTCGCCTTTCTGTTGGTCGCAGATGGACTCGGAGCAGCCATAGCCAGCTGGTGGTCTCCGAATGAAGCCGATGGAAAATTCGTCAGCGTTGTAGCGGTCGGTGCCAATTGTTCCTTAAAGCAGGTGCGCTGTGAAGTGCATAACGGAGAGTTCCCCTGTTAGGTCTTGTTAGCCTATCTAAGGCGCTTGAAATCAACGACGTTAGTACGTTGGCTGCGGGCAGGATGTCAGACAATTTGATCGACTGTAGGATATACTTCGGTTCGCAAGCAGATGACGACGTCTTGTGCAGCGGGATTGAATGCAGGATCGGAATGCCACTCCTCAATATCGACAATCTGGAAACGCCGTGGACCCCGGCCAGCGAAGAGGACTTCACTAAAGTCCGAAGGCAGCTTGAGAGAATATTGGAGGATCCGCATTTTAAGGGGAGCAAGCGATATACGCGCTTTCTGCGTTTCATTGTCGAGGAAGCCCTAAGCGGCAATTCGGACGGAATCAAGGAACGCTCGCTCGGAATCGCTGTGTTCGACCGTCCGCTGGACTATGACACATATTCAGATTCCATTGTTCGGGTAGCGGCTTCGGAGGTTCGGAAGAGAATAGCGCAGTATTACGACACACCAGGCCACGATCATGAATTGAGAATCGGACTGCCCTCGGGCTCCTACACACCCGAATTTCGGTTGGGCAGGCACCACGCTTCTGGCGCAACGACGGTCCATGCAGATCATGGCTTGCGAACTCTCGAATCAGGATTGGCATCCGGGACGGAGAGCGTATCGCAGAAAGGTGAATCTCAAGGTGGAAGACTCCTCAGTCGCCGAGCCTCGATTTACCTGTTGATTCTGGCCGCGGCGTGTGTTGGCGCCGCACTTTTGGGGCGAGTCGCGCTTCGTACACCGACGGAAACCGATACCCTTTCCGCTCTATGGGGACCGGTAGTTGAGAAGACCGATTCCATTGTGATCTGTGTCGGACAGGTCAGTTCACAATCCCCATTGGCCACCTCAACGCAACTGGCCGCACTGACTGAGACCGGCGTCTCACCAGACATTCTTTTAGTTCGAGATGCTGCCTCGGCCTCCCAGGTCAGCGCTGTACTCGGCCGCATGGGTGGCAATCCTCGAGTGCTCGGAGCTGCCTCGACTAATTTCACCGATCTTCAAATCACATCCGGGGTGTTCGTCGGTGGATTCAATAATCCATGGACGTTGCGTTTGCAGGCGCCTCTGCGGTACCAGTTTGTTCGGAATGCAACCGATCAAACTTACGAAATCGTTGACACGAAACACCCTGACTCGCGTCTCTACCAGATCGATCAGACCAAACCGTATAGCAAGTCCACCCAGGATTACGGAATCGTTGCTCGCTTTCTGAGCCCGACAACGGAACGAGAAACCGTAATCATCGCGGGGATCGGCGCAAACGGAACTCTCGCCGCAACCTCGATGGCAACTGACGAGCGCTTTTTCGGGGAATTGGTTCGCAGCGCGGGTAAGAATGCGGTCAAAAAGAACATTGAAATACTCGTGACAACACAAATCATCGATAATCACACCGGTCCGCCCAAAGTCCTCGATGTTCAATATTGGTGAACGGGTTCATGCAGTGTTCGTGCTTCCGGTGACTCGCTTATCACTATCTGAGCGATTTATGGTCGTGTCCCGGTCCGTATCGTCCGGCTGTCGTTCGCGGCGTGCTCGCGTTTGAAGCATTGGCTGCATGTTCTATTTTGAAGCGTGAGACGGCTAGCCTGGGTTGGCCATCGTTTTTGCAGTTGTATCGGCCTTGCGTGCTCGGAGCAGTAATCCGGCGCTTCGCGCTCGTGAGGCTAGCAATTTCAACTCGTGCATGGCGCTTGCACTATCGCCAGTCTTCCCCTGCACCTCAGCTGCAATAATTTGCGCGTTCCACGCAAGGTCAATGAACCCAGACGCCTCTGCGGCCCGTACAACCGTGTCCAGCTGGTTTCGGGCTGACGGCAGATCGTTCTCCGCCAGCATGACCCGCGCGAATTCGACGGAAAACCTGAGCTGCAACTCGCGGTTTTGAGTCTTCTCTGCAAGCGGACGCATTGCAACAATCTCCGTCCCGGCATCGGGATGCTTCATTTGATCGAGAAGAGCGTCGGTGAGCAAGAGCCGAGCTCCGAGTTCATCGTCAAACAACTGCGCCTGATGAAGCGGGTCCAGACAATTTCGAAGCTCCGTCTCCGCTGCCTCAGGATGGCCCTGTTCGATGGCAAGTTGCGCAAGGGCGACTCTCGTCTGAAGAATGGTCTGCTTCTCGCCTAGGTATTCTCTGAGATTGAGCGCCGTTTCATACTGCTTGCGGGCCATAGCCAATTGGTCCTGCTGCATCAATACATCGCCAAGACCTGCCAGGCCATAAGCCGTTACACTTTTGTCGCCAATCTGGGTGCCTATTGCAGTTGCCCGTTGGTAGCTGCTTCTGGCCGCTGACAAGTCGGCCTTCTGCAAGGCGATTTCTCCCAAATCAACCGTGACAAGCGCCATGCCAGAGCGATCTCCGGTCAGCTCATAGTCAGTTGACGCCTGCCGGAGCAACTTTTGAGCTTCCTCCAGCTTTCCTCGGGTCAGCAGGACATCGCCCACATTATTCGAAGAAGCTGCCAGGCCTTCCGTGTCGCCCACATTGCGGAAGACCTTGATCGCTTCTCTCCACATTGCCTCGGCTTTGTCCAGATCACCGTGCTGATAGTAGATTCCAGCAAGATCGTTGACGGTGCGAGCGGCGTTGTTCTGGTCTCCCGCGCTGTTATATCTGTCACGCGCAAGATTGCATTCGGAGATCGATTGATCCATGGATACTCCTGCCGAAGAATCCTGCTGACAGAGAATTCCGTACCCACGAGCCATCATAAGTGTGGCGTGTTGCGCCGATGCCTTCGAGATAGCTTCCAGAGCTGCCGCGCGAGCTTTGGGCAAATCCTTGCCGATCAAGGCGGACGCCTCCATCAAATCGATGCGAGGGTCATCGCCAAGCGGGACCGGAAGCCTTCGAAGCTTTGCCAGGGTTTGCTCCGAGTTTGTTGGATTGACGTGTAGTTGGGCTCTGGCAAGTTGCAATCCATAGGTCAGATTGTCGGGAAAGCGCATGAACAGCGCGTCATAGGTTTGCGTTGCACCCGGCCAATCGTCGATGGACTCCTGGTATTGCCCCTGGATCACAAGGGCGGTTTCCTGGGGCAAATCGCGCGAGTGCTGCAATGCTTGCTTCCCCTCATCCCGGGCCAGCGCCTCAAAACCAAGGCTAGAGAAAGCGCTCGAAAGTGCAGAGTGAGCGAGGGCGAAGTTTGGGTCTGCAGCCACGGCCCTCTTGAGCAGATCGCGTGCGCCCACAAAGTCAAATTCGTAGAGCCGTGCGCGGCCCTGACTGAAAAACTGTAGCGCAAGCTCGTTCGTCGAGCCCCCAGACGGCGTTGAATCGATGCCCGGGGCCAGGCTCAGAGACGGATCGAGGTTTTCGCGAAGCCGGGAGCCCGCTCGAGAAGCAAGGTCGAAGAGCTCTTTTTCATCGCCAGTAATTGAGTCTTCAAAAATGGTTTCACCTAGGCCCGTATCCTGAGCCCGCATGTCCAAACGGATCTGATTTTTCCCGCTGTCATTGAGCAGGGTGTAAGAGCCAACCACGACGACATCGGCGTCGAGACTTGATCTAAGATGCGAAAGGGTACTCCTTGACAAAGTATCCTCGTCCTGCAGTGCAAGGTCGTGTTTCACACTCGCAACGTCTTCTCCGGATACCAGGCGAAGATCTCCGTTTGCACCCAACTCTGTGTTCAGCATCTCTGTGAACGCAGTGGAAAGCCAGTCCTGGTCGTGTCCGGCCGATACATTGCGAAAGCCAAGCACTGCGACGGAGCGCCGCAACTTGGTTTGGCGGGATGGTGCGATCGGAGTGGTGGGCGGGCGAAAGATAAAGTGAAAACGGAAGGCGCCAAATGCCAATCCGAACATCACTGCAAGAGTCCCAGTCACCAGCCAAAGTCTCCGCCGGTTGGTTCTCCCCGGTTGTACATTTGCAGCAATGTGGGAAGTCGCTGAGGTTGTCTCCGTCTCATGAGGAACAGGCTCAGTGGATGTAGCATTGGCCGGTGGCGCAATTGGCTCTTGGCTCGAGCCAGCTGAAGGAACTGCGAGAGAAACCGGAGCGATAAAACGGTAGCCACGCCGCGGGACTGTCTCGATAAACCGTGGATTGACGGCGCTGTCACCCAACGCTTCACGCACCTTGAGGACTGCTACGCCCAGGCTTTTGTGAAAGTCGACAAAGGTGTTGGTTTCCCAAAGACGCTGCCGAATCTCTTCCCGGGTCACGACTTCACCGCTTCTCTCAAGCAGTAAAGCAAGCAGTTGAAATGGCTGGTCTTGCAGCTTTACGCGCACACCATTCCGCAGTAGCAACCCGGCTGAAGAGTCCAGCGTGAAAAGACCAAACCGATAGGCAGCGCCGGATGAAAGAGTCGATGGTCGATTCATGTCATCCACTTCAAGGATCCTTCAGGCAAAGGAGTTCACCCAGTCTAGCATTTGCAGGCGTCGGCCGGGCTCATTAGCTCCGCGGCGCAAGTCATTTATTTATAAGCCGTTAATGGTTAGCCTTTCCTTTGCCGTTGATTAGTTTGACTCCGGATCGCACTCCTGCGCTAGATGACCTTCACGAGGCGAAGCAGTTCAGATTCGCTCTTCCGACGAGGTACGCCATGAAGTCAGCCTTGATTCTCACCATGCTTCTTGTCTCCATGGATCTAAACGCGCAGTCCGGCTGGAAGACGGTAAAAGACAAGACCGGATCATGTCAGATATCTGTCCCACCAACTTGGACCGTGCTTGCTCAATCTGGAATGGCTAATTCTCCCCAGCAGACTACGACGATGCTGATCTCAGGGCGGACGCGATTCCACAAATTCTCTGCCGGGACGTTCAAGATACTCGACGTCGATAAGATCTTCGAGAACTCGGATACGCGCATTTTCTATGCGGATAAGCCAGGTGGGAATCCTCCGCTTGTGAGCTATCACGTGGAGGTTCCGGGAAAGGCAAATTCCTGCATTGCCCAGATCACCCTTCGCCCCAACACACCCGAGGATGATGCAAAGAAAATTGCACTCACCCTATCCAAGGTGCCCTGACCGGCAGTAGCCGCTGCATCCATATCTGATTCATGTGAAATCAGTATTCACTTCGCCCGAACGTCTCATTCGAGAGTTGTTCGTTTCTAGCATGTCCGCAACAGCAAGAAGTTTCATGCCATCAAGGAGGCACATCATGCCAAGGCATTCCATCCGGCCTGTACAAGCCACGGTCTTCGCAGTCATGTTTGCGGTACTTGCATTTGCCGCGCCTGAAGCCGTCACAGCGGGCGGCGGCAGCGCCTGGACCGACAACGGCGCCACCGCATGCGAGAAATACCTGACACCGGACGTGGTGGCCACGATCTTGAGAAATCCCGCCGCGGGCCCGCAGCGGCTCAACGCGAACTCGTGCCACGTCGGCCCGATCTACATCAACCTGAGTGTTGTGGACATCGATGTATTCCGCGCGGAGGTGCCTCACATCTTCGGCGCGCACCCGATTTCCGGCATCGGCGACGGCGCGTTCTGGAACGGGGCGGGTGCACTTTCCGCGGCCAAAGGCCATGATCGCGGATGCGATATCAGTGTCATCGACCCCGGAGCGCCAAAGATCCACAACGCAGAGCTGGGGCAAAAGCTCGGCGTTATATGCAACAAATTGTTCGCCCTGCCGTGATTGCGGAACCACGCGTCAAGGCGATCCTTCACGTCCAGCCTGTTCGCTTTTTCAGGGAACCAATTCAATTCGCAACGAGGAGAAATGACTTATGAGCATGATTTACAGATCATTTGGGCAGGCTGCTCGCAGGACGCTTATGACATTCGCGTTGATCCTGGTGGCTTCGAACGCTCTGCAGGCGCAGTCGGGCTGGAAAACCATAAAAGATGCGACCGGAGCATGCCAGATCTCGATTCCACCGAGCTGGTCGACAATCCCAGGCACGCCAGGTCAGTTCGCTTCTCCAGAACACCTGATGTCTATTCTGCTACCGGGCTATCCCAGAAAGGCTGCTCCGATGACCGATGACGAGAAGCGGGTGATGGGCGCCGTCAAGATTATCGAAAATTCCGCAGAGTATTGGCTCTATACCGGCAAGCCTACGATGCAAAACGTAATTACCTACCATGTGAACGTTCCAACAGCGACGCGCGTATGCGCAGCCGAGCTTGCCGTCAAGGTCGGACATTCCGAAGATGAAATCAAGAAGATTGCCGACACGGTGCGTGCGTCGAAGTAAACGCAAATCTCCGGGATGCTGATCTGGCGTCGCAACTGGAGGCACTTTCGGAATACAGACCTTGGGCAATGACTTCACGAAGGGGAGAAAGCGAAATGGACAGGTTCTGCGGAAAATGCGGAGCAGCGATTTCAGACGGCGCAGGGTTCTGTGGTGCATGCGGAGCGAGCGCGCGGCAAGTCACCAGCCCGCCCTCCAATCCGGAGAATCAACCTTCGGCGGCGCCAGCGTCGGTTCCGGTTGCTCCGCCGAGCCCTGGTGCTTCGGCGTCCGTAGCCAGTGCGGCCAAGTCCTCCAGTTCATGGGTCAAGGTTGCCGTGGTCGCCGTGGTCATCATCTTCGTCGGTGGCGCGGTCGCGGTTGGCGGCGTTATTTACCTCGGCCACAAGGTCAGCCAGAAGGCGCACGAGTTGCTGGGAGACACGGCTTCAACGTCGGCGGCAGCCAGCGACGTTCAATCGCCCAGTGCGCCGGGATTGGCAAGTCAATCCACACCATCCGCCGCGAACTCAGCTCTTGCCGGCGATGCTTGTGGCCTGTTGAGCAAGGAAGATGTCAGCCACGCCATCGGCGTGGAAATCGTCGGGACCAGTCCGATCGAGGGAGGCTGTTCTTACCTGGCGAAGGGATCGGCCACAGATATGGCGGCTAAGCACGCTGGCGCAATGTTGGGCGCGAAGGGAGCGGACAAGAAGACCCAGGGCGCGATCGAACAATTTGCAGGGGCAATAGGGAACAGCATGCCGAAGACCGCTTCTGACGATACCCCAAGCGCCGACGGAAATGCAGTCGTGCTCAGTTTCACAATCGACTCCAAGGGAGCGGAAGAACAGATGAAGTTGAACGCTAAGTTCCTGGGCGTCGGCGCCATCGGCGGCATTGACGCAATCGACGGAATTGGCGACGAAGCATTTTCCAAGGCCGACTCGATGATGTTCGTCCGCAAAGGCGACAAGCTGATCCGCATCATCTATACGTCTTGCCCGTGCAGCACAAACGTCGTTAAGACAGTGGCGCAAGAGATCGTCGCCAATCTCTAAGCTTGAGGAAAACGGGAGGAAACTGGAATGAGCTTTTGTGAAGCATGCGGAAAGCCGCTCAGCGCCGGAGCAGTCCATTGTGGGCACTGCGGCGTGTCTGCCAACCCCGTCGCAACGGCAGCAACTACGCCCTCATCTTCGGGCATGACGACGAATACAGTCGGCGCTTTGACCTATTTTGCTGGACTTATTACCGCGATCATATTCCTGGTCATCGACCCTTATAAAAAAGATCCATTTGTCCGTTTTCACGCTTTTCAGTCACTCTTCTTTAACCTGGCGTGGTTTGGTTTGTGGATCGCGTGGACCATTCTCGGGCTGGTGCTGGGCGCGGTCACCAAGGGGCTCTTCTTTCTCATTCAAATGCCAATCGATTTGGCGTTGATGCTCGGCGGGTTTGGTCTTTGGGCCTTTCTGATGTACAGCGCCTACCAGGGCAGGACTTTTCGTATTCCAGTGATCGGCGCCCTCGCGGCAAAACAGGCTGGGTTGTCATGAAGCCCGCGAAGGTTCGTCGCTTTTCGATCCGGCCTGCTGTGGCTTGCAGCAACCTGTTGCGAACCGCAGTCGTTGTTTGCCTCGTGCTAGGCGGATGCAAGCATGCCGCTACGCCCGGCAACGACCGTTCGCAGAGTTCCCAGGAATCCTCAGCCAAGCCATCGGCCGGCGACAACATCGACATCTTCGACCCGAATTTGCATTCGGGTGCGACGGTGATTCATGCGATTGACCCGCACACGCTCTCAGACTCGCAGGTCAAGTTCGGAGTCGCACCCAAGCGCGATCCATCGGTTGAGTACCAGCCGGACATCATTCTCATGGAGAACGGCGATAAGGCGATCAAGTCTGTCGCATCGGACGGTATGACGTGGACATTTGACGCGAATGCGCCCCAGGTCAGCGATTTTCAGGAAGGCAAGATTGTCTTCGCCACTGGCCGCGCCGTCGGCCGCGTACTGAGCCTCAACCGCCAGGGAGATACGGTCAAGGTCATTCTCGGCCCCGTTCAACTCACCGATGTGATTCGGAACGGAAATTTCGAAATGAACGAGAACATCGACCTGAACAACATGATCTCGTATGTGGCGCCGGACTACCCCCAGCCACCCGATCCCGATGACTCCAAGACCAGCTTCAACAGGCAAAGTGTGCCCGATCACATGGACGAGCGCATGGTTCTTTCCAGAGTTTCGCGTGCCGGGCACTGGACACCCACCACCATGGTCAGGTCGTTTGCGGATGGTCATCGTGATTCTTATTACAAGTTGGGCCGCCGCTGGTCACCGAATCGAGTGTATGGGCGACGGCCTTACGCCGACGGATCACGGTTGCAGTTTGGCGGAGCGAGGTTGGTACGGACGAGCGGACAGAGCTTGCAGATGCCGGGTGCAGCCGGTGTAAGTGGAATCCAGCCGCTGCAGATTCCCATGCAGCCTTTCGATCCGCCTAAGCTCCTGGGGCAGTTACCGCTCGTCAATCTCGCAGGTGGTCGGGCAATCCCGATGGCAGGCTCCGATGGCGGCATCGGTGTGGAGTACGACTACGACAAGGACGGTCTCAAGCTCCGCGCCTCGGGCTACATGACGCTTCGCAACTCCGGGGTTCAGTTCTTTCTGCACATCAAGGACGGCGTGCAGGATTGTGGGATCCGACTTAAAGGCAATGTCGGCATCAAACTTCATCTCAATGCATCCGCTGCGCAGGACTTCAAGTCCAATTTCCATAAAAAGCTTTGGCTGCCGATCGACCTCTCCATTCCTCTGGGCGGGCCAGCTCCCTTGTCCCTCTCATTCAATTCATCGCTCTTGATCGAAACGGCTTTCAGCGCGAAAACCTCGGTCCTGAATGCGGAGGGAGAATATTCGTTTGGTGCAGGAATGGATGCGGGTTACTGGGCGAAAGCCTGGCGGCTGAGTGCTGGTACATCCGTGACTACGAATACCGATATTGGAAACTCTGTCGAAGGGATTTCAGTCGGAATTAATTCCGTTGTCATGGGATTCGATATACGGACCATGGTTGGCATTGGCGCATTTGGATTTAATGCCGGTGTCTACATGTCCTTCCGATTTTCAGGCACCGCGCTCAAGGCGCCGAACACGGCATTTGCGTGCCGGCAGGGAACGATTGAAATAGACCTCGACACAGGGGTCGGGTATTCGATTCCCAGGTGGGTCGCGGACGCCATCAACATCTTTCTGACGCCATTTACCTCAAAGAAAGTTGACCCATCGGGAACTTTCATGAGGGGACCAACCCGACAGCTCTATCAACATGTGACCCAAATTCCGGACAAGTGCGCCACGCCAAAGGGCGGAGGCTGAAGACCATGAATTTCTGCACAAAATGCGGCAGCCGCCTTCAAGCGGGCATACGGTTCTGCACTCGCTGCGGTGCACCTGTTCAGGCGGAACCGTATCCACCGGCGCAAGATGCAACTTCGCAACCGCCCACGCCCGCGCCACAATCGGTCCGGGCTCCGGAACCATCGGTTGCGGCTCCCTGGCAGACCACACCGGCAGTCGCGCCGCAGCCGGCTGCCGCTGATTCCAAACGCAGTGCCTTGCCCATCCTTCTCACGGTACTGGGTGTCCTGGCGCTGGTTGCTGTCTTCGTCGTCGGCGGGTTGATCTACGCCGGCTCCAGGTTGAAGCAGAAGGCATCGGCAATCCTCCACCAGACAACGACAGCGGCGCAACAAGCCTCAACGCCAAACCAGACCCAAGTCGCATCGCCGGCCGATACGCCCCCGGCCGGAACTCCTTCCGACAATCCGGCAGCGCTTATTGGCAAACTCACAAGCATGCTCGGAGGGAGCGATGACGACGGCGACCTGGTGCAGAGCATTTCCGATAAGGATCCGGTAGAGCCGTGCACTGTGGCGTCGTTCCCGTCCCCGGCCGCCGCGCGCATCCCGCTCCAGCAGGGAACTGTGATCACCACCGCGTGGGGCGTCAAGTACGAGGACGTGGAGATCAGAAATGAAATAGATTCCACCACAGCGGCTTCCTTCAAGCAGATTCGGACTACTGGGAAATTCAAAGAAGATGACGGCCACGAAGCAAATCCTTCTATGTACACTGACACGATTTGCAATTCCGATCTTGCGTCGGCCAATACCTTCGTGACAGTCACGTCTGCGCACATGCCGCATTTGATCCACGGTGTCACCCGGCTCCGTCTGTCGTCCAAATCCTTTGAAGAAGCGAAGAGTTCCGGCCAGTTCACCTTTCGATATTTCGATATCTTAACCAACGGTGACGATGTGAAGCCCACCTATGAGGAAGGCCTTCTCAAGCGCGTCGAACCGCAAGATGTTCCCTTTCCCATGATCGTGAACGATCAACTGGTCAATCTCCCTGCCATTCATCTCGTGGGCATTATCAAATCGGTTGGCAAGGATCCAACCCCCAGGAGAGACCGCCCGGACCACAGTGAAGCGGAGGTCTATGTCATCGACGATCCGTCGGATCCACTTGTTCTTTTGTGGAAGCTGAAAGACGCGCACTTTCACGATGGAAAATTCAGAGTCGAAGTCGTCAAGATCGACTTCAAGGTCCCGCATCCGGTCAACACGGTTGAGAAGCAGCTCGCCGAACAGAAGCGTGCCATCACCTACGGCATCTACTTCGATTTCAACAAAGACACCATTAAGCCGGAATCGGAGCCGGTGTTGAAGCAAATCATGCAAGCCATGACGGATAACCCAACCTGGAAGTTAACGGTGGAGGGACACACGGATAACATCGGCGGCGACGCGTACAACCTTGACTTGTCCAAGCGCCGTGCCGCTGCGGTAAAGCAAGCTCTCGTGACCCGCTACCACATTGCACCAGATCGCCTTTCCGCGGACGGCTTCGGCGCATCAAGCCCGATCGACACCAATGACACGCTCGAAGGCCGCGCGCGTAATCGTCGCGTCGAACTCACCCGCGAGTAAGGGCATTCGCCTGAAACATTCAGATAGAGGGAGATCAAATTGACCAAAACAATGGAGATCGAAATGATTGCTAATGTGAAACAGCCGCTGGCCCGTTTCGCTTTTGCAATGGTTCTTATGATGTCAACGCTACCCATCTGGGCGCAGGACACTATGACCGAAGCAAAGGCCGTTGCTGCTTATCCCCTCACGATGGACCATGTAGCGAGAGAATTTCAGGCATCTACGGATATGCCATCCGACCGAGCTATTAGCGAACTTTCACTCGAAGATCGAATCAAGCGCCTGGACACAACGCCCAAAGCCTCCACTGTTCTTAAGGCGCATGGAATCTCTTCGCGCGACTTTGTTATGACCGGCGCCGCTGTCGGATCAGCCATTGCCGTTGCTGGATTGATGGACTCAGGCGAGAAAGGCCTGAGCCCGAGCGCCGCAAACCAAATTTTATGGGCTGCCGCTCCACAGGAGCATATAAAGTTCTACCGCGATCACAAAGCGGAGATCGACAAGCTGGTAGCCCAAATGACCCAAGCCATTATAAACAGAAAGGAATGACGGTTTGGGCGATCAAGCCCGATCGACACCAATGACGCCCTCGAAAGCCATGCGCGCAATCGGCGAGTCAAACTGAGTCGGGAATAAGCCATAGCTATCTCTTCTCGCCGGTGGCCTCGAGTGGAAATTATGTTGGCATCACATTCAACCAGGCCGCACCATGCAGAAGGCTTTGTGGAGAACTCTCGCGACAAGCTTCCTAATGCGTAATTCAGCCTTCACCGGGATCAAGCCGCGTCATTACTTCTCCGAGAAAACTGAGATCCCAATGACGAGGAGAGTCGGGAATGTCCGTGCATTTGAACGGAATCTCCGAGGCGCTGTAACTCGGAAGACCCGGCAACGCACAGCCATAGTGTCCTGTGTCACGGATGCTTCGCTAGGAGCGTCAGAATTTCGGCTTCAACGGCCGCCAGGTAGCGAAAGGGATCGGCGACCTCGAAGTGCCGGCCTGCGCTTACTTGTTGACCAGCGCTGCAGTGTGAGTAGCGTCGCTCTTCTGTGCGGTCTCACGAGGCAGGGAAATCGACAGCGATGCCCCTCCTTGAGGACGGTTCGACGCCGTTACGCTTCCCCCATGAGCGCGCACCACAGCATCGACAAATGCAAGCCCAAGGCCACGCCCCTTGGAGTCGGTTCCTTTCACCCGCTGCTCGAACATGTGCGGGCCGATCTCTGGAGCAAACCCCGGACCATCATCCTCCACGATGAGAGTTGCTGTGCTCCCGGTTGCGCCCAATGTGATGGAAACGGTGCATGATGCCGGCAGGTGGTTAAGTTCGTTATCGAGCAGGTTGGCGACCACCCGATGAAGAAGAGCAGCGTCCGCCACCACGCTGACTCGACCGGCGCTGTGCAAGTTGACGCGAAGCCCTTTCTCCGACATCGAAGGCTCGTAGAGATCAATCATGATGCGAACCAGTTCGTCGAGATCGACTTCCGCGCTTGACAGCCTGAGCGCATCGGCCTTCGCTTCCGCAACGTCGAGCGAGGTATTCAGGAACTCCGACAATCGATCCAGCTCATCGATGACGGAGACGATCTGCTCACTGGTCTCAACCTTTAGATCGCTCGATAACACAATCTCCAGCTTTCCACGGATGGCCGTCAGCGGGCTGCGAATATCGTGGGCAAGAGACTCCGTGATGGTGTGCAGTTGATGCACTGAGCTCTCGATTCGGTCCAGCATGTGGTTGAGCGTCAGCGCCAGGTGGCCCACTTCGTCGTTTCGCTTGCTGGTCGGAACCCTGCTGCTCAAATCAGATTGTCCGATCCTGGATGCGGCCTCTGTGATCTTGCGAACGTGACCCAGCATCCGCCTCGTCACGAAGAAGACAATCGCGGAACCGAACAGCACGATCAGCAGCCAGAAGCAGAAAAAACGGAAGCGGAGATTGTTGAGCACACGCAATTCATCCCGCTCCGAAAGCCCGAGATAGATGTGGCTCCCATCATCGAGCCGTACCGATGCCACTCGAAAGGGATGATCGAAGCCTTTGACATTCAGATCGTAGGGAACATCGGGCGCGAACTTGAGCGCGTGAATCGCAGCTAATTCCAGCCGCCCGTCCCCGCTACCCACCCACAGCTTCAAAGCCCCATCGTCCCCAGCCTGAAGAAAAAAGACCGAGTCGTTCTCATCGCTGTCGGAGCGGAGTTTATTGGGCACTTCCCGGCTTGCAAGTTCCGCCACTTCTCCCACTACCCGGCCGTAGACGCGGTCCTTTGGCGTTCGCTCGGCCACATCGCCAAGAACTGCAACCTCACCGGTAAGCCACGCGTCACTCCGGCGCTGGATGTCGTCCGCCACGAAGCGGTGAAGCATCACAAAAACCAGCATGATTCCAACGGCGAATGCGAGCGTTGCCCAGAGAGAGATGCGCCATGCGGCGCTATGCATCACGGGCTTAGCGGTCTTTGAGGACATAGCCAATACCTCGTAACGTCCTGATCAGCGGCTCACGGCCCTCTGTATCCACCTTGCCGCGCAGGCGGTAGATGTGCACATCGACAACGTTGGTATTCGGTTGAATGCGCATCCCCCACACTTCGGAGAGCAGCATCGATCGCGTAACCACACGCCCAGCGTGCCGGCAGAGATAGGTCAGAAGCACAAATTCCTGTGGACTTAGATTCAGGACCTCTTCCCCGCGAGAAGCTTTACGGCTGATGAAATCCAGCTCCAGATCGAGCACGCGCAGCCGCGTTGCTTCCTCACTCGTAGCAATATTGCGCCGCAGGAGATTACGCAATCTCGCCAGCAATTCCGCAAGCGCGAAGGGCTTGGTCAGGTAATCGTCGCCACCTTGTTCCAGCCCTTTGACCCTGTCGTCCACCGATCTTCTGGCGGAAAGGATCAATACCGGGCTGCTGACGCCTGCGCGCCGCAGATGAAGAATCAGGTCAATGCCATCTTGATCCGGAAGTCCAAGGTCGACAATCAGAACGTCATACTTGTTTCCAGAGGCCAGCTGGATCGCGGTTCGCGCATCTTTGGCGGCGTCCACCTCGTAACCTGCATCGGCCAGGGGCTGCTTGAGGAAGCTCTGAATCTCCGGTTCGTCCTCGACCAGCAACAGGCGCATGAATCATGGTAAGACACGGGACAGAATAAATCCCGGACCGCACGGCTGATTGCACGCGCATGAACAAATCGTCATCCTCTCGCGGCGCTGCAAAGTGCTATCAAAAGAGCAATAGTCTAGTCTTAGAGAGTAGCCGTTGTAGTGAGAATTCGGAGCCTGTTCCCTCAAGTAGTCGACTGCCGCCGGATCGTCGTCTCTTCGTGGTCCAGCTATCTCAAACCACATACGCGACATCGAATCCAATCCGGGCTGAGGGCCTATAGCGCATGACCACGGCTTACCTGAATCGCATCGCCACTGCCGTACCCGACCACGATGTGCATGACGCCTTCGTGGTGTATGCCGAGCAGATGCTTGCCGATCCGAGGCTGCGTGCCATCTTCCGCCGCATGGCGAGCCGCGCGGAAATCGCGCATCGTTATTCGTTCCTCGATCCGAAGGAAGGCTCCGGCCAGTTTTCCGCGCATGACGCACGCGAAATGTATCGCGCAGGCAACTTTCCCAGCACGGCGCGGCGCATGGAGTTGTTTGAGCAGTGCGCTCCGGTGCTTATGAGGAAGGCAGTGGACAAGCTTGCGCTCAGTGACGAGGAACGCCGCGGTATCACGCATGTGCTCGTGACCTGCTGCACAGGGCTCTACGCGCCGGGGCTCGACTTCGAGATCGTCGATCACCTCGCGCTTTCGGCAGACGTGGAGCGCACGATGGTTGGATTCATGGGATGCTATGCCGCGATCAATGCGCTGAAACTGGCCAGGCACATTGTGCGCTCAGATCTGAAGGCCGGCGTTCTGATGGTCAACCTGGAGCTGTGCACGCTGCATTTGCAGGAAACGCAGGAACTGGAGCAGGTGCTCTCGTATCTTGTCTTCGCGGATGGCGCTGCGGCGAGCCTGATTACCGCGCGCGAGCAGGGCTTTGCACTGGACAGCTTCAAGGCGGTGATGGTGCCCGGAACGCGGGAGCTCATTACGTGGAAGATCCGCAACCTCGGGTTCGACATGCTGCTCTCAGGGCAGGTGCCTGGAGAGCTGGGCCACGCGCTTCATGAGGGCGAACTGATGTCCGAGCGCGAGGCCATCGATCTGTGGGCGGTGCATCCCGGCGGCCGGTCGATCCTGGACGCGGTGGAAAAAGGATTGGAGCTGCCGGCCGATGCGCTGGCGGCGTCGCGCGAGGTGCTGTCCTGCTTTGGCAACATGTCCTCGGCGACGGTGATGTTTGTCCTGCAGCGGATGATGCAGCAGGCGCAACTGGGGCAGCGCGGGTGCGCGATGTCCTTTGGCCCGGGGCTTACCGCGGAGACGATGCGCTTCCATGTCGTCTAGTGCAGAGATCGGCTTCAGCCGGCGCGTCTCTCCGCGCGAATTGCCGGAGCTGATGGACGGCGACTGCAGCTACGAGGATTTTCGAGACTGTCTGCGCAGCCTGGAGCAAGTCAACCGCTGGCTGCTGGGCTATCGGCCCACGCTGGCCTGCCTGGAGCGGCTGCCGCGCGGGATGCGTGATCCGGTGCACATCGTCGATGTCGGAAGCGGCGGCGGCGATATGCTGCGACAGATTGCAGGGTGGGCCCGGAGCAACGACATTGCCGTGCAGTTAACCGGGATCGACTTGAATCCCTATGCCGCCCGCGCGGCTGCTGAGTCTACCCTCACGGAACTCGGAATCGCATGGGTCACCGGCGATGCGCTGGCCTATCGGCCGAAGAAGCCCGTCGACATCGTCGTGAGTTCGCTGATGGCCCATCATCTGGAGGACGGCGAAATTATCGCACTGCTGCGCTGGATGGAATCGACCGCGCAGGCAGGCTGGTTCATCAATGATTTGGAGCGATCCGAGCGGAGCAGCAGAATGTTTGGCTGGATCGCCCAGCTCGCGGGATGGCACCCATTTGTGCGGCATGACGGGCCCGTATCGTTCCGGCGCGCCTTCCGGGAAGAAGATTGGTTCCGGTTGTTGGCTGCTGCTGACGTCCCGCGAAATGCGGTGTCCGTGGAGCATTGGCGGCCGGGACGGTTGTGTGTGGGGCGGTGGAAGTGACGCCGTTGCCGCCCCGAGCTGATAGCGATTGCAGTGAGCAGGTCTCACAATCACTCAACTCGTGGCACGACGCACCACGTCTAACGATCTGAGAGCGAATCATGTCAACTTCCACGCTGCCGTCGCGCAAGACCTCCGGTTCCAGATTCAAGACGATGCTCTGGATCTCCCTCGGCCTCACCACGCTCTTCGTCTTCATCACCTCAGAGGTTCTGCTCGTCACCGATTACCCCATGTACCACGCCTACCGGCTGCAGGTCATCGCCGATCGCCGTCTTCTCATCCCGCATACTCTCGCGGGAATGTGCGCTCTCTTGATCGGCCCCATCAATTTCTCCTCGCGGATGCGCGCGCGTTTCCTCAAACTCCATCGGTCGCTCGGCCTGGTCTATGTCGCATCGGTCTTTGTCGGTTCCTTCACCGGGATCGCTCTCGCGGCTGGTCGCCCCGGCTTACCCGGAACCTCCATGCAGGCCGCTGCCTGGATGGTTTGCACCACCGCAGCTTTCATCGCGGCACACAACCGCCAAATCACTGTGCACCGTCAATGGATGATTCGCTCCTATGCGGTCACATTTACCTTCGTCTCCAGCCGCGTGCTCAACCTGTGGCCCCGTTACTGGAGCCATCTCGGCGACAGCCTCTCCGCGGTCGGCGTCATCGCCTTCACGCTTGCCTCGCTCTTGATCGTGGAAATCGGCCTCAACTGGCGCGAGCTGACCACGCGCCGCGACTAGTCGGCCAGGGGTTATGAGATATTGAGCCGTGCGTCCGCACAACATCCTACTTCCCAAAGCTCGTTCCTTCCAGCTCCGAGTCGACCACAGGCCCGGAACCGCCAAGCTGTCCCACGACCCGCACCACCGCTGGCGTCTCACCCTCTTGAATCCACACCATCACATCTTTCGGCTCAAGCCCCAGCAGCTTTGCAATCACGCCCAGCACGCCGCCCAACTCCGGATGGATGCGAAACACCGTTGCCTTCAGGGTCTGTCCTGCCTTCTGAAACGATTGCTCGCTGTCCGGCGAGATCAGTATCCGTATCAATCGCCCACCGAAGACAGGCGCAAGTATCCCCACCCGAAACGGCGCTGTATTGGGCGGCACATTCAGCAGCAACGTTCCCACGAACCCATTCGCCAGGTCATCCGGCAGGTCAATGTGCTCGCTCTCCACGTGTGTCGTGCCATTGTTGACTGTGCGGGTGGTCGCCGCGCCCGTAGCGGCTTCCACCGCAAAGTCAATCGGCTTCGCAAAGAAGGGCCCTTGCTCGATGTGATGGTCGCGCACCAACCGAAGCGTGCCCTTCTGCGTGTAGGTCGTGGTCTCATCATCGATCGACCCATCCGCGAATCGATACGTCAGGCGCATCGTCACCGCGTCGCCCTGCACGTCCTCCGTAAACTCAACCCGAGCGATGACCTGCCCATTCTCGGAATGCGCCACCATGAACTCATGCCGCGGGAGCTGGAGATGTCGCACGGGAATTTGTTCTGCCAGCGCCGCGGTGCTCAATGTGATCGCCAGAAAAGCGCCGGCAAGAAAGTCGCTTCGCCCCATCCAATCCCTCGTTCTAACGTCCCGCTGTATGAGATGCCTTCCTGTCCACAACAGGAACGCGCGTCCCACGTCTCATCATTCAGACGGGCCTCATGTCCAGAAGGCACTCTCCGGTGAACCCAGCATATTCTTGACGCGGCAAGTGTATCCGTCGGGCCCATTCCTATATGACGATTTGGACAGAATGACCCGCCAAACCACCCTTTGGGCGTCTACTAGAAAGATGGAATCCAGCTGCACGTTGCTTGAACATCCAGTAAATCAGGAGTTGCCGTTTGCAAGATGAAGTTCTCATCCTCGGTGGTGGAGTGGCAGGCTGTGCCGCTTCGATTGCGCTCGCACGCAAAGGGCGAAGCGTCACACTGATCGAGCGCGAGCCCACGCCGCGCCATAAGGTCTGCGGAGAGTTCCTGAGCGGCGAGGCCCTTGAGGACCTTCATGCGCTCGGCATCGACGTCGCCTCTCTCGGCGCGGTGCCCATCCATCATGTTCGCCTCGCTGCAGCCGGGCGCGCCGCCGAGGCTCCATTGCCTTTCGCCGCCGCCTCACTTACGCGCAAGGCGCTCGATACAGCGCTCATCGCCCAGGCCATCACCGCTGGCGTCCGCGTAGAGTGCGGCCGCAGCGTGCAGTCGCTCAGCCGCACCACAGGCAACGTCTGGCAGGCCGCACTCGACGACGGCACCATCCGTGAAGCCACAACCGTCTTTCTCGCCACGGGCAAGCACGATCTCCGCGGCTACAGCCGCCCCAAGGATCCTCACCAATGGGTCGCCTTCAAGATGTATTACCGATTGTCTGCCGCCCAGACCGCTGACCTTGCGGATGCCTCTGAGCTGACGCTCTATGCTGGAGGCTACGGCGGTATCCAGCCCGTGGAAGATGGCATCACAAATTTCTGCTGTGTCGTGCAGCGCCGGTATTTTGCGCGCGCAGGCCTGCGCTGGGAGGGCCTTCTTGCAAAGATGCAGCAGGACTGTCCCCACCTCGCGATGCGGCTTGGCGGCGCGGAGCCGCTGCTCGACAAACCGATCACCATCACTCACATCCCCTACGGTTACCTCCGCCGCTCAACAGAGGATGGGCTCTATTGCATCGGCGACCAGGCAGCCGTCATCCCATCGTTCACCGGCGACGGAATATCGATCGCCCTGCATACGGCCCGCCGTGCCGCCGACGCATATCTCGCCGCGGAGCCGGCGACCGTTTTCCAGCCCAAACTGCGCGCAGCAATGCTGCCGCAGATGCGTCTTGCCGAGGCCGCCGCCAACGGCTTGAACAACGCACTCGCGCGCGCGGTACTGCCGTTCTGCCTCAGGGTCTGGCCCGGTGCCATGCGCGCAACCGCCATGCTCACGCGCGTCACGCAGCCGCCTCCGGTGGCTCCACAGGCGTTTGCCAACTGAATTCGATCCACTGCGAAACGATGCTTGGTCGTCACGTCCTCTATGAGAGATGCAATGAAATCCTTCGCAGTCCTGGCCCTCGCGGTCATGCTGGCTCCAGTTGCAATGGCCCAGCAACACACCTTCACCGTCAACCCCGATGCCAGCGAAGTCAGGATGACGCTCAACACCACCCACGAGGTCGTCAATGGCACGTTTCGTATTCAATCCGGATCAATTGAGTTTGACCGCGGCAATCCCCGGATGTCGGGTTCGGTCGTCGTTCTCGCGGGCAGCGGAAACACCGGCAATGACAGCCGCGATAAGAAAATGAATAAGGACATTCTCAAGGTCGATCAGTACACGACGGTCTCCTTTGCGCCGAAGGCCTACACTGGGACGATCGCGCCCTCGGGCGATTCAACCATTCAAGTGAACGGTATGTTTACCTTGCTCGGCGCACCTCATGACTTGACGATCCCGATGCACATTCACATCGATGGGTCGAAGGCAACGGCGAGAGCGCAATTCGTCGTTCCCTATGTGCAGTGGGGCCTCAAGAACCCAAGTTTCATGTTCTGGAAAGCTGAGAATGACGTTACGATTGGCCTGAATCTTGTTGGCCAGGTTTCAAACTGACCGGCCAGCTTGTTGCACGTTGTAGCAGGACGAATCCGTGCTTACCGTACGCGCTTTTCATTGAACTGGAGCGGAGCTACAAAGAAGCATGCTCAATCCCGCATCTTCCTGTGTACTGACACGCAGACGTTTTACGCAACTTTCTGGATTGGCGGCCGGATCGCTCGCGTTGCGCGGCGTTGCCCGCGCGGCTGCGACGCCGGACGTGATGCTTGAGATTGCGCCGTACACCCTGGAAGCTTCGCCGAAGCATCATATCCGGACCGTGGCTTATAACGGACAGATTCCCGGGCCGTTGTTCCGGATGCGCGAGGGAGAACCGCGCTCGGTTGAGATTCGGAATCTGACGAAAGATGCGGAGGTTGTGCACTGGCACGGGCTGTACCTGCCGTCGGATATCGACGGGGCCATGGAAGAAGGCACGCCGGTGATTACGCCTGGCGCCTCTACGCGCTATATGATGACGCCCAGGCCGGCGGGTTTCCGCTGGTATCACACCCACATGTTCGCGGGGAACAACCTCACCAAGGCGCAATACAGTGGACTGCACGGCTTCCTGCTCATCGAACCGCGTGACAACCCTGCCGCCTACGATCGGGAGGTCTTCCTTGGGCTTCATGACTGGGACGGCCAATTCCTGAGCAGTAACGACGGTTATATGAACCCGGTCTACGGCGTGGCAACGATCAACGGCAAGATGCTCGGCTCTGGAGATCCAGTCAAGGTCAAACAAGGCGAGCGCGTCATGATGCACATCCTCAACAGCAGCCCGACCGAGGTTCACTGGATTTCGTTCTCGGGGCACAGCTTCAAGGTGGTGGCGCTGGATGGAAATCCCGTAGCCCAGGCCCAGACAGTTTCGATGCTTCGGCTCGCACCCGCGGAGCGCGTCTCTGCCATCGTCGAGATGAACAATCCCGGTGTATGGGTCCTCGGTGAAGTCCGCAAGCACGTTCAAGCCAGCGGAATGGGCATTGTCATCGAATACGCTAACTCCTCCGGCAAGCCGCTGTGGACGCAACCGGAAAGCCTTGTGTGGAACTATCGTCAATTCGCAACGGCAGGCGATGCCACGCCGCACCAAAACGCAAAAACAATCGAACTCATTTTCGACTCCAGGTTCCAGGGGCACGGTAACGAAGAGCTCTGGCGCATCAATGGTCGGAGCTATCCTGAGAACTCGACACCCGCCAACGCCCCCATTCTGCAGACCGGACAGCGATACCGTCTGGTCATGAAGAACAAGAGCACGGACGACCATCCCATGCATCTGCACCGGCACACGTTTGAGGTCCGCCGGATTGCGGACAGCGCCGAATTCGCCGGTGTGCGCAAGGACGTGGTGCTGGTGCGCGCGGGCCAGAGCGTCGCGGTAGAGTTTGTGGCCGACAATCCGGGCAAGACACTCTTGCACTGTCACCAGCAGGATCACATGGACCGAGGATTCATGATGGTGTTCCATTATGCCTAGCTCACGGCTCAAGCTTGCGGCCGTCGTGGTTCTTGTGATCGCGGTGATTTTCGGCGCGCGATTCGCTGTGGCCCAGGGAAACTATGAGATCCAGGTTTATGGGGCAGACACCGTTGCGCCAAAGACATTGATGGCCGAACTGCACTCCAACTTCACGCCCGAAGGTCAAAAATATTACGTCAATGGCGTTATTCCTACCAATCATCAGGAGCACGAAACACTCGAGCTCACCGAAGGCATTACAAGCTGGTCGGAGATCGGTTTCTATGTTTTTACGAGCGAGCAGGATGGTCACGGCGTGCAGTGGGTCGGCGATCATATACGCCCGCGCGTTCGCGCCCCAGATAGCTGGCACCTTCCGGTGGGCCTCAGTTTATCGACTGAGATCGGCTATCAGCGCGCCATCTATTCGCCGGACACTTGGACCTGGGAGATACGCCCCATCATCGATAAGACGGCCGGGCGGTGGTATTTCGCACTGAATCCGGCGCTGGAGCGCACCTTGCACGGCCCTGATGTGAATCAAGGTCTCGGCTTTTCTCCGGGCGTTAAGGTGAGTTACGACTTCACACGTGTGGTGAGCGGCGGGGTCGAATACTACGCTGACTATGGGCGCCTGGGAGCCTTCGACTCATTGCATGACCAACAACAGCAATTGTTCGTTGTCACCGATCTGAATACTTCGCCCAAGTGGGAGATTAACATCGGTGTCGGAGTTGGACCCACCGCAAGCACGGACCATCTTATTGTGAAGGGCATCCTCGGCAGACGTTTCGATTGGGGGCGTCATTCACCGGTCGACTAGTTCGACGTCGCGTCAATGGAGTCGCGCTCATGGCGCAAGCTGTGACAGTACAGGTCGCAGGATCGGGCCTCGTCGTGCATGCCATCGATCCCAAAATGGCTTGCAGGAACTCCACGGGGCCAAAGAGTTTGCCATCCGGCGCCCTGGTCTAGCGGCTGTAGTTGGCGACCACGCGCGTCACCTTCAGGCTGGCGTCTAGCTCCATATACTCGCCAGTCATCGTGCCGTTCTGATTCTTGAAATACAGCACCACGCTCGAGATTCCACTCATCACATCGACCAGCTCGAAAATGAGATTCGGGTAGGCTTCGAGCCCGCGCTTGAAGTAGGCGCGCAATGCCGCAATCCCCGTCACCGTTCCCTTGGGATCGTTCAGCAGCCGCGCTGCGGCCGGCGAAGTGAGCACAACCTCCGGCGCGTAGTGCGAGAGGATCGCGTCAAGGTCATGCGCATTCCAGGCGCGCAGCCAGTCGTTGGCAAATTGCTTGATCTCGGAGTCGGCCAGCATGCCGCTATTTTAGTTCCTCGTGCGCCATTCCGTAAGGCTGCCGCACGAGGCCGCGCGGTCAGGGAACCTGGATTGTTGAGGTATTCGAAGGCACGCTCTCCACGCCGCTGCTGTCCACGCTGGTCACGTAGTACGTGTAGGTCGTCCCGGTCTGGATCGTGGCATCGGTATAGCTGGTGGGGCTGAGCGAAGAAGAGCCCACCAGCGTATACGACGAGCTGTCGGTCGCGGCGCGATAGATGTGGTAGCTCGCCACCGGGTCCGTCGAGGACGTAGGAGCGTCCCACGTCACCTGCACGGTCACATCCACTCCGGTGCCGCTCAGCGCAACCGTTGACACGGGATTCGCCGTCGACGTGCTCGCCACCACCAGCGACCCGGTCGCCGCGCCGTCCGTCGTGGGATCGAATTGCACGTTCACCGTCGCGGTGCTGCCGGGGTTCAGGGTCGCCGGAAAATTGCTCCCCGAGATCGTGAAGCCCGCACCGGTCAAGGCCACGGAACTGACCGTGACCGCCTGTGTGCCGCTGGAGGAGAGCGTCAGCGTTTGCGTTGCCGGCGTATTCAGCTGCACGTCGCCGAACGAGATCTGCGTTGTCCCGATGCCCAGCTGAGCTGCCACTCCGGCCAACTGGAGCCCGGTAGTCAGCGAAGTGCCGTTGGCCGTCGCCGTCAGGGTAACGGTCTGGGCGCTGCTCACTGCCGCCACGATGGCCTGGAATGTGGCGGAGGTCGCGCCCTCTGCCACAGTCACCGATGCCGGAACCGTAACGGCCGCATTATTACTGGCCAGGCTCACGCTCAGGCCGCCTGTTCCCGCAGCGCTCGAGAGACTCACCGTGCAGGTCGTGGTGGCCGACCCCGTGAAAGAGGACGCCGCGCAGGCAAGTGAACCAATCGCTCCCGAGGCTGTGGTGCCGGTCCCGCTCAATGGGACCACCGTGGCGCTCTGGTCCGCGGCTGTGGTGGCGACGGAAAGCTGCCCCGCAGCAGTTCCGGCTGCAGTCGGCGCAAATTGCACGGTGAAGGAGAATGTGCCGCCCGACGCAACCGTGACCGGAAAACTCACCTGGTTGGCGATGGAGAATGAGGTACCGCTGATGGTCGCTTGTGAGACCACCACAGAAGACAGGGTCTTGTTCTCCAGGGAAATCTTCATGCTCGAGGTCTGGCCCACATTCACGCTGCCAAAGGCTGCCTTGGTGGGCGTGACCACAAAAATGCCGGAGTCAGCGCTCATCACCACATTGCTGCCGCAGCCGGCAATCAATGTCATGGCGCCACAAATCAGCAGTGCAAGCCACACACCGCAACTGCGGTATCGGCGAACGTCCTGCGGCGGATTGTTCTGGCTCTTAGGGCGCGGAATGAGTGCGATACGTTCCAAGCGAATTCACAGCCTTTCGCTTTAATAAAATGCACGCCCAACCTGAACCCTTGATTAAGAATCCAAGTGATTGGGCGATGAAATGATGGTTGCCGCCATGGATTTCCCCAATCGTACATTCGTCAGGGGTTTGGCCATGGAAGCCTTGAAGGTTTGCCATGCTGATCGACAGGAACTTCCAGATCACGATCTGGCCAGTTTCTCGGTTCAGCAGAGCCTGACTATGATGCGGCGGACTCTTGCCGTGTGCACAGGACTACTCTGTGTGCAAAAATGCTCACACCCGAGTAGGCATCTGAAAGGCCAAACAAACTGCGTGTAGTTCAGGATATATCCCAGTGAATTCGTTGGCGTTGCCTAATACGCACGTCAGCCTGTGGAAAATTGTCGAAAAGATAACTATGTAATTTTTGCGCTACCCTGCAACTTTTGCAGGGTTCTTGCGGGCATGGGTGCGCCCTGCATTGCCCGTTCTGGCTTTGAGAGCCGCTCTCAAAGCCGGGACGCCGCCATGCAATCCATGCAAATCACCCTGCCAGGGCAGGCTGCCCGCCACGCCCCTACGGAATGCTGACCGTGGATGTGTTAGAGGGCACGCTCTCCGACCCGTCCGCGGCTACGCTGGTTACGTAATAGGCGTAGGTCGTGTTGGTGACCACACTCGCGTCGGTGTACGAGGTTGCGCTGTCAGCGGTCGCCACTTGCTGGTAGGTTGAGCTGCTCCCTGTGGCGCGATAAATGTTGTAGCTCACCACCGCTGGATCAGAGGTGGTGGGCGCATCCCACGTCACGCTCACCGATACCACCACGCCCGTTCCGGTCAGGCTCACAGCGGCCGAAGCGCCCGTCGACGAGTTGCTCGAAATCGTCACCTGGCCGGTCGAACTCCCATCCGCTGTTGGGTCATAGGCCACGTTCACCGCCGCGGTCTGCCCTGGGTTCAGCGACGAGGGCACATTCGTGCTTGCCAGCGTAAAGCCGGTGCCGGTGATGGTGACGGAGTTGATCGTAACCGGGGCTGAGCCGGTCGAAGACAACGTGATGGTCTGCGTTGCCGTGGTGTTCAACGCGGTATCGCCGAAGGCCAGTGTCGTCGCATTCACCGACAGCGTCGGTGTGGCCACGGAGAGCTGCAGCGTTACGGTCTTCACTACGCTGCCCGCCGTCGCCGTCACGACCGCCGATTGGGTGGACGTCACCGCAGCCACCGTCGCGGTGAAAGTTGCCGAGGTCGCTCCCGAAGCCACAGTCAGGGAGGCCGGGACGGCCACGGATGCATTGTTGCTCGTCAGCGCGACCGCGAACCCGCCGCTCTGCGCCGGAGCCACGAGTGTCACCGAACAGGAATCGGATCCTGCCGCTGTGTACGAGCTGGTCGTGCAGCTCACCCTGCTGAGCGCCGGCGCTGCCGGCACTGTAAGCTGAATGGAAAAGGTCTTCGTCACGCTGGCGGCCGTGGCCATGAGTGTCGCCGATTGCGCCGATGTCACGGCAGCGACCGTCGCGGTAAAGGCTGCCGAGGTTGCTCCCGAAGGCACGGTCACCGATGCGGGGACGACCACGGAGGCATTGTTGCTTGCCAGCGTGACCGCGAAACCTCCGCTCTGCGCCGGAGCCGCGAGTGTCACCGAGCAGGAATCGGACCCTGCCGCGGCGTACGAATTGTTCGTGCAGTTCAACCCGCTCAGGCTCGGCGCTGCATTTGCCACCGGGTTCAGCTGCAATGCGAACGACTGCTGCCCGCCCGCTCCCAGCGTGGCCGTCTGGGTCGTGGTCACTGCCGTGGCGGTCGCCGTAAAGTTTGCCGTGGTGTCGCCTGCAGCCACGGTCACGCTGGCAGGAACGGTCACGGCCGCGTTGTTGCTGGTCAACGTCACGGACTGTCCGCCCGTTGCCGCCGCGCCGGCCAAGGTCACTGTGCAGGCGTCGGTCCCCGCGCCGGTCAACTGCGCGTCGGCGCAGGTAAGCGCGCTCACCTGCTGGGTCTGCGCTCCTGCAGAGGCGCCCATGCCGCTCAGGCTCACCATTGTTGTGCTGCCCGTGGTGGAATCACTGCTCACGGTGAGCTGCCCGCTCGCCGCGCCGGACGCCGACGGCTTGAACTGTACGGTCAGCGCCAGGGCCTGTCCGGCTTGCAGGGTCGTCGGCAGCCCCGGCTGTGTCCCCATCGAAAACGACTGACCGCTCATCGTCATGGACGAGATCTGCACGTTGGCCGTTCCCTGATTTTCCAGCGTGACGGTCGTATTCACGGTCGTTCCCACGGGCACCGTGCCGAACGAAACCGCCCCGGGCGTTGCCACCAGGCTGCCGGCTCCTGCGCTCGTGGCTTTCGACACATACGAAGCTCCGCAGCCGGTCAGCACCACGCTGCCCGCGATCAGAACGGCGCACAGGCATGCCAGAACGCCCCAGGCAGCCATGCTGCGCCGTGCGCCATTGCGCCCGTCATAAGAAAGAGACGAGGAGGACGAATTGAAATCGGATTGGACGGTCATACGCGAAACCTCGATAAATCTGGGTACCTATTCACTCCGAACAGGCATGGAATTCCTGTTGCTCCCGTTCGGGGAGAGAGCCCTCATTCCTCGTTCAGCGGGGCACTTCTCCAGGAGAGATAATGATCACTAAGGTTCAGTGCGTGATTACCAAGGTTGTAGGTTAAGCAAAATGATCTAATGCTTGATGTTAGTCAGAATATCGGCTTCTATTCAAGGCCGGTTCAAGGAAGATTTGCACTGTTTTTAGTGCAAAATTGGCCTCCGAAAATCCCTATATGTAACCTAAAAGATTGATTACTAAGGTGGTAGTGAACTGCCACGAAGGTGGCATGAGAAACTCCGCCCGCTTCATCACGGAAGTACCGTTTTTGCCAGTTTTCGCGGGATTTCGGGTCCGCAGGCAAGCAATGCAGACCCAAAATGCCGGCGCAGAGCCTTTTGCGCACAAAAAAGCGGCTCTCAGGGATGGGTTGATCCCCGAGAGCCGCGTGCAAGGTAGGCGACGGTAGGCGCCTTACGGAATATTGGCCGTGGCCGTGTTCGAGGCGATGCTCTCGTTGCCCGAGGCATCGACGCTGGTCACGTAGTACTCATAGGTGGCATTCGATTGCACAGCTCCGTCGGAGTAGGCGGCGGTGCTGCTGGATACCGATCCGACCTTGGTATAGGTCGAGCTTCCGTTGGCCGCGCGGTACACGTTGTACCCCGCCACCGGATCGGTCGAGCTGGTCGGCGGGTTCCAGGTCACGCTCACGTTGTAGCTGAACCCGGTTCCGCTCAGAGCCACGGTGGTTGTGCTCGCGCCCGTTGCGTTGCTGGTGATGGTGAGGGTGCCAGATGCGGCGCCCACCGCGGTCGGATCGAACTGCACGTTCAGGCTCAGTGCCTGTCCCGGAGCCAGGGTGGCAGGCAATGCAGCGCCCGACACCGTGAACCCCGCGCCGCTGATCGTCGCCGCGTTTACGGTCAGCGATGCGGTTCCAGAGGAGGTAATCGTGATCGTCTGCGTCGCCGGTGAGTTCAGGGCGATGCTGCCGAAGGAGAGGCTGGTCGAATTCACGCTCAGCGTTGCCGTGGACGCGCCCAGTTGCAGAGCGTAGGTCTTGGTTACGCTGCCATTCGCTGCGGTCAGGGTCACCGTCTGCGCCGTGGTTACGGCGGAGGCGGTAGCCGTAAAGCTGCCGGCGGAGGAGCCCGCGGGCACCGTCACGCTGACGGGAACTGTAACGGCCGAGTTATTGCTCGACAGTGTGGTTGCAAAGCCGCCCGTCGGAGCCGCTGCTGTCAGCGTCACCACGCAAGTGTCGGTAGCCGAGCCGGTCAGCGAGCTCTGCGTGCAGGAGAGCGCGCTCAACGCTGCCGGGACCGTCATCGTAATGCCAAAGGTGCTCGTTGTGCCATTGGCCGAGCCCGTCAGAGTTGCCGTCTGCGTGGTCGAAACCGCCGCCACCGCCGCCGTAAAGCTGGCCGAAGTTGCGCCCGCCGCCACTGTCACCGAAGTCGGCACCGTGACCGCAGTGTTGTTGCTCGCGAGGCTCACAGCGAAGCCGCCCGTCGGAGCCGCCGCAGTCAGCGTCACCGAGCAGGCATCCGAGCCGGCCGCTGCGAACGAGCTGGCGGAGCAGTGGACAGAGCTGAGCGAAGCAGCCGGGTTCAGGCTGATGGTCGCCGAAGTTGCGGAAACGCCGTTGGCGCTGGCCGTCAGGGTTGCCGTCTGCGTGGTCGAAACCGCTGCCACCGGAGCCGTAAAGCTGGCCGAAGTTGCGCCCGCCGCCACCGTGACCGAACCCGGTACCGTGACAGACGCGTTGTTGCTCGCCAGGCTCACCGCAAAGCCGCCCGTCGGAGCCGCCGCTGTCAGCGTCACCGAGCAGGCATCCGAGCCGGCAGCGAAGAACGAGCTGGTGGAACAGCTGACAGCGCTGAGCGCAGCAGCCGGGTTCAGGCTGATGGCCGCCGAAGTTGCGGAAACGCCGTTGGCGTTGGCTGTCAGCGTTGCCGACTGGCTGGTTGAGACCGTCGTCACCGCAGCGGCAAAGTTGGCCGAGGTTGCGCCCGCCGCCACCGTGACCGAAGCCGGAACCGTGATCGCAGAGTTGTTGCTGGCGATGCTTACCGCGAAGCCGCCCGTGGGAGCCCCAGCCGTCAGCGTCACCGAGCAGGCATCCGAGCCGGCCGCGAAGTACGAGCTGGTAGAGCAGCTGACAGCGCTGAGCACTGCAGCCGGGTTGAGCGTGGTTGTGGCCGAGACCGTGATGCCGTTTGCAGCCGCGCTGATGACCGCCGATTGCGTCGACGCTACGGCCGATGCGTTGATCGTAAAGCCAGCCGAGGTTGCGCCGGATGGAACGGTGATCGAAGCCGGCACCGTCACCATGGAGCTATTGCTGGTCAGGTTCACCGGGAAGCCGCTGCCCGGCGCGGCGTGCGTCAACGTCACTGTGCAGCTGCCTGAGGTGTTGCCCGTCATGGCTGATGCAGGGCAGGCGAGTGCGTTCACCGCTGTTGCCGCGTTAAGTTGCAGATCGAAGCTGGACGTAGCGCTGCTGGCCGAAGCCGTGATCGCCGCCGACTGTGCCGAGGCAACACCGGCCACGGTTGCGCTAAAGCTGGCCGAGGTCGCGCCCGATGCCACGGTGATGGAAGCCGGCACCGTGACAGAGCTGTTGTTGCTGGCCAGGCTCACCGCAAAGCCATTCGCCGGAGCGGCCGCGGTCAGTGTCACCGAGCAGGCATCCGTAGACGCGCCGGTCAATGAACTCTGTGTGCACGAGAGCGCGTTCAGCGCAGCGGGTACCGCCATCTGAATGCCGAAGGTGCTCGTCGCGCCGTTGGCCGAGGCCGTCAGCATCGCCGACTGGGCCGTCGAAACCGCTGCAACCGCCGCCGTAAAGCTGGCCGAGGTTGCGCCCGCCGCCACCGTAACCGAAGCCGGCACGGACACTGCCGAGTCGTTGCTGGCCACGCTCACCGCAAAACCATTCGTGGGAGCGGCTGCCGTGAGGGTCACGGTGCAGGCATCCGACCCCGCGCCGGTCATCGCGGCGCTGGAGCAGGTCAATTTCTGCAGCTCTGCCATTGCGTTCAACTGCGTGGCGACTGTTTTTGTCACGCCGCCCGCGGTCGCCGTCACCGTAGCGGTCTGGGTGGTGGCCACTCCTGCAATGGTTTCAGTAAAGCTGGCGGAAGATGCGCCATTCGCCACGGATACCGACGACGGCACGGCAACGGACGCATCGTTGCTGCTCAGGCTCACGGTCACCGCGCTGGTAACTGCCGCGGCGAGCGTGACCGAGCATGAATTGCTGCCCGCACCAGTAAAGGACGACTGGCTGCAGGAGACCGACGAAAGCGCCGGAGCAGCAGCGGGAGAATGCGGGTTAAACCAGACCGGCGTATACCGGCGATCGTAGCCGTCCGTCACCCTCGCCGACTGGCTTGAGGAGACCGCAACCGCCTTGACGGCGGCGCTGACCGGCTTCGCTTGCGAAGCGACTGCGATGGTCGAAGGCGTGATCATCGCCGAAGACGAGCGATTCACCGTAATGACGGCGCCGCTCGTTGGAGCAGCTGAATTCAAGGAAGCGGAACATGTGCTCGAGGCATCCCGATCCTGCGTCGCAGGAGGGCACTTTTGCGTGTTGGCCGGCTCTGCGGCGAAGGCCTGCGAGGATCCCGCGAGAAGGAGCATGAACAGGCAGGCCAGGCCCGCCGCCGTGTGCAGAATTGAGTGCAGGTTATGGTTTGTGCGAGCGCTCCGCTGTGAAGATGCCGCGAGATTTGCGCTGTTGCCGGTTTGAAAGATTGCTGTAAACACCGTATCCGCCCTTCTGGGCCCGGTTTTTTGTCCGGACCACTTTCCTCCTGAGGAGGGAAGTTGGAGCCCTTGCTGGCTCAAGGCCTGCATCGGCGTAGGGGGTACGGCTCAGAGAGACTTAGGTAACTAACGGGGGATGCGCATGTTACTTTCGCGGTATATCGCTTTATGCAAATGAAAATAAATAAGATGAATTAAATCTAAGGAAAGAATTGGTCTCGACAGAAAGTCATTAGAGCCGTCGTTTTGGCACAGTTTTCGAGTGGTTTGGTGACCACAGGAAGTTACCGGACGCAGCAACGCGCGCTGACGCCGGTTCCAGAGCCGGTTCAGCCCTTCATCTGTTCTTCTGACTGTTTGGAAAGATTGCGGAGGGTCGGCCTACTGTTTGTCTGCGTCAAGCCCGCCGGTCAGGCTCGCGACCCGCTCCACATGATGGCTGCGGCACCACGAGGACAGTCCTCCGGCGATGCGCTCCACAGCGCGCGGATCGGCAAAACTGGCCGTACCGATCTGCACCGCAGCCGCGCCCGCCAGCATAAACTCCACGGCATCTTCCGGCGTCACAATGCCGCCCATCCCGATGATGGGAATCGAAACCGCCTGCGCCGCTTCATACACCATGCGCAGCGCAATCGGCTTGATCGCCGGCCCCGAGAGCCCACCGGTCGTGTTGCTCAGCCGCGGCTTGCGCGTCTCCGCATCAATCGACATGGCGAGAAAGGTATTCACCAGGCTCAGTGCATCCGCGCCCGCGCTCTCGCACACCTTCGCCATCTTCGCAATCGAGGTCACGTTGGGCGAGAGCTTGATGATCAGCGGCCGCTTGGCCACGGCCTTCGCCAGTTTCACAAGAGACTCCAGCGATCCGGCATCCGCGCCAAAGCTCATGCCGCCCATGTGTACATTCGGGCAGCTCACGTTCAGCTCGTAGGCTGCGATGCCCTCGGCCCGGTTGAGCCGGTCGATCACCGCGATGTACTCGTTGGTTGTGCATCCAAAGACGTTCACGATGCACTGGCATTTGGGATAGCGCTTCAGCTCTGGCAGCTTCTTCGCGATGAACTCATCCACGCCGACGTTCTGCAGTCCGATCGCATTCAGCATTCCCGCGGCAGTCGTCACCATGCGCGTGGGCGGGTGGCCCTTCATCGGTTCCAGAGAAATGCCCTTGGTGCAGAAGCCGCCGATCTTCTCGAGCGAGACAATCTCCTCAAACTCGATGCCGTAACCAAAGGTGCCGCTGGCTGCGATGACCGGATTGGTCAGCTCAAGCCCGGCCAGCTTCACTTGCATGTCGGGTTTCACGCGGGGCAGTTTTCCTTCGGCATGGAGTGTGTACGGTCGCTATTGCCCGCTGGCATGCACCGGCTTCAGCGCCTCGGTCAGCACGCGGCCCACTGCGGCGGAAGGCCGATTGACGCCGGCCAGCGAGGCAAACGTGACGGCCAGGTCCACGGGAGCTACTTTCTGATGATACTCGCCGGGCATGAACGGCGCGCCGTAGAAGGCCAGCGGCACATGCCGGTCATAGTTCCACGGGCTGAAGTGCGTCGTCCCGCCCCAGCTGCGCACATCTTCCATCTGATACGCGCCCAGCACCAGCATCACATACCAGTTGCCGTGGTAGGAGTAGCTGTGCGCCAACTCCCGTCCCCACTCTGACGGAGGAAGCTGCCCATTCGCTAGTTGCAGCCGTGTATAGACCGCCGCCACCTGCGGCGCGGGCGGCAGCCGCTTCTCCGCCGGCTCAACCGGCGCAGGATTCGAAAGCGTGAGCTTCGGCAGCGGGTTCAGGATTCTGCTTCGCAACCGCCGCGGGCAGCAGCGACGCCACCACCGCCTCCGCGGTCGCTTCGTCCACATGCGCCTTCTCGAATGTTTCCTTGTTCAGCACCAGGTAAGGCATCTCCGGCTGCGGCATCAGATACTCCGTCTTCTCGCCCGGCGAGTAGCGCGCATTCAGTTGCGTCTCAAGCTCCGCGTAGAGCTTGTCGAGGTTCACATACGCCGAGTCAATGCCCAGCTTTGCCGCCTCCGTACCGATCGGCGCAATGCCGTGGTCGGCCGTCAACGCCAGCCACACATTGTTGAGCCCGATGTTCTGGTCGAGCCAGGTAAAGAAGCTGTCAAAATCCTTGTCGAGGCTCAGGATCATCTGCTCTTCCTGATCCGAATCCGGTCCGAACTGGTGCCCCTCAATGTCGTTCGCCGAAAGCGAAATCGTGATCAGGTCCGTCACGTCATGCTGCCCCAGCTTCTCGCCCTTGATCAGCGCTTTGGCAAAGTCCAGCTCATAGCTGTTGGCCGCCGGCGTTATGCCCACCAGGTCGTAGAAATCCGTGGTGCCAACCGCATTCGCCTCTTTCTCGGCCTCTTCAATGCGCCCGCTCTTGTTGAAGGCCGTAGCCCACTCCGGCAGGTGCTCCATATAGTAGGTCGACGTGGTGAACTGTCCGCTCAGCGGATCGATCCAGAAAGCTCCATTGGCGGACTGGCCCACCGGCAGAATCGCCGCGCGGTCCTTGAGCGAAACGCCATACACCCGCGCCCGGCCCTGCGTCGCCAGCCGCAGCTCATCGCCCAGCGTCGTCGCCCGCAGGTTCAAGGGAGAAGCCCCCACGCCCCACTTCGGCGCCCATGGCGCGGCTCCCGGCTGGTTCGCGGGAATCGACGATGCCGGCAGATCCACCAGCTTGTAGCGCTCGTCCTGCACGGAGCTCACTTTCACTTCGTTCGAGCGGCTGGCATCCCACCACTCGTTGGCCTCGATCCCATGCCCGTCGGTATACGCGCCCGTGCCGATGGTCGCATGCCCCGGCGCGGTCTTCGTATTCGCGTAGTCGAAGTAGCAGTCCGTGAACCACGCGCCGTCGTCCGTAAACAGCCGGAAGCCGCGCCCCTTGAACTCCGCATGATCGCGGTTCAGATAATCCCCGCGAAACTGATCGATCACCACAATCACAATCAGCTTCGGCTTGCCCACATAAGCCTGCGCATCCGCGGCAGGAGCAAAGCAAGCAAGGACAGAAAGAAGACACAAAGACAGCAGGGAAGAGAGACACCGGGTCCACAGTCGCATGCGCTGTATTGTACGAGCGCATCATGAATGCTCTGCAACACGCACCCAAAACAAAACGCCCCGAAGCTAACAAGCTCCGGAGCGTTCTGATCCCTGACTACTGAAACCTGACCCCTGTTCTTACGCCGTCACCGGCTCGGTCGCCGTCACGTTCACCGGCGTCAGCCAGCCAAAGCGGTCCGGCTTCAGCCCGTTGGCAATCGCAAAGAACTCATCCGAAATAGTCTTCGTGATCTCGCCCACCTTGCCGTCGCCTACAACAATGCGGTCGATCGACCGGATCGGCGAAACCTCCGCCGCCGTGCCCGTGAAGAACACTTCGTCGGCAATGTAAAGCAGCTCGCGCGGAATCGATTGCTCCACCACCGTCAGCCCAAGGTGCCGCGCAATGGTCAGCACGCTGTCGCGCGTAATGCCCGAGAGCGCCGAGTTCGCCAGCGGCGGCGTATACAGCACGCCGTTGCGCACCAGAAAGATGTTCTCGCCCGAGCCCTCGCTCACCAGCCCGTTCACGTCTAGGCCAATGCCTTCCACATAGCCGTTGATGTCGGCCTCCATGCGGATCAGCTGCGAGTTCATGTAGTTCGCGCCCGCCTTGGCCAGCGCCGGCATGGTGTTCGGCGCAAGCCGGTTCCAGCTCGAGATGCACACATCCGCGCCGCCCGTGCCTTCCACATACTTGCCCCACGGAAAGTTCGCGATGTAGACCTCGATCGGCGAGCCCTTGGGGCTCACACCAATTTCGCCATAGCCGCGCAGCGCAATGGGCCGGATGTAACACGGCGCAACGCCGTTGGCTTCGATCACGTCCACGACCGCTGCGCAAAGCTCGTCGAGGCTGAAGGGAAGCTGCATGCGGTAGATCTTTGCCGAGTCCAGAAGTCGCTGCATGTGCTCCGGCAGGCGAAACACTGCCGAGCCCTGCGGCTGCGCGTAGCAGCGGATACCCTCAAATACACTGGAGCCGTAGTGAACCACGTGACTCATCACGTGGATCGTGGCCTGCTCCCAGGGAATCAGGTTGCCGTTGTGCCAAATCTTCGATGTCGTCTGGATGGGCATGGGGGTGGTGCGCTCCTTCCTCGTGTTGTTGCGCGAGTATCTCCAAGGGTACCGCGAGCTGACCCCTTATGTCACTTGCAGCTAATTGTGCAGTCTGAAGCTCCAGCGTTGGCCCTGGAACTGGCCCTCGCCCTTGCGCCTCTTCCGAGAGCCTGACATCATGAATCGAATACGATGCCTGAGCTCGTCCAGATCGGTTTTCAGCCGCCGAAGCCTGCCATCGCTCGTGCTCCCGAGCCGCACGCTTCCGTGTTTTGGATACAGGGTGTCACGCTGCTATGGATGCTCGTGGAATGCGGCGTCTCTGCATACGCGGCTGTAACGGCTCGTAGCCCTGCAATGCTGGCCTTTGGATCAGACAGTTTGGTAGAGCTGCTGTCTGCCACTGTCGTGCTCTTGCAGTGGATTCCGGGCATGTCTATCTCGGAACGGAGAGCAAGCCGAACAGCCGGTGTTCTGCTTTTTGTGCTCGCCTTCATGGTTGCGGCGATTACTGTTGCGTCATTCGCTCTGCGGTTTCGGCCCGCGACAAGTTACGCAGGCTTGGCAATCACCATCGCGGCATTGATCGCAATGCCTGTTCTCGCCTTTCTCAAGCGCCGTGAGGCTCGCCGCACCAGGAATGCAGCCTTGGCCGCCGATGCAGTGCAATCCGCTGCGTGTGCATATCTCGCGCTCATCGCGCTGGCTGGCCTCGCCGTCAATGCGGCATTCCATATCGCGTGGTTCGATTCGGTTGCCGCTTTGGTGGCTGTTCCCATTCTCGTGAAAGAGGGTAGATCGGCCTGGCAAGGCCATGCCTGTGGATGTTGCTGAGAGCCCGGTTTTCAAATTGCACGATTTCCCCGCAGGAATCTCGCCCGTCACGGCACATATGCACGATTCACGCTTTCCGCATCCAAGCCTGTGAACGAATTCAAAAACCGGAGAAATCATGCAGGGCCTCAAAGGCAAAGTCGCCATCGTTACCGGAGCCGGCACGGGCATCGGGCAGGGAATTGCCAAGCGCCTCGGCTGCGAAGGAGCCAAAGTCATCGTCGACTACATCGGCAGCCCCGACGGCGCAGTGGAAACCCTTCGCGCCATCGAAGAGTCCGGCTCGCAGGGCGAAATCGTCGAGGCCGACGTCACTTCCACCACCGCCGACCGCTCCCTGGTCGACGCCGCGTGGGAGGCCTACGGCGCAGCCGACATCCTCGTCAACAACGCCGGCATGGAGAAGAAGTCCGACTTCTGGGACACGCCCGAGGAGGACTACGACAAGGTCATGGCCGTCAATCTGCGCGGCCCGTTCTTCCTCACCCAGGCCTTCGTCCGCCGCCTGCGCGACGCCAAGCGCCCCGGCCGCATCGTCAACATCAGCTCCGTCCACGAGGACATGGTCTTCCCCGGCTTCGCCACCTACTGCTGCAGCAAGGGCGGCCTGCGCATGCTCATGCGCGACCTCGCCGTCGAACTCGGCCCCCTCGGCATCACCGTCAACAACGTGGCCCCCGGCGCAATCGCCACGCCCATCAACAAGTCGCTCCTCGACAACAAAACGGAACTCAAAGCACTGCTCGCCAACATCCCCCTCGGCCGCATGGGCACGCCGGAGGACGTCGCCTCCCTGGTCGCCTTTCTGGCGTCCGACGAGGCGGCCTACGTCACCGGCTCCACCTTTGTTGTCGATGGCGGACTGATGCGCAGCTACCACGAGCAATAAATCGCGCATCTAAGTCGGGATGGCTTCAAGGATCGAAGACTATGCCCTCATCGGCGACTGCGAAACGGCTGCGCTCGTCGATCACTACGGCTCCATCGACTGGCTCTGCTGGCCCGACTTCTGCTCCGATGCCTGCTTCTGCCGCCCTGCTCGGCACCGAGGAAAACGGCTACTGGAAGATCGCGCCAGCTGCGAAGGCAAGTGGCAATCCACGCCGCGCGCTATCGCGACCACACCCTGATCCTCGAAACCACGTTCGCGCACCGCCGACGGCGGCGATTCGCCTCATCGATTTCATGCCCGCCGCGGCAGCCACTCCGACATCGTCCGCATCGTCGAGGGCATGCGCGGCACGCGTGCCCATGCGCATGGAGCTGGCGCTGCGCTTCGACTTCGGCCGCACCGTGCCCTGGGTCACGGCCACAGAGGATGGCATCCGCGCCATTGCCGGTCCCAACCTCGCCATCTTCACGCTCCTCGCTCCAGGTTCACGGCGAAAACCTGAAGACTGTCGCCGACTTCACCGTCAACGCCGGCCAGCGCGTCTGGTTCACGCTCACCTACGGCTTCTCCTACGAGCCCGATCCCGCAGCCCATCAATGCACGATCGCGCCCTCGAACGACACCGAGGACTTCTGGCGCGATGGAGCCGCCGCCTCAAGCTACAAAGGCAAATATCGCGACGCCATCGAGCGCTCGCTGATCACGCTCAAGGCCCTCACCTTCCGCCCCACCGGCGGCATCGTGGCCGCGCCCACCACCTCGCTGCCGGAAGCCATCGGCGGCGTGCGCAACTGGGACTACCGCTACTGCTGGCTGCGCGACACCACCTTCACCCTGCTCGCCCTCGCCAACGGCGGCTACTTCGAAGAGGCGGCGGCGTGGCAGGACTGGCTGCTGCGCGCCCTGGCCGGCAGCCCCGACCAGGTGCAGATCATGTACGGCATCAAGGGCGAGCGCCAGCTCGTGGAGTGGGAGAGTCGACTGGCTCCCCGGCTACGAAAACTCGCGCCCGGTGCGCATCGGCAACGCCGCCGCGGAGCAGTTGCAGCTCGACATCTACGGCGAAATGCTCGACTGCTTCTTTCACGCGCAGCACAGCATGCGGCCGCCACAACGAAGACGACTTCCGCGTCCTCGCCCTGCTTCTCGAGCACCTCGAGACCATCTGGCAGCAGCCCGACTCAGGGCATCTGGGAAGACGCGCGGCGGCCCGCAGCAGTTCACCTACTCCAAGATGATGGCCTGGGTCGCCTTCGATCGCGCCGTGCTGCTCGCCGAGCAGCTCAAGTACAAAGCGCCCGTCGAGAAATGGCGCACCCTCCGCGACACCATCCACGCGGAAGTCTGCGCCAAGGCCTACGACGCACAGAAGAAGAGCTTCATGCAGGCCTACGGCTCCAACCAGCTCGACGCCTCGCTGCTGCTCATGCCCGTCGTCGGCTTCCTTCCCGGCACAGACCCGCGCGTCCGCAACACCGTCGAAGCCATCGAGCGCGAGCTCATGCCGCGACGGCCTCGTCCTGCGCTACGACACGCACCAAGGTGGAAGACGGCCTGCCGCCCGGCGAAGGCGTCTTCCTCGCCTGCAGCTTCTGGATGGTATCGAGCCTCAAAGCCATCGGCCGCGTCGCCGACGCCCGCAGCGCTCTTCGATCGCCTCATCCAGCTCCGCAACGATCTCGGCCTGCTCTCCGAGGAGTACGACCTAGAGCGCAAGCGCCTGGTCGGCAACTTCCCCCAGGCCTTCTCCCACATTGCGCTGGTCAACGCCGCCTTCGACCTCGACGACGGCATTGAAGTCCGCGAGCGCAGCCACCGCCACGCCAAGCACGCAGCCGCCGCGGACTAGCCGCCATGTGCTAAGTTGCAAAGCGTGGCAACCAGCAAGCAGGAAACCAGCCGCAAGCGCCTGCCCGGCCTCACCGTCAAAGACGGCTACACGCCCCACCCCTTCGACCGCGCCAACGGCGTCCGCACCAGCGGCCTCGTCGCCGGCCGCCATCTCAAGAGCGGACATCGCCACGACCGCCACGCCACCGCCTACTACGCCGTAGCCCCCTCCGTCTTCCACGCGCTCGTCAAGCGCTGGCAGCGCAGCCGCCGCGCCGCCGCAATCGAAGACACCACCTTCATCGACATCGGCGCTGGCATGGGCCGCGCCATGCTCCTCGCCGCAGAGCTGCCCTTCCGCGCCGTCCTCGGTGTCGAGCTCAACGCCACGCTCGCCCGCATCGCCCGCCGCAATTTGTCTGTGTGGAAGAAAGCCGGCCGCGCCGCAGCACCCACGCGCCTGCTTGAGAGCGACGCCACCGAGCTCCGCTTTCCTGCCGGCCCGTGCCTCGCCTTCCTCTTCAATCCCTTCGGCGCGCCGGTCATGCGCCGCTTTCTGCGGCACGCTGCAGCGAGTTTTGCCGGCCGCCCCGGCCAGCTCGATCTCCTTTACGTCAACAATGAGCAAGAAGGCGAGCTCGAATGCGCCAAAGGCTTCCGGCGTCTTTACCTCGGTCAGGTTCGCCGCTCCCGCGCCGACGCCATCGCCGACCACGCCATCCTCGCCAACCAGCCCGACGGCGAATATGCCTCCGCCAACCACGAAGACTGCTCCTTCTGGCGATGGCTCGGTGATTAACTCATCACCGCACGCACTCTTTTGATCTCCGCGCGATTGACGCCCATCCCCTCCGGGTGGAACTGTATCTGAGCACGAGAATCGCGGAGCGATTCCGGCCTGCGCCGCAAGGGGGCGCTGCACGTGAAAGAGACCCACCTGATCCTCGGCATCGGCGAACTGCTTTGGGACATGCTGCCCACCGGCCCACGCCTCGGCGGCGCTCCCGCCAACTTCACCGTCATGGCCGCCCGCCTCGGCAACCACGCCGCCATCCTCAGCCGCATCGGCCGCGACGACCTCGGCCGCGCCGCCATCGACGCCCTCGACCCGCTGCCCGCCGACACCAGCCGCATCCAGATCGATCCCGCGCATCCCACCGGCCAGGTCAACGTCACCTTTACCGATGGACAGCCTGCCTACGAGTTTCCCGAGCCCTCGGCCTGGGACGCGCTGGAGCTTTCCAGCGAATGGGTGCAGCTCGCCGAGCGGGCAGATGCGATCTGTTTCGGCTCGCTCGCCCAGCGCAGCCTCGAGTCGCGGCAAACCATCCAGACCCTCGCCGCGCAAACCTCATCCGCCTGCTTCCGCGTCTTCGACGTGAACCTGCGCGCGCCCTTCTACTCCGGCGAAGCCATTCAGGAATCTCTCGAGCTAGCCACCGTCGCCAAAATGAACGACGCCGAAGTGCCTTACGTCCTCACCCTCCTCGGCCTGCCCGATGATGACCTCGAAAACCCCGACGGACTGCGTCTCGCCGCCGACCGTTTGCTTGCCGAATTTCCCACTCTGCGCATGATCGCCATCACCCGCGGCGGCAGCGGCAGCCTGCTCGTCACCCGCGAGGAGTGGAACTCTCACCCCGGCATTCCCACCACCGTCGTCGACACCATCGGCGCGGGCGACGCCTTTACCGCCGCGCTCACCCACTACCTGCTCCGCGGCGCAAGCCTGTCTGTGCTGAACGAGGCAGGGAATCGCTGGGGATCGTGGGTCGCCTCGCAGGCCGGAGCCATGCCACCGCTGGGCGAAAGCGAACATTCCGCGCTCCAATCCGCCATCGACTCCGTCAGCGCGTAAGGCAGCCGTCAACTTCGAATACAGGGATCGAATCTGCATTTGCGGAACATAGCAACTTCCGCATCATCCTTCAGGATGTTCCGAAATGCTGAGGGTATTTCCATCCGGGTCTTTGAACCACGCCACCTTCGCGCCTGTTGGCGAGGTCCAGATGCCCAGTTCGTCCTGAACCATGCCAATGCCCTCGTAGCGTTCAAAGAGAACACCCGCCAGCGCAAGGTCTTTCACAGTGCCCGCGATCTCCGGGACCTGCCAGCCCAGTACCGTGCCGTGGGCTGGCGGCAGTTCCTTCGCCATGCCAAGACGAAGCATGATGCCATTGGCGTCGAAGACCAGCGCGAACGGCGGCTCCTCCATCACGAGACGCAGCCCGAGAGTGCGCTGATAGAAATCCCTCGCGCGTGAGACATTCACAATGGAGATAAATCCGATGATGTTGTACTTGCTAAGTCCGGAGAGTTTTGCCATGCGAGTATCATCAGCCTGAATGGGCCATGTCGCAAGGTCGCTATTACGCCATAATATATAGAGAATGCGACAGAAGCCGTTCCTAACAGAATATGACCCGAAGCCTGGTATCTCCGTTGCGACCCTCGCCCATGATTACCCGTCCAGCTTTGACGTTCCCGAACACGCGCATGGGTCCGATCAACTGATCTATGCCATCAGCGGCATTATGGAAGTTGCGTCAGAGCAGAGCACATGGCTCATCCCGCCGCATTTTGCACTGTGGATTCCGGCTCGCACCCGTCACCGGATTCACATGCCGGGAGCGGTCTCCATGCGCACCCTCTATCTGCGGAAAAATCTGATGGCACGGCGGGAATCGCATTGCGCTGTGTTGCACGTGGCACCATTGCTGCGGGAGCTGGTGCTCGAAACTGTAAGAGCCGGCAGGCTGCGGGCGCGCAACGGGTATGAATGCGCACTGCGCGACATCCTGATCTACCAGCTGCGGAACGCCTCGCCAATGCCCACCTTTGTGACCCTGCCGCGAGAAGCAAGAGCGTTGGCCGTAGCACGGGTAATCCTGCGAAACCCCGCTCAAGCGGAGCGGATGAACGTCCTCTGCGCGGAAGCGGGCGCAAGCGTCAGGACTATTGAACGAGCGTTTCTCAGGGAGGTTGGAACCAGCTTCTCGTCGTGGCGAAGGCAGGTCCGGCTCACAAAGGCCGTGCAACTGCTGGTCGCCGGACATTCGATCAAGGAAGTAGCGTTTAGGGTTGGCTTCGGCCAGCCCAGCGCGCTGGTCGAGATATTTCGCCGTACGTTTGGCAAAACCCCGAAAGCGTGGATCTCCGCACTTGAGGCCTCTGACGGGCGATAAAAAATGTACTCTCGATTGTCATGGCAAATGCCCTATTCTGTCTTCCAATGGTCCGGCTTAGTCATCACAATCTTCTAGTTACTCGAACCTTTGCGCTGGCAATTGCCGGCGATCTCCGTGCAATCCGATTGGAAAGGTAACCCATGGCGCGGCCCAGAAAATCCGCAGGCACGCTCGCTCCGCCTCCCGAGGTTGAACTGGGCCAGCGCGTCGCCAAGCATCGCCGCATCTTCGATCATCTGCTCGCCAGCATCCAGTCCGGCCAGCTCAAGTCCGGTGACCGCCTGCCCAGCGAAGCCGAGCTCGGCCAACTCTTCGCCGCTTCCCGCATCACTGTCGCCAAGGCGGTGCTCGACCTGCAGCGCATGGGCCTCGTCACTCGCCGTCCCGGCGCGGGCACCCACGTGCAGGCCCAAAGCCCGGCGGTTGGGCGCACCTTCGGCCTGCTCATCCCCGAGCTCGGCCTTACCGAAATCTTCGAGCCCATCTGTCGCGGCATGATGCGCACGCCCTTTGCCCGGCCAGACACCCTGCTCTGGGGCAACACCTCGGACTCCTTGCGTGAGACAGCGCGCGAAGCCGAGCAGCTGGTTCAGTCGTTCCTGGCGCAAAAAGTGTCGGGCGTCTTCTTCGCGCCGCTTGAGCTCATTCCGGAGAAGGACGTCGTCAATCGCCGCATCGCCCGCGTGCTCGAGCGCGCGCAGGTCCCCGTCGTGCTCCTCGACCGCTGCTATCTTCCTTATCCCGAGCGCTCGGCTCACGATCTCGTCGGCATCGACAACCGCCGCGCGGGCTACGTCGTCACCGCGCATCTGCTCGCTCTCGGCGTTCGCCGCATCGCCTTCCTCGGCGCGGAGTACGCTGCCAATAGCACCGAGGGCCGCATCACCGGCTTCCACGAAGCCCTGCGCAGCTTCGCCGTCGCCCCGCCCCGCGACCCCGTGTGGCGCGGCAGCCCGCAGGACGAAACCCTCGTCCGCCGCATGCTTGACTTCTACCGCCCCGGCGCCATCGTCTGCTCCAACGACCTCACCGCCGCGCACCTCATGCAGACGCTGCTCGCCCTCGGCATTCGCATTCCAGAGGAAGTCCGCATCGTGGGCATCGACGACGTCAAATACGCCAGCCTGCTCCCAGTCCCGCTCACCACCATCCATCAGGACTGCGCCGGCCTCGGCGTCGCCGCCATGGCCACCATGCTCTCCCGCCTCGAGCACCCCGAGCTGCCCATACGAGACGTCCTCGTCCCCACGCGCCTGGTCGTCCGCCGCTCCTGCGGCGCGCACCTGGGCCATAACGGCGCTCATCCCGCTCCGCAAGGCGCCCACTGACCCCGTGCATTAAAGTAAAAGCACCGTGATCATCAACCTCGCCCGCCGCGCGCACGATCACAACTGGGAGCTCGATCCCATCGTTCGCTCCCTGCTCGACACCGACTTCTACAAGCTCCTCATGCTCCAGTTCATCTGGAAGCATTTCCCCGCCACCCGCGCCACCTTCACCGTCACCAACCGCACCGCCCAGGTCCCCCTCGGCCATATCGTCAACGTTGACGCCCTGCGCGACCAGCTCGAGCACACCCGCAGCCTGCGCTTTGCCAAGTCCGAGCTCATCTGGCTCGCCGGCAACACCTTCTACGGCCGCCGCGGCATCTTCGAGCCCGCCTTCCTTGCCTGGCTCGAGCGCGACTTCCGCCTCTGCGACTTCGAGCTCGACGTCGACCACACCGGCCAGCTCTCCCTCCGCTTCGACGGCCTCTGGACCGAATCGACCATGTGGGAGATCTACGCCCTCGCCGTGGTCGACGAGCTCAAAACCCGCGCCAGCCTCAAGCGCCTCTCCGAGCTCGACCTCGACATCCTCTACGCCCGCGCCAAAACCCGCCTCTGGGAGAAAGCCGACCGCCTCCGCGGCGTCCCCGGCCTCAACGTCTCTGACTTCGGCACCCGCCGCCGCCACTCTTTCCTCTGGCAGGAGTACGTCGTCACCGCCATGCGCGACCTCCTCGGCCCCGCATTCTCCGGCACCTCCAACACCTTCCTCGCCTACAAGCACGACCTCGAGGCCATCGGCACCAACGCCCACGAGCTCCCCATGGCCCTCGCCGCCCTCGCCAACACCGAGGACGAGCTCCGCTCCGCCCAATACCGCCTCCTTGAGCTATGGCAGCAGACTTATCAGGGCGAGCTCTTGATCCTGCTTCCAGACACCTTCGGCACCACCCAGTTCTTCGATCACGCGCCCGATTGGGTCGCCCGCTGGACCGGCCAGCGCATCGACAGCAAAGACCCCTTCATCGCCGGCGACGACTACATCGCCTGGCTCGCCGCCCACGGCGCAGACCCCCGCGCCAAGCGCCTCATCGCCTCCGACGCCCTCGACGTCGACGCCATCCTCGCCCTCCACGCCCACTTCGGCGGCATCATCCAGCCCGGCCTCGTGCCCTTCGACTTCCGCTCCGCCGCCGACTTCCTCGACCCCGCCCGCTGGACCCCCGACCGACGCATCCGCTTCTCCTCCGGCTGGGGAACCCTCCTCACCAACGACTTCCGCAACTGCAATCCCCAGGGCGGCGACAGCTTCGACCCCGTCTCCCTCGTCTGCAAACTCTCTGAAGTCGATGGCCGCCCCACCGTCAAGCTCTCCGATAACTACTCCAAAGCCCTCGGCCCACCCGAAGAAATCGAGCGCTATAGAAAAATCTTCGGCACCGCCGGCGTCGAGAATGTGCCGGTGATTGCATAGGCTAACGACGTCGTGGGGATAGGGATGCTAGTCGTCGCCCAGAATCTGGGTGCCCCATTCTTCGCGCAGCTTCATCGCGCGAAGGGTGGGAAAGCACGAACCCATCCATCGCCGGGTGCCCCCGGTCCCTCGCCTTTGGGGACCGGGGAGGGAAGCGGCGCGCGGAGGGAGCAGGGGCCTTCAGGCCCCTGAAAAGAAAGCACAAAGAAAAAGGGCCTTTAGGCCCGGATCGTATAACCTGTCTGCGTGATTCCAGCTCCGCAGGAACGGCGCACCTACTTCGTCACAGCCGTCACTGCCAATCGCAGGCGCATCTTCCAGGTGGATGCCTCTGCCTCCCTGCTCGTCGAAATTCTTCTCCACTATCGCCAGCAGCAACGATTCCTGCTTCACGCCTTCATAGTCATGCCGGACCATTTCCATGCCCTGCTCACACCCGCGCCCGATGTCTCTCTCGAAAAGGCCCTTCAATTTATAAAGGGAGGCTTTTCGTATCGCTTAAAGAGCAGCGGAGAGGTTTGGGAACGCAGCTTCAACGAAACGCAGATCCTCACCCTCGAAAAGTTTGAGAGCTGCAGACGATACATCGAGGAAAATCCCGTCCGAGCCAGCCTGTCTGCCGCTCCAACCGAGTTTCCGCATTCCTCTGCAGCTCTCGTCGATGCGCTCGACCCGATGCCCGGGCATTTCCTCGAAGCTACATCCCGCCGGGGCTGAAGCCCCCTGCACCTTCCTTTGTTTCAGGGGCCTGAAGGCCCCTGCTCCCTCCGATTCTCCGGAGCCGAAGGAACTGCATTGTGCTTTTAACGCACCACCCCAGCCACGAAAATGGGTGCCCCAGGTCTCGCTTCTGAGACCTGGGAAAGCACGAACCCATCCATTGCCGGGTGCCCCCGGTCCCTCGCCTTTGGAGACCGGGGAGGGAAGCTGAACGGAAGCTTTGTAACAAGGGCACGACTTCAGTCGTGCCGCAAACAGCCAATCAATATAAGGGGCTTTAGCCCCTGCGGCGCGCGGAGCGAGCAGGGGCCTTTAGGCCCCTGACGCAAGAAGCCCATACCAAGAAGAACTGTCATTCTGAGCGGAGCAGCTTGGGGACCCATCGCGTCAGCGATGGAAGGGTGCGGGGCCGAAGGACCTGCTTCAGCGCAGTATCCCAGCCACGACCACCGGGGCGCCCAGCGTTAATCCAATGATGCAGGGCCCAGCACCCGGGTCACCGGCCACGAATCAGAAACAGAATAGAATGCTGCGAGGAGATATTATGGCAATCCCCATCCCACCGCCCTCAACGGAAGGGAGGCATCAGGTTGACGCAATGGTGCAGCGAATCAACAGGATGGTTGTTTTTTGCATCGTGCCAACGCCGAGGAACGAAGGTCCATCTTCGGGCACGGGTGTTCTTGTAAGGCTGCGTGGCAAGCAATATTTCGTCTCCGCTTTGCACAACTTCTTCTATGACTTTGGGGGCAGAGAACAGGTTGTCCGCTCACTGCTCGCCACACGATTTAGATTTCATAACGGCTCGCCGTTGGGAAATGTTGAGAGCCTTAACGAAGCAGTTAATCGAGTCGAATGGACCATTGGATCATCACTGCCTGTACCAAGGGAAGAAGACATCCTTATCGATGCGAGGTACGACTTGATCGCGGTGCGGCTTGATCCTTCTTGGGAGCAGATCGCTCACGCGGAGTTTGTTGACTTGGAAACAGAGAGTTTTACGGCGGAACTGACTACCGGGCTTTCTCTATTGATGTTTGGTGTACCGATTGACAGCCTTGTTGATGCTCCGGGTGGCGGACCGACGCTAATTCCACAGCTAGATCACGTGCGGTACGACGCCGAGCAAGATACGACGGGCATCAGTTATGTATATGACGCCCCCGCCTATTTTTTCCTGCCCTATTCACTGGCTCGGGATGGAATCAAGCCGCATGGATTCAGTGGTGCCCCTGTGTTTGTCAACAAGGAGACAACCCCTATATGGACCTCGTCGCCACACATTGTCGGCATAGCGCTTCGATATTTCCCTTTGAAGAGCTTGCTGGTCGCTGCGAAAACTAGCACCGTGTTGGATTTGCTTAACACTGATCTGAGTTGAGTGATTATGACTTGGCCGATGGCCCGAGTCCCGGCGATTGCCCACTCTAGCACGAACTTGAGTACCCCATCCTTCGCGCAGCGAAGGATGGGGTACTCCGTCACACGCGAATCCCCATCTTCCGCAACACCAGCCACGCCGCCAGCCTGAACTTCTCCACCCCGCTCATCCGCCCCGGCGTGCCCCACTTCCGCACGCACCGCTCAAAGTCCAGCCGCCTCCGCAGCCGCGTCCCATCCTCCGCCAGCGCCTCCATCGTCCGCTCCAGCGGAACCACCGAGTACCGCAGCTCGCACCCCAGCGCCTCCGCCAGCCGCCCCAGCGTCTTCAGGTCCAGCCGCCCGGCCTGCTCCGCCCGCTCCAGCCGGTAGATCGCCCGCTTCGTCGTCCCCATTCGCCGCGCCATCTCCGCCACCGGAACCCCGCTCGCCCGCCGCGTCTCCCGCGCCCAGCTCCCCACGCACGCCGCCAGCCACCCCACCTGAAAGGGAAGCAGCGGCCCGTCCAGCCGACGCCGCGCCTCCTGCCGCTCCCGCCCCTTCATCCCCGCCCTTTCATTGCCGGCACCGTCACATCGATGCCCGCCTTCGCCAGCGCCGCCGCAAAGCGCTCCCGCGTCTGTCGCTGCCACTCCGGCGACTGCTCCCGCGCCTCTTTCTCCCGCGCAACCCGTGCCTCCAGGCTTCCGTCCTTGGGCACAAACGCGTACACCAGCTCGCAGCCCAGCGCCTGCGCCGCCTTGCGCAGCGTTCCCAGCCGGATGCTCCCCGCCTGTTCCGCCGCTTCCAGCTTGTACACGCCGTGCCGCGTCATCTGCGCGCGCCGCGCCACCTCCACCACCGGCATCCCGATCGCCCGCCGCATCGCCCGCAGCCATCCCTCCTGCGGAGCCGCCCGCACCCCCGCCAGACGAAGGCCTGCCGTCAGCTCATCCAGCTCCGCCCGCAACCGCTCCCGCTCGTTCGCCATCGATTCCGCTCCCAAAACAAAAGTGGAGCTCCCGCGTCACCCCACCTGTACCCGCAAGGACGCAGGTGGGGGCCGCGAAGAGCTCCTTCACTCTTGATTCTGCCTGAATCGCCCGTAATTTTACGCAAACCACCGCACCGCTCGACGCGTTGTCGTTATCGCAATATTTTTCAGCTAGTTCGCGGCAGCCGGCGGCGGAACAGGCCGCTTCTTGGCCCGCAGATACGCCACAACCTGTGCAATCTCCGGATCGCTCAGCGAGTCAGAGAACGGCGGCATCTTCTCCCCGCCATTCAGGATCTGCGC
>CAWAPM010000005.1:0-494844 GCA_963783925.1 uncultured Acidobacteriaceae bacterium | reverse complement strand
GCCGGTGGGGGTTTCGCTCTGCCAGGCGAGGCGGCCGTCGGCGCCGATGGAGAAGACAGCGATGGTATCGTGGAGGCGGTTGGCGGCGTAGAGGGTGTGGCCGTCGGCGGAGACGAGGATTTCCGAGGCGAAGCTGGTGCCGGCGAAGCCGGGCGGCAGAGCGGAGAGGCTTTGCTGCGGGGTGAGTGTGCCGGTGGCCGCGTCGTAGTCAAAGAAGATGACGGTGGAGGATTCTTCCTGACTGGTGTAAAGCCATTTGCCGTTGGGATGGAAGGCGAAGTGGCGGGGGCCATCACCGGAGGGGACGGTGACGAAGCGCGGCGCGGAGAGAATTCCCGACTGGGCGTCGAATGCATATATATAGATGCGATCCTGGCCGAGGTCGGTGGCCAGGACGAATTTGTTGTCGGGGCTGGGGGCGATCATGTGCGCGTGAGGCGCGTCGTGGCCGCTGATGGCGAAGCTGCCGATCGGCCCGCCGTCGGCTTTGGCTGCGCCGAGGTTGCCCTGATGCTGAATGACGCTGACGGCAGGCCCCAGCGCGCCGGAAGGCTGCACAGGAAAGACAGCGATGGAGCCGCCGCCGTAGTTGGCGACGAGGACAAAGCGGCCGGTTGCGTCGAGGGTGATGTAGGCGGGGTCTGCGCCGTGCGAGCTGACGACGTTTAGGGGCTGAAGGGTGCCGTCGGCTGCGATGGCGAAGGTGCTGATGGAGCCCGTGCCCGGGCTTGCGGCTCCTTCGTAGTCGGAGATTTCATTGGCGGCGTAGAGGAATTTACGCGAGGGATGGACGGCGATCCACGAAGGGCTGGGTGTGCGCGCGACGAGCTGGCGATGATAGAGCGCGCCGTTGGAAAAGTCGAAGTCGAGAAGGTAAATGCCTTCTCCGTTGCCGGCTGCACCGGTGTAGCAGCCTGCGTAGGCATGCAGATGGAGTCCACCCTGCGCGCGGGCGACGGCGGGCAGGCTGCATGCGGCGGCGAGCGCGGAGGCGCTCTGCAGGAAGCGGCGGCGGGAGAGTTGCAGCGAAGCAGACATGAAGGAAACCTCAGAGGAAGTTGGAGCGTGCGTGTTCAGAGCGCGAACGCTACGGCGAGCGTGAAGAGCAGGCCGACGACGGAGATGATGGTCTCGCAGACGGACCATGTCTTGAGGGTTTCGCGCACGGTCATGTTGAAGTACTCCTTGACGAGCCAGAAGCCGCCGTCGTTGACATGCGAGAAGATGAGCGAGCCCGCGCCGGTGGCGATGGCCAGCAGCTCGGGACGCACGCCGGCGGTGTGCAGTGCGATCGGCGCGACGATGCCGGCGGCGGTGCTCATGGCGACCGTGGCCGAGCCCGTGGCGAGGCGCATCAGCGCAGCCAGCAGCCATGCGAGCAGAAGCAGCGGCACATGGCGTGTGCAGCGCGACGGCGACGATGGCCTGGGAGACGCCGCTGTCCTGCAGAACGCGGCCGAAACCTCCGCCCGCGCCGACGAGCAGCGTGATGGTCGCGGTGGGCGCAAGGCACTCGTTGGAGAAGCGAAGGATGGTCTCGCGGGAGAAGCCGCGCAGACTGACCGAGCGTGAAGAAGCTGAGGAGCACGCCGATCAGCAGGGCCATGTCGTCGTTGCCGATGAGATGAAGCGCTTGATTGAGCGCGGTGCCGGGAGCAGCGAACGCGTCTGCCCAACTGCCGAAGAGCATGAGCAAGACGGGCAGAAGAATGGTGAAAAGCGTGAGGCCGAAGCCAGGCAGGCTGCGCTCCTCGTCGTGGTCGACGAATTCGGCGGCCATGGGATTGTCGTGCGGCGAGATGCATGTGCGGCGCGATGAGCTTGGCGTAGATGCGGGCCGGCAAGGATGGCCGTTGGAATCCCGATGAGCAGCGCGTAGAGGATGGTGCGGCCCACGTCTGCCTTGTAGATGGTGACCGCGAGCAACGCCGCGGGATGCGGCGGGACGAGGCCGTGCACGACCGAGAGCCCCGCGACCATGGGCAGGCCGACCAGGATGCAGCGAAGTGCGGGTGCGGCGCGCGACGGTGAAGGCGATGGGAATGAGGAGGACGAAGCCGACTTCAAAGAACGCGGGCAGGCCGACGACCAGGCCGATGACCATCATGGCCCAGTGGCACGCGCTTTTCGCCGAAAATGCGGATCAGGGTCTGCGCGATCTGATCGGCGCCGCCAGACTCGGCCATCATCTTGCCGAGCATGGTGCCGAGCGCGACAACGATGGCGATGTGGCCGAGGGTCCCGCCCATGCCGGTCTCAAACGAATGCATCACGGTGGCAGGCGGCATGCCCGCGGCGACGGCCAGGCCGAGAGAGATGAGGAAGAGCGTGATGAAGGGATTGAGCTTGAAGACCGCGATCAGCACGATGAGGCACAACGACGGCGACGAGGGCAGCGGCGAGCAGAAAGATGCTGTGAGGATCGATCATGGTCGCGGTTGTCTCTGTTTGCGATGAACTGAAGAGTGCTTGAAATGACGCGTCAGGTTGTGCTGGGCTTGTAGGCGACGCAGTCGATCTCGACCTTGCAGTCGACCACCATGCTGGAGACGACGCAGGCGCGCGCGGGCGGATGCTCGCCGAAGTACTTCTTGAAGACCGCGTTGAAGGACGAGAAGTCGCGCGGATCGTCAAGCCAGACGCCGCAGCGCACGACGTGCTCGGGGCCGTAGCCGGCTTCGTTCAGGATGGCGAGGAGATTTTGGATCGCCTGTGCGGACTGCACGGACGATGTTGCCGGTAACAACTTCGCCGTTGACCATGGCACCTGACCCGAAACGTAGAGCCAGCCGTCGGCTTCAACCGCGCGCGCAAAGGGAAGATGCTGACCGCCGGTGCCCTTGCCGCCTTCCACTCCATATCGCTTGATGCTCATTGCGTTTGCCTTCGAATCGCGTTATTGAATCCAGGTGGTGCGGCGCGCGGGCAAGAAACCGCCCGGCGCGATTGCCGGTTGCGCCCTCGGCTGTGTAGGAGAGTACGCCGTTGACCCAGACGCCGGCGATGCCCTGCGCGGGGCGCATGGGATCGGCGAATGTTGCGGTGTCGAGGATTTTCTGCGGGATCGAAGAGCACGAGATCGGCGTGATAGCCCTCGCGAATGCGGCCGCGCTCCGCAAGGCCGAAGCGCTGCGCGGGCATGGCGGTCATTTTGTGGATGGCGGTGGCGAAGCGAGATGAAGCTTCTCATCGCGGCTGTAGCGGCCGAGCACGCGAGGGAAGGTTCCCCACAGGCGCGGATGCGGACGCGGATCGTTGGGCAGGCCGTCAGAACCGATCATGGTGGCGGGATGGGCGAGGATGCGGCGCATGTCGGCCTCGGAGATGCTGTGATAGATGGCTCCGGCGGGCTGCAGGCGGCGCGCTGCTTCGAGTTGCGTGAGCTGCCACTGTTCCGCGATGGCGGCAAGGGATTTGCCGGCAACTTCGGGATGCGGCTCGCTCCAGGTGATGGTGATCTCGACGCGGGGATCGACCTGGCCGAGATCGAGCGTGCTCGAACCTGCGGCGTAGGGATAGCAATCGCAGCCGGCCTGCTGCGCGGCGCGCGCGGCGTCGAGCGCGTGCAGAACTTCTCCACTGCGGCCCCAGTTGGCGATGCCCGCGCACTTGAGATGGGAGATGACGACGGGCACGCGGCTGCGCTGGCCGATGGCGAAAGCTCTCTTGCATGGCGTCGAGAATCGCTTCGGTCTCGGTGCGCATGTGCGTGGTGTAAAGCGCGCCGCGCGTCGGCCAGCGGCTCCGCGAGGGCGAGGACTTCTTCAGTGGTGGCGGCGCGGGCGATGGCGTAGGCGAGGCCGGTGCTGAGGCCGAGCGCGCCGTGATCGAGGGCTTCACGCAGTTGCGCGCGCATGGCCTCGATCTCGCGCGACGGTGGCGGCGCGATCGAGACGATCCATGTGGTTGTTGCGCAGCGCGGTGTGGCCGACGAGCGCGGCGACGTTGACAGCGGGCTGCGGCGGCACTGACGGCTTCGATATAGGACGCGAAGGTGGGATAGCGGAAATCGTCCGCACTGCCGAGCAGATTCATCGGATCGGGCAGGGCAGCCCTTCAGCGTCACGGGCGACGGCGCTGATGCCGCAGTTGCCGACGATGACCGTGGTGACGCCTTGCGAGATTTTGGGCAGCATCTGCGGCGCGATGCAGGACGGCGGTGTCGTCGTGGGTATGCACATCGATGAAGCCGGGCGCGAGGGCGAGCCCGCTGGCTTCGACGACGGATTCGGCGGTGTGCGGGAGCGCGGGACCGACGGCGGGATGCGGCCCGAGGCGAGTGCGATGTCGAGGATCTGGGAGGCTATTTCAGGGGCTGCGGGGCTGCCGTCGTAGACGGTGGCATTACGGATCAGAGTGTCGCAGCTCACCATGTCTCTGATTAAAACTATAGACTATTTTCAGCGCGTATTTCGCGGGGAATTGCGCATGCGCAGAGGGATTGGACCATGACGCCGATGGAAGGCAGAAACAGTGCGCTGCGCGGAGCTGAGGATGCGATTTCTCCGCTGAACAAGGGGCTTGGCGTGCTGGATGACGCAGTGGAACAGGGAGACGATTCGCGGGCTGGGCTGGAATCTGCTGCGCGAAGATCTGAGCCTGCCTGCGGCGGTGCTGTATGAGGCGCGGATGGAACACAATCTGAGCTGGATGCAGCGGTTCATCGCAGCGTATGGATTGAAGCTGGCTCCGCATGGCAAGACGACGATGGCTCCGGCGCTTTTTGCGCGGCAACTGGAGCATGGCGCGTGGGGCATTACGCTGGCGACGGCGCAACAGGTACGTGTCGCCTATGCGCATGGCGTGCGGCGGGTGCTGATGGCGAACCAACTTGTGGGCCGCGAGAACATGGCGACGATTGCGCGGCTGCTGGGCGATGCGGAGTTTGAGTTTTATTGCCTGGTGGATTCGGCGGCGAACGTGGAGCAGCTTGGACAGCACTTCTCTGAGGCGGGGTTGCGTCTGCATGTGCTGCTAGAGATGGGTGCGGAGGGCGGACGCACGGGCGTGCGCGACGAGGCGCAGCTTGCGGCGGTGCTGGAGGCGCTGGCGCGGTGGAGTGGCACGATTGCGCTGTGCGGCGTGGAGCTGTATGAGGGCGTGCTGAAAGATGAGAGCGAGATTCGCGCATTTCTGCGGCGTGGTGCGGAGCTGACGCGGCGGCTGCTCAAGGAGCAGCGATTGGAACGTGTGCCTGCGCTGCTGACCGGCGCGGGGTCGGCCTGGTACGACGTGGTGGCGGAGGAGTTTGCGGCTGCGGAGTTGGGCGATGCAGTGGAGATGGTGCTGCGGCCGGGATGCTATGTGACGCACGATGTGGGCGCGTATCGCGAGGCGCAGGCACGGATCCTGGCGCAGCAACCCGATTGCGCGGGAGATGCATGAGGGCCTGGAGCCCGCGCTGCAGGTGTGGGCGTATGTGCAGTCGATTCCAGAGGCGGAGAAGGCGATCATCGCGATGGGCAAGCGGGATGCGGCGTTCGACTCGGGGCTGCCGGTTCCGGCGCTGCACTACCGGCCGGGCGATGCCGAGCCCGAGACTGGCTCCGGCGCACTGGAGCGTGACGAAGATGATGGATCAGCATGCGTTTATGAAGTTGAATGCGGGGGATGATTTGCGCGTGGGCGACATGATCGGTTTCGATATTGCGCACCCGTGCCTGACGTTCGACAAGTGGCGCGTGCTGCTGGTGGTGGATGAGTCGTTCAATGTGGTGGATGCGGTGCAGACTTATTTTTAGATGAGGATTTGCGTGAAGAATCGGCTGGAGCGCGATGTGGCGTTGTGCCTGATGATGGCGGTGACGGGGTGGGCGCTGCCGGCGCGCGCGCAGCAGGATCCGGGGCAGACGGCGATGGCGCTGGAGCGCGATGGGCGCACGGCGGAGGCTGAGGCCGCGTGGCAGGCGCTGGCAAAGCAGTATCCGCGCAACCCGGAGCCGCTCGCTCATCTGGGATTTTTGGAAGCGAAGCAGGAGCACTACGACGCGGCGATTGCGGACTACAAGCGCGCGATGGCTCTGGCTCCCGCTATGCCGGGACTGCGGCTGAATCTAGGGCTGGCGTACTTCAAGCAGGGCGCGTATCCAAAAGCGATTGAAATGCTGGAGCCGCTGGCGAAGGCTGCGCCGGACGATGAGCGGCTGAATGTGCTGATGGGCATGTCGCACTATGGGCTGGGGCAGTTCGCGGCGGCTTCGCCGTATTTGAAGCGCGCGTCGGACGCGGACGCGCAGAATTTGAACTTGCTGCTGACGCTGGCGCATAGCTGCCTGCTGTCGAATCAGTATCCGTGCGTGCTGGATGCGTATCACCGGATGCTGGCGCTGAACGCGGAGAGTGCCGAGGCGGACATGCTGGTGGGCGAGGCGCTGGATGAGATGAAGGACAAGCAGGGCGCGATTCATGCGCTGCGGGCGGCGGTAGCCGCGAACCCGAAGGAGCCGAATGTGCACTTCGGGCTGGGGTATCTGCTGTGGACGCAGGCGCAGTATGTGGAGGCAGCGGAGCAGTTCAAGGCGGAGCTCGCGAACGATCCCCAGCATCCGCAGGCGATGCTGTATCTGGCGGACTCCGACATTCAGCTAAGCAAGGATGCGGAAGCGCGACCGCTGCTGGAGGCGCTGTTGAAGGCCGACGCGCAGAGCTTCAAGGGGCATCTCGATTTGGGGATTGTGGACGCGGACGAAGGGCGCAAAGAGGATGCGATTCGCGAGTACGAGGCGGCGGCAAAGATTGCGCCGGAGGATGCGAACGTGCACTGGCGGCTGGGGCGGCTGTATCGCTCGATGGGGCGCGCTGCGGACGCGAAGGCCGAGTTTGCGAAGACAGGCGACCTGAACAAGGCGGCGGATGAGCGGCTGCTGAAGGTGATGTCGAAGATTCCGGCGAAGACCACTGCCGACCACTGATTATTGTTCGCGTGCAAACAAAGAGGCCGGAGCTTGCGCTCCGGCCTTAGTGCTTCATGGGAAAGTTGAAGGGTTAGAAGTAGAGCTTCGCGCCGAGCTGGATGCGGCGCGGCAGGTGATCTGCCGATACCGTCCCGAAGCCCGTGACGAATCCGTTCTGGATGGTCCGGGTGTCGGCCATGCTGGTGTCGATGGAGCTGAAGTTGGTGTGGTTGAAGGCGTTGAAGAATTCGCCGCGGAGCTGGAACTTGTAGCGCTCGGCGAAGCTCACGTTCTTGATCGCTGCCAGATCCCAGTTCTGCAGGCCGGGCCCGAGCAGCGAGTTGGAACCTTCGCTGCCGAAGTGGAAGGATGCAGCGGCAAACGATGACGTCGAGAACCACTGGTCAACCTGCTTGGTCATGTGAACCTTGGCGATCTGATCGGGACGAATGCCGCTGACGCCGAGGCCGACGGAGTTGCTGGCACCCGCAGGGTTGAAGGGATCGTACTGCTGCGAGAGGCTGAAGGACTGACCGGAAACCACGGAGGTGATGCCGGACAGTTCCCATCCGCCGAGAACCTTGCCTTCCAATCCATGCTGCTCTTTGAAGAAGGGCAGGTCATAGATGTAGTTGGCCTCGAGGATCTGCGGCGTGTTGGCGGTTGACGGACCGTAGTCCTGCTTGAAGTCGTAGGAATTCTCACTGCGCGCAGCGAAGGAGCCATTGGCGCGATCGCCGGAGCTGGTGGTCAACGACTTGGACCAGGTGTATGCGATTCCGAGAGTCAGGCCATTGGAGGAACGATGATTGAGCGTGACCTGCAGCGAGTTGTAGTTGCTGGTGAAGAGCGGAGCACGTGCGCTGATGCCTGCATATCCGAGATAGGGGCGCAGTGCGTTGACGTTGGTGGTGGGATAGTTTGCCGATGGATCGGGATTGGCAGCCTGCCACGCAGCGACCGTGGGCTGGTTCTGATCGAATTCGCCGACAAGGTGACGCGCTTCGTTGCCGACATACGCGACCTCGAGCGTTGTGGTGGGCAGAAGCTGGCGCTCCAGCGAGAGGTTGTAGTTGGCGTAGCGCGGGACCTTGAAGTCCGGCGTCCCCGTTGAGGTGAGGCCGTTGGGGCCGTAGGAGGGACCGGAAACGGTGCCGCCTTGGACGGAATCAAACGATGCGTTGGTGATGGTGGTGGCCGGTGCGTAGATGGGGTTGGCAAAGGCATTCTGTTCCCAGATGCCGTTGAGCACGCGGTCATAGAAGATGCCGAAGCCGCCGCGAATGACGTTGAGGCTGCGACCGTCAGGGTTATACGCAAAGCCAAGGCGAGGACCGAAATTTGCCTTGTTGTTGGGATTGACGTAGGAGCCGTAGGGCGAGCACTGCACGAAGAGCGCGTTGGCCTGCGCATAGGTGCAAGCTGTGCCCTTGGGGAAGATGAGGCCGTTGCCGTAGTTGCCGGCATTGGTCGAGCTCGGAACCATGTTGCCGCTGGATGGATCGATAGCGGGCGCATCGGCGCCGCTGTAGTACAGCGGGTCAAATGCGAGGAGGGTGTTGTTGAGGTCAGTGACGGACGGGAAGAAGCTCCAGCGGAGACCCATGTTCACCGTAAGCTTGGGGCTGACCTTCCAGTCGTCGTTCACATACGCTTCGCTGTTGAGGTAGTGGAGATCGGGAATGACGTCGCGGCTGGCCTGGCTGAAGCTGGCAACGTTGCCCAGCAGGAAGTCGCCCCAAGAGTTGAAGCTGTAGTTGGGATTGCCGCCGACGCCGTTCTCGCTCTTCACCATCTGCTGGAACTGGAAGCCGGTGCGGAAGGTGTGCTTGCCGAGTGTGAGCGTCAGGTTATCGAAGTAGGTGCGGTCGAGGTTGCGTTCCTTCCACGGCGAAGAGCCGGAGCTGAATCCGGTGACGCCGCTGATGCTGACGTTGGGAACGCGGCCGTAAGGATCGGGATAGACTTCGGTGCCCGGCGTGAGGGCGGCGATCACCGCGGACGAGGTAGCGAACTGGCCCGAAGCGATGGTGGAGTGATAGGTGCCCTGTGCCCAGACGAACTCAACCTCGTTGACGATCTTGGGCGAGATGGCCCAGGTCAGGTTGCCGACGACGTTCTTGCCGGGCGAATCGACCGTGGTGTTGACGAGGCCGGGATAGTTGGAACCTGCCCAGAGGCCCTCAGGATCGTTGACCGGCATATCGTCGTTGATGCCGCGCGCGAAGAAGTGAACCTTGTCGTTGAAGTAATGATCGACGCGCACGATATCGTCGCGAATGTCGTTCATTGCGGAGTAGGAGAAGAAGTAGTCCGAGCCGTCGTTGGCCGGGTACTTGTCGAAGACGTTGGTCAAGTAGACCTGCGAGTTGGCGCTGTAGCAGGACGACATGATGGTTCCGGTGCCGACGCCTGTGGTGGGATTAACGGACCACCCGGATACGCAATTCGCAGGGTAGCTTGCGGGGAGGGTTGCCGGGACGGTTTGCCCCTGCGCATTTGTGGTGGGCTGAATGGTGAAGCCGCCGCCGAGGTTGTACTGGGTTGCAGCAGGCATGGTGTCGCTGCCCGGCGTCGTGAGCTTGTGCCACTCTTCCGACCAGAAGAAGAAGGTCTTTTTCTTGTCGGTGTTATAGAACTTGGGAATGAAGACCGGGCCGCCGATGGTGAAGCCGTAAACGTTGTGGTGGTTTACGGGATTCTTATTGGCCTCGCCGTTGCTCACCTGAGAGCGCTTGTTGAAGTAGTCGTTGGCGTCAAAGATGGTATTGCGCACGAACTCATAGGCATCGCCGTGGAAGGCGCTGGTGCCACTCTTGGTGGCAACGAGCACCTGGCCGCCGCCGCTGCGTCCATAACCGGCGTCGTAGTTGCCGCGCTGCAGAGTGAACTCCTGAATGGCGTCGACGCTGGGCGTGTTGACGACGGTGGCGTTGGAGCCAGAGTCGTTGATGTCGGCACCGTCGATGGTCCAGTTGTTGGCCGTGGTGCGCGCGCCGTTCACGGAGAGGCCTGTATTGGCTGCGGAGGCCTCGTCTCCAAGGCCGGAGTTGGCTACGCCGGGCTGGAGGGTGAGCAACTGTTCGAAGTTGCGGCTGCTGAGCTCGAGTTCACGCACCTGCTCGCCGGAGATGGTACCGGCCTGAGCGCTGGTATCGGTGTCGACGGAGACGGGATTGTCTTCAACCGTGACGGTCGTGGTGACCTCGCCGGTTTTGAGCTGGATGTTGAAGGCATGCTTCTCGGCAACATTCAGGACGATGTTCTTGCCGCTGTAGGTCTCAAAGCCAGTGGCAACCGCCTTCACGCTGTAGGTTCCGGCGGGAAGATTGGTCACGACATAGTTGCCGGATGCGTCTGACTGCACTACGCGTTCAGAAGCATTGACGCCGTTAAGCGTGACGGTGATTGCGGCGTTGGGAATCACGGCTCCGGTGGTGTCTGTGACCGTGCCAGTCAGGGTTGCCGAGAGTTCCTGGGCTCTGGTGAGCAGGGGACATGAGACGAGCAGAAGGAGGAGGAGACAGACAAGGTTTGCGGGTCCGCTCCCGAGTCTCGTTCGCTTGCCAGCTCCCGCCACTGCCGTATGAGGGCGGTTTGCCGGGGAGATGGGATGTAAGGCCAGCACTGAATCAATCATTGCCATCGCACCTTTCGTTGAAATCCTGCAGAGTCCGCGCGTGGGGTACGCGGCGGACGAGTGGATTCAGGAGTGGGGCATCGTTTGCCGGATCCTGAACAGGTTCACCCTGGGACATTCAGAAAAGTGCGCATCCAAACCGATTAGCTCTGGTTCAGCGCGCCATCCATGTTTCTCTGCCAGATATTCAATTCGCATCGAAACGATGGACGCTTCTGGCGTCGCATCACGTGTTCTCCCAAGGTGGTGCAGAGGCGGCCGGCAGCGAACAAACTCAAGGGAAGCTGCTGACCGGGTAAGCCGCGAACGAAGGGTAGTTGAAGTCGTCATTCGATGCGCGGCCGAACTCGTAGTCGTTCTTTGAAATGAAACAATAGGTCGAGTTGGCATAAATTACAAGAGGAAAAATGAACAAATTGGGCAAAAATGATCAATACGGTGAGTCGATCGCGCTAAATATGCACAAATAATAGAGAAATACGTGGCAGGTGCTTTTGCCGGACCTGCGAGGGAGCGATCAGCGGCTCAGGGCGATAATTTTGCGCCAGATGTCAGGTAAAGTACTTAATTAGAAGGGGTTAATATAGAAATCCCAGCCATGTCGGCTGGGATCGGACTTTCTGACGGCTGTTCGCTCAAGCGAGGACGACGCGCACGCCCTGGCGCTCAAAGGCGGCCAGGATCTCTGGCGGGGCACCCTCGTTGGTGATGAGGATGTGGATCTCGCTGGAGGGGCAGATGAAGGCCGGGCTGACCTGGCCGAGCTTGCTCGAGTCGATCACGACGATGACCTGTTTGGACTGCTTGAGCATCTTGCGATAGACGAGCGCCTCGTCGGTTTCGAGCGTGGTGGCTCCGCGTTCGGGGTCGAGGCCGGTGACGCTGAGGAAGACTTTGTCCATGTAGACATCGTCGAGAAAATTGAGAGCGGCATTGCCGGTGAGTGAGAACGACCATGCCCAGGGAATGACGCCGCCAGTGAGATAGGTGCGGATTCCGGGCTGATTGCACAGCTCCATGCCAATATTGATGGCGTTGGTGATGACCTTGATCTTCTCGCGATGGCGCAGGCTGCGGCCGATGTGGGTAGTGGTGGTGCCGGCGGTGAGGCCCACGGTCTCGTTGGGTTTGATGAGCTCGGCGGCGGCGAGACCGATGCGGCGCTTCTCGACGGCGAAGCGCTGCTCGCGCGCGAGGAAGGAGCTGTCATAGCGGAACGGCTCATAGAGCAGCGGCTCAACCAGCGTGGCACCGCCGTGGGTGCGGCGAATGAGGCCGCGGTTTTCCAGGCGGGCCAAATCGCGGCGGATGCTGGGTGCGGACGAGCCCGCGACGGCGAGGATTTCCTCGATCGAGGCGGTGCCTACGGAGAGGAGAAACTTGATGATCTGCTCAGAGCGCTGGTTGATCGAGTCGGACATGTCGGAGCGATTCTACACGGATGAGACGCGATGGTGAATGACTTTGAACACATTTTCTATCGTTTCCAAGAAATTTACATCTCTATTTTGCATATCAATGAGTATTTGGGCGCGGTATGATCAAAGCGAGAGGCGCGGGGAAAACCGGCCCGAGCATGAAGACAGGTGAACGATGCCCGAATTTCCACACGAAATGCTGCGCGAGATCTACGAGCAGCCTGAGGCGCTGACCAGAACGATCGAGTCCTACCTGGATGAAGGCCGACTGAAAGCCGATGTGGCGAAGGCGCTGGCAGGGTGGGCGAATGCCGAAGGCGAAGTGCTGATTGCGGCGAGCGGATCGAGCCGGCACAGCGGTTTGGCGGCGGAGATTACGCTCGAGGATTTGTGCGGGTTGGCAGTCGATGTGGAGTACGCAAGCGAGTACAGCTGCCGGGGCGGACGCGAGCGCAGGCATCCGAGTGTGATCGTGCTGTCGCAGTCGGGCGAGACCAGTGACACGCTGGCGTCGCTGCGCGAGGCGAAGCAGCGCGGACACAAGACGCTGGCGATTACGAATGTAGTGCGCTCGACGATGGCGCACGAGGCGGATGTTTCGATGCCGCTGGCCGCGGGCGTGGAGAAGGCTGTACCGGCGACGAAGAGCTTTACCTGCCAGCTTGCGGTGCTGTATCTGCTGGCGCTGTATGAAGCTACGCGTTTGCAGCAGATGGACGGCACGGAGATTGAGGCGCGCATTGCGCAACTGCGCGCGCTGCCGGCGGAGATTGCAGCGCGACTGGATGGGTGGCGGGTCCAGATGCATGAGCTTGCGCACAAGTATCGCGAGGCGGCGAGCTTTCTGTATTTGGGGCGCGGCGTGCATTATGCGATTGCGCGCGAGGGTGCACTGAAACTGAAGGAAGCTTCGTACATTCACGCGGAAGGCTATCCGGCAGGCGAGCTGAAGCATGGGCCGAATGCGCTGGTGAGCGATGCGGTGCCGCTGGTGGTGTTGGCGACGGTGGATCGCGGGCTTGAGGATTCAGTCCTTCGCTATGAGAAGACGCTGCAACTGCTCGAAGACATGAAGGCGCAGGGCGCGAAGGTGATTGCGCTGGCGAATGCAGGCGATGAAGCAGTGAAGCGGCTGGTGAGCGATTGCGTCGAGGTGCAGACAGCGCCGGAGCATCTGCTGCCGATTGCGGAAGTGATTCCGTTCCAGTTCTTCTCGTACTTTATGGCGCTGGAGCATGGCGTGAATGTGGACAAGCCGCGCAATTTGTCGAAGGCTGTGGTGGAACAGCCGGCGGGATAAGGCAAAGCGCGCAGAAATGACAAGGCCCGGATTGCGATGATCCGGGCCTTTGTTTTTTTTGTGCGGATCAGGCCTTTGCGGGCTTGCCTTCGAAGTGAGCTTCGATCTCTTCGAGGGTCTTGCCTTTGGTCTCCGGCAGGAAGAAGGCGACCACGAGGAAGTAGACCACGGTGAAGGCGGCGAAGAGGAAGAACATGGACGAGTAGCCATGCTTGCTGACGAAGGGCAGGAAGATGGCGGCGAGCGTGGTGGAGACGAGCTGGTTGAGCACGAGCGCGATGCTCATGCCGTTGGAGCGGATGCGCGTGGGCATGAGCTCAGAGAGCGCGAGCCAGACGCAGACGCCGGGGCCGACAGCGTAGAAGGCCATGAAGGCGTAGAGGCCGAGCGCGACGAGCCAGCCGTGATGAGCGTCGGGCACGCTGCCGACAACGGCTTTCTGAATTTTGAGCGGAGCGGTGCGCGCGGCGTCGAGATCGGCGAAGGGATTCTTGAAGAAGGCATCGACTTTGCTGGAGGGGATGCAGCTGGCGCGATCGATGGTGATGGCGGGCGCGGCGGGATCGTCGGAGCGGACGAAGCTGGTGGCGGAGGTGAAGTCGCCGTAGGAGTAAATGATGGCGAGGGAGGCGCGGTTGCTGTCGATCTGCGCACCGCTTGCGCCTGCGGCTGCGAGAAGCTGCCGCGCTTCCTTTTGATCGAAGCGCAGGGTGAGGCCCTGGTCGGCGGTGACGAGGGGTTGGATCTGCGCGGCGCAGTCGATGCCGAGGCGCTCCGTGGAGAGAAAGAGCGTGCCGACGCCGATGGTGGAGATGATGATGCCGGTGGTGCCGAGGATAAAGAGGAAGCGTCGGCCTTTGCGGTCGACGAGCATCATGCCGACGAGCGTGCAGAGGAAGTTGACGCAGGTGAAGACGACGTAGCCCCAGTGGGCGGCGAGGTCAGAGAGGCCGCTCTGCAACAGGATGCCGACGTTGTAACCAATGATGGAGTTGATGCCTGTGGCCGTGTTGCAGGCGAGGATGGCGCAGGCGAGAAGGAAAGGGATAACGTATTTGCGCTTGAGCAGAGATTCGCGTGTTTTCGATTTTGAGGAGCTTTCTGTCTCTGAATGCGCGATCTCTTCCATCTCGTGGAGCTCGAGCTCGGCCTGCTGCTGCGAACGCGAGCGGAGCAGAGCGGTGAGGGCCTGATCGCGCTTGCCGCGGCGGAAGAGCCAGCGGGGCGACTCCGAGACGAAGAGAGTGCCAAGCACGAAGAGGAGGCCAGGCGGAAGCGAGACCCAGAAGATGCGACGCCAGGCCTGATTCTTGAAGGCGAAGAGCGCGGCTGCGTCGCCGATGCGAGTGACGTCTGCGACGCGATAGCTGTAATAGATGCCGACGAGCGCAGCGGCGACGATGCCGAGAGTGAGCAGCCACTGGAAGACGCCTGTGCCCTTGCCGCGGCGCGAGGCGGAGAGGCACTCGGCGAGATAGAGCGGGACCACGATGCCGATGAATCCGCCGCTCATGCCCTGCAGCAAGTCGGCCGAGGAAGAGCGGCGTATAGCCCTGCGAGAGCGCGATGATGGGAATGCTGGCGACGAAGGCCACGCCGCTGACGATCATCAGCTTCTTGCGGCCCATCCAGTCGGCGAGCAGGCCGGCGAAGAGCGTGGAGAAGACGCTGCCGAGCAGGACCGCGGCGACGATGACGGAGAGTTGCGCGGGGCTGAGGTGTGAGGTGGCCTCGAGATACGGGTAGCGCGCCGCCGATGATGCCTACGTCGATGCCGTAGAGCAGACCGCCGAGGCCCGCGACCAGCAGGAGGAAGAAGTTATAGGCGCGCTTTTCGGGTGCGTCGAGGGCGGCAGATGGGTTGGCAGCGGGAACGAGGAACGGCGGCATCTGGGTGAGGTTCCTACCTTGTTCTGCCCGGCGGCGCTTGCGACTAAGCTGCGCGATCAGTCCGCGGGAGCGATGTGATGTTTCATTCTACGTCGCGGCGGCGGCGCGCTCCTGCTCCCATGCGGCGGCGAGGGCTTCGAGGGACGCGACCTCACGGAAAGCGGTGGTGCCGCCGCTAGCGGTGGTGGACCACGCGCCGGTGAGGTTGGCGTAGGCGAGAGCCTTCTCAATGGGCCAGCCGCGCAGCCATGCGTGCAGAAAGCCCGCGTTGAAACTGTCACCCGCGCCGATGGCGTCAATCACCGTGACCGGCCGTGTGGGCAGGTGCCATGCTTCCTCGGCGGTGTAGGCAGATGCGCCGGCGGGGCCGTGCTTGACGACGAGCAACGGGACGCGCTGGCGCAGGAAGGCGATGGCGCGGTCGAGGTCGGGTTCGCCGGCGAGCATGCAGGCTTCGCGCTCGTTGGGCATGAGCACGTCAACGTAGCGGAGCGCGTCGAGGATGCCGCGATCCCATAGCTGCGAGGGATCATCGTTGGGATCTAGCGAGATGGTGACGCCGGCCTGCTCGAGATGGGCGAAGAGCTCGGGTATGCGCGGCGTGAGCGCGCGCTGCAGGTAATAGGAGGCCATGTGGAAGTGGCATGTGCCCGCGAGATAGTCGAGGTCGAGATCGTCGAAGGTGAGCGCGAAGGTGGGACCCGCGTAGGTGAGCATGTGGCGCTGCTGCGCGTGCTGCAAGTGCACGGTGACGCCGGTCTGATCGTTGGCGATGGGCACGGAGCGAGAAAGATCGACGCCGGCGCGGGTGAGCTCGGCGCGGCAGAGAGCGCCGAAGTGGTCATTCGCGGCGGCGGTGACGAAGCCGACGGAGTTGCCGAGGGCGGCGAGGTTATGCGCGGTGATGGCAGCGGAGCCGCCGATGCGAATGGCCATGCCGCTGGCGAGCAGTTCGCGCTCAAGGGGCAGCTCTTCAGGCAGGCCGTAGAGCAGCAGGTCGAGGTTTGCGTCGCCGGCTAGGGTGACGTCGAAGCGGCTATTGGTGCTACTCATACCGCTGCTCCGGGCAACACGGTGGCTTTGCGGCGAACAATCCAGAAGAGAATGCCGATAAGCGCCCAGCCGGTGCCGACGTATTTGGCTAGCGGGCCGAGGTTCCACCAGAGCACGGCGCAGGTGGCCATGCCGCCGAAGGAAAGCAGCATGGGGAACCACTGGGCGAAGCGGCCGGTGCGCCAGCCGCGCAGCATGGACGCGAGGTTAACGCCCATGAAGGCGAGCAACGCGCCGTAGTTGAGCAGCTCCGTGCCGAGCTGATAGCTGAAGATGAGCGCGCCGACGAGGCAGATGGCCCCGATGAGCAGCACGTTGTTGCGGGGGATGCGGTTTTTCGCGATCCACTGCGGCGAAGAACTTGCGAGGCAGCGCGCCGTCCTGGCCCATGGCGTAGAGCAAGCGCGCTGCGCCGAGCTGCGAGGCCATGCCGGAGCCGATGTTGGCGAGCAGCAGCGCGGCGTTGACGATCAGGAAGAGAATGGGCCCGCCCATGCGGCCGGAGACGTGGACGTAGGCGGTGTCGATGTCAGGGAAGGCGAGGCCGCGCGGCCAGACGAGCTGCGCGATGTAGACCTCGATGCTGGCGAGCACGCCGGTGATGAGGCAGGTGAGCACGATGGCGCGGGGTACGGAGTTTGCGGGATCCTTGGCTTCGTCGGTCAGTGTGGAGATGCCGTCGAAGCCGATGTAGGTAAGCACGGCGATGGAGGTGCCGCGCAGCAGGCCGCCGCTGTTGAAGGTGGTGGGGTCGTAGAAGGGCTGGGTGAAGAAGGCTACGCTGGGATGCGCGAAGTGGAGCAGCCAGCGCACGCCGGCGACGAGCACCAGAACGATGACAACGCCGAGGGCGGCGGCCATGCCGGTGTTGATGCGCGCGGAGGTTTCAACGCCGTTGCAGTTGAGCGCTGTGAAGAGAACCGCGAAGAAGATGGCCCACACCACGTAGGGCACCGCAGGTAGAAAGTTGATGGCGGCGCGGCTGCACCAGATGGTGCAGATGAGCGGGTTGAGGATGTAGTCCATGACGAGGCACCAGCCGGCGAGATAGCCGAGGCTGGGGTGGATCTCTTTGCCAACGTAGAGGAACGCGGAGCCGCCGTGAGGATAGACGCGCGCCATGCGGCCATAGCTGATGGAGGTGAACAGCATGGCCACCATGGCGAGCAGGATGGCGGTGACGACGTGGCCGCGTGCCTCACTGTAGATGACGCCGAAGCTGGGCATAGGCGCCGTGGGCTGGATGAGGATGATGCCGTAGAGCACCAGGTCGCGGAAGCGCAGCGAGCGCTTGAGGCCGACGGTTCCGGCAGTGGTGCTCTCGGCGACGGACATCGTTTCCTTATTGTGCCGCGACAGTAGGTGTGATGGTTTGCGCGGCGATATTCCAGCCGTCGACGTGGACGATGGGCGCGGCCGGGGCGTTCTCCGGCAACAGAGCGGTGAGCGTGGTGGATTGGCCTGGCGTGAGCTCGATCCAGTTGTCAGACCAGAAGACGGGCGCGACCAGATCGTCGCTGGCGGTGCGGACGGCGGCGTTCACCTGGAAGGCCAGCGCGGCGTTGCTGTTGTCGAGGTGCAGGCGCAGCTCGCGGCCCTTTGCGGTGGAGACGATCTCAGCGTGCGCGGTGACGGCGGCCTGCGGAAGATGCGTAAGCGCGGTGAGATCTTCGTGACGCAGGGCGGGCGTGTGGGTGTAGTCGGTGCGGCCCCAGTTGAATGTGGTGAGCGTGCCGGGCACCCAGTAGAAGTTGTGGCTTACGACCTTGCCCGCAGCATCGGTGAGCGTGAGGTCGATGAAGAAGATGCGCTCAGCGCCGGTGAAGAGATTCTCTGGCAGTGCGAAGGCACGCTGTACGCTGTCTGGCGCGGAGTCGACCGTGGTTTCGGATTCGTAGAGAGGCTTCCAGTCGATGTTGTGCACCTTGACGCTGGCGTGGAGGCCAGTCGCCGGGCCATAGGTGCTGTTGACGACGTCGATGGTCTGGTCGTCGTAGGAGTATTGGATGTGGAGCGGCTCGCAGGCCTTCTTGGTGGCGAAGTATCCTGCGCCGGCATCGAGGTAGTAGTCGTAGAGATGCCAGATCATGGAGGGCCAGGCGTTGTTGAGCATCCAGTGAATGACGCCGGTGGAGTTGTACTTGTTGCGCGAGTAGGCCTCGTACATGGCGCGGTCGGAGTCGTACTCCATGGTCTGCGCCATGCGTGTGTAGTCTGCGGCGGAGTTCGGCTTGGCGTAGACGGCATCCATGGCCTCGTTGAAGACCGTGAGATTGACGAACTCGCCGCCGCCGTAGTGGACGCTCCAGTCCTCGCCGACGGGCCATGCTTCGGGATCGGTGAGGAATTTCTTGCGGCTGGCGAGCGAGGGAATTGCGGGGCCTGGGCTGGTTTCAGTGTTGAAGCCGAATGCGCCGCCCTCCGTCTTGTCGAAGTACCAATAGCTGGGCGCGACGTAGTCGTAGGGTCCGGTCATCTTGACGCCGCTGTCGCCGGTGACGGTGGTGGGCGTGCCGGTGGCTGAAGAGAGGATGGGATTGGGCCAGTGAGTTTCTGCTTCCACTTTCAGATACTCGGCCTCGACGTTGGCGGGCGGAGGATTGTCACTGCCGTTGAGCCAGACCAGCAGGCTGGGGTGCTGGCGCAGGCGCAGCATCTGCGAACGCAGCGAGGCCGAGGCTATTTCGAGATCGCCGGGCGTCCAGTCGCGCCAGTGCTCCCAGTGGTCGCAGCAGCACCAGCCGAGCATGACGAGGATGCCGTCCTGGTCGGCCATCTTGAAGAAGTCTTCGGTCTCGAGCTTGCCTTCAAGGCGGATGGTGTTGAGGTGCATGTCTTCGACGAGGCGGAACTGATCGCGCAAGCGCTTCTCGTCGGTGCGGAGCAGCATGTCCTGCGACCAGCCTGCGCCGCGAATGAGGATGCGCTTGCCGTTGATGCGGAACAGGCGGCTCCCGTTAGCGGTGAATTCCGAGGTGATTTCGCGGATGCCGAAATCGGTGGAGGCTTCATCGAGGGTGCGACCCTGCTGCGTGAAGGCGACAGAGAGGTGCTCGAGGTGCGGCTCGCCCATCTGGCGCGGCCACCAGAGCTTGGGATTGTGGATGCGAAGCTGGGTGAACTTTTCGGGCGAGAAGACGACGGTGCGGTCTTCATGCGCGGCGAGCTCGACGGGCTGCTCGAAGTGCACGCCCGCGGCGGTGCCGGAGACGATGCCGCTGACGGTGTGATCGGCGGCGTTGTGCAGCTCGGCGTAGATGGTGAGGTCGGCCGCATCCGCGGCGTCATCGGGCAGATGCGTGACGACCTCGGGTGAGCGCACCGTGACGGAACCTGTGGCGACGAGATCAACTGCACCCCAGAGGCCCATGTCCTTGTCGGGCGGGCAGGGATTCCAGTCGACCCAGTTGATGCCGAGATCTTTCTCAGTGGGCGCGAAGGTTTCGACGGCGAGCACATTGGCTGCGCCGGGCTTGATCGCCTCGGTCACGTCGAAGTCGTAAGTGCGGTATGCGCCCGCGACGGCGGTGCGGTCGGCGATCTTTTTGCCGTTGAGCCAGATGTCGCCGCGGTAATTGAGGCCGCCGAAGTGCAGCCAGAAGCGGCCGTCATGCGATGCGGCGGGTGCGGTGAACTCGGTGCGATACCACCAGCCGCAGGCATAGGGGCTGTCCGCGGGCATAGGCAGGTTGGAGAAGTTCTGGCCGAGCTTATAGCTCACGCCGGGAAGCTTCCGCAGGTTGTCGCCGTAGTAGGGATCGGGGACCGCGCCATCGGCGGCCTGCGCGGCGAGCACGGTGCTGGGCACCGCGGTCTTGAGCCAGCCATCGACGGCGAAGCCGGGCGCGGAGACGGCCGGCCCGTCGGCCTGGAGTTTGCAGGCGGATTGAATGCGCCAGTTCTCGTGCAGATGTGTGACAGTCTCGGCCTGTGCGGCTGCGGTGGTGCAGGCCAAGGCAAGCAAACAGGGCAGAATGGCGCTTCTCATACTCTCAGTACTCCTCATACGGTGGTTCAAGCAAGCAAAGGGTTTCCCATGGATTGAGACGCTCAGGGAACGAGAATGCCGGGGATCAGGGCGATTCAATCGTTTGAATAAGGGGAATATCAATCATTTCGGCAGGCCTGTCAAGCGCGTTCTTTGTTCCGCGACGTGCCTTTCGGGGGGATGGAACGCGGGCGCGCGGTTGATCCGCGCACCACGAGTTCGGGGCCGGCACGATGCAACTGCACGCCAGAGCCGGGCGCATCTTCTCGCGCTTCAATGGCCTGCAGCGCCCATTGTGCGGCAAGCAGTCCCATCTCCTTGAGCGGCTGACGGATAGTGGTGAGGCCTGGCGTCGCGACAACGGCGGGCAGCACATCGTCAAAGCCGATGATGGAGCAGTCTTCGGGAATGCGGAGACCTGCATCGGTGAGGCCGCGCACCAGGCCGAGGGCGGTGAGATCGTCGAAAGCGAGGACTGCCGAGAAGGGACGCCCCGCGTCGAGCATCTGACGGGCGAGTATGCGGCCGCCTTCAAAGCCAAAGGTGGGACCACCTGGGCCGAGCAGGGGAAAGACCAATCGCGGATCGAGAGTGACGCCGGACTCCGCTGCTTCGCGGCAGATACCGGCCCAGCGCGGCGCACTGTCGAAGAGCTCCTCAGGGCCGCGAATGACGGCGATGTTGCGATGGCCGAGCTCGATGAGATGGCGCAGGGCCAGCGCGCCGCCGGCCTCATTATCGATAAGCAGCGAGTTGATTTTTCTTCCGGTGAGATCGCGGCCGAGAATCACGATGGGAACGTGATTCTTCTTGATGTCCGCGAAGAGGTTTGTTTCTTCAAAGACCCAACTGGCGATGACGATGACGCCCTCAGCGCGGCGCTCGAGAACCATCTTGAAATAGCTGTCGAACAGTTTGCGATGGGTCTGCGCGTCCATGAGCAGTGGCAGATAGTTGTCCGGCTGGAGTCCGGTTTGGATGCCCTGCACGATGGGAATGCAGAAGGGGTCGGAGAGATCGTAAGCCAGCACGCCGATGGTCTGGCTGCGGCGACGGCGCAGGGAGCGTGCGAACGCGTCCGGGTGGTAGCCGAGCTGGCCGGCGACTTCGCGGATGCGCGCACGGGTGGAGGCGGCGACGTTCTGAGAGAGTGGTGCCTCGCTGAGCACGATGGAGACGGTAGAGACGGAGTAGCCGCAGGCACGGGCGACATCGTGGAGTGTGACGTGGCCGGACTTTCGCTGACCCACGGGCTTACTCTCCTTTCTTGCAGCGCGATGTGGCAGGGCGGTTTGCGCCATTGTGCCACACTTACGGATTGCGCTGTACTGCGAGGGAAAGACGGGGCGCGGATGGCTGCCCGCGGGCGTTTTTCGCTTGACATGGAAAAAAATCAATCATACATTCACATGTCAAGAGGTTCAAACGTTTGAATAAGGGCATTCGGCCCGGGAGTTTGTGATGACCACTCGGAGCGCCAGGGCTTTGTTCGTGCAGTTGTTCTTGATCGTGCTGTTGCTGGGCTGCGCAGCGTCTGCTGTTGCGCAAGCCGGCCGAGGCGGCATCAATGGCCTGGTCACGGACCCGACGGGCGCCATCATCCCGAATGCGGCCGTGACTGCGCAGAACGCGGGAACCGGGATCAAGGTTGCGACCGTGTCGACGGCGGCCGGTATCTACTCGTTCGTGTCGCTAGCGCCGGGAACCTATGACGTGAGCGCAAGCGCGAAGGGATTTGAGACCACGGTGCACAAGAGCGTTACCGTGTCAGTGGATCAGGTGACGGCGGTGAATCTAGCGCTCACGATCGGCAGCGTGAACGAAGTGGTGACGGTGACCGGGACCAGTTCGCTGGTGGACGAGAATAACTCGACGGTGGGCCAGCTTATCACCGCGGCGGAGATCGATCGTGTCCCGCTGCTGACACGCGATGTATTTGAGCTGGTGCAGTTGAGCGCCGGAGTGATCCCTTCGAACGGCACGCCCAACGCATCGGGCACACCGGCCATCTTTAATGCACGCTCGGGCATCGATGTTTCCGCGTACACGATCAACGGCGCGCTGCAGGGATCTGTCTACTACATGCTTGACGGCAGCCCGATCAGTGTGGCCGAGAACAATGCGGCCACCATGCTGCCGGCCTTCCAGATTCCCGACGATGGCGTAGAGGAGTATCGCGTAGAGACGCAGAATACGCCGGCGACGTATGCCAGCGGCGGCGCGGGCGTGATCAGCCTGGTGAGCAAGTCGGGCACGAACAACTTCCACGGCGGAGCGTTTGGATATTTCCGGCCGGATGCGCTGGCGGCCAATGAGTGGTTCAACAAGCAGAACCAGGTTTCGCAGGGACTGCCGAACCAGACGCCGGGCTTCCATCGCTATCAGGAAGGCGGCTCGATTGGCGGCCCGATCCTGCACGACAAGCTGTTCTTCTTTGCCGACTATGAAGCCACGCAGCAGGCTTCACTTGAAACGGGATCCTTTACGGTACCAACCGACGCGGAGCGCGGCGGCGATTTTTCCGCCGACAGCTTTACGGTGTACAACCCGCTGGCGGCTGACGATCCGACGACGGGCATGCGGCAACCGTTCGGCAGCAACATGATTCCGACAGGCGACCTGAACCCGATTGCACTGAAGTTCGCCACGTTCTTTCCGGAGCCGAACAACGCCGGTGAAGGCGAATATCACACCAATAACTACACAGCGTCCGGGCTCGATCCCTTTAACGGGCACAAGTTCGACATTCGCGGCGACTATGCGCTGGGAAAACATCGGCTGTTCAGCCGGTTCTCGTTTGAGCGGCTGAAGTTTGGCAACGCCGATCTTTACGGCAGCAGCAACGAGTACGATCCGCTCTACTACCAGAACATCACCAATGGGCGGAACATTCTGCTGGCCGACGACTACACGATTACGCCGACTTCCGTGCTGCAATTGCGCTACTCGTTCACGCGGCACTATGAGGACCAGACGGGCGATCCGCGTCAGGGAAACTTTGACATTACATCGGTGGGATTCCCGCAATCGCTGGCCGACCAGGTGCTGTACAAGCAGATTCCGACGATGAGCTTCAGCACCACGACGACGGTCGGCGGCACAGGCAACTGGGATACATTCCTCTATGCCAGCGAGAGCAGTGACGCCTCAGCGACCTACAGCAAGGTCTTCAGCAAGCATGAGTTGAGCGTGGGCTTCGAGTACCAGAAGCTATTCATGAACATCGGGCAGCCGCCTTCGCCTGCTGGCGCCTATTCGTTTGACGACACGGCGACAAGTTCAGTGACCTATGCCGGAGACGGCAGCGACTTTGCTTCGTTCCTGCTCGGCATTGGCACTTCGCCCGGCTCAGAGTCTTACAACTTTACCAAGGATGTGTTTGCCGCCGAGGCGAATCCGTATTGGGCCGCGTTTGTGCAGGACAAATATCACATCACGCATAACTTCTCCGTTGATCTCGGACTGCGCTGGGACATCTTCCAGGGGCGCACCGAGCGGCACAACCGCCAGGAGTATTTCGATCCCAACCTGCAGTTCACGGAGAGCACCATTCCGCTGACGGGTGGAGAGAAGTTTGCGGGCGTGGGAGGCGGTTCGCGTACGCCGTTTGCAACCAACTTTGCGAACCTTGCGCCCCGCATCGGCTTTGCATGGCAGCCGGTGAAGCATCTTGTAGTGCGCGGCGGCGGCGGCTTCTACTATGGGCCGAGCCCGGAGATGGTAGCCAATCCGTCACTGAACAGCGATGGCTTTGGCACCATCACGAACTGGAACGCGACCGAGTACAACGGCGACAGCACAGCCGCGAACGATGGCAATCCGAACGCGATCCCCGAAGGCAACACGGTCTTCAACAGTTCGAACACCTGCGCCAACAACGGCGATGTGACGGGCTGCTACTCGCTGAGCAATCCCTTCCCCGATGGCGTCGTTCAGCCGACGGGCGCGTCCCTGGGCGCGGCCACCAATCTGGGCAGCACGCTCTCCACGGTTTTGCACACGCAGAACACGCCGACGACCTACAACTACAACCTCGGCTTTGAGTACGAGCTGCCCTACCAGGCGGTGCTGAGCGTTGCCTATGTGGGCAGCCGTGGGCTGTTTCTGCCGCTGGGCGCGGTTGACCTGAACGCGCTCTCGATCGAGACGATCGCGCAGTATGGCGATGGCCTCTTCGACAACATGGTCCCGAACCAGTGGGAGGCGATCCAGCCGACGACCAATGCCAACTATGGTTCCGACATGGTTCCACAGTGGGTAGCGCTGCAGCCTTTTCCGCAGTTTGGCAACGGCGGCTACGGCGCGGGCAACGGCGTAAACGTGAATGGCTATGGCGGCGGCGACTCCGAATACAGTTCGCTGCAGACCAAGCTTGAACGGCGTATGACGAAGCACTTCAGCCTGCTGGCGACCTTTACGTGGGGCAAGCTGATCACAGACGACTCAGCCCCGCCGCTGGCGTTTGTTGGATACCATGGCGCCTCTCCGCAGGACTGGCGTGACCTGCGCTTCGAACACTCGCTGAGTTCACAGGACGTCAAGTACCAGTTCAACCTTGCAGCCACGTATGAACTGCCGATGGGCCGCGGACGGGCATTGGATCTGAACGGTCCGGCGAATGCGATCCTTGGCGGCTGGAGTGTGAATGCGATTGCGTACCTGAGCACGGGAGTACCGGTGAATTCGCCCACGGGCACAGGCGACCCGTATTTCAATCAGCGCGTGGATATGAGTTGCGATCCGGGCAAAGGCGCGCCGCACACGGCTGCGGCCTGGTTCAACTACAACTGCTTCGCGCAGCCGGCCACGAATTTTGTTGCGGGCACGGCGCCGGCGCTGCTGGGCAGTGTGCGCACGGATGGCGCTCACGATCTGGATATGTCGGTCTACAAAGTATTCCCGATCGGCAAGGAGCACAACGTTCGCTTTGAAGTTTCTTCCTACAACGTGACCAACTCCGTGCAGTACGGCTACCCCAATGTTTTCTGGAACCCGAATCCGACTCCAGATAACATGGCAGGCTTTGGTCAGGTATTCAATTCGTCCAATACGCCGCGCCAGTTCCAGTTTGGATCGCGGTTCACGTTCTAGATCATCGCGAGTTCAATCATTGCCGGGGAGCGCTTGCGCGCTCCCCACTTTTTTGCGCGCGCTCGGATTTGAGCGAAACTTGGCAACTGCTACAATTCGAAAAGCGCGGCTCTGTGGCGCACCTTTAGCCGGGATGGCGGAACTGGCAGACGCAGCGGACTCAAAATCCGCCGATCGCAAGGTCGTGGGGGTTCGACCCCCCCTCCCGGCACCAACACAATCGAGCTTGAGTCGGTTTGGCCTCTCTGAGCGGAGAGGCCAAAACCGTTGGGCGGCCTTCTGCCAGCTGTTGATATTTACACTGCAGGGGCGAGTCGCATGACCGAAAGCACGGTAATGTCGTCGTCCTGGCCGAACTGTTGTGCGATGCGGGCAATTGCGGAAGCGGGCTGTGCGCTGATGCTCCTGGTGCGCTCGAAGCCGTAGAGTTCGCCACCGGCGTCGCGTGCCTCAACAACTCCATCGGAGACCAAGGTGAGACGATCGCTGGGGCCAAGCCGCCACGTCTTCTCGGGGTACACGCTTTCGTCCGCGATACCCAATGGCAGGCCATCGGCGACGGGCAGCTCTTCACCGTTGAGATAGGGCGGAAGGTGCCCAGCGTTGGCGATCGTGAGAGTGCCATCGCGGTCGATGCGTGCTGCGCAGCAAGTAAAGAATCCCGTGACCTGTCCGTGGAGAGCGCGATTGAGATAGGCCAGGACCGCAGCGGGCGTGCGCACGGTGCAGCCTCGCAGTGCGCCGACGATGGTGCTCAACGTCATGGCCGCTTTGAGCCCCTTGCCGCTCACATCGCCAACCACGATGAGCAACGAACCGTCGTCTCCGGGCAGAACCTGGAAGAAATCGCCTCCCACTTCCTGTGCGGGCAGGTACATGCTTTCCACCACGAAGCCCGGCGTGGACGGTGTCTCAGCGGGAATGAGGAGCGATTGGATCGTTTTGGCGGCTTCGAATTCAGCGGCGAGGCGCTCCTCTTCCTTGCGCGCCAGTGAGAAGCGGCGCATGAGGAAGATCAACAGGGCAAGAAAGAAGATGAAATCAATCACGCCATTCAGATCGAGCGGGTACGGGCGTTCCACGAGGTCGATGTTGAACACGGGAAAATTGACTGACCCGCTCAGTTGCCACGAGATCCGGGCGGCAAGGGAAAGCAGGCTGATGCCATTGGAAAGAAGAACCGGCACCAGCAGCAATCGCGCAGAAGTGTCCTTGCGAAATGTGCCCAGCAGCAGTTGGGCGATGATCCAGAGGGTCGCCGGCAAAAGGCAGGCTTCAGCAATCGCAAATGAGACGCCCACTGGCGTCCACTGGAAGTCGATCAAACATGCCGTCAGAGGGCTTGCGGCGGCAGCGAAGCAAATTGCCCACCATAAGAAATTCCGGCGCCTATGCAGAACAGTGGCGAAGAACGTGAGAGCCGCCATCGTCGAGATGGCCTCGCAAATCAGAGCCAGAGTCCGCCAGAGCGGGAAGGGCAAATTACCTAGATTCAGCATTAGATGAAGCGCGGCTTCCCCGGAATCGGCCAAAAGCAGAACCGAGAACCAGAGATATTCCTTGTCCGCTGGACGAAGCAGGAACAGGGCCAGGATCGCGAGTCCGATCAGCGCCGAAAAGAGGCCATACGCATATTCATTCACGTAATAGCGCGCGCGGCTCGATTGAATAAATTGAAGTTTTCGGGCGAGCTGAACCGGATCTCCCGCCTCATTATCCCCAGACACCAGAGACCCCGCGCCAACCCAGGACGCGATGGGCCGGTAAGACCATACGCGGAGAGCAATTTGTATGGACTGCCTGCCCTTGCCCGCCGTAGGAAGTGGAAACACGGCCGCGGGCGCCATGAAGACTGGGTCGCTGGTAGCCACAGCCGAGCCGGCACTGCCGATGAGCTTGCCATTCGCATAGACCTGGTAGCCGTCGACAATTTCATTCAGAAACAGATCCGTCGGCCGTCCATCGCCGGGGACCTCAACCTTGAAGCGATACCAGGCATATCCGTTGAACGCAGGATAGCCCTGCTTCGTCCAGCTCTTGTCCGAGCGAACCAGCGGCCAATCTGAATCGTCGAAGTTCGGGCCGGCCCATGCGGGATCGTCTCCGGTATGAAAACGCCACAAGCCATCGAGCGAAGTTACAGGGTCGCGACCGGTGATCAAGCTGAAGGTCTGTGCGGGGAGACTTACGCATGCGGAGAATGCAAGAAAAAGGCTGACGACGAGGATTTTTGCCGCGCGGTGACGGCCTGCCCGGCGCACACGTAATCCAGCTTTGCCCTTGGATATCAACCCCTGGTGAAGCATGGCGAAAGCATACTCTCCCATACCCCCGTGCGGGCGCAGTGCATGGCGAAGATGCAATCCTACCCGCGCTGCGGGTTCACACATTCACGCGGGAAGGCGCGCTCTGCGACTACGCTTCGGCGCGGGATTCGACCATTGAGGAGAGCTCGGAGGCTTCGGTGGGGGAGTTTGATTCTCCGGTTTCGAGCTCTTCGTCTTCCGCGCAGTGGATCATGAAGGCTCCGCGCATGATGAGCGGCGTGATGAGCGTGGTGAGCAGCACTACGGTGACCATGACGGCGACTTCCGGCTCGCCAAAGATGCCGGTGCTGGCTCCCATGGCGGTCACGATCAGGCCGACTTCGCCGCGGGAGATCATGCCGCAGCCGACGCGAAAGCTGCGCACCGGGCCCATGCCCATGCCGAGAGCGGCCATGCCGCAGCCGACGAGTTTACTGACGACGGCAACGACGAAGATGGCGCCGAGCAGCAGCCAATGGCCACCGAGGGCGCGAAAGTTGCTGGACAAGCCGATGGAAACGAAGAAGAGCGGGATGAGCAGGCCGTGGCCGATGGCGTAGAAGGTGCGCTCGATGAGGGCCTTGAGTTTTGCACCGGCAAAGACGTAGCCGAGCAGATACGCGCCGGTGATGCCGGCCACGCTGCCGAGCCACTCCGCACTGACGGCATAGAGAAGCACGAGCGCGAGAACGCAGCTGGTGACGGCTTCGTTGGCGTCGAGCTTGCGGAAGAGGCGCATCAGGGGATCGGCCCAGCGCTGCGCCGCGCCGTAGGCCACGACGAAGAACACGGAGACGCAGACGGCGATGAGCGACATCTGGATGACGAGAGGATGCGCGGCCGCGAAGGCCCAATGCAGCTGCAGCCAGTGAGCGAGCGCGGGAGCGACGCCGAAGGATGAAGCGCCGGTGGTGCTGCACGAGGCGGCGAGAAAGGCGAGGACGAAGAGGCCCATCACGTCATCGATGACCGCAGCACCGAGAATGACAGAGGCTTCGGGGCTGGTCATGCGGCCCGCGTCCATGAGGGTGCGGGCAGAGATGGAGACGCTGGTGGCGGTGAGCGCGCCGCCGAGAAATAATGCGCTGTTCCAGGAGAGTCCGAGAAGATGGCCGACGCCCGCGCCGAGAAAGAAAGGCCAGATGACGCCGGAGAGCGCGACCAGGAATGCGGTGACGCTGGCTTCGCGCATGCGATCGATGTCGGTTTCGAGGCCGGCGATGAACATCAGGACGAGTCCGCCGATCTGGGCGATCAGCAGAAATGCGTCCGCGGCAGGCGTGCCGCTGAACAGGTGCATGTGGAGCATGTTGAAGCAGCCCGGGCCGGCAACGACGCCCACGAGCAGTTCGCCGAGGATGGCGGGGATGCCGAATCGCGAGCACAACGACGCGACGATCTTCGCGGCGGGAAGAAGAATGGCGATCAGCAGTGCAAGTTGCAGAGTTGCGGGCATCCTCTCCTACTCGGCGGCAATCAGTACGGGTGCGGTGCTCTTGGCGCGGGAGCGTCGGCCCATGCCGGGCAGGCGGGACAACATGCTGCGATAACCGCCGCGCTCAATGCCTTCTCTCAGCATAGTGCGGATGGTGGTTGCTTGCTTGCGGGCGAGGTCAGACTGCACGACGTTGGACGCGAGTTCGGCGGCGCGCTGGGTGTGTTCGGCGGCCTGGTCGCAGACGCGCAGGCGCATGAGCAGCTCGCCGAATTTGAGCCGGGCGATGAAGCAATCGGGTGCCTGGTTGACGGCTTCGCGCAAAACCTCGAGCGCCTCCTGGGCCTGCAGATCGACAGAGAGAGCCATGCCGAGGAGCACGCGCAATTCCGGGACATGCGGAGCGAGCGCAGTGGCGGCGCGGAGCTGCGCGATCAGATCGGTGCGATCGTGGGCATCCAGAACGCGGGGATCGCGGAACATGCGCTGCAGGATCGACTGCGTCTTGTAGCCGACTTCAGCGGGAAGCGTGAAGGCAGCCTGGGAGGAGGGCGTAAGAAATGTGCGCTCGTTGAAAGACGAATCGGAACTAAGAAGGTGGCTCATGGTTGGGACTCCCCGAAGCAATTGGAAAAAAGGCGGGCAGCAAGGCCTTGGCAGACCTGCCTTGCTGCACCAGGAGAATGCCATAGTGGCAAAAGTTGAACTTGTGCCGCTGCCGCGATTCCACGGCAGCGGCGAGGAAAAATGCGGGTTAGGCGACGGCTGCGGCAGCCGCGGCCTGGAGGAACTCTGGCTCTGGAGCAAAGACAAACTCGGGGTATCCGATTTGTCCCATTTCCGGGATGTCCAGACCAGCGATTTCGGTTTCGATGGAAACGCGCTGGCCGAGGATGATGTCCAGGACCCAGTTGAGCACGTAGCTGAAGCCGAAGACGAAGCTGACCAGAGTGGAGATGCCGATCAACTGCGCGACCAACTGGCTTGCGTCGCCGTAGAAGAGGCCCGTGACCGAACCGGTGACACCGTTCCAGGCTCCGCCGTAGTTGCTGGTGCCGTCGGCAAAGAGACCAACCGACAGCACACCCCACAACCCACAGGCACCGTGCACCGAGATGGCGCCGACCGGGTCGTCAACCTTTAGAGTGTTCTCAACGAAGGAGACGCTGAGGCAGACGAGAACACCAGCGATAAGACCGATGATGGCGCTGCCGGTTGGATTGACGAAGCCCGAAGGCGCCGTGATGGCCACCAGACCGGCGAGCAGGCCGTTGCCGCTCATCGATGCGTCCGGTTTGCCCTTGAGCACCCACATGTAAAGCAGTGCGCCGAAGGTACCGGTGCAACCAGCCAGCATGGTATTGACCGCAACAGAACCGATGCGGAGGCAGCCTGCAGCCGAAGCGCCCAGCGTGCTGCCGGGGTTGAAGCCGAACCATCCGAAGGCCAGGATGAAGCAGCCGATGAGGACGGCTGAGATGTCGTGGCCGATGATGGCGTTGGCCGATCCGTCGCGGTTGAATTTGCCGATGCGCGGTCCGATGATGAGCGCGCAGGCAAGTGCAGTAACGCCGCCCACGGCGTGCACCACGCCGGATCCGGCGAAGTCGCAGTAGCCCTTGCCCAGGCCTGCATTGACGCCGAGCTGCGAGAGCCAACCACCGCCCCACGCCCAGTTGGCGAAGAGGGGATAGGTGAAGGCGCCCATCAGGACCGAGGAAACGGCGAAGGTGAGGAACTTCCAGCGCTCGGCGCAAGCGCCGGTGACGATAGTCAGCGCTGTATCCATGAAGACCATCTGGAAGAGGAAGATGACCATGACGCCCACATCATAGGTGTGGCCGGCGAGGAACATGCCACTCTGTCCAAAGATGCCCCAGTTGGTGCCGAAGAGCGAGAGCAGGTGCTCGCTGGCGAGCGGTTGCAAGCCGCCAAGGTTTCCATTTCCGGCTGCACCGCCCATCTGGATGGCGAATCCGATGATCCAGTATGCGAAGAGGCCACACCCGTAGACGAAGAAGTTCATCATGTAGGTGTGGTTCGCGTTTTTGACGCGACAGAGGCCTGACTCAACCATGGCAAAGCCCGCCTGCATGAACATGACGAGGAAGCCGGTGATCAGGGTCCAGGTGAAGTTGACGGCGATCTTGTTTTGACCGACCTGATTGGCAACGTCGCCGAGTGTGAGGCCCGCTTTGGCATCGCCGACGGGCACGTCGCTGATGGTGCCGGTGAGCGTGCCACCGGGATCGCCGTTGGCCAGAGTGGCCGTTGTGGGCGCCTTTGAGGCCGTGTCCTTGAGCTCGGCCGCCGAAGCAGAGGGCGGAGCCGGAGCGTCGGCGCGTGCCGCGATTCCTGCGCCAGCCGCGATCAATATCGCCAGGGCGCACAGGGTTGATGCCGTTCGTGAAATTCTCATCGATGGAGCTCCTTGGTGGATTTGTTCGTCGCCGAGGGAGTTTCGGGGTGCTGTTGTCAGGCCTTCCAGATTGCGTTTTTGTTCGATGCGATCGGCAGGATCACCAGGACACCGACCAGAGAGATGGCGAGACCGATAAGGCTTGTGACCATTCGCCCGCTGACAGCGGAGGTGAGGTGAATGCCGAGGAGTACGGTTAACCAGCCGATCGCGATGACCGCGACTCCGGCCAGTTTCAGCACGGCGGGCTGTGTGCCCAGCGCGACTTTTCCTTCAAGCGGTTTGATTTTGAGAAAGCCGACAAAGGACACCGCGAGGGCCGCGAGACCCACGACCAATGCCAGCTTTCCACTGCCGGATGAGACATACGCGAGCCCTGCCGTTGCCCCTGTAAGGCCCACAATGAAAAGCGTGAAGGCCCTCCCCTGAGATTTCGTTGCTGCCATGAAGCTCCTCCTTCGATTAAGTTGAAAATTCAAAAAAGTTGTTCGCCTGTACTCTGTGCGAAGCTCGGGGGCCGCGTGTTGCGCCCTAAACGCAGCCAACTGAAATTGGATTGATACTTTCCAGCGCACCCTTCGCGAGATTGAATTGAAATCCGCACATCTTTGCGCGCATTGCGACGGAGGGAACGTTTCGCAACACTTCGTTTAACCGGCTCACACTGCCCATGAGCACCAGCTCCAGCTTTTCCGCTCTTCCGGTTCGAAACATCTGAAGCTTCGCGCTCGTCACTTCAGGAAAGCTCTCAAAGACCACATCGCGCAGATTCATCGCATCGCGCAAAGCCTGCAGCGTCTGGTGCTCCTCGGCGACGCGATCCGGGATAAACCTGTCCCACGGATCGGCAGCGCGCATCAGCCAGTCACACTCTACGCAGCGCTCTTTCCACTCCAGGCGCAACAGCCTGAGCGGCTCCCGCGAGAAGGTTCCGAAGCGCATCCGTCGCCGTGCTTTGGCGAGGAAGTCTCCAGCATGGATGAGCTCCGTCATGAACGGCGCATGACCTCCGCGGCTGGCTTGTCTGCGGGCAGCACGAGAAACACGAGGAACTGCGCCAGTGCGGTGAGCTCGATCACCATCGGTGTCTGCATCTGCACGCGCACAAGAACCAGAAGCAGGACCATCGAAAACCATTGCCACCTGGTTCGGCGAAGGCGCTCCAGCCGATCAACAAGAACGAAGAGCCTGGTGGGCGCGACGCCTGCCACGCTCAGGGAATCAGCTTTGGCGCGGAAGCAGGCCACTGCGAAGAATCCAGAAATAAGAAGCTCTACCAGCAAAGCCTCGCGGTTCATTTCTACTCCTAGAAGGCACGATTTCTCTGCAGCGCGGCATGATGGATAGCGGCGCCGGAGTGTCAGAACTCAAGAAAGTTACGATGACCAATCGAGCGGCACAGTTAGAAGCTCTGAGCACTGTGCGCTCACGACCCGTGTTGAAGGAGAGCAGGCAGCGCTGCTTTGCGCTGGCCTTTGCATAGAACTCAACGGGCGTTCTAGGAGAAGAGTATGGCGGCGTTGGCGGCACGACAACTATCCCTAGGTATAGTTTTGCCTGTTCCTTATGGGTTCCTTATCGGCATGACGCGGTGAGCTTGGTTCTAGGCGTTGGCGGGGCCGTTTTGGGGCGGGATTTTCTCGCACATCTTCACAAGATCCGCGAGCGAGTCGGCCTGCATTTTCCGCATCACCTGCCCGCGATGAAGTTTGACGGTCACGACACTGAGATAAAGTTTCTCGGCGATTTCCTTATTCGTGAATCCGGCAGTGACCAGCTTCATTACCTGTCGCTCCCGCGCGGTAAGTGTTTGCTCCCGGGTCTGAATGGTATGCACGAGAATGTCGGCGCGATGGTGCGCGGTATCGGCGGCGAAGGCCTGTTGAACGGCCTGCAGAAGCTCTTCATCCTGGAAAGGCTTGATGAGAAACTCGACCGCACCGGCTTTGAGGGCCTTGCGCACCATGGGCATGTCGCCGTGACCGGTCATGATGATGATGGGAATGGGAATGCCGGAGTCGACGAGCTTCGACTGGAGTTCCATGCCGCTCATTCCGGGCAGGCGCACGTCGAGCACCAGGCAACCGCGCATGCCGGCGGTTGGGGCGCCAAGGAATTCCTCCGCGGATGAAAAGTGCCGCGTGCCAAGGCCGGCGGACTCGAGCAAATCTTTGAGACCTTCGCGGATCGCGGGATCGTCTTCGACGATGAACACGATTTGCCGCGCGCTGGCGTCAGGACTTTTCATGCGGCACCTTGAGAGAGAAGGAAAAGACAGCGCCGGAGCTGGAGCGCGCGGCCCAGATGCGTCCGTCATGTGCTTCGAGGATGCTGCGGCAGATGGCAAGACCCATTCCGGTACCTTCCGGCTTGGTGGTGAAGAAGGGCTCGAAGATACGAGCCTCTATTTGATCCGTGAAGCCGGGACCCGAGTCCTTAACGGAGACGATGACAGCGCCGGGCTCGCCGTACGTTGAGACAATTTCGAGCGTGCGCGGACCGGTGCACTCCATCATCGCATCCATGCTGTTGGTGGCGAGGTTGAGAAGGACCTGCTGGATCTGGATGGGATCGACATTAAGAGACGGCAGGGCTCGGTCCAGAGTGAGTTTGATCGACACGCCGCGGCGTGTCGCGTCATCGCGCAGCAAGCGCGCGAGATCGACGATGAGCCGGTTGAGATCGGTTGACTCGCGCACGTAATCGCTTTTGCTGAAAAGAGAGCGCACTCTCTTAATGACGGCGCCGGCGCGTTCGCTCTCGCGTACCACGCTGTCTGCCGCGGCTGTGGCGCGCGTGACGTTGGAGGGCTCCGCAGCGAGCCACCGGCGACAGGCGAAGGCGTGCGTCATCAACGCGGTGAGCGGCTGATTGAGTTCGTGGGCGATGGATGCTGCCATTTCCGCCATGCTCATGGTGCGGGTAAAGCGTGACAAGTGCTCATGCGCGAGGAAGAGACGCTGCTGCGCGCTTTGGTGCTCTTCGATGTCAATATGCACGCCGTACCAGCGCAGGATCTCTCCGTCAGCGGCGCGCTGTGGGATGCCGCGCACCAGGAACCAGCGATAATTTGCGTTGACGCCGCGGATGCGAACCTGCGCTTCGAAGCCGTCGGCCGCGTCGCGCGCTGCATCCCACTTCTGCCGAAACGGCAACGCATCGTCAGTATGAAAGATGCTGTAGAACGCTTCTCCTTGCAACTCCGCGGCGTTCCTACCGATGTGGTCGATCAGGCCCTGATTGCAGTATTCAATGGACCCAGCCGCGTCGGCTGACCAGATTTGCTGCGGGATGGCCTCAGTGAGTAGCCGCAATTGTCGTTCGCGCTGAATCAGCTCAAGGTTCGAATGTTGCAACTGGGAGGTGCGCTCCTGCACGCGCAGCTCGAGTTCGTCGCGGGCCGAGAGAATTGCGGTTTCAGCGCGCTTGCGTACCGATCCGACGACAGAGATAGCCAGTGCGCAAAGCATGTAGGACACCACATAGGTGCGCGATTCCTTGGCGATGGAGATGGAATAAAGAGGCGGGATGAAGAAGAACACGATGAGAAAGGAGGACATGCCGATCGACATCAGGCCGGAGACGAGTCCTCCGAACCATGCACTGGCGAGAATTGCCCCGAAGAAGAGGAAAAGGAAGGGATAGGCGACCAAGCGCTGCAGGGGAAAGGTCCAGATTAACGCGAGCAGGACGAAGACGGCCGCAATCGCGAATGGCTTGAGGCCATATTCGATGAGGCTTTTCGAGAGCCGCGCTTGCGTCTTGCTCATATGGTGGCATGATAATACGCGGCTAAACAACGAGGACTTGCGCCTCTGGGGCGTCAGGAGTGGGAGGCGTGTCCTTCTGCAGAGACGAGCCTGCTGCCCCAGAAGGCATAGGCCGCGACGCAGACGTAGCAGAGCAGCGGGACGGTCATGGCGATGGCCATGGATTTTTCGATTTGATAGATGACGCCCATCAAAGGAGTGAAGAGTGCTCCGCCGATGATGGACATAACTAGGATGGATGCGGCGGGCTTGGTGTTGGGGCCGAGATCGCGAATGCCGAGCGCGAAGATGGTGGGAAACATGAGCGACATGAAAAAGCTGGTGACGAAGATGGCCCAGAGGCCGATCCAGCCGGGCCGGGCGATGCCGATGGCGACCAGCACGATGTTGGCTACCGAAAAGATTCCCATGAGCCTGCCCGCGGGAATGACGCGCATGAGCTGACTGGAGAGAAAGCGGCCGATGCCGAAGCCTGCAAGGGTGCCGGTGAGAAAGTAGCCGGCGGCTTTCTCGGGCAGATGTGTGTAGTCCTGCACGTACTGGATGAAGTAGCTCCAGGAGCCGACCTGTGCGCCGACATAGCAGAACTGCGCGACGACCGAGAAGAGGAAGTTCGGATGATCGAGGAGCGCGCGGTAGCTGCCGCGCGGCTCGCTGCTGGTATCGAGAGGTGCGGTGGCAATGGCAGGAAAGCGGGCGCGCGCGATGAGCAGCGCCCAGAGCAGTACGACCGCGCCGATGACGAGATAGGGCGGCACGACGCGCATTGTTTCGTGGTGCAGGTAGGCGGCGTAGGTTCCGGCCTGCTTGAGACGCAGAACGTCCGCGGGCTTGAGTTCGACGCCGGAGAAGATGAAGAAGGTACCAATCATGACTCCGGCGATGGAGCCGAGAGGATTGAAGGCCTGCGAGAAGTTGAGGCGGCGCACGGAGGTGGATGGATCTCCGAGTTGCGCGACTAACGGATTCGCGCCGGTCTCGAGAAATCCAAGGCCGCTGGCGATGACAAACAAGGCGAGAAGAAAAAGTCCATAACTGCCGACGGCAGCGGCGGGGAGAAATAGAAACGTGCCCGTGCCGTAGAGCACGAGGCCGGTGATGAGGCCGAACTTGTAGCCGCGGCGCTGCATGGTGAGAGCGGCGGGAATGGAGAAGCAGAAGTAGCCGATGTAAAACGCCGATTGCACTAGGCCGGCTTCAAGACGCGTGAGCTCGAACGACTTCATGAACTGACGGATGAGCACGTCGTTTAGGTTGTTGGCGACGCCCCAGAGAAAGAAGAGGCCGGTGACGAGCAGAAATGCAGTGCGGCCAGTGGATGGGAGAAAGGGCTTGTCCTCGCCGGACTCGGCTTGCTGCGTGGGCATGGCGAACGCCATTGCGAACTCCTCTAGAGGGAACGCCTCGACGCGCTGAGTGCGCACGCGCTGCGGAAGTGCGGACGCGTGAGAAGCGCCCGCTTGAACCCTACCTTTATAGCGCACGGGCGCGGCTGCGCACTAGCGGGCGCGCGGCGCCCAGATGCGGAACTCGCCGCCGAGGTGCATGAGGCTCACGAGATAGAGCATGCCGTCGTAGTAGCGGTTCTGGCCGGAGGGGATGGGCTAGGGATTATTCTTCCTGGCGCTGGGCGTGAGCTTGCGGATCACAAATTCCTGAATGAGGCTGCTGGCTTCGCGCTCTGCCGTGTCGATGGCGAAGCTGGTAAAGACGAAGCTCGCGCCGCGATTGGAAGTGGGATAGTAGGTCTCCGAGATTGCGGCTGAGATCAAATCGCCGCCCATGCTGGAAAAATTGACCTGGTTCTTGCCGTTATCGCCGCGGCAGAGGAAGGGATTGGCGAGCGCGTGCATGGTGCGCGACTTGATGGTGCCGGTGCCTTGATAGAAGTAACGCGGATCCTGATGGAGCAGCGAAGGCAGAATTGCGCCGCCGAACATGATGTCGCTAAAGCCGTCCGCGTACACCGCGCCGACGCGCTGGCCATAACCGAGCCAGCCTTGCCGATAGTTCGGTGTGTCGGCAGCCTGATTGACGCTGCCGAGAAAGGCCGCGCCGAGGAAGCTGATGGGATCGACGGAGACGCGCAGCGCCATTTTGTATTTGAGTTTGGTGGTCATCGGCACGGCGTTCTTGCTGTCGTAGACGACGTAGAAATTGGGAATGATGCCGAGGACACGCTGCTGCTCTTCGATCTCGACCTGTTGCGTGGCGATCTGCTCGGTGGACGAGAACACGGTGACGGAGGAGACGACGCCGTTGAGTTTGATCTGAATGCCGGTGAGAGTGAAGAACTGACCTGGAGTCAGCGTAACCGGAGACGATTTCCAGTCCTCAAAGCCCGGCGCGGTGATGGTGACGCGATACGCAACGCCAGGTTGCAATCCGGTGAATGAGAACGCGCCGTTGTCGTTTGCGGTTTGTGTCTGACGGGCGGCAGAGCCGGTGGCGTCCAGCGTAACGGTTGCGCCCGGAACGAGGTCGCCGGCGGTGTCGGCTACTGTTCCGCTAATGGCGCCGGGCTGCTCGTCTGGAGCGTCGGGCACTGCCGCCGCCGCCGGATTGGTTAAAGCAGAGTTGCACGGAGCACTAGCGGCGCAGGGCTGCTGCGCACGCGAGGGACACGGCGACACAGCCAAAGCCAGGGCGGCAGACACTCCAAGAATCAGAGTTGGGGCAAAACGCATCCATTCACCAGAAACAGGGTCACCCGCGAACATGGGAACCTGGCGCGGCTGCCGGCGACGTGAACGTCAGCAAGGAGACCGCATTGATCCGAGCGGAAGCATGGCGCGGAACCTTTTTCCGACGCCGCTCCGCTGGAAATACTAACTTTCCAGTTAGACGCTGTGCGCAAGCTTAGGATACATAATTCTGCCCCGTTTCGCCGCATTACCAAAGAGCGTAGCGGCCGCCTATTATACGGCCTGCCGGCTCTTGATTTCGTTGAGCAGGATCTCCACCTTGTCTTCGCTTTCGAGGGCGCGGAATTTGTCTTCGAGCGACTCGGGGGCGAGGATCTCGCTGGCCGCGGCGTTCTGCGCAGACGTGACGTGAACCTTGCTCTTCATGCGGCCCAGCGTCTGCTCCTGGCCATTGCCGACAATCTGCCGCGCTTTGGTGGCGCGACCGACGACTTTGGCGCGACGATGTTCGGCGACGAGCATTTCGCAGTGCGCGCGAGTCTCGTTGAGTTTCTGGTCGAGCTTGCGCAGGGCCTGACGCAGATTGTCGGCCTCGTGCTTCTGGTCCTCGGCCTGCTCGGCGAAGCCCTTCATGAGGGCATTGTGGCTGAGCGAGCGCTCGAGCGCGGCACGGGCGAGGTCGTCCTGATTCTTTGCAACCGCAAGCTCGGCCTTGCGGCGCCATTCGGCGGCCTGCGTTTCCTGCTCGGCGCGCTTCTTTTCGAGCAAGTGCTGATCGGCGATGGCGATGGCTACCTGCGTCTTGACCTGCAGCAATTGATTCTCCATGTCGAGCACGACCTGCTTCAACATGCGCTCGGGGTCTTCGGCTTTCTCGACCAGATCGTTCAAGTTTGCACGGAGCAGCGTGCTGACTCTATCCAGTAATGACATGACTTACTCCTTTCGTGCGCCGGCGGCGCGGTGCTACTTATGGCTCGGTTGGGACGAGGTCGAATGAGTTGACTGATCGAGCGCAATCAGATCCTTCTTGAGTTCGTCATTCAGAGCGCGGCTGCGCTCCGCCGCTCGGCTCATCACAAGCGGCATATACTCCCGTGTGATCAATGGCTGCGCTTCGAGAAGGTGCTGGCCTGCGGGCGAAGAATAGAAGGAAATCATCGCGTCCACATCCTCGCGGGTAAGATGCCTCTGATAGATCGGAGTGATGTCGGTCAGCATCTCGTCCGCCGGGTAGAGAGACGTCGCCTTCTCGACATACTTCTGCATCAGCTGATCGACCGCGGCCTGTTCTGACGGTGTGAGCCGCGAGCGGGACGGCGACTTTGCGTTGGCGGCTTCAAGGTCGTTGTGGATTTGCACCTGGACCATGCCCGCGATTGATTTTTGGACATTCTCGACCTGGCGGCGAACATGCATCACGTCAAAGAGGTGCGCTATCTGCTCTGTGGACGGTTGATCCTCGAGTGGAATGGCAGGAGCAGTTTTCTCTTCAGTCAGTGCGCCATCGGCTCCGACGGAATAAGCCTGTGCAACGATGCGGGGCGCACCGGTTGCGAGAACGAGTGCGGCGGTGGCAATGAGAATTCGCGATGTCTTCATGGGCTCCTCGTTTGATCGCCGCGCGGACGGCTTACGGTTGGGCCTTACATCCCGGCCCCGTGCGCGTAGCACGGGACCGGAATGAGTTGTTGATGAGCATGCTTCAGGCGGTTGTCGCGCCGTTCTCAGGCTTCTGCTTCATACCCTGGACGTTGGACATCAACTGCTTGATGTCCATGCCGCTCAGCGCTTCAAAGAGCGCGGGCACCTGCGCCGCGATCTTGGTCATGTCGCCGGTGATCTTGTGGACACCAGCAGCACCGTCGTTGCCGGTGGACACGATGGTGATCTTGTCCACTTTGCTGAGCGGCTCGGCCATGGCGCGCACCACATCGGCCATGTTGGTCAGCAGCTTGTCGACCACCGCGGCCTGGTTCCACTCCTGGTAGGCCTCGGCCTTCACGTTCATGGCCTTGGCTTCAGCCTCGCCCTTCTGGAAGATGATGCTGGCTTCGGCTTCGCCCTGCGTGCGAATCGCAGCGGCGCGGCCTTCGGCTTCCGCAGTCAGGCGCGCTTTCTCTGCGGCGGCGAGGTTTTCGATGCGCTGGCGATCGATCTCCGCGCCCTTTCAATACGGTGGCGATCAGTTCTTTTTCATGGCGCAGAATTTCTGCTTCCTGCACCTTGATCTGTCCTTCTTTCTCCACCTGCTGCACTTTCACCTGCTCGGCCGTGACCTGCTGCAGCATGACGTTGGTCTGCAGCTCGTAGGCCTTGTCGGCGGAAGCCTGCTGACGACGGCTCTGCTCCGCGTACTCCGCCTTCTTGATCTCAAGGTCACGCTGCGCTTCTGCCTGGCGTGTGGCCGAGGCGGTTTCAGCGATCACGCGCTCCTGATCGGCCTGCGCCTTGGCGACCGCGGACTCCCGGAGCGCGGTTGCACGCTTGATGGCGGTATCGCGCTCGGCGTCGGCAGTCGCCATCTCCGCGTCGCGCTTGATGCGGGCAATGTCCGGACGGCCCATGTTGGAGATGTACTCGTTCTTGTCGCGCACCTCCTTGATGGTGAACGAAATCACTTCGAGACCCATCTTGCTCATGTCTTCCGCGCAGGTCGCGCGCATGCGCTCGCCCACCATCTCGGGTTCCTTCACGATCTGCTCGACGGTGAGCTGGCCGATGATGCCGCGGAGATGGCCTTCCATCACGAGACGGATAAGGCCTTCGCGCTGCGCCTGAGCCTTGGTGAGGAATTGCTCGGCCGCGGTGAGGATGGAGGCCTGATCGCTGCGTACCTTGATCTGCGCGACGGCTTCGACGGTGACGGCGACGCCCTGCTTGGTGTAGAGGTCCTGCTGCGGAGCCACGTCGAAGCTCATCAGCTCGAGCGAGAGCTCGCGGCAGTTCTCGACCATGGGGAAGATCACGGTGCCGTGGCCCTTGATGACGCGCGGACCGCGGAATCCGTAGACGATCAAGGCCTCGTTGGGTCCGGCCTTGCGATACATCCTGGCCAGGATGCCCATGAGAAAGATCAGCGCCAACAGCCCGAGTCCTGCAAAGAGAATGATCTGGTTCGTCATTGTGTTCCCGGTCCTTTCACCGGGAGCCTGAATGGTTGATGGTTTTACTGCTTGTGGCCGGCATTGCGGCCGTTCCTGGGGAACAGCTTGGCCAGAAAGCCAAGGGCGAAGATCGCCACCAGGATGGCCATGTCGGAGATCAGCACGGTTGTGTTGCTCATTGAAGTACGCCGGTCCTTCGGCCGGCAGGGCAGCCGTTGCGGTTAGCGGCCGCCCAATGTTTCGCCGGTTTCATCCCATCGCCGCACATAGGCGATGCCTTTTTCCCAGGCGATGACGTAGACTTCGTCCTGCTTGTCGAAGGCCTCGCCTGTCTCGGAGCGCGCCGGCGCCGATCGCCGCGCGCCCAACTGTTCGTACACAATCTCGCCTGTGCCTCCGGCGCGAATGGGCGAAGAAACATAGCCCACAGCGCCCACCACGTCGGTCTCGTCTGCCGTGAGCTCGCGCTCATGGGGCAGCAGTACGCGGGTGAGGAACAGGAAGACAATCGCGCCACCGGCCAGGCCACACAGCGCGGCCAGCACAAGAACGACAGCTGCAACAAAGCTGCCATAGCGCGTCAGCAGGTATCCCGAAGCGCCAAACCAGCAGAGAAAAATCATGAGCGAGAACGCGTTCCACCAAGGCACGGCTGCGCTGGCTCGGCCGCCGATGCTGTGCGTGCCTGCGCCGTGGGGCAGATGCGCGATGTGGCCGACGTGCGGCAGGTGCACATGGCCGCCGAAGTGGCCCATGCCGCCGAGAAGCGAGACGACGCTCAGGCCGAGGCCGATCAAGAAGCAGACGAGATAAAAGGATTCCCAGTTCATTGTTGCGGCCCCCGTTTCCGTGTCTGTTTCCGCACTTGGGGTTTGTGTGCGCCGTTTTCGCGTGTCTCGTGTTTGGGCCGCAGCACTTCCATCAGGCGCGGCAGCAGCTCCGGCGTTTCGAGAATTGACTCGAGCAGCAGCAGGCACTCGCGCGAGTGCTCATGGCGCGCGACGGCGAGCAGCGCCTGCTTCAACTCGGGGTCGCGGCGAAAGCGCTCCGCGCCATCGACGAGCCAGAGGTCGAGCTTATCTTCCACGTTGCGCAGGTCGCTCTGCAGTTCTGGCGAGTAGCCCTCCGGGTCGTCAACCAGATAGCCGGGATGCACCTTGAAGAAGCCGGCGAGAAGTTGGCGCGTGGTGTTGGTCAGGTGTGGGCGCGCGCCGCTCTCGATCTGCGAGAGGTAGCTCTGGCTCAGCTTCGAGCCGGTCTCGGCGTCGATGGCGCGGACCAGCTCCTGCTGGCTCATGGCGCGATTGAGGCCGCGGAGGCTGCCTTCGACCTCGCGCAGGTACCGGATTTTCTCGCCGAGCTTCATCGTTTTGCCTGGGCGGCTGCTGAATTTGTATCCAAGCAGCTCGCCGCTGCATCGCAAATTGCAATAACAATATCGCGATTTGCGATAAGCGTCAAGAAAAATCGTAGTGGGTTGTCAGCGGCTGAATCTGCATGGTTTAGGGCGGGATGGGGAAGGTGGCTGGAAGTACGAAGGCCCTCCGGCGGGTGCCGGAGGGCCTTCGCGACTGCAATTGCAGTGGATTTATGCCGTGACGGTCTTGGTGGGTTTGGAGCCCCACAGTCCGTAGTAGGCGATGAAGAGGTAGCAGAAGATGGGAATAACGAAAGCGTGCTGGATGCCGAAGCGGTCTGCCGCTGCGCCGATCAGCAGCGGCACGATGGCTCCGCCGACGACTGCCGTCATGATGAGCCCCGAGCCTTTGCTGGTCATGGGGCCGAGGCCCTTGATGCCCAGCGCAAAGATGTTGGGGAACATGATGGAGTTGAAGAAGCCGCAGAGCACCAGAGTCCAGATGGCGGTTTGACCGCTCGACATCATGGAGACGGCCAGCAACGCTGCGGCAATGAATCCAAAGGCGCCGAGCAGCTTGTTGGAGTTGATGCGGGTGAGCACCCATGAGCCGAGGAGACGGCCGATGAGCGCGCCGCCCCAATAGAGCGAGACGAGGAAGGATGCAGTCTTCTCGCTGTCGACGCCCTGATTCTTGAAGTAGTTGACGGCGATTGATGCGAGGCCGACTTCGACGCCGACGTAGAGGAAGATGCCGACTGCGCCGAGCACGGTGTGCCGGTAGCCCCAGATGCTGCGGCTGAGGATGGGGTCGCCCTCCTTGGCGGGGCGGAAGGCCTGCGTCTGTGAGATGGCCGGCAGATGCATGAAGGCGACGGCGATGCCGAGGATCAGCAGGCCGCCGGCGATGGCGATATAGGGGCCGCGGACAGTGTTGGCGATAGCGGCTTTAGTCGCGGTGCTGGCGGGGTCGGTGAGGATGTAAGCGCCGGCGACGAGCGGGGCGATGGTGCCTCCGAGGGAGTTGAGTGCCTGCGCGAGGGTAAGGCGGACCGGGGCGCTGTGCTCGGGGCCGAGGATGGCGACGTAGGGGTTGGCCGCGGTCTGGAGGGCGGTGACGCCTGCGCCGACGATGAACACGGCGGTGAGGAAAAGCGGGAAACTGACCAGTTTGGCAGCGGGCACGAAGAGCAGGCAGCCGACGACCTGGATAAAAAGGGAGACAACCATCGTCTTCTTGTAGCCGATGGACTCGATGAGCTTGGAGGTTGGCGAGGAGAAGACGAAGTAGGCGAGGAAGAAGGCCGACTCGGCAAGCATGGCCCACGCATAAGGCAGCGTGAAGATGTTGCGCAGGTGCGGCACCAGGGCCATGTTGAGGTTGGTGATGAATCCGAAGATGAAGAACAGAACGGCCACGGTGATGAAGGGGCCGGTGTAGCTCGGCGTGTTTTGCTCCGCCGGAGGTGTCGAGCGTGTGGACATGAGAGGTGGTTCCCCGTTTCCTCGAAAAAAGTTCTGGCCTGCTGAAGGGCTGTGTGCCGCTCCTCAAGCTTAGAGTGTGCACATCGGCGAGACGTTTCGTGCCACCGTCGATTTTGCTGCACACAACACTATATGGGAAACCGGCCCAGTGGGAAGTGCGACACACACGGCGCGGGCGCGGGCTACCGGTGCAGACTGAGCATCGGGTATTCTCAAGACACAAATAAGGAGCGACAAGTGGCAATCGCCGCGTTGAACAGCGCGAAGACAAAGAAGGTGTTAGAGGCTCTGGCAGGCAACTGGCAGGCCGAGATGGAGGGCTACCACACCTATCAGACGCTGGCTGACCGGGACAGCGATCCGGTGCGGGCGCAGGTGCTGCGGCACCTGGCCCAGGCGGAGCTGGAGCACGCGGCGCTATGGGAGGGCCGCATCCAGGAACTGGGCGGGCCGAAGCCGGAATATCGCGGCGGCCCAAGCGGAGCAGCGGACTCGCTGGCCAACCGCGCGGGCGGGCCGAAGATGGCGCTGCGGCGGCTGGAGATTGAAGAGAGCCGCGACATTGCGCGCTATGGCATGCAGCTGAAAGAGCTGGGCGACGAAGGCTCAATCGCCATTCTCGAGCACGTGATCGAGGACGAGAAGGGGCATCATCATGAGCTGGGATCGCTGCTGCGCGGCCACTACACGGCTCCTGCGGGCGCGCCCAAGGTCGATCCCAAGGCTGTACTGACGGAGATGCTGGCCAAGCGCAACGCGGGGCGCAAGCAGCCGGGCGCGTGGATTGGCGATGCGATCTATGGCGTGAACGATGGACTGGGCGCGATCTTCGGGATCGTGTCGGGGGTCTCCGGCGCGACGGCGGGCGACAGCAAGTATGTGCTGCTGGCGGGACTGTCGGGGATGATTGCGTCGGCGCTGTCGATGGGCTCTGGCGCGTATCTGGCGGCGAAGAGCGAGCGGGAGATTTATCTCGCCGAGATTGCGCGCGAGCGGGAAGCGATTGCGATGAACGGGCCCGAGGCGCGGGAGCTGCTGGCGCTCTACTACCAGGTGAAGGGACTGCCCGAGGCCGACGCGATCCACATGGTGAACCACATTGCCAGCGACCCAGACCAACTGCTGCGCGCGCTGGCGACGGAGCGGCTGGGCACGACGGAAGAAGCGCTGTCGAATCCGCTGGTGTCGGCGAGCTCAGGCGCGCTGTCGACGGCGGTGGGCGCGATTATTCCGGTGATTCCGTTCTTCTTTATGAGCGGCGTGCCGGCGGTGATTGCGGCGGCGGTGGTTTCGCTGCTGGCGCACTTTGCGGTGGGCGCGGCCAAGAGCCTGATCACGATCCGGTCGTGGTGGTCGTCGGGATTCGAGATGACGATGGTTGGTGCGGTGGAGGGTGCGGTCACGTACGGCATCGGCATTCTGCTGGGCAAGGGCGGCATCTAGGGCGCGATAGAATTGGCTCGGCTTTTGCCGCCGAGGGATTCCGTGCCGAGAAAAATTGCGTGCCTGCTTATTGTTGCTCTGGGATTGATTCCCGTTGTTTCGCTCTCCGCACAGACAACTCCACAAATCGTGATTGAACACGGCGTGGCGATGAAGACGCGCGATGGCGTGACGCTGCGCGCGGACATCTACCGGCCGGCGGGCGAGGGAACGTTTCCCACGCTGCTGCAGCGCACTCCTTATAACAAGGACAATGCGGCGGAGTTTGGGCGGACCGCGGCGGAGCACGGCTTTATGGTGGTGGTGCAGGACGTGCGCGGGCGGTATACGTCGGACGGCGAGTGGTACACGTTCAAGCACGAGAGCGACGACGGCTACGACACGGTGGAGTGGGCGGCGGCGCTGCCGCACTCGAATGGCAAGGTGGGCATGTTCGGCGGCTCGTATGTGGGCGCGACGCAGATGCTGACGGCGATTGCGCATCCGCCGCACCTGGCGGGGATTTGCCCGGTGGTGACGGCGTCGAACTACCACGAGAACTGGACGTATCAGGGCGGCGCGCTGGAGCAGTGGTTCGATGAGTCGTGGACCGCGGGGCTGGCGCAGGATACGGCGAACCGCGCGATCCGTGAGGGCACGAATGCCGTGGTGGGCGACCGCGTGCTGCCGCTGACGGAGTTTCCGGTGTTCAACCTGAAGCCAACATAACGAGGAGCGGACCTGACGAAGTCGCTGGCGCCTTATTACGAAGATTGGCTGGCGCATCCGACGTATGACGACTACTGGAAGCAGTGGTCGATCGAGGCGGACTACGCGCGGATCCAAGTGCCGGCGCTGACGATTGCGGCGTGGTACGACATTTTTCAGGGCGGCTCGCTGCGCAATTATGTTGGGCTGCGCGACCACGCGGGGAATGCGGAGGCGCGGAAAGAGCAGCGGCTGATTGTCACCATTGGCGGACACGCGGGCAGCGGCGAGAAGATTGGCGCCGTCGATTTTGGGCCCGAGGCCGCGACCTATGACGAGAATGCGCTGACGCTCGCGTGGTATGAGTATCTGTTTCAGGGCAAGCAGAACCAGTTTGCGAATCCCGACCCGGTGCGCATTTTTGTGATGGGCGAGAACAAGTGGCGCGATGAGCCGGCGTGGCCGCTGGAGAGGGCGAAGGAGAAGAAGTTCTTCCTGGCGTCCGACGGAAAAGCGAACTCCGCGAGCGGCGACGGCGCGCTGGCGCTGGCGGGCGCGAAGGGCGCGGCGGACTCGTTTGTGTACGATCCGGCGAACCCGGTGCCGACGACGGGCGGGCCGCTGTGCTGCGATGGGCAGCATCTTGCGCCGGGGCCGCAGGACCAGAAGGATGTGGAGGCGCGGCCGGATGTGCTGGTGTACTCGACGCCGGTGCTGGATGCGGATCTGGAAGTGACGGGGCCGGTGACGCTCGATCTGTTTGCGAAGTCGAGTGCGGTGGACACGGATTTTACGGCGAAGCTGGTGGATGTTTGGCCGAATGGGTTTGCGCAGAATTTGACGGAAGGGATTCTGCGGGCGAGCTATCGCGAGTCGACGCTGGGCCAGCCGAAGCCGCTGACGCCGGGCGCGGTGTACGAGTACAAGATTGACCTGTGGGCGACGAGCAACGTGTTCAAGAAGGGCCACCGCATTCGGCTGGAGGTTTCGAGCAGCAACTTTCCGCGGTTCGACCGGAACCTGAACACGGGCAAGACGGCGGCGGAGAGCACGGAGTTTGTGAAGGCGACGAACACGGTGCTGCACGATGCCGCGCATCCGAGCGCGCTGATTCTGCCGGTGATTCCGCACGCGGCCGAGTGAGGCGAAGGATCGGCGAAGTAGACAAGCCGATTGGAATGAGTGGCTTACGCTGTTTTCTCAGGCGAAGAAACGGTGGACAGGGAGGGGGGAGGGGGTCTGGCCCTTTCTGCCTGTGTTGAAAGCATTGGGGTTATGAGCGCACGTGAAGGATGAAGCGCGATTTTGGCGAAAGTTTAGCGAAAGATGGCGACTCATAGCTTTTGGTCCTTGGCTTTTATTGTGCGCTTTACGGGGGAAATGATCGGCAAAGTCTGCGGATGTTTTGGGGCTTTGGATTGAGGGGGATGCGGGAAAGATTTGGCGAGTGGGGTTGACGGCAGCAATCCTGGTCCATTGAGGAGTTACTGCGAGTTGACCACGACACAACCGCGACCGGTCGAATCGCCTTCAGGATTTTTAATCGACCCCAAGATCCTTGGCGATCCTCGCGTGGTACGTGACGTCATCTGCGCTTAATCCCTGTTGGTCTACAAAGACGGCAACCACACAGTCCCATACACTCTGCGGCGACCACGGTAATGCCTCGGTAGGAGCAGGCAAAGGCGTATGGCGACTTAGAAACAGAAATACTTTTTTGCGATGTGTAATGACCGGCAGCTCTCAGAGGTCGCCGGGGATGGCAACGGGTGAATTTGGAGCTTGGAGCAAATCAACTCGTAGAACTGTCCAACCGTCTCGACCTTCGAGCTTCTTCATCGCCAATATCGATGGCGAACAGCTCTTCCGTACGAAGAATAATCTCGACTCCATCAAGTCCCATTTTTCTAGAGTAGCGCGTCGTTAGCATGTCTCGAGTGTGTCACCCCCCACACGGACATGACTCGTTGATCAGCACCCCGCACGCCTTCGGCGTGATGGCTTGTTTTTTTTCTTCTTGGCAGGGGCTAGCGGACGGGGGTGGGGGTTTCGGCGGTGACGAGGTCGCGGGCGGCGTGGCGGCCGAGGCGGATGCAGTCGGAGATGCCGATGCCGTCGTAGGCGTTGCCGGCGAGGCGGAGGCCGGGGAGAGCGGCGATGCGGTCGTGGATGCGGGCCATGCGGTCCTGGTGGCCGACGGCGTACTGGGCCATGGCGCCGGGCCAGCGGGCGACCTGCGTGTGCTCGGGAGTGGCGGCGCGGGAGATGGTGGGCTCGCCGAGGATCTGGGTCAGCTCGCGGCGGACGAGGGCGATGAGGGCGTCATCGGTTTCGTTGAGCAGGGCGTTGTTGCGCGTGCCGCCGAGGAAGGCGCGGAGGACGACTTTGCCGGTGGGCGCGCGGCCGAGGAACTTGCGGTGGGCGAAGGTGCAGGCGAGCATGGCGCGGCCTTCGACGGCGGGAACGAGGAAGCCGAAGCCGGGAGGGAGCGGGCCGAGCTGGGATTCGTCGTAGACGAGGTTGATGGTGATGGAGGACGAGTAGGGGATGCCGCTGAGGGCTTCGCTTAGTTCCTGATCGACGGGCGCTAGGAGCGCGGCCGCGGCCCAGGCGGGCGAGGCGAAGATAATGCCGTCGAAATCTTGGGTGAGGCCTTTGGCGGTGACGCGCCAGCCGCTGCTGGTTTGCTGGATGGCGGTGACGGGCGTGGAGCGGTGCAGGCTGGCGGGGTCGAGGCGGGCTTGGAGCGCGTCGATGAGTTGCTGCATGCCGCCGCGGAGAGTGGTGAAGGTGCTGCGCGGGGCGGAACGAGGGACGCTTTGGCCGGCGGCGGCTTTCTGGGCGGCGCGGGCGCGCATTTCGCGATGGGCGGCGAGCATGCCACGGCTGAGCGAGCCGTGGGCGGCTTCCATTTCGACGAGGCGGGGCAGGACGGCGCGGGCGCTGAGCTGCGAGGCCTCGCCGCCGAAGATGCCGGAGAGCAGGGGATCGGCGAGGCGATCGACGGCCTGCTGGCCGAAGTGGCGCTTGACGAGGGAGGCGACGGACTCGTCCTGGTCGCCGGGGCGGGGCGGGAGCAGCAGCTCGAGGGCCATGCGCAGCTTGGTGGCGGGGCTGAAGAGGGGCGACAGCGCGGTGGGAATCAGTTTGGTGGGGACGAGGAACATGAGGCCGTCGGGCAGGGAGATGAGGCGGTTGCCGACGACGATGAAAGTTTTGCGGGCGCTGTCGTTGGAGGGAGTGAGCTGATCGGCGAGGCCGAGTTCGCGGCAGAGCTCGGCGGCGGCGGGCTTTTCGCTGAGGAAGGAGTCGGGGCCGGCTTCAAGGACTGCGCCGTTGACGATGTTGGAAGCGATGGAGCCGCCGAAGCGGGGCTGGGACTCGAAGAGCGCGTAGGCGAGGTCGTGGCCCTCGGCGCGTGCGGTGTGCAACTCATAGGCAGCCGCCAGACCTGCAACGCCGCCGCCAATGATTGCGATCTTCATGCTTGTCGTACCTCGAAGCTACTCAATCTACGCCGTCGGTGAGGGTTGGCCAATCGAGTCATTTGCATCTTAAAGGATGGGTGGGCTCGGGATACAGGCGGGACGCGGCTTTTGGGGCAAGCATTGCATCGGGATGTGGGCAGATTGATTTTTCTTTTTCACTGGACGCACAACGGAATCGGGAGCAGAATGCCCGTAACAGTGAAGCGGAATGGCCGGTCTGTGCGTCCATTCAGTAGCAGGTACGCCTACTCCGACGGCGTAACCGAGAAGCGAGCCAACCCTCTTCGGGCCATATCCATCACACGCTCCTGTGCCGCCGGGCACTGTAAACATCGACTGTGTATGTCACAGTTTCGATCACAACAAGGGGGTAACTATGGCAACTGCCTTGAAGTCAGGGTGGAGCAAACCAGCCACCATTCTCTTCGCCTCCGAGATTCCCGCCAACGAGAAAGCCCTGAGCTTTGCCGCCGCGCAGGCCCGGGAGAGTGGCGCCCGTCTCATTCTTTTTCATGTCTATGACACGCTGGTGCTGACGGGGTCTGAGACCTCCGGCATTCACTACTACGACTACGCGGCGGCAGCGCGCACCGAGAAGCAAGAACTTGAGCCCATGGCGCAGCGCCTGCGCTGCGAAGGGGTGGATTGCGAAATTGTGGTTCGGCCGGGACTGCCCGCCGACCAGATTCTGAACCTGTTGCGCGAGCGCGTGATTGACCGCGTGGTGCTGGGCACCCACTCGTCCGGACCGCTGGGAAAGCTGCTGGTTGGATCGGTGGCCGAGGCGGTGGTGCGGACGGCGTGCGTGCCGGTGTGTGTGATTGGGCCGGATGTGGCCGACGCGCGCTATCGCAACTATGCAACGGGTACGATTCTGTGCGCGGTGAGCCTGAACGAAGCCAGCCCCACGGTGGTGCGGTTTGCCGCGGAGGTGGCTTTGGAGCATCGGGCGCGGCTGATTCTGCAGCATGTGATCCGGCCGCAGGAGCGGGCGGAGGTGCTGGCAGGGCGCACGCTGAAGGATGTCGAGCTGGAATTGCTGTCGCTGGTGCCGGACGAACTGCAAAACGCGTTGAGCGCGGAAGCGGTTGTGGTGGCGGGCGACCCGGCCGATGAACTGCTGTACCAGGCGCGGGCGCAGCAGGCGGAGATGATTGTGATGGGCGCGCAGGGGGCTTCGGCCTTTGCGGCCATCACGCGGCACGGGGTGGTGCACCAACTGCTGGCGCACGCGCATTGCCCGGTGATGACGCTGTCTCCGGCGGTGCTGCAGGATTGCGGCGTGAAGCATGGGATGCGGCGGGCGGCGGAGGTGTTTTTGGCCGGTGTGTTTTAGAACGAACGAGATTCACCCGCGACGATGCGCCGGGCGGACCCTCTCCTTTGCTGAGAGCAGGTTTGCCCGGCGCTGATGTTTTTGGGGTATTTACGGGAGCAGCTTTATGTCTGGTGAGCTGGGATCGCAGGGTTTGCCGCCGCAGAGGGCGGCGGTGATGCCTTTGCCTTCTTCGATGGTGTAGATGCGGTCGAGGGCGGGCAGTCTGATCTTTTCGATCTGACCGGACGGCCAGTGAATCTCGGCGGTGCCGGCGCTGGTGGCGTCGCCCAGGCCGAAGTGAGGGCGGCGATCGTTGGCGCCGATGTAGCTGCCGCTGGCGAGCACGTCCTGACGCATGCGCATGCCGTTGGCGGTGAGATAGACGGTGGCGCAGGTGGCGTCGAACGGGCTCTTTTTGCCGGTTTTCGGATTCTTGCCGCCGATGAGGCTCATCTCGACCCAGTGGTGATGATCGGGGTTGACGTTGCGGAGGAGCACGGCTGGACCGTCGATGGGATTGATGACGACGTCGATCTTGCCGTCGTTGAAGAGGTCGCCGAAGGCTGCGCCGCGGGCGGGGATGACGTCGGCGAGGCCGGTGCCTTTGACGGGCGGGACGACTTCAAACTTTCTGTCTTTTGCACCGTCAGGGATGTTGTGGAAGAGCTGCGGGCGCTCGGCGAAGGTGGTGCCCCAGTCGTGCTGATCGACCTCAGGGTAGACGTGGCCGTTGACCTCGAAGAGATCGAGCCAGCCGTCGTTGTCGTAGTCGAGGAAGCCATCTCCCCAGCCGACGAAGGGGATGGTGGGCTGGGCCACGCCGGCTTTGTAGCTGACGTCGGTGAAGCTGGCGTCGCCGTCGTTGTGGAAGAGAACTTTGTAGTCGTCGCCGAAGTCGGTGACGTAGAAGTCGATGAGGCCGTTGTTTTCGTAGTCGCCGGCGGCGATGCCCATGGAGGCGATTTCGCGGCCGTCCTTGTTGAGCGCGAAGCCTGAGACATAGCTCTGGTCGTCGAAGGTGCCGTCGCCCTTGTTGATGTAGAGGAAGTTGGGCTCGGAGTCGTTGCCAACGACGAGGTCGGGTTTGCCGTCGCCGTTGATGTCGACGAAGATGGCGGTGAAGCCGTAGTACTTGTCTTTGTCGAGCACGCCGGCTTTGGCGGTCACATCGGTGAAGGTGCCGTCGCCGTTGTTGTGGAAGAGGTGGTCGGGCTCGCCTTCGAGGCCGCGCGGGCCGCAGTTCACGTTCTGGCCGCGATAGAGACAGGACGCGTAGCCGACCGCCTTGGTGCCGCCGATGGGAAGATTGTTGCGGTCGAAGTGGACGTAGCCGGTGACGTAGAGATCGAGGAGGCCGTCGCCGTCGTAGTCGCCCCAGGCTGAACCGGGGGACCAGTTGCCGAGGGCCACGCCGGCTTTTTCAGCCACATCGGTAAACGTGCCGTCGTGATTGTTGTGGTAGAGGCGGTTCTTGCCGTAGTTGCCGACGTAGAGGTCGGGCCAGCCGTCGTTGTCGTAGTCGGCGACGGAGCAGCCGTAGCCCCAGCGGTCGTTCTGCACGCCGGCCTGGGCGCTTACGTCGGTAAACGTGCCGTCGTGGTTGTTGCGGAAGAGCGCGGCGTGGGGCGGGGTTTCTTTGCCGTCGAGGGCGTCGAAGGTGGAACCGTTGACGAGGTAGATGTCGAGCCAGCCGTCGTGGTTGTAATCGATGAGGCAGACGCCGGAGCCGTTGGTTTCAACGATGAAGTTCTTCTTGGGCACGCCCATCTTGTGAATCCATAAGCCGATGCCGGACTGCTTTGAGATGTCGTCGAAGACGATGGGGCCTTTGTCGACGAAGCCGCCGGCGGTGATGGGGCGGCGCTGCTCGTCGTAGACAGGAGCGGCGGCGACGCCGGCGGAGATGCCGCTGGACATGCCTCCTTGCTGGCCACCCTGTTGGCCGCCCGGTTGCGGAGCCTGTTGTGCGCGAATGGCTGGAAGGGGCGAGGAGACGGCGAGGAGAAAAACCCAGATCAGTTTGAAACGGCGCAAAGACGCGGCTCCCTACAAGGAATGATCAGTATTGTAGCGGCGGGAAGGTGCTGATGGCGATTGTGGCGCGCGCCAGGCACCAACTCTGCATCCAAGTCCATGAGGACCATGACCATGAAGGCTGCAACCAAGAAGCTAACGGAAGTGCGCGCGCCGTCGTCGAGCGATCGCTTTGGACAATTTGCCGCGACTGCATCCGTGTGGCTGGGGTCGAAGTGGGCCTTTGCGCTGGCGGGGCTGGTGATTGTGACGTGGGGCGCGACGGGGCCGATTTTTCGCTACTCCGACACGTGGCAACTGGTGATCAACACGGGAACGACGATTGTGACGTTCCTGATGGTGTTCCTGATCCAGAACACGCAGAACCGCGATGCGCGGGCGATCAACCTGAAGCTGGATGAGCTGATCCGGTCGATCGACAAGGCGCGGAATCACATGATCAATGCGGAAAACCTGAGCGATGTGGAACTGGATACGCTGCAGGGAAACTACGAGAAGCTGCGCAACAGCCGCAACCGGGCAGCGGAGCCAGCCGAGGCGAAGAAGAAGGCGCGGCCGCATGCTGAGTGAGCCTGCGACCACGTGACTTGTGAGAGAAGCGTGGCTGCGCCGGGCTCAGAAAACTGCGCTGGGCTCAGAAGACTCTGAGCAAGAGCAGAACCAGAACGATGGTGAGCACGAGGCTCAGTCCGCCGCCGCCGTAGTAGCCCCAGCCCGGACCCATGCGATAGCCGCCATAGCCTGAACCCAGAATCAGCAACAACAAGATGATGATGAGGAGCATGTTGTTTTCCTTTCGGGAGCGCGTTTGATTTTGATGTGATCGGGTCCGCGTTCCTTGTGACTGCGTTGCGATGCACTGCATGCAGGAGCGCATCGACCTCGGCTTGGATGCGGTGCGGAGGCTGCGGGGTGTATGCGTATTTGCGAGCAAGCAGCGATGCCTGCGGGGTGCGCGGAGTTGCATGCGAAATGCGCTGAAACCCGCGTGGATTCTTGCGATTCGTGAACAACTCCGCTGACGGCGATGGCGTCCAAGGGTAGGTTGTGAGAGAGATCGCGCCACGTTGAGCGCGGGAGGTAAGACAGATGCTTTGGACGATTTTTGTGATCCTGCTTGTTCTGTGGCTGCTGGGTATCGTGACTAGCTACACGCTGGGCGGATTCATTCACATTCTGCTGGTGATCGCGCTGGTGGTGCTGCTGATCCAGTTGATTTCTGGAAGGCGGCCGGTGGTTTAGAGCCGGCGAGACGGAATGGAAGGCGAGCTGGATGGAGAGCCAGCTCGTGCGCTGCAAGCAAACGTACGCAACCAGTAACGCAAGGCAACTGATTCCACCAGGGAGGTGGACATTATGGATAAAGACAGAGTGAAGGGAACGATGGACGACGCGATGGGCCGTGCCAAGCGCCAGGTCGGCGAGTGGACCGGCAATACGAACCAGCAAGTAGAAGGCGCCGCCCAGCAGATCAAGGGCAAGGCGGAAAAGGCGGTTGGGCAGGTGAAGGATGCGGTGCGCGATGCACAGTCCGACGCGGACCGCGAACGCCAGCGCCAGGCCGAGCGAGACCGGGAGCACGCGGGTACGAGTTCACACCCGAGCCGCCCGTAGAGCCCGGGTTTCGTTTAAGCCGGCGCAGCAGGCCCGGCTCAAAGCGCGGCGCAGATTCCCCCCTGCGCCGCGCTTTTCTTTTGCCCTTATTTTTCCTGCATTTGCACGGGAATTGTGGCGATGGCGGGCAGGCGCGGCTGTGGCGTAGCGGGTGCAATCGGGGTATATTGGTCGTGAGGCGGCGAACGTTTGGGCTTGGCCGCTGCCGCCTACGAACGAGGTGCGTCTTCCGCAGGGACTCCGGTTCACTGACGTTCGACGTTACCCCATCGGAGACTTCAGCATGGCGTGCTGTTGCGCGAGTGCTTCGAAGTCCGGTGGATGCATTGGGTTGCGTTCTCCTTCCTGACTTCTGCTCGCTCTGCGGCTCCCCGCTGCCGCAGCTTTCCACTGTGACAATCTGCGATGTCTGCTGGCTGGAAATTCCGGCTGGAAGCGGCGCTGCGTGCGCGCTCTGCGGTGATTCGCTGACTGCGTTTGACGCGGACGATCTGTGCCAGATGTGCCGGATTGCGCCGCCACCATTTGAGCGGGCGGTGGCCTATGGCTCCTACGACGGGCGCATGCGGGATGCGATTCACGCGCTGAAGTATGAGCGGCTGCATCCGGCGGCGCGGGGGCTGGGGCGGATGCTGGCGTCTGCGATTGCGCAGCTTGCCGGAGAGGCTCCGGCGGAGATGCTGGTGGTTGCGGTGCCGCTGCATCGCCGGAAGCAGAGCGAGCGCGGGTTCAACCAGGCGCGGCTGCTGGCGGTTGAGGCGCTGCGCGGGTTGCGGGTTTCGCATCCGGCGTGGCGGCTGACGCTGGCGGATGTGCTGGTGCGGTCGAGGGCGACGGCGAGCCAGGCAGGACTGACTCCGCGGCAGCGGCGGCTGAATGTGCGCGTGGCTTTCAAGGTGCGCGATGCGGCGGCGGTTGAGGGCCGGGACGTGCTGGTGATTGACGATATTTTGACGACGGGCGCGACGGCGCGGGCGGCGGCGCGGGCGCTGAAGGATGCGGGCGCGAAGAGCGTTTGGGTGGCGACGCTGGCGCGGGCGCGGCGAGCCTCTTATCAAATAGCAATTGAGATTGAGCCGCAGGATGCGGCTGCGGAGATTGACGGCACGACACACTTGTACGCGGAAGGCATGCACGCAGCAGAGAACCAACCATCTTTGTAACGAGGGGACACAGGATGTCATTGGGCAAAGCGATGATTCATGCACGGAAGCAGAAGTCGGCGGCACGGGCCGCGGCACTGGCGGTGGAACACCCCGGCGCGCAGCAGGCGATGCAGTCTGGCCAGGTGCTGCAGATGCCGGTGCTGGTGTTGAATGCGTCGTATGAGCCGATCAATATCTGCGGCGCGCGGCGGGCGCTGGTGCTGGTGCTGAAGGGCATTGCGCGCACCGAGGAAGAGCACGGGCTGACGCTGCATGCGCAGCGCTGCCGCGTGGCCATGCCGTCGGTGATCCGGCTGCTTGAGTACCGGCGGATTCCGCACCAGACGCGCGCCCTCTCGCGCAAAAACATTCTGCTGCGCGACCGCAACACCTGCCAGTACTGCGGCGTGGTGCTGCCCTCGAGCGAGCTGACGCTGGATCACGTGCAGCCGCGGTCGCGGGGCGGGAACTCAACGTGGGAGAACCTGGTGGCCTGCTGCCACACCTGCAACCGGCGCAAGGGCAACCGGCTGCTGCACGAGATTGACGACATGACGCTGCGCCGGGAACCGCGGCCGTTCTGCCTGCACACGAGCCGGCAGATCATGCGGATGCTGGGGCGCGGGGATGATCGCTGGCGGAAGTATCTGTTTTATTAGGGATAGCTTTGGTTAATTCATGCGTGGATCGAGCAAAGATTATCCGATTTTGTATTTGATCGTCTCTGCGGCAGACGGTGAAGATGACGCGCGTCTTCGGAGTGCGTTGATTGAGATCGCCCATCCAGGCCCCGGAGTGAGCATCAACAGGCAATCTCAAGAGAGGTTCTACAGACTTGAGGGAAGGGACAAATCGGACTTAGAATCGGCCTGCGATTTCCTTCGGGATGAATACAAACTTGCGATCAATGTTGGCTCCCCTACGGCCATCTTCCTTGAAACGATCCGCAAGCAGGCTGACGCTACAGGCAAGTACATCCGTCAGAGTGGCGGTATTGGGAATTACGCCCACTGCATGCTCCGCATTGAGCCGAGCGATCCAAGGGAGGGATTCGTCTTCATCAGCGCCATTGCGCAAGGCGCAGTTCCTGACGAATACGTCAAGTCAATCGAAAAGGGTGTTCTGGACGCGATGGAACGGGGCGTTTTGGCGGGTTCTCCAGTCGTGGATGTGAAGGTAACCTTGTATGACGGAAGCTACCACGAAGCCGACTCGAACGAGATGGCGTTCAGGCTCGCCGGATCAATCTGTTTCAACGAGGCAGCTAGGAAGGCAAGCCCTGTGTTGCTAGAACCGATGATGGCCGTTGAAATAGAGGTGCCAGCTGAACTCACTGTAGGGATTCGAGGGGAAGTCCAGAGCCATCGCGGACGTATCGAAGACCAGTGGACCGCGAACGGCTTTAGTGCGGTCAAAGCCATTGTGCCGCTGTCAGAACTTCTGACCTCACGTTCTCAGAGACTTGCCGAATTTCCAATGGAGTTTGTCGGCTACGAAGCTGTGCTAGATAACGGCTCTTCAGACGAAGACCGATCAGGTGTAACAGCGAATAAACCGAATGATCCGCAGCCTAGAAAGCGAGCTGAGACGTCTCCAATTGAGCGCGAAGATAGTTGATCCCGTTACTGCTACTGCGGTGGCTTCTGGTCTGGGGGTGGTGGGGTTGGCTGGCCTTGCTGGGGCGTGATGTCCTTGCCGTTGAAGATGATGCGGGATGTTGAGCCGAACTGCTTGTAGTCGGTGTATTTGATGATGTCGCGGATGTGGACGTCCTGGGCGAGGTAGCCGTGGCCGCCGGCGAAATGCAGAATGCCTTCGCCCTTGGTGTAGACGGGGAACCAGTAGTGGCCGTCGATCTGCTCGCGCCAGGTCATGAAGGGCGGGTGGAGGTCTTCGCTGCCTTTGCGGGTGTCGTCGGGGACCATGCGGCCGTCGGTGACGACGATCTGGAGGTCGGTGGCATCGACCCAGATGCGGCCGTCGAGGTAGCGCTTGCCTTTGAGGATTTGCTTGGGGGTGACGTCGAAGACGTAGCAGTCGATCTCGTCGACCTTCTGGCGGCCTACATATTTGATGTCGTACTCGCTGACCTCGCTGGTGGTGAGGACGAAGGGATAGCCGTGCTGGATGTCCTGGAGGTCGGATGGCGACATGAGGACGCGGGTGAGGGTGTTGGCCGGGGCGAAGACGACTTTCTCGGTGCGGCGGCCGGTGGGATCGAAGATGACATCGTCGACTTCGTAGTATTCGCCGTCTACTTTATTGTCGTCGTCGAGGGTCTGGACGCGGGCGACGCGGCGGTAGGTGTAGTGGTTGAGGGCGTCCTGGAACTCGGTCTCTTTGGCGGCAAATTTGGCGACGATCTGGTCAGGGGGAATGGCGGGCGCGGAGAGATCCATGCGGCCGAAACCGGCGTCGAGGGCCATGGGGGTGAAGCTGTCTTTGTCCTGGGCTGGGGCGGCGAGGGTTAAAGCTGCCGCCGCGAGCAGGATGGAGCAATGGGTGAACCGCACCTGAGATGGCCTCCTGGATCTACCACTAACACGTTAGACGCATATACAAGGGTTGCGGAGGGGAGCGAGAATGGTGCGGAAACGACCCTTCGCGGTTCGCGCGGCTGCGTGTGCGCGTGTAAATTGTGGATTGTTAGAGCCAAGAAGGGCAATGGAACCATTCATTTAGCCTGCCAGGACGACCGGTAAACCCCTACGGCGCGCACTGGGCAGCTTATAACCAGCAGGGCGAAACGAACCAATTGCCCTGCGGCGTGAAAAAGATTGAAGGAGGAGTTCCGGCTGCTATGCCCGACAGCTATCAGCTTCCGGCGCTTCTGTTGACGGTCCTGCTGCTTCCGGTGCTGGCGCACCGCTATGCCCGCTCGCGCGAGCCAAGGACCCTGCTTTGGCTGCTGGGCTTCGCGCTGGCCTGCGTGCGGATGCTGCAGGTCTACCAGATTGGGCCGTGGAATTTCTCCGACGCGGCGGTCTTCCCATGGGTGGCCGCGGCTGGGCAGACGGCCGCGCTGGTGGGCGCGACGATCTTTCTGGCGTCGTTCTCGCCGCTGCACTTTGAGCTGGGCGGGCGCAGGATTTATTACGCGGTGCCGTTTGTTGCGCCGCTGATTCTGTACGCGGTCCTGTTGAACGGCGTGTATCGCGGCAATCCGCCGGCGACGACGGCTTTCCTTTTGTTCCCCTGTCTGGGTGCGCTGGCGCTGCTGGTGGGCTGCTTTTGGGCGTTTGCGCCGGGCAGCATGCCGACGTGGCTGGGCCTTTCGCTTTGCATTGTGATGGGCGGCGGGAGCCTGTGGATCTGCGTGGCGGTGCGTGGAAGCTGGCCGCTGGTGTTTGTGGAAGACGCGCTCTACCTTTGCACGGCGATGCTGGTGTTTTATGTGTCGCGGCGGATTTCGCCGGGCACGGTGCTGAGCGCGCTTGGGTTTCTGGCGTGGTCGATACGCATCCTGACCGTGTCGCCGCTGGTGATTGCGCATCCGGGACTGGAAGCGGCGATTTCCAACGTGACGACGCTGGGCAAGGTGGTGGCGGGCGTGGGTCTGGTCCTGCTGGCGCTGGAAGATTTGCTGGCGGCACAGCAGAAGGTGCAGGACCGGGAGCGCAATGCGCGCAAGGAGCTTGAGGCCTATACCAACGTGGTGCTGTCGCGGCGGCGGGTGGAGGATTTTGACCGGCAGGGCAACCTGATTTGCCAGACGGTGATTGGGAACAGCCGGTTTGAACAGGCCGCGCTGCTGCTGACACAAGGTGCGGGGCAGTATCGACTGGCGGGCGCCGCGGGCATTGATGATGCGGCGATGAATGCCCTGGAGGCGCTGGCCACGCGCATTCCGCCGGGAGGATTTCTTTCGGCTGGCGCGAACCCGATTGCGGCCGAGCGCAGCCAATCGTACGACCTGAATTTGGAGCCGTGGCTGCTGCCGGGAGACGATCTGGAACGGCTGCGGCTGACGCGGTTTGTGGCGGTGCCGCTGCAGGGGCGCGCTGCGCCGGAGGGTGCGCTGCTGCTGAGCGGGCTGCGCAATCCGGATGAGCCGCTGCGAGCGGAAGAGCTGCTGCCGGTGGAGGTGCTGGCGGCGCGTATCCAGTCCGCACGCAGCCAGACGATGATGCTGGAGAAGCTGATTGACGCGGAGAAGTTTGCGGGGCTGGGTCAACTGGCAAGCAACGTGACGCGGCAGTTGAACAATCCGCTGACGGTGATTCTGGGCTATGCGTCGCTGCTGGAAGTGACGCCGGATATGAACGCCAAGGAGCGCAAGGCGATTGAGTCGATCCTGGGCGAGGCGCGCGGGATGCGGGCTACGCTGGAGAGCCTGTCGCGGATGTCGAAGACACAGAGCGAGCACTATTCGGCGATCTCGGTGACGGAACTGCTGAACGATATGGAGCAACTGCACCGCTCGGAGTTTGTGCATCGCGCGATTGATTTCCGGCTGCATGTGGAGCCGGCGCTGCCGCGGGCGCTGGGCAATGCGCAGCAGGTGCGGCAGGCGGTGCTCTATTGCCTGCAGTTTGCGATTGAGGCAGTTGAAAACGGCGAGTCGCCGAACGAGAAGTCGGTGCGCATTGATGCGACGGCGGAGAGCGACAGCGTGAAGATTCTGATTGCGCATACCGGGCCGGGCTTTCTGCATCCGGCGCGGGCCTTCGATCCGTTTGTGCCGGCGCAGGCCGCGGGCGAGACGGCTGGGCTGGGCTTGAGTTTGTGCGCGACGATTCTGCGCGAGAACAATGGACGCATCTCGGCGCTGAACTTTAAGCCGCGCGGAGCGGGCATTGTGCTGGAGCTGCAGGCGGCGTAGCGCATCCGCTTTTCTCCGCGCCGGGTGTACACTTCTTCTTCGCGCGCCGCTGATTTTCTCCCAGGTGCGCGGGGACAAATCATGCGCACATCCCGATACCTTTCCTGCCTTGTACTTGCTGTTGCCGCGTCTTTCTCCTTTGCACAATCCACTGCCCCCGCGCCAAGCGGCCCATGACCTTTGCGGACATGATGGCGATGAAGCGGCTGGGCGCGACGGCTGTTTCGCCGGATGGCAAGTGGCTGGCCTACGGCGTGGGCACGGTGAACATGGCCGAAAACAAAGTGACCACGGAGCTGTGGCTGCAGGCGATTGGGGTCGGGGAGCCGGCGAAGATTGCGGTGGCGCAGGCGGGCGATAGCGGCCTGGAGTTTTCTGCGGATGGGCGGGCTGTGCTGTTTCTTTCCGGGCGCGAGGGCGGGGAGCAGGTGTGGCTGGCGGACTTCGATCCGGCGACGGGTGCGACGAGCAACGCGCGGAAGCTGACGGCGATGGCTACGGGCGCGGACAACGCGAAGTGGTCTCCTGATGGGCGCTTCGTGGTGTTTACGTCGGCGGTGTATCCGGATTGCCCGGCGCTTACGCTGGCCGATGACAAGGCCGGCAACGATTGCAACGCGGAGCGGGACAAGGCAGCGGCGGACAGCAAGGTGAAGGCGCAGATTTTTACGGCGCTGCTTTACCGGCACTGGAACCACTTTACGGGGCCGAAGCGGTCGCATATTTTTCTCGTCTCGGTTGAGAGCGGTGCGGTCCGTGACTTAACGCCGAACGATGCGCACGATGTGCCGCCGTTTTCGCTGGGCCGGGATGGTGGTTTCTCGATTGCGCCGGATGCGAAGGAGCTGGCGTTTACGGAGAACCCCGATGCGGTGCCGGCGATTTCGACTAGCGCGCAGATTTATACGCTGGACCTGACGAATCCCGATGCGAAGCCGGTGAAGGTGTCCACGTCGGCGGGTGGGAACTTCAGTCCGGCGTATTCGCCGGATGGGAAGATTTCTGGCGTGGCGGTCGCAGGCGCGGGCTGGGTATGAGAGCGATAAATTTCGGCTGATGCTCTATGACCGGGCGGCGAAGACGGAGAGGGATTTGCTGCCGAAGTTTGACAACTGGATTGACGAGTTTGTCGTGGAGCGCCGATGATCCTGGCTATAGTTTTGTTTACTTCCGGCGAGAAGGGTGAACCAGCAATCTATACAGTCGGGACTTGAGGCGAATCGGCCTTTCTCGTTTTGGCAAAGTTCCGGGCGAATGGAGTGCAGTTCGACGGGTTGTTATCAATGGATTCCCTTATGTCGATCGCAACCATGATGCGCGTGGACAGTCCCGTCGGAAGTAGTTCTTGGAAATATGGCAGCGCATGAGTGACAGCGCGATATCATGTGCTATGTGATGACCAACGGCAGGCCCGATGCGGTGATACGAGGACCCCGCGTACGAGCCCAAAATCGTCGCGCATCTGAACGACGCACTGCTTGCGCAGCTTGATCTGCCGAAGATGGAGTCGTTCTGGTTCACGGCGAAGGATGGCGTGAAGGTGCAGGGGTTTGTGATTCCTCCCCCGGCTACGACCCGCACAAAAAATACCCAACGAAGTTGTTGATTCATGGGGGGCCGCAGGGGGCTTGGGGCGATGCGTGGTCGTATCGCTGGAATGCGGAGCTGTTTGCGGCGAATGGCTATGTGGTGGTGATGATCAATCCGCGCGGGTCGACGGGCTATGGGCAGGCCTTTGTGGATGGCGTGAACGGCGACTGGGGCGGCAAGCCTTATACCGACCTGATGACGGGGCTGGACTACGCGGAGCAGCACTATCCCGTTCATCGACAAGACGCGGGAGTGCGCGCTGGGCGCGAGCTATGGCGGCTACATGGCGAATTGGATTCTGGGGCACACGGACCGCTTCAAGTGCATTGTGACGCATGACGGCATGTTCGATGCGGAGTCGGCGTTTGGGTCGACGGAGGAGGACTGGTTCAATATCTGGGAGTTCAAGGGCGCGCCGTGGGACTACTATGGCAAGCCGGACAGCGAGAACCCGTTCCGCAAGTGGTCGCCGTCGTTGTATGCGAAGAATTTCAAGACGCCGACGCTGGTGATTCACTCGCAGCTGGATTATCGCCTCGATGTTTCTGAGGGGTTCCAGCTCTTTGACACACTGCAACTGCTGCATGTGCCGAGCAAGATGCTGTACTTCCCGGACGAGGGCCACTGGGTGCTGAAGCCGCAAAATGCGCAGCTCTGGTGGAAGACGGTGGATGACTGGGTGGATGAGTGGACGGCGAATGGAGCAGGGATCAGGGATTAGGGGTCAGGGATCAGGCGGCGTTGCTAGTTGTACTACAAGTATTGGAATTTGTAGTACACTTGCCGCATGGGATCGACGGTACAGGCGCGGTTGGATGCGGAGACGCAGGAGAAGCTGCAACGGCTGGTGGAGCGGCATGGCATGAGCACTTCGGAAGTCATCCGCGAGGGGATTCGCCTGGTGGAGGAGCGCCATGCCAAGCCGAAGCGTCCGCGGCTGATTGGCGTGGGAATGTTCGGCGGCGGCCCTGGCGATCTCTCCACCAATAAGAAATACATGGAAGATTTTGGCGCGAAGAGCATGGGCAAGGGATGGCGCAGACCCAAAGGGCGTGGTGAGTGACGCCTGTGCTGGTGGACGCCGGCTTTCTGGTTGCCGTGTACAAGCGGCTCGATCACTTTCATGCTCGGTGCATGGCAGTTTATGAGCGTCTGGAGCAGCCGCTGGCTACTTGTGAAGCAGTGATTGCCGAGACGGCACACCTGCTGCGGCACACGCCGGGCGCGCTCGACAGCATCTTGACCAGCATCGAGCAAGGAGCGTTGGAGCTTCCCTTCGAGTTGAAACGATCGGCAGCGTCTGTCAGGAAGATTCAGGAGAAATACGCGGACCTTCCGGCGGATTTTGCGGATGCGTGCCTGATTCATATGGCGGATGAGCTGGATACGGGCGATATTCTCACGCTGGACAGCGATTTCAAGCACTATCGCTGGCGGCGGAATCGGGCGTTTCGGTTGCTGGTGCCATTGGGGTAAATGCAATGCCGTTTGGACGGGCGAAGAAACGAGCCGAGCCGCTGAATGAGGCGGGGTTGTACGACTATGCTGTGAAGTCGCTTGGGCGGGCCATGCGCACCGAGGCGGAGCTGCGGCGGCTGATGCGGGAGCGGGTGGAGCCGGGCGAGCATGGGGCTGCGGTGGTGGATGCGGTGGTGGCGCGGCTGCGCGAGCGTGGGTATTTGAACGATGCGGCCTATGCGGAGACCTTTGCGCGGCTGCGGCAGGAGAACGAGAAGCTGGGTGCGCGCAGGGTGCGGCAGAAGCTGGCGCAGAAGGGCGTGGCGCGGGCCGTGGTGGACGAGACGGTAGACGCGCGCTATGCGGGGACGAATGAAGAGGCGCTGGCGCGGCAGCACCTGGAGCGCAAGAGCATTCGCAAGCCGGAGAACGAGAAGGAGACGGCGCGGGTGATGCGGCGGCTGGTGGCGGCGGGGTTTTCGACGGGCGTGATTTACAAGATTCTGCGGCAGTGGGATGTGCCGGAGGAGGCGCTGGCGGCGCTGGACGATGTGGACGCCGAGGCCGCCTCCGGCAGCGAGGACTAGCGGGTTTTGACGGCGAGGATTTCGGGCTTTTCGATCGAGGGTGGAACGCCGAAGAGCTCGGGGGCTTTGGCCATGAGGGCTTTGGCGATGTCTCCGGTGAGATGAGCCTGGCGGCCGGCTTCGTCGGCAAAGGTATCGAAGATGCCAAAACGGCCGCCGCCGAGGCTGAAGGCGTACCAGGCGATGGTGGCGGACTCGGCCTGGGCGAGAGGCTGGGCAGACTTGAGGAACTCTTCCACTTCTTTTTCTTTGCCGGGTTTGGCGTGCACGATGTTGCGAGCAATGCGAGCTTTTCCACGATATTCCTCCTGGGGATGGTGGTCTGGTAAGTGAGATGGGGCGCGGAGCCGAAGGGTTCCGGCCGGCGCGCGATTTTGGCGTGCTTTTTATGGCGGGCGAATGTTCTACATTGCCTTGCCAAGCTGGGCGAGGATTTCGGCGGCGGTGGTGCGGTCGCCGTGTTCGTGGCTGATTTTGCGATAGGTGACGATGCCTTTGCGGTTGAGCACGAATGTGGAGGGGTATGCGGTTTCGGAGGGCGCGTTCCAGCGCAGGCCGTAGAGGTTGGTCACGGCGTAGTCGGGATCGATGACGAGGTGGAAGTTGGGCGGCAGGTTCTGAGACTGCTTGAGGAATTCCTGGGCGTGTGCGGAGAGGCTGTCGGCGGGGCCGGGATAGACCAGCAGCAGCTCAACCCCCTTGGCCGCGAATTGGGCGGCGTTGGTTTCGAAGTCATGAGCCTGGCGCTGGCAGTAGGGGCACTGGTAGCCGGGGTAGCCGCGCAGGACGATGAGGACGACCGGGCCCTTTTTCAGCAGACTGCCGAGGCTGACTTTCTTGCCTTCTGGCGTGGCAAGGGTGAAGGCCGGGGCCTTGGCGCCGATGGCGGGCGGCTGGGCTGCATGAGCGCGGGGAGCGGCCGCAAGAAGAGCTGCGAGGGCGATGAGCAACGGGATGCGGCGTGCGGGCAAATGCATCGGAATCCTCCGGATATCTGCTGCGGTGTGAGAGTGCATCGGGCTGCTTAAGGTTACAGGCGGGCGGGAAAGTGCGGCGCGGGCCGCTGCCAATTTACACTGGAGAACACCATGCAACATCGCACAGGGAACGAGATTCGCGAGCTGTTTTTGCGCTTTTTTGAGACGAAGGGGCACCGCCGGGTGCATTCGTCTTCGCTGGTGCCTGCCAACGACCCGACGCTGCTGTTTACCAACGCGGGGATGAACCAGTTCAAAGACCTTTTTCTGGGTGCGGAGAAGCGGGAATATTCGCGGGCCACGACGAGCCAGAAGTGCGTGCGCGCGGGTGGCAAGCACAACGATCTTGAGAATGTCGGGTTCACGCGGCGGCATCACACGTTCTTTGAGATGCTGGGCAACTTCAGCTTTGGCGACTACTTCAAGCGCGACGCGATCCAGTTTGCGTGGGAGCTGATTACGAGCCCGGAGTGGTTCGGGATTGCGAAGGACAAGCTGTACGTCACGATTTTTGAAGGGATGGATGGTGTTTCGCGCGACGACGAGGCCGAGGGCTACTGGATTGAGGCGGGGGTGCCGAAGGAGCGCATTTTCCAGTACGGCGCGAAGGACAACTTCTGGCAGATGGGCGAGACGGGGCCGTGCGGACCTTGCTCGGAGATTTTTTTCGATCTTGGACTTGAGGCCAGCGAGCACGGGAAGGATCTGCCGTTTGGGCAGGACGATGCGCGGTATGTCGAGATCTGGAATCTGGTGTTCATGCAATTTGATCGCTCCGCGGTGGTGGATGCGGCGACGAAGAAGACCACGTACAAGCTGACGCCGCTGCCCAAGCCCTCGATTGATACGGGCATGGGGCTGGAGCGCGTGGCGGCGGTGCTGCAGGGGAAGATTTCGAACTTTGAGACGGATCTGTTTACGCCGTTGATTGAGAGGGCGGCGGAGCTCACCGGCGTGAAGAATGACGTGGGCAATGCGAGCCTACGCATTATAGCGGACCATGCGCGCGCGGCTACGTTTCTGATTAATGACGGTGTGCTGCCTTCGAATGAGGGGCGCGGGTATGTGCTGCGCAAGATTCTGCGGCGCGGGATTCGGCATGGGCGCTTGCTGGGGCAGGACAAGCCTTTCATGTACGAAATGGTGTATGCCGTTCGGGATCTTATGCAGGGAGCCTATCCCGAGTTGGTTGATTCTGCCGCGCGTGTAGCGAGGGTCGTCGAGGCAGAAGAGAGACAGTTCAATCGGGTGTTGAAACATGGGGCCGAGCTGCTTGCTGCCGAAATTGCACATCTTGAAATCGACTTCCTCGAGAAGATAGCAACGAAATTTGGGATCGGTAAATTTACTAGGGTGTTTGAGCCATTTCTGAAAGTTACGCCGGAAGGCGTTGCAGCGGCCTTTCGCGCTAATCCGTTGGAATATCCGGCGGAGCAATTTGAGCCATTCATCGAAAACTACCTTCACGAACGAAGAAATACTGTCCTCAAATTCGATGGCGCGAAAGCATTTCATATCTACGAAACCTTTGGCTTGCCGGTCGATTTCATGATTGACGCGGTTCGAGATTCTGGGCTTGAGTTCGACACAGAGGGCTTTGAGCGCGCGAAGGAAGAGGAACAATCTCGTGCCCGCGCCAGTTGGAAGGGCGGATCGCAGAAGACGGCTAGCCCGGCGTATCGGGAGCTGCCGAAGACGGTGTTTGAGGGCTATCGGCAGCTTGGCTCGACGCACTGCGAGGTGCTGGCGATTGTGAAGGACGGCGCTGGCGTGCCGGCGGCGAAGGCTGGCGATTCGGTTGACGTTGTGCTGGACCATACGAGCTTCTATGCGGACTCGGGCGGGCAGGTGGGCGACACGGGCGTCTTTCTTACGCCGGATGGCAATGCTGCTGTGGCCGAGATTACGGGTTGCGTGGCTCCGGTGCAGGGGGTGCGTGCTCACAAGGCTGTGTTGAAGCAGGGACTTGCCGTTGGCGACTTTGTGAATACGGTTGTGGATGGTGTGCGGCGCAATGCGATCAAGCGCAACCACACGGGCACGCACTTGTTGCATGCGGCACTGCGGCAGGTGTTGGGCACGCATGTGAAGCAGGCGGGTTCGTCAGTGGATGCGGGGCGGCTGCGGTTCGACTTCTCGCACTTTGCGCAGGTGGCGGACGAGGAGTTGCAGGAGATTGAGGACATTGTGAACCGCGAGGTGCTGGCCAACGCGACGGTGGAGACGCTGGTGGACGTGCCGATTGATGTGGCGGTGAACGAGTATCACGCGATGGCGCTGTTCGGCGAGAAGTATGGCGACAAGGTGCGCGTGGTGAAGCTGTCGGATGGGTTTTCGACGGAGCTTTGCGGCGGCACGCATACGGGCGCGACGGGCGAGATTGGCTTGCTGAAGGTGACGAGCGAGGGCGCGGTGTCGTCGGGCGTGCGGCGCATTGAGGCGATCAGCGGGATGGGGTCGCTGGATACCTTCCGCAAGGATTTTGAGGTTGCCAAGCTGGCAGGGCAGTACGTTGCGACGACGGACAACCTGACGGACGGGCTGCGGGCGAAGTTTGCCGCGCAGGATGAGGAAGTGAAGCAGTTGCGGCGCGAGTTGGAAGAGATACGGATGAAGTCGGCGGCGGGCGGGTTGGATGATGCGCTGGCGCACGCTGTGGAGGTGAAGGGCGTGAAGGTGCTGGTGCATCGCGCGGACAACCTGGAGCGCGGGCAGTTGCGGACGCTGGTCGACAACCTGAAGCAGAAGGCGGGCGAGGGCGTGGTGGTGCTGGCGTCGGCGCAGCCGGAGGGCAAGGTTGCGATTATTGCGGGCGTGACGCCGGGGCTGATCAAGCGCATTCAGGCGGGCAAGCTGGTGGGCGCGGTGGCGAAGCTGGTGGGCGGCTCGGGCGGCGGCAAGGCGGAGATTGCGGAGGCGGGCGGCAAGGACCAGGCGGCGATTGACGCGGCGCTGAAAGCGGTGCCGGAAGCGGTGGCGGCGCTGCTGGGGTGATTGCGAACACTCAGGGGCTAAAGCCGGATTCTTCTAAAGGCGCCATTCGGCACGACTAAACGGCTTGGTGAAAAGGTACGATCGAGGCGCCTAAAGAAGGACCCGTGGCTAAAGCCACATTGAATTGAGGGGCTTTATTCGGGAGGCTAAAGCCTCCCGCTCCCTCCGACGGATGAAAGGGTCAGTTTTTCGGCACGACTGAAGTCGTGCCCTGACACAATGCAGCGATATCGCTGTAGTTTGGCGGCGAGGGGTATTTGCCGGTCAACAGGAGTTCAACAGGAATTGAGTGTTGAGCAGGGCTGGAAAATGTAAGAGGGCCGCATCGCCGGATGCGGCCCTCGTTGTTTCTAAGGGGAGACTTTCTAATTTATCTATCAAAGGCTGGACTGCGTTTTATATAAGCTCGAAGCGCGCAAACTGCTGCGCTAGCGGATGACTGCGCCGCGGGTGCTGAAGCTGTAGGCGACGCCGAAGGAGGCGATGGGGTAGGTCTTGAGCGGGTTCACGTCGTTCTGGTATTTGGCGACCTGCAGAGCAAGGTTGGACTGGACGTCGGGGTCGGTGGCGACTTCGACGCAGTTGAGGCCGTTGGCGTCGCAGACCTGGCCGGAGGTGAGGTTGACGGCGACCGTGGGCGTGCCGATGAAGGCTACGCCGACTTCCACCGGGAAGGAGAAGTGTTTGCCGTTGCGGGGGATGGTGTTGCCCCAGCCGGCGGTGAGAGTGAGGGCGGGGTTCTGGCTGTGGAGGCCGAGGAATCCGGTGCCCTGCACGGGATCGCTGGCTGAGGAGTAGTAGTCGTAGCCGTTGAGCGAGAAGCTGGTGCCGCCCTGCGCGGTGAAGAGGCCGCGGGCGGAGCTGGTGTTGTAGAAGAGCACGCCGGGCGAGATGCGCAGGCCGTGGCGCGGGAAGGGATAGACGTCGAGCGACGCGCCGGCGGAGGCCATGTCGAGCTTGGCGTCGATGTTGAAGCCGCTGGTGGAGATGTCGTTGACGTTGAGGCGCAGGATATTGCCGACGACGCGGGCGTTCATATAGCGGTTGAGGATGGTGGCTGCCTGCACGTTGACGCCGAGGGGCGAGATGCCGACGCCGAAGGAGAAGCGCGAGAAGGGCACGGTGGAAGCCCGGCCGGCCGGTACGGGGAGAGACTGGATGCCGCCGTCGGAGGATTCGCTGACCATGAGGCTGGGCGAGGAAGAGAACTGAGCAAGCAGCGCAGCGGGGCCGGTGAGCAGGACGAGCGCGAGAGCGACGATGCGGTGCTTCATGGCGGCCTCCTCAGGTCGTTTTGGAGAGCTTCCCTGGCTGGCATTCCAGCCTGGAAATGAAGGGGATATCGGCCCCCCTGCCTCCGGACTTGAAGGTTGAATGTGGAGCGAGAGTACCACGGTATCCATTTTGTGATTACCAATGAAATCACAGGAATAGGTTACCTAGGGCATGGTTGCGGTTTTAGACGGTCGGTGTGGAGGACGGTGTGAGTGCCGGCAGCGGCCCGGTGGGATGCCGTAATCTGAGCCCATGACCCTGCTTCGCTGGAACACGGACTCTACTGCTCGGATGCGGCGGCAATTGCTGGGGTGGTATGACGCGAGCCGGCGGGATTTGCCGTGGCGGCGGACCAGCGACCCGTACGCGATCTGGGTTTCGGAGATCATGCTGCAGCAGACGCGGGTAGCGGTGGTGGTGGAGCGGTATACGGCGTTTCTGGAGCGATTTCCGACGGTGATGGCGTTGGCGCTGGCTCCGGAGCAGGACGTGCTGGCGCTGTGGAGCGGGCTGGGCTACTACCGGCGGGCGCGGATGCTGCAGAAGGCGGCCCAGTTTGTGGTGGAGCAGCGCGCGGGAAACTTGCCCAAGACGGCCGAAGAACTGAAGCTGCTGCCGGGGATTGGGAGCTACACGGCGGCGGCGATTGCGAGTATCGCGCACGGCGAGCCGGTGGCGGTGGTGGACGGCAACGTGGAGCGGGTGCTGTGCCGGGTGCTGGGCTGGCAGGAAGGCCGGATGACGGCGACGGCGCTGCGGCGCAAGGTGGAGAGCGCGGCGGGGGAACTGCTCGATCCGAGGCGGGCGGGCGATTTCAATCAGGCGATGATGGAGCTGGGCGCGACGGTGTGTACGCCGCGGAGCCCGCAGTGTTTGATGTGTCCGCTGGCGCAGGACTGCGCGACGCGGGGCGAGCACAAGACGATGCCGCGGGCGCGGATGCAGAGCAAGGAGATGGCTTGCGCGCTGGCGCTGCGGATGGGCAAGGGCGGCGAGGAAGTGCTGCTGGAGCAGCGGGCGGAGACGAATACGGTGATGCCGGGGCTGTGGCAACTGCCGATGTTGCGTGCGGGGGCGAAGCCGAAGCAGGAGCCGCGGATGACGGTGCGGCACGCGATTATGCAGGTGAACTACACGGTTGGCGTGTTTGACGCGGCGGAGGCGAATGTGGCGGCGCTGACGGCGGTGGATGGGCAGCGGCGCTGGGTTCCGGTGGCTGAGGCGGGCGGGATGGCGCTGACGGGGCTGGCGCGGAAGGTGCTGGGGCGGGCGCGGAAGGGGAGCGAGAAGTAGTGACGGGTTCATGCTTTCCCTAGTCTCAGAATCGAGACCTGGGGCACCTATGACAGTGCTGAACGTGGCTTTCCTAGTAGTAGTCGGCGCAGCTGAGGTAGTAGCCGCAGTGGGTGCAGACGAGCTTGCAGTGATGGCCCGTGAGGCGGCTGGAGCAGTTGGGGCAGATCTGGCAGTGGTGGTCTACTTGCGTGTTGGCGGGGCTGGCGGCGGCTGGTGAAAAATTCGCGAGAAAATCCCCGTCAAGGGCAGTGGGTCTCTGCGGGAGCATGCCCGACAGATTAGCATGGAGGAGTGGGACATGTGGGCGGATGACGGCTCATGTGCCTGAAGCATCAACTCTGTGGCTTCGCCCGGACATTCCCCTGGGGCGGAGCGAAGAAATCACCCCACAACTCCGGTATCCGGAACCCCCAAGGAGGGACCATGGCAAGCAAGGCAAGTGCGGTTTGGACAGGATCACTGAAAGAAGGCAAAGGCACCATTTCGACGGCGACGGGCGTGCTGAAGGACGCCAACTACTCGTTTGCGACGCGGTTTGAGGGAGCGACGAGCGGCACCACGCCGGAAGAGCTGATTGCAGCGGCGCATGCGAGCTGCTTCTCGATGGCGCTGGGCGCGCAACTGGGCGGATCGGGGCTGACGCCGGAGTCGATTGAGACCCACGCGGCCGTGACGCTGGCGAAGGTGGACGACGGCTTCAAGGTGACGAAGATTACGCTGACCACGACCGCAAAGGTGCCGGGCGCGACCAAGGAAGTGTTTGACGCGGCGGCCGCGGGCGCGAAGGCGGGCTGCCCGATCTCGAAGCTGTTCGCGGGCAATACGGAGATTGTGCTGGACGCGAAGCTGGTGTAAGAGCGGTTCCGTAGTCGATCGTGCAGGAGACATCCCATCTTTGCCGCGAGGTCCATCGCGGCGGGTGGGATGTTTGTTTTTGGAGGGAAAACGCTGGATGAGGAGGGGTTACGTTCAGTGGTCCGAGGGGCGGATTCCGCTTGACAGTTGGAGTGCAACACCGCGAGAGTCATGGACATACGCACGCTTGCCATGGTTCGAAGCTGGTCCCTGGACCGGCGTGCGGTCTAGCCGCGAGGGAGGCAGTTGAATGCTGCATATCCACCACTTGTTGAACCCTGTTGGAATTTTTGTCTGTACCGCGATCCTTTGGATTCTGGGCGCGGTCTGGTATTCGCCGGTACTCTTTGCCAAGCCCTGGATGACGATGGCGGGCGTGAAGAAAGAGGATGGCAAGAAATCGTGGATGTACCTGGGAATGGTGTCGTCGCTGCTTTGCGACTTCGTGATTGCCCTGGCGCTTGACCACCTGGTTGTCTGGTCCAGCGCGGGCACATTCGGCTGGGGCGCAATGATCGGCTTCATCGCGTGGTGCGGCTTTTATGCGGCCCCGACCCTGCCGCAGGGCATTTATGAAGGACGCCCATTCAAGCTCTTTGCCATCAACGGCGGCTACTGGCTGCTGGGGTTTGCGGTTGTGGGCGGCGTGCTGGCGGTCTGGAAGTAAAGATCGCCGCACCGCACTACAATCGAGGGCATGGGCAAAACTCTCGTTTATACCAATGAAGCGCCGGTGGCCATCGGGCCTTACTCGCAGGCGATCCGGAGCGGACACCTCGTCTTTACGGCGGGGCAGATCGCTCTGGATCCCGCGACTGGCCAGGTGGTCGCTGGCGGTATCGCCGAGCAGACCGCGCGGGTGATGGAGAATCTGAAAGCGATTCTCGAGGCCGCTGGCTCCGGCCTGGCGCGGACCGTGAAAGCGACGGTCTTTCTGAAGGACTTCAACGACTTTCCGGCGATGAATGCGGTGTATGGGAAGTATCTTGCGCCGGAGGGCGTGGCTGCGCCTGCGCGGAGCACGGTTGAGGTCTCGCGGCTGCCGAAGGATGTGCTGGTGGAGATCGAGCTGGTGGCTGAGGTTTGAAGGCGCGGGCGCGGCTGTATCTTGCGCCTATGTGGCGCATCTAACAGGCATGAGCAATGTGGAAACCAAACCAATGAGCGACGGCGCTGAGAAGGTGGTCCGCACGGACGCCGAGTGGCGCGCGATGCTGACGCCTGAGCAGTATCACGTGCTGCGCGAGAAGGGCACGGAGCGGCCGTATACCGGCGCGCTGACCGAGAACCATGAGACGGGCAACTATCACTGCGCGGGCTGTGGGGCGATGCTGTTTCTGTCGGGGGCGAAGTTCGACTCCGGGTGCGGCTGGCCGAGCTTTGTGATTCCGGCGGACTCGAAGGCAGTGACGGAGCACGAGGACCGGAGCTTTGGGATGCGGCGGATCGAAGTCGACTGCGCGCGCTGCGGCGGGCACCTTGGGCACGTCTTTCCCGACGGGCCGGGGCCGACCGGGCTGCGCTACTGCATCAACTCGGCTTCGCTGACGTTTGAGCACGCGAAGTAAAGCCGGCAAATTACGGGCACAACAAAACCCCGTCCGCGAGGACGGGGTTTTTCATTGAGCCTGAGGTTGGTGGCGCTGCGCTAGCTCTTGGTGATTTTGCCGGTCTTGATGCAGCTGGTGCAGACGCGGATGCGCTTGGGAGCGCCGTTGACGAGCGCCTTCACGGCCTGCAGATTGACGTTCCAGCGGCGGCGAGTGATGTTGTGCGCGTGGGAGATGTTGTTGCCGAACTGCGGCCCCTTGCCGCAAATGTCGCATACCTGTGCCATGGTCTAAACTCCAGAATCTCTTGGTGTTTCGTCCTGCCGCCTGCCGTTTTTGAGGGGCCTTAACGGGCTTGTCCTGCGCCGGCGACTGGGCCGGAACGGCCGTCGGGGCGCAAACACACGCAGCCCCTCGGCTTGCCGAATCTCCAGTATACCCGGAAACGGCGCTGGAGCCAAACGTGCAGCCGACGGCAGGGCGGGCCCAGGGGGATCGATCCCCTGTTGGTAACCTGACGGTAACATCGCAGGTAATGCTTCGTAAGTCCATCGGTGTAATCCCTTTGTGCGATGTTGCTCGGCAGAGAACACTCGTAAGGTTAGGAGCGTGGAGGATGTCATGAGCGATCAGAACCGTGAACCAGCATATAGAGAAGCGTTGAAGGCAGCACAAGGGGACCTGGACGTCATCAGCGAGCGTATGGCTGAATTGAACGCCCGCCGCGAGTGCATTGAAACTGCCACCGCCGCGCTGAACGCGCTGCTTGGCCAGACTGGTGTGAACGCCGAGGCTGCGAAGCCGGCGGCGGGTTCGCGCCAGGTGCTTGAGATGTCGGCCGGTAACCAGCAGGCGAGCCGTGAGACCGGCGATCCGCTGCAGAACCAGATTCGCCAGGCACTGGGCATGGCGGCGACGGCCTAAGGCAGGCCTGTAGATAGATGAGAAGGCCCGTGCGCCAACGGGCCACCCGCCGGCGGTTCGCCGGCGGAGAGTGCACCACTCCCCATTCTTTCTGCGCACAGCGGTTCCGGGCACGCCGGGGCCGACCCCTCTTACCGCAAGGAAGGAAAGGCACGTTATGGCAGGGTTGTTTGCCGTTGAAGAAACCAGCTGCGATCTGATCAAGAGGGACGTTGCCTCGGGCCCAACAGACCGGCCGCAAAGCCTGGCCGAGCTGGACGTGAGCGTCGCGGTGCTGGAAGACCTGACGCTGAAGATGCTGTATGTGGCCGGCCCCCAGACGGTAGTCGACCTCTCTGAAAGACTTTGCCTGAGCTACAGCGCGGCGAACGGGCTGTTTGAACGTTTGCGCGCCGAGCAGGTGTGCCATGTGACGGGTATGGCCGGGAATGTGCCGCAGATTGCGATCACGGCGCAGGGCCGGACGCGCGCCGCGGACCTGATGGCGCAGAGCCGCTATGTTGGGCCGGCGCCGATTTCGTTTGAAAATTATGCGGCACAGGTGCGCAAGCAGAGCGTGCGGAATGTGCGCGTGCATGCGGGGGACGTGGAGCGCGCCTTTGCGGAGCTGGTGGTGGATCCGGCACTGTTGCGCCAGTTGGGCACGGCGGTGAATTCGGGCAGCTCAGTATTTCTGTACGGACCTCCGGGCACGGGCAAGACGACATTTGCCGAGGTGCTGTCGCGGGTGCTGGCAGAGGATGAGGTCTGGATTCCGCATGCCGTCGAAGTGGATGGCCAGATCATCACGGTGTTCGATGCGGCGATTCACAAGACCGCGGCCAAGCAGGGCGACAAGAACGATCCGCGCTGGGTGCTGTGCGAGCGGCCGGCTGTGCTGGTGGGCGGCGAGCTGACGGCCGAGATGCTGGACCTGCAGTTCAACCCAATTTCGAAGTTTTATGTTGGGCCGATGCAGATGAAGGCCAACAACGGCGTGCTGATTATCGACGACTTTGGGCGGCAGCGGCTGCGGCCGGAGGAACTGCTGAACCGGTGGATTGTGCCGCTGGACCGGCGCATCGATTTCCTGACGATGGCGGGCGGCAAGAAGATTGAGATTCCGTTTGAGATGCTGGTGGTGTTTGCGTCGAACCTGGACCCGGCGGAGCTGGTGGACCCGGCATTCATTCGCCGCATCAAGACGAAGATTCGTATTGGCGCGGTGACGGACGAGCAGTTCACCGAGATTTTTGCGCGCGTGGCGCAGAAGAACCGGGTGAAGTACGACGACTCGATTCCGAAGGATTTGATCGATTACATCCGCATGTGCCTGAAGGAAGACCTGCGCGCGTGCTATCCGCGAGACATTGTGGAGCAGGTGTGCTGGGCGGCGCAGTTCGACGATCGCGAGCCGTATATCGACCGGAAGGCGCTGGGGCAGGCGATCTGCGCGTACTTTTCGAACGAGAAGCCGGCGACGACGTAGACGACATGCGGCACAATTTTTGGGGGGCGATGCAGCGCGCGGATTCTTTCCGCGCGCTGTTTGCGTTGATGCGAATTGTTACGCCTAGCGAGCAAGCGTGCCGGAGTATGCTTGCTTTGAGTTTCCGCAGCAAATCTTCTCGCACGATTAGGGAATACGATGAGTTTTCCTGTGCCACCCGCGGCCGATACGAAGTCCCAACTGCGCAAGACGATGGGCTTCTGGGATGTGCTGCTGTTCAACATTGCCACGGTGCTGGGGCCGCGCTGGATTGCAGCGGCGGGGCACAATGGCACATCGTCGATCAGTCTGTGGGTGCTGGCTGCGGTGTTCTTTTTTGTGCCGGGCGCGCTGGTGATCAACGAGCTCTCGTCGCGATTTCCGGAAGAGGGCGGGCTCTATGTGTGGGCGCGCGAGGCGTTCGGGCCCTTTCACGGATTTGTGGCCGGGCTGGACGTACTGGATCTACACGGTGTTTTATTTTCCGGGGCTGCTGCTGGCGAGCGCTTCGATGAGCGCGTACATCCTGGGAGGACGCGGCGGTGCGCTGGCGCAGGATCGCACGTTATCTGCTGACGGTTTCGCTGGCGATGCTGTTGCGTTGCCGTGGTGCTGAACATCATCGGGCTGAACATCGGCAAGTGGCTGCAGAACGCGGGCGGGGTTGGGACGTATGTGCCGCTGATGATTCTGGCAGGCGTGGCGCTGCTGGTGGTGGTGCGGCATGGGTCGGCGACGCACTTTACGGTGGCACAACATGCTGCCGGCATGGAACTGGGACACGGTAAATTTCTGGTCGCAGATTGCGTTTGCATTTACGGGGCTTGAGCTGGTGTCGGCATGAGCGAAGAGGTGCGCGACCCGCGGCGGACGCTGCCGCGCGCGGTGTTTGGAGCAGGCGCGCTGATTGCACTGATGTATATCGCAGGCACGTTTGCGGTGCTGGCGCTGACGCCGGCGGGCGACCTCGATCCGCAGAGCGGCGTGTTTCATGCGATTGCGGTGGGCACGTCGGCGCTGGGTGTTGGTGTGCTGGGGATGTGGCGGCGATGCTGGTGACGGCGGGCAATGCGGGCGGCGTGGGCAGCACGGTGGCGGGCATTGCGCGCGTGCCGTTTAGGTGGGCATTGATCGCTATCTGCCGGCGGCGTTCGGGAAGATTCATCCGAAGTGGAAGACGCCGTGGGTTTCGATTCTGGTGCAGGCGGTGGTTGTCGGGAGCGATTCTGCTGGTGAGCCAGATCAACGACACGACGCGCGGGGCGTATCAAGTTTCTGATTGATGCGGCGATCATTCTCTACTTCATTCCGTTTCTCTACATGTTCGGGGCGATCATCAAACTCTCTGGACGCAAGGACCGGAAGACGAATGCGCATGCGGTGCTTGTGCCGGGCGGGAAGTTTGGCGTGTGGGTGTGCGGTGGGCTGGGGATTGCGGTGGTGCTGCTGGGGATTCTGGTATCGCTGGTGCCGCCGGGGGATTCATCGAGCAAGCTGGGCTTTGAGTTGAAGCTGGTTGGCGGCACGCTGGCGTCGATCCTGCTGGGGCTGGCGCTGTATTGGCGCGGATCGCGATCGAAACAAGCGGAGCAGAAGTAGCGCACAAAGAGAACCCCATCCCAAGACGGGATGGGGTGAAAAGGAAGGCCACGAAGGCCCTCAAACCTTTGGATTGCGGCTCCGTATCAAGAACTTCAACGACTCATTCGCGCGTTGTATAGATCGACAGTACGACTTACTCGCCCTGTGCGGCAGCGCCCGTGAGCACCAGATTGGCCTTGTTCAGTTGGATCGTCTGAAGCACGGTTGCGCCGTTGACCGAGCTGGTGACGATGGCGACGTGGCCGTTGTCGGCGTCGACCATTTTGGCGGTGACGCTAACGGCGGACTTGCCGTTTTGCGCGATGGTGACCTGCACGTTTTGACCGGCGCCGGTCCAGCTGACTTTGTAGTTGCCGGCGGGAAGAACCTTGCTGCCGACGGTGACCGGAGTGGTGAGCGTGAGTGATTGCGAGTCCTTCGCGGCGAAGGCGGGAACCGCGAGCGAACCGAGAATGAGTGCGTAAGCAAAAATGCGCTTCATGTGTATGCTCCTCGTGATGCCCTCGTCTCTCAACAGTGGCTGCTAGAGGCATCATGGTTATTACACAGCGCTGTCTAGGGGTTTGAAGCTTAAGAAATATTAAGTGCGATGAGGCAGATCGCAAGCGCGCGCCAAGCTATGTGCATTCAATGCCGGACTGCGTCGCGAACGGTATCGTAATACGAACACGCAAGCCGGGCGATGCATTTTCCGCAACGATGCAGCCGTGATGCAACTGCACGGCACGCTTGGCGATGGAGAGGCCCATGCCCGATCCGCCGCCGTTGGTGGTGTCGCGCGCTTCTTCCACGCGGAAGAAGGGATCGAAGATGCGATTGAGCGTGTCCTCGGGCACGCCGGGGCCGAAGTCGCGCACGGCGATGGTGGCTTCGCGCGCGGTTTCGCTGAGCGAGAGGTGAATTTCTGATTGCTGCGGCGCATAGCGAATCGCGTTGCGCACGACGTTCTCTACGGCGCGCCGGAGAAGTTCACGATTGCCGAGGATGCAGCCACGCAGAGCGCCGCTGACGCTGAGGCTGCAGTTGCGGAACTGCGCTTCGAGCGCGCAGTCGCGCACGATCTCGTCGATGATCTGACTCGGGTGCACTATGCTCATGTCCTGCACGGTGGGGTTGCCTTCAATGAAGGTGATCTCGACGATATCCGCGACGAGCGCGGTGATGCGGTCCACATCGCGCTCAATGCGATCGAGGGCGCTCTTGGGATCGGGCGCGGTGCGGGCGAGCTTGACGGCGAACTTGAGGCGCGCGAGAGGCGAGCGCACCTCGTGCGAGATGTCGCCGAGGAGACGGCGCTCGCTCGCGATGAGGCGCTCGAGGCGCTCGGCCATTTGATTGAACGAGCGGCCAAGCTGGCCGATCTCGTCGCTGCGTGTGGTGTTGACGCGCGCGGTTAAATCGCCGTGGCCAAAGCGCGCGATGGTGGCGGCGATGCGGCGAATGGGAGAAATGACGCCTATTGAAGCGAGCCAGCACAGCACGCCGGTGGCGCCGATGACGAGGAAGTAGTAGGGAAGAAAGGTGCTGACCTGGGGCGGCCGAGCTGGCCCTCGGCGGCGAACCAGTAGAGGCCATCCGGCGCTTTGTGGGCCACGACCCAACGGCCGTGCTCGCGCAGGCGCAGGGTGGTGGCGGGCGGCGAAGGCAGGAGCGCCGACCGGCTCTGCCCGTTGAGTACGTCGATGCCGTTGGCGTCGAGCAGGTAGTGGGTTCCGCCGAAGATGCGGTCGAGGGTGTTGAGATAGGATCTGAGCTCGGTTGGGCCGCCATGCTGCAGCTCGTAGCGCTCGCTTTCCAATTGCAGCTCGTCGAATTTATTGAAGGTGGGGTCGATCTGCATGCGCTGCACGTGATCGGCGATGAGATGGAAGGCGAGAAACGACAACGACAGCGTGCTGACCATGGCGACCAGCACGCCGACATAGAGCGACTGCACCGGCAGCGACTTAATCCGTTCCCGTAAAGACATATCCCACTCCGCGGATGGTGCGGATTAAGCCGCGGCCGCTTTCAAGTTTTTTGCGCAGATGACTGATGTGTACATCGAGGAAGCGATCGTAGGGCGTGGCCTCGCGCTCGAAGAGCACAGCGGTGATTTCGTCGCGCGAGACGACATGGCCGGCCGAGCGCATGAGCAGCTCGAGAAGGTCGAACTCCATCGCGGTCAAATCGAGAAGGGTATCGCCGCTCCAGACTTCGCGCGTGGACGGATGGAGGCGGAGACTGCCGATGGTGAGTGCGGCGTCTGTTGGTATGGCGCTTTCGGTGCGCCGGAGGATGGCGCGAATGCGGGCGAGCAGTTCGTCGGGATCGAAGGGCTTGGGCAGATAGTCATCTGCGCCGGAGTTGAGGCCGAGGATGCGATCGTGCTGCTGCACGCGCGCGGTGAGCATGATGACGGGAAGATCTTTTTTGCGACGGAGCTGCTCAAGGACCGCGAAACCATCGAGGCCGGGGAGCATGACGTCGAGGATGACGAGATCGTATGCGCCGCGCAGGGCGCTGGCGAGGCCTTCGCGGCCGTTGTAGACGGTGTCGAGGCGGCAGCCGGCCTGGACGAAGAACTCGCGCATCATGCCGCAGAGCTCGGCGTCGTCGTCCACCAGCAGCAGCGAGAGCTGCTTTTGCCGCTCGCCGGACTCAGTCTCTGGCGCTGTCACAATTTCTCCCACGGCATTTTAGTCTCGCATACCGATGGGAAGTTGCGCCGCCCTTTACAAATCTTAAGACTCGGCTAAGCGAGGGGCTTCATTTCGCCGGCGGTTGTGGGAATGAGCTCGGCCACGGTGGGATGGATGTGCATGGAGTGCGTGAGCAGCGACAGCGGCTGACCGGCGTACATGGCGGTGAGGATGCAATGGATGGCTTCATCGCCGCCGACGCCGAAGACGGTGGCGCCGAGGATGCGCTGGGTTTCAGCGTCGGCGAGGATTTTGATGAATCCATAAGTCTCGCCTTTCTCAATGGCACGGGAGACGCGGGTCATGGGGCGCATGCCGATGAGAGCGGGCTTGCCGGTGCGGCGGACTTCGCTTTCCTGCATTCCGATGTGGGCGAGCGGTGGGTCGATGTAGAGCGCGTGCACGGGAATGCGGTCGCTCACCTTGCGGCCTGCGTTCGACAGCAGATTGTCGGCGGCGATCTCGTAGTCGTTGTAGGACGTGTGCGTGAATGCGCCGCGGCGGTTGCAATCGCCGAGGGCGTAGACGCCGGGCACGCTGGTGCGGAGCCGATCGTTGACGGGAATGAATCCGGACTCGCTGACCTCAACGCCGGCGGCGGCGAGATTGAGGTCATCGGTGTTGGGCGTGCGCCCGACGGCGAGGAGAACGTGTGAGCCGAGCACATGGGGCGCGCCTTCATCGCACTCGATGCCGACCGCGATCTGACCATCGCGGCGGTCGAGATGAATGCAGTTGGCTTTGGTGCGGATGGCGATGCCTTCGGCTTCGAAAACCTCATGGATGACGCGCGAAGCGTCTTCGTCTTCGTGGGGAGCGAGACGGGAGTTCTTATCAACGACGGTGACCTGCGAGCCGAAGCGGCGAAACATCTGCGCGAACTCGAGGCCGACGTAGCCGCCGCCCACGACGACGAGGTGCTCGGGCAGCTCTTTGAGGTCGAGGATGGTGGTGCTGGTGAGGAATGGGATGGTATCGACGCCAAGCATTTTGGGGATGGTGGGGCGCGCGCCGACGTTGAGGAAGACGCTGTCGGCCTCGAGGAGATCGAAGCCGACGCGGAGAGTGCGCGGGGACTCGAAGACCGCTGTGCCGGCGAAGACGGTGCAGTCTTTGGTATTGCGCAGCCAGTTTTCGACGCCTGTGCGGGATTTAAGGACGATGGCGTTTTTGCGGGCGACGACGGCGGCGAGATCGACCTTGGCCTCGCTGCTCTGGAAGCCGTAGTCTGCGCCGCGGCGGGCCAGGTGCGCGGCGTGGGCGCTGGCTACCATGGCCTTGGTGGGCGTGCAGCCAGTGTTGACGCAGGTGCCGCCGAAGAGTTTGCGCTCGACCAGCGCGACCTTGCGGCCCGCGCCGGCCAGGCGCGTGGCAAGCGATGGACCCGCCTGCCCCGCGCCGACGACGATTGCGTCAAAGGTATGTTTCATCGAAGCCTCATGACGGAGAATACCGCAATGGCGATGGCGGCGCTTATCAAGAGATGATGCGTTGGTGCGGCGGGACGTTGCGGGGATTCGTCGGTTCTGCCGCGGCGATTATTGGCCGGTCTGATATTTGATGGCTGCGAGCGCCGACTCGTAGGATGCGCGCGCGATGGCGGCGTCGATCTGCGCCTGCGTCTGGCCAAGCTGCGCCTGATCGAGCTCGACGATGCCGCTGAGCCCGAGCTTGTAGCGGGTCTGGGCGAGATCGAAGGCCTGATTGGCCTGAGCCAGAAGCTGCGTGGTCACTGTGATGCGCTGAAATGCTGTCTGCGCCTGCAGCACAGCGGTGCGGACATCGCGGGCGATGGTGAGGCGCAGACTCTGCGCATCCTGTTGTGCGGCGCGGGCGCGCAGAGCGGCTTCGTTGGCGCGCGCGCTAAAGAGAAATCCGTTGAAGACGGGGATGCTGACGTTAACGCCGGCAGCGCCGTACCAGGAAGAGGTAATGTGGTCCGAGCGCACGGGAGTGCCTCCGGTGTCTGCGAGTGCGGAGACGGTGGGACGGCTGAGATCGCGCTCGGCGGCGCTGAAGGACTGCGCGGCATTGGCGCGCTCGTTGAGCGCGATGAGATCGGGGCGCTGACGAAACGCCGTCTGCACGAGGGTTTCGGCGTCCTGCGGGGGCGGAGGGAGCGCGTCTGTGCCGTCTTCCGCGAGCGCATATTGGGTGTCGGATTCGGAACCGAGCAGCGCACTGAGCGCGGCCATATCGTCGTCGGCGTTGTTACGCGCATCGAGCAGGAGAAGCTGGACCTGGGATAACTGCACATTGGCGAAGCTGAGGTCGAGCGACGAGCGGAGCTTGGCGTTGGTGAGTGCGCCGATCTGATCGGCGGTGGCCTGGCGCGCGGCGACGGTGCTCTGCGCGACCTTGACGACTTGCTGGCTGCTGAGCGCGCGGTAGAAGGCTTCGTCCACCGCGAGGATAAGGTCCGCGGCGGTGGCTTGCTGCGTGGCTTGCTGGGCGGAGGCCTGCGATTGCGCGCTGCGCACGAGGTTGCGAGTGCGGCCGAAATCGGTGAGCAACTGTGTGACGGCGAGGCCACCGGCGGCTCGATTGTAGACGCTGGGGTTATTGAGCAGGCCAGCGGTGATGCGGCTGCCGTTACGCGCATCAACCGCGGTGAGGCTGGCGGTGGCGGTGGGCATTTCGGCGGAGCGGGCTTCGCGGGTGACCTGCATTTGCGCGAGAGCGAGGAGGCGGGCCGAGGTCATCTGCGGATTGTGGGCGAGGGCGAGCTGCTCCGCCTGAGCGAGGGTGAGCGGCTGCGGCGCTGCGGCCTGCTGCGCAGAGAGCGATGATGCGAGAACGCCGAGACAGGCGAGGGATACGAAGCGGATCATTGCGCGCCTCCTGCGCTGCTCGCGTCCTCTTTGCGGTGAACGATGAGATAGGCCGCGGGGACGACGAAGACGGTGATGACAACCGAAAAGGCGAGGCCGCCGATTACGGCGCGGGCCAGCGGCGCGTAGAGCTCGCTGCCCTCCTCAATGCCGAGAGCCATGGGAACCATGCCGAGGATGGTGGCGAGCGAGGTCATGAGCACGGGGCGCAGGCGGACGCGACAGGCCTGTGCCACGGCAGCGTCGATGGGCATGCCTTCTTTGCGGAGGGCGCGGGTGAACTCGACGATGAGGATGGAGTTGGAGACGACGATGCCGGTCATCATGATGACGCCCATCAGCGACATCACGTTGAGTGTGGTGTGGGTGATGAGCAGGAAGAGAATGACGCCCATGATGCCGGGGGGGACGGCGAGGAGAATGATGAACGGGTCAGTGAATGACGCGAACTGCGCCATGAGGATGAGGTAGACGAGCACGACCGATAAGAGAAGGCCGATGCTGAAGCTGGCAAAGGAACGGCGCATGCCTTCGACCGATCCGCGCATGGTGACGCGGAGGTCTTCAGGGATTTTTGTATCGCGGATGACGCGATCGACGCGGTTGGCGACGCCGCCAAGGTCTTCGCTGGCCAGCGAGACGTAGACATCGATGACGCGGCGAAGCTGGTAGTGATCGACCTCGGTGGGCGTTTCGATGGGCGTGATGTTGGTGACCGCGCCCAGCGTGGTGGCGATGCTCGAGTCGCGGGAGCGGACGGGAATCTGCGAGAAGTCGGTGAGGGATTGGACGGCGGTCTCAGGGAACTGCACGGTGAGCAGGTAGTTGTTGCCGTTCTTGGGATCGACGTAGTAGCTGGGCGCGATCATGCCGTTGGAGGTGAGCGCGGTGATGACGTTGTCGATGATCTCGCTGGAGTTGAGGCCGAGACGCCCGGCCATCTCACGGTTCACGTTCAACTGCAGGCCGGGGTAGTCGAGGTCCTGCGGGATCATGACATCGCTGACGCCGCGGAGGGCGCGGACCTTGCCAGCGATCTGCTGCGCGGTTGCGTAGGCTTCCTTCATATCATTTCCGCCTACCTGAATGTCGATGGGGGCGGGGAGACCGAGGTTAACGACGGCGTCGACGAGGCCGCCGGTCTGGAAGTAGGTGGAGAGCTCAGGGACATCGTTGGCCAGCTTGGAGCGCACGCGGTTCATGTACTCGAAGCTGCTGAGGCTGTGGCCCTTTTGAAGGCTGACCTGAACGAAGGCCGTGCTTTGGCCGGAGTTGCTGGTGTAGATGGCGGAGAAGTCGGGAGTGATGCCGATGTTGGAGACGATCATGCCGAGGTCGCGTGGAGGAATGACGGAACGAATGTCCTGCTCGACGCGGGCGATGTACTGATCGGTGACTTCGAGGCGGGTGCCGGTGGGTGCCTTGACGTTGATGACGAACTGGCCGGGATCGGTGCGCGGAAAGAACGCTAGGCCGAGGAAGGGGAACAGCCCGAGGCTGAGAAGAAAGGCAGCCAGCACGCTGCCCACGGTGATGGCGGGCTTAATGAGGCTTTTGCGTACCGCGATGTCGTAGTGCATGAGCGTGCGGTCGTAGCCGCGATTGAAGCCGCGCACGAAGCGAAGGAACCAGTTTCCGCCCTCGTGATGCGCGGCTTCGTGATGCACGTTGCGAATGAATCGGGCGCAGAAGAGCGGCACGACCGTCATGGCGACGGCATAGGAGGCGAACAGCGAGAGCACGACGGAGAGCGCCAGAGCGGTGAAGAGGAAGCGGCTGACGCCGTAGAGAAAGACCACGGGGAAGAAGACGATGGCAGTGGTGAACGTGGCGGCGAGCACAGGCAACGCCACCTCCTGGCCGCCTTTCTCCGCGGCTTCTTCGACGGTCTCACCTCTCTCGAGATGGCGGAAGATGTTCTCAAGGACGACCACCGAGTTATCGATGAGCCGCGAGAAGGCGAGGGCCAGACCGCCGAGCACCATCGAGTTGATGGTCTCTCCCATCATGTTGAGGATGAGGAACGCAGCGAGCGCGGAGAGCGGGATGGAGAGCATGACGGCGACGGTGGCGCGGCCATTGCCGAGGAAGAGGAGAATCATGGCGGCGGTGAGGACGAGACCGATGCCGCCTTCGCTGCCGAGGTTGGCGATGGCGGTTTTAACGAAGACCGACTGATCGAAGACGACGCGGGTGACGAGGGTCTTGGGCACGTCGAGCAGATCTTTGAGCGCGTTGCGGATGCCATTGACGACGGCGATGGTGTTGCTGCCGCCGCCCTGCTTGAGGATGGCGAGATAGACCGAACGCTGGCCATCGACGCGCACGATGTTGGTTTGAATGGCGGCTGCGTCTTTGGCTTCGCCAATGTCGGAGACGAGCAACTGGCCGTTGCCGACGGAGCGCAGGGGCAGGCGGTCGATGTCGGCTGTGGTTGGGAATTGCGAGTTGGTGTAGATGTTGAAGTCGCGCGGGCCGATGCGCACATCGCCGGCGGGCAGGATGGCATTGGCTTCATTGACGGATCGCACCACGTCCATGGGGCTAAGCTGGTGTGCCTCGAGCTTGACCGGATCGACGTAGACCTGGATCTGGCGATATTTGCCGCCAAAGGGCTGAGGCACGCTGGCGCCGGGCACGTTGGCGATCTGGTTGCGAACGCTGAACTGGCCAATGTCGTGTAACTGCGTTTCGTTCAGTCCCTGGCCTTTGAGCGTGATGAGGCAGACGGGGAGGCTCGATGCGTCGAATTTGAGGACGACGGGCGGCAGCGTGCCGGGGGGCAGACGGCGCAAATCTGCCATGGCGAGATTCGAGATGGTGGTGACGGCTGCGTCGGCGTCGGTGCCGGGCTGGAAGTAGACGCGGATGAGGCTGACGCCGGTGAGGGAGCGAGACTCGATGTGATCGATGCCGCTGCCGAGGGTGAAGAATCGCTCGAAGGGGTTGGTGATGTTGGCTTCGATCTGCTCGGGCGGCATGCCGTTGTAGAAGGTGGCGACGACGACGACGGGGATTTTGATTTCGGGGAACAGATCGACGGGCATGCGCGCCACGGTGGTGATGCCCACCACGGCGATGATCATGCACAGCATGACGATGAAGAAGGGATAACGAAGAGCGAAACGGGACACGTTTACTCGACCTCCTTCTGAAGAAGGTGCGAAGGCTGTGCGTGGACTTGCTCGCCCGGCTGATAGGAGTCGAGATTTGCGGTGATGACCTGGTCACCTTCCGCCAGACCCTTGAGCACCTCGACGCGGTTGGCTGTTTCTACGCCGAGCTGAACGGTGCGCTTTTCCACGCGGCCATCGGCGTCGACGATCAGCGCGAAGGGCGCGGCCTGAGTGCGGTCGACTGCCTGCACCGGCACGACGAGCCCGTCGCCGCCGCGCTGCAGATTGAGGGTCACGTCCGCATACATTCCGGGCAGCAACTCGCCGGTTTTATTGTTGAGGTCAATTTCAACCTGCAGAGTGCGGGTGGCGAGATCGAGCTCGCCGGTGGTGCGCACGACTTTGCCGGTGAGCTGCTGGCCGGTGGCCTGCACGCGAATCTGCGCTACGTCGCCCACGTGCACGTAAGCGGCCAGGTCTTCAGGAACGGGCAGGCGCAGGCGGAGGATATCTGTCTCGGCGATTTTGACGGCGGGCATGGAGCCGGAGTTGGAGGTGCCGGCCTGCAGCAGCGCGCCGGTATCGGCATAGCGCTGGGTGATGACGCCGGTGAATGGCGCAACGATGTGCGCGTAGTCGGCCAGCGAGGTGTAACGCAGGTGCTCGGCCTGGGCGGCGGCAAGGGCCTGCTGGGTGGCGGCGAGCTCGGACTTGGCAGCATCGACTTGCGCCCCGGAGGCTGAATCGCGGGCCTCGGCGTCATCGAGTTCCTGCTGTGCGATGAGGCCGGGCCGCTGCGCGGCGGCCTGCTTCAGGCGATCGGAGGCCATGTGCAGGGCGAGATGGTCGGCCTGGGCGCGATCAATCGCGCTTTGCGCGCGCTGAATCTCTTCGCGGCTGCGGTTGACATCGGCCTGTGCACCAACGACCTGTGCGGCGAGTTCGGGAATTTCGAGCTCGGCGAGCAACTGGCCCTGATGCACACGGTCGCCAATATCGACATCCATGTGGCGGATGTAGCCTGCGACCTTGGCGTGAAGCTCTACCTCCTGATAGGGGAGAAACTCGCCGGCCACCTGGAGGTGGTTGGTGAGCGCGGCACGCTGCACGCGCACGGTGGGCGCGATGGGCAAAGTGGAGGGGGAAGACGAGGCAGACGACGAATGACAACCCGTCGCGCAGACGGCAGAAAGGGCAGTGAGCGCGGCGAGTATCCCCGTCGCGGAAGATCTGTGCATGATCGAGGCACCTTCACGTTAGCTGGAGCGGCATGAAATTCCGCTCGTTGAATGATGGCGAGAGCGGGGGAAATAATGGCCGAAGAGCTATAGGCGCGGCGGTGGTCTTAGGAAATGTGAAGGAAGTGAATCGATCGACAGATATCGTGAGCGGGAGCGGGGATGCGACGCCACGATCACGCTTGCGCACAGGCCCAGAAGCGCCAAGCTGAGTTCCGTCCGCGTTGTCGCATAGGCTGCGGTCACGGAACTGGGCCGAAGAGGAGTTGCTGCGAGTTGGAAGAGCCGAGGCGGCTGCGCAGGGAGCAGCTTGCCGGCGTGAATCTCGCCTGATTCCTTATTTACCGGCGCGTATTTGACGAGCTTTGTTTCAGAGAAGAAGAGCGTTGCAAGCAGGCATAGAACCAGCGCAGGCAGAGCGCGCAAGAGAAGCTGGCCGGTAGAGCGTACCCGCATAGCTCCACTTTATCACGCGGGTTGCTACCAGCGTGGCACAGCAGAAAACACTGCGCCGCCTAGTTGTGGGGAAGGCTGACGGCGTAGAGATACCAGGCTGCGTGGGGCAGCCAGTCTTCGGTCCAGCGCCAGTCTTCATCCTGACCGGTGGCCGCGAAGCCCTGATTGAAGGCGATGCCATCTTCGTCATTGAACGCCGCAGTAATTCCGTTGACGATGGCGCCGGGTGCATTGGTGTACTTATACGACCTGAAGAACATGTAGGCCGCATCGCCGTGACCGCTGCCCATGAGCAGGCTCACGTCGAAGGGATTGCGGCCGAGGATCCAGTGGAGCTGGTTCCACGCATAGGCATTGAGTTGGGCCTGGAACGCGGGATCGTCGCTGAACAGCGGCGCTGCTCTGCGCGTTGCTGCGGCGAGAGAGGCCAGGCGTGCATCCTCGCCCTGCCACCAGGGAGCGGCTTCTGTGTCATGCGGGAAGAAGAAGGCGGTGCGCACGGTGCCGTTGCCCATGCGCACGAGCTGGCGGGCGTAGCCGAAGGGATTGTTCACTTCGTTCGTGACCGCGAGTTCGAACTGCAGAGAGCGCTTGATGGCGTCGCGGATGGTCTGCTGATCAGCGGGCGCGGCAAATTCGTAGTATTCGAGCAGGCTGATGACGGGCAGGCCCGCGTCTGATGGATGAAAGAAGGGGCGCGTAGCTGCGTCGGCCCGCCAATAGTCGTGCCATGAGCCCTGGGTGGTGAGACGCGCGATGAGACTCGCGGCGCGGGTGTGTGCTGCATCGCGATACTTGTCTGCGTGGGTGGCGCGATAGAGCTCCGTGGCCGCCATCAGGCCGCAGTAGTCGTCGAGGATGTTCTCGGTTCCGTCATTGAGCAGCTCGCGGTTGTGCGCGCTGAGAAAGTCGAAGGCCTCTTCCGCAGTGCGGAGATACTGCGAGGGCTGAAAATCGCCGTGCTGCGGCATGGTGGATGCCAACGCGAGCGCGGCGATGGCCATGCCTCCACCAGCGCGCAGGCTTGCCTCGTAGGCATGCGGGCCGGCAGCCTGCGCGATAGCTTCCGTCGAATCGGATGCGGACTTTTTGATCTGCGTGCGCCAGTTGGGATTGCCGATGACGCGATCTTTGGCAAGTTTGTCGCGGCCGGGCGCGGTGATGGTTTCGTAGAAGGAGCCGCCGGGGCGGCGAATGCGGACGAGATAATCCGCCCCGAAGAGGCCCTCATCGAGCAGGCGGCGGCGATATTCCGTGAAGTCGTCATCATTGCGCGCGGTGAGCGTCTGATAGCTCTTGAGCAGGCTCCACGCAACGAGAGGGACCTGCTGCGGATTGAAGTAGGAGGTGGGGTTCTGGTGGGAGAGATGGATGCCGTAGTCGCCGGTGGCGTCGTACCAGCCGCCGTGGGCATCGATGAAGCTTCCGGGTGCGTCGGGCCGGGCGAGATGACGATCCGCGGCGTCAAAGTCGCCGCTGGCGCGCTGGCCCTTGAAGTAATAGAGGACGTTGGAGAGGGTCTGGCGCTCAAGCAAATCGGGCGCGATGGTGAACGCGCAGGAGGAGGCCTGACCGCCGGGCCACTCTGCGCGCAAGGAATAGCGGCCGGCATTGTGCCAGGTGCCGAAGTCTGCGGTCCAGAAGGTGCGGCCGGTCCAGGCGTGGACCTGGCCAGAGGGCTGCAGCGAGCCGCTGAAGACTGTGGCTCCGGTGGCGTCGTCGACGAGCGCGAACTGCAGCGGCTGTGTGGCGGCTGAGCCCTCGACCATGACCAGAGCCTGCTTGGGCGCCTCGAGGTCGTAGCCGACCTGATCCACCAGAACGCGGACCTGTGCGGCAGCGGACAGGCAGAAAGTCGCGGCCACGAAAACGGGAATAAGCGAACGAAAAACGAAGGCGCGGCGGGGCACAAAATTGAAGGTCATCGCGCCCTCATTGTATGCAATCGGTGGGGTATTGTAGGGAGATGAGTTTTGCCGCCAGCGAAGCCGTGCCTACGATCAGCGTTACGAAGCCGAACCGCGTTGTCTCGATCGATGTGTTTCGCGGTCTGACGATGGCGGTGATGATTTTTGTGAACGAGCTCTCCGATGTGCGAGGGCTGCCCTGGTGGACCTATCATGCGCATGCCCAGCAGGACGTGATGACCTATGTGGATATGGTTTTTCCGTTCTTCCTGTTCATTGTAGGCATGTCGATGCCGCTCTCGGTGGAGCAGCGGCTGCGGCGCAATCCGTCGATGCTGTCGCTGTGGGTGCATGTGATTACGCGCTCCCTGGCGCTGGTCGTGCTTGGGCTCATTTTGGCCAATGCGGACTTTGTGAATGCGCCGTTGACGCACATGAGCGGCAATGTGTGGGCTCTGCTCGGCATCCTGGGCGCCAGCCTATATCTGAATGTGTATCCGAAGTCAGCCTCGCCGACTCTCGTCAAGGCGTTGCGCGGAGTGGGACTGGTGGCGGTTGTTGCCGCGTATGTGCTGTTCCGGCGCGTGACGCAGGACGGGCAGGTGGCGTGGATCGATGGCTCGTATCCGGAGATCCTGGGGCTGATTGGGTTCACTTATCTGGCCGCGGCGATTCTCTACATTCCGACGCGCAAATGGCGCTGGGCTGCGCCGGTCTGGCTGGTGGTGATGCTTGCCTTCAACGCGGGATCTGTTGCGAAGGTGATTCCGCTGGCGGGGCATTATCCGCTGTATGTGTGGCCCTTCGACAATGGAGCGCATGTTTGCCTGGTGCTGGCGGGCGTGATCGCATCGCAGATTTTTCTGGGCGTAAATCCCTATGCGACCGAGCGGCCCGCGCCGCATAAGGCTACTCTGACGGCCGTGCTTTTTGGCGTCGCCATGCTGATTGCGGGATGGATCATGATGCCGTTCGGAATCTCAAAGATTCGCGCGACACCGACATGGGTATTGTGGAGCGCGGGCGCGGCGGTGCTGATGTTTACGCTTCTGTATTGGATTTGCGACGAGTGGCGCATGACGGCGTGGGCGGCGCCGGTCCGCACGGCGGGCTCGAATACTCTGCTGACGTATCTGCTGCCGGACCTGTGGGACTTTGCGTTGGGTGCATTGGGCATTCATTTCTTTGAGACGCATTGGCACCATGGCTGGCCGGGCGTGGCGGCGACGGTTGTGTTCACCGGCCTCATGCTGCTGCTTTCAACTGCGCTCACGCGCGCGAAGCTGCGTTTGCAGTTGTAAGGGCGCAGGGCGAGATAGACCGTTGTGTGACCGCTGGCGGTTGTTTGGCCGCGAGTCTTGATATCCGAAGGCATCCATCATGCAACGGTTGGAAATGAAGCCGGAACCAAGAGACAAGCGAAATCTGAAGCAGTTTTGGTCATCGACGGCGTGGTTGGCTGTGTTGCTGGCCGGCTCGCTGTTTCGCGGGCTGATGGGTGCTGCGCAAACGCCGAGTCAGTCCGTGCGGCTTGCACATGCACTGATTGAGCAGCAACGTGAAGGGGCTGCTGCGGATGGGCTCGCGCTCAGGGCGCTGGATGCGGCGTGGTACAACAGCGCGGATGGCGAGAATTTTCGCGCGCTGCAGAATGCGGTAGACAGCTATTTACGCGGGCCGGGCGGCGTGACTGTTAACGATGCGTTGATGGCTGCGGAGGTGTTGCGGCTGTATCGCGTTACGCTCGACGCCAAGTATTTTCAGTCGGCAACGCGCATGCGCGATGCGTTTGTGGCGGCGTGCAGCAATGATTCCGCCGCGGAGTCCGGCAACGATCACGTTTCATCGTGCAAGGCTGCTGCGCCGTTTCTGGCGGAGTACGCGGCGGTCTTTGATGAGCCGGAGCTTCGCGCGAAGGTTGCGGCGGCCCTCTTGCGCCGGGGAGCGCGGGAGAGTGTGGCATCGACTGCGATGGCGGTGGTGGATGCGATCCCGTACTTCAGTGAGGACGATCCGCAACGGTCGGAGCTGATTGCGACATTCGCGCGGGTTGCGGCGAAGGGATTGCGGGCGCAGACTGCGCAGAGCGGCACGGACGAGCCAGCTGCGCTGCTTGTCTACGCTGTGCTCAAAGGCGTGCGGTTTGGGTATTTGCCGCGCCGCGATGCCGGATTGGCGCTGCGCGTGTGGAGTCGAATCGAGCATTCTATCGATGCCGATGGGCCTGCGCGAGCTGCGCTTCTGCTTGCGTCTACTGAAGTCGAACTAGCGCCGGATGCGGGACTGGCGAGCGGAAAGACGATTCTTATCGACGCATGGTTCAACAGCCAGCAGCGCAAGAATGCAGCGGGGCAGACCGGGCTTTTTCATTACAAGTGGGATGACTACAGCGATAGCGGCTTCTCGCTGCTGGGGCACTTGTTGCGCAGCGTTGGCATGCACACGCGCACGCTTGGCGACGCGCCGACGGATGCGAATCTCAGTGGCGCGCAGTACTACATGATTGTGTCGCCGGATATTCCGGTGAAGAATCCGAATCCGCATTACATGACGGAGGAGAATGCGGCTGCGATTGCGGCGTGGGTGAAGGGCGGCGGCGTGCTGATCCTGATGGAAAACGATCCGCCGAATGCGGACATCACGCATCTGAATCTGTTGGCGGATCGGTTCGGTATTCACTTTGACGATGTGCTTCATCATCACGTGATTGGCGAGCAGGTGGAAAGTGGGCGCATCGCTGTAGCTGCCGATGGGGAGCTTTTTCACGAACCGCATACGTTCTACATGAAAGATACGTGCGCCATTTCGCTGCATGGAGCGGCGCGGGCTCTGTTGCATGATCGCGGCGATGTGGTGATGGCGGAGGCGCGATTTGGCAAGGGCGTTGTGTATGCGGTGGTTGATCCGTGGCTCTATAACGAGTACACGGATGGGCGCAAGACTCCGGCGGGGACGTATGCGCAGTTCGATAATTTTGCCGGCGGCAGAGAGCTGGTGTGCTGGCTGGCACAGCAGCCGCGGGCTGCGGCAACGAAGGAAAGATAACCATGAAGACGATGCTGATGGCGGACCCGGTGCGGTATCCGCGCATGACGACTCAGGAACTGCGCGATTCCTTTTTGATGGAGGGGTTGCACGAGCCGGGGGCGCTGCATCTGCGCTATGTCGATCTTGACCGGGCGATTGCGGGGATTGCCGCGCCGATGGCGAGCGCCATTACTCTGCCGACGTATCCGGAGCTGCGCGCGCAGTACTTTACGGAGCGCCGCGAACTGGGCGCGTTGAATATTGGCGGGCCGGGGATCGTGCATGTGGGCGATGTGTCGTATGAGATTGGCAATCTCGATCTGCTGTATATTGGGCGCGGCAATGCGAAGGTTCGGTTCGAATCGAAGTCCGCAAAGGAGCCAGCGATTTTTTACCTGCTGAGTTATCCGGCGCATTGTGTGTATCCGACGGTGTTGGTGAAGAAAGAAGACGCGAAGCCGAGCGAGATGGGAACCGTTGCCGCGTGTAATCGGCGCACGATCTACAAATACATTCACCTTGAAGGGGCGCGCAGTTGCCAATTGGTGATGGGGGTGACGCATCTGCACGAGGGCAGCGCGTGGAATACGATGCCCGCGCACATGCACATGCGCCGGTCGGAGATTTATTTTTACTTCGATGTGCCTGAGCGTGCGCGCGTGGTGCACCTGATGGGGCCTGCGGATGAGACGCGCCACCTGATTGTGCGCAACCGCGAGATCGCGGTCTCGCCGGGCTGGTCGATTCATGCGGGTGTGGGCACGGAGGCGTACAAGTTTTGCTGGGGCATGGGCGGCGAAAACCAGGACTACACGGATATGGACCCGGTGGCGATGGAGAGCATGCGTTAGAGGAGATGCGATGAGAGCTTTCTTGGTGGCGGCGATGTTGACGTGTGCGCTCTCTGCCGCGGCGCAGAGCGCGGGCAAGGCAGAGGTGTTCTCGGCGCAGCAGATTCGGGCGGAGCTGGATAAGGCCACTGCGGCGGCGATGGCAGCGGGCAGCGGCGGCGCGACGCTGGCGGACTACGGAAGCCACAAGGTGCAGATCTCCGTGCGCACGGCGAGCGGCGGCGCGGAGATGCATGCGCACTTCGACGACGTCATGGTGGTGCAGCAGGGAACGGCGACGCTGATCACGGGCGGAACGCTGGTGGATGCAAAGACGGATGCGAACGGAGAGTCGCATGGTTCGGCGATTCGCGGTGGCAAATCGCAGACGATTGCAGCCGGCGACATGGTGACTGTGAATGCGGGCATTCCGCATCAACTCATCATTCCCGCGGGCACGACTTACAGCGCGATTGTGATCAAGGTGCGTGAGCCGTAGAGGGGCGAGTTATTTGCCGGCGACCTCGGCGAGTTCCGTTGCGGCGAGCAGGAATGCGCCGACGCCGTAGACATAGCTCGACGAGGGCTTGAATTTGCCGGGCTCGCCGCCGATGGGTTGGATGGAGCCGAGCCTTCCGCTGGCGTAGACGTGGGTGAGCATGCCGCGCCAGGCGCGCGTGACGACGGGCAGATATTTTTTGCGGTCGAGGATGCCGTTATGAATGCCCCAGGCCATGGCGTAGGTAAAAAATGCTGAGCCGGAGATTTCGGGCGAGGGGTATGCGCCGGGGTCGAGCAGGCTGGCGCGCCACAGGCCGTCGGGTTGCTGCAAGGCAGCGATGCGCGCGGCCATTTCGCGATACTGGGCGACATATTTTGCGCGGTCGGGGTAGCTCTGCGGCATGCGCTGCAGAACGAGGGCGAGGCCTGCGAGTACCCAGCCATTGCCGCGCGACCAGAAGACCTTTTGCCCGTTGGCCTCGTGCATGGTGAGGAAGCGATTGTCGCGGTAGTAAAGGTGCTCGGCGGGATCGTAGAGCGCGGCGGTGGTGAGACCCCACTCGCGATTCATGAAGTCGAGATAGCGCGTGTCGCCGGTGGTCTGCGCGAGCTGGGCAAGGACCGGCGGAGCCATGTAGAGCGCATCGCACCACCACCAGAGATTGGTTTTGGGATCGTCGGGACGGGCGAGCAGCTTGTCGAGGCCGTCGCGGGTGGGAGCGAGCTCTTGCGGGTTGGACTCGAGAGCGAGATAGGTGAGGCCGATGGCCTCATCGTCGGCATGGGCAAAGCGGGGGCCGAGCTGCCAGTGATTTTCGTTTGCCACATGGAGGACGCGGTCGCGATAACGATTGTCGCCGGTGGCCTTTGAAGCGGCGAGCATGCCGTCGTAGACGGCGGCGTAGGTCCAGTCGATGTTGTAGTGGCCCTCGGCGTAGGCAAGCTGCCAGTCGGCGACTTTCTTGACGGCATGCAGGATGGCGGCGCGCTTGATCTTTGGCGACAGGTCCGTGGCGAGTGGGCCGGGGTCGTCGAGCTGGTCGCCGGCGTCATCGCGTGCGGGGCTTGTATTGGCGGGGGTTTGCGCGTTGGCCAGAGGAGTTGCGGCCGCGAGCAGGCTGCCGAGGGCGAGAGGCAGAAGAATCGATCTCATTGTCTGGAGTGTCCCTAGGGTGTGCTTTTCAGAGACGGATATGCAGCCCCTGATCTTGCAGACTCAGACTATACAAGGCGGGGCGCCGAGATTGTGCTGCGTGGGGCTTGAAATTCGGGATATGGAGGAATGGTGGCCAGGGACGGGATTGAACCGCCGACGCCGGCCTTTTCAGGGCCGCGCTCTACCACTGAGCTACCTGGCCTCAGTGAAGACTTTCGTTGCACTTCCTGCGCGGGGTTTCGGCGGGGCCGAAGAGGGTAAGGCGGGTCCACGAACAGTGCGCTGCAACAACTTTGCCAGTATATCAACTCCGCGGCATGCCGCCAAACCCGCCCGAGGGCGGTGTTTGGCGGTATGGCGGTGGCCGGAATGCGAGGCGCTGCTCTAGTATGGAGAGCACCTATGAAGCGCGTGGTTGTCCTGATTGCATGTCTCGTCCTGTTACCCCTGGCTGCGGCGGCTCAGTCGCCCGCCGAATTGCGCGCCGCACACGCCTACGACGCCGCCGTGAAGGGCGGCCCGCTGACCCTGCATGCGTTCCTTGACCAGTTTCCCAAGGGCGCAGATCTGCATGTGCATTTGAGCGGGGCGGTCTATGCCGAGACCTTTATCAAGGATGCGGCGGAGGATGGGCTGTGTGTCGATCCGAAGGAGTTGAGCCTTGCCAAGCCGCCGTGCACTGCGCCGCTGGAGCCGGCGACGGATTTGAACGGGGTGCTGACCGCGAGTGAGCAGGATCTCTACGACCGGCTGGTGGATTCGTTCTCGATGCGCAGCTACTTTCCCACGCCGGGGTTCAGCGGGCACGACCAGTTTTTTTCGACCTTTGACAAAGTTCACGGGCTTAGCAACAAGCACATGGGCGAGTGGGTGGACGAGGTGGCGAGCCGCGCAGCGGCGCAGAATCAGCAATATCTGGAGCTGATGGATACGCCGCCGTTCAGCCACGCGGCGTACATCGCTTCGCAGAATCTGCTCAATATGGATTTTGCGGCATATAAGCGGACGCTCGAATCGCTGATGATCCAGGACGAGGTGTTTGCCGACCGGGAGCATGCGCGTGCGGCGGAAGCGCTGCGCAAGGACATGGAGCACTGCGGCACGCCGCAGGCCACGCCGGCCTGCAAGGTGGAGGTGCGGTATATCTACCAGGTGCTGCGGGGCTTCTCGCCGGAGCAGGTGTTTGCGCAGACGCTGCTGGGCTTTATGACGGTGCAGGCGGCGATGGATGCGCACGACGACACCTGGGTGGGCATCAACTTTGTACAGCCAGAGGATGGCTTCATCTCGATGCGCGACTACTCGCTGCAGATGAAGATGGTGGAGTATCTGCACTCGGTGTATCCCAAGGTGCACATCACGCTTCATGCGGGCGAGCTTGCGCCTGGGCTGGTGCCGCCGGAGGGGTTGCGCTTCCATATCCGGCAGGCGGTGGAAGTGGCGCATGCAGAGCGCATTGGGCACGGCGTGGACGTGATGTATGAGACCAACGCGCAGCAACTGTTGAAGGAGATGGCGCAGAAGCATGTGATGGTCGAGATCAACCTGAGCTCAAACGAGGGAATTCTCGGCGTCAAGGGCAACATGCATCCGTTTCCGATTTATCGCGCAGCGCATGTGCCGGTGGCGCTCTCGACCGACGATGAGGGTGTGAGCCGCATTGAGCTGACGCACGAGTATGTGCGCGCGGCGCTTGATTATCACCTGAGCTATGCGGACCTGAAGCAGATGGCGCGCACGGGCATGGAGCATGATTTTCTGCCGGGCGCGAGTCTGTGGGCCTCAGAGGACGTGTTTACGGTGGCGGCTGATGCGTGCCGCCGGGAGACCCTTGGCTCGGACCATCCTACCGCGGGGTGTAAGAGCTTTCTCGACGGGAGCGAAAAGGCTGCGGCGCAGTGGGAGCAGGAGCGGCGCTTCCACGCGTTTGAGGCGCAGTTCTGAACCCTCCGAGGGAACGGCAGGGAGGGACTCAGCAAAACCAATCGTCATCGGGGCTTGCGCGATATATGCTTCTCTGCATGCGACCTCAATCGATGCGGCGTGCCCAGTCCGGGCATGGCGGCCACTTATTTCTGATTCTCTTGTGCGCGCTGCTTGTTGCACCGGCTGCTTCGCGGGCGGCCGCGCCATCTTCTTCGGCTGCGGCGGCGCCGGTTCTGCGCATCGACGGGCTGGGGAAGGGCATGGTTCATCTGGATGGAGACTGGCAGTTCCATCCGGGGGACGACCCGGCGTGGGCGCAGCCGGGCATCGACGATGCGACGGGGCAAAATGGCTGGGAGCAGATCACGGCCGATGCGCCGTGGGGTACGCAGGGACACGCGAACTACTGGGGCTACGGGTGGTATCGCAAGCACATTGACATCGCGCCGGGACCGGGCACTCCCGACAATGTGACGATGATGATTCCGGCCATCGACGATGTCTACGAGTTCTATTGGAACGGGCAACGCATGGGGAGGTTCGGGTCGTTCCCTCCGCATACGGACTACTTTGCGGCGGTGCCCCCGCAGACGTATGGTCTGGGGCCTGTGCGGAGCGGTGTGCTGGCGGTGCGGGTGTACAAGGTTCCCCTGGCTTCGAACGACGACGGCACGGCGGGCGGATTTGAAGCGCCGCCGGTTCTGGGCAGTCCCGAGATCATTGCCGCAGCCAAGGCAGCGATTGATTATAAGTGGCTCACTCGCGCGCAGTTCCAGTTCGGCCTTACTACGCTGTACGTACTTACGTCGCTGTTGAGTTTTGCGGTGTGGCTGCGCGACCGGCGGCAGTGGCTTCTTTTCTGGATGACGGTTTTTACCTTCATGCCGCTGCTCGAGCTGGTGTTAAACGGTCTGCGGTTGCAGATCTCCTCGATCTGGCTCGTATTTCTGGTTCAGACCGCGATCCAGCTGCGCGAGATTTCGCAGTGGTTTCTGTTGATCTGGCTGCTTGAGGTGCACGGCAACCCCCGCATCGTGCGCTGGGTGCGTGTGGTCGCCGTAGCCTCAATGATCGCGGGTACCTGCGACGGCGCGCTCGGATTCATCTACGGCATGGTACCGGGCAAATCCTTCCAGCTTGCCGATGCCGTGCTTACCGCGTGCATTCTTCCCGGCGAAGCCATTCCGGTGCTGCTTGCCACCTATGCGGTGGTGAAGCGCAAGCGGCTCGATCCCGGACGATGGCTGGTGGCGGGGTTCGCGATTTTCAGTGGGACCTTCTATGCCGTGTCCAATGTGGCGGCCCAGGGCGTGCGCTTTACGCACTGGACTCTGGCGGCACAGATGAATGCCATTCACATTACGATTCTGGGCTCGACCTTTTCCGTGCAGATGATTTTGCGCACGCTTCTGTTTCTGGCGATTGTTTACGCTGTGGCGCGCTATGCGCTGGAGGATCGCCGCCGCCGGGCCGCGCTGGAGTTGGAGTTTGCCAACGCGCGCGAGATTCAGCAGGTGCTGGTACCGGAGTCGCTGCCAACGATTCCTGGATTTACGCTGTCGAGCTCGTACAAGCCGGCGCTGGAGGTGGGCGGCGACTTTTTCCAGATCGTTCCGCTGGATGACCGTTCCACGCTGATTGTGCTGGGCGACGTAAGCGGCAAGGGGCTGCGCGCGGCCATGGCGGTTTCTCTGATCGTGGGCGCGGTGCGATCGATTGCGGAGACGGTTTGGAGTCCGGCGGAGATTCTGAGCCATCTTAATCGTCACCTCCACGGGCGGCTGCAGGGCGGCTTTGCGACCTGCGTTGCGCTGCGGCTGGACAGAGACGGGCGATGTGTGGTGGCGAGCGCCGGACATCCAGCGCCGCTGCTCAATGAGCGGGAGATCGAGCTGGCCGGAGCGGTGCCGCTGGGGGTTGTCGACGTGGCCAAGTATGAGGAAGTGAGCGTGGACCTGAAGGCGGGCGATCACCTGGCGCTCTATACCGATGGCCTGCTGGAAGCGCGCGGGCCGAGCGGCGAGGTTTATGGATTTGAGCGGCTTTATACGCTGTTTGCGGCGAATCCGAGCGCGGCGAGCGCGGCCGACGCGGCTGTGGCCTTTGGGCAGGACGACGACATTACCGTGCTCACGCTGCAGAAGGCTGCGGCGGTCTGAGAGCCGCGCGGGAGACGGCATGGATAACGAACGCATCCAGGCAATCTGCGTGGCGCTGCCGCATGTGACGGAGACCATGAACTGGGGCCATCATCTGGTCTACTGGGCCGGGGATCGCGATATTGGCGGGAAGATGTTCGCGATGACAGATCTTGAAGGCATCGGCACCGGCGTGCTGTGGTTTCACTGCGGCGCCGAGCGCTTTCACGAACTGATCGAGACGGATGGCATCATTCCCGCGCCCTATCTGGCCAAGGCATATTGGGTCACGGTGGAACGCTGGGATGTGCTGCGGCCGCGGGAGTATGAAGATGAGCTGAAGCGGGCGCATGCGCTGATCTTCGACAAGCTGCCCAAGCGGGCGAAGACGATGCTGGCGCTGCCGGAGAAGGAACGCGCGAAGGCGATTCGCGAGCGCAAGAAGGCATTGAAGGAGCGCGCCGCGAAGAAGTAAATGACCGATTTGTGTCATCCCGTCTGGGGTGACAGCGCCGATAGAAGAAGCAGGCGCACTCTTATGTTTAGATATTTTCTCCGCAATTTCGCACTTCTGGTATGCGCGGCGCTGGCAGTCGCGGCGACGGCTCGCGCGAGCGAAACATTTCCGGTGATTCATCATGAGCCGATCACGCTGCGCGTGCTGGATGGGCGGAACGGAAAGCCGCTGGCGCATGTGCGGCTGGCGCTTGTGGGCGGATATAACCAGCGCGATCTGGCGATCGAGTTGTGGTATGGCGAAGCGCAGACCAACGCAGCCGGCGAGGCGCGGCTACCGGACGATATGGCGAATCTGCCGTTTCTGCGTGTGTGGGCCGAGAAGGAAAAGCTCTGTCAGCCCGGCGGACGCCATGGAACGTTCAGCGTGGAGCGCATCCGGGGAGAAGGATTCAGCACGGCGAACCACTGCGGCGACGCGATTGTGGCCGATGCTCCGGGGGTGTTCACGGTTTATGTCCAAGGCAACGGAGCGGCGGAAAACCTGACGCGCGGGGCGGCAACGGCTGAGCCAGCGGAGGACAGCCAGGCGCCTTCACAAACGACTGGGCCTGCTGGGATGCATGGTGATCCCGTGGTGTCCGAAGGAACCGGGGGAACTTCCGATCTGCCGGTGAAGGCGGCTTCGGGAACCGCCGGGGCTCCTGCTGCGTACCAGGAGATGTGCCAACCCGACGAGTAGTGGCGCCGCTGGGCTTCGGCCCTCGGGCGAAGCGGGGTGGAACGAGGCATCGATCATGGTGAAATTTCTTCTCTTCTGCATTCTTCTAGTGTTGTGCTGGCCGCTGGCTCTGCTGGCGCTGATTCTGTATCCGTTTGTGTGGCTGGTGCTCCTGCCGTTTCGGATTGTCGGGATCGCGGTTGGTGGGGTGCTGGAGCTGATCAGCGCACTGTTTTTCTTCCCGGCGCGGGTGCTGCGCTCGGTCTAGCCGGGCCGCCGACTCGACACCGCTTCCGGCGATGCTTTAGCGTGGGCCTATGGCCGGTTTTTCACTCTCCCTCAATGGCAAAGTTGCTCTCATCACCGGCGGCTCGCGCGGCATAGGCGCGGAGACGGTGCGCCTGTTCACGGCGGCGGGCGCGCGCGTGGTCTTCAGCTATCGGCAGGCGCGCGAGCAGGCGCATGCGCTGATGGACGAGTGCGGCGGGGCTAGCCGCTGCGTGGCGGTGGAGCAGGACCTGGGCTCGCCGGCCGAGGGACGCGCTCTGGTGAACGCTGCTGTGGAGGCATTCGGCCGGCTGGATGCGCTGGTGGCGAATCACGGCATCTGGCCCTCGGACGATGTGCCCATTGAGCTGATGACCGAGGAGCAGTGGCGGCGCACGCTGGGCGTGAATCTGGACTCGGTTTTCGGGCTGGTGCAGGCGGCTGTGACGCAGATGGAGCTGCAGGGACCGCCTGTGACGGGAGACGACGGCGCGAAGGGACACATCGTTCTGATCAGCTCCACGGCCGGGCAGCGCGGCGAGGCCAACCATGCCGACTATGCCGTGACCAAAGGCGCATTGATCAGTCTTACCAAGAGCCTGTCGAGTGAGCTTGCGCCGCGGGGTATCCGCGTGAACTGCGTCGCGCCCGGCTGGGTGGCGACGGAGATGTCGGCGGCGGCACTTGACGATCCGGAGCTGGGGCCGAAGATTAAGGCCGCGATTCCCGTGGGCCGGGCGGCTACGGCGCAGGAGATTGCCGGGCCGATTCTGTTTTTGTGTACGCCGTTTGCGGGTTTCATCAGTGGAGAAGTGCTGAACGTGAATGGCGGCGCGGTGCTGGTGGGATGACGACGATGCGGATGAAAACAATTCTTGCCCTGGCTTTTGGCGTTTTGCTGCTCGTACCGTGCCGCATGCAGGCGCAGACCGGCGACGACGATGCCGCGCAGAACGCGAAGAAGGCGCGCGCGGCGCTGGATGCGATGGTGAAGGCGCTGGGCGGTGATGCGTGGCTCAACATGAAAAACGAGATGCTGCAGGGGCACGTGGCGGCGTTCTTTCAGGGGCAGCCCGACCTGGGCACGACGGAGCTGTGGCAGTATCACGCGTGGCCCGACCATGACCGTATCGAAGTGACAAAGCACCGCGACGTGGTGGAGTTTTACGTCGGCAACGAGGGTTGGGAGGTAACTTATCGCGGCAAGAAGGCGATTCCAAAGGAGTCGCTCGACGAGCATACGCGGCGGCGGGACCACTCGATTGAGACGGCGGTGAAGGTGTGGATGAAGGATCCGAACACGATCCTGATTTATGAAGGCAAGCGGATGTCGGAGCGGCACATGGCGGACCAGGTGACGCTGATTTCTCCGCAGAATGAGGCGATCACGATCCAGACCGACGAGGAGACGCATCTGCCGTTGAGCCTCAGCTTCCAGTGGCGCGACCCGGTTTATAAGGACAAGAACACCGAGACTGAGGAGTACGCGGACTATCACATGATGGACGGGTTTCCCACGCCGCTGAGCATTACGCGGCTGAAGAACGGCGAGATGGAGCGGCAGTTCTATGTGGATAAGGCCGAGTACAACCGCGACCTGCCTGCCGACTTCTGGGATGTGGACGCCGCGGCGCGGCGGATCAAGAAATAGCGGGCCGGCTGTGACGTCTGGGCCGCTGAGGGCTTCGATATAATCGCTGACGAGCGCGATGCCGCTGGGCGCGCGCTGTCTGGAGCCCGAGAATGACGTTCGACATCCAGGAGATCCTGGACTTCCTTCCCCACCGCTACCCGTTTCTGCTGATCGACCGCATCGTCGAGTTTGAGCGCACCAAGCGCGTGGTTGCGCTCAAGAATGTGACGATCAACGAGCCACATTTTCAGGGCCATTTCCCCGGCGCGCCCATTATGCCCGGCGTGCTGGTGATTGAAGCCATGGCGCAGGCGGGCGCGTTGCTGATGCTGAGCGAGATGCCGGACCGCGCCAACAAGCTCGCTGTCTTTACGGGCATCGATAACGCCAAGTTTCGCCGCCAGGTAGTTCCGGGCGACCAACTCCGCATTGAGGTGGATGTGCTGAGTTTTCGCACGCGGGCGGGGCGGATGGCGGGCAAGGCCTATGTGGGCGACAAGCTGGCCTGCGAGGCCACGCTGACGTGCATGGTTGTTTCGCGTACGGCAGAGAGCAAATCCGCCGAGGCGGAGCCGTGAGCGGCATTCATTCCAGCGCCGTCATCGCGAAGGGCGCGGTGGTTCCGGGGTCGTGCACGGTGGGCCCGTTTTCGACGATCGGGCCGGATGTGGTGCTGGGCGAGGATTGCGTGCTGGTTTCGCATGTGGTGCTCGACGGCCATACGACAATCGGCGCGCGCAATACGTTTTATCCTTTCTGCTCGGTGGGCGTAGCACCGCAGGATTTGAAATACGGCGGCGAGCCAACGCTGACCGAGATCGGCGACGACAATACGATCCGCGAGAGCGTGACGATCAGCCGCGGGACGGCCAAGGGCGGCGGGCTGACGCGCATTGGATCGGGCAATCTGCTGATGGCGTATGTGCACATTGGCCACGATAGTTTTGTGGGGAGCCATTGCATTCTCGCCAATGCGGCGACGCTTGCGGGCCATGTGATTATCGAAGACTATGCGAGCGTTGGTGCGTTCTCGCCCGTGCATCAGTTCTGCACGGTGGGCAAGTACGCGTTTATCGGCGGCGGGACGATTGTGACGCAGAATGTGCTGCCGTTTTCGCTCACCTCTGCGCGGCGCGAGAACAAGGCCTTCGGCATTAACAAGATCGGTCTGGCACGGCGGGGCTTTTCGCCGGAACGGCTGCAGACGCTGCAGAAGGCCTTTCGCTATCTGTTGGCGGCGAAGCTGAATACGTCGCAGGCGCTGGAGAAGATCAAGGCGATGGGCGGCGAGGACGCTGCGATGCTGGCCGAGTTTATCGAACGCAGCCAGCGCGGAATCATTAACATGAAGCTTGGCCTCATTGCCGGCAACGGCCGCTTTCCGTTTCTGCTGCTGGATGCGGCGCGCGCGCAGGGCTTTGCCGTGACGGTGGCGGCGATTCGTGAGGAGACCGATGCCGAAATCGACGAGCGCTCGGCGGCCGACGACAAGATCAGCGTGCACTGGCTCTCGCTCGGCGAGCTGTCGCGGCTGATTGAGGTCTTCCACAAAGAGGGCGTGAAGACCGCGGTGATGGCGGGGCAGGTGAAGCACAAGCAGATCTTCTAGCAGCATCCGGCCGGACTGGCGGCTGGCGAAGCTGCTGCTGAATCTGCGCACGCGCAATACGGACATGCTGCTGGGCGCGATAGCCAAGGTGCTGGCCGACGAGGGCATTGAGTTGATGAGCTCAACGGCCTTTCTGGAGCCGCTGCTGGCGCAGGAAGGTGTGTTGACAGCCCGCGCGCCGGATGAGGAAGAGCGCAAGAATATTGACTACGGCATGAGCGTGGCGCGCGCGGTCGCGGGCTTCGACATCGGACAGACCGTTGTTGTGGCGGCGCAGGCCTGCGTGGCTGTGGAGGCGATGGAAGGCACCGACGCCGCCATTGAGCGGGCGGGGCGATTGTTAAAGTCGCTCGAAGATGAAGCGTCTACCTTGGAGCGCCGGCTCACAGTAGTGAAGGTCGCCAAACCCAACCAGGACATGCGTTTCGATGTGCCGGTGATTGGTATCCGCACCGTTGAGACGATGATTGAGGCCGGCGCAAGCTGCCTTTCCGTGGAGGCGGGACGGACGCTGCTGTTCGATCGCGACGCGCTGCTGAAGCGCGCCGCCGAGGCGGGCATTGCCATTGTGGCGGTCCCGCGCTGATACTGGTTGCGACGTTCCCGTCTTGCTGAGGCGGCTCTTCTTCCCTCGTGACAAATCGATTTGCCTCTAACCCCTGGAGGTTCTCCCGTGAAAAAGTTCACTCTTCCTTTCCTCGTGGCCGCGTTTGCCGTTGCACTGTCGCTCGGAACCGCTCGCGCGGCCGACGATGCAATGCCCAGCGTGGGACAGACCGCGCCTACGTTCACACTGCCGTCGCAAGATGGCTCGCACATTTCGCTCAAGAGCTTTCGCGGCAAGTGGGTGGTGCTCTACTTCTACCCCAAGGACATGACGCAGGGCTGCACGATTGAAGCGCACAACTTCCAGCGCGATCTGCCGAAGTTTGAAGCGGACAACGCAGTGATCGTGGGGGTGAGCGTGGATACACCAGACAGCCACAAGCAGTTTTGCACCAAGGAAGGGCTGACCTTCCGCCTGCTGGCTGACCCGGAGCACAAGGTAGTGGATGAGTACGGTTCGCTTGGCCACTTTGGGACCTTCACCATCGCCAATCGCAACACCTTCCTGATTGACCCGCACGGAAAGATTGTGAAGGTGTGGACGAAGGTCGATCCTTCGCATCATTCAGAGGAAGTGCTGACTGCGCTGAGCGAACTGAAGAAGTAGAGAGCAGAGACAGAATGGCCAACGATCTGGCGCAATGGTTCCGCGCGGAGCTCGACGACATCCACGGTGTGCTGGCGGCGATGCCGGCGGAGCTTGCCGATGTGCCGTGGCGCGAGGGCGGGTGGACGCGCAAACAGATCGTTGGCCATCTGCTGGACTCGGCGACCAACAACCGCCAGCGCTTTGTGCGCGCCGGCACGGAAGACGGACACAGCGGCCCGCAGTATGGGCAGGATGCGTGGGTGGCTGCGCACGGCTATGCCGACCAGCGGTGGGCAACGCTGCTGACGTGGTGGGAGACGGAGCACGAGATCCTGATGGCTGTGGTGGATCGTGTGCCCGCTGATCGGCTGGAAGCGAGCTACACGGTCGGCGAAGATGCACCGGTTACGCTGCGTTTCCTCATCGAGGACTACATTGCGCATCAGCGCTGGCATTTGAATCAGCTCACTGCGGCCTGACCAGCTGAGTGCAGACGCAAAAAAGCCCGGCGCGATGCCGGGCTCTTTTGCTTGCCTTGTATTTCGGTTGCCGGTGGTTACTTCTTCTTTGCAGGAGCCTTCTTCTTCTTGGCAACTGCCTTCTTCGCCGCCTTCTTTGCAGGAGCCTTCTTCGCTACTGCCTTCTTGGCGGCCTTCTTTGCTGCTTTCTTAACGGCCAACTTAGTACCTCTTTTTTTGGTGGGTTTTGTGGCGCGCTTACCGGCCGCGGCCTTCTTGGCTGCGACCCTTCCGCCCTTTGCGCCGGTGCTCTTCTTGGCGGATTTCTTTGTGGCCTTTTTGGCCACAATCTTTTTAGATGCCTTCTTCACGGCCTTTTTGGCGGCCTTCTTCGCGGGAGCCTTCTTGGCAGCTTTTTTCGTGGCCTTTTTCGTGGCTTTCTTGGCTGGAGCCTTCTTCGCTATGGCCTTCTTAGCAGCCTTCTTCGCGGGAGCTTTCTTTGCAGCCTTCTTGACTGCTTTCTTAGCCGGGGCAGCTTTCTTAGCAGGCGGCATGGGCATGGGCACTTCAGTGACTACAATGATGGCTTCTTCAACGACTCCCTCGTCGTCGTCCGAGGAGGTGAGCACGCTGGAGGTTTCAACCTCGTCGTCCTCGTCAAAATCGTCTTCGTGATCGGAGTCGAACCCGAGCGGCTCCGCGTCGGGGTTGCCGTCACTCATCGCGTACATCCTGAACACTTCTTCCATCCGATTCCTCCAGCGGCTCGCCGCTGCCCCCATTGGGGTCTTGCTGCTGTGCCATGCAACCGGAATTGCATTTGCACGCGGAGCTATTGTAGCAACAGCTTTGCTGGAAAAGCTATCAAAACCAGAAGGCGTGTGTCACGGCTCGCAATAATTTTTGAGCGGGGTGCTTCCTCAATTGGAAGCATGTGCGCTTGTGTGCGCGCTTCTTATGCGCATTGGATTTCGCTGCGGCGGACTTCGAGGTCTTGCCTTTGGACTTTGCACTCGACGACTGTCTGCGTGTTGCTGAGGCCCCGCGACGCCGATGGCTGGATTTGCTGTGCGCGGCGCGGACTGGCTCACTCACATGCAGACGGCGTCCGGGCGCAACTCTGATGCCGGTGAGGCTGTTCCAATTGCGGAGTTGCGTGAGCGATACGCCGAAGCGATCAGCGATGGAGACCAGTGTATCGCCGCGGCGCGTGGTGTAGTAGCATGCTGTGCGTGGAGCGCTCGGCGATGGGGGCTGCGGGAACGACGAGGGCCTGGACGCCGTCGAGGCTTTCGCTTGTGTGCAGGTTGTTGGCTTCAGCCAGTTCCGAGGATTCCGACCCGATAGGTGTGTGCGACAGAGGCCAGCGTGTCGTCGGGTTGCACGGGTGATAGCGCCATGCATCGCGCTTGGCCTCGGGAATCTGCTGGATGAGGCGCTGGTAGACGAGCGCCGTGCCCGCGGGCAGGTGCAGATCGAAGGGGCTGTCGGGGGGTGTGACCATGCGCAGCAGGCTCGGGTTCAGCGCTTCGAGCTCATCCACCGGCGCATCCACCAGGTCGGAGACCAGACGCAGATCGACGGAGTAGTTGATGGTGACGGTGTCGGTGAGCACGGGCGGGTCGAGCGTGACGTCGTCGAATCCATACTGCGTGCGGGTGGTTGGCGATGATGATGGCGGCAAGAATTTCGGGGACGTAGTTCTTGGTTTCGCCGGGCAGATTGTTGCGCTTGTAGAGCTCCCAGAAATCGGCGTAGCCGGTCTTTTGCACGGCGCGCTGCACGTTGCCCGCGCCCCAGTCGTAGGCGGCCATGGCCAGGTACCAGTCGCCGAGCTGGTCGTAGAGGAACTTCATGTAGCGGGCATAGGCGCGGGTGGATTTTTCGGGATCGAAGCGCTCGTCGACATAGCCGTTGCGGGTGAGGCCGTAGTTGCCGGAGGGCATGAACTGCCACATGCCGCCGGCGCGCGAGCGGCGTTGATGGCGCGGGGCTGAAAGCCGGATTCGGCGACGGCGAGATAGATCAGGTCCTGCGGCACGCCTTCTTCCGCCATGACGCGCTGAATCATCGCCTTGTAGCGGCCGGAGCGCTGGAAGGAGTGCAGCAGTGTGTTGTGGCCCTTCTGCGTATTGGCGAAAAAGTTGATGAATGCCGGCCGACGTATTCGTTGACCATGAGCGGAAGATCGGACTTGGTGGTGGCGAGTTCGCTCTGGCTTTGGCCACGAGGTTGGGATCGACGGCGAAGGTCACGTCGCTGGCCACGTCGGCGGGCGTGGGCTCTTCTTTGGGCACAAAGCCGTTGCCCTGCTTGAGCGCTTCCATCTCGAGGCCGTTGACGCGCATCGACGATGTGGTCGAACTCGTCCTGCAATTGCTGGATCGCGATTTGATGTCGATGCCGCTGGAGAGCATGAGGTCGACGGCGCGATCGAACTCGGCCTTGGCTGGCGAGCAGGTCGCCTTTGCGGTAGTCGGCTTCTGTCCGTTGGCGTAGGCCTTCTCCACCTGCTGGATGAGCGTCTGCACGCGCTGCTGCTGGGCGGTATTGGCCGGCGCGGGTTCGGCCTGTTGCTGTGCTGCCGCGGGCTGGGCTGTCAGAGCGGGCGCTGTGGCTTGCTGCTGACGCGCTCTGCGGTGCGCTGGCGTGCTTCGTCGGAGTGCAACCGGCGAGCACGAACGCGAGCGCGGCGCAGGCAGCCGTTCGATATGTACGAAGACGAGCTTTGCTCATGAGCAATTCAAAAAAAGAAACGTGCAGCCAACCGGCCGCAAACCGGAATCGCAGTGCGAGGGAATACCCTTTGCCGATGATAAGCTATGCCATGGAGGCATCGCGCGCCGATCGGCGCAGATGTCCTCTTCTGTTTACCCCGCATGGACGCACGCTTCCTTAGCAATTTCGCCATCATTGCCCACATCGACCACGGCAAGTCGACGCTGAGCGACCGTCTGCTGGAGATTGACCGGCTCGGTGACAGGGCGCGAGATGCAGGCGCAGATTCTGGACGCCATGGATCTGGAGCGCGAGCGCGGCATCACCATCAAGGCGCACGCGGTGCGCATGATGTACAAGGCGCATGATGGCAAACCTACCAGCTTAACCTGATCGACACGCCGGGGCATGTGGACTTCAGCTACGAGGTTTCGCGCTCGCTGGCCTCATGCGAGGGCGCGCTGCTGGTGGTGGATGCCAGCCAGGGCGTTGAGGCGCAGACGCTGGCGAATGCGTATCTGGCGATCAATCACGGCCTGGAAATCATTCCCGTCATCAACAAGATCGATCTGCCCTCGGCCGACATTGTGCGCACGCAGGAGGCGATTGAACAGGCTGTAGGGCTGGACGCGACGGATGCGATTCCGGTGAGCGCCAAGACGGGCCAGGGCGTGGAAGAGGTGCTGGAAGCGATCGTGCATCGGCTGCCGCCGCCCACGGGCGATCCCGATGCACCGCTGCAGGCGCTGATCTTCGATTCGTGGTTCGATGCGTATCGCGGCGTGATTGTGCTGGTGCGCGTGATGCAGGGCACGATGCGCAAGGGCCAGCGCATCCGGTTGATGTCGAACGGCAAGGTCTTTCGATGTTGACTCGATGGGCGTGCTGATGCCCAAGCCGGTGGAGATTGGCTGAGCTGACGCGCGGGCGAAGTGGGCTTCTTCGCGGCGACGATCAAAAATGTAGGCGGATACGCAAGCATTGGCGATACGGTGACGGAAGACGCGCGGCCTGCGACTACGCAATTGCCGGGGTTTGAAGACATCAAGCCGATGGTCTTTTCCGGCCTCTATACCGTGGACTCGCATGAACACACGCTGCTGCGCGATGCGCTGGAGAAATTGCGGCTCAACGATTCGTCATTTTTCTTTGAGCCGGAGAGCTCGGTGGCGCTGGGCTTTGGATTTCGCTGCGGCTTTCTTGGCCTGCTGCACATGGAGATCATCCAGGAGCGGCTGGAGCGCGAGTACGAGCTCGACCTGATTACGACGGCGCCGGGCGTGCGCTATCACATCACGCTTACCGATGGAGCGCAGTTGAAGTGGACAATCCCTCGCGCTGGCCGGACCCGACCAATATTGAGGCGATTCGCGAGCCGGTGATCACGGCGAAGATTTTGACCAATGAGGAGTATGTCGGCGGGATCTTCAAGCTGGTGGAAGAGAAGCGCGGGCGGCAGATCAACTTTGAATATGTGACGCCGACGCGCGTGATGCTGACTTATGAGCTGCCGCTGAATGAGATCGTGCTGGATTTCTATGACCGGCTGAAGTCGATCTCGCGCGGCTACGCATCGCTCGATTATCAGCTTGCGGGCGAGTGGGTTTCGCCGATGGTGAAGCTGGACATTCTGGTGTCGGGCGAGCCGGTGGATGCGCTTTCGATCATCGTGCATCGGGACTTTGCCTACGAGCGCGGCAAGGCGCTGGTGGCGAAGATGCGTGAGCTGATTCCGCGGCAGCAGTTCGAGGTGGCGATCCAGGCGGCGATTGGAGCGAAGATTGTGGCCCGCGAGACGGTGAGCGCGCTGCGCAAGAACGTGCTGGCGAAGTGCTATGGCGGCGACATTTCCCGTAAGCGCAAGCTGCTGGAGAAGCAGAAAGAAGGCAAGAAACGCATGAAGCGGATCGGGAAAGTGGATATTCCGCAGGAGGCGTTTCTGGCGGTGCTTCGAGTGGGCGAGGACCAGCAAAAGTAGTGCCGAACTCGCGGTTACGCTTTCAAATATTTAATTTTCTGTAATGGCAAATTGTGGAAAGCTTTGTGCCGGGGACCTTTAGAGAAGCTCGCAGCCGCGCGTTTTCAGCGTCCCGACCGGGCCGCGCTTCTCTCAGATAAATAAAGAGTTAAATCGTTTACCAGAATAGTCGGATGCTTGGCAAGGGGAAAGCGGGACTTTTCTCGCAATAAATCCGCGCGGCGATCCACAGTTTTTTCCACAGGAAGCCGTGTGGAATTCCTGGATAGAGACATGTCAAAAGCAAAGGCCCCGCGTGCGGGGCCTTTGTGGTGGTGCGGGGTCGACTACTTGCCTGCGCCGGGGGTCTTGGCCGGAGCGGGAGCCGAAGGCGGCGCCGCCGGAGGAGCCGGCACGCCCGACTTGGTGTTGTAGGCGTCGATCACAGCCTTGGTGATGTTGGTGGACTCGCTGGCGTAAAGCACCGGGGTCTGTTGCTGGGCCACGTCGAGCACCAGAGTGTAGCCGTGGGTCTTGGAGTAGTCGGCGAGCACGTCGTAGACCTTGGAGGCCAGGCCGTTGTAGAGCTCCTGCATCTCCTGCTGCATGTCGTTCTGCGCATCTTCGGCATCACGCTGCAACTGCTTCTTCTTGTCGTCGATGGTCTTGGCACGGTTGGCGCGCTCGGCTTCGCTCAGCGTGCCGCCCTGGGTCTGCAACTGCTTGGTGAGGGTCTCGACCTCATCGCTGAGCGCCTTGAGCTGCTGGCGCTTGGGATCGTACTTCTTCTGCAGGTCGGCGAAGTTGCGCTGGCCTTCATTAGTTTGGGCCACGGCCACCTGGAAAGCGATGACGGCGATCTTGGCGGGGCCGGCAGGCGCGGCTGCGGCAGCCGGGGTGGGAGCTGCGGGAACTTGTGCGACGGCATTCAGGGCGAGGCCCGAAGCCAGAGTGAGAGTGAGTGCAAGCGTGCGCTTCATTCGAGTGAAAAACTCCTTCAGAATTCCTGGATCTCTGTGCGCGACGCGGCGCGCAAACAAACCTGTGCGTCCTGATAAACCTCTCGCTCCTTCTTGGGGAACCCGGCCCGGGCTTGGGCAGGGCGGCAAAGACGCGGATGGAGACATCAGCAGGAACTAGATGGAATTATACGGCAAATCCGCGCCATTGGGACCCGGCATGGGATTCAGGCAGGATGCATCAGATAGGAATGGACCGCAAAGAAGAAGGGGAGCGCGCGGCTCCCCTTGCGGTTTGAAGTACGCTGCCGCTCAGTGCTGCGGAGCAGGATGAGTGGTGGAGGGGCGCGGAGCTGAGGGACGCGGCGCCGAAGCGGCTGACGGCGGAGGCGCGGGTACGCCGGACTTCACGTTGTAGGCGTCGATGACGGCCTTGGTGATGTCGGTGCCGGGGCCGACGAAGAGCACCAGCTGGGCGTCGGGATTGCCGCCGTCGAGCACCAGCGTGTAGTCATGCTGCTTGGCGTACTCGTCCAGCACATTGCCGACCTTGGTGGCCACGCCGTTGAAGGTCTGCTGCATGTCCTGCTGGAAGTCGGTCTGGTCGTCTTGCTCGGTGCGCTTGAGCAGCGTCTCTTTGTCGTTGATGGTGAGGGTGCGGCTTTCGCGGTCGGCGTCGCTGAGGGTGTCGGCCTGAGCCTGGAGCTGCTTCTTGAGTGCGTCGACCTGGTCGTTCAGCGTCTTCAACTCTTCGCGCTTGGGCTCGTACTTCTTTTGCAGGTCAGCAAAGTCACGCTGAAACTCGTTGGTCTGAGTGACGGCGCTCTGGAAGGCGATGACGGCGACCTTGGCGGAGCCGGCGGCTGCGGTTTGTGCAGAAGAGTGCAGGGCAAACCCGGCAAGCAGGACAGCAGCGAGTGCAGTGGGACGATTCATGGTGATGGACTCCTTACGGTCAAACGCCGCGCCCGATTTTCCGGACGCGGCGCGTAATGCATGAAGACTAGAAGGTGGTCGAAACCGTGAGGCGGAATGTCTTGCGCGGTTCGCGGAAGAGGTTCTGCGCTCCATAGGCTTCGATCGACTCCTGGTAGGTGTAATCGCCTGCGCCGCCGGGCGGGAACAGGTCTCGGGTGATGAGCTCCGCGGAGCAGCTCTCGACCTTGCCGCCGAGCTTGACGTCGTTGCAATAGGGCCGCTCGTACAGGCGCAGGGGGTTGTAGGCGAAGTAGAGCCGGAACGGCGCGTTTACGATGGGCATGATGACGCCGAGCTCGCCGCCGAGAGACATGCGGGGGACGAAATTGGTTCCGCTGATGGGGCGAATGTCGCGCTGGAAGCCGACCTCGGTGCCGGGGATACCGCCCTGGCAGGAGCCGTTGTTGTAGACCGGGCAGCCATAGAGCGGCGCGGTCAGGGTGGCGAAGCCCTCCGGGCTCTGCTTGAGCTGGCCCTTGTTGAGCGCGACGTCGACGCCGAAGTCATCGAAGAAGGAGAAGGTGACCGGGCCAGCGATGGGGATGCGGTACTCGGCGTTGGCGGTGAAGCTGGTGTCGCCGCCGATGGAGGCGATGCCGTAGACCGGAATGGGCACCACGATGCACTGGTTCAGCTGCGGATTGTTCGGGTCGCGGGGTACGCAGGTGCCGTCGGGGTTGGTCAACTGGACGTTGACGCGATTGGGCACATATCCGTAGGGCGTGGCGCCGCGAATGTCGAAGCCGCGCAGATCCGACTCGCCGCCGGTGTAGAAGCGGTTCTGGGGCGGGGCTACATCTCCTCCGAAGCCCTGCACGTAACTGAGCTGGGCACGGAGGCCGAGCACGTTACGGCCGTTGGCCGAGGGGATCAGGTAGTGCATGGAGCGGAAGCTCTTGTAGGCGACCGACGGCGAGATGTAGCGGATGTTGCCGTAGAGGCCGGAGATCTGGAAGAGCGCCGAATATTCTTTGCCACTGCGCGGCCGGAGCGGGTTATTGACCGTGTTGTAGCTGTAAGTGAACGACGCGGTGCTGGAGACGATGCCGGCGAGGGCGTTGGAGCCCTGGATGCCGGACCGGAAGCTGATGGTCTGGAAGAAGGTCTGCGAGGCGGTGCTGAACGCCGAGATGGTGGACTTGGTGAGCGAGTAGGTAAAGCCCAAGCGCTGGAAGGCATGCCGCTTGAGCGGATAGCTGACGGAGAAGTTCAGGCCAGTGGAGGCCTGGTTGTAGTTCTGGGTCAGCGACTGCTGTGCGGCGGACAGATTCGCGGAGAGGCCGGTGGTGGCCTGGTAGTTCTTGGCCGCGTTGTAGTCCTGCTTGTTGTTGAATATCTGGAAACCGACGTTGATGGGCCGATTGCGGATGTAGGGCTGGGTGAAGCCGAAGAGGAACTGGCGGCTCACGTTGCCCAGGTTGCCCTGCAGGCTCAGTGTCTCGCCCAGGCCGAGGAAGTTATTGGTCTGGTAGTTGACGCCAAGGAATGCGCCGGAGAGACCGCTGACGCCGCCGTTGAGGCCGATGGAGTTCTTGCCCTTTTCCTTGACCTTGAGGAGCAGATCGACGGTGCCGGCTTCGGGGTTCTGGTGGGCCTCGGAGTCTTCTTCGACCTTCAATGGCTCGAAGTACTCGAGCTGGTTGAGGCGCAGCAGGCTGTACTCCCACAGCTGGGAGTTGTAGACCTGGCCCTCTTCGAGCATGAGTTCACGGCGGATGACCTTGTCGCGGGTGATGGTGTTGCCTTCGAACTCGATGCGCGACACGTAGAAGGGCTTGCCTTCGTCGATGTCGATCTCGAGCGAAACGGTCTTCTTGGCTTCATCGAAGACCGGCTTGGGGATGGCGCCGAAGTTGATGTAACCGAGCTGGCCGTAGGCCTTCTTCAGGTTGTCCAGACCCTTGCCAATGATGGTGGCGTTGAACCAGTCGCCGTCCTTGATGGCGAAGGTGGCGCGCAGGGCTCTGGTGTTGCGGACGGCTTTGTTTCCGGTGAAAGTGATGGTGCCGAGGCGGTAGCGCGCGCCCTCTTCAATGGGTAAGAGGATGTCGATGCGCTTGCCGGTGCGGGGGCGGAAGGTGAACCAGTTGAGGCCTCCTTCGTCGCGGATCTGGGTCTTGGGGTCTTCGACCGCAGCGGTGTAGTAGCCCTTGTCGCGATAGGCCTGACGGACGCGCTCGGAGTCTTCTTCAAGCTTGCTGGAATCGTATGTCTTGGCGAAGAGGTTCTCGAAGATGAGCGAGTAGGGAATGCCGACCGGCTTGAGATTCTTCATGGCCCGGCGCAGATCGAGCGAGCTGATGTGCTGGTTGCCGTCGAACTTGATCTGGCCCACCTTTACGACCGGGCCTTCCTTGATGTTGAAGTTCACCTGTACGGAGGCCGGGGGGATGGTCTTGACTTCGGTCTTGATGGTGGCGAACTGGTGGCCGTGCTCGGCGAGCAGCTCGCGCAGCACGCTCTCGGCGCGCTTGATCTTGGTGGGGTCAAACTGGCCTTCAACGGAGAGGCCGACTTTCTCTTTCTTGAAGCGATCCAGGATATCGGAGGTGCTGACCGAGTTGTTGCCCTTGTAGTTGATCTCGCGGATGGTGGGCCGCTCGCGGACGAACACGTTCAGAATGATGCCTTTGTCGGTGTCTTCGCGCTCGATGCGGAGGTCCTCGAAGTAGCCGGTGTTCCAGAGGGAGTTGAAGTCGCGCTCGATGGAGACCGGATCGTAGGTGTCGCCGGGGTGGGTGAACAGCCGGGCGAGGATGGTTTCCTTGGGGATGCGACGGTTGCCGATGACGCGGATCTGGTCGATCGTATCGCTGCTCTGAGCCAGTGCTCCAAGGGCGGAAAATGCCAGAACAAGAATCAGGGAAAGCTGTGCCAGGCGGGCTGCGAAGCGCGGCCTGCGGGCGATGGAAGCGTGCTTGATCTTCACCGGGCTGAGGTCCTGCGGCGAGCACAAGTACTGGTGCGGTCCTGAAGAAAGCTTCACGGGAAGAATATGCACACCCTCATTACGTAAAATCTGGTACGGCATCAAGGAAAGGTTGATTATATTTGACCGCGGTCACCCCGCCCAAACCCCGGCGCGTTGCGGTTGGAACCAAACCCGATCCATGAATCCCGTTTCGCAGCCGTCGGTTGCGGACAGGAGTGGTGTCCTTGTGAGGACCCCTCTCAGTCTACCGGAGCCGGGCGGGTTCAGGGCCGCAGTGGAGCCCCCTATCGCACGGCTTCTTTTCGGATGGCTGCGCTGCATCCCGTTTAGACGCACCAACGCCGGACATGACATCCTCTGTGGAGAGGCAAATTGTGCAGAAGATGGAGCCCGAGGGCGGCATTTACGGCTTTACCGCGGCGCTGCTCGACGGCGGCAGCTTTGATTTCGGCCAACTGCGCGGGCGCGTGGTGCTGATTGTGAACACGGCGAGCAAGTGTGTCTACACAGCACAGTACGAAGGCCTGGAGAAGCTGCACCGCGCCTATGCGGATCGGGGCCTCGCCGTGCTGGGTTTCCCTTCGAATCAGTTTGGCGCGCAGGAGCCTGGCTCGGCGGCCGAGATTGGCTCATTTTGCCAGCGCAATTACGGGGTCACGTTCCCAATCTTCGCCAAGATCGACGTCAACGGGCCGGATGCGCATCCGCTGTATCAGTTTCTGAAGAACCAGCGACGAGGGTTTCTCGGAATGAGCCGGATCGGCTGGAACTTTGCGAAGTTTCTGGTCGACCGCAAGGGCAATGTCTCGGGGCGCTTTGGATCGCGCAGGAAACCGGCGGCACTGACGGCGGAGATTGAGCGGCTGCTGGCCGAGCCGGTCTAGCAGAATTCGCGTACGGAGTATGCTGTGAGGTATCCGGCCTGCGGCACTCCCGGAGCACACCTGCATGCGCAAAAACCTCCCCATGATCCTGATTCGCGTGATTGTAGGCGTGGTGTTTCTGACCGAGGGGATTCTCAAGTTTGTCGCGCCGGCGGAGCTGGGCGCCGGGCGGTTTCTTCGCATCGGGCTGCCGCTGCCGGGAGTGCTTGCGCCCATGGTTGCGGTGATTGAGATTGTGGCTGGGGCGGCGACAATTTTCGGCATTTATGCCGGGGACGCGGCGCTGGCGCTGCTGGTAATCATCTTGGTCGCGCTCATCACCACCAAGGTTCCGATCCTGCTGGGGCATCACCTGTGGCGATTTGAGCCGCCCCATGGTGGCCGCATGGGTCTACTGGGATTTCTGCACGAGGCCCGTACCGATCTCGCCATGCTCTTTGGCTGCGCGGCGATCCTGATTGAAAACGGGCTCCAGCTTGGCAAGCAGAAGCAGTGGTATCAGCGCTGAGAGATGGGCGTTAGCTCTCCTTGCGGTAGAGCATGTCGCGCATGGCGTTGCGGCGGGCGGCGTTCAGCTCGCTGTCGCCGCTGGCAAGGCTCGAGCCGGGCGCGCCAGCTTCTTCGGGTTCACTGCAGGCGGGGCAGCGATTGGCGAAGCCCGGCTTACCGGGCCTCAGCTCAAACTCCTCTCCGCAGACGGCACAGGTTTTGATGGGAAACGGCATAACGCTTCTATGGTAAAACGGCCCGCTTTCCGGCGCTACTCGATGGCGAAGACGGCGTAGACGGTGGCCTCGGCGTCGACCTTGTGCGGCTCGATGGCGAGTGGCTGGTTCGCGGTTTTTGCTTCCGCGCTGAAGGCGCTCATGACGCGCACGCGGGGAAGCACCGGCGTGCCAACTTCGTTGCTGGCATAGAGGAGCGGGCCGAGGCGGACGCCCATGCCCTTGGCAAGCACCTCGGCGTTCTCGCGGGTACGCGCGGAGGCCTTGTCGAGGGCCTGCGCTTGGAGAGCGTGGTCGTCCTTCACGGTCCAATCGATGTCGCCGCTGTTTGTTGCTCCGGCGGTGACGGCGATGTCGAGGATCTCGGCAGCGCGCTCCGGAGGCACTTTCACGGTCCACTGCTGGGTCAGCGTGAACTTGTGCGGCTTGCTCCAGTCGCGGCTTAGATACTGGGACTCGCTGTGGATGGCGTTTTCGGGAATTCCGGCCTGCTTGACGGCGGCGATGATGGCGTTGGAGGTGCGTGCGCCTTCGGCATACGCGGATTTTGCGTCTTCGGGCTGCGTATCAAAGCCAATGTGCAGGATGGCGATTTCTGGGTCGACGGAGACGCTCTCGTTGCCTCGCACCGCGAGGGTGCGATTGGTGGAGTCGATTTTCAACTCGGGTTGGCCGGGCTGCTGCGCGTGCGCAATGGCGGGCACGGAGAGAATCGATGCGAGAGCGAATGCCTGAGCGGTCTTCATGAGGGGACTCCTTTGCTTGGGAAGAGCGCGGTTGCGTGAGGTTTGGAGAACTCTTTCCGTAGCTTTGGCCGCGCGGGCCCCACGAGAAAGAGACTACTCTGCGGGCTTTTTGTACTTCTCGCCGAACTGGCGCAGCTTGGCGAGGGTCGCCGCAGCTTGGCCCGAGTCGATGGCCTCGGCACCCTGCGCCACGCCTTCCTTCAGATCGTTCGCGAGGCCGGCGGCGACGAGGGCGGCGGCGGCATTGAGCAGGACGATGTCGCGGCGGGGGCCGGAGATGCCGGTGAGCACGTCGTAGAGCAGGGAAGCGTTGGTGGCCACATCGGTGCCGGTGAACTGATCAAGCGTGGAGCGGGGAAGGCCGGCCATCTCCGGCGTGATGCGCGCGGCTTTCAAGTGTGGCGTACCGTCCTCGGACTCCTCAATGCGCGCGACGACCGACTCGCCGGTTGTGGTCAGCTCGTCGATGCCGTCAGTGCCGTGGACGACAAAGGCGCGCTTCGATCCCAGCGTGGCCAGGGTGCGGCCCACCAGCAGAACGCGGCTGGGCGCAAGGACGCCGATGACCTGGGCGCGTGCACCGGCGGGGTTGGTGAGCGGGCCGCACAAGTTGAAAATTGTGCGAAAGCCGAGCGCCTTGCGGAGCGGCCCGACGGCTTTCATGGCCGGATGATAGAGCGGCGCGAACAAAAACATGAAGCCCGTCTCGCGCAGGCATGCTGCGGCGAGCTCTGGCCCCAGCGTGATGGGCACCCCGAGGGCTTCGAGCACGTCGGCCGAGCCGGCTTGCGAGGTGACGGCGCGATTGCCGTGCTTGGCGACCTTTGCGCCAGCGGCTGCGGCGACCAGGGCCGCGCCAGTGGAGATATTGAAGGTGAGCGGGCCGCCGCCGCCGGTGCCGCAGGTGTCCACAAGCTCGGCGCGCTCTGCGTCTGTCAACGGCAGTCCCACGGCGCGGGCACGCATTGCGTCGACGAAGCCCGCCAGCTCGGGCGCCTGCTCGCCGCGCGTGGAGAGCACTGCAAGCAGCGCGGCGGTTTCCACGTCGCTGGCCGCGCCGGAGAGAATTTCATCGAGCACAGCCGCGGCTTGCTCCCGCGTCAAGGCCGTGCCGTCCTCGGCCAGCGGCTTCAAATGTTCTTTGAGTACGCTCATCTCTCAATATGGTAATTGTGCTTCCCGGCAGCGTCGCTCCGATGGGATAAAACGGCCTGCGCGCGTTTGCGAGGGGTTTGGCGCGCAAGATAGTATTTGAGATGCCGCTGTCACGGTCGCGTTCTTCGCGCGCTCTTCTAGCGCTGGACCGCGCACTCCAACCTCAGCGGACGGGATCGGTCCCAACCAAGATGAAAATTCACGAGTATCAGGCGAAAGAAATCCTGGCGAAGTATGGCGTCGCCGTGCCCAAGGGCGAAGTAGCCAACACGCTGGAAGAAGCCAACGACGTGGCGCGCAAGCTGTTTTCAGAGGGCGCGAGCGGCGTGGTGGTGAAGGCGCAGATTCATGCCGGAGGCCGCGGCAAAGGTGGCGGCGTGAAGGTTGCCAAGACGCGCGACGATGCCGAGCAGTATGCGAAGAATATTCTCGGCATGCAGCTGGTGACACACCAGACCGGTCCGCAGGGGCAGAAGGTGCAGCGGCTGCTGATCGAAGAGACTGCCGCGATTGACCGCGAGCTATATCTCGGCATTGTGCTCGACCGCGCTAACGGCAAGCTGGTTTTTATGGCGTCGCAGGCCGGCGGGATGGAGATCGAAGAGGTTGCGGCGAAGACGCCTGAGGCTATCTATAAAGAGGCGATCGATCCGGCGGTTGGTTTTGGCGCATGGCAGGCACGCAAGCTGGCGTTTGCGCTGGGGCTCAAGCCGACGCAGATCAATCAGGCCGTGGCCTTCTTCCAGGCCCTCTACAAGGCGTTCGTCGACACCGACGCTTCGCTGCTCGAGATCAACCCATTCATCACCACGAAGGATGACAAGCTGTTTGCGCTGGACGCGAAGATCAACTTCGACGACAACGCGCTCTTCCGCCATGCGGACATCAAGGCGCTGCGCGACGTGGCCGAGGAAGACCCGCTTGAAGTCGAGGCCAGCAAGTATGCGCTGAACTACATCAAACTCGATGGCTCCATTGCCTGCATGGTGAATGGCGCGGGCCTGGCGATGGCGACGATGGACATTATTCAGTACGCCGGCGGCAGCCCTGCGAATTTTCTCGACGTGGGCGGCGGGGCCACTCAGGAACAGATTGAGCACGCCTTCGAGATTCTGCTTTCGGACACGAATGTGAAGGCGATCTTCATCAACATCTTTGGCGGCATTCTGCGTGTGGACCGGCTCGCGACCGGTGTGGTGGCAGCGGCGAAGAAGCTGAACGTGAAGGTGCCGATCGTGCTGCGGCTGGAAGGCACGAACGTTGAGGAAGGCCGCAAGATTCTGAAGGAGTCGGGCCTGAACTTCGAGGTGGGCGCAACGATGAAGGATGCCGCGAAGCTTGTGGTGAAGGCAGCTTCTAGCCGCTAGCTTTTAGCTGCTAGCTCGATCGCGGCGACTGAGGCAGGGAAATGGCGCAGGCTTTTCAGGATCTGACCGTTTGGCAAAGAGCAATGGAATTGTCAGAGAGTGTTTATCTTCTGACGAAGTCGTTTTCAAAAGAAGAGTTGTACGGCCTGACATCTCAGATGCGTCGAGCGAGCATTTCGGTTGCGAGCAACATTGCAGAAGGGCGAGGCAGGTCAACAGAGGACGAGTTCAAACAGTTCTTGTGCTTTGCGCAGGGTTCAGCCTACGAAGTTCACACCCAGCTTTTGCTGGCAAAGAGATTGAAGTTCGGTGATGAAGAGACGCTTCGCAACGCTGAAGCACTCTGCATCGAGACATCGAAGATGCTGGGAGCTTTGATTGCCTCTCTCGGCAAGAAAAGCTGAGAGCTAGAAGCTAGCAGCTAGGAGCTTGTACATGGCGGTTCTGGTAAACAACGACACTCGACTCATCGTGCAGGGCATCACCGGCAAAGAAGGCACTTTTCACGCGCTTGGCTGCGCGGAGTACGGGACCAAGGTTGTGGGCGGCGTGACGCCCGGCAAGGGCGGGACCAAGCACGAGGGCTGGCCGGTGTTCAACACCGTGAGCGATGCGGTGAAGGAAACCGGCGCCAACGCGACGATGATTTTTGTGCCACCGCCGTTCGCGGCCGATGCCATTCTCGAAGCAGAAGACGCGGGCATTCCGCTGATTGTCTGCATCACCGAGGGCATTCCGACGCTGGACATGGTGAAGGTGTGGGCGAAGCTGAAGACTTCGAAGTCGCGGCTCATCGGACCGAACTGCCCCGGCGTGATTTCGCCCGGCATGGCGAAGATCGGCATCATGCCCGGCCGCATTCACAAGCAGGGAACGGTCGGCATCGTCTCGAAGTCGGGCACGCTGACCTACGAAGCGGTGCATCAGCTCACGCAGCGCGGGATTGGGCAATCGACCGCGATCGGCATTGGCGGCGACCCGATCATCGGCACAACGCACATCGATGCACTGCGCCTGCTGAACGACGATCCGGGCACTGAGGCCATCATCATGATCGGCGAAATTGGCGGGTCGGCCGAGATGAAGCGGCCGCGTGTGGTCAAGGCCAACGTGAAGAAGCCGGTGGTTGGCTTCATCGCCGGCCAGACCGCGCCTCCGGGCCGCCGCATGGGCCACGCCGGCGCGATCATCTCAGGCGGCGAAGGTACTGCCGCCAGCAAGATGAAGGCAATGGAAGCAGCCGGAATCCACGTTGTCGTTTCCCCGGCAGAGATGGGCGAGACGCTGGCAAGAGCGATCGGCAAGTAAGACAGCTATTGACACAGCAATACGAAGGCCCGCCGATTTGGCGGGCCTTCATGTTCCTACTAGAAGCTGTTCTGTCACCAGACGCGGCACGGCGTTGCTGCCACCATCTTGTCTGTCTTCTTGCAACTGAAGCTCTTGGCAAACTCGCGGCAGATCGCTGAGCACGGTGTTGGCGCGGTACTCGTCGGGCGCGTGCGGATCGGTCTCGGCCTGCGTGCGGAGCTGTTCGGGACGCGTCTGCGTGCACCACTGCTGCGCGTAGGCAATCCAGAAGCGCTGGTCGGGCGTGTAGCCGTCGAGCGTTGCGTGCATGTCAGCGTGCTGCGCGTGGACTTCGTCCTGCCATGCGATCCACGCGAGCCACAGGCCGCCGAGGTCGGCCAGGTTCTCGCCGAGCGTGAGCTTGCCGTTCAGGTGCACGCCGGGTACGGCTTCGATCGCGTCATATTGCTTGACCATGCACTCCGCGCGATCGTTGAACTTCTGCTCGTCGTCCTTGGTCCACCAGTCCTTCAGATTGCCGTCGAGATCAAACTGACGGCCCTCATCGTCGAAACCGTGGGTCAGCTCGTGGCCGATGGTCGAGCCCATGTCGCCGTAGTTGGCGGCGTCATCTTCCTTCGCGCTGAAGAAGGGTGGTTGAAAGTATCCGGCCGGGAAGTTGACGTTGTTCTGCTGGGGATCGTAATAAGCGTTCACCGTCGGCGGCGACATGAACCATTCGCCCTTGTCGACGGGCTTGCCGATCTTGGCCAGATCGCGCGCCGTATCGAACCCGTGGACGCGCTGCTGGTTGCCGAGTACGTCGCCACGGACGATCTTGAGTTTCGAATAGTCGCGCCATTTATCGGGGTAGCCGATCTTGTTCATCACGGCGTGCAGCTTGGCTTCGGCCTTGACCTTGGTCTCGGGACTCATCCAGTCGAGCTGATTGAGATCCTTGTCCATGGCCTGCTCAATCGCGAGGGTCATGGTGAGCGCGCGCTGCTTGGACGAAGGCGGGAAATACTTCGCCACATAGACCTGCCCCATGGCTTCGCCCATCTCCCAATCCACGCGCTCCGTGCAGCGTTTCCAGCGATCCTGCTGCTTCTCCGCGCCGTTCAGCTCGTGGGCGTAAAAGCGCCAGGATTCCTCATCGAAGCTCGACGGCATGCTGGTGCCAGCAAAGGCGTGCAGCAGGTGCCAGCGGAGATAGGTCTTGATCTGATCAAGCGGGGTGTCCGCAATCATGGTGTTGAACTCGGCGAAAAACTTTGGCTGCGCGTCGTTCATTTTGCCGGCGGCTGGCGCATGGGCAGCAGCAACATAGGCAGGCAGGGAGAAATTCGTCAGCATCTTGCCGAAGGTTGCTACATCGGTGGGGTGGTTGACGTTCTGCGGGTCGCGCTCCTCGGTGATGGTGAGCGATGCTTTGGCCAACCGCGTTTCGATGGCCAAAACTGTTTCGGCGTCGGCCTGGGCCTGCACTTGAGTCTCGCCTGCCAGCACGAACATGCGGTGGACGTGGTCGACATACTGCTGGCGCTGCTCGACAGACTTCGCGTCGGTGCGCGTGTAGTAATCGCGCTCCGGCAGGCCGAGGCCGGCGGCGCCATAGGCGCTGATGACGCTGCTGGCGTTGTCATAGTCCTGGCTGGAGCCCATGTCAAAGAAGGCATTCACGCCGATGGCCTGCAGATGCGCCAGCAGCGCGGGCAGGCCGGCGGCGGACTGAAGGGCCGCGATGCGATCCAGCTCAGGCTGCAGGGGTGTGAGGCCGGCCTTGTCGATCGCTGCCGTGTCCATGCAACTGGCGTATTCGTCGCCGATCTTCTGCTCGTTTGCGGTGCGCGCCGGGGAGGGAACTGCGGCCTGCTCGAGAATCTGTTTGAGGTGCAGCCGGTTCAGCTCATCAAGCTCCGTGAAGCGGCCGTAGGCAATCTGGTCTGGCGGAAGTGGATTCTTCTTGAACCAGTTGTTGCAACTGTAACGGTAAAAGTTGTCGCAGGGGTCCACGGATTTATCGACCAGCGACGGATCGAAGACGCGCAGGTCATCGGAATGAGACGGCGCGCTCTGGCAGAAGGTGAGGGCAGGGGCGGCGACGATCAGGGTGAGCAGCAGAGAGCGCAAAGGCCAGACGCGGGACATGTTCGACAATCTAGCAGATTGCGCTCGCGTCCGTGCGGCCCGCTACAATGGAGTGTGGGCCTGAAGGCCTGTCAGGAGTGTATTCGAGTGGCGCAGCGCACGTTCAGCATCGTGAAACCAGACGCGGTCCGCAAGGGCTATACCGGGGCCATCATCGCAGAGATTGAAAAGGCCGGGTTCAAGATTGTTTCCATCAAGAAGGCTTCCATTTCAAAGAAGCAGGCCGAGGGCTTCTATCACGTGCACAGCAGCCGACCATTCTTTGGCGAGCTTTGCGAGTTCATGTCCTCGGGTCCGCTCTTCCTGATGGTGCTCGAGAAGGACAACGCGATCGCCGACCTGCGCAAGCTGATGGGCGCAACGAATCCGGCCAATGCGGAGGAAGGTACTATTCGCAAAAAGTTCGCCGGTTCAATTCAGGAGAATGCGATTCACGGCTCCGATGCGGAAGATACTGCGGCGTTCGAAATCGGCTACTGGTTCGCCGGCTGCGAGCTTGTGTAGACTTTGACCGCGATCTCAACGTCCAATCCAATATTGGAGCCTGAGATGGAAGCATTGAAGCAAGAGGGAGTCGCCGGTGACGGCGCGCAGCTGAGCAAGGTTGCGGCCGTCACGATCGGCTTCTGGGTCATCAAGATTCTGTGCACCACGCTGGGCGAGACCGGCGGCGACACGGTCACCATGTCGATGAATCTCGGCTACCTGGTGGGTACGCTGATCTTCGCGGCCATTTTTCTTGCTGCCGTGACCGCGCAGGTACTGGCCAAGCGCTTTCATCCTTTTCTCTATTGGTTCACGATCATTGCGACAACGACTGTGGGCACCACGATGGCGGACCTCGCCGATCGCTCGCTGGGCATGGGCTACGCGGGCGGCAGCGCCACGCTGTTCGTCCTGCTGATGGGCTCTCTCGGTGTCTGGTACTGGTCGGCGGGATCGGTCGCCGTGGATACGGTGCAATCGAAGAAGTCCGAGATATTCTACTGGGTTACTATCATGTTTTCGCAGACGCTGGGCACGGCTCTAGGCGACTGGTCGGCCGACGATGCCGGCCTTGGATACCTGGGCGGGACCATCCTATTTGGCTCGCTGCTGCTGGTGATTGCGGCGCTTTATTTCTGGACGAAGATTTCGCGCACGGTGCTGTTCTGGGCGGCGTTTATTCTCACGCGGCCGCTGGGCGCGGTGGTGGGCGACCTGCTGGACAAGCCGCTGTCGATGGGTGGATTCAACCAGAGCCGGTATGCGGCATCGGGCATCCTGCTTGTGGCGATTGTGATCTGTGTCTTGATTTTTCCGCAGCGGGCGGCGCGCAAGGCGCACTAATCTCCAAATAGATTGTCGATTTTCGCGCGGAGGTCGGAGACTTCCTGGCGTAGCGCAGCGACTGCGGCTTCGAGCTGTGCGATGCGTTCGTCATCTCCGGGCGCGCTTGATGCATGAGCTGGTGGCGCGGCTGCTAACGGTGCCGCCTCGACCGGCCCGGACAGCAGATGCGCGTAGCGCGATTCCTTTGTGCCCGGCTGGCGGGGAAGAACGGCGGCGATGGACAGCTCCCGCTCCATCAGCTTCTGCAAGCCTGCCAGCACGTCGCCGATCTCTTCGAAGCGATGCATACGTTCGGTGCGTCCGCGCAGCTCGCCCGGCGTTTGCGGGCCGCGCAAGAGGAGGACACAGAGCAGGGCGATTTCCGCGCGGGTGAAGTTGAAGGCCTCGCCCAGCCAGTGCTCGTACTTGGCTACGCGCCCATCGGCAGTGCGCGCGGGGCCGGCGAGACGCAGATCTTCGAGGCCATGCAGCGCCTGCCGCACCTCTTCTTCGTCGAGGTCCATCACCGGCTCTCGATTCGAACGCTGATTGCAGGCATTGACCAGTGCATTCAACGAGAGCGGGTAATACTCGGGTGTCGTCGCTTCTTTTTCAAGAAGCGCGCCGAGGATGCGGGCCTGTGCGGCAGTGAGCGCAAGCGGAGACTGGGAAGGCATGGCTCCATTCTCCCATTTTGTCTACGGAGTTTGGCCGGGGACTTCCTGCTCCTTCGGTCCGAGAAGGATTTGCACGCCGATATAGGCTGTCCAGTCCGGCTGGCTGTTGGAGCGTGACACGGCTTGAAGCGCGCGGCCGGCCATGAAGAGTAGCCGCAGGTGGCCTGCGCGATCGAGCGTTTGACGGCCGCCGATGTCCGCGGTGAAGGCGCGCTGCTTGGGCGCGCCGTCGATGCGATTCGCATCCTGCAGATCGTAAATTTCGCCGTAGAGTTCGAAGCGGTCACTGAATTCGTGGCCCGCGATCAGCCCGCGGCCCCAGCGATCGGGCACGTGGCGATTGCCGAACCAGTGGCCGATCTCGCCATCGAAGGCGAGGGGGCCAAGCTTCCAGGTTGCTTCGAGCGGCAGGTAATATTGCGGGCCGGTCTCCACCAGGCCGCGGCGGACAGCGCTGGTGGGGTTGTTGATGTAGACCTGCGGGTAGGTGCCGAGCGAGAAGTTCATGTTCTCGTCGGTGGGTTTCTCGCCGGGCGTGTGGTGCTCGTAGAGGCGCACCTTGACGCCGGGAAACGATTCGCCGAGGCCTGCAATCGTGGTGTGGTTCGCGTCTTCCGAAACGGCCAGCGGAATTTCGTATTTCAACTGCACGCGGTCTCCCCAGCCGTAATTGATATCGAGGTCGGGAAGTTGATAGTTGCCTGCGGCGGGATTGTGGCTGCCGAGCCAGCCGATGTTGATTTCCCAATGGCGGTTGCCGGGCGTGCCGGGATCGTCCGTGATGAACGGAGGGCCGCCCTGGGCATGGGCGCGCGCCAGTGTGGCCAGACACAGCAGAAGAGAGATGCAAAGTGTACGCATGGAGAACTGATCGCGGGACGTGCCGCGGCATCTTCAAGGTAGCATCCGGCCGATGCAGCATCTCAAATCGCGTTTTCCCGCATCGCCGCAGCGGGCCGTTCTGCGATACTAATCCGTTATGCCGATAGCCGACCTGCAGGACGCTGCCCAAAAGATCGCTGGATTCCTTTCTTCCCTCAACAAGCTGGGCGGACTGCGCCTCAAGTACCGCATCATGGCCGGCGACGGCGCGCGCGACCCCGAGGGGCTGGAGGCGCGCCAGATTTATGTCGAGCTGGGCGGGCCCGATGTGCCGCTGGTGACGCAGCACAACGGCGAACTGCTGCGCGCGCTGGAAACGGTTGCCGCGCAGATGCTGCGGCTTGATCAGCGCGAGCATGACCTAATCAGCTTCGATGCCGGTAACTTCAAGGCTCTGCGCGCGCAGGAACTGCGCATGGCTGCCGAGACCGCGGCTGAGAAGGTAATCCGCACGGGCGTGCCTTATGCTTTCCCGCCGATGAACAGCCGCGAGCGCAGGCTGCTGCATATGTCTTTCAAGTCCCTTGAAGGCGTGGAAACGGCGAGCCAGGGCGAGGGGCAGGACCGCTTTCTAGCCGTCTATCCCGCGGGCAAGACCGATCTGCCGGTGGCGGCTCCGGTGAAGCCGCGCGGGTTTGGGCGGCGGTAGCTCTTCCCGGTGGGTATGCCACAATACCCACCATGAGACTCGCAAAATCCCTGCTTCTCTTTGCTCTCGCTGCGAGTGTGTGCGCGGCGCAGAAGCGTCTGGTGCTGATAGATCAGGATGGCTCGGGCCCGGGCGGCTCGAACCAGATGGCGATGCTTGTGCTGCTGCAGGCACCGCAGGTGCAGGTGCTGGGCATCACCATGGTGACGGGCAACGCGTGGCGGGACGAGGAGACGGAGCACACGCTGCGCATGCTGGAGCTGACCGGGCACGGCGATGTGCCGGTGGCGAGGGGTGCGGTGTTTCCGCTGGTCCGTACGCAGCGCGAGACGGAACTCGACGAAGCGCTGGTGGGCAAACAGGTGTGGCTGGGCGCGTGGGGCAACGCTGTGAGCACGATGCTCGACGGCACGCCCGTGGTCTCCGATGCGGCGCAGGGCCACGGCCCCTACTTTGTGCCTAAGCTGCCCGAGGGCGCACCGAGTCTCAAGCCCATCGACGAGGATGCTGTGCATTTCCTCATTCGCCAGGTGCATGCGCATCCGCATCAGGTGACGATTTATGCGGCTGGGCCGATGACGAACATTGCGCTGGCCATTTCGATCGATCCGGAATTTGCTGCGCTCACGCAGGGTATTGTGCTCATGGGCGGCAGCCTCAATCCGCAGACGGCCGATCCTGAGTTCGCCACCAATCCGCGCCACGAGTTCAACTTCTGGTTCGATCCCGAGGCGGCGCACATTGTGCTGCGCGCCGCGTGGCCGCGCATCGATGTGACTACGGTGGATGTATCGATCAAGGCGCCATTTACCCAGGCGATGCTCGACGAGATTGCGAAATCGCCGTCGCCGACCGCACGCTACATTGCCGCGTGGAGCCAGGACCGCTACTACCTGTGGGATGAACTGGCGGCCTGCGCGTGGCTCGACCCGACGCTTGTTACCAAAGAAAAAGTTGTCTACATGGATATGGACATCGACCACGGGCCGACGTACGGCGACACGCTCACATGGACGGAGAAGCTCAAGCCGGCGACGGGTGTGCGCTTAGTTCATGCGCAAGTGGACTTAGACTTGCCGAAGTTTCAACGGGAGTTCGTCGAGTTAATGAAGATTGGGCCAAAATAGCGAAGGCCGCGCTGGGCGCGGCCTTCGACTTACTAACTTCGAACTGACTTAACCGTTCAACTGCTCCTGCAGCTTATTCAGCGTGCGGTGCAGGTCCTTGTCGGTGCGGCGCAGCTCGTCGATCTTGCCGATGGAGTGCATCACGGTGGTGTGGTGCTTGTTGCCGAACTGGCGGCCGATCTCGGGCAGGCTGGCCTCGGTCATTTGCTTGGCGAGATACATCGCGATCTGGCGCGGAACGACCACGTTGCGCGAGTTGTTCTTCTGCTTCAGGTCGCTCACCTTCATGCCGAACTGCTCGGCGACGGCGCGCTGGATGGCCTCGATGGTGATCTTGCGAACCTGCATGTCGATGAACTGCTTGAGGCATTGCTGTGTGGTCGTGAGCGTGATCTCCATGCGGTTGAGCTGGCACCACGCGATGAGCCGCACCAGTGCGCCCTCCAACTCGCGCACGTTGGTGCGCACGTTGGACGCGATGAAGAGCGCGACGTCCGTGGGCAGAACCACCTGCTCGCTCTCGGCTTTCTTCTGCAGGATGGCGACCTTGGTTTCGAGATCGGGCGGCTGAATGTCGGCGATGAGGCCCCACTCGAAGCGCGAGCGCAGCCGGTCTTCGATCTCCGCGAGCTCCTTCGGCGGACGGTCCGAGGCGATGACGATCTGGCGCATCGACTCATGCAGCGCGTTGAAGGTGTGGAAGAACTCTTCCTGGGTGCGCTCTTTCTGTGCGATGAACTGGATGTCGTCGATGAGGAGCACGTCGACCGAGCGGAAGCGATCGCGGAAGCTGGTCATGCGATCGTTGCGCAGCGAGGTGATCATCTCGTTGGTGAACTTTTCGGCCGAGACGTAGCAGATGGAGGAAGACGGATTGCGCCGCTTCACTTCATGGCCGATGGCATGCATCAGGTGGGTCTTGCCCATACCGACGCCACCGTAAAGGAAGAGCGGATTGTAGGCGCGCGAGGGACGCTCAGCGACGGCCAGCGAAGCGGCGCGGGCAAACTGGTTGCCGTTGCCGATGACGAAGTTGTCGAAGGTGTAGCGCGAGTTGAGCTGGGCGGCCGTGGACCAGTCGAAGCGAGCCTGCTCAGGGGCACGGCTTCCAGCAGGCTGCTGCGGCGCGGTGGGCGCGTGCGCGGGCAGCGGACCGAAGCCGCCATCCTTGCGCTGCGGCGGCACGGAGGGATCGTCGCTGGCGGTGACGAAGACCACGTCGTCAAATTCGAGCGCCTGCAGATCGATTGCTTCCTGGATCAGGTCGCCGTACTTGTCGCCGATGTGCTGGAACTCTTTCGAAGGCACGCGCACATAGAGGGTGCGGCCCGCGGCGTGGCTGAACCGCGTGGGTTTGAGCCACGTGTCGTAGGTGGGGCGAATGACCTTCTTCTCGAGAGCGGAGAGGATCTGGAGCCAGGGATTGAGTGCCGAAGCCGGCGAAATTGCGAATACCATCGATCTAATCCTTGCCTGCGTCGCGAACAATGCCGGAGGCGTTTATCCCGCCGCGTTTTGGCAATAGAAGATCGCAACCGGTCGAGTCTGAGCCCACCGCGTGTTGCTTCTTATCCAACTGCCTGATCGCCGTTGAGAGCCCCTGAATACGACTCGGGGCACGGGATGAAATGTCTTCCGTGGACGCTGGGAAACTTTCGTGAACGGACCCGATAGTAGCACATCCGCCGCGCGTTGCAATCCCTCATTCACATTACTTCATCGAAACTCTGCGCGGTTGCACCAACGATGGTGAAAGCCTGAAATTTTTTCTGCAGCGCGTGTTTTTCAGACCTGTTTTTAGATGCAAAACCGTGCGCGGGTTTGCCTGATGCGCGACTCTCGGCGCAGCAAGAATCTCAGTCATCCTAGCAGCGTTCTTTGCGCCGCGCGAAGCCGCCGGAATGCCCGCGCTGGATTCCTGGCGCAACCTGCGATACACTAGATACTTGCCGACAAGGCGCAGATTTTTTACTAGAAACAGGAGCGCATTTTTATGCCCAAGCGCACATTTCAACCCAACCGCCGCAGCCGCGTCAAGAAGCACGGCTTCCGTGCGCGCATGAAGACCAAGAGCGGCGCAGCCGTGTTGAGCCGCCGCCGCGCGGCCGGCCGCAAGCGCGTTTCGGTCAGCGCCGGCTTCCGCGACTAAGCAACGCTCCCGCCCTTTGAGGCCGGAGTGTTGCGAGCGTGTTGCCGTTCCGCCGCTTTCGTTCTCCGGCACTGCCATGAGCACCTCACGCGACAAGTCTTTGCAGCAGGCTGCGCCCGACACCGGGCGCGAGTCGCTCGCGGGTCTGCGTCTGCGCAAACACGCCGACTACCAGCGCGCCTACGCCGCCAGCCGCAAGCGCCAATCCGCCTCGATGAGCTGGTTTCTGGCGCCGCAGGTTGAGCCCGCCGGCCCGCGCGTGGGCCTGACCGCGGGCAAGGTGCTGGGCAAGGCGCACGAACGTAATCGCATCAAGCGCCGCATGCGCGAAGTCCTGCGCCGTCATGGCGATCTGCTGCCCGCGGGATTCGATCTGATTCTTCATCCGCGCCGGGTTGTGCTCGACATGGAATTCACGAAACTGGACGCAGAAGTTCTGCGTATCCTTAAGCAGGCGCAGACTGATGCGGCCCGCATTCTGGGCGCTGCAACGGCTGGGCCGCAGGTATGACCCGCTTTCTGCTTGCCATGATTCGCGGCTATCAACGCTGGCTTTCGCCCGCGCTGCATTCCCTTTCGCCGGGCGGGTGCAAGTTTCTGCCCACCTGTTCTGAGTATGCTGCCGTGGCCATTGCCACGCATGGACCTGCGCGCGGAACAGGCCTGGCAGCGTGGCGTCTGCTCCGTTGTCATCCCTTTACCCGCGGCGGCCTTGATCCGGTGCCTCCGGCGGTTGCGGCGCACCATTGTCCGCACGAACCGTTACCATAGAGAGAGCGGTGCTGTGCGCGCCGGTTCTCACGACAAGACAGGAAGTTTCCTTTGCCCGAAATTCACAATCCCAATCTGGACCCGAAGGGTTCCGGCGGCGGTGGCGGTAACAGCGGCGGCGATTTCCGCAGCCTGATCACCTTCGCTTTCATCGCCCTCGCGTTGCTTCTGGCCTTCCAATACTTCAAGCCCAAGCAGGACGAGCCGGCGACGCCGGCTCCGACCCAGCAGCAGACGCCGGCGGCGGCCGCTGCGTCGCCCTCCGCGCCTGCGAATCAGGCTGTAGCGCCCGCCACTGCAGTGCCTGCGATCACTGCTGCCGCCGAGACGGAGACGACGGTCGAGAACGAGCTCTACAAGATCGTCTTCACCAATCGCGGCGCGCAGGTGAAGCATTGGATTCTGAAGAAGTACACCGACTCGGCGGGCAAGCCTCTCGACCTGGTGCAGCCGCAGCTTGCGGCGCGCTTCGGGCTGCCGCTCTCGCTCTATACCTATGACGCGACGCTGACGACGAAGCTGAATCAGGTGCTCTATCAGGCTTCTGCGACGGGCCAGCTGCTGGCGCCGGGCACGCTCAGCTTCCACTATGCCGAGGGCGGCCTCGACGTGGTGAAGACGTTCCACTTCGACTCGAGCTACGTGATCGGCATCGATACCGAAGTGCAGCGCAACGGTGCGCCGGTGCGCGCGCTGGTCGACTGGCCTGCGGGACTCGGCGACATGGAAGAGTATCTGCCGTCGTCGACAACGCGGAGCACGATTCTCACCCAGTCGCAGATGGTGACTTCGACCGACGGCAAGCAGAACACGACGGCTGCGGCCAAGGTGAGCGGCAACGCGACGCTGGAGCAGCCGTTCGATTACGCTGCTATGTCGGATCTTTACTTCACGGCGGCCTTCCTGCCGGACAAGCCAGCGAGCGCCACGCTGGTCACACAGCACAACGTCGTCGACGTGGCCAGCAGCCTGAACGATGCCAACAGCCAGAAGAAGCCCACCCAGGTGCTGGGCCTGGCGATGGGGGACACCAGCGGCGTAACGCATCTGCGGTTCTTTGCCGGCCCCAAGCAGGCTGACGTGCTGAAGTCCATCCACGCGATGGGCGCAGACGGCAAGCCCACGGGCCCGTCGCTCGAGCCGCTGATCCAATACGGCATGTGGACGATCCTTGCCAAGCCGCTCTACTTCGCGCTGCGCTGGCTGCACGATCTGCTTGGACCGGGCAGCTACAACTGGGGCTGGGCGATCATCATCTTTACGGCCCTGTTCAATTTCATCATGCTGCCTACGCGCTTCATGATGATGCGCTCGTCGCTGCGCATGATGCGCATCCAGCCTGAGGTCGACAAGATCAAGCGCAAGTACGCCAGTCTCAAAATGAACGATCCCAAACGGACCGAGATGAACACCGAGATGATGGCGCTCTACAAGCGGGAGAACGTGAACGTCTACGGTGGCTGCCTGCCCATGCTGCCGCAGATTCCGCTCTTCTTTGCTTACTTCCGCGTGCTGCAGTATGCGGTGGAACTGCGCCAGGCGCACTGGTTCTGGCTCACGGATCTCGCTGCTCCAGATCCGCTACGCATCCTGCCCATTCTCATCATCATCACGATGTTCTTCACGCAGTACATTACTCCGTCGCCGGGCATGGACCCCGCACAGCGACGCATGATGGCTTTTGTGATGCCGGTAGTGATGGGCTTCATCCTGTTCAACTACGCATCGGGCCTGGCGCTTTACTGGGGCACGAGCAACCTCATCAACCTGATGCTGCAGCTGGGCATCAACCAGTCCAGCATGGGTAAGGAGATGCACGCGATTGCCGCGCGCCGCGCGCAAAAAAAAAGTAGCGCCAGTCCGCGCGTGATCCAGGGCCGCAAGTAGTTCCGCGCAAGTCTGGACGGCGCTTCATCCACAGGGGTGAAGCGCCGTTTGCGTTTCAGGAGAGCGCGGCCTTCAGGGCTTCCTCGAGGGCGGGGTGTTCGAAGTGGAATCCGGCTTCCAGCAACTTCCTGGGCACGGCGCGCTGACTCGCCAGCAATGTTTCGCCGACCATCTGGCCCAGGGCCAAGCGCAAGGCAAATGCCGGAGCCGGCAAGACGGCCGGGCGATGCAGCGCGCGGGCCAGTGTATGTGTCAATTCGTTGTTCGTTACGGGATGCGGGGCGGTCAAGTTCATCGCACCCGCGATGGAAGAGGTGTCAGCGGCGAAGAGCAGCGCGGCGACGGCGTCCTCCATGCTGATCCAGCTTACCCACTGGCGCCCGCTGCCGAGCCGGCCGCCTAGTCCCGCGCGAAACAGGGGCAGCATCTTCGCGAGCGCGCCGCCGCGCTTGCCCAGCACTACGCCAAACCGCGCGTACACCACGCGCATGCCGGCATCCTGCGCGGGTTGTGCTGCCTTCTCCCAGTTGCGGCAGAGGTCTGCGAGGAATCCAGTGCCTGCAGACGAGCTTTCGTCCAGCACTTCATCGCCACGATCGCCGTAGAAGCCGACGGCGGAGGCCACGATGAGAACCTTTGGTTTAATTCGCAAGCTTGCCAGCGTTTCTGCCAGCACGCGGGTGGTTTCCACACGACTCGCGACCAACTCCTTGCGATAGGCTGCGGTCCATCGTTTCCCGGCGATGTTGGCACCGGAGAGATGGAATGCGGCGCTGCAGCCTTCGAGGGCATCCTTGTCGGCGACCGCCGGGCGTGCGTCGGGATTCCACGTAATCTGGCCGAGCTCCCGCGCTGTTCCACGGACCAGCTGCCGCAAGGAGCTGTGGCGGCGCACGAGCGCATGCCGCAGCGACGTTCCCACAAGGCCCGAAGCTCCGCTGAGGAGCACAGGGCCGTTGTTTCGCGCATTTTCGCTATGCTCCATCGATTCCATAGTCTTCCTTCTACGGGTGAATGACCTTTCCAATAGGTGGGACGCGGTTTGCGAGAGCGCCGGACGCTTTAGTACCATAAGAATTGATTTTGATTGGGGCAACAAGCGCGCTGCCCAATATTCGGAGGATTCTTGATGGCGGAGGCAGCGGCAGCTCGCAGGGAAGAGACCCAGAAATCCCAGGTTGACCAGGAAACTACGGAGCGATTCATCGCTGAAAAGCACCTCGGCGAACGCATCAAACGGCTCCGTTTGAAGAAGTCCATGGGCCTAGTTGAGTTGGGCAGGCACACGGGGCTGTCGGCGAGTTTCCTGTCGCAACTTGAGACAGGGCGCGTGGTACCCACGCTGCGCAACCTGGCGCGTATCGCCATGGTGTTCTCCAAAGATCTGTCGTATTTCTTCGAGACCGAACCGCAGGCCATGTTTCGCGTGCATCGCCGCAAAGAGCGCGTGCGGCTGCCGCAGACCGGGGTGGACGATCCGACGTACTTTTTCGAGAGCCTTGGTTACATGGTGCCGGACCGGCACATGGATCCCTACTTTGCGCAGTTCATTCCGCTGGACAAACACACTGAGCCGCGCGCGCATATGCACCCTGGCTACGAGTTCCTGTATGTGCTGGATGGAGAGCTCGACCTGCACCACGGCGAGCATCGCGCTACGCTGGAGCCGGGCGACGCTGTCTACTTTGACGCCAGCACGCCACATAGCTATATCTGCGCCGGCAAGAAGCCAGCGGACGCGCTGATTGTGACCATGCATCAGCCGCCGGCCGCGCAGCCGGTTGCGCAGCTGCGCCAGGGCGTGCCGCGCGCGCTGCCGGGCTCACCGGCTCCGCAGCCGGTGCGGAGTGCTACTGCTGGTCGCTAGCCGCGCTTAATCCTTGACCGCTGCGAAGAAGTCGGCGACTTCCTGCCAGTCGTTGACGCGCGTGTAGCCGGTTGCGGTGAGATTGTGCGGCGCGGTGTAGAGCAGCCCTTTTCCCTCAAAGCGAAGCAAATTGCGCGGCAGATCGTCAATCAGGAAGTCGGCGCGCAGAATGCACTTGTTGCCGCAGAAGACATAGTTGGTGGGCGGAATGAAAGGGAAGTGCCGCTGTAGCCAGCGGTACTTGGGGCCGAGCGAGTTGGGCACAGTCATGGCCTGGGTGGCGATGAACACATCGAAGCGGGTGGTGAGCTGCTTGAGCACCTGCTGCGCGCCGGGCATCAGCGCGAGGTCCTCGAAGAAATCCTCGGCATCGAGAAAGGCCCGCAGCTGCGCCTGCCGGTCGACCGGAGCGATATCCCAGAGTCCCTTGCCGGCGAGGTCATCTACGGTTACGGCCTCGTCGAAGGCCTGGTTGTAGCGGCGCAGGTGCTCGGCCAGGGTATCGGCCATCACCTCATCCATATCGACGCAAATGCGCAGCACGTTCGCGTGCTCCTTCCTGGTTGGATGTTTCGATTCGGACGTAGCTCAGGCGCCGGCCGGATGGGGTTTGCGAATGGCGCGGCCGTCGCTGGTTCCAGACTCCGGCTGTGGAGCTTTGGGCGCGGGCTGCAATGCCGAATCCCAATAGAGCAGCCGGCCGCAACTGTCGCAGGTCATCAGCTCGCCCTCGCGCAACTGGTTCCACATCTGCGGACGGACGCCCATGCGGCAGCCGGTGCATTGCTGGTTCTCCGCGCGGGCCAGGCCGGTGCCGCGATTGGCGGCGATACGATCGAAGCGCGTCAGCAGGCCGGGCTCAATCAGATTGCGCAGGGCATCGCGCTCAGAATGCAGCGTGGCCAGGGCGGCATTCAACTCCTGCTGCCGCAGGGCGATGCGTTGGCGCGTGGTTTCGAGGGTCTGTGCCAGCTCTTCCACCTGCGCGCGGGCCGCGGCCAGCGAGGCTTCCTGTGTCTCAGTGCGCTCGAGGCTCGAGAATTCTTCGGTATCGAGGCGCTCAATCTCGCTCTCGGCGAAGCGAACTTCGTGCTCGATGGCTTCAGCCTGCGCGGGGGTGGTAACGGAATCCAGCTGCGCGCGATAGCGGGCGGCTTTTTGGCGATGGCCGGAGACGTCGCGCTCGATGCGGTTGCGCAGGGAGTCTTCGCGGCTCAGCGCGTCGGAAGCCGCCGCCGCACGCTGCTGCGCTGCGGTCAGGGCAGCCTCAGCCTGAGTCACTTCAGCGGGCAGGGCGCGCACCGTCTGCGTCAGGCGTGCCCGTTCCAGGTCCACGGCCTGCAGCTTCGCGAGGTTTTCAATCTGCGCATCCATCCGTGTCTTGAAGTCTATGCCATCGACCGGCCAACAAGAAAATCGGGCGCGCGGCGTGTAGGATGCATCCAACCGGCGAGGGAGACGAATTGAGCGGGGAGCGAAAGTCCTTCTGGCGGCGGCATCGGATTCTTGTGGGTGTTGGCGGCGGTGTGTTGCTGGTTTTTATCGCGGCTGCGGCGACGGCGGCAATCCTCGCGCGCCGCGCCGAGCCCTATCTGCGCGCGCAAATCGTGGAGGCTCTTTCCGACAAGCTGCATGCGCGCGTGGAGCTCGACAGCTTTCATGTGGGCCTGGGCAATGGACTGCATGGCCGGTGGGGCGTGGTGGCTGAGGGGCGCGGGCTGCGCATCTGGCCATCGAACGCTGTAATGGCTGCGCAACAGCAGGAGCAACCTGGACAATCGCTGCAGCCGGGACCTGGCGTGCCGCTGATTCAGTTGGATGAATTCAATTTTCATGCGCCGCTGCGGTATCAGTCTGGCAAACCCATTGTGATTTCGGTCGTCCGCCTCACGGGCCTCTCGATTCATGTGCCGCCCAAGTCGGCGCGCCAGGCGGGCAAGAGCGAGGCCCCTCCCAAGCAGCAGGATTCGGGCAAGCCCAGCATGCTGTCGCGCGTGGTGGTTGAGAACATTGAGTGCGACCACGCACAGCTGGTGCTCGAGACCGACAAGCCGGACAAGCTGCCGATGGGTTTTGCGATTGAGCATCTGCACCTCTCGCACCTGACCATGAGCGAACCGATGAATTTCGAGGCGCAGCTCACCAACCCGCGCCCCGTGGGCGTGATTCATACAACCGGCAAGTTCGGCCCCTGGCAGGCCGACGATCCGGGTGCGTCGCCGGTGGAGGGAACCTACACCTTCGATCACGCGGATCTGGCGACGTTCAAGGGCATCGCCGGCACGCTCGACTCGACCGGGCACTATCAGGGCGTGTTGCGCGAGCTGAACGTGGAAGGCGAAGCGAACGTGCCCAACTTCAGCCTGGACAAATTTGGCAGCCCCGTGTCGCTGCACACGCATTTCAATGCCCGCGTGGACGGCACGGACGGAGATACGTGGCTCGATAGCGTGGACGCGACGCTGGGGGCATCGCACTTCACCACCAGCGGGCGCATCGTACGCTTCAAGACTGCGCTCGCGGACGACGGCGTCACGCCTTCGTCTCCTGAGACCGTCAAGGACTCGCTCTTTGTGGGCGGCCACGACATCTTGCTCGACATCGACATTGAGCATCAGCCGATTGCCGACTTCATGCGCTTGACCAACCAGCAGCAGAAACCGCTGCTGACCGGGATCATTACGGTGAAAGCCAAGTTGCATATTCCTCCGGGCAAGGTGAAGGTGGAGCAGCGATTGACACTGGACGGGGCGTTTCTGCTGGAGCAGGCGCAGTTCACCAGCGACAAGATTCAGGCCAAGGTGGAGGAGCTAAGCCTGCGAGGGCAGGGCAAACCGGGGGAGATGAAGCATGCGGACCCGGCCGATGTGAATTCGCAGATGCAATCGAATTTCAGCGTTGCAAATGCCGTGGTCACGCTGCCCGATCTGCAATACGATGTTCCGGGCGCGGAGATTCAGCTGAAGGGCACCTACGGTCTTGACGGCGCGCTCAACTTTCAGGGCAATGCGCGGATGGACGCGACGATCTCGCAGATGGTGGGCGGCTGGAAGGGATTTCTGCTGAAGCCGGCGAATCATTTCTTCAAAAAAGATGGCGCGGGTGCACTGATTCCGATCCATGTCGCAGGCACGCGCGATGCGCCGAAGTTTGGTGTTGATTTTGGCCGCGTGAAGGGCGGCGGGACGCACCCGGAAAACCCGGAGTACCCCGACCATCCTGACCAGAAGACGGATCAACCATCCGGTGAGCAAGATCAAACCGCCGCGCCGAAACCGCAGCGCTAAAGGCGCACATCAAACCCCAACCAGGCTCCTGTACAATTCGCTGTACTTCAGCTCTGTGTCTGGGAGGGTTGCGATGGACGTTCTCGTCCTGATTCCGCTGGTGGTTGCCGCCATCATTTTGATCACCCTGATTCTTGGCAGCTTTTTCACCGTGAACACCGCGCAGGTGGCCATCATCACACGTTTCGGCAAGTTTCTGCGCGTGGCCGAGGCCGGGCTGAACTGGAAGACGCCGTACTTCGATTCGGTGGCGGGGCTGGTGAGCCTGCGCGTGAACCAGATCGCGCTGACCATGGAGACCAAGACCAAGGACAATGTCTTCGTCACCATTCCCATCTCCGTACAGAATCGTGTGCGGCCGGAGAAGGTCTACGATGCTTACTACAAACTGTCGGACCCTGTGGCGCAGATCAAGTCGTATGTGGAGCAGGTGATTCTGGGCCATGTGCCTTCGATGACCCTCGACGAGGTCTTTGCATCGCAGTCGAGTATCGCGGCGGCGGTGAAGCAGGAACTCGACGCTGATATGGCGGCCTTTGGCTACGAGATTGTGAACGTGCTGGTGACCGACATCATTCCCGACGCCAAGGTGAAGTCGGCGATGAACGACATCAACGCCGCGCAGCGCGAGCAGGTAGCAGCCACGGCGCGCGGCGAGGCCGATAAGATTCTGGTGGTGAAGAAAGCTGAAGCGGAAGCCGAGAGCAAGGCGCTGCAAGGGCAGGGCATTGCCAACCAGCGCAAGGCTATCGTCGAGGGGTTGCAGGCTTCGATCGAGCAATTCCAGAAGGCCGTGGAAGGCGCGACTTCAAAGGACGTGATGCAGCTGGTGCTGGTGACACAGTACTTCGACACGCTCAAGTCCATCGGCGAGAGCGACAAGACGAATACGCTGTTTCTGTCGCATGCGCCGGGCTCGGTGAAGGAAGTCTCCGACCAGATTCTCGAGTCGATGCTGATCGCGCAGAACTCCAAGAATTAGCCCGCCCGAAGCGGCCGGATGAAAGCGCGGCGCGATTCCCGCCGCGCGTCGGTGTGCCTGCTGTTCCGCAAATCCTCCTCCTCAGGCCTTGCAGAATGTGATACGTTGGCCTGTTCACACCGCTGCCAAGTTTACGAGCAGCGGACCAGGACGAGGAGTTGCAATGCACTGGACCAGCACAATCGCACGCAACGCTATACGTGTGTCTATCGGAGCCTGGATGGCTTTGGCGGCTCTGCAGGCCCCGAAGATGCACGCGCAGGACACGCCTTCCGCACATGACGAGTGGTGGCGCCACGCCGTGATTTACGAGATTTACCCGCGCAGTTTTCAGGATTCGAACGGGGACGGCACGGGGGACCTGAAGGGGATTACGGAGCGGCTCGACTACCTGAAGAACCTCGGCATCGATGCCATCTGGTTGACGCCCATCTATCCCTCACCCGGCGTCGACTACGGCTACGACATCTCCAATTACACTGCGATTGATCCCATGTATGGGACGATGGCCGACTTCGAGAACCTGGTGGCCGAGGCACACAAGCGCGGCATCCGCGTCCTCATGGACTATGTGATCAACCACACCTCGGACCAGAATCCGTGGTTTATCGAGTCGCGTTCCTCGCGCACCAATCCCAAGCGCGACTGGTATGTGTGGCACGACGGCAAGGGCGAGACCGCGACCAGCAAGGGCGAGCCGCCCAATAACTGGCAGTCGTGGTTCGGCGGTTCGGCGTGGCAATGGGACGCGAAGACGCGCCAGTACTACTACCACTACTTTTATGTGCAGCAGCCGGACTTGAACTGGCGCAATCCGGAGGTGCGCACGGCGATGTATGGGGTGCTGGACTTCTGGATGCGCCGCGGCGTGGCTGGCTTTCGGATTGACGCGGTGTCGCGGCTCTTCGAGGATCCCAATCTGCACGACGATCCGTATCTACCTGGCCGAAACGCCTATGGCGATCGCAACATTCAACACAAGTACACCGACGATCTACCTGAAGTGCACGATGTGTTGAAGCAGGTGCGGCAAGTGATCGACAAATATCCCGGCAATCCGGTGCTGGTCACCGAGGCGGACGAGCCGAACGTCGCGGCGCTGGCCAAGATGTATGGCCAGCATGGCGATGAAGTGCAGCTGCCGATGGACTTTCAAATTGCGGATGTGAACGAGCTCTCAGCGCCGCGCTTCCGCGAACTATTCAACCAGATCGAGAGCAACTCGGCCCACGGGCAGCCGGAGTTCTTCTTTTCGAATCACGATCAGCCACGCCAGTGGGACCGCTACGGCGACGGCGTGCACAACGACCAGATTGCCAAGCTAATGGCGGTGCTTGAACTGGCAACACGCGGTACGCCGCAGATGTATTACGGCGAAGAGCTGGGTATGCGCACCACGGAGCCCACGCGCATTGAAGATGTGCATGACCCGATTGGCAAGCGCGGCTGGCCCAAGGAGAAAGGGCGCGACGGCGAGCGCACGCCGATGCAATGGAGCGATGCGGTGGACGCGGGTTTCAGCACGGCGGCCAAGACGTGGCTGCCGATTCCGTCCAGTGCGGCCACCTACAACGTCGAGACTGAGAGCAAAGACCCCACCTCGATCTACAACGCCTACAAGCGGCTGCTGGCGCTGCGCAGGACTGACCCCGCACTGCGCGATGGCGATCAGGTGTCGATCGACAACGACGACCGCAACGTGTTCGCGTTTCTGCGGCGGACTGGCGACCGCACCGTGCTGGTGGCGCTGAATATGAGCGAGCATGCGCACACGGTGTCATTTCATCTGGAGGCGGAGGACGTGAAGGGCACGAAGCTGACGCCGCTTTACACGTCGCCCGATCCGTCATCACAGCCAATTCCCCTCGATCATGTAGAGCTAGCTCCCTTCGCTGCATTGGTGGCGGTTGTCGATTGACCGCACCCGTCAAGAATTTGCTTTGAGCCGCTTTCGCCACCGCCGCCACTTGCACGAGCAGCGGATAAGGAGACCGCAATGTACCGGACCAAAATGTTGGGAATCATCGCAGGCTGCGCTACCGCCTTGTTTCTTGGCGCCGCGGCTCTCGCGGGCGCACAATCCAAACCCGTTCCCTCCAGCGAGCAGAACTGGTGGAAGAACGCCGTCATCTACGAAATCTACCCGCGCAGTTTTCAGGATTCGAACGGCGATGGCATCGGCGATTTGAACGGCATTACGGAGCGGCTCGACTACCTGAAGAAGCTGGGCGTGGACGCGATCTGGCTCACGCCCTGTTATCCCTTCGCCGCAGGTCGACTTCGGCTACGACATCTCCGACTACGAGAACATCGATCCGCAATACGGCACGCTGGCGGACTTCGATCACCTGGTCGCCGAGGCCGACAAGCGCCACATCCGCGTGATCATGGATATGGTGATGAACCACACTTCGGACCAGCACAAGTGGTTCATTGAGTCGCGCTCGTCGCGACACAATCCCTATCGCGACTGGTATGTGTGGCACGATGGCAAGGGCGAAACCGCGACCAGCAAGGGCGAACCGCCGAACAACTGGCAGTCGGATTTTGGCCACTCGGCGTGGGAGTGGGACGCGAAGACGCGCCAGTACTACTACCACAAGTTCTATATTCAGCAGCCGGACCTGAACTGGAACAATCCCAAGGTCCACCAGGCATTCAAGGACATCATCGCCTTCTGGCTCAAGCGCGGCGTGGCCGGATTCCGGTTCGACGCGATCACCACGCTGTTTGAAGATCCCGAGTTGCGCGACGAGCAGGTTCTGCTGGACAAGGACGGCAATACCTACCTGAACAACTACGGCGACATCGCGCTGAATGACACGCGCACCAACAATCTGCCCGGCGGTGCATCCGGTGATGCAGGAGATGCGTGCGTTTGACGGACACGTTCGACTCGAACAAATTTCCCGGCGACGCGCGTGTTGATTGGCGAAACCTATCTGCCCAACATCGCCGAGCTGCCAAGAGTATGGGCCGCCCGGAGCATCCGGAGTTTCAATTGCCGATGGATACGCAGCTGGGCTTCATCAACAAGCTCGATGTGGCCGGCTTTCCGCGCCAAGCTGAAAGACGTGGAGACCAAGATCGACGGGCAACACTCCGCTGCTCGTCTTCGACAACCACGACAACCCGCGCCTGGATGCGCGCTACGGCGACGGCGTGCACGATACCGACATCCAGCGCGTGATCTCGACGATTCTCTTTGCCAGCCGTGGCGCTTCGCTCTTTTACTACGGCGACGAGATCGGGATGAAGACCACGCCGCCTACGCGCAAGGAGGATGTGAAGGACCCTGTCGGACATGACCGGTTGGCCGAAAGACAAAGGCCGCGACGGCGAGCGCACGCCGATGCAGTGGGATGCGGGCACCGATGCGGGCTTCAGCACCGCGGCGCAGACCTGGCTGCCTATTCCGCCTGACTATGCGAGCGTGAACGTGAAGTCGGAGCAGAGCGATCCGGACTCGCTCTTTGCCTGGTACCAGACCCTTATTCGATTCAAGAAGACCAATCCGGCGCTGTCCGCGGGAGACGACACGCTTATCGACAACGACAACCCTCACGTACTGAGCTGGGTGAGGCAGGCTGCCGGCGCACCCGTAGTGGTTGTCACGGTCAACTTCACGGCCGATCCGCAGACGGTCAATCTCACTCTGCCGGGCGGCGGTTCGGGGCTCCAGACGTTGCTCAAGACGCCCGGGGCTCCCGACTCCACTTCAGCGAAGTCGATCCAACTGGGACCGTTTGGCGTATATATCGGTCAGGTGAAGTAGCCCAAAACGGGAACGGCGGCTCCGGTGGGGCCGCCGTTACGACGCTCATGACATTTTGGGTCACGCCCGTCTAGGAATCTTCCAGAGAATCATAATCCTCTGGTGGAACTGGCCGCTCTTCAGCTTCCCGTAGCCGCGCAAGCGTCTTCCGGTAGTACCAGGCTGCCGCCACGCCACCGAGGAGCGCAGAGGCCATTGCCACCGCTCCAATGCGCACCCAGCCGGATTGCGCAGGGGATGCGGCATCCTTATCAACGGAGATGTCAGAATCTAAATCAGTTGCCACAGATTGAGCCTGATCCCCCATGATCACCATGCGCTCTCCAGTTTAGCTTGAAACTCGGTTGTTAGATGCCGGCTGACGCGAAAAGTCGTACGTACCGCATTATGACAAAATATCAATTTGTGTATTTGCTTTCTTCTCGATCTATAGTAAGGTGTAGATATTCCGTTGATGGAGGTGGCTAAGCCCCTTCGGATCCGGAAGTAGTTTGCGTCACTGGCCTCCCGGCACGAACAGCACAAACGTTCGTGCCGTCTTTTTTGCTCCCAACTTCCCTCGCTTCGTCGGGTGCGTTCCTACCCCTGGCGCTTTCGTCTCGCCAGCATACCCGTCTAAAATTGGTTCGGGTGAACCTTTCCATGATCAAAAGCGCGATGCTTCGCTGGCTCCTTGCCGGCGCCGTTTGTCTTTTCACAGCCGCGAGCTACGCGCAGTGGTCCAACCCTGCAGACGATGTGCCCGCCTACCATCCCTCGGCGCCGCTCAAGGTCAGCGCTCTGCCGCCGATTCTCTCGGGAGCTAAGCTTACCGGCACAAATTTCCAATACCCGTGGCAGATTCATGTCTACCAGCAGGCCGCGCGCGTCGGCAATGTGCTCTATCAACTCCCCTGCAACTGCCGCTGCGACCGTGCCCTGGGCCACACCAGCTTGCGCAGCTGCTTTGAGGGTCTGCACGGCGCCGAGTGTTCCACCTGCGCGCAGGAAGGCTTCTATGCCTATCGCGAGACGAAGCTGGGCAGGACACCGGCGCAGATCCGCGCGGGCATTGCTCGCCATGAGTACCTGAGCATCGATCTCGAGAAGCAATAGAGGGAACAGCGCGCCGCTATCTGCCGATTCCGATCCAATACTTGAAGATAGCTGCGCCTAATCCGGAGGCGATCTGCGTCACCTTCGGCCCAGGGTCGCCGTAGATCTCCACAGCGTCCACCGTACAAAGCGCCATAAGCCTAGGAACAAGCTGCTGCACCACTGGCCCCGCAAAGTGGGCCTCAACTGCTGCAGCATTGGCATAGGTCTCGACCAGACGGTAGCTCTTGCCCTCAGCGCCTGCGAACCATTCATAGCCAAGTGTGCCGGATTCGGCGTTGCTGCTCTCGGTCATGGCCTGCGCCAGGCTCTTGAATGCGTCGAGCCGGCTCTCATGCACCGTCATACTTACTGTCAATCGCACTACCTGCTCCACCACTCCGTGCCTCGCTTTCCTTCTGCTTCCAAAAGGGTCTGCCGCCACCCTAACACTCGCGAGCGTTCGGTAAATGTGGAATTGACGTAGAATAGAAGTTGCAGCACGAGCCAGTTGGCCCGGCTCGCACCCGCACTCCGGCTGCTGGAGCGCACACATGGGGGCGTCACGGTTTCGACGGGATCGATTGCGGCTTGGGAGGCATGTCGGGGTGTGGGCACCCGTAATCGCCTGCAAAACAAAAGTTGCCAACGATAATCTGGCACTTGCAGCTTAATTAACTAAGCTGCCGTCCCTCGCGGCTTCGCCTATGGGCAGCGAACCGGACGTCATTCAGTAGGCTGGTGGCTGCGGCTCGGTCCGTGTTGTAGCCATAAGATCATCGGACTAGCTTCAGGCGCATCTTGTCCGTTCTGAGTTCCTGAGGCGAAAACATGCGGAATCGGACAAAGCATGAATGCTCCCGGCTGACAGCGATTTCGGACGCGGGTTCGACTCCCGCCGCCTCCACCATATGCCTCTCCGTTAGAGGACGATTCTGCAGTGCTGGCCAGCAGCACTGATTCTGCTTCAAGCTCAGTGCAAACAACGATATGCCCTGGGCACGCATCGGAGTAGGAGAGAGTTCTGAAATAAGACGCCCACCCTTGAGAGCGTCCTTCTTATGCCTTGGTTCGGAAACCGAGCGCACCTAGCGCCTGTGCCGATGTCTCATTACCTTCGGCCAATCTTACAAGGGGCCATCCCAGGCCATGACCGACTTGAAGCCGGCCGGCGTGTCCAGCCAGAGCCAATCCGGCGAACAACAGAACCCCGGCAATGCCTGGGCCGATCGCATTCGCGCCCTCAAGAACGTTCCTCCCGTTCTTCATTTCGTGTGGGAGTCGGGGCCTTCGGTCGTGTTCTGGAACATCACGATTCGCATCGTGGTCGCGTTCCTTCCCGTCGGCATCGGCATCATTGGCCGGTTCATCATTGACGGCGTCAATCGGCTGCGGCTGAACGAGTCGCTACCGCCGCATTTCTGGGATCTGGTTGCGGCGGAGATGGCGCTGGCCGTATTGACGGGCATTCTCTCGCGCCGTGGACTTCTTCGACAATCTTCTCGCCGACCGCTACACGCATCACGTGAGCGTGGAAGTGATGCGCAAGGCCGCGTCGCTTGATGTGACGGTCTATGAGGATCCGGTCTTTTACGATCGCCTGGAGCGCGCTCGCGTGCAGGCTACGGATCGGCTGGCGATGATTCAGCAGATGGGGCGGCTCATCCAGCAGACGGTGACCGCACTTGCATTTTCGGCCGTCCTGATTCGCTACTCTCCGCTGCTGTTATTTCTCCTTGTGGCCGGAATTCTTCCCGCATTTCTCGGAGAGAGCCACTTTGCGTTTCTGACTTATGCCAAGAATTTTCGGCAGACGCCCGCGCGTCGGCAGATGGACTATCTGCGCCAGGTGGGTGGCAGCAAGGAGGCGGCCAAAGAACTCAAGCTGTTCAACCTCAGCGGATATCTCACCGAACGCTTTACGAAACTCTCGCATGCTATCTACGAGGAAAATGTCGCGCTCAACAAACGGCGTCTCTGGTGGGGCGGCCTGTTGGCGATCGCTGGACAACTTGGCTACTACGCCGCATATGCCTTGAGCATTTACCGCACGATTCAGGGTCGCTACACGATTGGCGACCTGACGCTGATCACGACCGCAATTATGCAGGCCATGAGCAATATCCAGCAGGCATTTTCAACTGCCTCCGGAGTGGCCGACCAGGCGCTGTTCCTCACGGACCTGCTGGCGTTCTTCGACATGAAACCGGCAGTCGCATCCAAGGCGAACGGTCTGCCGGTGCCTAGCCCCTTCGTGCGCGGCTTCGAATTTCGCAACGTCTCCTTCGTTTATCCGGGCACAGATCGACGGGTTCTCAGCAATTTCAATTTCACTCTGCTGCCCGGCGAGCGTGTCGCGTTGATCGGCGAAAACGGTCAGGGCAAGACTACGGTCGTGAAGCTGATTACGCGGCTTTACGATCCGACAGAAGGGGAGATTCTGCTCGATGGCGTCGATCTTCGCGAGTATGACCTGGCGGATTTGCACGCGGAGATCGGCGTGATCTTTCAGGACTTTATGCGTTATGAAATGACGGCGCGCGACAACATCGCTGTTGGCCGTATCGAAGTGCCCCACACGCAAAGCGAAATCCAAGACGCGGCTGACAAGAGTTTGGCATCGGATGTGATTGCGCGACTGAGTAGCGGCTACGATCAGATGCTTGGACGGCGTTTCGAAAGCGGCACCGACCTCTCGGGCGGTGAATGGCAGAAGCTGGCGTTGGCGCGGGCGTACCTGCGCGATGCGCAGCTGCTGATCCTTGACGAACCGACCGCAGCGCTTGATGCGCGCAGCGAATTGCAGGTCTTCGAGCGCTTTGCTGAATTGACACAAGGCAAGACGTCTCTGCTGATCTCCCACCGATTTTCTACGGTTCGCATGGCCGATCGCATCATCGTGCTCGAAGGCGGCAAGTTAGTGGAAGAAGGAAGCCACCTGCAGCTGATGGCGCTGGGCGGCCGCTATGCGGCGATGTTTGAGATGCAGGCCGCCAGTTACCGATGAGGCACGATGATCGATACTCCGACAACACGGGAAACGCCGCCGCTTACTGAGGAATTGCTCGCGTGCGTGCGCGCCGCAGCATCGTGGAATGTGATTCACCGGCCGTCGACGCCGGGGGCATTTCCGGCTCGCGCGTTCGCAGCCGATCGCGCGCTCAAACGGCTTCAACGCGATCTCAAGGTGATCGATGCGTCGTCAAAAGCTGCCGGCAATGCGACGTCCGCGTTGCGCGAGCTGCAGGCGAATCTGCGGTTGATACGATCGGCGATCCGCGCGGTGTCAGAGGATCTCACCGTGGTGAGACAACTGCCGCGGATCATCCTTCCATCTCAAAAAGATGAACCGCGCGTCGCCGCCATCGCCACGGCTTATCTTCGCGCCGTCGAGGGCCGTTTTTCAGTGCCGGATTTCTGTGAGTTTCTTCGCGCGCTGCAGGAGCACGAACCGTTGACGCTGGAGGAACTGCGGCACATGGCGATCTTTCTCCAGTTCGTGCTTGCCGAGTCGCTGCTAGACGAGGCGCGCATGCTATCCCATATGCCGGACGTCGCTTCGACCAGCACCGTCTCTGTTCGTCTTGAAAGCCTGCGCACCATCGCTCATACCAGTTGGGCATCGGTTATGGAACCGCTGATCGGCTTTGACCAGTCGCTGCGCAATGACCCGGCGCAGTCGTACGCAGCGATGGATTTCGACAGCCGCGAGTTCTATCGCAAGCGCGTTGCCTTCATCGCGAGGCACTCTGATTGCACGGAGTCGCGGGTGGCCGAGATTGCGCTCGATCTGGCGCGCAAACACACTCAAGACGAATCGATCCCGAGCATGGTGATCGATCCGCGCATCCATCGCCGCCAAATCCATGTGGGCTACTACCTGATCGGCAAAGGCTTTCCGTCGCTCGCCGCGCGGACGGGATATCATCCACCGCTTCTTGAGCGTGCGCGTGCATTCCTTCGCGCCCAGGCGAACTACTTCTACATCACGGGAATCGAAGTCATCACGGTTCTCTTTATCACTGTCATTATTGTGCTGCCGCTGCCGCGGTTCAGTTTGCTTGATTGCCTGATTGCCGCTCTATTGCTTCTTCTGCCCACGATGCAATGTGCCGTCGATCTGGTTAACAGCGCAGTGGTCGCTATTCTCAGCGCCGACCCGTTGCCGAAACTCGACTTCAGCAAGGGAGTGCCGGCGGATTGCTCAACTCTGGTTGCCGTTCCGTCGCTGCTGTTGAACGAGTCCCAGGTGCGCTCTCTCGTCAACGACCTTGAAGTGCGCTTCCTTGCCAACCGCGATGCGCATCTGCACTTTGCATTGCTCAGCGATCTGGCGGACTCGGTGACCAAGCCCCACGCCAAAGATGCGCATCCGCTGGTGGAGCTCGCAACCCGGCTGATTGACGAGCTGAATGCGAAATATGACTCGCCGGGAAGCGGCGGCTTTCTGCTCCTGCATCGTCATCGCGTCTTCAATGTGCGCCAGGGCGTGTGGATGGGCTGGGAGCGCAAACGCGGCAAATTGCTCGACCTGAACAAGCTGCTTGCGGGGGAATTCGATGCATTCCCCATCAAGGTCGGGCGTCTTGAAGCACTTGCCCAGATTCGCTACGTGCTTACGCTCGACTCCGATACGCAGTTGCCGCGTGGCGCCGCGGCCCGTTTGGTCGGAGCCATCGCGCATCCGTTGCATCAAGCCGTGATTGACCCCACGCTGCGCATTGTTACGGATGGATACGGGATTCTGCAGCCGCGCATCGGCGTCAGCGTGCGGTCTGCGTCGCGTTCGCGCATGGCGGCCATTTATTCAGGGCAGGGCGGCTTCGATATTTACACGCGCGCGATCTCCGATGCCTATCAGGATCTCTACGGCGAGGGAAGTTTTACGGGCAAGGGGATCTACGAGGTGGCCACTCTTCACGCGGTGCTGAACCACCGTTTCCCTCGTAATGCGCTGCTGAGCCACGATCTCATTGAAGGTGCGTATGCGCGCGCCGGCCTCGCGTCGGATGTCGAGCTGATCGACGATTATCCTTCGCACCTGAGCGCTTACAACCGCCGCAAACATCGCTGGGTGCGCGGCGACTGGCAGATCGCGCCGTGGATGTTTTCCACTGTCCGTGAGGAGTCGGGACGCCGCACGACGAATCCCATCTCCGAGATCTCCCGCTGGAAGATCTTCGACAATTTACGCCGTTCGCTTGTCGAGCCGTTCACCTTCTTTCTATTTGTCGCGGGCTGGCTGGGACTTCCCGGCGGGCCGCTCTACTGGACGATTGCGCCTTTGGTTCTGCTGATTTTCCCGAGCGTGATTCAGTTGGCGTTCGGCGTGGGCCGCGCGTATGCTCTCGGCCTCAAAGGTGGCGTGGGAGAAGCAATCTCCGGCTTTTGGAAATCGGCTTTCATTGCGTTCTTCAACCTGATCTTTCTGCCGCACCAGACACTGCTATGCTTTGACGCAATTGTGCGCGCGCTGGTGCGCCGCTTTATCACCGGCGAGCGATTGCTGGAGTGGGAGACCGCGGCGCAGGCAGAGGTCGCTTCCGGAAGCCGTACGGCGCTGGACCGGTATCTCGTCCTCACACCGCTCGTGTCTCTCGCCGTGGCTGGGCTGGTATACGTCTTGAACCCGCACCACCATCACGCACTAGTGGTTGCTGCGCCGATCCTGGCGCTATGGTCTCTCGCACCGTTGATCTCATTGTGGCTAAATGCGCCGCCGCGCCCGCAGGATCGCCGTCTCGAGGCGCGCGATGAATCATTTCTGCGCGGCCATGCTTTGCGCGTCTGGCGCTATTTCGCGCAGTTCAGCAGCGAGAGGCATCACTATCTCATCCCCGACAACGTTGAAGAGGAAGGATTGTTTGAGGCGGCGCGCGTGTCGCCGACCAACGTTGGGCTACTGCTGAACGCGCGGCAGGCGGCGTGCGAATTCGGATTCCTGACGGTGCCGGAGTTTGTCCAGCTCACGGAGCGAACCTTAGCCACGATGGCCGGACTCGAAAAGTATCGCGGCCACCTCTTAAACTGGTACGACACGGAGACGCTGGAGCCACTGAGCGACGCGCCGTTCGTTTCGTCGGTGGACAGCGGGAACCTGGCAGCCTCGCTCTACACACTCCACTCCGGCACGCTCGCGCTGATTCGGCGTCCTTTGCTGGACGGCCGTCTGTTCTCGGGATTGCGAACGCACTGGCACATGATGCGCGAAAGCGGGGGACTGCCAGATGCATGCGCGCGACTGAGCACGCTTCGCTCCGAGGATCCGATCGACGTCTGGCTCGCGTGGCTGCCCGAGGCGAAGGCCGCGCTTCATTCGGCTGCTGTGATGCCCGGTGCATCGTCGCACGACTCTTGGTGGATCAACGAGACGCAAAATCGCGTGGGCGCGATTGTGACTCTACTCCGCGAAAGCATGCCATGGATGCTGCCCGAATATGCGCCTCTCAGGGTGTTGCCGGAGCTTGCCATTGACGCCAGGGCTCACGAACTTACGATGGACGACGCGGCGGTGTTCGCTGCGGGCTTGCATGAGCGACTGTCCTTCGTAGAGAAAACATCCGCGGAGGGTGAGTCGCTGGTCGCGCTTGGGGAGAGCCTTCGCGCATCTTTGCCAGCGGCCATCGAGAATCTGCGTTCTCTCTCCGCCCGCCTTCGTGAGATTGCGCGTAGGGCCGAACAGATGGTGCAGGGCATGGAATTCCGGTTTCTTTCGGATCCCGGCCGCAAGATTCTGTCCATCGGCTATGACGTGCGCGCGGAGAAACTCCACGAAGCTTGCTATGACATGCTTGCCTCCGAGGCGCGCATTGCAACCTTTCTCGCCATCGCGAGCGGGGAAGTTCCCATGCAAGGCTGGCTCATGCTGGGCCGCGAGCACACGCGAGCCTTCGGGCGCTATCTTCTTCTTTCCTGGACCGGCACCATGTTCGAATACCTGATGCCGTCGCTGTGGATGCGCAGCTATCCCGATACGATGATCTCGCGTACGCTGGCCGCGAGCGTATTTGTGCAACGCAGCTTTGTCCGCTCCCGCAATATGCCCTGGGGTATTTCGGAGTCGGGAGCTGCGCGGAAAGATCACGAAGGGCATTATCATTACCAGGCTTATGGCGTGCCGCAGGTCGCGGTCTCGATTGAAGCCACAGCCGGTCCAGTCATCTCGCCGTATTCCACGTTTCTCGCTCTTGGGGTCGATTCGATCGCCGCGGTCCGCAATCTGCGGCGCATGGCCTCTGCCGGATGGGTTGGCGCTTACGGTTTCTATGAGGCGGCGGACTATTCTGCCACGCGGGGCAAGGCTGCGCTTGTGCGCGAATGGATGGCGCACCATCAGGGCATGTCGCTGCTCGCGCTTCTCAATCTGCTGTACGACAATGCGGCCCAGCGCTGGTTCCACGCTAATCCTGTCGTTCAGTCGGCAGAGCTGCTGCTCCATGAAATCCCATCGAGCAACTCTGTCCTGAAAGCAACATTGGAAGTCTAGCGCGAACCATACCGAATATCAGCGTCACGAAAATTACTCAGAATTTGTTCTGGCTGCACTTGGTTTCAGCACCGCGAAGGCCGGATGGTTCAAGCTCGCGCGCGAGAGCTGTCACGAGTCGAAGGCGCCGCGGTGCGGGGCGAGTTAAAGGGCCGCAGAATTCCTCGGGCTGTCACATCGCATTCAAATGAGGTCAAAGTCGGAGCCTTAAGAAGAGGAGGCCACTTCCACAGGAATGGCATGGAGGCACTATGCAGAAGACCGTTGCCGCCCTGAGTACGGCCTTTCTCCTGGCCAGCTCACTCCCAACTCCCTCATTTGCACAAGAACATCGCACCGAATCCCCGATCAAGCATGTGATTGTGATTTTCAACGAGAACATCTCGTTCGACCATTATTTCGGGACCTATCCACACGCTGAAAACAACTCCGGTGAGACGCCGTTTTGGCCGGCGAAGGGAACGCCGCTGGCGGACAACCTGATTACGCCACTCAACCCTGATAAGAACTTTAGCCCGATCAAGGGGCTGGACCTGTTAACCGACAATCCGAATGGGCCAGCGGGCAGCGGAGCGACATTCAATGGTCTGAGCGCTGCGAATCCCTTCCGCCTGGCGCCGACGCAGGCCGCGACCGCCGACCAGAGTCACGCGCCGAAGCCGGAACAGACCGCGTATGACAACGGGAAGATGGATCAGTTTCCCGCATCCACGGGCACTGCCGGGCCTCCGCCGTCCGCGACTGCGACATCCGCTGCCGCACTGACCAAGGGCCTGACGATGGGCTACTTCGATGGCAACACGGTAACCGCGTTGTGGAACTACGCGCAGAATTTTGTTCTGCTCGACAACGCCTACACCAGCCAGTTTGGACCGTCCACGCCGGGCGCCATCAATCTGATCGCGGGCCAGACGAACGGCTTTGCAGCGTACACCAACGTTCTTTCTGCCGGCACTCTTCTGCACAACAGTCATGAGGTCTTCGACAATCAGGGAGGTCTGACGCTGATTGGCGATGCCGAGCCGCTGGGCGATGTCTGCTCCAACACCGCATCGGATAATGTGCAGATGGCCGGCAAGAACATCGGCGACCTGCTCAACGAAAAGGGCATTACCTGGGGCTGGTTCCAGGGTGGTTTTGACCTTAGCATCGTAAACCCCAATGAGACCACGGGCTGCGCGCGCTCCACTCCGAACATTGTTTCGGGTTATGGCGACGTACCGATGCTGGATTACGTGGAACATCACGAGCCGTTCCAGTACTATGCTTCAACCGCGAATCCGACGCATGCACGCCCGAGCTCCGTATGGGCCATTGGCAAGACGTACGAAGCGGACGGCGTAACCAAGGACCCGGCCAATCACCAGTACGATACCGAGGACTTCTTTAACGCGCTGAACAATGGCAACCTGCCCGCGGTGAGCTTCCTCAAGCCGCCGTCGTTTCAGGACGCGCACCCGGGCAACTCCGATCCCATCGACGAGCAGACCTTCTTGGTGGATACGATCAACGCCGTGATGCGGAGCCCTTACTGGGATTCGACGGCGATCTTCATCACCTATGACGACTCGGACGGTTGGTACGATCACCAGATGCCGCCCGTCGTCAACCCGTCGTTCAGCAGCTACGTGGACGTGCTGAACGGCGCTTCGCTGTGCGACTCGGGCGTGCAGCAGGGGCACCCGGTGCTCACAACGCCACTGAAGGGTGAGCTTGGCAAGCCAGTGTGGGGCCGCTGCGGTTACGGCACGCGCATTCCGATGCTGGTGATTTCGCCTCGTGTGGATGCGAACCTGATCGATCACACGCTCGCCGACCAAAGCTCGATCATCCGCTTCATTGAAGACAACTGGCTCCATGGCCAGCGGGTTCAGCCAGGCGGCAGCTTCGACTCGGTTGCCGGCGACCTCGACCATCTGTTCCGCGCGGATGGTCGCAAGGATTGGGACAGAGACCATCGCGATGATCGCCGTTTGATTCTCGATCCAAACACCGGAGCCGTGGTTCATTCTCACTAAGGACCCTAGCTTCGCGCAGTGTCAATCCGGACTCTCGGCCGCCGCATCGCAGGTACTCGTGTGGGATGCGGCGGCTGATTGTTCCATGAAGTCAATGCACGATCACCTTGCCTGGATCAGACTCTCGATCCGCCGATTACTTCGTTCTCTCTATGAATCCATCCCGACGTAAACTCCTACTCAATGGCGCACGCTTGATGGCTGCAGCGGCTGCCGCGGATGCGGGCCTTCTTGATCCCCGTTCTCTGCTTGCGCAACAGACGGCTCCACCGCGGGCCGGCATGGATGCAATGCCTGGCATGAGCGCTGCCGCACAGGCCGGTGCTCCCACGGCGCAACCGGCGCGTCCGTGGCTACAGCCGGATCGTCTTGCCCGCTTCGTCGATCCGCTGCCCATTCCGCCGGTACTGCGTGCTACCGAACAGCGTACAAATTCAAAGGATCAGAAGCCTTATGGCTATCTCAAGATCGAGATGCGCCCAGCCGACGTCCACATCCATCGCGATCTGCCGCCCTCGCGCATGTGGACCTACAACGGTTCAACACCGGGCCCGACCATCGAAGCGCGCACCGGCCAGGGAATGATGATTGACTGGGTCAATCATCTGCCCACGGAACATTTCCTTCCCATCGATCACACGCTGCATGGCGCGGGAGCAGATTTGCCACAGGTGCGTACCGCTGTGCATGTCCACGGCGCGGCGGTGCCGCCGGAGAGCGATGGTTTTCCCGAGGATTGGAAGACACCGGGGCAGACCTATCCGGCGGCGTATCCAATGCGCCAGGACGCTGCAACGCTCTGGTATCACGACCATGCGATGGGCATCGAGCGGCTCAACCAGTATGCAGGCCTGTTCGGATTCTTTCTGATCCGCGATGAAACTGAAGATGGGCTCAATCTGCCCAGCGGTGCGTATGAGATTCCGTTGGTGCTTTGCGATCGGCTCTTCTACGCGGATGGCCAACTGCACTACCCGGACTCGGGCGACCCCGCTGCGCCGTGGGTGCCTGAGGTATATGGAGACGTGGTGCTTGCCAACGGAAGGCTGTTCCCCTATCTCGAAGTTGAGCCGCGGGCCTATCGTTTCCGCGTGCTGAATGCGTCGAACACACGCTACTTCCGTTTCACGTTTTCCAACGGCCTGCACTTCAACCAGATTGGCAGCGACCAAGGATTGCTGCCCGAGCCTGTGGAGAGAGAGGAGCTGGCTCTTGCCGCTGCGGAACGCGCCGACCTGATTCTCGATTTTTCGAGATTCGCCGGACAGCGATTTACTCTGATCAACCAGAGCCAGGCGCTGATGGAGTTTCGCGTTGCGCCGGCTGACAAGCACTTGTCCGCAACGCAGAGGAAAGATTCTGCACCGGCGTCATTTCTTGTGCCGTCTAAGCTGCGCGACATCGAGCGTATTCCTGAAAGCGCGGCAGTGCGCACTCGCACGCTCACACTGAATGAGTACATGCACCCCAGGACGCACGTGATGCTGATGCTGCTGAATGGCACGTATTGGCACGAGCCGGTAACCGAGACGCCGCTGCTGGATTCGGTGGAGATCTGGAACCTGATCAACACGACTCAGGACCTGCATCCGATCCATCTGCATCTGGTTCGCTTTCAACTACTCGATCGGCGCGCCTTCGATGTGGATGACTACCTCGATTACAACAAGTTCCACTATGTCGGCGATCCTGCGCCGCCGCAGGCGGGCGAAACCGGCTGGAAAGACACCATCCAGGTTCATCCTGAGACCGTGACGCGGATCATCATTCCCTTCAAGGGCTATCCGGGCCGCTATGTGTGGCACTGCCACTTGCTGGAACACGCGGCGAACGAGATGATGCGGCCCTTCGAGGTGCTGCCGTCCGGGCGCGTGTAGTCGACGCGCACTTCGGTTTGTTCAAGAGGAAATGTAAAGACATTTTGCTCAAATGCTGTGTCGAATTCTTCAGCTTTGTTCTGAGAAAAGTCGATGAAAATTCGACTCGTTTGCGTGTTTTCCATCCGACTCTCTGCTTGAATGTCTGTGGGACGGAGCGCTGTTCCGACCCGCCAACACAAGCGTTCGGCCGGTCCGTTTCGATTTCCTGAAGTCACAGACCGGTCTCGCGGACCTGAGTCCGCTTGCCAGCACAATCATTCCCCTCTGATGGTCAGAGGCTCCCACTTTCATCGACGCAAACGACAACATTCATATATGGAGCCAAACGTGAAGCGATTTTCTGTCACTGCACTCATCCTTGCTCTTCTGTTGTTGGTGGCCCCCCTCAGTTATGCGCAGTTTGAGACTGCGGCCGTACTGGGTTTTGTACGCGACTCCAGCGGCGCGCCGGTTGCCGACAGCACTGTCAAACTCATCAACACGGCTACAGGCGCGGCGGCTACAGATGTCACCGACGGTCAGGGGCAGTTCCAATTTCCAGATGTGCACGTAGGCCGGTACAAGATCAGTGCCGGCGCCAACGGATTCAGCGATTCGGTCACCGACCCTTTCGCGGTCGACGTGGGCACGCGCCAGCGCGTGGACGTCACGCTAAAGGTCGGCAGCGTCGCGGAGACTGTAACCGTCTCCGGGGCCGCGGCACAGCTTGAGAGCGAGTCCAGCGACAGCGGCACCACAATCTCCGAGACCGAGGTGCGCGATCTGCCATTGAACGGTCGTGCATACGGCGACCTGATGGCGCTGGCGCCCGGCGTGCGCCGCAACAACCTCGAGAATCAATCGGTCACCAGCCGCGACGCATCGTTCAACGTGAATGGCCAGCGCTCGGAGTTCAACAACTTCCTGCTCGACGGCGTGGACAACAACGCATATGGCACCTCGAACCAGGGTTTCTCGAACCAGGCCATTCCTCCATCGCCTGACGCCATCAATGAGTTCCGCGTGGAGACCAATAATTACTCGGCCGAGTTCGGCCGCGCTTCCGGCGCTGTCATCAATGTCTCCATCAACAGCGGCACCAACCAGCTCCACGGCAGCGTGTGGGAATATCACCGCAACACCATCCTCAACGCCGATGGTCCTTTTCTTCCTCCCGTCAGCGCTGTTACCGGCCAGTCGCAGAAGCCGGTGCTGATCCGCAACCAGTTCGGTGGAGCGCTCGGTGGCCCTGTCATCCACGACCGGCTGTTCTACTTCGTCGACTACGAAGGCAATCGCCAGATTCAGGGCAACTACCTCACCGCCACGGTTCCCACCGATCTGCAGCGCCAGGGCATCTTCGAGGACACGACGGGCAATCCCGTTCCGCTGCGCAATCCCATCACCGGCACGCTCTACAACAACGGCGTGATTCCGCAAACGGACTGGACGCCGCTGGCCACGCTGGTGATCAATGCGCTGCCTTCGGGGAATGTTCCCAACGCTCTGGCGAACAACTACGCGTCGCTGCCCAAGGCCAGCCTCGTGGACGACAAGGGCGACGGGCGTCTCGACTTCTATCTCAGCCCGAAAACCACGATGTTCGGACGCTATAGCGATCATGAGGGCAACATTGTGGATGCTTCGTCGATCCCCGGCGCGGCCGGCGGCGGCGGCAACGGCACCATCCATGCGTACAACCGCCAGATCGCGGCGGGTGTTACACACAGCTTCAATGCTTTCTCGGTGCTCGACGCGCGCATCGGCTTTACATGGACTGAGGGCGGCAAGTCGCCTTACCTCGTAGGCCAGGAGAGTTTGAACGAGCAGGCAGGCGTTCCGGGCCTGCCGACCGATCCGACGGTCATTCGCGCTCTCAGCTCGGAGAATGTGAAAGACTTCACGGCCTGGGGCGCACAGGGTTCGAACCCGCAGTTTCAGAATCCGTTCGTTGTTGATCCCAAGGTCAACTATTCGATTCAGCAGGGCCGCCACGGTATCAAGCTGGGTTGGGAGTTCATGGCCATCAACACGCAGGTTGATGACTTCAATCCTGTCTACGGATCGGAGAGCTTCAACGGCGGGTTCAGCCAGAACGGCGGCAGCACCAGCGACAAAGGTGTGGCCGAGGCCATTTACCTCGCCGACTTTCTCACCGGCGCGCGCTCAACTTACCAGCTCAATAATTTCCGCATCGTCAATTACCACCAGATGATGGACTTCTTCTATATTCAGGACGACTTCAAGCTCAGCCCCAAGCTGACGATCAATGCAGGCCTGCGCTACGAGCTCGTCACACCGCAATACGTCGACGGCAATCACCTGGCGAATTTCGATCCATCAACGAACACCCTCATTCAAGCGACCAGCGGCAACCTCTACACGCGCGCGCTGGTGAATATGCCGCGGCTAGATTTTGCGCCTCGCTTCGGCATGGCCTATCAGGTGGATTCCAAGACCGTCATCCGGTCGGCGTATGGCCTCAGCTACGATCAGTTCAACCGTGAAGGCGGCGAAAACCTGCTGGCTTACAACGGACCGTATATCGTCAACTCCTCGATCACCCAGGTTGCGCCTTTCGCTCCGGCGAGTGCCGGTACGGCGGAGCCCCTCTGCACCGGCCAGAACTACACCGGCTGCTTCCGCACCGTGGCGCAGGGCTATCCGGATAACTTCGCTGACCCCTCGCACTTCAGCACGCTGCTCGCACAGACACGCTACATTCCCAGAACCATTCCTACGGGCTACGTGCAGGCATGGCACTTCGATGTACAGCGCGAACTCGCGAAGAACACTGCGCTGACCGTCTCCTACGTCGGCGAACATGGCGTGCACCTCTGGGTGCTGGCGGATCAAAACCAGGCTGCGCCCAACGTGACCGGCGGAACGCTTAGTCTGCAGGCCCGTCGGCCCATCTCCACCTTTACCGGCATCGAGGTCTCCCTCCCTGCCGGCTTCCTCCGCTACAACGCACTGCAGGCCAAGCTCGAGCACCGCTTCTCTGGCGGCTTCTATCTGCTCAACTCCTTCACATGGTCGCGCGCCATCGATAACGCCTCCGGCCATCTCGACACGCCCAACAACGACAACTCGCGCGTGAACCTCGCCAACCTCAAGGGAGAAATCGGCGAGTCGGCCTACGATCAGCCACTAAACGAAACACTTACAGCGGTATGGGATATGCCCTTCGGCCACGGCAAGCGCTTTGGTGGAAACGCGCCGCGCGCGGTGGATATGGTCCTTGGCAACTGGGAGCTCAGCGCCATCAACACCGCCACCAGCGGCCAACCGGTCAACCTTATCTACTCTGAGTCGGCGGCCTTCGACGTGAGCGACCTACTCAACTACCGCCCCAACGTCTCCGGCAACCCCATCAACCCTTCGAGCGCTCGCGTCAAGACGAACACCGCGCTCACCGGCTTCCTCAACTCAGCCAACGTCAGCATTCCAACCGATGCCGCGCATCCCTACGGCAACGCCGGCCGCAACTCGCTGCGCGACATGCCCTTCAATCAGCTTGACCTCGGCCTTCACAAGGGCTTCCGGCTATGGAGCGAGAAGTCGCTGCTCGATATCCGCGGCGAGGCTTTCAACCTCTTCAACCATGTAAACTACATGGCGCCGGACTCCAACCGCAGCGATGGCGGGTTCGGTTCCATCACTTCCTACTTCCCGCCGCGTCAGTTGCAGGTGGCCGCCAAGCTATCCTTCTAACCAAACGGGAGCAGTCATACATGAGCCTTACACGGCGTCAATTCGCTTCGCTCACCGCCGGTACGCTTGCGGCCTCGCTCACGCGCTCTCTCTGGGCGCGTGAGGTGGCCGCGCAAGCGGGCGATCGCTACTTCTACTTCGCGCTCATCGCAGACACCCACATCATCGACAACTTCTATGTCAAGGGCAGCGAGAACGGCGTCGAGGACAACGAAAGCATTCTCGTCACCACCCCGCGCATGACCGCCGCGCGCGACCTCATCAACTCGCTCCATCCCGCCATCGAGCAGGTCTTCCTCATCGGCGACTACTTCCACAACTACCCCTCGACCGACTACGACTTCTACTTCAAGAACACCACGCGCCTCGACAACGCCAAGGCCATCTCCGACGGCTTCCGCATGCCCGTGCATCTGGGCTTCGGCAATCACGACTACGACGTGAAACGCGTGCCGCGCGAGATGAGCCATCGCCTCTTCAAGGCCAAGTTCAACGCTGAGCCCTACTCCGTCCTCGACTACAAGAGCTACAAATTTGTTCATCTGAACAATTTCCTCGGCAGCACGCAGGACAACAAATCTCCGGACTTCAATCCCGGCATCGGCTCGCTCGGCCAGGAGCAGTTGAACTGGTTTGAAGCGCAGCTCCAGCAGCACAAGCCGACCTTCGTCTTCATCCACTACCCGCTGCTTTCCGTACAGGCCACCGAGTTCGGCGACTACGGTCTGCATCCGATGCTGCGCAAGTATCAGGACACCATTCAACTCGTAGTCTGTGGCCACGTCCACAAGTGGGTCGACTTCGCGCACACCTTTGGGCCCCAGCACTACATCATGGCCGCCACGCGCTACGATCCGAACGCCTACATGCTGATGGAAGTGGACCGGCAGCGCGGCACCTGGCGCTTCATCAACGAGGATCTGGTCGAGTGGTCCACGCACTATGCCAAGCCGTACCACTCCGCCTGAAGCGCGCACTCAGCAAGCGCCGTACTCGCGGTACAGGAAGACTCATGTCACGGAAATTCTCCCTCGTTGCCCTTCTCGCATGCGCGCTCTCGATGGCGGGCGCGCAAACGCCAGCTGCTGCGGATGGCCTCAAGCTCAATCAGATTCAGGTCATCGGCACGCACAACACCTACCACGCGGGCATCGCTCCGGAAGAGACGAAGCTCTGGCAGGAGCGCTCACCGCAGTCTTTTGCAGGCCTCGACTACCAGCACCAGCCGCTGCCCGCGCAGCTCGATGCCGACGTCCGCCAGATCGAGCTCGATGTCTTCGCCGACACCAAGGGCGGCCTCTACGCGCATCCGCTCGGCCCACAGCTTGTCGCTGCCGCGCATCTTCCGCCCGACCCGCCCTTCGATCCCGACGGCGTCATGATGAAGCCCGGCTTCAAGGTGATGCACGTGCAGGACGTGGACTATCGCAGCACCTGCCAGCCTTTCGTCGCGTGCCTCCAGCAGGTCCGCGACTGGTCGCACGCGCATCCCGGCCACATCCCCATCTTCATCCTTGTCGAAACCAAGCAGGAGGTTATGAGTGATCGCGACGGCCTGCACTTCACCGTGCCCGAGGCCTTCACGCCCGCCGTCTTTGACGCGCTCGACGCAGAGATTCGTTCCGTCTTTCCGCCGGATGAGCTCATCACACCGGACGACGTGCGCGGCAGCTATGACACCCTCAATGCGGCAGTTCTTGCTGGCAACTGGCCCACGCTCACCAGCGCGCGCGGCAAAATCGTTTTCCTGATGGACCAAAAGCCGGTCGGCCCGGTGTATCTGGAAGGCCATCCCTCGCTGCGCGGACGCGTACTCTTTACCAATGCTGAGCCCGGCCAGCCCGACGCCGCCTTCATCGAGCGCAATGACGGACCCGCAGGCGACATCGAGTCGCTCGTTCGCGAGGGCTATCTCATTCGCGCGCGCACGGACTCCGACACGCGCCAGGCGCGCACCGACGACACAACTACGCGCGATGCGATGATGAAGAGCGGTGCGCAGATGCTGAGCACGGATTATCCCGCGAGCGAGCCCGCGCGCTGGCCCGGACATTATTCCGTAGCGCTCCCGGGCAACGCCGTTGCACTCTGCAATCCAGTCAACGGAGGCATCTGCGCAGGCAAACCGCTCCGCTAGCGCGCCTCGCCGGAGCGCCGGTCGAATGTGACTCGATATCCGACCTGCCGAGCTGACTGCCAAGCGCGGGTGTCAGGTCTGATTTACTTGTGGATGGTCTTTTGGCTAAGGACAGCTACAGAATCGTCGTAAGTTATGGAAAATAATGGTCGGGGAGAGAGGATTCGAACCTCCGACCCCCTGGTCCCGAACCGCATTTGGCGGCTCATTGGAATATGTTGAGATTAGTAGATAATAAGCAGTTTTGAATGAATGAGATGCATGGGCCATTGCGCCCCGAGTGGATTCTTGTGGATCTCAGGTGCTTCAACGACTACAAATTCGACTACAAGAATTATGATCATGGCACAACACATTCCTGAGAACTCGATCTGTATCCTTAAGGTATTCGTAGGTTTTCCTGCGAAACCTCTCACAGCGAACTAAGAGGAAAGTCTTCCCTATGGTCGAGCGCCTGATCGATTTCGACGCGCCGACGTTTCTGGCCAGCGCCGGACTGGGACGAAGAATTGCCCGGTTCAAGCCGAAACAGGTTCTCTTCTCCCAGGGGCGACCAGCGAACGGCATCTTTTATCTCCAGGATGGCCGCGCGAAAGTGACGGTAGTGTCGGCCAACGGCAAGGAGGCAACGATTACGCTTCTCTCTGCCGGTGATTTTGTCGGCGAAGAATCGATGGCGAGTGTCGGCGGACTGCACATGGCGACCGCGACCGCAATTACAGCCTGCACGGCCCTGAGAATCGACCGAGAAGAAATGATTCGCGTGATGCACGAGGAGCACTCTTTCTCCGATCTGTTTCTGAAGTTTCTGCTGGCGCGCAGCATGCGCATTCAAGCCGACCTCGTGGACCAACTTTTCAACTCGAGCGAAAAGCGCCTGGCCAGAATTCTTTTATTGATGGCGGAGTTTGGCAAACCGGGAGAGCCAGAGACGTTGATTCCGCAGATTACTCAGGAGACGCTGGCAGACATGATTGGCACGACCCGTTCCCGCGTGAGTTTCTTCATGAACCGGTTTCGCCAGCTGGGGTTTATTGACTATAACGGCTGCATTCGCGTGCGTAAGTCTCTGCTCAATGTCATCCTGCTGGATCGACTGCCGGGTCAGAACGCCGCCAAGCCCGATATTCCACGCAGACCAGGACCTCGAACAGGACAAGCCAAACGCCGCTAAAACCTGCATTGGGCCTGTCTTTATCCAGCGAACATGTTTATTCAGCCTTGTGAGCTACTTTGCTCAGTATGTCCGCGCGGGCATTGAGATACTGACGGTGGAGAAGAGTCGGATTGTCCTCTCCCTCATGGTTTCTGCGCTAAGTCAGCCCATCTGACATCTGTTTCTCCTTAGCCCGTCCGCACTTACAAGGAATACATATGAGAATTGTACCTGTGTTATTGGCTGGCGCCTTTGCGCTGTCCACCGGAAATTTATGGGCCGCGTCAGGCCGCCAGGATTCGATTGAGCGTCTGCGCATGTCAACCGAGACGCTCCATGCCATGATCAACACCCCAGACAAAGGCATTCCTGAAGAAGTTCTCAACAATGCAAAGTGCATTGTTGTGGTTCCTCACTTGGTCAAGGGCGGATTCGTATTCGGCGCAGAGCACGGCCGCGGCATTGCCACCTGCCGCACGCATGCGGGCTGGAGCGCGCCTGCTTTCATTTCTATCGGCGGAGGCAGCTGGGGATTACAGATCGGCGTCGAAGGCGTTGACCTTGTGATGCTGGTGATGAATGACCACGGCATGCAGCACCTGCTTTCGAGCAAGTTTCAAGTTGGCGCAGACGCATCCGCTTCGGCTGGTCCCGTTGGCCGCCATGCTTCCGCAGGCACTGACTGGAAGATGACTACCGAAATCCTTACCTACTCGCGCTCGAGGGGCGTGTTTGCGGGAATCTCTCTCGATGGCGCTGTCGTTGAGCAGGACAAGGACTCGACCCGCGCAATCTATGGCCATGATCCCTCCTTCCATGCCATCCTCGCCGGCAAGGTTCCTGCGCCCAGTTCCACGCTGCACTTTATGAAGACAATCTCTGAGACCGCGCATACCAGCGCCGTTGCCGAGACGAACTAAAACAGCCGCCTGGATTCTCACACGATATGAGTCTGGCTCCGCGGAGGAAGGATCCCTCCGCGGATTCGGACCAATCAAAAACGGCTGAAGGGAGTATTGAATGCCGATCATCCATGTTGTTCTCGTACTCGTTGCAGTTGGTGTGTTGCTTTGGCTGGTAAACCGCTTCATCCCGATGCAGGGGTCGATCAAGTCGATCCTGAACGGAGTGGTGGTCATCGCAGTGGTCATTTGGCTCATGAATCTTTTCGGGCTTCTCCATTCCCTCTCGCGGATCCGGATAGGGTCGTAAAGCGCAGGCTGTGCGCTCAATAAGCTGGACTACCTTGTCCTGATTCAAACAACACACTGGGGCAGATGCTGCCCAGGGAGAAATTGTGAATACCAAATTTATGTTCGCTCTTGGAATCGCTGTCGGGTTGGGCGTGCTCTCTCAGGCGAGTGCGCAGACTGCTTCCATCACAGAAACCTCTGCTCCATGGACCGGATTCGATCAGAAGCAGGTCACGCGCACAGTGGAAGCGGTGAACTATCAGCATCGCGGCGGGGCGACAAAGATCGATTTCGCCGGCACGGATATGATGCCGGGCGCCGATGGTGAGGCAAAGGTCGAAAGCAAGAAGGGCTATCTCAAGATCGAGGCAGACTTCGGCAGCTTTGAGAGGCCGACGAGCTTTGGCAATGAATACCTGACCTACGTTTTATGGGCGATTTCTCCCGAGGGCAGGCCGGTAAACCTTGGCGAGGTACTGATCGGCGACAACCACCGCGGCAAGCTCGACGTCACCAGCAACATGCAGGCATTCGCCCTGATTGTGACTGCGGAGCCTTACTATGCCGTTCACCAGCCGAGTAATGTTGTTGTGCTCGAGAACGTGGTGCGTGCCGACACCAAGGGAACGAGCGAAGCCGTGAATGCGAAGTACGAACTGATGGAGCGCGGTGGTTATATCCCTACAGGCTACAAGTTCGACCCTGTGGTCTTCGACGCAAATGTTCCCCTTGAATTTCTTGAAGCGCGCAATGCGCTGCGCATCGCGCGCTCTGAGGGCGCCGACCGGTATGCAAACGAGAGCTACGAGCATGCCGCGCAGTTGATGAACAAGGCGGATGGGCTGGCGACTGCGAAGCACTCCTCCAAAAAGGAACTCATTGCGGTTTCGCGCGAAGCGGTGCAGACCGCCGAAGATGCACGCACCATCGCGGTGAAGAAGATGTCTGATGATCGGCGCGCGAGCGATCGCCAGGCCTCTGCGGATGCACAGGCTCAACTGCAAATACAGGCCGATGCCGCAACTCAGCAGATGCAGACAGCCCAATCAGAAGCCGCCAGCGCCAAGGCCGACCTGGCCGCCGGTCAAGCAGCCTCTGCTGCGCAGGTCTCTGCGGCACAGGCAGATGCCGACCAGTCGCGCGTCGCGGCGCAACTCGCACAGCAGAATGAACTCAAAGCAGACGGCGACAAAGCGGTTCTTCGTGCGCAACTGTCGGAACGCCTGAACGAGATCCTCAGCACACGCGATAGTGCAAGGGGACTCATTGTCAGCATGTCGGATGTTTTATTCGACACCGGCAAGTTCTCCTTGAAGACTGGCGCAAGGGAGAAGCTCGCAAAAGTTGCGGGGATCCTGATTTCCTACCCGAGTCTCGCGATTGAAGTCGGCGGCTACACAGACAACGTCGGTGGCGACGAAATGAACCAGAAGCTTTCCGAAGAACGCGCCGGTTCGGTGCGTGATTATCTCGTGGAGCAGGGAGTGGCTACGGCTTCAGTCAGTGTGAAGGGCTTCGGGAATGCGTCGCCGGTAGCTTCCAACGATGATGCCTCCGGTCGTCAGCAGAACCGCCGAGTAGAGCTGGTCGTTTCAGGCGATGCCATCGGCAGCCCGGCAAATGTAACTACCGGAAGCCTTCGCTAGATCAGCCACCAACTACTGCAGTGTGAATCGAATGTCTGAGCGGCGATTTTCCTTGTGAAGTTGCCAACCAAGCAGCTGCTACAACGTCCGCTCAGGCGGCTTACGGCAGAAAGCAACGAAATGCAACAGGCAGCATGAAAGCAGTCAATATGAAATCGAAAACGATCAGAACGGCCAGCGTTGCGGCTCTTTCCCTCGTGCTGGGAATCAGCACTTCCGGCTATGCCGCACAGGAGCATCCCGGCGACAAGCCGCAGGAACACGCGAAGCCGCAGCAGAGCGCGCACGGGCAAGCGAAGCCTGCTCAAAGGCAGGATGCGCCGGCCCATCAGGATCGGCAGCAGCCCCGCCGGACGCAGAGCAAGCCGCAAGCACATGCTCAGCCGCAACAGCCGCGGGAGATGCATGCCCCGCAGCCGCAGCGTGAGGCAAAGCCGGCTCAGCAGAGCATGCAGCAGGCTCAGCACCTGCCGGAACAGCAGAAGGTTCAGCAGAGCGCCTGGCAGCAGCACCGCGCCAGCAACTGGCAATCGGACCATCGCACCTGGGCTCAGCGCGGCGGATACAGCGGGTACCGCATTCCGGATGATCGCTTCCATGGACACTTTGGCCGTAGTCACGGCTTTCGCATCGGTGGCCTGCCTTTCCTCGTTGTTGGCGGATACCCACGGTTTCAATATCAAGGTTACTGGTTCAGCATCGTCGATCCTTACCCCGAAAGTTGGGCGAATAACTGGTATGACACCGATAGTGTCTATGTCACTTACGCCGACAATGGCTATTATCTCTACGACAGTAGATACCCGGGTGTCGGGATAGCGATCAGCATCTCGATGTAAACACACGACGCGCGGCGCAGTATCTCGGATAGGTCGCGGCGCATAGCAGTCATTCCTGTACGACGCGCGAAATGAGGAACAACGATGATTGGAACCGTATTAATTGTGATCCTGATCCTGGCGCTACTGGGAGCACTGCCCAGGTGGCCGCATAGCAGAAGTTGGGGCTATTATCCGTCGAGCGGGCTTGGTTTGGCGCTCGTGGTCGTCATTATTCTGCTGCTCGTTGGGCGAATTTAGTGATACAGGGGCGGATGCCGGCGATGACCCGCAACATGGATTCTTCCAGAGAAGATACTAAGTTCTTCTATCTCAGCGTCTGCGATGTTAGCCCGCACGGCAACGGATTAGAGCGTATGCTCGGATCAGCAGCATATTATCAGCTTCTCGCCTTTGGCAATCCTGGTTTCGCTTCGGACGAGCACCCTTCAAGTTCGCAACCGTAGGACAGGAGCAGCCGTGAGCTTCATTAAGAAGAGCGACGTAAAGAACCATCTTTCTCGCCGCAACCCCGCGCGAGCATATCTCTATCAGCCAGTAAGTCAGCCCGATGCGGCTCGTTTTTCGGGAGCTGAGCCCGGACATATGGATTCACTGGCGGAGCATGCAGTTCAGGAATCGACTGCGGGTCCCATCCCAAGTGTGCCGAGAACGCCTTCGGCGGCAATGGAGTCCGGCTTGAAACCAGTGCTGGTGCCAGCAATATCCAAAAGCGCGCGAGCGTGAAGCTGCATTCCGTTTTTCTGCGCAAGGGATGCATCCGGCCAAACCGACTGGACCCCGTCCAGGAGCCAATCGGGCAAGACTGGACGATTGTCGAGGATCTTTCGGCTCCTGTCTTCGATACCATGATTCGCCAGGCTGGGTGGCACTTCGTGTGGATATCGAATTCCTGTACACGCAAAGGCTTTGGGGGCAGCCAGCGAATCGCGACCGAGCGCGCCCTGACGCAGCATCGTGCGAGCCGAATCAGCGGCGGGCCAACGCTTTGGAGATCATGCCTCGATTGAGTGACTCATCTGAAGGGCCGCAGAGGCTCGAATGAAAGCAGGACACAATGTCTCCTCATGAAATGACACAGCCGGAGAAGCCGGCTGCTAGTCTTGCGCCAGCCTCATCGCCCTCCGCCGGGTCGACGTCTTCTCCCGTTCCCCTGCCCACGCGTCTTGCATTTGTCGGGAATTATCTTCCACGCGAGTGCGGTATTGCGACATTTACAACGGATCTCTGCACGGCGCTCGCGGTCGAGTATGGGCGCGACCGGCTGTTCGCCATCCCCGTCAACGATCCAGATTCGTCGTATGACTACCCAGAGCAGGTGCGCCTCGAACTTGAGCAGGAAGAGCTGGCGTCCTACGAGCGAGCGGCCGACTTCTTGAATTTCAACGGAAACGATCTTGTATGCCTGCAGCATGAGTACGGAATCTACGGCGGGATTGCTGGCCGACATATCCTCACTCTGCTGCGCAGGCTGAAGATGCCACTGGTGACTACACTGCATACGGTTTTGCGCGAACCGGATGCGAATCAGCGAGCGGTGCTGGAAGAGATCGCCGCGCTCTCTGATCGCCTGGTGGTGATGAGCGAGCTGGCGGCCGAACTGTTGCGCGATGTGTATTCGGTTCCGGGCGAAAAGATCGACGTGATTGCGCATGGAGTGCCGGAGATGCACTTCATGGACCCAAATTATTTTAAGGACCGCTTTGGTACAGAGGGAAAGTCTGTTCTGCTGACCTTTGGCCTGCTGTCTCCCAACAAGGGCATCGAGAACGTGATCCGCGCGCTGCCAGCGATTCTGGCGCAGCATCCGAATGTGGTGTATATCGTCTCCGGTATTACGCATCCTCACATCCGCAGGCGCGAAGGGGAAAGGTATCGCGAAGAGTTGACGGCACTGGCCGAGGAGCTTGGCGTCTCTTCGCAGTTGATCTTCAACAACCGCTTCGTTAGCGCGGAGGAGTTGATTGAACATGTGGGCGCTGCCGACATTTACATCACGCCCTACCGGCAGGAGGCGCAAGTGGTCTCCGGTACTCTCGCCATTGCGCTGGGCGCTGGAAAGGCCATCGTCTCGACGCCATACTGGCATGCTAAAGAGCTGCTGGCGGACAGTCGAGGCGTGATTGTTCCGTTTGATGATCCTGACTCGATCGCGACGGCTGTGCTCCGTCTGTTGGAGAATGATGCGGAGCGCCACGCCATGCGCAAGCGCGCGTATCTCTACTCGCGCGAAACCACGTGGCCGAAGACGGCGCGGGCCTACATGGCGAGTTTTCAGCGGGCGCGCTTTGAGCGCAGTTTACGCCCACGGCCGGCGCAATTGGATGAAGTTGCATTGCGCGCGTCGGATGAGCTGCCGGTGCTGAATACTGCGCACCTGCGCAGCATGACCGACGACACCGGGATGTTGCAGCACGCGATCTTCTCTGTGCCCAACACGCGCGAGGGCTATACGACGGACGACAATGCGCGTGCGCTCATTGTGTCCACGTTTCTCGACGAACATGCTTCCTTCGAATCCATCGGCGAGCATACAAATCTCTCTAGCCGGTATCTGGCGTTTCTCTGGCTCGCATTTCATTCCGATTCGGGGCGGTTCAGAAACTTTCTTGGTTACGACCGGAAGTGGCTTGAAGACGTTGGTTCTGAAGATAGTCATGGCCGCGCTCTATGGTCATTGGGAATTGTGCTCGGGCATTCGCAGGATGAGGGATTGCGCGGGGCCGCAGGAAGATTGTTCGAGGCCGCGATGCCTATGTCTCTGACGTTCAAAAGTCCGCGCGCCTGGGCATTCAGCATTCTTGGAATGCAAGCGTATCTGGATTGGTTTCCGGGCGACCGGGCCGTGCAGGGCGCGCGGAACATGCTTGCCAATCGGCTGCTGAATGTTTACGAGCAGAGTTGCACTTCGACCTGGCAATGGTTCGAGAAGAGCCTCGCTTACTCCAACGCAAGGCTGTCGCAGGCGCTCATTCTGGCCGGATCGCGGAGCGGAAACAAGAAGATGATCACCACTGGGATCGAGTCTCTCGAATGGCTGGTAGCCGCGCAGCATCATGGCGACGAAGAGATATTTGTGCCCATCGGCTCGAATGGATTTTTCACTGAGGGCAAAGAGAAGGCCCGCTTCGATCAACAGCCCGTTGAAGCCTGCGCCACAATCTCTGCTTGCCTTGAAACGTACCGGCTGACGTGCGATCAGCGCTGGCTTGAAGAAGCGCAGCATATTTTCCGCTGGTTTCTCGGCAAGAACGATCTGCAGGTTCCACTCTACGACGCAGTAACGGGCGGGTGCAGGGACGGACTTCATCCCGACCGCGTGAATGAGAATCAGGGCGCGGAATCAACGCTTTCGTTTCTGATGGCACTCCTCGAAATGCAAGAGGAGAAAGTAACAAATGTGGATGAACTTCACAAGGAAATGAGTGTTTCTCTTTGAGCCTAGATGCCTCTCCGGTTGTATCAACAGAGCTTGACGTCCCGCAATCGATGATGCCGGGACTCTGTTCTGACCTTTCTCTGTTTACGCGCAATCCTGGTAACCCAATTCTCAGCCGCGAGAATTGGCCCTATCCCGTCAATAGTGTCTTTAATGCCGGGGCGATACGGTTGCAAAATGGAGACACACTCCTGCTTTGCAGAGTGGAAGACCGAACCGGCCTATCGCATCTGTGTGCAGCGCGCTCTGCCAACGGAATCGACGGATGGCGCATCGATTCTCAACCGACGTTGATTGCCAACCCTCGTCAATATCCTGAGGAAATCTGGGGTATCGAAGACCCGCGCATCACGTACGTCCCGGAACTCGAGCAGTACGCGATTGCCTACACCTCGTTTGCACGCGGCGGTCCCGGAGTGTCGCTTGCACTCACCAGGGATTTCCGAAGCTTTGAGCGATTCGGCGTAATCATGCCGCCTGAAGATAAGGACGCGGCGCTGCTTCCACGCAGGATTAACGGCTACTGGGCCATGATCCATCGCCCTGTCACGCCGACCGGCGCACATATGTGGATCTCTTACTCTCCCGATCTGCGCCATTGGGGTAGCCATAAAGTCATCCTCGAAGCGCGCCGTGGAGGCTGGTGGGATGCGAACAAAATTGGTTTGTGCTCTCCCCCCATGGAAACGTCGAGGGGTTGGTTGACGATCTACCACGGAGTTCGGCAGACAGCCTCGGGCAGCATCTATCGTCTGGGCCTCGCGCTGTTCGACCTCGAAAAGCCGGAAGTCTGCCTGCAGCGGGGAAATTCGTGGATGTTCGGCCCCGAAGCCCCATACGAACGGAATGGAGACGTTCGAGACGTTGTGTTTCCCTGCGGGCAAACCATCGCAGCCGATGGAGACACGATTCATCTCTATTACGGCGCAGCCGATTCCTGTATGGCAATGGCAACGGGCAGCGTGCGCGCTCTGCTGGCATGGCTCGACTCGCACTCCGGCTCAGAAGCCACCGTCGGGTTGTAGCAGACATGTGGAGAAGAAAATGAGCACGGCAAATCAGAACAGGTCCAGTTGGTTACCGCACCTTCTCTGGCCACAGCGTAAGTGTCCTGTCTGTACCTCGGCCGACTTCAAACCGGCCGAGGTGCGATCGTACGATGGATTGCTCAGCATGTTCGCTCTGCGGCCAGTCCGTTGCATGTTCTGCTGGCGGCGATATTACTGGTTCGCCTTCCACGCCGCGAACCCAATATGAAACACGCACAGAGTTGCGGTGGGTAAAGTGAATCCGGCTGATTTGTCGAAGGCGAACAGCGCGGCGTTTGCGGCTAGGTTTGAATTGAACGATCCGCCGTTCACGAGAAGAACCCTCTTAAAGAGAGGCTCTAGCTAATTGCTAGCCATCTGGCACAAACCCAGGTGCCTGGCTTACAGACTTTAGTCGCCACAGGGAGCTGAATCAATCGCTTACAGGGCGCTTGATTGTCATACTGAATGCACTGTAGACGATTCTGTGGTTTTCAAATCCCCACAAAACCACAAATCGCTAGAAGTGGGCAATTCTAAGTTGTTGATTTAGTGGTCGGGGAGAGAGGATTCGAACCTCCGACCCCCTGGTCCCGAACCAGGTGCTCTACCAGGCTGAGCCACTCCCCGACATCATTGCAGAAGCGAATTCGGCGGGCGCTGCCTGGTGCGTTCGTCCCTTGAATACGCTTGGAGTAGTTTAACAGAAAGCCGGGCGGGCCGGAGTGCGCCAGCGGCGGAATGCCGGGCAGAAAAAGCCCGCTTCGCGGATGGCCGCGAGGCGGGCTTTGGTTTGCCGGATGACGCGCCCGGCTACTTCTTTTCGTCCTCGGGCGGCACCGCGCCGGGGAAGATGCCTTCGATGGGCGCGTGCCGTTTTTCTTCCGCGATCGGGATCGGGCAGCGGTTTGCGCGGCAGCATCTGGTCGCGCTGGGCAGCGTTGTAGAGGAAGATGGCTTCGACCGTCGCGATCTGCTTCAGGTCGGCCGGCTGCAGGCGCTCGTACGACATCCTGGTTGGAGTGGTGGGTGCGGCTCTCGTAGTCCAGGTCATCCTGGATGAACTGGAAGCCGGGGATGCCGACCGCGTCGAAGCTCAGGTGATCGGTGCCGCCGGTGTTGCGCATGGTGAGCGTGGTTACGCCGAGGTCCTTGAGCGGCGCGATCCACTGCGCGAAGATGGGTGCGATGGCGGCGTTGCCCTGCAGATAGACGCCGCGGATTTTGCCGCTTCCGTTGTCGACGTTGAAGTAAGCGGAGATGAGCTTCTGCTCCGGCTTTACGTCGAGCGGGCCTGCGGCGCGGCGCATAAATTCGGGCAGAGCGAGCTGATCGGGCGCGGTGGAGAGCGGCGCCGAGCCGAAGTGCTGCTTGACATAGCCCTTCGAGCCGAACAAGCCCTGCTCCTCGCCGGTCCACAATGCAATGCGGATGGTGCGGCGGGGTTTGACGTCGAGCGCCTTGAGGATGCGCACGGCTTCCATCGCGACGATGGTGCCTGCGCCGTTGTCGGTTGCGCCGGTTCCGGCGATCCAGCTATCGAGGTGGCCGCCGACCATCACGACCTGGTCTTTCAGCTTCGGATCGGTACCGGGAATCTCGGCGACGGTGTCGAAGCCGTGCTCGTGCTCGCCGGTGAATTTGGTTTCGATGTCGATCTCGACGCGTGGTGGGCACGTGGGCCTGCACGAGACGATAGAGACGGCCGTAGCTCTCGATGGCGGCCACGGCGACGGGAATCTTGACGCGCTTGTCGGCAAGGTACGGCGTGCGGCCGAGGGTTGCGCCGTTGTCGTCGAAGAAAGTACCGCCGGAGCCGCCGCCGTTCTCGCCATCGCGGCTGGGTTCAATCACCGCGGCCACTTTTTCGTCGGCGAAGAACTGCGCGACCTTGTCGATTAGCCTGAGACGCTCCATGCGGGCGCGCAGCCGTGCCTGCATGTCGGGCGGAATGCCGGCGGCACTGGCGCTCACCGGGAACTCGGCGAGGTCTTCGAGCTGCTGCTCGGTGTAGCGCTCAGAGAGGGCTTTATCGACCAGCGGCACGTCGCGCATGGGACCGTAGAGAACAATCTTGCCAGCGAGCTTGCCCCTGTACTCGTCGAAATCCTTCTCGTCGTGGATGACGACGGAGACCACGTCGCCGGTGACGGGGCCGGGCGTGGCAGGCGACCAGGGCGTGGCCTGGAGGATGAGGACAGCGGTGTCTGGCGTGACCATGCGCGCCCAGGTATTGAGCTGCTGCCAGCCGAGGCCAAATTCGCCCCAGTCTTCCAGGTGCGCATTTTCAAGGCCGATTTTGGTCAGCGTGTCGCGGGTCCACTCGTTGGCCTTCATGGCGTTGGGCGAGGCGGTGAGGCGCTCGCCGATGCCGTCCATCAGAGCGGTGGCGAACTCCATCACGTGCGAGTGGTTCAGCCCCTCGTCGCGGATGCGCTGGTACATGTCGAGGTCGATGTTCTCTGTCGCGGGCTGCACTTCGGCGTAAGGATCGACGGGCGCGGGGGCTGGCGCGGCTTTCGGCTTCTCCGCGGCGTAGAGCGGCAACGCCACGGCGAGCAGCACCGCGGGTGCAAGGCAAGGCAACTTGAGGGACATGAGGCGCTCCAGAAGGAAGGGAAGTGCTTTCGTATGGGTGGAATTGTAGGCGATTGGCACGCGATTGTGCGGAATATTGCGGCCGGGCGCAGGTCCGCGCCAGAGGGTGCGGCGCGGCTAGGCGGGGCAGGAACTCAGGCGGCGCTGGACATGGAAGTTTCGGCCCAGGCCAGCGCTTCGGCGTGGCAGCGCATGAGCTCGGGAGGATTCAGTTTGTTGGCGGCCGCCAACGCATCGCAGGCGTGCCAGTCACCGTGCTCATAGGCGGTGATCCAGTCCAGCAACACGCCCTCCGGATTGCCTTTGCCACGCAGCGCGTCGCTCGCTTTCTGGCGCAGGGGCAGCAGGCGAACCAGCTCCTCCATCGTGACCTGGAGCATGGGCGGGAAGAGACTGACAATGCCGATGAGGTACTGCTCAGAGGGCGACTGGCCGCAGAGCGGGGCCGCGAGCTCGCAAAAGCGAGCGCGGACAAAGGCCATGCGCAGCAGTTCGGCGGGCTGGTCCGCGTTGAAATCGCCGGCGATGGCGAGAGTGGCGATGCGACGAAAGGCCTCCTGCCCCACCATCATCAGCGCGGATTGAATGCTGGTGACTTCCTGGCGAATGGCGCAGATGGGCGAGTTGACCAGACGCAGCAGGCGGTAGGTGAGCGAGGCGTCGCAGGTGACGAGCTGGCTGAGCCGGTTCAGGTCGAAGGGGTCGTTCTGCAGCAGTTCGAGGATTTCGAGATGGACGAGGCGGTTGCCGGGAATCTTGTGGCCCTTCAGCGGCTCCGGATGGCAGAAGTAGTAGCCCTGAAACAGACTGAAGCCCTCGGCACCAGCCTCGCGAAACTGGTCGCGGGTTTCAACGCCCTTGGCAACCAGCAGCGTCCCCGGTTTGCGCACGGAAGTCAGCAGGCGCACGCGCGCGGCGGCATCGTGCGCCGCGAAGCTGATCTTCACATAGTCGGCGAGGGTGGTGAGTGGAGTGACCTTGCCGGAGAAATCGTCGACGGCAAGCCAGAAGCCCATCTGCTTGAGTCGCGCGCAGGCGGCCAGAAGGCCGGGTGTCGGTTCGGAGTCCGCAGGGAGCTCGACGACCGTTAGCTGCGGGGGCAGCATCTGGACCCAGTTGCGGGCCAGCGACTCGGCGGTGCAGGGAATGAAAGCCGGCATGCCGCGGGCGAGCCGTTCCAGTCCCTGTTGCAGAGAACTGTCGAGCACGGCCTGCGCGGCCTGGTCGTCTCCGGTTGCGGGCGCTGGCTCCTGTCCGTTCCAGAACAGCAGTTCATAACCGTGGACGCGGTTATGTGCATCCATGATGGGCTGGCGCGCCATGAAGTGCCGTTCGCCGGCCTGTTCCGGGGTGAAATTGCCGAGAGGACTGCCGGGGACCGAGAACGTAGCCATGCACACCTTCCCGAGCGGGTTATCGCTGGTTCCGGCGGAGAACTTGAGGCTATGTCTCGAATGCGGACAGTGCGGCGGCGTTAGTCGCTCTTGCCGCTCTCTTCCACGCCCGCGGGCAGGTCGAGCGCAACCAGAACAAAGCGCGTGTGGCCCTCGGTTTTGGAGTTGTCAAAGCCAACAATGTGCTGGTGCCGCTTGGAGCCAGCCTTCAACTGCAGCTCGGTGTCAGACGCGGAGCCATTGCCGACGCCATTGATCTGAATCTGAGGATGCTTGTCCTGATCCTGGCAGCTGAGGCCCTCGGCAGTGGTGGTGGGCGTGCCCACGGGCGCGTTGCCCTGGCAGGTGAGCACATCTCCATAGCGTTGCAGAGCCTTCTTATAGAAGGCGGCTACCTTATCCTGCGGATCGGTCGTGTCATAGGAGACGGCGCGCACGCGCAGTTGCCACTCGCCAAAGCCCACATGCACGTCAGCGGACTTGTCGTTGTCCTTATCCTTCACCTGCTGAGCGCCGGGATAAATGGGCATGCCGAGATCGGCCGCAGTGGTTTGATTGGTATTTACGTGGACCCCGCCGAAGGGCGTGTCGACCTGGACGGTCTTCTCCTGCCCATTGGCGTCTTTATCCACATGCACCCGGCAGCCCGTGGTCCAGGCTGCAAGCGCCACCCCAGCCAGCAGAACAATGACCTTCCGCTTCATCGCAATCACCCTCTCTTTGTGTTGTACGCCTTTGTGGTGGGGTTGGTTCCTCGACCGGGCTGGCCCGGCAGCAACATCTTTTTACCACTTTCGCGGGCCAGCAGGGTTAGTATCGCCATGACTCCGCTGGATTCGAAGGGCGGAAAGGGTTGCGGCTGTGTGAGATGGCCGCGACACAGAAGGCGCTCGAGTTTGCCCCCGCTACGACGGTAGCACCCGGAGCGCGATTGAAAGGAAAGACCCTTATGCGTTTGCTTGCTCTCGCTACTGCTCGTGGAGTTCGCCTGGCCGCCTGTGCGGCGCTGGGTGCACTAGTGTGCCTCGCCGTCGATGCACAGCCCGATCCTCCGGATCAGGCTGGCCGTCTCTCGGCGGTCTACGGCACGGTTTCGATTCAGCCCTCAGGTTCGGATGACTGGGGCCAGGCTGGCATCAATCTCCCGCTGGGACCCGGCGACCGCATCTATACCGACCAGGACGGGCGCGCCGAGATCCAGGTGGGGCAGACCTTTCTGCGCATTGGGCCTAACACTGACATCACGCTGGTGAATGACGACCCTAGCGGGATTGTCTTCGGACTGGCGCAGGGCTCGGCCCATGTGCGCGCTCTGGGAATGTGGCAGGGCCAGAATCTGGACATCAGCACGCCGAACGGCGATGCACGCCTCAATATGGCGGGCGAGCTGCGCGTGGATGCCTTGCCCGGCGATGGCGTGACCATTTTCACCTCCGTCAGCAACGGGGTGGTGGTGACCGGTGCGGGAGGTTTCTGGCAGCAGCTTGGGGGCTGGCAGTCGCTTGAGCTGGCGGGCAGCAACCCGGTGCAGCCGCAGTGGCTGCAGCCGGCGCCACCAGACGACCTGGATCAATGGAGCCAGCAGCGCGACCGGATGTTTGCGAACGCTGCGGCCTATAGCTATGTAAGCCCGGAAATGCCGGGAGCGGCCGACCTGGATGCCAACGGCGATTGGATGCCCGACAGCGACTATGGCCCGATCTGGTTTCCCCGCGCTGTGCCCATGGGATGGGCGCCCTATCGCTACGGCCACTGGATCAATCGCGATCCCTGGGGCTGGGTGTGGGTGGAAGATGAGCCGTGGGGCTACGCTCCCTTCCACTATGGGCGCTGGGTCTCTTACCGCGGGCGCTGGGGCTGGGTTCCCGGACCGCGCGAGCAGCGTCCGATCTGGTCCCCGGCGCTGGTGGTTTTTGCCGGCGGCGTGAATGTGGGCGGCGCGGGCGTCTCGGCGTGGTTCCCGCTGGGTCCGGGCGAGGCTTACCGGCCCTGGTATCCGTGCAGCCCGCGCTACATTGACCGCGTGAACATCACCAACATTCGCGAGAGCCGCGTGGTACATGTGCAGACCACCTACGTGAACATCGTTCGCATCACCAACGTGACCTATGTGAATCGCTCGATTGCTGTCTCAGCCATGCGGCCGGAAGACTTTGCCGCCGGCCGGCCGGTGCGGCAGGCAGCGGTGCAGGTGGACGTGCGCCAGATGGATCGCGTGACCGTCGTCGACCGGCCCGCTCCAGGAGAGAAGCGGCCGTCCGTTTCGCGGCCTGTGAACAGGCCAGTGCCGGTGAGCGGGAATCATCCGGTATTCATCAACCAGAAAGGGCTGCAGATTTCGACGCGACCGGGAGCGCCGCCTGTGCAGCCGCCTGTGCGTACCGTACCGCCAGCCCAAGTCGTTCAGGGACGGACGGTCGCAGCGCCACCGGCAGAGAGCCGCTTCCAGAACCCAACCGGCAACCGGCAGGTCGAGCAGCACCCTGGAGCGCCGGTGGGTAAGCCGATCCAGCCGAACACGCCAAGCGAAGGACGGCAGTTCACACCGCCGGCACAGAACCCCGCGCAGCAGGGTCCGAGCAACCCTTCAGTGCGCCCGCTGCCGCCCAACCAACAGCCGAGTCAACCGCGGCAGATCAATCCACCGAATCAGCCGCAGCTACCGGCGAACAACGCACCGCGGCAGCAGCCGGCTGCGCCGCAACAAACCGCGCCGGTTGACCGATCGAACCCACAGCCGCACGGAGCGCCGCCGCAGCCCCAGGCTCAGCCGAAGCCGTCGGGCCAATCCGCGCCTCCATCGCCGCAGCAAGAGCAGCGTCCACCGGCGCCGGGGGATTCAGGGCAAGCGCAACAAGATCGGCCGCACGAAAAAAGTGATCAGGCGCAGAAGCCGGCGGACAGGAACGGCCACGACCAGAACAAGGACCCAAAGAAGAAAGAAGACAAGAAGAAGGAATAGCAAGCTCTGCGTCACCATTCGGGCCGTCGCGCAATGCGGCGGCCCATTGATTTGCACGGGGCAGATCGCGGTCCGTATCGTGGTGCGCATGAGAGTTTTCGCAATTGCGCACGCCGTTCTCTTCGCAGTGCTTGTGGCGGCGCCAGCCGCAGCTCCAGCCCAGACGCGCATGGTGACCGTGGGTCCGTACTCCGTGCAGGTTCATGCGCGACAGGCGATCGGGCCTTACACGCCGATCTGGAACGACTTCGGAGCGGATGAGCCGAACTATCTCTATGCGCCGAATGGAAAGAAGCTGCTGGGCGAACTGGCGGCGCTGAGTCCGGCTGCGCCGGTGTATTTTCGCGTTCACAATTTGTTGACCACGGGCGACGGCGAGGGCTCGCGCAAGTGGGGCTCAACGAATGCCTACACCGAGAAGCCCGACGGCACGCCGGTGTACGACTTCGCGATCACGGACCGCATCTTCGACGCGCTGGTGGCTGCACATGTGCGGCCTATTGTCGAGATAGGGTTTATGCCGGAGGCGCTCTCCACGCATCCCGAGCCGTACCGCCACGACTTTCCCAAAGGCGACATCTTTACCGGGTGGAGCTATCCGCCCAAGGATTGGGACAAGTGGTCGAAGCTGGTGTTGGCCTACGCAACGCACTTGCATGCGCGCTATGGAGCGCAGACCGATGGCTGGCTTTGGGAAGTGTGGAATGAGCCGGACATCGCCTATTGGCATGGGACTGCGGAGGAGTATGACAAGCTCTATGACCTGACCGCGGCCGCGATTCGTGAGGCGCTGCCGCAGGCAAAGATCGGCGGGCCGGAGGCGACCGGCGTGAGCGATCACTCGGAACCGTTTCTGCGGCAGTTCCTTGAGCACTGCGCGCATGGGCGCAACGCTGCGACCGGCGACGTCGGGGCGCCGCTCGATTTCATCAGCTATCACCCCAAGGGGCATCCGACGTTTGTCGACGGCCATGTGGTGATGAGCGTGGGAACACAGCTGCGCGCGGTGGAGCGCGGCATGCGCGTGGTCGCGAGTTATCCCGAGTGGAAGAACACGCCGATCATTCTGGGCGAGAGCGACCCGGAGGGTTGCGGCGCGTGCCTGAGTCCGCAGAATGGCTATCGCAATGGGCCGCTCTATGGCGCGAGCGTGACGGAAGCCACGGTGCGCACCTACGAGCTGGCGCGGAAGTATGGCGTGCGCCTGGAGGGCTCCGTGACGTGGGCTTTCGAGTTTGAGAATGAGCCGGCATTTGCGGGCTTTCGCGCGCTGGCCACGGATGGAATCGACAAGCCGGTGCTGAATGCCTTCAGACTGCTGGGCATGCTGGGCGCTGGCAAACCGGGTGCGGAGTGGATCGCCACGGAGAGCAGCGGGGCGTTGCCGCTGGAGCAGGTTGTGACCGAGAGTGTGACCGGCGCGCCGGATGTGAATGCGGCCGCGACCCGCAATGGTGACGAGATCGACGTGTTGCTATGGAACTATCACGATGAGGATGTGTCGGCAGCCGCAGCGCCAGTGCAGATCAGCGTCGATGGGCTGAAGGGAAAGCATGCGGTGGCTGCGGCGTTTGCCATGGATACGACGCACAGCAATGCGTATCGGGTGTGGCAGCAGATGGGCAGCCCTGCGCAGCCGGATGCGGGGCAGTTGGCAGAGCTGGAGACGGCGGGAAAGCTGGAGCAGACAGTGGCCGACCATGCTGTTGCAGTGCGGGATGGCACGGCGGTGGTGGAACTTACGCTGCCGCGACAGGGTGTGGCCCTGGTGCGGCTGCGGAGTCACTAGCGGGTTCTAGTGGGAGTGGCTGCCGTCTTCCTTGCTGCTGGTGGCGAAAAGAATCGAGCAGGCAAAGACAATGACGATGACGGGAACGACAAAGAAGGGCGAGGTGATGTCCATGGGCCGAAACTCCTTACTGGAGTAGAGTACCAAATCGGCGGCGGGCGTATGATGGCGGTGTACGGCGACCGAGACAAATGCGCGGGGGATTGCGATGAGCGAGTTGACGATAAAGACGGGCAGGCGCGAGTTCCTGAAAGTGGGCGGCGCGATGACGGCGGCGCTGCTGGCGCCGGGAGCGGCGCGGGCCGTAACGCCGAACCAGACTATGCCTCCCCTGCCCTCGAATCCGCGCACCAATGAGGCCATGCCGACTCGCAACCTGGGCAAGACGGGCTACAAGGTGGGCATCTTTTCACTTGGCGGGCAGGCTGCGCTGGAGAAGGCGAACAACTTCGATACGGCGGTGCCGATTGTGGAGCGCGCTCTTGACCTGGGCGTGAATTATCTCGATACGTCGTCGATCTACGGCGGGCCGGAGCGCTGGAGCGAGCAGTATGTGGGCAAGGTGATGGCGAAGCGGCGCAACGAGGCGTTTCTCGCCACCAAGACCAAGGAGCGCACCTACGACGGCTCCATGAGGATGATCGAGAAGTCGCTCGAATTGCTGCAGACCGATCATGTCGATCTGTGGCAGCTCCACGACATCGGCACGATGTACGACGTGGATCAGGTGTTCGCGAAAGGCGGCGCGATGGAAGCGCTGCTGCAGATGAAAGAGCAGAAGGTCGTGCGCTACCTTGGCCTCACCGGACACTACCGGCCGGAATCGCTGATGGCTGGCATCAACCGCTATCACTTCGACACGATTCTGATGGCGGTGAACGCGGCCGATCCGCACTACTACAGCTTCAACGAGGGGCTGCTGCCGCTCGCGGTGGAAAAGCAGATGGGCATTATCGGCATGAAGATTCCAGGCCGCAGCCGCCTGCTCGCGAGCTGGACGCCGCCGCCGATCGAGGCGCAGAAACACTCATGGGAAGGCATGACGATTCAGACTTCGTCGCCAGGCACGCTGAAGATGCGCGAAGCGATGTATTACACGCTGTCGAAGCCGGTGAGCACGGTCATCATTGGCTGCGATTCGATCGCGCAGCTCGACGAGAACGTGCAGTACGCGCGCGAGTTCACGCCGCTGAATGAAGCGCAGCAGACGGAGCTGGTGGCGCGCGCCGAGGCCTGCGCGAAGCCGTCGCTGTTCTTCCGGTTTTACGACCGGCCGTAGATTTGTTGCATGCATGAAGTGCGAAGGCCGGAGCAGATGCTCCGGCCTTCGTCGTTTGGCGGCGTCTCCGTCAGGACTTTACATCGAGATAGAGCCGGTAGTGCTCATCATTGATGGCTGTGAAGGGCCGCAGCGCCAGCGTGCCATCTGCAGTCTTCACCTGCCACTCGGTTGAGCCGGCGGCAATCTGAGTGGCGCGTTGCAGGTCCGCGCGGGTCAGGTCTGACGGAATGGCGCTCACGCTGAACAGCGCGAGCGGTCCGTGCACCGCGGCCACAAGGTTGGGATTTTCCGGCGTCGACCGGCTCCAGCACTGTGGGTATGTCGAACTCGACCTCAATGCGGTCGCCTGTCTTCCATGTGCGCTCGAGCTTCGCGAACTTGCCCGGCGTCGGTGCAGCAAGCGCGCGCTTGCCGTTGATGGAAATGGTCGTAGTTGGCCCGGCCCACGCGGGGATGCGCAGATAGACCGGGAATGCAGTGGCGGCGCTGGTTGTGACTTCAAGCTGCGTTGTGGGCATGTGCGGATAGCTGGTTTGCTGCGTGAGCGCGATGCGCGTGGAGCCGCGCCGCCACTGCACGCGCGAGGGCACATAGAGATTGACGTATAGTCCGCCGGCATCGTGAAAGTATGCGCTGATGCCGTAGTCTGCTGTGATCTCAGAGAAGGTACCCGTGCAGCAGTGCCACTTGTCGGGGTGGTAAAACTTCGATCCATCGTTGTTGTAGTCGGAGTAGTAGAAGCCGTGGCCGTCCTTCTCGATGGGTTTGGCGCCGAGGACGGTGTTGTAGAGCACGCGCTCCATGCTGTCGCCGTAGCGGCTGTCGCGCGTGGTGCGCAGCAGGTAGCGGGTGATCTTGAAATGAGCGTAGGAACCGCACGGCGTCTCGAAGCTCGAGTGCGTACTGGTAAGGCTTTCGCCAATTTCGCCGCTGCCGGGTTTGCGGAAACCTTCGTTCGGTCCCCAGCCGCCGGTGGCGAAGCTCTGCGCCTGCACAAAGCCGAAGCCGTTGCGCGCGGCGCGGAGATACTTCTCATCGCCCAGCACAAAGTAAGCCTGCATGGCGCTGCTCATGGCGTTCACGTGGCTGTAGGCATGCTTGCCGGGCAGCACATTTTCGCCGCTGGCGAGCGGATTCCAGTACCAGTCATCGGCAAGATAATGCGTAGCCAGTTCGCGATACTTGTCGCCCGCGCCCCGCTGCCAGGCGAGAAACTGATTCTCGGGCAGCGTATAGGGCTCGTCCCAGCACCAGCTCTCATCCTTGTGCGGGCGGGCATATTGCTCGTCGCGCGAGAGCGCGCGCGGCGGCAGGTGCGGCCGAGCGCAGGTGAGCGCGGCGTCGAGAGCCTTGAAGGCATCGGGGCTGCCGGTGAACTGATGCGCGTCGATCATGCCGACGGTGATCTTGTCGTAGATGTAGGCTGGGAAGCGGTTGCCTTCGAAAAAGTGCTCCGAGATGGCGGGACCGAAGGCAGCGACGAGGCGATGCACTTTCTCCTGCGTGGCACGGTCGCCGGTGGCGGCGTAGTCGCGCGAGAGGCCGGAGACATATTGCCCGAAGCTGTGGCCGGGACAGAAGCCATGCATGTTCTGCAGCGAGAAGTCATCGACCCAGTCATACCAACCGCCCATGTCTTCGCCCGGCGCGGGTAATCCGGCGCGTTCTCGGTAGGGCTTCAGCAGGGAATCCTCATTGAGCGCGCCATAGAAGGCGTGATTGGTGTCGAACTGCTGGCGGAGTGGGCCTTCGAGCAGCGTCACGTCGCCATAGCCGAACTGATCCAGCTGCGGAGTGACGGCGAGGGCTCGCTGGGCCGATACGGCTGCGCGGCCCGAACGTGCCAGAGCCGCGGTTGCGGCCAGGGCGGCAGTGGACTTAAGAAAAGTGCGGCGAGATGATTTCATGGCAGGTCCCCTGAGGCGGAGGCGGGAGAACTTGCGGAGCACGCGGCTCCGAGTAAACGTTCTCTCGCGCGACGGTCCCCATTCAAACACAAAAGACCATGCCCAAACAAAAGGGACGCCTCCTCGACCGGGTCTGCTAGTCGAGGTGATTGATGAGCGAGGCGATCGACGCCGCACCGAATCCGTTGTCGATGTTCACTACGGAGACGTTGGGCGCGCAGGAGTTGAGCATGCCGAGCAGCGCTGCAACTCCTCCAAACGAAGCGCCATAGCCCACGCTGGTGGGCACGGCGATGACGGGTGCGCGGACAAGTCCGGCGACGACCGTGGGCAGAGCGCCCTCCATGCCGGCGCAGACGACGAGCACGCGTGCGGACTGGAGAGAATCTTTTTGCGCGAGCAAACGATGGATGCCGGCGACGCCGACGTCGGCGATGAGCTCGACGGTGTTGCCCATCAGCTCCGCTGTGTAGAAGGCTTCTTCAGCGACGGGCAGATCGCTGGTGCCGGCGCAGACCACCGCGATGGTGCCTTTGCCGGCGGGAACAGGCGCTTGCGAAAGCACGATGACGCGAGCCGAAGCGTGATAGACGGCGCGCGGCTCGATGGCAGCGACGGCTTCAAATGCTTCAAGCGAAGCGCGGGTCGCGAGCACGTTGCCGCCAGCCGCAGCCATACGCGAAAAGATCGTGGCGACCTGCAAAGATGTTTTTCCCGCCGCGAAGATCACCTCCGGCATGCCGGTGCGGAGCGCACGATGATGATCGACCTTGGCAAATCCGAGATCTTCAAAGGGAAGATCCTTGAGACGCTCGAGTGCATCACTCACGCTGGCTCGGCCCGCGCTGACTTCATTCAGCAGCGCTTCAATCTGCAGGCGGTTCATCCGTGCGTCTCCTTCTTCGCGTGGCCGGAGATGTAGGCGCGCATGGCGGCCTGCATCACTTGCTTGAGCGGCACTGCATGTTTGCGGGCGAGGGAGCGGCAATCTTCGTACTCGGGCGCGGCGTTTGCCACCTCGCCGGAGGCCCAGCGGGCAATCTTGATCTGTACCGGGCCCCACGGCGTTTGGACTTCGACGAACTCTCGTGCGAGAGAGGCTTTGTTTTCGACCCGCCAGTGCAGGCCGATGGTGGTGGTCTCGCGGAAGATGAGATCGCGGAGCGCGGGCACGCGATCCGGTGCGCACAGTACGGTGAGCTGCACGCCAGCGCGGCCCTTCTTCATCTGCACGGCAACGCGATAGACATCCCACGCGCCGGCTTCGAGCAGCAGCTCGCTGACGTAGGCGAGCAGTTGCGGGCTGGAGTCGTCGATGACGGTCTCGATGATGGCGATCGACTCTTCGGCGGAGTTCTGCGTCGTGTCTTCGCCCACGAGCAGGCGCAGAAGATTGGGCTGGCCGGGTGTATCGCGGCCGCCCGCACCGTAACCGGCTGCGTTGACGCGCATGGCGGGCAGCGGCGCGTAGTGCACGTCGAGCATGCGCAGGATCGCAGCGCCCGTGGGTGTGACGCGCTCCATAGGCTGACCGGCAGAGTAGACGGGCGCGTCTCCAAGGAGCGCGAGCGTCGCCGGCGCGGGCACAGGCAGCGTGCCGTGCGCGCAATCCACGGTGCCGCTGCCTACATTGAGCGGCGAGGCGAGCCAGCGATCGACGCCGAGCGAGACGCAGCCCGCGGCGGCGCAGACGATGTCGACGATGGTGTCGACTGCGCCAACCTCGTGGAAGTGGACGGACTCAATGGGAATCGAGTGGATGCGCGCTTCGGCCTCGCCGAGGAGTTGAAAGGCGCGGGTGGCGCGCTGCTTTACAGTGTCGGCGAGAGGCGCATTGCGGATGATGCCGAGAATTGTCGAGAGCGAACGATGCTCGTGAACATGGGTATGTTCATGCGCGTGAGTGTGCTCGTGATCGTGCTCATGGCTGTGGGTATGCGTGTGCCCGTCGCCGTGTGTGTGTGGATGCTCGTGAGAATGATTGTGTTCGTGTTCATGGGCGTCGGCAGTGACGACGTCGATTTTCGTTCCGCTGATGCCGCCGCGCATGACCTTGCGCATCCCAAGATGCGCACCCACGTTGAGAGCGGCGGTGGTGTCTGCCAGAAGGGCGAACGGGACGCCCGCATCCACAAGCGCGCCGAGCAGCATGTCGCCGCTGATGCCGGAAAAGCACTCTAAATAACCAATTCGCATCGGACTTGAATTCTACAGGCTGAGTCAGGCGCCGCGCTTGAGGAGAACGTCGGCGGGGAGCAGTGCATTGAGCGAGCCGGAGCGGAAACCGGCAGTGTCGAGCGTGACGTACTGATAGCCGGCCTTGCGCAATTCGGCGGTGATGGCGTCAAGCGTCTCGATGCTGAGAGCGCGCTCCAACTCTGTGCGCGCGATCTCGACTCGCGCCAGGTCGCCATGATGGCGCACGCGGAACTCACGGAAGCCGAGGATGCGCAGGCTCTCTTCGGCGCGCTCCACCTGCTCGAGAACTTCGCGCGTGACCGCGCGTCCGTACTCGACGCGCGAACTGAGGCAGGGCGCGGCGGGACGATCCCAGAGCGGGTAGCCCGCCGCTTTGGCGAGTGTGCGAATCTCCTGCTTGGTGAGCGCGGCGTCGGCGAGCGGCGCAAGCACGGCGTGCTCGCGCGCGGCGCGCTGGCCGGGGCGGAAGTCGCGCGTATCGTCAGCATTCATGCCGTAGGCAAGGTGGGTAAAGCCGAGCTCGGCGCGCAGTGCTTCCATGCCGGTGAAGAGTTCCGTCTTGCAATGGAAGCAGCGGTCGCTGTCGTTGCGTTGATACTCGGGTTTGTCGAGCTCTTCGGTCTGTATGATGCGCAGCGGCATGGCGAGCTTTTCGGCGAAGGCGCGGGCCTGGTCGAGATCGCGGCGGGCAAGACTGGGCGAATCGGCGAGCACGGCGAGCATTTTATCGCCAAGAGTTCGATGGGCAGTGGCGGCGAGAAAGGCTGAGTCAACGCCGCCGGAGTACGCGACCATCACGCTTCCGAGGGATCGCAGTTGCTCTTCGAGCGCGCGGAGCTTTGCGTCGTTGGTGAGGCCGGGCTGGGCGATTGCCGCCATGGGCACGATTATAGCGACTTTTGTGCATGGTCGGCTGAAGGGTGGAGGCGCTGCGCATCATCGATGCGTTATACTCCGCTCGCAGTTCGAGAATCTTCGGGGGTACGCGAATGAAGATGCAAGGCATGATGAAGTTGGTTGGAGCGGCGGCGTTGACGCTGGCGTTTGTGGCTACTCCGGCGCGAGTGGCAGCGCAGGGTGACACGGTTTTGAAGCCGGCGGAGACGCAGAAGCTGCTGCCTTCCGCGGTGTACTACAAGGCGCAGTCGGCGCCGACGCAGCTGCGCAACTCCGGTGGCGTGAGGTTCAGTGACGGCTACTACGTGCTGGCTACGCTGGTGGATACAAGTGGCTACTCGACCGATGTGGCGGCGAAGTATCAGGCTTATTTCATTGCTGAAGTCCCAATCAAGATCGGCGGCAAGCACCTGCCGGCAGGCGTCTACGGCATAGGTTTTATTGCGGGCGACAAGTTAGTGGTGACGGACGTTGGCGCGCACGATGTGTTGACGGTGAATACGTCGACCGACGCGATGATGAAGCGGCCGGTTCCGCTGCAGGTGCAGGCGGATTCCGCAGGCGGTTTCCGTTTGTATGCAGGGCGAAAGTACGTAACCTTTAGTCGATAAGGGAATCATCCGCGCGCGGGCTTTGCTTTTGTTGAAGCGGAGCCCGTGCCCGCGTTTCTGTAAAAGTGCGCATTTGAATTGCAACGTCGGACAATCTAGAAAATCCCCGCTTACAGGGCCCAGAGGTTGGATAATAGGGCCACCACCAGCCTTCGATCGGGGGATACAGTTTTGCGGTCATACATCCGTCTCTGCTCTTTTCTCATTGCGCTTTCCTTTCTCGTTCATGCTCCAGCAGCGAGCGCGCAGCGGCCTCCAAACTCGAACTCCTATTACCAGCAGTTGCGGAACTTGCTGCCTGGCGGGGATGTAATCACAGTCCAGAATCTGGAACTGAAGCGGGATGCTGCTACCTTCACGTTCAAGCAGGGGAGCGTTGCCTTTTATGGCGATGTGAACGGGAAGGTGACGGGCGCGGTGTTTCGCGGGGAAGGCCACCTGCATGTGACACCGCCGATTGCGGCCGAGCGTCACAACCTGCAAGTGACGATGCATGCCGAAGAATTCGACGACGACTTCGATCAGGTCGTTTTGCGGTTCACGGATGGAACTGCAGTCGAGCTGCGCAAGGCGGCGACGGGCAAAGGAACGCCAGACGCGGCGTTTGCTCACGCTGCGCAGGACCTGCAGAGCTTCGCGCGTGACCAGGATCATTTTGGCCAGAATCTGGATCTACGGCTGCTCCAGGATGTGTTGAGCCCGGCTCCCGGCGGCTACTTTTTTGCGGCCGTGCACGGGAAGAAGAATACCCGCCTTTTTTATGCGTTCGATCCGCAGGGAGTGACATGGCTTGCGCCGGAAGAAGAGGCGCTGATGCAGTGGAAATGGACCGATGGCATGCTGTCTTATCCGCTGGCTTTTCATCGCACCGCCGAGTATGCCAACCACACCGCCAGCGGGAACGAGCACAATGCGCCCTATCGCGTACTGCACGAGGACCTGGATACAACCATTGAAAAGAGCGGCTTTCTGTCGAGCGTGGCTACGGTGAGCCTGCGCGCCGAGCAGGATGGCGTGGCGGTGGCGCCGCTGGACCTGTATCCCACCCTGCGTGTGAGCAACGTGACCACCGATACCGGTGAAGCGCTGGATTTTGTGCAGGAGAAGAAGGAAGACGATGCGGAGTTTGGTGTGGTGCTTTCACGGCCGCTGAAGAAGGGTGAGACGGCGACGATCAAAATCACCTACGGCGGCAAAGACGTCGTGATCAACGAAGGACAGGGCAACTATTATCCGGTGGCGCGCGAGGATTGGTTTCCCAACGCCGGGCAGGGGTTCGGCAACTATGCGACCTATTCGCTCACATTTCACGTTCCGAAAGGGCTCGAGCTGATTGGAACAGGCACGAAGACGAGTGAAGAAAGCACCGGCAAGGTGACAACGACTACCTGGAAGACCGATGTACCTTTGCCAGTCGTCGGTTTTAGTCTCGGCGATTTTGAAATGAAGGAAGCCTCCTTCACCGCAGCAGGCAGCAAACTGACAGTGGACGCCTATGCGAACAAGCTGCCGTCCGACTCGATCGAGTCGATTCTTAATGTGGCCTCCACCGCAGCGGCTCAGCAGGACAGCCTTGGCGCCATCGGCACGCTCAGCACGTTGCCCTTCCTAACGCCGGAACTGAGCCAGGGCACCACAGCCGCTCAAATCTACACTGATTATTTTGGGCCGCTATCGTTCGATCATCTGGCCCTTACGCAGCAGGCCGCTTGCAACTATGGACAGAGCTGGCCGATGCTCGTGTATCTGCCGGTGTGCGGATTCTTCGACCAGACGCAGCAGCATGCCCTGGGCATTCATCCGGAGGATATGTACTGGAAGATGGTGACGCCGCACGAAGTGGCGCACCAGTGGTGGGGACACACGGTGGGCTTCCGCAGTTATCGCGACCAGTGGATGAGCGAAGGGTTTGCCGATGAGTCGGCATCGATCTTCCTGCAGGCCACGCGGCCCAAGCTCGACGACTTCCTGAACTTCTGGAAGGAAGAGCGGCGAATGATCACCGAGAAAAATCAGTTTGGATTCCGCGCGATTGATGTGGGACCGGTGACGATGGGCTACCGGCTGGATTCGCCGCAGGCAGGGTTCAATATTACGCGCGAACTGATCTATCCCAAGGGTGCATACATTCTGCACATGATTCGAATGATGATGTGGACGCCGCATGAAGGGGACGCGCGCTTCAAGGCCACCATGCACGACTTTGTGGAGAGCCATCGTCTGCAGCCGGTGACGACCGAGGACTTCAAGGCCGCGGTGGAGAGGCACATCAGTCCGGGGATGAACCTGGACAACAACGGCACCATGGACTGGTTCTTCAATGAGTATGTGTACGGGACCGACCTGCCGACGTATCACTTTGATGGTGAGGCAACGCCGAACGACAAGGGCGTGAGCCTGCACATCAAGCTCACGCAATCGGGCGTGCCGGACAACTTCAAGATGCTTGTGCCGCTGTATGTGGAATACACGGATGGGAAGATTCAGCGGCTGGGAGAGGTCTACATGCTGGGCAACAAGACGCTGGATCAGACCATGCAGTTGCCCAAGCTGCCGGGCACGGTGAAAAAGGTGTCGATCAATCGGTACTATGATGTGTTGTGCATCGAGAATTGAGAGCTATTGCTGCTATAAACGCAGAAGGCGGACCTTGCGGTCCGCCTTCTGCGTTTGCGATTGGGTTTGAGGGTTAAGCTTTCGCGGGCACTGCCGTGGCGAGACGCTCTTTCACCAGCTCGTAGCCGCGGGTGAAGAGATCGTCCTGCGAGACCTTGCCTGCTTCGACATCGGCGAGGACGGCCTTCTGGGCCAAGTACTCGCGGTTGACGATGCCCGCTTTGGACTGCAGCATGCGCCAGGCCTTGCGGCGCTCCACGCAGAACATAACGAGCTGGCGGGAGAGCGCGCGGTACTCGATCTTTCCGTTGTCTTCGTACTTGATGTAGACGCCGAAGTCCGGAATGAAGGCGCGGTGCGTGGGATCGACATAGCGGCGGTAGACGATGTCCTGCTGCGTGATGCGCACCAGCATGTTGTCGAGAGGGATCAGCTTGGCCGCAGCCTCGGGCTTGATCTTCTTGAGGTGGTTGCGGAAGCGGGCCTCGGTCGTGCACCAGTGAGCCACGGTGTAGCGCGTGGTTTCGCCGGTGGACTTGAGCTTGGTTTCGTACCAGTCGAGATCGATCGACGGGTTGCCCTTGATGTCGAGCGCTTCCTGGTAGCTCTCGCCCTTGCGGGGATCGAAGACGAACTCCGGCACGCCGCGCGAGTCGCGTACGCGCTGCGCCTGGTGGAGCGCCATGTCGTCGGGCACGCCGTGCTCCGGCTGGCAGGTGGTGAAGGCCTGCAGGAACATGGTGCCGCGATACTCGAGGCCATCGAGAATGGCGCGGTAGAGCTTGGGCGCGTTGGCCATGGAGACCTGCGCGACGAACGGCGAGCCGTGGCCGGCGAGGAAGGTCTCGGCGACGGTCTTCTTCTCCGTGTTCTTGCCCTGCGTGGCCGAGCCGAAGACGTTCATGTCGTTGCCGCCCAGCATTGGCGTGGAGTCGGAGTTCTGGCCGCCGGTGTTGGAGTAGACCTGCGTATCGAGCATCAGCGCCTTCACGTTGGGCCGGTTCTGCAGGATGACCTTGGACATGTTCTGGTAGCCGATGTCGCCCATGCCGCCGTCGCCGCCGACTACCCAGACCTTGGGCAGCTCGACGATCTCCTGGTCGGTCATCAGCGCGTCGGTGAAGTGCGTGAAGTCGTAGAACTCCTGGTCGTTGATCACGTTCGTCATCGCGGGTCATGAGCAGGTCGGCCAGGCGCTCCGGCAGCACCGAGCGGCGCGCGTGATCGACGATGAAGCTCTCGCCCATGAGCCAGCCCACGGTGATGCCGTCCTGGAAGAGCGAGTTCATCCAGGGATACGGATGCGGGTTGTTCGGCGAGCGTTGAGCCGTAGACCGTGTTGCAGCCGGTGTGCGCGGCCATGGCCATCACGCTCATGCCGTTGGCCAGGCGGCCGTCGACGGGCTGCAGGCTCTTGTGGTTGAAGGCTTCGGTCAGCAGCACCGCGGCGATGGCTTCGACGAGCTGCGTGTCGGTGACTTCGCCGTGCTCCTTCTCGTAGGCAGCGATGCGGGCCAGCGTGTCCTTGTCGTCTTCGCCGCCGAGGCCCATCACGAGGTGCGCGATGGCGCTGGCGCAGCATGACGTACTCAACTTCATTGCTCTGCTTGAGAGCAGCGAGGCGGGCCGCGCCATTCTTCTCAAGCTCGCCGGCCTTGGCTACAAAGCGATCGCTCTTGGCGTGGTAGACGGGGCGCATGTACGCCTCGGTGACCGCGGCGATGGAGCGCAGCACGCTCTTTTCGCCGCAGCCGGCGCAGGCGCCGTCGCCAGAGACCAGCGCGTCGTAGTTGGTGCGGACCATCAGCATGTTGCGCAGCGTGGCAGTCTTCGAGTCGGCCGGGTTGGCCGCGCTGAAGAGGCCGAGATATTTCTGCGAGGTATCGGGCAGCAGGTTGAGGAAGGCGGTACCTGTCTCGTGCTCGGCGTTGACCTCTTCGGTCTCCTGCACCATCTTCAGCGCCATGTGGTCGCCGCAGGCCGTGACGCAGGCCGCGCAGCCCTTGCAGAGATCGCTGACAAAGATGGAGAAGACGCCGCCGGTGCCGGGCGCCTTGCGCTCAGGCGAGGAGAAGATGGCGTTGACCTTTTGATAGGCCATCGGCACCTTGTCGATGATGCTGTAGAACTGCGCCTTGGCCTCGGCGCTGAAGCCGTCGACCGACTCGGTGACTTCGCGGATGATCTTGGGCAGCGGCGTGCCGGTCTTGATGTCAGCCAGCATGCGTGCGCGGGCCTGCTTCTCGATCTCCGGCACCTTGGCGAGCATCTTGCTGCGCTCGGCGGGGTCGCTCACGTAGCGCGAGACGGCCATGGTGAGGATGGTGCGCAAGATCCTGCGAGGTGTTGGGCAGCGCCGTATCCGGGCAGACCGAGATGCACTCCATGCACTGCGTGCAGTTCTCGGCGATGTAGAGCGGCGTTTCGCGGCGGGCGACGTACTTCGAGGCCGTGTCGCCGGTGGCCGCTGCGATCACGCCCATGGCCGAGAGCGGCGTGGCGGGCTGATCGTAGCCGTAGTTGGAGCGGAACTCCGCGTCAAACGCGGCGATGCGTGAGACGGGTGTGCGCGCGGCCTGGCCAGGAGGCGGCGGTGTGGAGCGGCAGCCGCCGGTGGTGCAGCTCTCCGCGCCTACGCCCACGGCACAGCCTCGGCGTCGAGGATGGGCAGCAGCGGCTGGCCGCGCAGGCGTGGAGCGGTCAGCAGCATTGAGCTCGCCGATCGCGATCTCCTTCACGCGCTCGAAGCCCTGAGTCATGACTTCCATGTTCGACTGCACGACGGCGTCGCCGAGCTTGCCGAACTTCTTCACATACTGCTTGTGCACCACTTCGCGGAACTGCTCCTGGGTGATGCCGAACTCCTGCAGCAGAGTGCTGACCGCGAAGAATGCGCCGAGGAAGGCGTTGCCCTGCATGCGGAGCTGCAGATCGCCGCGGTCGGTGGCCTTGCGGGCGATCTCGAAGCCGGGCAGAGTGAAGACGCGAATGTTCTTGTCGATGATCTGCTTGCGCGCCCAGATGGGCAGGTTCTCCCATGCGCGCTCGCCCTCTTCTTCCGACTCCCAGACAAGGCTGCCGCCCTCCTGCATGCCGTCGAGCGGATTGGTGTGGGTGAAGGCCTTGGGGTCGCAGCAGAGCACGATGGTGACGTGGCGCAGGTCGCAGTTCACGCGAATGCGATCCTTGGCGGCCACCATGAAGTAGCTGGTTGGCGCGCCCTTCTTTTCCGAACCGTACTTGGGGTTGGCGCTGACGTGAATGACTTCCTTGGGATTGCCCTTGTCGTCGACGAGGCCGTCGCGGTCGAAGAGCAGATCGTTCAGGTCGCCGAGAATCGCGCCCAGGTTTTTGCCGGTGGTGATGGCGCCCCAGCCGCCGATGGAGTGGAAGCGCACGGCCACCGCGCCCTCGGGCAGCAGCGAGGGCGTTTCATCGCCGACCACGCGTAGGGATGATCGATGCCGAGGACGAAGAAGCTGACGCCATCTGCGGCTGTCTTGCCGTCCTTGCGGGCGCGGCCTGTGGTGGCGTACTCGTAGGCGCCGATGATGTGCTCGGGACGGAAGTCGCGCGAGCCGAGGCCGTAGGTGCCGCCGATAGATGTGCGGCACTTCGTTCTGGCCGAGATCGCGGGCAGGCCTTCAGCTGCCGGATGGCCTTCGTACTGGATCGCCTTCGAGAGCGCGGTGCGGATGTCGCGGCCGAGCGGGTTGTCGCCGGACAGCGCTTCGTCGGTGCGCTCGAGGATGATGACGTTCTTCTTGCCCTTGAGGGCCTTGACGATGGCGGCCTCGGGGAAGGGACGAATCACGTTGACGTGGATGGAGCCGACCTTGACGCCGCGCGTCTGCGCGCAGGTAGTCGACGGCGGCTTCGATGTTTTCGGCGGCGGAGCCCAGGGAGACGAAGACGGTATCGGCGTCGTCGGTCTTGTACTCGCTGACCAGGCCGTAGCGGCGGCCGGTGAGCTCGCCGAAGTCCTTGTAGGCCTCTTCGAGGAAGCTCGAGGATGGGCTCGGCGAAGTTGTTGCGCCGCGCCACAACGCCGTTCATGTAGTGTTCCTGGTTCTGCACCGGCCCGAGCAGGATCGGGTTGGTCAGGTCCATCATCTTGGGCACGCGGCGGCGGGTGGGCCCAAAGAGCACGCGCTGCGCCTCGGTGGGGCAGTCAATGATGTCTTCGGGCGCGCCGAGGTACTCGCGGATCAGCTCCGACTCGTGCTTGTAGAAGGTGCGCTCCAGGTGGCTGGTGAGGAAGCCATCCATGATGTTCATGCCCGGGGTGAGGCGAGAGCTCGGTGACGCGGCGGAGAATGAGGGCCTGGTCGGCGGCCTGCTGCGCGTCCTTGCCGAAGATCATGATCCAGCCGGTATCGAGAGCGCCGTAGATATCGTCGTGGCCGCAGTGCACATTGAGGGCGTGCTTGGTCAGCGCGCGCGCGCCGACCTCGAGCACCATCGTGGAGCCCTTGCCCGGCGCGTGATAGTACTGCTCGACGCCGTAGACCACGCCCTGACCGGAGGTGAAGTTGACCACGCGCTTGCCGCAGACGGAGTGCGCAATGGCGCCGCCCTGGGCTGCGTGCTCGCCTTCGGTTTCGATGGCGATCGTGTTGTGGCCGAAGACGTTCAGATGTCCCTCGGCATAGGCCTGCTGGAAGAGCTCGCCGCCCTCCGTGGAAGGCGTGATCGGATAAAAGACTCCGGCATCGGCGATGCGCGTCTCCGTGTGATACGAGACCAGCTGGTTGCCGTTTGCCGTAACCCGGATGCCGGGATAACGAGGTGTTTCCGCCATGATTCCCCCTCAATGATCTCGATACAAACCTGCGCCCGTTCGCGGGTTCCGCAGGGTAAAGCCGATACGGCGACGGCCGCGCTGGGCGCGTGCACGCGCTTTGGAACTTGTCTCACTGCCGGGCAGGTTGCCTGCCTGGCTCACGATCAAGCCGGCCCGACGGGGACCGGGCGGCATCCTTATAAATCGCACCAGCAAGTCTAATTGCCGGAGCGAACAACGGGAAAGCTCGGCGGCAATTTAAGAAATTCGATTTGCCTGAGCCTTCTCAAGACGCACATCGAAAGCCGCCGGAAGATTTCCCGGCACATATTCCTACCCAGTATGCGCCTTTCGCAGACGGAATGGAGACGGTGTATCGCAATGCGGTAGCTACGTTTCCGCTCTGGTCCTGGCCGGTTGGATTGAGGAGTCGTGGGCTGGCTCTATACTTGGTCCGGCAACCAAACCAGCCCCGATGACTGACGCGCAACTCCAAACCGATCCGCAGTTTGCCCGCTATCCGAGCCTCGCTGGGCGCGCCGTACTGATCTCCGGCGGCGCGACCGGAATTGGTGCGGCGCTGGTGGAGGTCTTCGCCCGGCAGGGCGCGCATGTGGCGTTTCTCGACGTTTTGGATGAACCGGCGCAGGCGCTCGCCGTGCGGCTCAAGGACGAGCGCTGCCCGGAGCCGCTCTATCTGCGCTGCGACCTGACGGATATTGATGCACTCAAGGGCGCGGCTGCGCGGGCGCTGGCTGCGCTAGGCACGGTGGATGTGCTGGTGAACAACGCGGCGAACGATGAGCGGCATCGGATTGAGGATGTGACGGCGGAGTCCTTTGACCGCTCGATGGCGGTGAACCTGCGGCCGCAGGTGTTCCTGATTCAGGCAGTGCTGCCGGCGATGCGGCGTGCGCAGCGCGGGTCCATCATCAATATGAGCTCGATTGCCTGGATGATTCCATCCACCGGGCTGCCGCTCTACATCGCGGCCAAGGCGGCGATTGTGGGGCTGACGCGGACGCTGGCGCATGAGCTGGGCCCGGACAATATCCGCGTGAACGCGGTGCTGCCCGGCGCGATTGCGACGGAGAAGCAGAAGCTGCTGGTGTACACGCCGGAGTACAAGGCGGAGATCATGGCTGCACAGGCGCTCAAACGCGACATTTTGCCGGCGGATGTGGCGCGGCTGGTGCTGTTTCTGGCGGCGGACGATTCGAGCGCGATCACGAACCAGAGTTATGTGATCGACGGCGGCTGGGTTTAACAACCCTTAACAAAATTGACGTTTCATTCGGCGAGGCCGCAGTCCGCGGTGATGCCTTAAGATTCTTCGGGGAGCACTATCGCCATGATGACCGCCTTAAAGTTGAGCCGCCGCCCTCGGATGAGTGCGATTGCCGCCGCATTTGTAACCGTTCTCGGAGCCGCGCTCGCATGTGGCCGTACGCAGGCACAGTCCGCGGAAGAGGCTGCGAAGATCGCCGCCAGCCTGCAGCCTGAATCGCAGGCGGTGATTGCGCGGCTGTCGGAGCTGCCAGGATTGCCCGACGGCGACGTGGAAGATGCATGCGGGCGACCTGGCGCACGGCGAGGCCGTGCGATCTGGACGACAGCGCGTGGCAGCCGATTGCGCCAGGCGCAGAGGCTCCGAATGAAGCGGTGTGGTTCCGGCAGACCTATGAGGTGCCGGCGACGCTGAACGGCTACGACCTGACCGGCGCGCGCATCTGGTTCCAGTTCCATGCCGACGCCAACGGGCCGATGCCGGAGATTCTCTACTTCAACGGCCGGCGCGTGGCGCTGGGCGACGACCTGGAGCCGATTGTGCTGTTTGACAATGCCAAGCCCGGCGACAAGGTGACGGTGGCGGTGAAGCTGCTGCACACGGTGGACAAGAAGACCTTCCGCGGCGCGACGACTGCGCATCGACTTCCCCGAGAACCGGCCCGAATCCCGAAGATCTGCGCGACGAGTTCCTTTCGGCCGCGCTGCTGGTGCCTTCGCTGGCGCCGGGCGATGCCAGCAAGATGGACACGCTGAACGACGCGATTCAAGACCGTCGATCTGAACGCGCTCGATGCAGCACGACCAGGCCAAGTTCGATGCGAGCCTGACCGCCGCGCACGAGAAGCTTGAGGCGCTGCAGGCCGCTGCTGCAGCAGGCGACCTTCCACCTGACCGGCAACTCGCATATTGATGCGGCGTGGCTGTGGCCGTGGACCGAGACCGTGGATGTGGTGAAGCGCACCTTCGGCACCGCGCTGCAGCTGATGTATGAGTATCCGCAGTACACCTACACGCAGTCAGCGCGGCGGCCTACAACGAGTGGATGGCGCGACAAGTATCCCGACATGAACGCCGAGATCAAGCAGCGCATCAAGGAGGGCCGCTGGGAGGTTGTGGGCGGCATGTGGGTGGAGCCGGACCTGAATATGCCCGACGGCGAATCGCTGGTGCGGCAGCTGCTGGTGGGCAAGCGCTGGTACAAGCAGGCACTACGGCGTCGACGTGCGCGATCGGCTGGAATCCGGATTCCTTCGGCTACACGTGGCAGCTTCCGCAGATCTACAAGAAGAGCGGCGTGGATTACTTTGTGACGCAGAAGATGACGTGGAACGACACCAATCAGCTTCCGTTCAAGCTGTTCTGGTGGGAGTCGCCGGATGGGTCGAAGGTGCTGGCGTATTTTCCGCACGACTACGCGAACAACAATCTGAATCCGGTGCGCCTGTCGGACGATCTGGTGCACGGCGCGCGAAGCGCTCGCCGGGCATGACCGACATGATGGACCTCTACGGCATCGGCGACCACGGCGGCGGACCGACGCGCGCGATTCTCGACGAGGGCATGCACTGGGCGCTAGCCTTCGCAGCCGGCGACAGGTGATGCCGAAGATGCAGTTCGGCACTGCGCAGACCTACTTCTCGACGGTGGAGAAGGAGATTGCGCCGGAGAGCCCGACGTGGAACTACCAGTCGATTGCCAAGGGCTACACCGCGCCGCCCGCGGTGCCGGGGAAGATCGACATTCCGACGTGGAAGAGCGAGCTCTACTTCGAATATCACCGCGGCGTGATGACCACGCAGGCCAATCACAAGCGCAACATGCGCGAAGCGGAAGAAGAAGTGCTGAACGCCGAGAAGTGGTCGTCGCTGGCGTGGCTTGACGGGCGATGCGTATCCGGCGAACGAGCTGACGGAAGACTGGAAGAAGGTGCTCTTCAACCAGTTCCACGATCTGGCGGCGGGCTCGGGCATCGGCATCATCTACAAGGACGCGCAGAAGGACTACGACGTGGTGCGCTGGTCGACGAACGAGATCTCGGCGGGCGCGCTGCAGACAGTGGCCGAGCACGTGGCGACGAATGCGAAGCCGGCGAGTGCGATTCCGGTGCTGGTGTTCAATCCGCTGGGCTGGGCGCGCTCCGGCGAAGTGACGGTGAAGGTGCAGGTGCCGCCGGCCGATGCGGCGAAACCGGCGATTGCCGTTGCGGAGCCGGGCAAGAGCGGCGAGCCTGGCGAATGTTGCCTCGAGCGACCCGAAGACCGGCGTTGTGGAACTGAAGCTGCACGTGCCGGATGTGCCGGCGCTGGGCTACAAGGTGCTGTACGTGGAGCCGGGCGCGGCGGTTGCCGCGGAGAAACCGGCGGCGACTGTGACGCAGCAGGGCGCGAACTACACGCTCGAAGATGCCGACCTGCGCGTGACCGTGGACAAGCAGACGGGCTGCATTACGAGCCTCTCGGACCGGCGTTCCGGATTTGAATCGCTGGCCAAGGGAGGCTGCGGCAACCAACTGCAGTTCTTCAAGGACACGCCGAAGGATTACGACGCGTGGAACATCGATCCCGGCACGCTGGATGTGCCGCCGATGGTGATTGAGCATGCCGACAGCGTGGAGCAGGTGAAGACCGCGAGCGGCGCGCCCGGCGTGAAGATCAACGTACCACTGGCAGAACTCGAAGTTTGTGCAGACGCTCAGCCTCGAAGGGCGATGAAGTGGACGTCGACAACGACATCGACTGGCACGAGTCGCACATTCTGCTGAAGGCGGCGTTCCCGCTGGCGGCGACCGGCGCCGTTCGCGACGTACGAGATTCCTTACGGCACGATCGACCGGCACGACCACGCGCAACAATTCGTGGGAGAAGGCGCAGTTTGAGGTTCCGGCGCAGCGCTGGGCGGATCTCGGAGACGGACAAGCACGGCTTGAGCCTGATCAACGACCGAAGTTTGGCTATGATGCGGTGGGCAACCTGCTGCGGCTGACGCTGCTGCGCTCGCCCAAGTGGCCCGACCCCGATGCCGACATGGGACATCATCACTTCCACTACGCGCTCTATCCGCACGCTGGCACGTGGAAGGATGCGCTGACGGTGCGGCACGGCTGGGAGTACAACTATCCGCTGGAGGCTGTGGCGACCACAGCGCATGCGGGTTCGCTGCCGGCGGAGCACTCGTTTGCTTCGGTCAGGGCCGGACAATGTGGTGCTGACGGCGGTGAAGAAGGCCGAGGATGCGAAAGGCCTGATCTTGCGCGCGTATGAGTGGGCGGGCAAGGACGGGCACGGTGGAGTTCCATGTGCCGCCGGGCGCGACGGGCGCGACCGTGACCAACATGATGGAGACGCCTGAGGGCGCGCCGCTGGAGCTGGCGGGCGATGTGGTGAAGGCGCCGATCCATCCGTATGAGATTCTGACGATCCGCGTGGATTATCCGAGCGGCGGACCGAAGGAATAGCGCGAGATAGAACGGGCGCGAAAGGGCGCGGCCTGCGGGCTGCGCCTTTTTTGCGTGCGCACGGGTGGCGCAGGGATCTCTGCGCGGGTTGCCCAGCGCGCGAAAAATAAAATCCCGCGAATGCGACGAATGCCGTGCAACGATTGTGGCGCTGCCGCCGTCCTCATTAAGGTGTCCTGCAAAAATCGCGGCATCCGGGGAAGCGGCGATTGCGCGTGATCACGAGATTTTCAAATTGATCGAAATTCGACAGGAGAGACCATGAACCGACTTCGCAAAGCAGTTGCTCTATCCACCCTTGCCGTGACACTGTGCGGCTTCTCCGGCGGCGTGGCATTCGCCCAGGATCACCACGACGATCACCACCCTGACGCACACCACGCTTATGTGCACCACAACGAGTGGAAGAAGGGCTACCACATGAGGCAAGAGGACTGGGGTCGCGGCACGCGCATCGACTACCGTACCTATCATCTGCATCGTCCCCCGGCGGGCTATGAATGGCGCGAGGTGGATGGCAACTACGTGATGGCGGCTGTGGCGACGGGCGTGATCGCGTCGGTCATTGTGGCTTCGACGATCCACTAAATCACGGATCCAGTGAATCACGGACCCACTCAGTCACAGATCCACTCAGTCACAGATCCACTCAGTCACAGATCCACTCAATCACGGTTGACGGCGCGGCTCTGCGGTTGCGTGCGTTTTGTCCCCCTCAATCTGCACAAGTTTCAGGGCAGAGGGGGGGAGGGGGTATACCCCCTTCCTCAGAAAAGCAGAAGGGGAACTCCCAGCGGAGTTCCCCTTACTATTTCCATTCTACGGAAACCCGAGAAATAATACGCAAATTGCGCGAAGATTTTTTCGGGCTGAGCTGGGCTGGCGTTAGTGACCGGCGGCTTCAGGCGCGGGCTTTTGGCGGTTTTTGGGCAGGCGCATGAGGAAGGGTAGCGGGACGAGGACGAAGAGCAGCGCCGAGAGGACTACGAAAGCATTCTGGTAGCTAAGCATGACGGACTGCAGCAGCAGGTTGCGGTAAGCCTGACCGATTGCGGATTGCGCGGCCTGCGAGGCGGACATGCCGCCGGAGATGAGCATGTCGCGGATATGTGCGGTGTAAAACTGCCAGGCTACGCTGTTGCCGGTGATGTTGGCGCCGAGAGCCTGTTGGTGGGTTTGCGAGGTGCGTGCGATGAAGGTGGTGAGCAGCGCGGTGCCGGCGCTGCCGCCGATGTTGCGGGCGAAGTTGGAGAGGCTGGAGATCTGGTTGGTCTTCTCGATGGGCACGCCGACGTAGTTGAGGGTGCTGATGGGGATGAAGACGAAGGGCAGGGCGATCACCTGCAGGATGCGCCACTCGGTGACGGTGCCGAAGGATGTGTAGAGATCGAGCCGGGTGAGGTTGTAGACGCCGCAGGCGGTGCAGAAGTAGCCGAAGGAGGCCATGAGGCGCGGGTCCATTTTAGAGAGACTGCGGCCGGCGACGATCATCATGACCATGATCACGAAGCCGGCGGGCGAGAGCACCATGCCGGCGCGCTCGGCGGTGTAGCCGAGCAGCATCTGCAGATATTGCGGGATGAGCACGGTGGAGCCGAAGAGCACCATGCCGAGGATGAGCTGCAGAAAGACGGCGGTGCCGAAGTTGCGGTTCTTGAGCAGGCTGAATGTCGACGATGGGGTCGGGGTGTCGCCACTCCCAGAAGACGAAGCAGACGAGGAGCACGATGGCGGCGATGAACGAAGTGCGGATGACGAGATCGCCGAACCAGTCCTTCTCCTGGCCCTTGTCGAGGGTGAACTCGAGCAAGCCGACGCCGAGCGCGACGAGGCCGAGGCCCATGAAGTCGACCTTGAGGTGCTTGGAGGCTTCTTTGCGGGCGATGAGGTACGGCGGATCTTCGACCATGCGGTTGGAGAGATAGAGCGAGAGCAGGCCGACGGGCAGGTTGATGAAGAAGATCCAGTGCCAGTTGAAGTTGTCGGTGATCCAGCCGCCGAGGGTGGGGCCGATGGCGGGCGCGAAGACCACGGCCATGCCGTAGAGGGCGAAGGCCTGGCCGCGCTTTTCGATGGGGAAGGTGTCGGCGAGGATGGCCTGCTCGCTGGGGGCGAGGCCGCCGCCGCCGAGGCCCTGCAGCACGCGGGCGAAGATGAGCAGCGGCAGCGTCGGCGCGAGGCCGCAGAGCAGCGAGCAGACGGTGAACATGGCCACGCAGGTCATGTAGAAGCGCTTGCGGCCGAAGCGGTTGGCGAGCCAGCCGGAGATGGGGAGGATGACGGCGCTGGCGACGAGGTAGCTGGTGAGGACCCAGGTGGCTTCGTCCTGGCTGGCGCCGAGGGTGCCGGCCATGTGGGGCAGCGCTACGTTGGCGATGGAGGTGTCGAGCACCTCCATGAACGTGGCCAGCGTGACTGTGATGGCGACAGCCCAGGGGTTGTGCTTGGGCCTCCACTCGGGAAGCGCTTGTGCGGAGGAGGCCATATATCAGTCTCCTGATATAGTATCAGGAGACTGATATATGCGGAGTGGGGCTTCCAGGAAAATTCACGAGAGCCAGCGGCGCGCGGCGATGCTGATGAAGCGCATTCTGCTGCAGGTGCGCACGGCGATGGACGAGGAGCTGCGCCCGTATGGAGTGACGAAGGCGCAGATTCAACTGCTGTGGGCGATTCGCAATGCTCCGGGCAGCTCAGGGGCGCAACTGTCGCGGCTGTGCGACGTGACGCCGCAGACGGCGCAGGAGCTGATTCAGCGTGCCGAGGAAGGCGGCTGGATTGTGCGCGGCAAAGACAGCGTGAATGAGCGCATTGTGACGGCGAGCCTGACGCCGGCGGGCGAGGAACTGCTGCTGGCCGCGGACGGCGTGGTGAAGGGCATCGAGGCGAAGCTGTGGAAGGGGATTCGCGCGGAGGAGATTGACGCGTTGATCAGCGTGCTGGAGAAGTGCGCGGAGAATGTGGGCCGGGATTAGGCTGACCCCCGCGCCGAGATGCAAGCAGAGCAGGCATCGCGCAGGGGCTAACGCCCCGTGCGTATTCTGCTGGTGTCGGCACGACTGAAGTCAAGATTATTCCCTTGACGAAGGGTTGTGCCGAGGTGTCGAATGACGCCTAAGCCGAATCCAGTCTGGAGGAATCACATGACACTGTGCGTTGCCGCTACTGCCCAGCATCGCGGCTCATCTCGAATCGTCGTAGCAACCGATTGGCGTGTTGAAACCGATACATCATCCTCAAATGTACAAAACAAGTTCTTCTGGATAGACAAGAACTCCCGTTCTTATCGCAGGGGGCCAGTAGAGCCTTGGAGTTGATCACAACTTATCGCGAGTTTTTTAAGAAACTGGACGACGAAAAGAAAGCCATTGATTCAACGAATATCCACGACATGCTCAAGGTTCCTTTGCGTCTGTTCAAGGCAAAGCTAAGCAATGAGTACATCGGTTCTCTTTACGGGATTTCTTATGACGATTCCTTGCGAAAGGTAAAATTTTGCTCCCCGAAGATCGGTTCGATAGTTGTGCGGAGATATAGAAAGGCTCGATCTCGGCTGCCAATTGTCGATTTGCAAGTTTTTAGGGAGCGTACCGTATCTCTTCGTATTCACACGAGCGGCAGATCGGAAATGTGCGAACATTTTGCCGCGATTGGGTCTGGGACGGATTTGGCGGAATCGTCGTTGTACCTGCGAGAGCATGAAGAGGACTTGTCTCTTTCGCAGGCGATATTCCATGTGTACGAGGCGATGACGCTGGGGGCAAAAGCGCCAGGAGTGGGCGAAGAATTTGCGCTATCCGTTCTTTCTTTCCCGAGAGGCGCGACTGAGGTAATGATCCGAGCCTGACGAAGCTGCGAGGACTCTGAGCCGCCATTTCAGAGTACAGCGTAACAGTTTTATCGGCTTGGTTTCCCAGACAAAGACTCATTTTGCGCGCTTTATGCCGTCAGTTCTCAAACGTCAGAGGATCAGCAGTGACCATGTGGCGCAGTGTATCAACGAACAGATCGGAACGACCACGGCGATTGAACCGGAATTGCATTTCCTCAAGGTAGGCTTCCAGATGCTTTGCAGAAATCCGATGCCACGTCCGATGATGCCCCGCTTCAAGAGCGAGAAAGCGGACTCGACCGTGTTTGTATGGATTTCGCCGTCAACGTAGACCTTCGCCTTGTGCTTGATTGTCTTGTGGCGCTCCGTGTCAGCCCGGTAGCCTTCATTGCGCCTAGGGTAAGCGTTGAATTCATCGGTCACGATCACGTCTACATCTTCGCTCACGTTTCCCTGATGTACTGTGCCAGCGTCCCGCTCTTGGCATCCTCCGCATGGAAGAACCGAGTCTCTCCACCACGCTGCCGAAGGCCGATAACGATCTGCTTTCTTGCTATAGCCGTTGCCGGGTTTGTCCTGATTGCCGCGCTGATGACCGCCCACATAGGTTTCGTCCATTTCGACCGTTCCATACAGCATCGTCTTTTCCGCCGTCGCCATTGCCGCCCTGATCCTATGGCAGAGATACCACGCCGTCTTGTAGGAGCCTTTGTGCTGCCCCAGAGCGTCCGCTTAAGCTGCATGGCGCTCATGCCCTTCTTGCTTCGCAGAGCAGCAGGACGGCAAGAAACCACATCGGCAAAGGCAAATGAGAATCATGGAAGATCGTTCCGCTCATCACCGTGAACTGGTACTCGCATCCGACGCACTCAAAGCGAGCATAGTCCTTCATTCGCGACACGCGGCGATCCTTGCAGCGTGGGCATGTCACGCCTTCCGGCCAGCGAAGCCGCTCAAGCAATTCCCGGCACTTATCAGTCAGTCGAAAACATCGTATTCATTTCAGGGAGTGTCATGGCTACACCTCAGAAACCCAAATCGCCTTTGCAGCGCGTACCCACTCGAAAGCTGGTTGCCAGCATAAAGCAGAGTTGCGCCAAATCCCACTCCCGAAAGCAGAACCAAAATCAAGAAAGGGAAGGAGTAACGATCATCATGAGATAATATTATCGAAATCGTTACCCTTTGTCAAGTGAATAATCTTGACTAAACTCGTGCCCTGACACAAAGCTCTCTCTCGAGAGGTTTTTCATCGAGCAGAAGAAAGGCCGCCTTCGCAGGCGGCCTTTTGAGTTGATGAACTTCGTTGCGTTGATGTGCGCCGAAGGCGCGGCTGCTGCATGCAATGCCTAGTCGCCGGCGACGGGCTCGGCGGGCTGCTGGCGGTTGATGGGGCTGGCGGCGTTGTTGCTGGCCGGGCGGATGGAGCTGAGGCTCACGAGGCCTTCGACGGGCTTTTCGCCGAGAACATGCTCGCGATAGAGCCTGGCCATCTTCGCGTTTTCCGCTTCCTGCTTGTTCAGATTGTGTCGCGGGCGCGAATCTTCTCTTCGCGGGCGTTCTTGGCGATGCCGAGGTTGTCGAGGGTGTGGTTGGCTTCAGAGTTGACGTGCTCCATGTTGAGCACCAGCTCGTGGCCCACTTGGCTCATGCCGACCTTCTTGCCGCCGGCGAAGATCTCGTGGCGGCCGTGCTCCTCATACCACTTGGTGAGGGTGGCGGTCATGTGCATCTTCTCGATGATGTTGCGCCAGCCCACGCCGGTGTTGTAGGCGCAGAAGCTGATTTCGCCTTCCTGGGTGGCGTAGGGGATGATGCACTGCTCGGTGCGGCGGAAGTCGTAGTTGAACAGATCCTGGAACCACATGCCGGCGATGAAGAGGAAGTTCCAGCGATCCTGGCGGCGCTTCTCGATGTCCTTCATGGTGCGGTCGCCCTTGACGCTGAACCGTAGTCCTTGCCGGTGGCGTTGAAGGTCTTGTCCATCTTCTTGAGCATGTCAGTGATCTTGAAGTGGGTGGGCGACTGGAAGGGATCGTAGTTGCGCAGCAGCGCCAGACCGAAGCCGACCACCGACATCCACTTGCCGCGGGCCGCGTCATTGACCTTGGCGAGATCCTTGGCGACCTGATCCATGTGCAGGAAGGCGGTGACGGGCGCGGCTTCCTTGGTTTCCTTGTCGATCATCAGCGCCATGCCGATGCCGCAGTTGGGATGGCATCCGCAGGAGAGCTGGCCCCACTCGGCGGTGGGCCCGTGGACGAGATCGGCCCAGTCAGAGAAGGTGCTCATGAAGCTGATGGGGAACCAGTCGCGCTCGGGAACGCCGAGGCCGACCTGATTCTTTGACATCGTGGGCCATGTGCGAGAGGGTGTAGCGCTGGGCGAAGCGGCGCTCGTCGGAGATGTCTTCGTCGCGGCCGGTGAAGCTGACCGGCTGGAAGGAGAGGAAGCTGATCTTCTTGGGATTGTCGAGGGCGAACTCGATGATGCGGCCGACCTGCTCGTTGTTGATGCCGTTGATGATGGTGGTGACCGGAACGATGTCCACGCCGGCTTCATGCAGGTTGTTGATGGCCTGGAGCTTGACGTCGAACAGGTTGCCAACCTTGCGGTGCGAGTTGGCAGCGTTGCCGATGCCGTCGAACTGGAGGTAGACGTAGCGAAGACCGGCCTCGGCAGCGGCGCGGCAAAGTTCCTTGGACTTGGCGAACTCGATGCCGTTGGAGGCGGCCTGCACGGAGTTGTAACCGACCTTGCGCGAGTAGGCGACCGCGTCAAGGAAGTAGGGCGAGAGGGTGGGTTCGCCGCCGGAGAACTGCACGCTCATCTGCCGCTTGGGCTTGATGGTGATGGCGTTGTCGAGCATGGTCTTGATCTCTTCCCAGGTGAGCTCGTGAACGAAGCCGACCTGGTTGGCATCCATGAAGCACGGGTCGCACATCATGTTGCAGCGGTTGGTGAGATCGATGGTGAGGACCGAACCGCGGCCGTGGGTGACGGTCGAGGTGCCGTGGTTGTGGAGCTTGTCGTCGTTGTGGGCCTTGATGTCGCGGCCGGGGAAGGACTCTTCAAGGTGCTTGAAGAAGGCCGGGTCGATGGACATGACGTCTTCGAAGTGGCCGTGCTTGGGGCAGTCCTTGACCATGAGGATCTGGCCATCGCGCTCGATGATCTGGGCCTTGATCTCGCCGACCTTCTCATTGAGAAGGACTTCGTGGGGCAGCTTGCCGTCGAGGATCTGCTGGCGAATCTCGGGGACGCACTTGGGGCAGAGCGAATCGGTGGTGCGCGGCCAGCCTAGCGGCGGCTTCTCCTTTTGATAGCTCTTCAGGAGGGGCTTGTCGCTCCACTTGGGGGTAAAGGACGGGTTGGGGCTGATGCGGTTGAACCGCTCGAAGACCACCCATGCACCCTGAGCCGCGTAAACGACGGCTTTCTCGGCGTATTTAATCGCTTTGGACATTGTGTTGCGATCTCCTTGAAGAAAGATTCGGCGCTGCGCGGGGCAGACCCGGAACCATGGAACTCCCCCGAAGGGGCTGAAAACTCAGTACAAGAGTAACCTTGGGGGCCGGTCAACCCAACGAAGGTGCAGCGAATGGGGAATCTGGGGCTAAATGGGGCCTTGGGCGGGGTGAATGGCGAGCGGATCAAGCACATGCAAAATCGGCACATGTATTTGCGTAAATGGCCGCTACGGATCCAATTGGGCATAATCTGCGTTCCAATTCATCCAGATGGAAATGCGTAACAAAGCATGTGCCATGGGCTGGGACGAAATCTTGTTCAGCGTTTAAGGGAGATATGGGCAGAGAGCGAATTATAGATTCTTCATGCTTGCATCGTTTCATCTCAGGATTACTCTTCATTCTTCTTTTCGGCCTATGGATGCCAAAAGGCGTCGCCGCGCAGGCGTCGGATGGGTCTGGGCTGCCGGCAGTGACACCGTTGGCGCGGCAATGAGTGGGAGCTATGGAACGCTGGGTGTCCCATCCGCAACCAACCTCCCAGGTGGAAGGAGCGGCGCGCTGTCTTGGACAGATCAGCAAGGCCAGTTCTGGCTCATGGGGGGCCTTGGTTATGATTCGGGCGGCAATTACGGGTATTTAAACGACTTATGGAAATTCAACGTGACAACGAAGCAATGGACATGGATTGGCGGCAGTAGTTCTGTTCCTGAGTTTCTTGGAGTAACCGGGGTCTTGGGAATCTGGGCAGCTCGTCGAGCGCGAATATTCCAGGAGGCAGGGAGAACGCTGCAAGTTGGGTTGACTCAAGTGGCAACCTTTGGCTCTTTGGGGGCGACGGATACGATTCCACGGGAACGCTCGGTTATCTGAATGACCTATGGGAGTTCGATGTTACCAAGGAGCAGTGGGCATGGATGGGTGGTAGTGACATCGTTACGAGTTCGTCAAGTGAGAATGGCCAGCCGGGCGTCTATGGCACTCTCGGAACACCTTCCACGACGAACATCCCGGCGGCCGCCAGGGTGCATCAAGCTGGGTCGATGCGGGTGGGAACTTCTGGCTTTTCGGTGGGCAGGGCTACGATGCCAACGACGAGCAAATCGAGCTGAATGATTTGTGGAAGTACAACCCTACGTCACAAGAGTGGACATGGGTCGCCGGCAGTGACGTAGTTTCAAGCAGCTGTGGCTGCACCCCTGCCAACTACGGCACTTTAGGTACCGCCGCGGCACAGAATACTCCTGGCGGCAGGCTGTGGGCTCCAGCATGGACAGACTTGAATGGGAATCTCTGGCTTTTTGGCGGCGAGGGCATAGATTCAACGAACACCTCGGGAGGACTTAACGATCTTGGAAGTTCTCTCCTGCCACGCATGAATGGGCATGGATGGGGGGAAGCAGCACGCTGCCTGGTCCAGGGAAGGGAGGCGTCCTCGGTGTGTTTGGAACTGTCGGAATTCCTCGGCCTCAAATATGCCAGGAAGCCGCGATTCCACATTTACCTGGGTTGCGCTCGATGGCCACCTCTGGATGTTTGGCGGCGAACTTTTCGGTAATTACGGGGCACTGGGGCAAGGCAGCGACCTCGGAATTTGATCCGTCCTCAAATGAATGGACATGGTGGGGTGGAGACGGGACCGTTGGAGACGAGCCAGGAAACTATGGAACGATCTCGACCCTGGCTGATACGAACATGCCAGGCGACCGCGCAGGCACAAATTCATGGAGAGATCCGTCGGGAAGTTTGTGGCTGTTTGGAGGAGACGGGGTTGATTCCGCTGGGACGGTGGGATTACTGAATGACGTGTGGGAGTACCAATCCGCGATCTTGCAGCAATCAGCTGCTCTGCCAACGTTCAACCCTTCTGGCGGAACATATACATCGGCGCAAACCGTAACCATCACAGACACAACGCCCGGCGCCACGATCTACTACACGACCGACGGGACAACGCCAACGATCTCGTCGACGGAATATAGTGATGCGATCACAGTATCAACGACGGAAACCATTCAAGCTATTGCGGTGGCCAGCAGCTACTCGAATAGGCGGCGGCTTCAGCGGCGTATGTGATCAACTTGCCGGCAAGCTTCACCTTGAGTGCGTCCTCGTCAGTGATGACAATATCGGCGGGTGGACACGGGGCGCTGACGCTGACGGTGACGCCACAAAACGGGTTCAACGCGGCAGTGAGCTTCAGTTGTTCGGGATTGCCCACTGGGGCTTCGTGTTCGTTCAGCCCACCGAATGTGACTCCTTCGGGCAGCGCCGTGACGAGCAAGTTGACGGTAACCGCTCCGTCGACCGCGGCGTTGGTCAAGCCAGAGCGGATACCGTTCTGGCCCGCGCCGACGCTGGCCCTTGCAGTGTGCTGGCTTGGCTCGCCGCAAAGCGCGGCGGTGGCTGACGCTGGCCATAGCGTGCACAGGACTGATGCTGCTCTCTGCCTGCGGCGGCGGAGGAGGGGGAGCGGCGGTGAGGGATCGCACTCGACGACATCGACCGTGACCGTTACGGGAACATCTGGATCGCTGACACAACAACAACGTTCTCGATGATGGTGAATTACTAGCAACCAAACAACTGCAAAACATGTCGCATGTCCTCCCTTAGCGGGGAATGTGGCTTCTTGGTCACGTAAGGTCGTTAAGGCTCTACTGGCCGACAAGCCGTCGGTTTGGGCGACCTGGTCGACGATGCGCTGGATGAAGACGACGCGGAAGTGGATGCGGCGGGCGACGTCGGGCAGGAACTCGGTGATGAAGTTGTCCGTTGGCGCGAGTGCGAGGCCGGTGGCGTAGCGGGCGGCGCTGGCGGGCAGGTTGGTTTCGCGGCCGGGGACGTAGAGGTTGCTGATCTCGTCGTCGATGGCGAAGCCGACCAGGTCAGCGTAGTTGAGCATGCCGCGGCCGTTGTCGCCCTGGGTCCAGGCCACCTGGACGATGGCGTGGAGGATGCGGCGCGGGATGGATGGCGCCGGGCTCGCGGTGGTAGTGGGGATCCTGGTGGACGATGGAGGGGATGAGGAAGGTGCCGAAGAATTCGCCGGTCATGTCCTGCGCGTAACTGACGCCGACGAGGCGGCCGAAGCCGGGCATGCCGGGGCCGTAGGGGGAGTCGGGGTCGGAGGCGATGGAGATGCCGGAAGTGCCGAGGATGGTGATGGCGTTGAAGGGGTCGCTGACATTGCGGATGGCGAGCCAGGCTTTTTCACTGGGCGTGAGCGGCTTGACCTTGGGCCCGTCGGAGAAGCGGGTGTACCAGTTGACGATGGGCACGTAAAGCGGGCAGGGGATGGCGGCGCGTGCGGGAGCGACGGCCGGAGCGGGAAGGCCGGCGGCGGTGAATGCGGCGGCAGCGGCAGCCGTGGATGCAGCGCCGCCGAGGCTGCGGAGCTGACAGGCGCCTAACGTGGGCGGAACGGCGGGCGACGTCTGTGGCATTGGAGCGTCAGGCAATGCCGCGCTTGCGAGGGACTGGCCAGGCAAGGCCGGAGCCAACGCGTGGAGAAGCAGGACAGAGAGGACGAGAGCAGCGCCGTGAAGAAGGCGGCCGGACGCGATGCGAGGGATCGTCTGGTTGCCGTTGGCGCGGTCGTTCAAAGGCCGTGTCCTCATTGCGCGTCCTGCGGATCGCGTGATTTTGGAGTGGGGCGGGTGCGTGCCTAAGCATAGCGCCGCCGTTGTTGAATGAGACGGAAGTTTCGGCATTATGGTCGCTTGCGGGCGTCGGGAAGGTGCGCATTTTGTTGCGCGGGAGCCGAGCGGTGTTGACGGATGCGGCACGCGGAGCCCGATTTGGCACGGGGGTGGAATTGACGCGCGGCGACGGGGTTATGAGACTGGGAGACGAAGGAGTCTGCTGCCGTGAGTTCCTATCCCCCTCCTCCTCCACCTCCACCGGGGCCGCCGCCGGGCGGCGTGGGCCAGCGTCTCGAAGAAGCTTTGGAACTGATCGAGATGGAACTGCGCCACGCGGTTGCCTATGTGAACGATGCCGTGATTCCGCAGGTACGCAGCGAATCGATTGTTGCCATGCGCAAGGTGGCCGACACGCTGAAGAACCTGGCCGACCGCATGGAGCAACCCAAGGGTCCGCGCGGGTGACGCCTCTGCAACGGCGAGGCGCGGCGCTGACGGCCGCGCTGCTGACGCTGGCGCTGGCGGGCTGCGGACACAAGCACACATATCAGCCTCCGCCACCGCAGCAGACTGCGCCGGCTTACAGCTATCCCGAGCGGCCAGCGCAGCCGCCGGCGGAGAGCGCGCCGAGTGCCGGAACCGGCGTTGGCACGGGGCGGATTGCGATCACGCCGGTGCCGGAGGGCGGGATTACCGACGAAGACCGCGAGTTTGTGCTGACGCATCGGCCCATCTACAGCGAAGAGGGCTCGGCGACCTGGTACACGGCTCCTTATAAGGGGCGCAAGGCGGCGAATGGGCAGGTGTTTGACGACGACGCGCTGACGGCGGCGAACCGCACGCTGCCGATGGGGTCGTTGATTGTGGTGACGAACCTGCAAACGCGGCAGGCCTCGGCGATGCGCATCAGCGACCGCGGGCCGTTTGTGCCGGACAAGATTATCGATCTGACGATTGCTTCGGCGAAGTCGATCGGTCTGTATCGGGTGGGTACGGCGCGGGTGCGGATTGATGTCTACGAGACGCCGAAGCCGATTGAGACCGGTGGACGCTGGTGCGTGCAGATTGGGGCGTTCACCAGCGAGGGCCGGGCGCTGCGGCTGAAAGAAAAGCTGCTGCGCGAGTATCCGGACGCCAGGGTGATTGAGTTTGCCGGAGAGCGGAGCTGGTGGGTGCGCATCCGGCCGGCGGGCGACGACCGCGAACAGGCCGAGGAGATTGCGCGGCGGGTGGAGCCGGAAGAAGGCGCAGCGTATCTGACGCGGCTGGATTAAGATCAGGCCGGTGCGAAAAAGAATCACTCTAAAGCTGCTGCGGTGCGTGCTGACGGCCGCGCTGGCGCTGTGTGCGCTGGGTGGGGCGCGCGCGGCGATGGCGGAAACTTCCACGCCGCAGGCGAGCTCTGCAAAGCCCGCGTACACGCTGCCCGCCGACAAGCTGGCGCAGGCTGAGGCGCTGGCGCGTACGGAAACCATTCTGCATTTTGGCGATGCGCTGTGGGGGCTGGCGGTGCTCTATCTGTTGCTGCGCACGCGCGCGGCGGCGGGGATGGAAGCGTGGATTGCGCGGCATACGCGGAACGGCGCGGTGCAGGGATTGCAGTTTTTTGCGCTGCTGCTATTGATCATGACAGTGGCCGAGCTGCCGGTGGATGCCTATGCGCATTGGGTGAGCCTGAGCGCGGGCATCAGCGTGCAGGGATGGTTGAGCTGGTTTTTGGATCTAGCCAAGGCGCTGGGGCTGACGCTGGGGGTCGGTTCGCCGGTGCTGCTGCTGTTTCACTGGATTGTGCGCGTGTCTCCGCGGCGCTACTGGCTGTGGGCGTGGATGGCGGCGGTGGTGCTGATGATTGCGGGCGCGTTTGTTGAGCCGCTGGCGGAGCCGATTTTCAACGAGTACGAACCGCTGACGAAGAACCATGCGGCGCTGGCGGCGGAGCTGGAGAAGGTGGTGGCGCGGACGGGGACGGCGATTCCGGTGGAGCGCATGTTCCTGATGAAGGCCAGCGTGAAGACCAATGGGCTGAATGCCTATGTGAGCGGGCTTGGCGCGACCAAGCGCGTGGTGGTGTGGGATACGACGGCGGGGCGCGTGCCGGACGACGAGATCCTGTTCATCTTTGCGCACGAGTCGGGGCATTATGTGCTGCACCACATCACGCAGGGGCTGATGTGCGGCGCGGTGTTTCTGCTGGTGGTGTTTCCGGTGTGCGCAGCGGCGGCGGAGCGGCTGGTGGGGCGGTTTGGCGCGGGGTGGGGCGTGAGCGGGCTGGCCTGCCGGGCGGGGTTTGTGGTGCTGCTGCTGGTGGCTTCGACGGCGGACTTTGCGCTGGAACCGGCGAGCAATGCGGTGAGCCGGTACTTTGAGCACCAGGCCGATGTCTACGGGCAGGAAGCGATTCACGGGCTGGTGGCTGATCCGCAGAAGACGGCGGTGGCGGCGTTTGACGCGCTGGGCGAGGCGTGGCTGGAAGATCCGTATCCAAACCGCTTTGTGGTGTGGTGGACGTATAGTCATCCATCGATTCAAGAGCGGGCGGAGTTTGCGCGGGGGTATGATCCGTGGGTGAATGGCGGGCGGGGGAAGTTTTTCGCGAAGTAGGGGAACAGAAAAGAGGGCGGGCATATGGGGGCTGTGATGAAGGGATCGCTGTGGATGTTAGCCCTGCTTATCGGTGTGTTGGGGCTAACAGGTTGCTTTGGGAAGTTCAAAGAGTTCCAACAGCAGGCGCTGACGCTTGACAACGCTATGCACAAGAAGATGGCTGCCGGGGATCTGGCTGGGATTTATAACGATGCAGCGCCGCGCTATCGCGATGCGGTAACACGGGAAAAGTCAGATGCGCTGTTCAGCACAATTGCCCGCAAGCTGGGTGCACCGCTGGATTGCGCTCAAGGCAATACGAAGTTTTTCGTTGGGACGGGGGGGACGACTCTCACGTCGGTCTGTCAGACACATTTTGCAAAGAACGCTGCCGGGGTGGAGACATTTACCTGGATTAAATCGGACGACACCTTCCGACTACTGGGCTATCACATTAACTCTGACGATTTGATCATGCGTTAGTGGCCCGCGATCGCGGCTATTGAGGTCGCTTAAAATGGACGAGTGATGTCGCTTCCTCCTGTGGGGTCTGCTGCTGCGCTGCTGCTGGGCATGTGCGCGGTGATTGTGTGGCGGATTCGCGAATCGAAGACCGCGGTAACGCTGAAGAAGATCGTGATTCCGCCGCTGGGGATGGCGACGGGCTTCTCGATGTTTGTGGCGCCGGCGTTTCGCATTCCGCTGGGCTGGGCGGCGATTGCCTTTGCGATTGGGGCGACGGCGCTGGCGTGGCCGCTGCTGCTGACGACGCGCCTGGAACGGCGCGGCGACGTTGTGATGATGAAGCGGTCGCGCGCGTTTCTGGCGGTGATCCTGGTGCTGGCGGCGATTCGCTTTGCCGCGCATGGATACTTCGACAAGTTCATGACAGTGGAGCAGACGGGCGGGCTGTTCTTCGTGCTGGCCTTTGGGATGATTGTGGTGTGGCGGGCGAAGCTGGTGTGGGATTTCCGGCGGCTGACAACGGACCTGCGGCCCGATGCAGCCTGACGCGGCCTGAGCGGTTTCCCTTAGAATTTCAGTATGCAATTTCTTTCCATATCGCGGCGGCGTACGGATGCGTTCCCGCCCGAGGCGTTTACGCCGGAGCTGACCGGCGGCGAGGCTGCGCGAGTGAAGGAGCTCTACGCCAGCGGACTGCTGCGGCAGGTGTGGAGGCGCGCGGATGTGCCGGGCGCGGTGCTGCTGTGGGAGGCGGCGAGCGAGGCCGAGGTGCGGGAGGCGATTGAAAGCCTGCCGCTCTACAAGGCCGGGCTGCTGGAAGTGCAGGTGGTGGTGGGGCTGGAGCCGTATCCGGCGTTTGGGCCGAACAAGTAGGCACCTGCGGTGCGGCAGACCGGTTCGTTGCTCGGCTGAGCAGCGGGCTTTTCCTCATCGGCGCGGTCTGGGCGCAGGCCGTACACTGTGATTTCGTTATCTTCAGCAGGAGATGATTCGATGGCGTATCCCGCGAACTACCGCTATACGAAGGAACATGAGTGGATTGTGCTGGATGGCAAGATCGGCACGATCGGGATTACTGACTACGCGCAGAACTCGCTGGGCGACATTGTGTATGTGGACGTGCCCAAGGTGGGCGACACGGTGACGGCGAACCAGACCTTTGGCTCGGTGGAGAGCGTGAAGGCGGTGAGCGATTTGTACTCGCCGGTGAGCGGCACGGTGACGGAGACCAACGAGTCTCTGAAGACAGAGCCGGACAAGATCAACGCGGCGGCGCATGAGGCGTGGATTCTCAAGGTGGAGCTGTCGGATCCGTCGGAGTGGGACACGCTGCTGGACGCGGCGGCGTACGAGAAGTTTGTGAGCGAAGAAACAGGAAGCTAGAAGCAGAGGTCAGGGATCAGGGGTCAGGGATCGGGCGTGGTGATGATAAGACCATGCTGATCCCTGATCTCTGACCCCTGATCCCTGTCCGAAGGACAACGATGCGCTACCTCCCCAAATCGCCTGCCGAGCGCGAGCAGATGCTTGCCGCGATTGGCGCGCGCTCGATTGACGAGCTGTTTTCCGTGATTCCCGCCGAGTACCGGCTGACGCGCGACCTGGATGTGCCGCGGCAGCAGGCCGAGAGCGAGATCATCGACTACTTCAAGGCTGCGGCGGCGAAGAATGCGACCGACTACGCGAGCTTTCTGGGCGCGGGTGCGTACCGGCACTACCGGCCGGTGATTATTGATGCGCTGGTGCAGCGCGGCGAATTTCTCACGAGCTACACGCCCTACCAGGCGGAGATTACGCAGGGCACGCTGCAGGCGATCTTCGAATTCCAGACGATGATTGCCGAGCTGACCGGCATGGATGTGGCCAACGCGAGCATGTACGACGGCTCGACGGGCGCGGCTGAGGCTGTGCTGATGGCGATGCGCGTGACCGGGCGGCACAAGGCCGTGGTGGCGCGCACGGTGCACCCGGAGTATCGCGAGGTGCTGCACACGTATCTACAGTTTCGCGATCTGGCGACGAGCGAGGTGGGTTTCGTAGCCGAGACGGGGCGCGTGGACCTTGCGGCGCTTGAGGCTGCGGTGACGGACGAGACCGCGGCGGTGCTGATCCAGAGCCCGAATTTCTTTGGGACCGTTGAAGATGTGGCGGCGATTGCGGCGATTGCGCACGCCAAGGGCGCGCTGCTGATTGTTTCGATTGCCGAGGCGGTTTCGCTGGGTGTGGTGCGGCCGCCGGTTGAGGCGGATATTGTTTCGATGGAAGCGCAGAGCTTTGGCGTGGCGCTGAGCTATGGCGGGCCGTTCTGCGGCGTGATTGCGGCGAAGGAGCAGTATCTGCGGCAGATGCCGGGGCGGCTGGCGGGGCAGACGGTGGACTCGAATGGGAACCGCGGATTTGTGCTGACGCTCTCGACGCGCGAACAGCATATTCGGCGAGAGAAGGCGACTTCGAACATCTGCACCAATCAAGCGCTGGTGGCGCTGATGGCGACGATCTTTCTGACCGTGTATGGCAAGGAAGGGATTCGCGAATTGGCGGAACACAACCTGGCCAAGGCTGCGTATGCGGCGAAGGCTTTGAGTGCGCAGGCTGGGGCGAAGCTGTTGTTTGACGGCGCTCCGCGGTTTCACGAGTTCGTGCTGCAGACGCGATGAGGCTCCGGCGGCGTGGACGAAGCGGCTGCTCGACGAGAAGATTGTGGGCGGCGTGGATTTGGGCCGGTGGTATCCGGAGCTGAAGCATGCGACGCTGTGGTGCGCGACGGAAGTGGTGACGCGCGAGCAGATTGACGCGGCGGCGAAGGCGCTTGCGGCAAGCCCGGTGGAGGCGTAGATGGCGACGGAGATGATCGAACGCACGACATTGGGCAAGGTTCGGCCGCACCAGACGCAGAATGAAGGGCTGGTGTTTGAGAAGTCGTCGCCGGGGAAGAAGGCTTACAAGCTCCCGCCGCTGGATGTTCCGGCTGTGGACGCTGCGGCGCTGCTGGGCGATGCGCACCGGAAGACGCCGGGGCTGCTGCCTGAGCTTTCGGAGATTGAGATCATTCGGCACTTTACGCGGCTGTCGACGTGGAACTATGCGATTGACCTGGGGATGTATCCGCTGGGCTCGTGCACGATGAAGTACAACCCGCGCGTGAACGAGTTTGTGTCGCGCATCGAGGGGCTGGCGGAGGCGCATCCTTACAGGCCGGAGGCGCTGGCGCAGGGCGCGCTGGAGATTGTGGATCTGCTGCAGAAGTGCCTGATCGAGATCACGGGGATGGATACGATTACGCTGCAGCCGGCAGCGGGCGCGCATGGCGAGTTCACGGGAATTCTGCTGATTCGCGCGTGGCATGAGTCGCAAGGCAATCCGCGGCACGAAGGTGCTGATTCCCGACTCGGCGCATGGCACGAATCCGGCGACGGCGGCGATCTGCGGCTACACGGTCGAGAACCTGAAGTCGAATTCGGATGGCGGCATCGATCTGGAGGCGCTGGCGCGGCAGGTGGATGAGGACACGGCGGCGCTGATGTTGACGAATCCTTCGACGCTGGGCGTGTTTGAGAACGAGATCCACAAGATCGCGGACATTTTGCACGCGAAGGGTGCGCTGCTCTACATGGACGGCGCGAATATGAACGCACTGGTGGGCAAGGTGCGGCCGGGCGACTTTGGCGTGGACGTGATGCACCTGAACCTGCACAAGACGTTTTCGACTCCGCATGGCGGCGGCGGGCCGGGCTCGGGGCCGGTGGCATGCAAGAAATTTCTGGAGCCGTTTTTGCCGGTGCCGGTGCTGATGTGCAAGCCGTGTGGTCCGGGCGAAGGTCCAGAGGGCGAAGGGTGGGAGACGGTCGACGAGGATGCATCGACGGCCAGCTCAGGACCGCTGTTTCGCGCGCCGTTTTTCGATTCGGTGACGGGGGCGCGCGTGGGGGATGACGATCCCAAGCCGCTGCCGGCGGCGCAGAACAGCCCGGCTTTACTGGGAGTACGACAGGCCGCAGAGCGTGGGCCGGGTGCGCGCGTTCTATGGCAATACGGGCATGTTCATTCGCGCGCTGGCGTACATTCTGGCGAACGGGCCGGACGGGTTGCGGCAGACGACCGAAGATGCGGTGCTGAACGCGAACTACATTCGCAAGAAGCTCGAGGACCTGTACGAGCTGCCCTACAAGACGCCGTCGATGCACGAGGTGGTGTTCAGCGACAAGCGGCAGGCGGCGAAGGGCGTGAAGACGGGCGATATTGCGAAGCGGCTGATCGACTACGGCTTCCATCCGTATACGGTGAGCTTTCCGATGATCGTCAGCGGGGCGCTGATGATTGAGCCGACGGAGAGCGAGTCGCTGGAGGAGCTGGACCTGTTCATCGAGGCGATGCGGTCGATTGCGCGCGAGGTGGAGGAGACGCCGGAGGTGGTGAAGACGGCGCCGCACTCGACGCGGGTTTCGCGGCTGGACGAGGTGACGGCGGCGCGGAAGCCGGTGTTGCGGTGGCGGCCGGAGCAGTAGCCTCCTCCGGCACGAATTCCCACAATTAGACCGAGCGATCCACACTCGCCCGGCACTTCCGTTCGTCCTACACTCGAAGAGATGGCAACCTTCCCTGAGCTGAGACTCGATGCCGGGCTTCCCGCGAATATCGACGCGGAGAAGACGATTCTTGGCGCGATTCTGCTGGACAATGCGGCGCACTCCGAGGCTGCGGAGAAGCTCGAGGCGGACGACTTCGCGCTCGACTCGCATCAGCGCATTTATCTGCGCATGAGCGAGATCATCAACGAGCAGCGGCCGGTGGATATTGTCACGCTGTCGAATGAGCTCTCGAAGTACAAGGAGATCGAGGCTGTGGGCGGCGTGGCGTATCTGGCGTCGCTGACTGAAGGCTTGCCGCTGCGGCCGGTGATCGACGAGTACGTGCGCATTGTGAAGGACAAGAGCCTTCTGCGTCGGCTCATGGCTATCTGCTCGCACGCGATTGCGCGCGCGGCGGACCAGAGCGAGACAGCGCTCGAAGTGCTCGGGGCGGCGGAGTCTGCACTGCTCGAAGTCAGCGAGAAGGGCATCACGCACGGGTTCCAGAGCCTGGACCAGATTGTGGCGGGCTCGTTCGGCACGATTGACAACCTCTACAAGCAGAGCCGCGAGGTCACGGGGCTGGCGACGAGCTTTATCGAGCTTGACCGCAGCACAAGCGGCCTGCAGAAGAGCGAGCTTGTCATTATTGCCGCGCGGCCCTCAATGGGCAAGACGGCGTTCGCGATCAACATCGCGCAGAGTGCGGCGATTCATAGCAAGGCAACGGTAGCCGTGTTCAGCCTGGAAATGAGCAAGGAGTCGCTGCTGCGACGCATGCTCTCCGCACAGTCTGGCGTGGACCAGCGCAATCTGCAGACAGGCTTTATCGGGCGCGAGGATCAGGGCAAGCTGCAGCGTGGCCTTGAGCACTTAGTCGAAGCGCGGATGTACATCGACGACACGGCGGGCATCTCGCTGGCGGAGATGCGCGCCAAGGCACGGCGGCTGAAGCAGAATGCGGGCGGGCTCGATCTGATCGTCATCGACTATCTGCAGTTGATGTCTGCTACGCTGCCGACGGCGGGCGGCAAGCGGTATGAGAACCGCACGCAGGAAGTGTCGGCGATTTCGCGCGGATTGAAGGCGCTGGCCAAGGAATTGGATGTGCCGGTGGTGGCGCTGTCGCAGCTTTCGCGCGCCAGCGAGCGGCGCGGCGACGACAAGCGGCCGATGTTGAGCGATCTGCGCGAGTCGGGCTCGATTGAGCAGGATGCCGACGTGGTGATGTTCATTCACCGCGAGGCGTATTACAACCGCGACGAAGAGATGTCGGAGTCGGACCGCGCGAAGTCGGAGATTATCATTGCGAAGCAGCGTAACGGACCGACCGGCACCATCCATCTCAACTTCATCGCGAGCCAGACGCGGTTCTCAAATCCGGACAACTTCCACGACGAGCAGTAGCAGCTACATCTGATTGAGGACGAGGACGACGCGGCCGGCGATGAGGTCGTTGGGCGTGGCGTCCACCTCCATCTCGATGAGATCGACGGCGAAGGCGAGGCTGTGCGGGCGCAGCACAAGCCGGTTGGCAAGGAACTCCGCATAGCGCAGCGTGAGATGCGAGCCTTTGCGCACGGCGTAGAGCGTGGGCCGATCCGCGCGATAGGGCGCGAACGAGTTGTAGTGCCGGTCAATCACCACCAGAGCTTCAGGAAGCACCAGCGGCTCCATGGCGCGGGCGTCTTCAGCGGGCGTGCGCACGGCGACGAAGCGCTGCCAGGCTCGGCGCGGGGCCGAGGGCCGGGGCCGCGCCGACTGCAGCGCGCCCTGCGGCAGATGCAGCAACGATTGCGCGGCGCAGGGCCGGATGAACGGCTCAAAGAGCGCCGCGGCATGCGACACGATGGGCACGGTGTTGACGTCTTCTTCGATCGGTATGACATCGGCGATGGCGAGGGCGGGCAGCAGGTCGTCCGCGGCTAGGAGCTGCGCGGTGAGGATGCGGTCGATGCCTTCAAGGGAGAGCTGCCGGCGCTTGCGGAGAAAGTTGGACAGGTGAGACTGCCCAAAGCCCGTCTGGCGCGCGAGCAGCGAGACGCTGAGCGTGCCCCTTTGTATCCTGCGAAGCAACTCCAGGCGTAGACGTTCGTGCATCTGGGAAAAGTTCATGTGTGGAAAATCCACCACCAGCAATGGAGGCGCGCGATCGCGGTTTTCTTTCAGCAATGCGATTCGCGCTGATTTGCCTTCATTTATTAGAGCCAGGCGCCGCGGGGGATTTGCCGGGGAGCAAGCTGGTCTTTATGCGTTGACGCTGGAGAGACGCGCTTCTAAATTTGCTTTACTTCATCTCGATCAGACTTGCATGGGCATGTGAAGAACTCGCATTGTCGACGGACTCCTGCACCACCGAGAGGTGGGCAAGAGTGCGAGGGGCCGTTGTGGCGTTCGGCTTCATTGAATGGTGCGTTCTCCTTTCCCAGCCAAAGCGCCCAACCGGGCGCAGAGGACAAGACTGCGCGAGAATTTCAGATTCTGCGCGCGAGCGGAATCTACGGAGCAGGGCAACGCGCGTCCGTCACGATGGGCCACGCGGGCCGCACGCTCCGGGATTGCGTGTGTACATGACATATAACGAGACACGGCAGAAGGCAATCCCCCATCAGGACAAGAGAATCCTGAACGGCCTCGTCGTGCTCTCTCGACCCCGCAGCCAAACGACAGTCAATACGGAGCTGCGGGCAAGAGTTCTATCGCGGAGAGTCCGTCATGGAAATGCGCGTTCAATTGAAGATTTGTGAAAGCTGCGGTTGCCTTTGGTACCGGGCCCAGTCGCAAGGGGGCGTGTACTGCCGAAATTGTGAAGAAAAACTGAAGAGCTTTCCGGCGCCGGAGACGCGCCGGCGGAGGGGACGTCCGGCACGCAAACCGGTAGTGCGCATCTGGGGTGTGGCAGCGGCAGTGGGAGGTGCCGAATGAGCGCTGCCCTGCAACTTCCCGCGGTATGGGGTGCAAGCAGTCCGCTGCATGAATGGATCGTAGCGCCGAGGTCGGCAACGGAGACCGCCGAAACCGGGCTGGAGGCGGTTGAGGCCAAGGCTCCGATCACCAGCGTCGCGTTCTATCGCAGGCATGCGGAGAAGATGCTGCGGCGTTATCTCTACGCTTCGATGCAGGTGGGGCGCGCGCCGTCGATTCTCGGCGATCCGGTGGGACGGGGATGGGCTTCGAGCCGGCCAATCCGTACCTTCGAAGACGCCGTGATTTTTGTTCTCGATGTGGAAAGCTGCCTGTCCCAGCTGGGTTCGCTCGATCGGGCTCTGTTGAGCCGCATCGTGCTGCAGGAGTACACGCAGGCTGAAACCGCAACGCTGCTGGGCATGAGCGTGCGCACCGTGACGTACAAATTTCCCCAGGCACTTGACCGGCTGACAGAGAAGCTGCTGGATGCCGGATTATTGATCCTCGATCAAAGTTGAACTTGTGTACCGAAGAAGACGAGGAGCGCGCGAAGCTCCTCGTCTTTTTTGCGTGTGGAGCGCAGCTGCGGAGAGCGGACCGCGGGTGTTAGGCTTCCTCTGTTGTAAAAAACAGAGGGGGTAACTGTGCGCATTTCTTTGCATCACTTTGCCGCAATCGCAATCGCAGTGGGATGGATGATGGGAGTGAGCGGGACGGAGCGAACGGCTCATGCCGAAGAAGCTTCTGTCAGCCCGGAGGTCCAGCCCTTGAAGGCGGAGAACGCAACCAATCCGGTGGCCGATCCGGTTGCCGATTCACGCGCCGTGGTGACGATGGGCAAGGCGCGGTTTACCGTGCTCACGCCCGAGCTGATCCGCATGGAATGGTCCGCGGAGGGCAAGTTTGAGGACCATGCATCGTTCGTATTTCTCAACCGGCGGATGCCAGTACCAAAGTTTTCCCATACCGAGGCTGGTGGCACGCTGACGCTGGAAACATCGGCGCTGAAGCTGACGTATACGCCGGGAGCGGGCGGAGAATTTTCGCCGGAGAACCTGAAGATTGCTCTGACGGTGGACGGGAAGCCGGTGGAGTGGCATCCCGGACTTGCAGATCCAGAAAACCTGGAGGGCACGACGCGCACGCTGGATGGCGCGCTGGGCGGCAAGACCAAGGAGCCGATTGGCGAGGGACTGGTGTCGCGCTCGGGATGGGCGCTGGTGGATGACTCGACACGGCCGCTGTTCGATTCGGCGGACTTCAGCTTCAAGGAAGGCGAGAAGAGCCCGTGGCCGTGGGTGATGGAGCGGCCGGCGAGCGAGCGACCTGGTTCCTATCAGGACTGGTACTTCTTCGGCTATGGGCACGACTACAAGAAGGCGCTGGGCGATTATGTGCGCGTGGCGGGGCGCATTCCGCTGCCGCCGCGATTTGCGTTTGGCGCATGGTGGTCGAGGTACTGGGCTTACAGCGATCAGGAGATCGAGGAGATCATTCGCGGGTTCCGCGAGAACTCGACGCCGCTCGATGTGTTCGTGATCGACATGGACTGGCACATCAACAACGAACAGTTGAAGGCGATGGGCGAGGTCGATCAGTCCGGGCACGGGCTCGGCTGGACGGGCTACACGTGGAACAAGTTGCTGTTTCCCGACCCCACGCAGTTTCTCGATCGTCTGCACGCGGATGGATTGAAGACGAGCTTGAATATGCATCCGGCATCGGGCGTGCAGCCGTGGGAAGCGGCGTATCCGGCGATGGCGCGGGCGATGGGCATTGACCCGGCGACGAAGAAGTATGTGCCCTTCGACATCACGAACAAGAAGTACGCGACGAACTACATGGACCTGCTGCATCATCCGCTGGAGAAGGAGGGCATCGACTTCTGGTGGCTGGACTGGCAGCAGGAGCCGACGACGAAATTGCCGGGCGTGAATCCGACGTGGTGGCTGAACTACGTTCACTTCACGGATCAGGAGCGCGAGGGCAAGCGGCCGCTGTTGTTCCATCGCTGGGGCGGGCTGGGCAATCATCGCTACCAGATTGGTTTCTCCGGCGACACCATTTCGGTGTGGGATTCGCTGGCGTTTCAGCCGTGGTTTACGGCGACGGCGGCGAATGTGGGCTACGCCTACTGGAGCCACGACATTGGCGGGCACATGCCGGGCGCGGTCGATCCGGAGTTGTATACGCGGTGGGTGCAGTTTGGCGCGTTCTCGCCGATTCTGCGCACGCATACGACGAAGAATCCTGATTCGGAGCGGCGCATCTGGGCGTATCCCGAGCCGTACTCGGCGATTCTGCGCTCGGCGTTTCAGCTCCGGTATGCGCTGCAGCCCTACATCTATACCGAGGCGCGTCGGACTTACGATACGGGCGTCGCGTTCTTCCGGCCGCTCTACTACGACTGGCCGGAGGCAAACGAGGCTTACACGAGCAAGGATGAATATCTGTTTGGCGCCCAGATGCTGGTGTCGCCGGTGGTGACGCCCGCGGACAAGACCAGCGGGCTTTCGACGGAAAGCGTGTGGCTGCCCAAGGGTGAGTGGATCGAGTGGCCCACGGGCAAGCACTTCACGGGGCCGACGACGGCGGAGCGCAGCTTCTCCATCGAGCAGACGCCGGTGTATCTGAAGGCGGGCGCGATTGTGCCGATGCAGCCGCCGATGGAGTACACGGGGCAAAAGCCAGTCGACCCGCTGATTGTGAATGTGTGGCCACTGGCACCGGGCGCGTCGTCGAGCTACTCGGTATATGAGGACTCGGGTGTTGCCGAGGAGTACAAGGCTGGCGTGTTTACGCGCACGCCGATCAAGGCGACGGAGACGGGCGATACGCTGCGCGTGGAGATTGGGCCGGTGGAGGGAAGCTTTCCGGGCATGCTGAAGTCACGCGGCTATGAGCTGCGGCTGCCGGCGGACTGGCCGCCGGAGTCTGTCACGGTGGATGGCGCGGCGGTGAAGCAGGGCGGACCCACGGGCAAAGGCGGATGGAGCTTTGTGGGCAACACGCTGACGACGGTGATTCCGATTGCGGCAGAAAGCGTGGAGAACCGCGTGGTGATTGAAGTGCATCGCGGGGCGGGGCTGACCGCGAAGCGCGGCGAGCTGGACGGCTTTGCCGGTGCGATGACGCGGCTGCGCGGCGCCTACGATGCGCTGCAGAAGACGTGGCCTGTGTCGTCGCCGCCGGATGCATTGATCGACGTGATGCAGACCGGCGACCGGCTGGGCTATCATCCCGAGCGCGCGGTTGCGGAGATCGCGCACTTCCACGAAGCGCTGCCCAAAGCGCAGGCCGCGGTGGATGCGGTGAACGCAACGTTCGCACAGCGCATTGACAATTACGTGAAGTCGATGGACCGCGCCAGCTGGCGCGTGACGGACGTGGAGGCGCAGAGGCAGCAGCGTCTCGACGCCATGGCACGCGCGGAAAAGCTGGTGAGCGAAGCCGCGCAATAAACCGGTGCACGGCAAAGCGGGACGCCGTGTGGTACGGCGTCCCGCTTTGTGTTTCACCTCAAGGGGAGGGTTTGGTCCGCGTCAGGCTGCTTGTGTCTTCTGCATGAAGAGCGGCGGCTCGTCGGCACTGGGGCCAAAGCTTGCCGGCACGGCGACACCCAGGAGCCGCAGATAGACGCTGAGCTGGCCGCGGTGCTGATACATGTGGCTGAACAAGACGTCGCGCAGAAAGAGTCCGCGCGGCTGCGCGAGCACGACCTTGTCGCCGGACATCAGACGCCAGGTTTCTTTCATCGCGGCGTCGTCAAACTTCGGCAGCAGCTCGCGCACGGTCGCTACGCTTGCATCGAATGCCGTGAGAATCTCCTGCAGGCTGGCGGGCTGAGGGAACTGGAAGTCCGGCGCCTGCACGGGATTGTTGAGTACCGATTGGATGACGCCCTTCTGCGTGAGGGCGAAGTGGTAGCCAAGCTGGCCCGCGGTCATGGACTTTGTGTGCGGCTTCCACGTGAGCTTGTCTTCGGGCAGGCGCTCGAGGAAACGGCGCGTGATGGGCGCCTGCGCCTCGAACTCTGCCAGCATTTCCTGTGCGATGGTCATGGAACGATCTCCTGTTGAAGATGCGGGAAGCTAATTCTAAAAATTGGCGACGTTAGTGCTTCTCAGAGCAGCATGAGGACTTGGCGACGCGCTCCGGCTCTTTGTACGGCGCAGTTGGATCGACGAAGTAGCCGCCGTCATATTTGTCGTGGTGCCGTACCCAGGCCATGGTGTGTGCAAGCCCGCCTTCGTCGCGGCCTTTGGGCGCATGGTCGAGGAAGTTGTAGGTGCCGACAAGAATGTCGAGGCCGCGCGCGTAGCTGGAATAGGTGTGATAGATGCCGCTGTCGTTCCGGGCAAAGGCGCTGAGGCCGGGCAGTTCTTCCATGGAATATTCGATGGGGCCGTAGTTGTATTCGGCCGTGCCGGCCTTGAATTGCTCTGGCGTGAACGACACATGGTAGTCGTAATTGAAATCGGTGCCGAAGGATGAGACCCAGTGAAAGCGCCAGCCCATACGCTTCTGGAAGGCTGCGATTTCAGCGTAGGGCGCGCGGGAGATGACGGCGAGGGTCACGTCGCGGTGCGCGAGATGAATGGTCATGGCGTCAAAGTGATCGGAAAGATAGGAGCAGCTCTTGCAGCCCTCGCTCCATCCGGGGCCGAACATGAAGTGGTAGACCATCAGCTGGCCGCGCCCGTCGAAGAGGTCGGCGAGGGTTTCGGCTCCGCGCGGGCCTTCGAATACGTACTGCTTTTCGACGGATTCCCAGGGCAGCTCGCGGCGCTGGCGGCTGAGCTCGTCGCGGAGGTGAGTGAAGTCTCTTTCCTTGGCGAGGAATTGCTTGCGGGCTTCGAGCCAGTCGGCGTGCGAGACGATCTTCGGTTGTTTGAGTTCAGTTGTGGCTGTGGCCATGGTTTTTCTCCTTTGCTGCAGTGAGTGCGTCCGGGTTGGGCTTGCGCCTGAGAATTTTTGTAGCGATGAAAGCGCCGAGGCCTCCGGTGCCGGTGGCGCTGCCGGCGATGACTGCCGCGGTTGCCAGACAGACTGGGCACATGGCGGTTCTCCTTTCGCGAGTGAACTACTTGAGGCGCGCCTCGGCGTGCTTGCGGGTGCGATCGAGAATCCAGTTCCAGCCGGTGGTGACGCCGCTGCGCAGGTCACTGGGGATGAACCCAAGAGCGAGGTGATGGAAGGCGATCAGCGTGCCGCCGTCGACCGCGGTCAGACGGTATTGCACGTTGGAGACGAAGGGGAACGAAGCGAACAGCGGGCCGGACATTTCGAGCAGCGTGGGCCGCTTGATGGCCTGCACATGGCCCCAGAGATGGCCGTTGTCGCCGCCAAGGTCGCGATACCAGCGGCCGCCGGGCCAGGCCTCGAGCACCATGGCGAGCGATTTGCCGTCGGGGGTTTCATTGGCGGGGCCAACCTGCTCGAGCAGCGACTCGAAGGTGACCTCGAGAGAGGCGTGGACGTGGGTCTGGATGGAGATGTTGAGAGTGAGGTCTTCGACGCTCTGGATGGTCGGGATCATTTTTCCTCCGGTGATTTGGGTTGGATGGTGCGCATCTTTTCTTCGGCGCGTTCTTTCACGCGCAACAACTGGTGGCTCCAGTAGCGCTCGAAGGTGGCGGCCCACTCGTAGAGAGGGCGGATGGCGGTGGCGTTGGTGCTGTAGAGCTTGTGGCGGCCGTTGCGGCGGACGCGGACGAGGCCGACATCGCGCAGCACGCGCAGGTGCTTGGAGACGGAGGGCTGGTCGAGGCGGAGCGCGACGACGAGGTCGCCGACGGGCAGTTCCTTGATGACGAGCAGGGACAGGATCTGGCGGCGGCGCGGTTCTGCGACGGCGTTGAAAGCATCGGAAGTGGTAGCGGCGCGAGCCATGATCGAAATCATATGCCGATAATGGAATATGTCAAGAGGGAATTTGTGAAGCGGATCGACGGAGGTGCTGAAAGCGTTTGCAGCCGTGCGGTACGGCCATTTACGATGCGGGCCTATGCGAAACCTTGTTCGTTGCCTTGTTCTGTTGCTGGTTGGAAGTGCGGCGCTGGCTGCCGCGCAGACCGCTGTGCCCACGTCGAATCCTGATCCGCTGGCGCCGACGCTGGGCGTGAAGTCGGCTGTGGAGATCGATCGCGAATGGCAGCAATCGGTGAGCAAGTACGATGGCGAGCGCAATCGCCTGCTGGCCGAGGAACAGAAGCAGGAGAACGATGGGCCGTTTCGCGCGGACTGGGCCTCGCTCGAGAAGTATCAGCAGCCGCAGTGGTACAAGGATGCGAAATTCGGCATCTTCATCCACTGGGGCGTGTACTCGGTGCCGGCGGCGGAGAACGAGTGGTATCCGCGCAATATGTACAAGCCGGGCGAGGGCGCGTACAAGGATTTTCGCGCGCGGTTCGCGAAGGGCGACGACAGGCAAGGGCTACAAGGATTTGATTCCGCTGTTTCGCGCGGAGCACTTTGATGCGGCGGCGTGGGCCAAGGTGTTCAAGGAGTCGGGCGCGCAGTATGTGGTTCCGGTGGCCGAGCATCATGACGGCTTCTCGATGTATGACTCGGGGCTGAGCGACTGGACGGTGGTGAAGATGGGGCCGAAGCGCGACACGCTGGGCGAGCTGGCGACGGCCATTCGCGCGGAGGGACTGCACTTCGGGTTCAGTTCGCACCGCGCGGAGCACAACTTTTTCTACGACGGCGGGCGCGCGATCCGCTCCGATGTGAACGACCCGAAGTATGCGTCGCTCTATGGACCGGCGCATGAATGGATTCAGGGCACGGGGCCGGACAAGTCGCTGCTGAACGACTGGACCTATGTGAGCGATGCGTGGAAGCGCGACTGGCTGGCGCGCGATACCGAGCTTGTGGAGAAGTACAAGCCGGAGGTTGTGTACTTCGACTGGTGGATCGGGCAGCCGAACTTTCGTCCGACGGTGGCGCAGTTCGCGGCGTTCTATTACAACTTTGCCGCGGCCCACGGCTATACGGGCGTGATCGACTTCAAGGACTACTCGCTGGATTGGAAGGCCGGTGTGCGCGACTTTGAGCGTGGGCAGCAGGACCACATCATCGCCGACCACTGGCAGACAGATACGTCGATTTCGAATGCGAGCTGGGGCTACATTGAGCACGATACGTTCAAGACGCCGCAGTTTCTTGTCGATCAGCTCGCGGACATTGTGAGCAAGAACGGCAACCTGCTGCTGAACTTCGGACCGAAGTCGGATGGCACGATTCCCGATGAGGTGAAGACGACGCTGCTGGCGATGGGCGGATGGCTCAAGGTGAATGGTGAGGCCATCTACGCGACCACGCCGTGGAAGACCTTTGGCGAAGGGCCGACACAGGTGGAGGCGGGCGCGTTTCACGATACGGATACGAAGCCATACACGGCGGAGGATTTCCGGTTCACGGCGAAGGGTGCGACGGTGTATGCGATCGGCATGGCTTGCCCAAAGGATGGGAAGGCTACGATCCGCTCGCTGGGATGGGCGCATGAGGGGTCGTCGCTGCCGATTGCGAAGATCGAGTTGCTGGGATCGAGCGACAAGGTGACGTGGACGCAGGGCGCGGATGCTCTGGACGTGACGCTGCCTGCGGGTGCGCAGTGCCAGTATGCCTACGCGCTGAAGCTGACGCCTGCGGAAAAGTAAGGCGATCCGTGACACGATTCAGCCGCAGACATTTTGTGAAAATTGCCGGCCTCGGCGCCGCTGCACCTACGCTGTTGCGCGGCCGTGAGGCGTTTGCTGCGGCTGATGTCGCGCATGATCCCGACCGTCCCGCATATCACCTGATGCCGCCGCACAACTGGATGAACGATCCGAACGGCCCGATCTGGTGGAAGGGGAAGTATCACCTCTTCTATCAGCTCAATCCGCATGCCGCGATTTGGGGCGACATGCACTGGGGCCATGCGGTGAGCGAGGACATGGTGCACTGGCGGCATGAGCCGATTGCGCTGGCACCGACGCCGGGCGGGCCGGACAGCGAAGGCTGCTTCAGCGGGTCGGCCATCGTTGATAACGGCGTTCCTACTTTCATTTATACCGGTGTGCAGAACGCACCGCCTGCAGAGGCGACCGTTCGCGATGGAAGCGACAAACTGCGCGAAACACAGCTGCTGGCCACGGCGGATGACGACAATCTGCTGCACTGGACGAAGCGGTTTGAGCCGGTGATTGCCGTACCGCCGCCGGACGTGAAGGTGACAGGTTTTCGCGATCCATGCCCGTGGCGCGAGGCGGATGAGTGGTATCTGGGTGTGGGTTCGGGCGAGCGCGGCAAGGGCGGATGCGTGTTGCTCTATCGCTCGCAGGACCTGCGCCACTGGGAATATCTGCACAAGCTGGCCGAGGGCAGTCCGAACGGCAGGCAGGCGGTGAACCCATGCGACAGCGGCGAGATGTGGGAGTGTCCGGACTTCTTTCCGCTCGATGACCGGTACTGCTTGCTGTATTCGACCGAGGGCAAGGTGAAGTGGACGACGGGCCACTACGACGCAACGGCACATCGCTACACGGCAGAGCATGAAGGCGTGCTGGATCATGGAGCTTACTACGCGCCGAAGAGTTTTCTCGCGCCGGATGGGCGGCGGATCTTGTGGGGATGGATTCAGGAGACGCGGCCGCAGGCAGAGTATGCGGCCGCGGGCTGGGCCGGCGCGATGTCATTGCCGCGCGTGCTGGGTGTGGATGCGAAGGGACGGCTGACGATGACGCCCTCTGCCGAGGTCGACTTGCTGCGCGGAGACACCTTGCGCCCGCAGAGCGCAGAGGGCGTGTTGACCTGGAAGCCGCACGCACTACGCTGCGAGCTTGACCTTCGTGTAGACAAGACAGCAATGGTGCGGCTTCGTGCAAAGGGTTCGACTACGTGGGAGCTGCACATTGATCTCCCCGGCGGCGAGGTGCGCTGCGGAGATAAGACTTTCGCGCTGGCAACATCTTCAGAGCCGCTTGCTGTGCGCATCTTTTTCGATGGGTCGGTGATCGAGTCCTTTCTGGGCGGCGTAGAGACGCTGACCAGCCGCGTGTATGGGCTGGAGCCCGGCAGGGTCGAGATTGAAACGAGTGACGCAGTGGAAGCCAAGCTCAGGAATTTGAATGCGATCTCGCCAGACCGGCTGACGCGTTGAGTGCTGCATGTACCATCGAGGCATGGCGCTGGTTGAGTTGGAGTCGGTGTCGAAGAGCTATCCTCGGCGCGCGGGGCTGCGCACGGAACTGCATTCGGTGGTCGAGAACATTTCGCTGACAGTTGAGGCGGGCGAAACACTGGGGCTTGTGGGCGAGTCCGGCTCAGGCAAGACGACGGTGGCGCGGATGATTCTGGGCCTGGTGGCGCCGACAGCAGGCACTGTGCGCGTGAATGGCATTGACGTGGCGCGCGCCTCTGCGGCGGAGATGCGGCGACTGCGGCGCGAGATGCAGCCGGTGTTTCAGGATCCATTTGCGGCGCTGAATCCGCGCATACGCGTGTTCGAAATTGTTACCGAGCCTTGGCGCATTCATTCAGAGGACAAGCAGAGCCCGAAGGGAAATGCGGCGATGCGCGCTGCGGCAGTGGCGCTGCTGCAGAGCGTGGGTCTCGATGAGGCGGCGCTGGCGCGCTATCCGCACGAGTTTTCTGGCGGGCAGCGGCAGCGCATCAACATTGCGCGGGCGCTGGCGCTCAAGCCGAAGCTTTTGATTCTGGATGAGCCGGTGAGTGCGCTCGATGTGAGCGTGGGCGCGCAGATTGTGAACCTGCTGCGGCAGCTGCAGCGCGAGCATGGGCTGACGTACCTGTTCATCTCGCACTCCATGCCGCTGGTGCGCTACCTGAGCACGCGCATTGCGGTGATGGAGCGGGGGCGGCTGGTGGAGATGGGCGAGACCGAGGCACTGTGCGCCGCGCCGCGCGAGGCCTATACGCGGCAACTGATTGAGGCCACGCCGGAGTTGCCTGCCGGCGCGGCCTGAGTGTGCGCGACTACTGTTGGGGCTGCGGCGGCGTTGTGGTGGAAGGCGGCGTCGCGGGCTTTGCGGCATCGGGAGTGGTTGCGGGTGCGGGCGTGCCCGGCGTCACCGGCGGATGGTTCGTGGGAAGTGGTGTTCCGGGATGCGGCATAGCGCCCATGGGCGGATGACCCTGCGGCATCTGCATGTCAGTGACGTCGACGAGTTCCACATCGAAGATGAGGTCGGCCTTGGCTGGAATGCCCGGATGCTCTGGATTGGGTCCGGGGCGGCCATGCGCGCCGTAGGCCAGCTGCCAGGGGATGAAGAGGCGGCGCTTGCCGCCGATCTTCATGCCGTTGAAGCCCTGATCGAAGCCGGGGATGAGGCGGCCGAAGCCCTGCGGAAAGACCAGCGGCTGCGGGTCGCCGAGCCGGGGCTTGCCGTCCGGGCCGATCTCGATTTTGCCGTCCTTGTCGCGCAGCGGCATGGCATGATCTGCGGACGAGTCAAACTTGTAGCCGTTGGAAGCCAGGTAGCCGGTATAGAGCACGTGGTACATCTTGTTGGGCTCGGCCTCTGCGCCGGTGCCGAGTTTGATGTCCTGATAGCGGAGCGAGAAGGCCGTCTTTACGATGCCGCGCACGCGAGGGACGTCCGGCGGCAGCACCATGCCGGAAGCAGCGGTGTGCGCGACGGGCTTGGCAGCGGCTTTGGGAGCGGTTTGCGCGGCGGCTGTGACCGCAACGCCGGCAAGAAGAGCCAGAACGGCAAGTTTCATGGGGGCAATAACTCCAGATAGGTTTACCCCGCGAGTTTATCAGGGTCCTGCGGACGGCGGGCCCGGAAGCCTCGTTGCCGAGATGAGCGCGGACTTTATGCATCTTTATGCGCTGCGACCGTAGAGTGAAGTATGCCTGCCGCTCTTGTTTCCTTCCTGCACATGGTCTGGCTTCCGGTGGCCTCGTTTTTTGCGGGCGTGTTGAACACGATCGCGGGCGGAGGCTCGTTTCTCTCGCTGCCCGCCCTGATTGCCAGCACGTCTGCGATTGGCGTGGGCGCGGTGACGGCGCAGGCCACCAACACCGTGGCGCTGTGGCCGGGGCAGTTGACCTCGCTCGTCGCGTACCGGCAACTGCTGCGCAAATATGGCTGGAGCCTGCTGCCGCTGAGTGCAGCGTCAGGCCTGGGCGGATGGATGGGCGGGCTGCTGCTGCTGCATACGGGCAATCACCTTTTCAGGGTGCTGCTGCCGTGGCTGCTGCTGTTTGCGGCGGTGATGTTTGTGCTGAGCTTTCCGCTGGGCAAGTGGCTGCAGACGCTCTCCGGCGGCAAGCGCTACAACAAGTGGCTGCTCGTTGGCATGGTGGTGGTGAGCGTGTATGTGGGCTACTTTGGCGCGGGCGGCGGCTTTCTGGTGATGGCGCTGCTGGGCATCTGCGGCGTGCACGACATTCACGAGATGAATGCGCTGAAGGTGATCACAGCGGCGGTGTCGATCGGCATTCCGGCCGCGACATTTATCGCCGCGGGGCGCGTGCAGTGGCGGTTCTGCCTGGAGATGGCGCTGCTGGCGGCGGCGGGCGGCTATCTGGGCGCGCACTACAGCCGCAGGATCAATCAGCGGGTGATGCGGTGGAGTGTGGCGAGCATTGGTTTCATCACTGCGGGATATTTCTTCGCGGTGAATGCGATGCATCACCCGTGAGCTGGTTCGCGAGTTAGCGAGTTCGCAAAAAGCCCGGCGTTGCCGGGCTTTTTTGTTGGCGACTGCTTTGTGGCGACGAGCGCTTCGTGCGGGGGCGCGGTCTATTGCGCCAGCAGCGCGGCGAGCAGAGCGGTGCGCGAAGCCAGATGTTCGAGCAGGACGGACTCGTGGCCGGCGTGCGCGCCTTCGCCGACCGCGCCCATGCCATCGAGCGTTGGAACGCCGAGCGCGGAGGTGAAGTTGCCGTCCGACGCGCCGCCGGTGGCAGCTTCCGGCAGATCAAGATCGAGTTCGGCGGCCAGCGCGCGGGCCTGCTGATAGAGGCGCACGGTGCCGCGGGTGCGCTCCATGGGCGGGCGGTTGATGCCGCCGGTGATGGTGAGCGTGCAGCGCTTGTCTTTCGGCTTGAGCGCGGCGAATTTGCGCTCCATGCGCGGGCCGTCGGCCTTGCGCGCGACGCGCACGTCCACTTCGCACCAGGCTTCGGCGGGAATCACGTTGGTCTTGGTGCCGCCGCCGGCGGTGCCCACGCTCACGGTGAGGCCGCGCTTGAGATCGGTCCAACTGCTCACGGTGTCGATGACGCGGGCCAGCTCGCGCAGGGCGCTTGCGCCTTTTTCGAAATCGACGCCGGCGTGCGCGGCTATGCCGTGAATCGTCGATGCGCCAGTCGCCGGTGCCCTTGCGCGCGGTTTTATAGGCCAGGCCCTGCGCGGGCTCGAGGACGAAGACGGCGGCGCATTCGGCGGCGAGGCTTTCCGTGATGGGCCGCGAGATGGGGCTGCCGACTTCTTCATCGGTGTTGAGCAGCAGAATGATTTCGCGCTTGAGCAGCCCGGCCTCGGCGAGCATTTCAATCGCGGTGAGGGCCATGGCGACGCCGGTCTTCATGTCGAGCGTGCCGGGGCCCCAGAGGCGTGCGTTTCCTGCGGGGTCGGGAGCGATGCGGCAGGGCATGTGCTTGAGGGTGCCGAGGGGCCACACGGTGTCTAAGTGTCCGAGCAGGAGGATGGGTTTCTCGCTTTTGCCTGCGCGGGGGCGCGGGCCGAAGCGGGCTTCGAGCACATTGCCGAAGGCGCGCTGGCGATGCAGTTTGACGCGGCCGCCGAGGGTGCGGATGTGTTGGGCCGCGAGCGCGACGCAGGCGTCGACGGCGGATTTTTCGTCGGAGGGCGACTCAGCCAGGACGAGCGCGCGGGTGAGCTCGACGAGCGCCGCGCTGCTTGCGGCGCGCGCCGGCCAGCAGGGCGCGCACGGGGATGGGCGGAGTGGAAACAGCGGGCATGGAAAGATTGTCCTCGGCAGGAATAAACCGTTCCGATTCTACGCTGGAGAGCGGGGAACCCAAGAGAGTAATACCGAATCTGATCGACTTTCGCGACGGGGCGTTCAGGGTAGTTGATTGATTCCACGCAGGTTGCCTGATGAGCGGGCAATTTGCGGCATTTTGGCCCCGAAAGTGTGGTTAAAGTGGCACACTGCAAATTTGCATTTGCCGTCTAATCTGACGGTTGCAGATTTTCCACAGTCGTAGAGGTTCGATCCAACAGTGAGTCCGGCGCATTTAGAACAGACGGTCAGCGGAGCCTTGGAGTTCAGCGGGGTCGGGCTGCACTCGGGCGCAACAGTCACCATGCGGCTGCTGCCCGCGCCGGCCGGTTCGGGCATTGTCTTCCGTCGCACCGACCTCGACAACTTTGAGATTCCCGCGATTGGGCGGAACGTGGCCAAGGTGAGCTACGCCACCAGCCTGATGCGGCAGGGCGTGCTGATCTCGACGACCGAGCATCTGCTTTCGGCGCTGATCGGGATGGGCATCGACAACGTGATTGTCGAGCTCGACAACCTGGAGCTGCCGATTCTGGATGGAAGCGCGCTGCCGTATGTGGAAGCGATTTCTGCGTGGGGGCATCCGCACGCAGCGGCGCCGGCGCGAAACGATGCGCGTGCTCAAGCCGGTGGAAGTGCGCGAGGGCGACAAGTTCATCGGTGTGTATCCGGGCGAGGGCTACCGCATCGACTATACGATCGATTTTCCCGCGCCGATTGGCCGGCAGCAGACCAGCGTGGATCTGGCGACGGAGACTTACGGCAGCCGCGATTGCCGCCGGCGCGCACGTTTGGTTACAAGGCAGACGAGCAGAAGCTGCGCGATATGGGGCTGATTCGCGGCGCGGGGCCGGAGAACGCGATCATCATGGGGCCGAAGGGTCCGGAGAATGGGCCGCTGCGTTTTACCGATGAGTTTGTGCGGCACAAGGTGCTGGACCTGATTGGCGACCTGGCGCTGGCCGGGCGGCGCATTGAAGGCCACGTGGTGGCCGAGCGGGCGGGCCACGCGATGCATACGGCGCTGGTGTCGCGCTTGCTGAAGGACCGCTCGGCGTGGGAGCTGGCGCGCGTGCCAATGGCGGAAGAGGCTGAATCGCACCTCGCTGTGGGCGTGCGGCGGCCGGCACTGATGGGCGCGTAGACAGCCCGTCTATATCTTCAATTCAATCTCAAAAATCAAACGAACAGAATCCGCATCGGTGCGGCTGCGGGAATGCTCTTGCCTTCATCGGCGAGCAGGCCGGTGTGCGGGTCGCGGGCGAAGACGCTGAGGACGTTCGAATCCTGATTGGCGACGAGCATCCAGCGCTCGGTTGGATCGAGCGTGAAGTTGCGCGGAATTTTGCCGCCGCAGTTGGAGCGCTTCATGGGAGTGAGCGCGCCGGTTTTGGGATTGGCCTTGAAGCTGAAGAGAAAATTGTTGTCGCGGTTGGCGAAGTAGACGAAGCGGCCGTCGCGGGTGATGACGGTGTCGCAGCCGCGTGTGGGGCCTTTGTAGTCCGCGGGCAGCAGCGCGATGGTGGTTTGGCGGGTGAGGCTGCCATCGGCCTTGTTCCACGCGAGCACATCGACGGTGGAGGCAAGCTCGTTCATGTTGTAGGCCGTGTGGCCGTTGGGGTGGAAGTGGAGCGTGCGCGGGCCGGAGCCGGGCGCGCCGCGATATGCGCCCGCAGCCGTGAGCATGGCGGTTTCTGCGTCGAGGCGATAGATGTGAATCTGGTCGCCGCCGAGATCGTTGACGTAGGCGAAGCGATTGTCGGGCGAGAAGCTGCAGAAGTGCGCGTGCGCGGATTCCTGGCGGTCGGCGTTGGGGCCGTGCTCGGTGTAGTGCTGGGTCCACACGGCGGGGCTCAGCTTGCCGTCGGTGACGCGGAAGCTCGCGGCGCTGCCGCCGCCGTAGTCGGCGGAGAGCAGCACGCGGCCGGTGTGATCGATGGCGCAGTGGCAGGTGCCCTTGGCGGCGGAGTTCTGCGCGGAGAGCGGCTGTGGGCTGCCGCCGTTCAACGTGAAGCTGGCGACTTCTCCGGTGGGCTTGCCGTTGAAGCTGTCGACCTCGCAGGCGGCGAAGAGATATTTGCCGTCGGGCGAGGTGGTGATCCAGTCGACGGTGTCGACGTGCGCGGCGACGCCCGCGGCGGTTAGCTCGCCGGTTGCGCTGTTCCAGTCGAACGCGAGGATGCCGTCTTTGGTGCCGGAGCCGATGAGGACGCGATGATGAGCAGTTTGAGCAGGCATATGTTTTGAGGTGGCGGCGATGGCCGCGAGAGACGCGGATTGCAGAAAAGTGCGGCGCGAGAGCTTTGCCATGGCACAAGGATTGTCGCCGATGAGGCGCGGTGTGCGCCAGCCACGCCTCATCGCGTGAGCACTCAGCGGTCGAGCGAGAAGACGACGTTGATGGTCGTCTCCACTTCGACGGGCTGGCCGTTGAGCAGATACGGGCGATAGGCCCAGCGCCGCACGGCGTCGAGCGCGGCCTGTTGCAGCATGGCGGGACCGCCGGCCACACGAAGATTTTCGATGGTGCCGGATTTGGAGATGGTTGCCTGCAACACGACCGTGCCCTGTTGACGGGCGGAGACCGCGATGGGCGGATAGACCGGCGTGACTTTGCGGATGAGCAGGCCGGCGACGACCGACGACAATACGCGCACCGGACCTTTCACGTCCGCGTGCACGACGGTGATGGGACGGCCTGGGCCGAAGGCTTCGGGCACGCCGTCGGCTGTGCCGGAACCGTTCATGCTGATGAGCGTGGTGCCGGGATCCTGTTGCGTGCTGCGATCCGCGGGCGGAAAGCGCGGGATGGCGCGCGGGATGTTGAGCGGGATGCTGATGGCAGAAGAGCTGGCGCTGGAGGCGTGGGTTGGCTGCGGCTGCGTGGGCGGCGGCGATGATGGAGGCTGCGGCGCGGTGAGCAGAAACGAGAACGCCTGCGGTGGCAGCGCCTCGGGGTGGATGAGAGGGATGAGAACGAGCGTGACGACAACCGAGGCGTTGAGGGCGAAGGCGGCAAACATCCAGTTGCGGCTGCGCGTGTGAATGCTGCCTGTGGATTCGAAGGTGGAGTCTTCAAACATGGCTGCCTCCCTGAACCGGATTTTCAACTCAAGGCCTGCTCGCTCAAGTCAGGCCCTGAGCATGCAACGGCACCGGTTGGAAGGCTCGAGCGAGCGCGAGGGAGCGTGGCCGCCCGCGCGCGCATCGGCGCGGCGAGCGGAGATTACGGCCCCGCAAACATTCCCATCGGTACCACTGTGCTGGTGTAGACACCGGCGTTCGAAGGGAATGTTCCCGCGAGCAGATGGAAGCGCAAAAAGAAAGGGCGCATCCGAGTGACGGATGCGCCCGAGGAGGTGAAAATTGATGGCTATTCGGGAAGCTGCCGCGTGCCCTCAACGTGGAAGACGCCGGTGACGACCGGCGCGGTGGTGCCGGGCTGGCCGCCACCGACGGAGACGGTGTAGTCGCCCTGTGGGATGGTGGGATCGCCTTCGGTGGTGACCATGCTCATGTCGCGCGGCTTCAGTTCGAAGTGCACTTTCTGCGACGCGCCTGGCTCAAGGTGCACGCGCTCGAAGGAACGCAGCGCGCGAATCGGAGCGCCAGCGACGTTGGGGAAGCTGAGATAAAGTTCCGCGACTTCATCGCCGGCGACCTTGCCGGTGTTGGTCACGGTTGCTTCGACGATCGCGGGATCGCCGGCGTTGACGGGCTCCTTGGGAACACTCAGGTCGCTATACGCGAAGGTGGTGTAGCTGAGGCCGTAGCCGAAGGGATAGAGCGGCACGCCGGTGAAGTAGCGATAGGTGCGGCCGCGCATGAAGTAGTTCTCGAAGGGCGGCAGCTGATCGACGCCGGTGTAGAACGTGACCGGCAGACGACCCGCGGGATCGTTCTTGCCGGAGAGGGTTTCGGCAATCGCTGCGCCGCCCTCTTCGCCCGCGTACCAGCTGTCGAGAATCGCGTTGGCGTGATCCTTGGCCCAGTTGACGGCGAGCGCGCTGCCATTGGTCAGGACTACGACGAGCGGCTTGCCGGTGGCGGAGAGTGCTTTCAGCAAATCCTCTTCCGGCTTGGGAAGGTCGAGGCTGGTGCGGTCGCCGCCCTTGAAGCCGGGCTCGCTGACGGGCATCTCTTCGCCCTCGAGCTCGCTGGTGATGCCGACGACGGCGACGATGACGTCAGCTTTCTTTGCGGCTGCGATGGCGGCGGGCTCCGGCGCGGGATCGTATTTGGACCAGACGAGCTGCGCGACGGGCGCGACCTTCGGGTCCATCTGCGCGTACTCAACGATGAGTTTGGAAGGTACGCCTTTGATCAGATGCACGCGGCCGGTTTTGATGCCGGGTGTGGAAGCGCCGTAGTCCATGGTGATCTGCTTGTCGTCGACGGTGACGCGGAAGAAGCCCGTGGCTTTGAGGCCCAGGTTGTAGTCAGCTGTTTCGGGAACGTTGAGATCGGCCTCCCAGCGAATGGCGGTGGGACCCTTGCCTGCAACTTCGGCGGGCTGCGGCTGCGCGGCGAGGTCGATGCCTTTTTCGACGCGCGAGGCGAGGACCGCGGGCTTGGCGTTCGGGTTGCCCAAATCCATGCTGCGGATGTCGCTATAGCTGGCCTTGACGCCGGGCTTGCCATCGATGGTGAGCACTCCGGCGGGCACGGGTTCCGCGCTCTTGGCGAGGAACATGCGTGCCTTCGCTGGTAGTCGATGGAGGCGTTGGGGAACTCGGCCTTCATGCCGTCGAGGATGGAGACGGTGTGCGTGGGGATGCCGTTGTAGTTGCCGAGCAGGAAGCGGGTCTGGTCGGCGAGCGGGCCGATGACGGCGATCTTGACGCCTGAGGTCTTTGAGCGGCAGCGTGCCGTCGTTCTTGAGCAGCACCATGGACTCGTCTGCCAGTTTGCGGGCGAGAGCGCGATGCGCGGCGCTGTCGAGTTCGCTCTCGTCGATTTTGGTGTAGGGCACCATCTCCGGCGGGTCGAACATGCCGAGCTTGATGCGCGCGGTGAAGAGACGCGTGACGGCGGTGTCGATGGTCGCTTTCCTGCAGCAGACCCTGCTTTACAGCATCGAGATAGGGCCGATAGTCCTGGTCGTCGGTGCGCTTGGCGAAGAAGTCGGCGCACTCGTTGTCCATGCCGCGCTGCAGCTGAGAGTGCCGAGGCCGCGGGTTGATCGTGGCGTGAAGTTGTGGCCGTCGTAGATGTCGGTGACGGCGCCGCAGTCGGAGACGACGTAGCCCTTGAAGCCCCATTTTTCGCGGAGCTGATCTTCAAGCAGAAAGTCGTTGGCGCAGGCGGGCTCGCCGTTGATGGAGTTGTAGGCGCACATGATCGAGCCGGCTTTGCCCTCGGTGATGGCGGCGCGGAAGGCGGGCAGATAAGTGTCGATCTCATCGTGCTTGCTGACGGGCACGTCGATGGAGTGGCGCAGTGGGCTCGGGGCCGCTGTGCACGGCGAAGTGCTTGGGCGTGGAGATGACGCGGTAGTAGCGCGGATCGTCGCCCTGCATGCCGGTGACAAAGGCAACGCCCATGCGGCCGGTGAGGAAGGGGTCTTCGCCGTAGGTCTCCTGGCCGCGGCCCCAGCGCGGATCGCGGAAGATGTTGATGTTGGGCGCCCAGAAGTCGAGGCCTTCAAAGATGTTGCTGTGGCCGGCGCGCACATCCTGCGCATGCTTGATGCGCGCCCTCGGTGCTGATGTCGATGGCCATCTGGTGAATGCTGGCGGGGTCGAAGGTTGCGCCGAGGCCGATGGGCTCGGGGAACTCCGTGGTGCCGTTGACGGCGACGCCGTGCAGCGCCTCGCTCCACCAGTCGTAGGACGGGAATGTTGAGGCGGGGAATGGCGCGCGCCTGGTTGACGAGCTGGCTGGCCTTCTCTTCGAGCGTCATGCGGTGGACGAGGTCGGCGGCGCGCTGCTCGGCGGGCAGGTTGGTGTCGAGATAGGCGGGTTTCTGTGCGTCCTGGGCGAGTACGGCACCCGTCGTGGCACAGCAGGCCAGCATGGCCGCGGCAATTTGCAATCCAAGGCTCTTCATTGGAAATTCCCCTTTGGCAGATAGGCGCGGGGGCACTCGCGCAGCGCGAGAAAACGGTCTCTCCCCCGGCAGCCAACGCTAAAGCGCGGGAGTGGCTCTGTCAAGAGGAAGGCGCGACAATTCATGCGTGAAAAATCGCTTTATTGCAGAAACGGTGCGAGGAGGTCAGAAGCCTGGTTCAAAGAAATCCTGAAGTCCGGCACGGGCTGCGTGCGCGGCCATGGCGGCCTGAATTTCGAGGGCAAGAGCGAGGGCGTCGCGGCCCTGGCGCGCGGTGACGCGCGGCGCGATGCGCGTGCGGACGGATTCGAGGAAGGATTCGATTTCGAGCCGGAGCGGCTCGCCGGGCGCGACCTGCGGCTTGTTGAAGGACAAGCCCGGGCCGGCTGAGGATTGGCCGGCTGCAGCGGCGAGCTGTGCGAGCGCGGCGGGATCGATGCGGCCGCCGGCAAGCGCGGCGGCAATCTCGGCAGGCACGCTGCCATCGAGGCGGATGACGAGCAGATCGCGGCGGGCGTAGTCGATGGAGACGTACTGGCGCGGCTCAAAGAAGCGCAGCTTGCGGACGAGTTCGGTCGAGACGCGCGAGGCGGTGAAGTTGGCCACGCAGCCGGACTCGAACTCGACGCGCACGTTGGCGATGTCGACGCGGGGCGAGAGGATGGGCAGGCCCACGGCGCGCATTTCGCGCACCGGCGAGCGCGCGAAGGTGAGCACAATGTCGAGGTCGTGAATCATCAGGTCGAGGACGACGTCGACATCGAGTGCGCGCGGCGTGAAGACCGAAAGGCGATGCGCTTCAAAGAACATGGGGCGGCGCAGTTGTGGCTGCACGGCGAGCACGGCGGGATTGAAGCGCTCGAGGTGGCCGGGCTGCAGGATGAGATTTTTCTTTTCGGAGAACGCGACCAGATCGTCGGCTTCGGCCAGTGTGGCGGCCAGCGGCTTTTCTACGAGAAGATCGAGGCCCGCATCGAGCAACGTGGAGGCAACAGCGTGGTGATGCACCGTGGGCACGGCAACGCTTGCGGCGTTGAGATGAAGGTCAGCCGCGAGCATTTCGTCCGCTGTGGCAAAGACGGGAATGGCGTAGTGCGCGGCAGTCTCCGCGGCACGCGCGGCATCCGGCTCAACCGCGGCGACCAGCGCGACCGGCTGACCGGCCGTTTCAAGCTCGCGATAGACACGAAGGTGGTTGCGGCCGAAGGCGCCCGTGCCGGCGACGGCGACGCGCGTGATGGACCCGCCTGCTATTGCGCGGCCCCTTTGCCCTCCACGGCCTTGAGGCAGCGCGTGTAGAGCTCGAGCAGTTGGTTCACGTGCTCCTCGGGCTTGGGAGCGGAGGCACCGCTGAAGCCGGTGGAACCGACCGCGGGGCGGCCAACGCCAGCCGTGCCGGCCACAAATTTGAGCAGGTCGAGGGCGATATCTTCATTGCGGCGAGCGCCAAGGCCCGCGCTGGTAAGGGGATCCATCCTGAAAGTTCTCCGAAGAGGATGCTACCAGAAAAGGCCCGCGCAGTGCGGGGTTGGCGCGGCCGGTTACGCGAGCGCGGCGAGGATTTGCGCGGTGCTGCGCACGCGCCCCATGCGCGGAAATGTATGCGCAACCGGGAAGGCATGGGTCTCCGCGCTGAGCGAGGACATGGCATCCTCGGCGAAGACCAGCTCGAAGCCCTCGTCGTAAGCGGTGCGCGCGGTGGACTCGACGCCAATATGCGTGGCGATGCCGCCGAGGATAATGGTGCGGATCTGGCGGCGGCGCAGATGCTGCTCGAGGTCTGTGCCGTAGAAGGCGCCCCACTGGCGCTTGGTGACGACGATGTCCGTGGGCTGCACGCCGGACTCGGGAACCAGATCGAAGACGTTGGGCGGCAGCGGGCCGGTGGGGCGAGGGAACGAGACGTCGGTGGGCAGCTGCAGAAACTCCGAGCCGAGCACGCGCACGTAGATGACCGTGCCGCCGCCGGCGCGCATGGCGGCGGCGAGCTGCGCGGCGCGGGATAGAACATCGGCGGAAGCATGCGGCGCGACTTGGCGCGCGGTGATGCCGTGCTGCAGGTCGATGAGGACGAGGGCGGTGGTCTTGGGGTCGAGTGCGAGATCCATGAATTCTCCGAAAATAAATTGATTACGAGCGTGATTGTGGTCAGCGCGCGAGCAGCGCTTCGATCACTTCTTCGAGTTCCGTGGCGCCTTTACGTACGCCATCCGGGAACTCGAATGCGATCCATTCTTCGTTGAAGCCGTCGACCATGTGCGCGCGAGGCTCGGGGTTCTTCATGCCCTGGGCACGGAAGATCTGTTCCCACGCGCCGCGCGGAACAATCTCCATGCGGACAGGCTTGCCCAGCAGACGCGCGAAGGTGGCTGCGATATCGTCTGGAGCGGTGCGGCGTGGTCCTTCAAGCTCGACAACGCGGCTGCCGGACCAGCTCTCCTGCATCAGTGCGGCGGCAAGGCTGCCAATGTCGGCGGTCGCGACCATCGGATAGGCATGGTCCAGCGGCTGCAAAAAGCTGGGAATCACGCCGTTCTCGCGGGCAGGAGCTACGTCCCAAAGACAGTTCTCCATGAACCAGCCGGGACGCAGAAAGGTGATGGGTACAGGCTGATTGCGCAGTTCTGACTCGATGATGGTGTGCTGGCTGAGCAGATTTTCGTTCGTGGCCTGCGCGCCGATAGTCGAGAGATAGACGGCCTTCTGCGGCTGTGCCTCTTCGAGCGCGGAGCGCACCGATCCAGCAATCTTGTGCGCCTCTGGGAATCCTACGCCCGGATCGAAGACCGGAGGCACCATGATGAAGACAGCCTGCGCGCCTCTGAAGGCTGCAGCTAGCGAGGTGCTGTCGTAGATGTCCGCGACCGCGAGTTTGCAACCTTTCCCGGCCCATTCCGCAGCTTTGGCGGCGTCGCGCACCACCGCACGCACCGGCAGACCGGCATCCAATAGAGCGCGGGCGACCACGCTTCCTACGTTTCCCGTAATTCCCATGACGACAAACATGATCTACGACCTCCAGGTGTGTTTTGAGTCCGGGACTAAGATGCGAATACGCTGTCCCGCGATACTCTGAAATGCGATGCGAACAGCGTACATCGGGATGGGTGCAAATATTGCCAGCCATGCGGGCGCGCCGGAGGCGACGCTGGCTGCTGCGTTGGGCCGCCTCGCGTCGCTGGGACGCGTGACGCGCCGCTCTAGGCTCTATTCCACCACGCCGGTGGGCTATGCGGCTCAGCCGCGATTTACGAATGCCGCGATCGCCCTTGAAACGGCATTTGCGCCTTTTGGGCTGCTCGAAGGAATGATGGCGATTGAGCGCGAGTTCGGGCGAGACCGGTCGACAGGCATGGAGAACGGGCCAAGAACGCTCGACTTGGATATTCTGCTGATAGGCGATCTCGTGTTGCACGAGGCGCATCTTGAGGTTCCCCACCCGCGGCTGGCGGAGCGCGCATTTGTTCTGGTGCCGCTGGCTGAGATTGCACGCGAGGTCGTCGAACCGCGCTACGGCAAGACCGTCGCGCAACTGCTCGAAATATTACGGCGTGAGGAAAAGGGCGACATTGATGGCGTGGTTCGGATCGAAAGCGAGAGTTGGCGCGCTGCTGCTGATGGCGGTTCCGGCGTGGTGCGCGGCTCCGGTGAGCCTGACGCTCACGGTTGAGGATTCGTCCGATGCGCCGATTGCCGGTGCTTCCATCCAGCGGCCCGCGGGACACCTGCTGGGCCGCACGGATACGTCGGGGCGCGCGAGCTTTGAGTGCGAGCTGCCCTGCCAGGTGCGCGTGGATGCGGGAGGGTTTGTCGGCACCAACTTTGAGCTGGCGGCGAATGCAACGGTGCATCTGGAGCGGGCCGGCGCGTCAGCGCAGGTGACCGTGACGGCGTATCGCGAGCCGCTGAGCGAGCTTGAAAGCCCTGTGACGACGCGCACGCTGAGTGAACAGGCGCTGAGCACCACAGCCGCAATCACCATGGATGACCAGGTGCGGCAGTTGCCTGGCGTGGAGCTGTTTCGGCGGTCGAGTTCGCTCGTCGCCAATCCCACGTCGCAGGGCATCAGCGTGCGCGGGCTGGGCTCGACATCGGCCAGTCGCACTCTCGTCGTTGCGGACGATGTGCCGCAGAACGATCCCATCGGTGGATGGATTCACTGGCAGGAGCAGCCGGAGCTTTCGATTCAGGGCATGGAGCTGGTGCGCGGCGGCGTGAGCGATCTCTACGGTTCGAGCGCGATTGGCGGTGTGTTGAATGTGATCCCGGCGCGGCCAACGAAGGATGACATGGAGCTGCGGTCGAGTTATGGCGGCGAAGGCACCTACGACGAGAGCGCGATGGCGCAGGCGAAGCGCGGCGCTTGGGGCGCGATGATGGCGGGCGGCGCGCTGGGCACCGACGGCTTCATTCAGGAAGCGCCGTGGCAGCGCGGCCCGGTGGATGCAGCGTCGAATGTACACAGCCAGAATGGGCTGTTGTTGGTCGAGCGCGAGCGCGGCCCGCTGCGGTTGTTTGCGCGCGGCAGCGGCATGAACGAGGCGCGCAGCAACGGCACGCCGCTGCAGACCAACGGCACGCGGGTGTGGCGCTACGCGACGGGCGGCGACTGGAATGGCGCGAGCGGCGATGCAGGCGTCGCTGCGGCTCTATGGATCGACCGAGCATTATCGGCAGACCTTCTCGAGCATTTCGAACTTGCCGAACTTCGGCGATGCGGATTGCACCTATCGCTGCGGCGAAACGCCGACGCGCTTCACGCGGATGCCGGTGAACGAGCTGGGCGCGGTGGCGCATTGGACGCGGCCGCTTGGCGCGGGAGTGGTGGTGCTGGCCGGCGCGGATGCGCATGATGTGCGCGTGTGGGACCGCGAGCAGACCTTATGGCGCGACCGCGCAGTTGACGAACCTGCGCGATCATCAGCGCGACTCGGCGGCCTATGCCGAGGTGATGTGGCCGTGCATGGCGGTTGGACGCTGACCGCTCGCTGCGCGCATGGACTGGTTCAGAATTACGACGGACATCAGGTGACGTGGACGGGCACGAGTGGGCGCCGAGCGCAAAGCAGCCGACGCAACGCGATGAAAACGTCTTCGATCCGCGCATGGGAGTTTCGCGCAAGCTGGGCGATCATTGGGCGTCTGTCGGCGTCGGGGTTTCGCGCGTTTCGCGCGCCCACGCCGAGCGAGCTTTACCGCTCCACGCAGGTGGGCAACAAGCTCACGCTGCCCAACGCGCAACTGCTGAGCGAACGCGCCACGGGCTGGGAGACCGGCGTTGCTGCGCAGAGACGATGGGGCACGGTGCGCGCCAGTTATTTTTTGACGCAGGTGAACCGGCCCGATCGTTGCGGTGACGACGAATCCCAACTCGTCGCCGATTTTGCTGGCGCGCGAGAATCTGGGGCAGATCGAGAGCCTCGGCGTGTCGCTCGATTTCGAAATTGCGCCGCAGCGATGGCTCGCTGTGGACGGCGGCTATCAGTACGCGCACGCGACGGTGAGCCGCGGCTCGCAGGATTTGGGCAACTGGATTCCCGAGGTGGCGCGCAACATGGCCACGCTGAACCTGCGCGCGCATGAGGCCAAGCTGGGCACGCTGAGCCTGCAGAGCCGGTTGAGCGGGCGGCAGTACGACGACGATGCGAATGCCTACCTGCTGCACGGTTACTTTCGTCTCGATGCGTATGCGTCCCACGAATTGAGTCGGCATGTCGAGCTTTTCGCGGCGGGTGAGAATCTCTTCGATCGCGACATTGAAGTGGCCAAGACGCCGACGACGACGCTGGGCATGCCGCGCGTGGCGCGGGCGGGGATTCAGATCAACCTCGGCGCTGAATAGGGCAATGTAATTTTTGGTCGCAACCATTTCGGCAGACCCGGGTTTCAGGAATCGTGACCGGTGCGACGCGGTGCAAAGGCGTTCCCGCCACGGAAACGAGGATGAAGATGAAACTCACGACAGCACTTCTCGCCGCGGCAATGATTGCGGCTCCGGCATTGACCATGGCGCAGGCGCCTGGGCATCACATCGCAGCGCGCAAGGCCAATCAACAGCAACGCATCGGCAACGGCGTGCGCAGCGGCCAACTCACAGCCGGCGAAACCACGCATCTTGAGCGGCAGGAGCGGGGCATCAACCGCGAAGAGCGCGGCATGCGCGCGCAGGATAACGGCCATTTGACTGCGCAGGATCGCCGCACAATCAACCACCAGCAAAATCAGGAGTCGCGGCGCATCTATCGCGACAAGCACAACGCCCGCGTTCAGTAACCCGCGGCGAAGACGCCGATGACGGCGGGCCGTGCTACTCTGCGGCGGCCCGCTAGAATCAAGATGTGAGCCTCAACTTCAATCTGATTCATGCGACTGCCGAAGGCGGACGGCGAGGGCAGATCGATCTGCCACACCAGACCGTCGAAACCCCGGTGTTTATGCCGGTGGGCACGGCGGGCAGCGTGAAGGCCGTGGCGCAGGATGTGGTCGAGTCGCTCGGCGCGCAGATTATTCTCGGCAACACCTATCACCTGTATCTGCGGCCGGGGCACGAGGCGATCCGGCGCATGGGCGGCCTGCACCAGTTCATCAGCTGGCCGCGCGCCATGCTCACGGATTCGGGCGGCTTTCAGGTCTACAGCCTCGCGCAACTACGCAAAGTCACCGATGAAGGCGTGCGCTTTCGTTCGCATCTCGATGGCAGCAGCCATTTCTTCACGCCTGAGCACTCGATGGACGTGCAGATCGCGCTGGGCGCGGATATTGCCATGGCTTTCGACGAGTGCACCGAATATCCGGCGACACGTGAGCGCGCAGAGGAGAGTCTGCGGCTGACGATGGCGTGGGCGCGGCGGTCGCTCGATCATTTTCGCGCGCATCAGGATGATGTGCCGTGGCGCGAGGATTTCGGCGGGCGCAGGCAGAGCCTCTTCGGCATTGTGCAGGGCGGCATGTATGCCGACCTGCGCCGCGAGAGCGCGGAGCGGCTCGTCGAGATGGATTTCGACGGCTACGCGATTGGCGGGCTGAGCGTGGGCGAGCCGCGCGAGTTGACGCTGGAGGTCATCTGCCGAAGTGCTGCCGCTGCTGCCGAAGAACAAGCCGCGCTACGTGATGGGCGTGGGCTATCCGGACGAGATCGAGAAGTACGCGCGCATGGGCGTGGACATGATGGACTGCGTGCTGCCCACGCGTGCGGCGCGCCACGGCCTCTTGTTTACGAGCGAAGGACGCGTGAACATCAAGAACCAGCAGTATGCGGAGGACCAGAACCCGCCCGACCCAGCGTGCGACTGCATGGTGTGCCGGCGGTACTCGCGGGCGTATCTGCGGCACTTGATGCAGTGCGGGCGAGCCGCTGGCCGGCACACTGAACTCGATTCACAACCTTGCGTACTATCTCGGCATCATGCGGCGGGTGCGGCAGAGCCTCGAGCCGGAAGGCGCGACAGTGCGCGCGTCCTAGACTCCAATGGCTCCGCCGAGCAATTGCTTCAGCGCCTGGACATATTCGGCGAGCGCGTCGCGGCCGGTTTCGGTGATGCGGTAGAGCGTTTGCGGTTTGCGCTGGACAAATTTCTTTTCGACGGCCACGTAGCCGGCTTCTTCCAGCTTGCCGAGCTGCGCGCCCAGGTTGCCGTCGGTCGAGCCGGTCTTGCCGCGGAGCCAGGTAAACTCAGCCTCTTCCACTCCAATCAGCAGCGAAAGCAAGGCCAGGCGCAGCTTGCCGTGGATCACGGGATTCAGTTCCGGCAGTTCAGGCATGACTGGCTCCGTAGAGCTTGCGCTTGCGCGCTTCGCTCAGCATGCCGTAGATGCCGAAGACAATCCCACAAAGGAAGGTGGCCAGGAGGAATGCGAATGTTGTCTGCGATTGGGTGCCAAAACAGGCGACGACGGCCGAGGCCCACCACACGAGTGCGCAGGCAAACTGCGCCTTCCACCTGAGGATCAGGCTGGAGGTTGCGTTGGCCATGCCCAGCAGGGTTCCCACCACGGCGACAAAGATGTGAAAGTCGAATCTGCCGCTGGCGCCGAGCGAAAACAACAGAAGAAACATCGAGATGCCCAGCGCGATCCAGATGGAGGACATGGCGCGGCTCACGGTGGTGCCAGGCCGATGCTCGCCCCGGTTCCTGCTCCAGATCACAGCCAGGGTCAGGAGCACTGCCGTGATCATGGTGACCGGCCATGCCAGGTTGCTGCCATTCCATGCCGTCCAGCCGAAGGCGACAAAGTAGGCGACGCCCCAGAGCACGAAGCTCCAGCCCCAGCTTTGGGTCGTTCGGCGGCCTTCCGCGATCATGTCCTGAATCAGAGTCAGCCGTTCGTTCAGTTCCTGTGGGTTCATATCCGATGTCATGTCGAATCCTCCGCGAGGCGATTCCACTAGCCTCGTCTCGATGTAGAGAACTCTATAAAATAGAGTAAAAAATGTCAAGAGGAAATTTTGAGCGCCTTTTGAGGCACCGCGTTCTGAAGGCATGCTAGGCGTAAGTGCTTTGGCATATGAGAGAAAGCTCAGCCATCGCGCGGTTTATTGGCTCCGCCCAGCTGCCCGGCTGGTCCTGCCGGAAGAGACGGACGGTGGGATACCAGGGGCTGGTTTCGAGGTTCTGCATCCAGCGCCAGTCGGCGAGGTGAGGCAGCAGAATCCACACCGGCTTGCCCATGGCGCCGGCCAGATGCGCGATCGAGGTGTCGCTGGTGATGACGAGGTCGAGGGTGGCGACGAGGGCGGCGGTCTCGGCCAGATCCCGGTCGCTGCCGGAGCCGTCGTAGATGCGGACTTCGGCGGGCAGGTCGGCGAGCTGGGCCACGGCATCGCCTTTCTGCAACGAGATCCACGTGAACTGCGGCTGACGCAAGAGCGGCAGCAGGGTCTCGAGATGCATGGAGCGGCGATGGTCGGCCTTGTAGCGGGGGTTGCCGGCCCAGGCAATGCCGATGCGCGGACGGTCGCTGGGAAAGAGCCGGCGCTTTTCATCGGCCAATGCGGGATCGGCGGCCAGATACGCGCCGGGCCAGGGGACTGTGTCGACGGTCGTGGAGAAGACGGCAGGCAGACTGAGCAGCGGGCACTCGAGATCGAAGGCCGGCGGCGCGATGCCGAGCTGGGCGACGAGGGCCTGGCCGGCGCGCACCACGGCGAGCGATTGCAGAAGGCGCACCGTGGGCTCATGCACCTGAAGAATGACGGAGCCGCCGCGTGCGGCGACGAGCGCAGCGTAGCGGCAGAATTGGATCGCATCGCCGAGACCCTGCTCGGCATGGAGCAGGATGCGGCGGCCTTCGAGCGGCTCGCCGCGCCAGCGCGGCTGGCGAAAGTGCACTGGCGTGCGATGCACTTCGCGAAAGCGAAGACGGGCTTCATAGCGGGGCCAGCCGTGCTCCCAATCGCCGAGGCGCAGCTCAGTAAGCGCGAGATTGTAGGCCGCGCCGGGGCTCTTCGGATCGTGCTCGACGGCGGCGTGATGCGCGGCCAGCGCCTCGTCCATGCGGCCAAGGTCCATCAGACTGTTGCCGCGATTGCTGGCCGCGGAGGGAATGCCCAGCGCTTCCGCGCGGAGAAACATCTCGATGGCTTCGTCGAATCGTTCTTCACTATGCAGCAGAACGCCCTGCATGTTGATGGCGTCGGGATGCGCGGGCTCGTGGGCAAGAGCCTTGCGCAGCCACTGCCACGCGCCGGGCAGGTCGCGCTGTGCGGAGCGGAACTGGCACCACGCGATCAGCGTGTGCACGTTCTCGGGATCAAGCTCGATGGACTTCGTGAGCAGCTCTTCGGCGGCGGGGAAATTCCGCTGGTCGCGTTTGAGCTGTGCGAGGTTGATGAGCCCGGGAATCATGGCTGGCCGCAGCTCAAGCGCGCGCAGCAACGCAGCCTCCGCAAGCGGCTCGCGGCCTTGCTCGCGCAGCAGGCAGCCCAGGTTCATCCACGCGGCGGCAAAGTCGGGCCGCAGGGCAATGGCGCGGCGGTAGCGCGTCTCCGCCTGCTGCGTGTCTCCAAGTCGCTGGAGAACGAACGCGCAGGCAAACTCAGCCTCGGCCATACGCGGCGCAAACACGAGAGCCTGCTCGTAGCGCGCAAGAGCTTGGGCATTTCTGCCGAGACAGGCCAGAGCGTGGCCCAGGCCCATGTGCGCCGCAGGCAGCGCGGGCGCACGACGCAGGGCGAGATCGTACTCGTCAAGTGCGAGCTCTGGACGGCCCGCAGCCATGTGCAGCTCGCCGAGGCCGATGCGCGCGAGCACGCTCATGCCGTCGAGTGCAATGGCTGCGCGATAGGCTTGCTCGGCCTCATCGGCGCGGCCGGCGGCCTTGAGCGCCTGCCCAAGCGCGACCCACGCAATGCCGAGCCGCGGCGCCGCGTCCACGGCGGCCCGCGCCATCTGGATGGATGGTTCGTGCTGACCGGTGGCCAGCGCCACCAGGCTGATGCCGATGAGGGCGCCGGGCTGTAGCGGATCCTGAAGCAGCGCGCGCTGAAATCTGAGCGCTGCTTCCGTGAGGTGGCCGGTGAGCGGCTGCGCGGACTGCGTGGGCATAAGAGTCCACGCTGCACCGGAGCGCCCATCGCATCCGCGCAGCAGATGAGAAGTTGCTAACCTTGCGGCTACTTCCCGAGATGCTTCACGAAAAATGCTGCCATGATCTGATTGGCCTCGATGGCTTCGGGCAGGCGCGGGTCATACCAGAAAGCATGCGGCAGGCCGTCATAGACCACCATCTGGGTTTCAACGCCGGCGTTGTAGTAGGCGCGCTCCAGGTTCACGGTGCCGCTCAGCAGCAGGTCGCGGCCGCTGGTGATGAAGAGCGTGGGCGGCAGGCCGCGCAGATCGCTGTAAATAGGCGAGAGAACGGGGTCCTTTGGATCTGTGGACGCAACATAGAAGGGATCGTGCGCGCCTGGCTCGGGCGGGTCGAGATGCCCGGCGAGGCCACGCAGCGCGTACATGGACTGCGAGTCTCCAGTGCGCGCGAAGTCGCCCATGCCGCTGAAGATGCCGAGCGCGGCGGGCAAGGGCAGGCCAAGCTGCTTGAGTTCCGCTGCGACCTCGGCGGTGAGAATCGCTCCCGCTGAAGTTCCGTAGATGACGATGTGATCGGGCTTGTAGGTTTTCAGCAGCTCCTTATAGACCGCGACCGAGTCGTCAACCGCGGCGGGGAAGGGATGCTCGGGCGCCAGCCGGTAGAGAACGGCGACCACTTTGACATGCGCGTAGCTCGCGATGGGGATCGACTCGGTGTAGGAGCCAGAGTCGGAGTTGAAGCCGCCGCCATGCAGATTGAGCAGCACCTTGTCGGCGTTGGCGGCGGGCAAATCATCGGGGGTGACGATGTGGACCGGCACGCCGGCGATGGTCTGATCGACGATGGTGTTGGGGCAGAGGCGGGTCCAGGCCACGCGGGCGCGCGCGGTGTAGGCATCGGTCATTTTGCGGCGGTCTTCGAGCGGCTGCGGCGGGCCTTGGTCCGGCTCGGCATGGCCGATGGCAAGCTGCGCCTGCGGACTCACGGTCTGCGGCACGGGAATGACGCGCGTGATGTGCGCGGTGCCCTGCGCGTCGATGTAGCTGGTATCGCGCATGGGCGCTTCAGCCGCGGTGGTGGGCTGCGGCGCAGCGGCCGGCTGCTGTGCGGCGAGTGAGAGCGATGAAATCAGCCAGAAAGCGGCGGCGAATCGAAGCATGAGGCGGCCTCCTGATGTTTGGATGCGTGCGCGGCCCGCGGGTGCGAACCGGGTCCACGATAGCAGAACCGCGCGGCCGCTGCGTGAACGGTGTTTTCTGCTGCATCGGTGCGGGCGATTGCGGTAGAGTGGGAATCCCATGAGCGTTCCTGCATCGCACCAGATTCGCAATTTTATCGGCGGACAGTGGCTCGCGCCCACGAGTGAGCCGGGCCTGGAACTCATCAACCCCGCGACCGGTGAATCGCTGGGCCGTTCGCCTGCCGGTTCGGAAGCGGAAGTGGATGCGGCGGTGCAAGCGGCGCAGGCCGCTTTTCCCGCGTGGCGCGCGATGCCGGCCGGCGATCGCGTGCAGTATCTCTTCAAGCTGAAGTCGCTGCTCGAAGAGCACTTCGACGAGCTCGGCGGCGCTGATCACCATCGGAGAATGGCAAGACGCTGGGCGAGGCCAAGGGCGAGCTGCGGCGCGGCATTGAGAATGTCGAGGTCGCGTGCGGCATTCCGGTGCTGATGCAGGGCTACTCGCTCGAGGATGTTGCGCCGGGCATCGACGAGATCATGGTGCGCCAGCCGCTGGGCGTTGCGGCGATCATCACGCCGTTCAATTTTCCGCTGATGATTCCGCTGTGGTTTTTGCCCTATGCGATTGCGACGGGCAACACCGTGGTGCTGAAGCCGAGCGATCGCGTGCCGTATCTCAGCGGCGCGGCTGATCGAGCTCATTGCGAAGACGGGACTCCCGGCGGGCGTGGTGAATCTGGTGAACGGCGGTAAGGCGGCCGTGGATGCGCTGCTCGATCATCCGCTGGTGCGCGCGGTGAGCTTTGTGGGCTCCACGCCGGTGGCGAAGTACGTCTATGCGCGCGGCTCGGCCAGCGGCAAACGCGTGCAGTGCCAGGGCGGCGCGAAGAATCATGTGGTGGTGCTGCCGGATGCCGATCCGGAGACAACGACGAAGATCATTGCCGACTCGGCCTTTGGCTGCGCGGGGCAGCGGTGCCTTGCGGTGAGCGTGACGGTGACGATCGGCGAAGCGAAGGATTGGTTCCGCGAGTCGATCACCGCGGCTGCGGCTTCGCTCAAAGTGGGAAATGGACTTGATCCCGCGACGCAGATGGGGCCGGTGATTACGGCGGCGAGCCGGGAGCGGGTGACCTCGCTGATCGGGCAGGGCGCAGAGCGATGGCGCGAAGCCGGTGGTGGATGGGCGCGGCAGTTGCGAATGGCGTTGGCTCGTTCGTGGGGCCGACGGTGCTCGACGGATTGCCGGCGACGAGCCCGCTGATGGAGACGGAGATCTTTGGGCCGGTGCTGTCGGTGGTGCATGCCGAGTCGGTGGACGAGGCAGTTGCGATGATCGAGCGCTCGGCCTACGGAAATGCGAGCTCGATCTTCACTTCCTCTGGCGCGGCGGCGCGCAAATTTCGCAACGCGGTTTCGACCGGCAACGTGGGCGTCAACATTGGCGTGCCCGCGCCGATGGCGTACTTTCCATTTTCAGGCTGGAAGGGAAGCTTCTTCGGCGTGATGCACGCGCAGGGGCGCGACGCGATCGAGTTCTTCACCGACAAGAAAGTGATCGTGGAGCGCTGGCCGAAGGAGTGGTCGCGCAAGTTCTAGCGCGCTGCGGCGGCCTTTCGCGGATGCAGCGAAAGACCACCGCGAAGAAGCGTCAGCGCTGCTGGAGCGCGGGGCCGTTCTGCGGCTGCTCGGTGATGTGGACGGGATGCTCGAGGCGGAAGGTAAGCAGCGTTTCCGCGGGCAGCACGATCTGCTTGTTGCCGGTGAAGGCCGAGCCTGCGGTGCCTGCGCCGCCGCCGGCCAGAGCGCCGATGGCTGCGCCTTTGCCGCCGCCGGCTAGGCCGCCAATGAGCGCGCCAAATCCCGCGCCGCCGCCGATGAATCCGGCTGAGCGCTTGCCTTTGCCCTTCTCGGCGCGCTCAATGGAACTGGTCTCCACGGGGTAGCTGCCCCAGCGGGTATGCACGCGCTCCAGCCGCACCGAGAGCAGCGCGCCGCCTTTGAAGCGGCCGAGCGGCTTCGCATCGATCACGGTTCCTTCGGCGCGCGCGCCGCGCGGAACAACGACCTCACCGTTCTTCATCACGTCATCGGCCACTGTCGCGCTGAAGGAGTCGCCGGGCTGCGAGATCTTGGAGCCGAGATCGGAGTCGAGGCGCACGCGCAGGCGTGTGCCTGCGGGCAGTTCGATGACGGCGGGCGGCGGAGGCGGAGCTGGCGCGGCCGCAGCTGGCGCATCTCCGGTCGGGGATGCGGCGACGGGCTGGCTGGCAGCCGGTTGGCTTGTCGCAGTCTGCGGATTTTGCGCCGAGGATGCGTTGGAGCTGGAGGCCGGCGGCGTGCTCGATTTGCATCCGGCGAGTGTGAGGACGGCAGTGAGAGCGAGGGAGCTGAAGAGAAGATGCGTGCGATGCGACTTCATGGAGCCGACTCCTTGAGGGGGATTCCCGGAACACGGCAACCGGCAACGAAAAGCAAGGTGCAGCAGGAAATCATATTGCGTGGGGAAAAATGCAGGCGGGCTCGAAGGCCCGCCTTTTGACGCAGTCCCACATCGGGTTAGATGTCGAGATTTTTCACATCGAGCGCATTATCTTCGATGAATTTGCGGCGCGCTTCAACATCCTCGCCCATCAGCGTGGTGAAGATTGTTTCGGTCTCGGCGATGTCTTCGAGCTTGACCTGCAGCAGCGTGCGGCGCTCCGGGTCCATGGTCGTCTCCCAAAGCTGCGGCGCGGTCATTTCGCCCAGGCCCTTGTAGCGCTGCACGTCGTAGTCCTTCTTGCCCTGCTCCACGATGTAGGTGAAGAGCTCGCGCGCGGTCTGCTTTTCCACTGGTTCGCGCGAGATGCGCGATGCGCGACGCGGCGTCTTGCTCTTGGTCTCAGTCTCTTCGGCCTCTGCGCCTTCCGCTTCGTCGCCTGCATCGGCCGCAGCCTTGCCCGCGTATTCGATGAGGAAGGGCGGCTCGAGATACTGCTTGATCTGCGCGTATTTGGCCATCATCTGGCGGAACTCAGGGCTTGAGGCCAGTGTCCAATCCACGCGACGCTCCGCGCCCTGAGCGTCCACAAAGCTGACGGACCAGGTGTGATGTTCCTCGTCTTCGACCGGCTTGTTGAGTGCCTTGAAACCGAAATCCAGGGTGGTGGCCTTGAGCTCGTCGTGCAGCGCGATCAGCTTCTCCGGCACGTCGCTGCCTGCCTTCGAGGTGAAATCGGCGCGATGGGTGAGCTCGGCGCGGGCAATGAGCTCAGTGAGCCGCTCGTTGCGAATGCGCTTGTCCACCTTCTCGACGAAGCCGAGATACTCGTTGAGCTGGCTCATGAAGCGGGTGAGGTCCTTGCCATCGATGTGGCTGGCGCTCTCGCCGTGGCGCACAATCATGCCCTCGGAGGCGCGATTGACGGCGACGGTGTTGAGCGCGCGCTCATCCTTGACGTACTGCTCGCTGCGGCCTTTCTTGATTTTGAACAGCGGCGGCTGCGCGATGAAGACGTTGCCGCGCTTGATCAGCTCCGTCATGTGGCGGAAGAAGAAGGTGAGCAGCAGGGTGCGAATGTGCGAGCCGTCGACGTCGGCGTCGGTCATGAGGATGACCTTGCCGTAGCGCAGCTTGGCGGGATCGAAGTCGTCCTTGCCAATGCCCGTGCCGAGCGCGGTAATCATGGCGCGGATTTCTTCGTGGCCCAGCATCTTGTCGTAGCGGGCCTTTTCGACGTTCAGGATTTTGCCCTTGAGGGGAAGGATGGCCTGGAAGCGGCGATCGCGGCCCTGCTTGGCGGTGCCGCCTGCGCTCTCGCCCTCGACGAGGTAGAGCTCGCAGCGGGCGGGATCGCGTTCGCTGCAGTCGGCCAGCTTGCCGGGCAGGCCGCCGCCGTCGAGCGCGCCTTTGCGGCGGGTCAGGTCGCGGGCCTTGCGCGCTGCCTCGCGGGCGCGTGCCGCCTCAATGGCTTTGTTGATGATGCGCTTGGCGATGGGCGGATTCTGCTCGAGGAAAGCGCCGAGCCGCTCGTTCACGAAGGCCTGCACGTTGCCGGCGATGTCGGAGTTGAGCTTGCCCTTGGTCTGCCCTTCAAACTGCGGCTGCGACAGCTTGACCGAGACCACGGCAACCAGGCCCTCGCGCACGTCGTCGCCGGAGAGGTTCTCCTTCATGTCCTTGAAGAGACCGAGCGACTGGCCGATGGCGTTGATGGTGCGGGTGAGCGAGGTGCGGAAGCCGGAGAGATGCGTGCCGCCGTCGACCGTGTTGATGTTGTTGGCGAAGCTGAAGACGGTCTCGGAGTAGCTGTCGTTGTACTGCAGCGCGATGTCGATCTCGACGCCGTCGCGCGCAGCTTCCATCACGATCGGCTTGTCGTGCAGCACTTGCTTGCCGCGATTGATGTGCTTGACGAATTCGGCGATGCCGCCGGCGTACTTGAACTCGGCGCGCTTGGCTTCGCCGGTCTTGGCGTCGGAGGTGCGCTCGTCGGTGAGCGTGATTTCAAGGCCTTTGTTGAGGAAGGCAAGCTCGCGCAGGCGCTGGGCCAGCGTGTCGTAGTTGTACTCGGTGACGGTGAAGATGGACCTGTCGGGCAGGAAGTGGATTTTGGTTCCGCGCTTCTTGCTGGTGCCGGCCTTGCGTAGCTCGCTGATGGGAGCGCCGCAGGAGTAGTCCTGCTCCCAGGTGTTGCCATCGCGCCAGATCTCGACATCGAACTCCTGCGAGAGCGCGTTGACGCAGCTCACGCCCACGCCATGCAGGCCGCCGGAGACCTTGTAGTTCGAGGAGTCGAACTTGCCGCCCGCGTGCAGCTTGGTCAGCACCACCTGCACCGCCGGCATCATCTCGCCGTTGCCCACCGGCATCATGTCCACGGGAATGCCGCGGCCGTCGTCGATGACGGTGATGGAGTTGTCGACGTGGATGACGACGTCGACCTTCTTGGCGTAGCCGGCCAGGGCCTCGTCGACCGAGTTGTCGACCACCTCATAGACCAGATGGTGCAGCCCCATCTCACCGGTCGAGCCAATGTACATGGCCGGGCGCAGGCGCACCGCCTCAAGGCCCTCGAGGATCTTGATGTTTTCGCCGGTGTAGCTGCCGTTGCTCACATTTTGCTCTGGAAGGGGATCGTTTTCGGGTGCCTGGGTCGCCATAGATGTCCGTTCGCAGGAGTTTCGCTCGAGACGTCACGTTTTCGGGGTTTCCGCGAGGGTTTCAGAAGCGGGGAAATGGGCAATAACCGGCTGAAAAACGTGAAGCTTGGAACGAATGCGTCTATCGCAATTTTACCACGCGGCGGGGCTGTGGACGAAGGGGTCAGGGTCACCTCGCAGTTGATTACCGATGCGCACATTACGGAGGTTGTATATGACCTTGGTACTACTCCCGGTCTGCTACTTTGGAACTGTCTGAAAAGGATAGATTTAGCAGCAATTCTGGGCTACTATCGAAGGTGTTATGACGGGTTGTTTCTCGTCAACACCCCATCCCAAGGAGTTACCAATTATGAAACTCGCAATCCGCATCTTTGCTTTCGTCGTGATCGCCGCCGGCGCCGCTGCAGCTTCGTTCTCCTCGACCTCGGTCCAGGCAGCTCCCATGAGCCATCAGTCGGCTGCTTCGGCACTCCCGGTTCCGGGCTGCGGACCGGGCATGGGCTGCGCAGCGGACGGAAAATAGGCAAGCCGCCGCACATTAGCACCAAAGTGCTATACAGCCAGTCGCTTTCCGTTTGAAGTAAAGGCACAACAGGCGCTATCCTGATGGAACCTTCAGGATGGTAGGGGCGCTGTATGCCTTTGAACTTTGCGATGTCGGTATTGAGTGTGACGGAGTTTCTGCTCTGGGCCGTCGTCGCGTTTGTGTTCTGGAAAAAGGATTTACAGCAGCGCTTCCCGGCGGTAAGCACCTATCTGGCGCTCCGGCTGGGATCGATGCCTGTGTTGATTGGGCTCTTGTATCTACAGGCGCAGCCCACCGGGCACCAGGCCTTCTTCTTTCCGCTCTATTTCTATTCGTACTGGGCCGTGTATCTGGCCAGCGCTATTACGCTGTTCTTCATTTGCATTGAGGTCTTCCGCACCGCACTTGCGCCTTACGTTGGGCTGATGCGGCTGGGCACGGTGGTGTTTCGCTGGACGACGCTTGCTTCCCTGATCGTCAGCTTGTCATCGGTGTCCTTCACGCATCGCGGCGTGCTTCTGATCCCCGACGTTGCCATGGCGCTGATGCGCTCGGTCAGCATCCTGGAGCTCTGCCTTCTGGCGTTCCTCTGCCTGTGCATGAATGCGCTGGGGCTTACGACCCGCGATGTCTGCTTTGGCGTGGCGCTTGGTTTCGGGATCATGTCGACGAACGACTTCATCCTGTCGGCATCCTGGTCCCACCACACCTCGCTGACTTCGCCGATTCAGTTTCTGAATGAAGTGTGCTGCTGGCGACGCTCGGCATGTGGGCCGCCTATTTCACGCTGCCGGAGAAGGTGCGCAAGCCGGTGGTGCTGGCGCCAAACTCGACGATCTACCGCTGGAACGAGATTGCAGCGGCACTGGGCCACGGCACCAAGGTTGCGGTGCAGCAGCCCGCCAACAGCTTCTTCCTGAGCGATGTGGAGAAGGTTGTGGACAAGGTGCTGACGCGGACCAATCTGCAGGGCAGCGAATCGAAGCCGTAAGAGAGTTTGATTTCCATGGGGGGATGAAGGCCGGTCGCTGAGACCGGCCTTTGTTGTTTGCGCACAAAGAAAGGCCACGGCGAGCGCCGTGGCCTTTGCTGTTGAGAATGTCTGAGTTCTTACTCAGCCGCGATGGGCTCGATGGAAGCGAAGCGACCGCGGTTGCCGTGGTCAGAGAACTTCACATGTCCGCTGACCTTGGCGAAGAGCGTGTCGTCTGAGCCGCGGCCCACATTGACGCCGGGCTTGATGCGGGTGCCGCGCTGGCGGACGATGATGGAGCCGCCGGTGACGAGCTCGCCGCCGAAGGCCTTCACGCCAAGCCGCTGAGCATTTGAATCGCGTCCGTTTGTGGAGCTGCCTCCACCTTTTTTATGTGCCATTGCCGAATCCCCTTCTGAAGTCTTGGTCCGCGCCTACTTGGCGGCTGCGGTGTAGGTCACGCCATCGGCCTCAATGGCCTTGATGCGGACCTCGGTAAAGTTCTGGCGGTGCCCCTGCAGCTTCTTGTACTGCTTTTTGCGCTTCAGGTGGAAGACCAGGATCTTGCTGCCGCGGCCCTCGCCCAGCACTTCTGCCGTGACCTTGGCGCTGGCGGGCTTGGCAATCGAGCCGGCCTCGCCGGAGACGGCCAGCACGTCGCTGAATTCCACGGTCTGGTTCTCTGAGGGAACCGACTCAATCTTGACTACGTCGCCGGGAGCGACCCGATACTGCTTTCCACCGGTACGAATGACCGCGTACATAAACCCTCCAGAGCAAGCACGCGCCGCAGCGGTGCGCTCAGAAAATCCAAAAATAGCTCGGGCGGAAACTTCCGCGTTACGGTCGCTCAAGCCCCGTTTTTCTTCCGGGCGAGCGATTGGCTCCACAACGACAGGCAGGAATCGCCAAACTAAGGTAGTTTACGTGATTTGACGGGCAAGGTCAATCGCGGCAGAGGCAACACTTTACCGGGCGTTCCTGCGCCATGATGCTGCCGCGCCGGTCAGCTGCGCCCGGTCAACCAATTGGGATGCAACCAGCCTGAAGTCAATCCCTTGCAGCGCCCGTTCCGCGGCGGGTAGAAACAGCTGCGCCGCGTGCGAGATGCCGCCGCCGATGACCACGGTGGCCGGAGCAAAGCCGCCGCAGACCTCGCGCAACAGCTGGCCAAGATTTGCGCCGAAGTCCTGAAAAGCCGCGCGCGCTTCTTGATCGGTCTCGGCGGCTGCGGAGATGGCGACGACCTCTTCGTCGCGGCCGGTGCGGTTCAGATAATCCTTGCGGAGGGCGCGCGTGGAGATCAGGTCCTCGACAATGCCGCCGCGATAGGGAACATTCCAGATCTCGCCGCCGGGCGGCACACCGTCGCCGGTGGTCACGAGCTGGCCACCAACTGCAAAGGCCGAGCCGATGCCGGTGCCGAGAGCGATGCCGATGGCGCGCTCGGCGCCACGCGCTGCGCCGGCCTCGACTTCACCGAGTAGAAACGCCGCGGCGTCGTTGAGGAAGACCAACTGTTCAGGAGCGAAGCGCAGACTTTGTGCGACGGCTGCGCGCAGATCGAAGCCGAAAAGCGAGCGGAGCTTGTGTTTCATGTAGCTGATGCCTGCGACAGCGTCGAAGGGACCTGGAACGGCAAAAGCTGCGCCTTTCACCACGGTCAGGTCTCCGGCAACTTGGAGAGCGAGGCTGTGAATGAGTGCGACGAAAGCTTCCGCGGTTGCGTCGTCGTGGAGCGGCGCGCTCGCATGGCGCACAATCTGCAGATCGGCGAGATTGCAGAGCGCGGCTGCAATGTGGCTGCCGCCTACATCGAAGGCGAGAACGGTGGAGGCGGAGGCGTCAGCTACGGTCAAGCGCGGGCTCCCATGATGCAAGTTCTGCTTCGGTTGCTACTGCACGTGCACCGTCGTCGATTGCAGAATATCCGCTGAGGAGTCGCCGATCATCACGCTGATGGGTTCGGCCTCGACGCGCAGGCTCTGCTGCTTCTCGTCCCAGTAGGCGAGTGTGGCTGCTTTGAGTGGAATTTCGACGGTCTTCGTTTCGCCTGGCTGCACGGTCACACGCTGAAAGCCGGCAAGCTGCTCGCGCGGCCGCTCGACTTTCGACGCGAGATGCTTGACGTAGAGCTGAGCAACGGCGTCGCCGGCCATGCTGCCGGTGTTGGTCACGTCCACGCTCACGGTGATGGAGCCGTCTTTGGCGAGATCCGGCGCGCTGGTGCGGAGGTTCGCGAACTTGAACGTGGTGTAGCTGAGGCCGAAGCCGAAGGGATAGAGCGGCTCGCCCTTGAAGTACATATAGGTGCGGCCGTCGCGAATGTTGTAGTCCATCATGGGCGGCAGCTGGTCAATGGATTTGGGCCAGGTGACGACGAGATGGCCGCCGGGGTTGTATGCGCCGAAGAGCACCTTGGCGAGCGCGGTGCCTTCGTCCTGCGAGGCATGCGTCATGTGCAGGATGGCGGGCACGTGATCCTGCGACCAGTTGATGGTGTAAGGGAAGCTCGACACGAGAATGACGATGGTCTTCTTATTGACGGCGTACACCTGCTTGACCAGCTGCTCCTGCTCGAGCGTGAGGCTCTCGCGGTCGCGACCCTCGCGGCCGTCGCTGGCCACGGTGCAGGGCAGCGTTGCGCCGCCGCCTTCGTCGGTGCTGTACCAGTCGTGCGGCATGTCGGGGCCGCAGGTGGGGTCGTTGCCGACGATGACGACCGCAACATCGGAGGCGCGCGCGGCGTTGACCGCGGCGTTGCCCAGTTCATCTGGCCGCGTAGTTCACCTTCACGTCAGGTCCGGCCTCGGCCTTGATGCCTTCGAGCGGCGTGACCTTATAGGGCGGCGTGCCGCCGTACCAGTCCCAATGCACGGAGTCGGCGAGCGGACCGATGACAGCGATCGATTTGATTGCGTCCTTCTTCAAGGGCAGAATGCCGTTCTGATTCTTGAGCAGCACAACGGACTCAAGCGCCATCTGCTGCGAGACGGCGCGATCTCTGTCGGTGTTCCACGGCTCCGGCGAGTCTTTGATGGTTGAGTAGGGCACCATCTGCCGGCGGATCGAGCAGGCCGAGGCGAATGGTCACGCGGAATTTTCCGCGCAGAACGGCATCGATGTCGGACTCCTTGAGCGAGCCGTCTTTGATCGCCGCCGTGGCTTCGTCCTGGTACTTGTCGAGGAATTGATTGATGCCGTTCTTGATGCACGCGACGACTGCGGCTTCCTGGTTGGGATAGAGATGGCGGGGATTGACGAGCAGCGTGACCGCGCCGCCGTCGCTCGAGAAGACATCGACGCCCCATTTGTCGCGGAGAATGGTGCGCAGAATCGGATTGACGGCCATCGTGGTGCCGTTCCACGCGTTGTAGGAGGCCATCACAGCCTTCGCGCCGCCATCCTGAAACGCCATGCGGAAGGGAACCGAGTAGTACTCCCAGAAGAGGCGCTCGTCGAAGTTCGAGGACGATGCATTGCGATGATCTTCATTGCTGTTGGCGAGGAAATGCTTGAGCAGCGCCGCGGCCTGCCAGTATTTTGGATCGTCGCCCTGCAAGCCGCGCGTGAACGCAGTGGTCATGGTGCCGTTGAAGAATGGATCTTCGCCGTAGACCTCTTCGCTGCGGCCCCAGCGCGGATCGCGCGCGAGGTCCGACTGCGGCCCCCACAACATCAGAATCTGGCGGTCGTATTTCGCGGTCTGCGTGATGAAGCGCGCTTCGTAGCCTTCAACGCCGCCGGCCTTGCGCACCAGCTCCGGATCCCACGACTCGCCCATGCCCGGCGGCTGCGGAAACTGCGTGGTGGTGATGGGCTCGCGCTTGCCGCGTGGCTCGCGCTGCACCACGCCGTGAATGCCCTCGGACGAGCCGAAGCTGGGCACGCCGAGGCGCGGCACGCCCGTGTCGGTACCGAGGCAGTGGATCTTTTCTTCCACCGTCATCAGCGAGAGCAGGTTGTCGATGCGCTTCTCCATCGGCAGCGACGGATCGTCGAAGGGGTAACTCGCTTGCTGCGCGAGAGTGACTGAGGCAGTGCAAACAAGCAGGCAGGACAAGGCGAAGGAATGCATGCGGGGCATGGCAGGGCACCTGGAGAAGCTCTGCACCGCGCAGCGAGAGCGCACGGCATGCAGGCAATTTTCGAGCGGGTCAAGGCTATCATGTCCGGGCGTTGCGCCGGGTTCATCCCTTTGCAGCGCGCGATTAGAAGTGGCGGATGGTTTCGCTGGGGCCGGCTGTGCCCGGCGGCGGAGGCATGGGGTGACGCTCGGAGGCGCGCTCCACGTGGCTCTCGAGGGAGCGGCTGACCAGATCGCGCGAGCCGAGGCCGACGGCCAGAGCCAGCGTGAGCACGATGCCGCCGAAGAGAATACCGAAGGCGAGCGAGACGACCACGCCGCCGACTTCGAGGTGATCGAGAACCATGGCGGCGGTGAGTACGAGCACCAGCCACTTGACGCCGAGCGAGAGGAAGCGCGCGTATTGCAGTTGCGCGTTGACTGCGCCGATGAGCACGGAGCGGGCGAGGAAGCGCGCGATGAGCGTGCCCGCGATGAGGATGAAGATGGCGCCGACGGCGTGGGTGAGATAGGGCAGGAGCGCGATGGACAGGGCCCCGGCGCTGGCGAACGAAGCGTCAAACGCGGAGACGCCGATGATGAGGCCGAGCAGCACGCATCCCCAGAAGGAGACACGCGCGACGATGGCGGAGGGTGCGCTGGTCGAGGTCCAGTCGCCCGCGCCGCGGTAGCGCGTGAGCCGGTCATCGAAGCTGACAAGACGCAGCCCGCGGCGCAGCACCGCGGAGAGCGCCATGCCGATAAGCGTGAACAGCGCGATGGCGACAAAAAAAGCAAGCAGGCCGGGCAGCACGGCGATGAGCAGCGACATGACCCGGTAGAACGACTGGTGCAGCGCCTCGGACATGTGGCGCAGGATGGTCGTGTTGTCGTTCACCGTTGCCTGGGTTGCTGGCGTGTTCTGCAGCAGCGTTGCAATCATGTTGAGCATTGGGCTTGCTCCTTCCGGTTCGTAGATTGCTTGATCGTTTTGTTCGGGCTGATTGTCCTTGTGGCGTCAGGGATTGAATCGGTCAGGCCAGCGCCATCGTGCCACCAGATAACCCTTGTCCGCCTCAAAGGCGGCGGCCAGCGCTTCGACGTGTCGCTCGGGGTTGGCGCCGGTCGCGATGGTATGAATGTGACTCGCCACCCAGGCGAGATAAAGCGGGATCAGCGCGCCCAGCAGGTGGCTGCGATTGAGCGTGCGCATACGATAGGCAATAAGAAAGTCGTAGACGATGCGGACCCAGAGCGTGTCCGGCATGCGGAATGCGGTTCCCTCCAACTGCGAGAGCCGCTTGAGCCCAAGCAACGAGTTGGGCGGAAGCACCAGCGCCCAGATCTCATGCAGGTTGGTATAGGCGAGCTGAAAACCCTGCAGCATGGGCGTGGCTTCAGCGGCAATCTCCGGCCCGGGCATTTGCGTGATGGGCGGCAAGCGGCGGCCAGGCGGAGTGATGCGCGCCCGCTGCCAGAATGCGGCCTTGGCATCGACGTCAGCGAAGAGCGAGCCGGTGACGAACGGCAGAATCGAGTTGAGGTCGGGGTCAGCCGGCTGCGGCAACTGACGCGTGCCCACATCGATTTCTTCAATCGTCATGCCGGCGACGGTGGCCTCACTCACGGCCCAGACTGGTGCGTCGCTCTGGTTGAGCGCGATGGAGCGCTGCGCCACTGCCGCAAGTTTCTGCGCCATGCGCAGCGAGAGACAGAGATCGATTGCGAGAGGAAAGCGGACGCGGCTGGAGAAGAGCGCGCGGCTCAGTGGATAGAGGATGGACGAGTTCACCAGGCCGGCGAGCGGCGGCAGGCTGTAACACGGCACTGCGAGATCCGAGGACGCAGTGAGAACGGCACTGGCGAGATCGCGCAGGCCGGGACCGGCGAGCGAGGCGCACTCCGGCCCCAGCATCAGCAGAGCGCGGACGCCGTTCTTCTCGGCGATCTGATAGGCGTTCACGAAGTCAGCGGCGGTCAGCGTCCACGATGGTTTGGCGGGTGCGAAGGTGACAAACTGGAAAGACGGAAACGATTCGGGCGCGAAGCCCTCAGGCGCGGCGATGAGCAAATCGTCTGTCGGCATGGACGAGGCCAGCGTGGAGAGCATGGCTTCAAACTGCGGCGGCGCGAGCGCGGGCAGCACGACCAGCAGTCGCCCGTCCGGCCGCGTGGCAGGCGCCGAAAGATCGATCATCGGGTTTGCAGTCGCCATCGTCGCATTCTCTCCGGGGCTGCGAGGTTACAGACTTAAGATGCCGCTCATGGGGATCGCGAGCCATGCAGGCCGATTGTTGATCTCGTAGATGAGCTCGTAGAGCGCCTTCTCCAGCAGGTAGGCCGCGAGCAGTATGTGCGATTCATGGGACGGCGGAATCAACTCTGGCCGCGCCGCGATTGCCTTCCAGTAGCGATCGAGGAAGGCTTCTCCTGTTGCCTGCCCCCACTGCGCCGCCCAAGCGGCCAAAGTGTCGCGCGCGCCGCTGTGGTCGAGCGCCGCGTAAGCCGCATAGGAGAAAGAACGCAACATGCCGGCCACATCTTTCAGTGGCGACTGCTTGCGGCGCCGCTCGTCCAGTGTGCGTGCCGGCTCGCCTTCAAAGTCGAGGAGCACAAAGTCATTCGCCGCACGCAGCGTCTGACCCAGATGATAGTCCCCGTGAATGCGAATGCGCTTGCCCGCGGCCGAAAGCGATGCGATTTGCGCGATGCGCGCAGACATCGCGCGCCGCTGCGCAAGCACTTGAATGGCGGACTCGGCGAGTGCTTCGTCGAGCGAAGGCAGCTTGCGGCGCAGCAGATCGAGGGCGGTTGCGAGCTGCGCATGAATGCGCTGCGCGTCGTGTTCGAGGTCCGCGCTGCTCATCGGCTCCGCAGCGAACGCTGAATTCTCTGTCGGCGTGCTCAGCGCGATGTGCATCTCTGCGGTGCGCTGGCCGAGCAGCGCCGCAGCCTGCAGCGCGGGCTCGGCTGCCGAACGCACTGCTGCGGGCCACGCATCCAATGCGCCGGGTTGCGCTGAACCTGTGGCAGCGAGAAAAGAATCAGCCTGCGCGAGGAACCACGACCAGCCATCGCCCTCGCTGGCAACAAAGCCCTGCAGCATGCCGAGCGTGGTGCGCTCGGCATGCGCGGGCGTCATCGCAATCTCGCCGAGGAAGGGCGCGATGCGGTCGAATTTGGCCGTCTCGGTGAGGAAGCGGCCGATTTCGACGTCGGGATTTTCGCCAGGCTGGAGGCGGCGGAAGAGCTTGAGGATCAGCTTGTCGCCAAAGATGATCGAGGTGTTCGATTGCTCCGCCGAGCTGATGCGCGACGAGGCCTGCGCGGCGAGAGCCGGCGTAAGCGCTGCCGATGCCTGGGCTTCAATGCGGCCCGCGTGGAATGCGCCGTCGCCTGCGGTGGGGCTTTCGCGCGGCTGCATGCGCTGCGCGCTGCTGCTGACGGCGGGCACGCTCGAACGCGGCGGCGCGGCAGCTTCTCCGGGCTGGGCCGTGATGGGAACCGGCGCGACACTCGCGGTCGAGGCCAGATCATCGCCCGGCGGGGGACCATCAACCGTCGACGTCGATGCCGAGACATCTTCGTGTGTTTGGCTGGCTGCTCCCGAAGCGTGCGCAGGATGGAGCGGAAGCGCCGCATCGTGCGCAATCATGGACAGCAGCAACTGGCGCGTATCTTCACGCACCGTTGCGTCGTGCAGAATTGCAGTCTTCGATTGCGAATCGAATTGCGCGAGAACCGCATAGGGCACTGCCGCCGCGATTTCGTCTGCAGGCCCATCCGTGCTCAGTGCGATCGGAATCTGGTAAACGTCGGGCGGGCCTTCGTCATAATTCACTTCGGCGTAGAGCAGCACCGGCGGCACTCTGAGATGACGATCCGCGGCGGGCGACTCGCCCGCAGCGGCGCTGTGGTCCGATACGATCTCTGACCATTGCTGCAGACGAACGCCTTGAATGGTGCGGGCCTTGGCGCCGAACCAGCGCTGACGAGGCAGCCACTCGGCGAGCGACGACTCCACCAGCGCGAGTCCGCCACCGGCAAGCCAGCTTGCCCAGCCGGAATCGAGCAGCGCCTCCGCGGTGGCCGGTGACTCGGCAGGAATCTCCGCGGGCTCGGCGAGGAGATCGTACCCCGGCACGGCGCGCGAGCCCGCGGGCTGCAGCTCGAGCCACAGAAATGAGTACGGCGCGAGCGTCAGAGCATACGGCGATTCGGTGATGGTGGGGAACGGAACGTAACCGAGCATCTCCACGGGCTCCATGCCGGCAAAGAGCGCGAGATCGAGCGAGACAGGTTGCGCAAAGCGGCTGAGGTTCGCAACGCAGAGCACGGTTTCGTGCGAGCCGTCGGGCCGCGTCGAGATCGCGCAGATACGCGAGCACTTTGCGATTGGCGGGATTGAGAAATGTGAGCGAGCCGCGGCCGAAGACCTGGAAGAGCTTGCGCAGCGCGATCATGTTGCGCGTCCAGTGCAGCAGGCTGGATTGATCGCTGAGCTGCGCCTCCACGTTCACCACCTGGTAGCCATAGATGGGGTCCATGATGACGGGGAAGTAGAGCCGCGCGGGATCGCAGCGCGAGAAGCCGGCGTTGCGGTCGGAGGTCCATTGCATGGGCGTGCGCACGCCGTTGCGGTCGCCGAGATAGATGTTGTCGCCCATGCCGATCTCGTCGCCGTAGTAGAGAATCGGCGTGCCGGGAAAGCTGAGCAGCAGCGAATTGAGCAGCTCGATGCGGCGGCGATTGTTGTCGACCAGCGGAGCCAGCCTGCGGCGAATGCCCACGTTGACGCGCATGCGCGGATCGGCGGAGTAGGCGAAGTACATGTAGTCGCGCTCGTCGTCGGTCACCATCTCGAGCGTGAGCTCGTCGTGATTGCGCAGGAAGAGACCCCACTGGCAGTTGTCGGGGATGGGCGGCGTCTGCGCCATGATGTCGGTGATGGGCAGGCGATCTTCCTGGCGCAGCGCCATGTAGATGCGCGGCATGAGCGGAAAGTGAAAAGCCATGTGGCATTCGTCGCCGTCACCGAAGTAGGGGCGCACATCCGCGGGCCATTGGTTGGCTTCGGCGAGAATCAAGCCGGTTGTCATATTCGGCGTCGATGGCGGCGCGAATGTGCTGAATGACGGCGTGGGTCTCGGGCAGATTTTCGCAACTGGTGCCGTCGCGCTCGACGAGATACGGAATTGCGTCCATGCGCAGGCCGTCCACGCCCATATCGAGCCAGAAGCGCATGGCCTTGAGCACTTCTTCGATCGACCAGCGGGTTGTCGAAGTTCAGATCCGGCTGGTGCGAGAAGAAGCGGTGCCAGTAGTAGGCCTGCGCGGTCTCATCCCAGGTCCAGTTGGATTTTTCGGTGTCCGTAAAGATGATGCGCGCGTCCTTGTAGCGCTGATCGGTGTCGGACCAGACATACATGTCGCGCTGCGGCGAGCCGGCGGGCGCAAGCCGCGCGGCTTTGAACCACGGATGCTGATCGCTGGTGTGGTTGATGACCAGCTCGATCATGACCTGCATGCCGCGCTGATGCGCGGCTTCAAGGAAGGCCTTGAAATCGGTCGAGCGTGCCGTAGGAGGGATTTACATCGTTGTAGTTCGCGATGTCGTAGCCATCGTCGCGCAGCGGCGAAGGGAAGAACGGCAGGATCCAGATGCAGGTGACGCCGAGATCCTGGAGATAGTCGAGCCTGGAGAGCAGGCCGGGAAAGTCGCCGATGCCGTCGCCGTTCGAGTCGGCGAACGCGCGCACATGCAGCTCGTAGATGATCGCGTCCTTGTACCACAGAGGATCGGTTGCGCTGGCGAGCTTTTTCACGCGGTTCTCCGTGGATGTTAGATGCGCGTTGCGGAGCGCTGGCGGTATGACGTTCCGCCTTCAACTCTAATTGACGCCCGGAGTCACCAATCTGTTCGCGTGGCGGAGCGCCGCGAGCCTGCCTAGAGGAAGTATTCGAAGTCGGTTTCGACCTTGAGACGGCGATGGATTTTGAGAATGTGTCCAGCGCGCTGCGCTGGATTCAGCTCGATGTAGTTGCGCGGCCCATTCCACAGATAGCGTTCGCCGCTGAGCAGGTCTTCAGCTTCGTAGGCGCAGTCTTCGGGAATGCCGAGCTCCCAAAGCGGCAGCGTGACGAATCCCATTTGCGTATGTCGCGGGTCGAGATTGACGACGGTGAGGATCAGGTTGCCGCGGTCGTCGGACTCTTTGCTGTAGGCGATGAGCTCTTCGTTGTCGATGGCGTGGAAGCGCAGCGAGATGTCATTCTGCAGCGCGGCATTGGTGTTGCGAATCGCATTCACGCGCGCGATCAGCGGGCGCAGGCTGTCGGGCCGTTCGAGATCCCAGTGGCGAATTTCGTACTTTTCGGAGTTGAGATACTCCTCGCTGCCGCGGCGCACGGGCACATTTTCTTCGAGTTCGAAGGCCGGGCCGTAGATGCCGTAGTTCGCGCCCAGCGTGGCTGCGAGCATGAGACGGCTGGCGAATGCGGGCCGTCCGCCCATCTGCAGAAATTCAGTGAGAATGTCTGGCGTGTTGGGCCACTGGTTGGGGCGGAAGAACTCGCGCACTGGTGTTTGTGTGAGCTCGGTGAGATATTCGGTGAGCTCGCGCTTGCCGTTGCGCCACGGAAAGTAGGTGTAGGACTGGCCGAAGCCGAGCTTAGCGAGCCGGTACATGATCTTGGGGCGCGTGAAGGCTTCGGCGAGGAAGAAGACTTCGGGGTGGTCGCGCTTGATTTCGCCGATGCACCACTCCCAGAAGGGAAACGCCTTGGTGTGCGGATTGTCGACGCGGAAGATGGTGACGCCGACGCCGATCCAGTAAAGGAACACGCTCTTGAGTTCTTCCCACATCCCCGGCCAGTCTTCGCTCTCGAAGTCGAAGGGATAGATGTCCTGGTATTTCTTCGGCGGGTTCTCGGCGTACTGGATGGTGCCGTCGGGGCGCTGCTTGAACCAATTCGCGTGGTCCTTCACGTAGGGATGATCGGGCGCGGCCTGAAAGGCGATGTCGAGCGCGACGGAGAGGTCGTGTTTTTTCGCGGCGGCGATGAAGTGTTTGAAGTCGTCGACGGTGCCGAGTTCGGCGAGGATTGATTTATGTCCGCCTTCTTCCGCGCCAATGGCCCACGGGCTGCCGCAGTCGCCGGGTTCGGCTACAGGATTGTTGTTCTTCCCTTTGCGGAAGGTGCGGCCGATGGGATGGATCGGCGGCAGGTACACGACGTTGAAGCCCATCTCCGCGATATAGGGCAGGCGCTTTTCGCAATCGGCGAAAGTGCCGTGTTTGCCGGGCTCGTTTGCTGTCGAGCGCGGAAAGAATTCGTACCAGGAGCTGAAGCGCGCGCGTACCGGATCCACGACGATGGCAAGCTCCCGCTCGGACTCGCTGGCGAAGCGCTTGTCGGGATGCTTGAGCGCGAGCGCGTGCAGCGTCTCATCGGCTGCCACTTTGCGCAGCGCTGCGGTGTCCTTGCTGGTGCGCAGAGCCTTGGCCGCGGTGGTCAGCACTTTGGCGCCCGCACCCTGTGCGCGCTTCGCGGCCTCGTCGATCAGGTCAGCGCCGATCAGATAATCCACCGTTGCGTCGGAGTTGGCGTCGATGCGCTTGAGCAGGTCGCGCCGCCACGTTTCGAAGTGGTCGACCCAGCCCTGCACCTTATAGAGATAGCGGCCCAGCTCGGCCACGCGAAAGGCCGCAGTCCAGCGGTCGTTGACCAGCGGCTGCATGGCGATTTCGGTCCACGCGGCTGCGCCTTCGCGGCGCACCAGCAGCGAGGCCCCGATGGCATCGTGCCCGTCGGTGAAGATGTCGGCCTCGACGCGCACCTGGTCGCCCACGGTGCGCTTGGCAGGGAAGCGGCCGCCATCCACCTGCGGCGTGATGCCTTCAATGAGGACGCGCCGGCGTCCGTCGGTCTCATTCAGTTTCATCGCGTACTCGCCTTGCGTGCCTCGATCAGGCTCTTGTAGAGGTCAATGGTCTGGTGCGCAATCGCCGTCCAACTGAAGGTTTCTTCCACGCGCTTGCGGCCCGCGTTGCCAAAGCGCTTGCACTTCTCGGGATCGCGCAGCAGATCGCTGAGCCGCGCGCCCAGATCGCGCGCAAAGGTTTCTGGATCGCGCGGGAAGCTTGTCACCGGGTCCTGCTCAAAGGGCACCAGGAAGCCGGTCTCGTTGTCCACCACAACCTCCTTGATGCCGCCTGTGGCGCTGGCCACCACGGGCGCACGGCAGGCCATGGCCTCAAGGTTGATGATGCCGAAGGGCTCGTAGACCGAGGGGCAGCAGAAGACGCGCGCGTGGCTGTAGAGCTGGATCGTCTCTTGCCGCGTGACCATCTTCTCGATCCAGACAATGCGCGGATGATCGCGACGGGCGGCCTCGACCTTGGCGCGCAGCTCGGCGGCGATCTCCGGCGTATCGGGCGCGCCTGCGCAGAGGACCACCTGCGTCTCCGGCGGCAAGTAGCGGATGGCATCGACCAGATGCGTCACGCCTTTTTGCCGAGTGATGCGGCCGACAAACAAAACGTAGGGAACAGCGGGATCGACGCCGTAATCAATGAGCGCGCGAGACTCGTCTGTCTGCTGATACTCGGCCAGATCGATGCCGTTGTAGATGACGTGAATGCGCGCGGGGTCAACCTCGGGATAGGCGCGCTCGATGTCTGCCTTTGTTCCGGCGGAGACGGCGATGATGGCGTCGGCGTCGAGGATCGCGGTGCGTTCCATCCACGAACTCATTGCATAGCCTGAGCCGAGCTGCTCGGCCTTCCACGCGCGCAGCGGCTCGAGCGAGTGCGTGGTGAGCACGAAGGGTACGCCGTAAAGCTTCTTCGCCAGATAGCCGGCCATCGAAACGTACCAGGTGTGGGTGTGCACCACGTCGATGTTCTTGAGGGCCTTGACCTGCGTGAGGTTCAGGCTCAGGGCTTCGAGCGCGCCCTTGAATTTGCCTTCGGTGCCGTTCGAGATTTCGTCCCACGGCTCCGCGCCGCGCACGTGCAGGTTGCCCTGGTCGGCCTGCTGCGGGCCCCAGCAATGCACCTCGACCTCGATGGCCCTGGCCAGCTCGCGGCTCAGGTAATCGACGTGGACGCCGGCGCCGCCGTAGACCTGGGGCGGATACTCCCGCGTGAATAGACCCACTCGCACCGTCGATCCTCCTGGCCGGTTTCAGTCAACCGTCAAGTATAGTGCGCGCGGTGGCAAAGCCTGCTGCACTTGCGCGGGTGGAGGAGAGACTTTGGTGCGCGGCACGTGGTGGTCTGGGTTCCTGTGCGCGGCGCGTGCCGTGAGCGCAGGCGCTTGCGGTGCTATGCTCGAAGTGTCGCCGTGGCCGAGTTGACCCGCTTTCCAATCCCCGATTCTCCCGCTATCAGGCATCGCCGCTCCGGAATCTGGTGCGCCCTTGTGCTTGGGCTGCTGGTCGCGGTGCCGGGCTGCAGCAAGTTCCACCGCTTCCACCACGAACAGCACGAGATGGTCTACGTTTGGATCCGGCAGATGTACCTGCGCGATCGCGTGGCCGCCGTGTCGAACCACGTGGCCGAGGTGACGAACGGCCAGCCGCTCGAGGTGCTGGAGCATGGCAAGCGGTTCCTGCGGGTGAAGACCGCGCAGGGGCAGATGGGCTGGATTCCCGAGCGCGCGGTGATTGATGCCAAGGTGTACGGCGGCTTTGCCGAGCTTGCGGCCAAGCACAAGGACGATCCGGTGGTGGCCACCGGCACGCTGCGCGACGACATTTATCTGCATGCCAATCCGGGGCGCGAGACGGATCGCTTCTATCTGCTGCCGGAAAATGCCAAGGTGCAAATGCTGGTGCGCGCGTCGGTGCCGCGTGAGGCGAAGGCCACTTTTACGCTGCGTCCCACGGCAAAGGCGGGAGCCAGCGCAGCGCCGCCGCCGATTGCGATGGAGGACTGGTGGCTGGTACGCGATGGACAGGGGCGCGTGGGCTGGGCGCTGGGCAACCGCGTGGACGTGGACGTGCCGGACGATGTGGCGCAGTACGCCGAGGGCCAGCGCATTGTGGGCGCGTATGTGATTGCGAAGGTGCATGACGACGATGCGACGACGCCGAACCACGAAGTGAACGAATACGTGATGGCGTTGGAGTCGCCGGAATCCGGGCTGCCCTATGACTTCGATCAGATCCGCGTGTTTACGTGGAGCCTGAAGAAGCATCGCTACGAGACGGCGTTTCGCGTGCATCCGATCCAGGGCTATCTGCCGGTGCGCATCAGCGAGGAGCCGGCTGCGAGCGGCGGTACGGAGCCGGTGTTCAGCTTCCAGATCTCGAACTCGCCGGATGTGGCGATCAACCCCGACACGGGCATTGCGAAGCCGGCAGCGGCGCGCACCATTTCGTTTGCGCTGCGCGACACGGCGGTGCGCCGCGTGGGCCCGGACATGGCGCCGATTCCGGTGCTGCATACGGCGGGCGAAAAATCGAAGACAGCCGCGAAGAAGCACAGATAAGGCTACGTATCAGTCCGAAGGCGGCACAAGCCTGTCGATGAAGGCGCGCTGCGCGGGATGAATCTTCGCGTGCGCTTCGGCGGGTGCGAACCATGCGGCGCGATCGGCCTCGGGAAACTCCTGCTGCTTGCCAGAGCGCGGCGGCCACTCCATCGAAAACAAATTGCTGTGCATGGCTTCGGCGTTGGCATCGCCTTCAACAGCCCACGCCGTGATGACCTTGCCCGAGGCGAGCTTGACTTCGCCAAGCGAGAGCATCGGGCCAGTGGGTGCGGCGAATCCTGTCTCTTCTTCGAACTCACGGCGCGCGGCGGCCAGTGGGTCGTCGCCGGGCGCGTATTCGCCCTTGGGAATCGACCACGCGCCCAGATCTTTCGATTGCCAGAAGGGCCCGCCGGGATGCACGAGGAAAATTTCCAGTGTGCGATTGCGGCGGCGATAGAGGAGGATTCCTGCGCTGTGTCTGGGCATCGGCCGCAGCCTGATCTCACCCATGATGGCAGAGACGCAGGTGAGATTTACGGTCCCGCATCACGCAAGGGCGTGACACTCGCATGAGAATCTCTGCAACCCCGCTGCCGGCTTTTCGGATTCCAACCAATTGAAGCAAAGATTGCCGAGGGTTCGATTGAGCCGAAGATATTTCCTGTTTTTTGCATGTGCGCGTGGTCACTTTTTGGTACTCGATCAGGCGCAGGGCCAGGCGCGCATCGATCCATCTCTGCCGGATGCGCCGCTGCCCAACCGGCCAACCTCGTACCTCTTCCCCGATTTCGAAACGGTGCGCAATCCGCACCGGGTTGTGCCTCCGCTGAGCTTCGCGCGAGAAGTTCGAGATTGCCTATCGCACCGTCGCATCGCCTTCGTTCATCATTGATCCGCTGGTGATCACGGGCTTTGAAGAGGCCACGGACATGGGCCCCGATTACGGCCCGGGACCCAGCGGCGCGGCGCAGCTCTTCGGCTACAACGCGACCACTCTCGCGGTGCAGACGTTTCTGACGGATGGACTGCTGCCGACGGTGTTTCATCAGGACCCGCGCTACTTCCGCAAGGGAACCGGATCGATCAAATCGCGCATCTGGTGGGCGATTCGTGCGGATGCCGTGGCCTACAACGATGACGGCCGAGAAGTGCCGAACTATGCGAGCGTGCTGGGGTTGGCTTCGGCAGCCGCAATCAGCGACGTGTATCTGCCGAAGGAGAACGTGTCATTCGGGCAGACGATGGAAGGCTGGGGCATCAAGGAAGGCGTGCGTGCGGGAACCAACGTGCTGCGCGAGTTTGGCGGCGTGGGCTGGCTGAAGAAGAAGGCGCGCAGCAAACTGCACTAGCCGCGGCGGCGCAGCTCGAGCTCGACCACGCGCTGCATCTCGGCCTCTGGCGCGGCCTTGCCGGTCCAGATTTCGAACTGGCGCGCACCCTGCTGCACAAACATCTCCAGGCCGCTGATGATGGGAATGCCGCGGCTGTGCGCCAGCTTGAGCAGCGGCGTATCGAGCGGGTTATAGACCATGTCGAAGACGAGGCCGGCGTTGAGCTCGCTCTCCGCGATGGGCATGGCCTGCTTGAAGCCTTTCATGCCGCACGGTGTGGAGTTGATGAGCACATCGAAGTGCTGCTTGGCGAAGACCTCGTGCTTGAGTGATTTTGCTTTGGCTTTGCGGGCGAGCGTAACGGCGTGCTCGTGGGTGCGATTGACGACGAAGACTTCCGCGCCTTCCTGGACAAGCCCGAAGACGGCGGCCCGGGCCGCGCCGCCCGCGCCCAGCACGGCGACGCGCGCGCCCTTGAGGCGCAGGCGCTTTTCGAGCGGGCGGATGACGCCGGCCACGTCGGTATTGAAGCCGTAGAGCTTGCCGTCCGCGCCGGTGCGCAGGGTGTTGCATGCGCCGATGCGCGCGGTGAGCGGGTCCATGTTAGCCAGATGCGGCAGCACTTCCTGCTTGAGCGGCATGGTCACGGCCACGCCGGCCAATGGCAGCTCGCGGATGACGGTGAGCAGATCGTCGAGCGACTTGGGCTTGAGCGGCAGCATGACAGCGTTGACCACTTCGCGGCGGAAGGCGGTGTTGTGCATGAGCGGCGAGAGCGAGTGGCTGATGGGATTGCCCGCGACCGCGAAGAGGCGCGTGGCCTGATCGAGATGATCGACGCGGTAGAGATCGAGCAGCGTGCGCGCGCTGACCTGGCCGGGCGCGGTTTCCGCACCGTCGGCGAGCGAGGCAAAGGTGAAAGCAGCGCCGGCGCGCGGGCCGAGCACGCGGCTCAGCAGTCCCTCTTCGCCCATGGCGATGCCGACGACGTGCGAGGCGAGCGAGCGGTCTTCAATGATGCGAAGGACGGCGAGGTTGTCGGCCAGCGACCGCGCGGTGGAGACGATTTTGATGTAGTCGGGCTTGAAGGCTTCAATGCGGTCGGCGGCCTGCGCCAGTCCGCGGGTGCGGGTGAAGTCGTGGAAGCTGATGAGCAGGGCCGCGCCGGCGGCACGGAGCTTGGCGAGCTGCGCCGCTTTGGCGCTTTCGGCCGATTCGACCTCGAGGTCGATGATCTGAGCGCCGGCAAGAGCTGCTTTTTCAAGCACTTCGAGCTCGGCCGTCAGAGAGCCGACGAAGTGGCCGCCATTCTCCTTGCGGCGGCACGTGGCGATGGCGGCAACGTCGCGGTGCTCCGCCATGAACTGCTTAAGATAGGGCAAAGCGGCCAGCGGCTTGGCCAGGGAGTCGAGCCGGAACTCAAAGAAATGACTGTCTTTAAGCGCATCCTCGGCGTGGTCGAACATGTCGGCAGGTTTTTCCGCCTGGATGGCCACGCAGAGCTTGCCGAGGCGCAGCCGGGGCGCCGCAGGTGCGGGTGCGGGTGGCGGAGGAGCGAGATGTGCCGTGGGAGCCATATGCGTCAATTGACGCATCTTAGACGCGCTGCGAGCCGGATGCAACCGCCGAAACGGAATTCGCCGGGTATTTTGGGTACGGGCGCGGCGAGGGCGGGCCGCGGTGTGGCAATCTGGAACTCTGGAGGTTTGTTCCCCATGGCTACAACTGAATTGGCTGCCGCTGCTGTTACACCCGATCTGCATGCGTGGGAGGCTGGCGGGGCGCGGTCTGCCGAGGCACTGACGGCGTGGGTGAGCGCGCGGCTGGCCGGGCACGAGGCGGCGCTGGCGGCGCTGCTGGCCGTCGAAGGGCCGCGGACGCCGGAGAACTCGCTGCGGCTGTATGACGCGGCGATTGAGCAGTTGACGCTGGCTGGGGCGCAGGCGGGCGTGTTGAACTCCGTGGCCGCCGAGAGCGCGGTGCGGGACCAGGCACAGATGGAGGCGCAGCGGGTGGCAATGGCGGGCAGCGCGCTGAGTTTGAATCGCGCGGTTTACGATGCGCTGAGTGCGATTGACCTGACGGGCGTGAGCGCGGCGACGAAGCACTATGTGGAGCGGACGCTGCTGGGCTATCGGCTGGCCGGCGTGGATAAGGACGAGGCGACGCGCGGCCGGCTGCAGGCGCTGCATGAGAAGTCGACGCGGATTGCGCTCGAGTTCGGCCGCAATATCCAGGAGGGCGCGAAGACGATTGAGACGAAGATCGAAGAGCTCGACGGACTGCCGGTGGATTACGTGGCGCGACATCCGGCGGGCGAAAAGGGCACGATTACGCTGACGACGGACCCGCCGGACATGCAGCCGGTGATGACGTTTGCGATCGATGCGGCGCTGCGCGAGCGGATGTTTCTGGCCTACAACACGCGGGCGTATCCGGCGAACAAGGAGCTGCTGCTGCACCTGCTGGCGACGCGGCAGGAGATTGCGACGGTGCTTGGGCTTCCGGAGCTGGGCTGACCTGGCGACGGCGGACCAGATGATGAAGTCGGCGGCGAATGTGCGGACGTTTCTGGCCAAGCTGGATGAAGCGAGCCGCGAGGGCGCGAGGCACGAGCACAAGCTGATTCTGGACTTTGCGCGCGGGCGCGAGCCGGGGTTGAAGGAGATCGACATCACCAGCCGCGGGCTACTGGTACGAGCAGTTCCGGCGTGCGGCGTTCGATTTCGATTCGCAGTCGGTGCGGCCGTATTTTCCTTATGCGCAGGTGGAGGCGGGCGTGCTGGCGACGGCGGCGCGGCTGTTCAAGATCGAGTTCCGGAAGTCCGACGTGCCGGGGTGGGACCCGGCGGTGAGCGTGTTTGAGGTTTTCGACGGCGGCGAAGCATGTGGGGCGGTTCTATCTCGACATGCATCCGCGCGAGGGCAAGGACAAGTGGTTCTCGGCTGCGCCGGTGGTGACGGGCGTGCGCGGGCGCTATCTGCCGGAGGCTGGGCTGATCTGCAATTTTCCGGGCAGGCGATGGACGGACGATCCGGGGCTGATGCAGTACTCCGATGTGGTGACCTTCTTCCATGAGTTCGGGCACCTGATGCACGCGATTCTGGGCGGGCAGACGGAGTGGGCCGGGCTTTCGGGGTTTGCGACGGAGGGCGACTTTATCGAGGTGCCGTCGCAGATGCTGGAGGAGTTCTTCCGCGACGAGACGCTGCTGCAGAGCTTTGCGAAGCACTATCAGACCGGCGAAGTGCTCCCTTCCGAGACGATCAAGAAGATGAAGCTGGCGGGCGCGTTTGGGCGCGCGGACTGGGTGCGGTCGCAGCTTTACTACACGACGCTGTCGCTCGATCTGCACGATCAGGCCCCGGCGACGATCGATCTGGACGAGACGACGAAGCGGCTCTACCTGAGCCTGCAGCCGTGGACGTGGCTGGACGGCAACCGCATGTATGCGAGCTTCGGGCATTTGACGGGCTACTCGTCGAACTACTACACGTATGCGTTCGACAAGGTGATTGCGCTGGACTTCTTTGCGCAGTTTGACGCGGCGGACCTGCTGGGCTGCGCGGCGGGCGCGAAGTATCGCAAGACGGTGCTGGAGCAGGGCGGGTCAAAACCGGGACGCGAGATGGTGCGCGACTTCCTGGGCCGCGACGAGGAGTTTTCGGCGTTCTCGAAGTGGCTGAACGAGGAGTTCGAGAGCGAGCTGATTGCAGCGAAGGCATAGCCTCAAGTTCCTTTCGGCCTGGATTCCTTTGAGACTGGGTTCCTTTTGCCGGGCGAAGACGCGGCGAAGCAGGGGGGGGAGGGGGTATGACTCCACTCCTTCCAAAAGACAGCGGCGACCCGTGCAGACGGATCGCCGCTGTTTTTTGCTTCTGAATCTATTGTGCGCAGAATCGCGGAAATAATCGGCAAACGGGACGGGGTGCGCGGCAAACTTTCGTCATGCGCTTCCGCGGATGCGAGCCGTGCGCGGGACGAGTAGGCTGGTGGGCATGACGGCGGCGGATTTTCGGCGGATTGCGTTGAGCCTGGAGGGCGCGGAAGAGGGCTCGCATTTTGGAGCGGCGGACTTTCGCGTGGGCGGGCGGATTTTTGCGACGCTGGCGGCGGTGAAGCAGGGCTACGGCAACCTGATGCTGACGCCGGAGATGCAGGCGGAGTTTGTGGCGGGGCGGCCGGATGTGTTTCTGCCGGTGCCGGGCGGCTGGGGACGCAACGGGGCGACGCATGCGCGGCTGGCGGTGGCGACCGAGGACGTGATGGAAGGCGCGCTGCGGGCGGCGTGGAAGCTGCGGGTAGAGATGAACGCGAAGGCAGGGCGCAAGCCCGTTCGCAAGCCGCGCGCGCGATAGATTTTCGAATCGCACTTGCGCATTGGGGCCTGCGGCGGGAGAATGCGTGCGGGAGGAGTCACCGAGATGAGAGTGCGCTTTAAGTCACAGGCTGGATGGATTTTAGCGGCGATTTTGGTAACGTTTTCAGCCGGAGTGTGGGCCCAGGCGAAAGGGATTCCCAAGCATGGCAAGGCGACGTTTGTGTTTAACGGCAAGGACCTGAGCCAGTTCGACACGTTCCTCACCAGCAGCGGGCTCAACTCCGATCCGAACCACATCTTTACCGTCGAGAACGGCATGGTGCATGTCTCCGGGCAAGAGATGGGATACATCATCACCAAGAACGAGTACAAGAACTACTACCTGCGGGCGGAGTTCAAGTGGGGCGAGGGCACGTTTGCGCCGCGCGAGGGGCATGCGCGGGACAGCGGGATTCTCTACAACATTCAGGGGCCGAACAAGGTGTGGCCGCGGTCGGTGGAGTTCCAGATCAACGAGGGCTGCACGGGCGACTTCTGGATGACGGACGGCGCGGCGCTGACCGGCAAGGACGGCGTGCGGGTGACGGGGCCGGATGGCAAGGCGAAGAAGATTGACCGCTTCAACAAAGGGCCGTGGAAGGATGTGGTGGGGTATCGCGACCCGGTGAACGAGCTCGAGAAGCCGCACGGGGAATGGAATGTGGTGGAGCTGGTGAATCGCGATGGGCACGTGTGGCAGTACGTGAACGGCAAGCTGGCGAACGAGGGCACGGATGCGTTTCCGGCAAGCGGTAAGATTCTCTTTCAGTCGGAAGGCGCGGAGATTTACTTCCGAAACATGAAGCTGTATCCGCTGAAGTAGGGGGCGATTGCGATGAAGGTTTTTTCTAGTGTTGCTTTGGGATTGCTGATGTTGCCGGGCGTGATGGCGCTGGCGCAGGGTGAGCGGAAGACGACGCCGGGGCCGGGGCCGTATGGCGTGATGCAGACGACATTTTTTGTGCACCGGCTGGGCACGGACCACGCCGAGGGCGTGACCACGCTGGACATGAATGGCGATGGGCTGCCGGACATTGTGAGCGGGGCGTATTGGTATGAGAACCCCGGCCCCGCGGGCGGGGAGTGGAAGCGGCACCAGTATCGCGAGGCGGGCACGCTGAACGAGTTTGTGAGCGACTGCGGCGAGTGGACGATTGACGTGAACCACGATGGGCGTCCGGATATTGTGACCGCGGGCTGGATGCTGAACGGCATCTGGTGGTATGAGAATCCGGGCTCGAAAGACGGGGGCAAGGTGGGCGCGGTGTGGAAGAAGCACTTCATCACCGACAGCTATGACACGGAGGGCGGCGCGGAGGCGGACATCAACGGCGACGGCGTGCCGGATCTGGTGTTCGCGCACTACAACCACTCGGGCGTGCTGTGGATCGACTTCAGCGGGCCGAAGCCGAAGGTGCACCACGTGGGCGGGCGCGCGAGGATGGGCACGGCACGGGCGTGGCCGACGTGGACGGCGACGGGAAGATGGACATTCTGACGCCGAATGGGTGGTTCCGGCAGATTGACGCCAACAACAACGAATGGGAGTGGCACCCGGACTGGCAGATGGAGGACGCGGGGTTTCCGATTATCGGCTACGACGTGAACGGGGATGGCAAGACGGACATCATCTATGGGCATGGGCACAGCTACGGGCTCTACTGGCTGGAACAGGTGGGCGATGGCAACGAGCGGCACTGGGTGAAGCACACGATTGATGAGAGCTACTCGCAGATCCATGCGCTGAAGCTGGTGGATATTGACGGCGACGGGAAGCCGGAGCTGCTGGCGGGCAAGCGGTATCGCGGGCACTCGGGGAACGATCCGGGGTCTTACGATCCGCTGGTGGTCTACTACTACAAGATTGACCAGAAGACGGGGACGTTCACGCGCTACCCGATCTCAGTGAATGGGACGGCGGGGGCGGGGACGCAGTTTGTGGTGCAGGACATGGACGGCGACGGCGACATGGATATTGTGACGGCGGGGAAGACCGGCGTGCATTTCTTCGAGAACCTGACTGTGGATAAAGTTGCCAAGGCGGAGCGGGAGAAGGAGACTCTACTGGACAAGGACTGGCCATTCCCCGGCGAGGGGCCGGTGGTGAAGCAGGAGGAGGAGCCGAAGCAATAATTGCCGGAATATCAGGGAATTAGAGTTGGAGCGAAGAGCTGCGGAGAGGCCATTTCGCGTTGCGAGAAAGTCCTCACAAGATTTTTTTCAGTTCTGGCAACCTTTGGGCGAGAAAGTGAGTCATATCGGGTAACAAGCAGAGGCTTCCCCGAATTATGACCCACCCAGACACGGTTTTCACTTCTTTCAATGGTTCCGCAAGGAACTCCATCTCCTAATTCCCCCCTCCGGACCTCCTCAAATAGCCTCTCGAGCGGGCCTGCTGGAAAGCAGGCCCATTCGCTCGTTTGGGGGCAAATTTTCGCGCGCGTGAGCCCGCTACAATCGAATTGTGAAGCGGCGCGCACCCCTCCCGGAAGCTCAAACCCAGAAACATATCGACGAACACATTGCGGAGATTGATGCGATCTTTCGCACGGCGGGGCTGGTGCGCCAGCGGAAGGGCAAGTCTTCGGGCATTGCGCGGGAACTGCGCATGGAGCGGGCTGCGCCGGAGGAGCTGAGCGTGCGCTCGGCTGCGCCGCGCATGGCTGCGAACGGCGTGGAGTGGCTGCCGGTGGATGGCTGGGCGAAGATGCCGTGGCTGTGGGCGGGGTTCAGCACGCGGCGGGGCGGGCTGAGCCGGGCGTATGTGCCCGAAGACGCGCCGGGCGAGATGAATCTGGGGTTTACTCCTGCGGATGAGCGGGAGATTGTGCTGAAGAATCGCCGACTGCTGGCGGAGGCGGTGACGGGCAACGCCAAGGTAGGCAGGGGAGCGACGCCGCTGGTGCCGATCCGGCAGTTTCATTCCAATCTTGTGGTCAGGCTGGGCGCGGCGGATGCGGGCCGGGCGATGCCGTGGAAGGCCGACGGGGCGATCACGGATGAGCCGGGGATTCTGCTGGCGGTGCAGACGGCGGATTGCATTCCGGTGCTGGTGGCGGACAGGAAGAAGCGCGTGGTGGGGGCATTCCACGCGGGCTGGCGCGGGACTGTAAAACGAATCGTGGAACTGGGCGTGGGGCGGATGCGGCTCGAGTTCGGGTCGCGGCCGGAGGACCTGGTGGCGGCGATTGGGCCGGGGATTGGCGCCTGCTGCTATGCGGTGGGCGAGGAAGTGCTGACGGAGTTCGAGTCGCAGTTTGTGTATGGGCGGGAGCTGTTTCGCGAGGTCTACGACTCGGACCCGGTGCGGACGAAGTATCCCATGCTGTTTTTGACGCAGCGCGCGCCGGGGCACTCGCCGATTGGGCCGAGCCTGCACGTGGACCTGACGGAGGCCAACCGGCGGCAGCTTCTGGATGCGGGAGTGGGGGCGAAGGCGATCCGCGTGGTGGGCGGGTGCACGCAGTGCCAGCCGGAGCTGTTCTACTCGCACCGCGGGTCGCAGGGGCACGCCGGCCGCATGATGAGCGTGATCGGCGTGCGGCCGCGCTGAGGTTTTGCTAGGAGGCCGGTGCGGCTGCGGGCTTGGCTTCCGACGGGTTGACCAGGTCGCGCAGTTCCTTGGACGGCTTGAAATAAGGCACGCGCTTGGCGGGAACCTCGACGCGCTCGCCGGTCTTGGGATTGCGGCCGATGCGGGGGTTGCGCTGGCGGATTCGGAACGAGCCGAAGCCGCGAATCTCAATCTTGTCGCCGCTCTGCAGGGCGGAGATGACCGAATCGAAGACGGTTTCGACGATCACTTCGCCGTCGCGGCGGGTCAGGTCGCCCAGCCGAGTCACCTTTTCCACCAAATCTGCCTTTGTCATATTGCACGAACCTCCCGGCACAGCATACACAGATTCTGGACGGGCGGGGGGCAAAAATCAAGCCGAAGGGTAAGAATTGCGCCTTTTGCATCAGCAAGATGGCTGCGGCGGGCAATTTCAGGCCGGGGTTGGGTGGGTGCGCCCGGCGCGCTGTATGATGAGCGAAGTCTCCCGCGCGACTGAGCTCACGCGATGGGTAGAGGCGACTTGAGTGGATCGGCATCCCAGATACAGCTTCGTCATTCCGGCCTACAACGAGCATGCGCGCATTCCCGCGACCATGGAAGCGGTTGTCTCGTGCATCCGGGCGCAGGGTTGGGATGCGGAAGTCATTGTGGTGAACGATGGCTCTACGGACGATACGGCGCAGCTGGTGCGGGCCTTTGCGGAACATGCGCCCGAGGTGCGGCTGCTTGAAAATCCCGGCAACCGGGGCAAGGGCTACAGTGTGCGCAACGGCATTCTGCAGGCGCGGGGCGAGATCGTGCTGTTTACCGACTCCGATTTGTCGGCCCCGATTGACGAGGCGGAGCGGCTGTTTGCGGCGATTGCCGCCGGCGCCGATATCGCCATTGGCTCGCGGTGGCTGGAGAGCGGACGGCAGACGCACCGGCAGCCGCTTTACCGGCAGATTTTTGGGCGCTGCTTTAACGCGGTGACGCGGCTGGTGATGGGATTGCCGTTTGTGGATACGCAGTGCGGCTTCAAGGCGTTTACGCGTGCGGCGGCGCAGACGGTGTTTCAGCTGCAGACCATCGAGCGCTGGGGCTTCGATCCGGAGATTCTGTTTATCGCGCTGAAGCGCGGCTACACGGTGAAGGAAGTGCCGGTGAGCTGGGCGCACGACGAGCGCTCGCGGATGAGCTATCTGAGAGACGGCATGCAGATGCTGCAGGAACTGGCCATCATTCGCTGGAATGCGCTGACGGGCCGCTACAGCCGCCGGGTCGAGGCGGGATTGCACGCCGGCGAGTCGCGCTGAGACGCCGGCCGTTCTGCGCATTGCTTAGAGCGTGCTTCGTCAATGGCCATCGAGCTTCGGGTGCAATCCCTCAGGGGTCAAAACCTCTTCTCTTTCCTGCCCTTTTCGGCACGACTAAAGTCGTGCCCTGACACAAGGCGGATTTGCTAAGCACGCTCTAGTGAATCATCTTGGTTTCGCCCGGCTTCACATCGCCGCAGTCGGCGCTGACGAAGTGCGAATTCATATGCATGTTCATGGTCATGCCCTGCGGGAAGGCCGCCCCGGTGGTGCGCGCGGTGGCGATGCCGTGCATGTGCTCGCCGCCTTCGAAGGTGGCCTCAAAATGCACGACGGTGGTGAACTGGCCGCTGGTGCAGCTCTCGTCGAAGGTGAGCGCGTGCGCATCCTGGTGCACGTTGGTTCGGGTGCACTCGGACTTCTGCTCGCGCATTTTGGACAGGTCGCGTTGCCAGGTTTCGGGCGTGAGGCAGGACTGATGCACGCTGGTGTGCTCGCTGGCCATGTGCGCGGCCGCGGGCGAGTTTTCCATGCCGGTCATGGTGGTGGTGACTTCGTTCTGCCAGAGGCCCATCTTGATGGGCGGCGGAGCGATGTCTTGCGCGCAGACAGCCTGCGCGGCGATGAGGGCGAGGGCAAACAGAACAGTGGCAGTGCAGATCCCGCGGACTTGAAGGTTCATGTGGGGATTTCCTCAGGGTGAGATGCGCCGCAACCCAGCGGATGTGCGGAGGTGACTGGCTTATATCACAGGCCGAGTGCGCGCCGCCAGCAGGTTCTTTGCAGGCTGCGCGGGCTGCGCGCCCAATCCGCTACACTGACAAGCGTCTGCCCATACCCATGTTGCGGTGCGCACTAGACTGCGAGCGGCGGTTCTTGCAGGCGCGCGATTGGAGAGGATTCCAGGATGATTCGGAGATATTTTCGCGGGGGAGTTGCGGCGATGGTGCTGGCCGCGATGCCGGGCGCAGTTTTTGCGCTGGCTGCAGGGGGAAAGGCCGAGGCAAGCGAAGCCGCGGGCAGATTTGCGATTGAGAATGCCGCGGTGGGCGCGTCGTGCTCGCTGGCGGGTGGGCACCTTGCGGACCTGGTGGTGAGAGATCGCATGCATGGGGCGGAGATTCCCGTGGCTGTGCCGTTTGCGATTCTGCTGGCGGATGGATCGAGCCTGCGGGCGGCGGATTTTGTGGTGAGCGGCGAGGCGGCGCGGCATGAGATTGCGGCGCGTGCGGATGCGGCGCGCATGGCCGACCGGCTGGCGGGCGAAGAGCTTGATGTGCCGCTGGAGAGCGCGGATCACTCGCTGCATGCAACGTGGTCCGTGGTGGTGCTCGATGGGACGAACTATCTGCGGCAGGTGTTGACGCTGACGGCGGGCGCGAAGGATGTGCCGATTGCGCGCGTGGAGATGGTGGATCTCGATCTGAAGGGCGCGCAGGTGGTGGGACGGGTGAAGGGCTCGCCGATTGTGGCGGGCGATGTGTTTGTGGGCTTCGAGCATCCGATCTCGGAGAGCCGCGTGCGCGATGGGCATGCGACGGCGTGGATCGATCGCGAACTGCCACTGAAGGCGGGGCAGTCGATTACGTATTCGTCGGTGATCGGCGTGGCGCATGCGGGGCAGATGCGGCGAGATTTTCTGGCGTATCTGGAGACCGAGCGCGCGCATCCCTATCGCACGTTTCTGCACTACAACTCGTGGTATGACCTGGGGTACTTTACTCCGTACTCGGCGGCGGATGCGGTGAGCCGGGTGCAGGCGTTTGGGCGCGAGCTGGTGGAGAAACGCGGCGTGCAGATGAACTCGTTTCTCTACGACGATGGCTGGGACAATCACAAATCGCTGTGGCAGTTCAACAGCGGATTTCCGAACGGGTTTGCGCCGGTGACTGCGGCGGCGGCGAAGATTGGCGCGCATCCGGGGGTATGGATGTCGCCGTGGGGTGGCTACTCGAAGCCGCGGCAGGAGCGGATCGCATTTGGGCGCGCGGCGGGCTATGAGATTGTCGACGCCGGCTATGCGCTCTCGGGGCCCAAGTATTACGCGGCGTTTCGCGATGTGTGCCTGCAGATGATCAAGAAGTATGACGTGAATCAGTTCAAGTTCGACGGCACGGGCAATGTGAATACGGTGGTGAAGGGAAGCAGCTTCGACAGCGACTTCAGCGCGATGATTCATTTGATCGGCGAGCTGCGCGCGGCGAAGCCGGACCTGTTCATCAACCTGACGACGGGCACGTGGCCTTCGCCGTTCTGGACGCGCTATGCGGATTCCATCTGGCGCGGCGGCGACGACGACAACTTTACCGGGGTAGGTACGAATCGCGAGCGGTGGATCACCTACCGGGATGCGCAGACGTATGAGCGCGTGGTGGAGGGCGGGCCGCTGTATCCGCTGAATTCGCTGATGCTGCACGGCATGATTTATGCGCGCTTCCGCAAGGGACTGGACACGGACCCCGGCAACGATTTTCGCAACGAGATTCGCTCGTACTTCGGCACTGGCACGCAATTGCAGGAGATGTACATTACGCCGTCGCTGCTGAGCGAGGCGAACTGGAACGATCTGGCGGAGGCGGCGAAGTGGTCGCGCGCGAACGCCGATGTGTTGAAGGATACGCACTGGATTGGCGGCAATCCGCAGTGGCTTGAGGTGTATGGATGGGCCGCGTGGTCGCCGCGCATGGGTACGCTGGTGCTGCGCAATCCGAGCGACAAGCCGCAGTCGATTCGCATTCGGCTGCAGGATGCGTTCGAGCTGCCGGAGGACGCGGCGCAGATGTACGCGGCGAAGAGCCCGTGGAAGGACGATGCCGGGCAACCCGTACTGGAACTGGATGCGCGCACGGCGCATGAGTTCAACCTTGCGCCGTTTGAGGTGTTGACGCTGGATGTGATGCCGAAGGAGAGCGCGCACTGATGACGCAGATGGAGAGAGGCAGGCCCGCGCTGCTGGTGCTGGCGGCGGGCATGGGCAGCCGCTATGGCGGGCTGAAGCAGATCGATCCGGTGGGCCCGTCGGGCGAGACGATCATGGACTACTCGATCTTCGACGCGCTGCGCGCAGGGTTCGGCCGGGTGGTGTTTGTGATTCGGCGCGATATGGAAGATGCTTTCAGGACCACGATTGGCGCGCGGTTCGAGGCGCGGGTGCCGGTGGCGTATGCGTTCCAGGAGCTCGACGATCTGCCGGCGGGGTTCCGCGTGCCGGAGGGACGGACGAAGCCGTGGGGCACGGCGCAGGCGATTCTTGCGGCGCGCGCAGTGGTGCACGAGCCGTTCGCGGTGATCAATGCGGATGATTTTTATGGGGCGCAGGGGTATCGCGCGCTGGCGGCGCATTTGGTGTCGGGCTCGGCGGATTATTCGGCGGATTATGCGATGGTGGGCTTTGTGCTGCGCAATACGCTGTCGGAGTTTGGCTCGGTGGCGCGTGGGATTTGCGATGTGAATGCGGACGGCTTTCTGCGCGGCGTTGTGGAGACGATGGGCATTGAGCGCGACGGCGGCGGTGCGAAGACCAGCGACGGCGCGGGGCACGAGACCAAGCTGCGCGGCGACGAGATTGTCTCGATGAACATGTGGGGATTCAGGCCATGGGTGTTCAAGGAACTCGACGCGTACTTTCGCGCGTTTCTTGCCGAGCGCGGCGCGGACCTGAAGGCGGAGTGCTATCTGCCCAGCGCGGTGGCGGCTTTCATCGCCAAGGGCGAGGCGCGGGTGAAGGTGCTGCCCTCGGGCGACGCGTGGTTTGGCGTGACCTATCGCGAGGACCGTCCGCGGGTGATGGAGAGCCTGCTTGACCTGGTGCGCGCGGGCCGCTACCCGGAGAAGCTGTGGGCATGACGCACGACGTGGCCGCGGTGGCGCGGGAGTTTGCGATCGGCGGCGTCTTCAAAAGCGCGGAGCCCTATGGCAGCGGGCACATCAACGATTCGTATCGCGTAACGATGGATGTTGAGGGCGCGACGGTGCACGCGCTTGTGCAGCGAATCAATCACCACATCTTCCGCAATCCGCCGGCGCTGATGGAGAACATCGAACGGGTGACGGCGCACCTGGCGGCGAAGCTCAAGGGCGATCTCGACCGCGAGCGGCGGGTGCTGCGGCTGATTCCGGCACGTGATGGGCGCGCGTGGCACGAGGATGCGGGCGGGAATTTCTGGCGGGCGTACCGGTTTATCGAAGGCGCGCGGAGCTACGACGCGATTGAGTCAGCAGAGCAGGCGTTTCAGGCGGCGAAGGCGTTTGGACAATTCCAGCAGATGCTGGCGGACCTGCCTGCGCCGCGGCTGCACGATACGATTCCCGATTTTCATTACACGCCGGGGCGGTTTGCGGCGCTTGAGCGGGCGATTGCGGAGGACGCTGCGGGGCGCGTGAGCGGGGCGCAGGCGGAGATCGAGTTTGCGCTGGCGCGCAAGGCGATGACGAGGGTGCTGGTGGAGGCGCACCTGCCGGAGCGGGTGACGCACAACGACACCAAGCTGAACAATGTGATGCTGGACGATGTGACGGGCGAAGGCATCTGCGTAATCGATCTCGACACGGTGATGCCGGGGCTGGCTCATTACGACTTTGGCGATATGGTGCGCACCAGCACGACCTCGGCGGCCGAGGACGAGCGGGATTTGTCGCAGGTGACGATGGAGTTCCCGATGTTCGAGGCGGTGGCGCGGGGGTATCTGGCGTCGGCGGGAGGGTTTTTGACGCGCGACGAGAAGCAGTACCTGGCCTTTGCGGGCAAGCTGATCACGTTTGAGATTGCGATCCGGTTTCTGGCGGATCATCTGAACGGCGACACGTACTTCAAGGTGCATCGTGAGGGGCACAATCTGGATCGCGCGCGGGCGCAGCTGCGGCTGGTGGAGTCGATGGAGACGCAGGAGGCGGCAATGGAGCGGCTGATTGCGAAGCTGAGCCGCTAGTGGCTGCCGCGATGGCGGACACCGGAGACAATCTCCGGCAATGAGGTGGGGTCAGGGTCGTTACAGAGAGCTGCCACGGTCGAGACTGTTGCGTTGGCCGGATGGCACTCCGGGCAGGCAACGATGTGATCGATGTAGGTCCAGAGGGCTTCGTCGTGGCTGCTGCGGGCCTCGGTGGCCCGCCGGGCAATCTCCTGCCAAACCTCAGTGCCGACCCCTGCAGAAACTGCGACGGCCATGCGCTTGCGGGTCTCAGCATTGACCCACTGGAGCGTGGTCTTCAGGTAAGCCGATTCAAGCGCGCTGCCTTGTTCGCAATGAGTGTGTAGCACGATCACCTCCGCTGGCTGCTTTGAGCTCTTGCTGGCGTTCAGCGTTCGGCAGCAGGTGGTACGTACATGAATTGAGATGCCGTCGGACGGCGAGCGCAATTGTTACGAAGGTGGTAGGGGGTGGTTCCGGGAGGGTGAATGCGAATGGTGGGCGGTCAGGGACTCGAACCCCGGACCTCCTGCGTGTGAAGCAGGCGCTCTAACCAGCTGAGCTAACCGCCCTTACCGTGGGGCCCCTGGATGCGGGGCAGGGCGCGACCGCGGGGCATTCCGTAAGGTAGAGTATCACCAGCGCGGGGTTGGAGCCAAACCGGGGTCGGGTGAGTCAGGGCCGAGTATGGGTTGTGGGCCAAGCCGCATAGAATCAACGATGTTTTCCAATGCCAGACGATGGTGCGACGCGGTGGTTTCTGCCCTGAGCGGAGACGCGGAACTGCGCTCGGCTGGCGTCGAGTCAAGGCTGATTCCGGCGCTGGCCGGGGCTGGGCAAGGGCTGCCCGGAGGCCGACTTTTCCGGCTGGGTGGAGCATCCGAGCCGGAGCAGACCGGGAGCCGTGGAAAACCGGGGGATTTCCCTCGCGGAAGCGGGGATTTGGCGCAACCTTCGGACGTGGACGGGGTTCGTGAAGATATGGCAACCCTGGTTCTGGACAATCCGGGGCTGGGAACGGGAGCGGGGCAGAAGAACCCTCCGGTGATCCCCAACTACGCGGCCGACGACTCGAGCGACGCGGCGATTATGCTGCGCGTGGCGGCGGGCGACGAGTCGGGGTTCAACTATCTGGTAGAAAAGCACTACCGGGCCATGATTCACTTTCTCTTCCGGATGGTGCGCAACCAGGCCGTTGCCGAAGAGTTGGCGCAGGAGGTGTTCCTGCGGGTATACCGGTCGCGGGAGAGCTACCGGGCGGAAGCGAAGTTTACGACGTGGCTGTACCGGATCGCGACGAACCTGGCTGTGAACCACGCGCGCGACACCCGGCATGAACGCAATGCGCAGACGGTGTATCTGGATGCGCCGGACCCGGAGACGGGCACCACGCCGGATGTGGCCGACGACGACCCGAGCGCGGAGCAGAACCTGCTGCGCGAGGAGCGGATGGCGGCGATCCGGCAGCATGTGATGGCGCTGCCCGAGCGGCAGCGGATGGCAGTGCTGATGCACAAGTATCAAGGGATGGATTACCGGCAGATCGGGGATGTGCTGAAGCTGAGCGAGTCGGCGACCAAGTCGCTCTTGTTCAGGGCCTACCAGACGCTGCGGGACAAGCTGAAGGATTTTGTGTAAGCAGTGAAGCCGGCGTGAACCGGCGGGGAAGTGAGGGATTTGTGATGGAACGGAATGAAAAAACGTGCACCGTGACGGATGCGAAGCTGGCCGATGTGCTGCTTGCGCCGGAGACAGTGCCTGCCAAGGTTGCGACTCATGTGGCCGGATGCGAGCCGTGCGCGAAGGAGCTGGAAGAGCTGCGCGCGACGATGGCGCTGATGGATAGCTGGGAAGCGCCGGAGCCGACTCCGTTCTTCATGACCCGGCTGAATGCGCGCCTCGAGGATGAGCGCCGGGCCAAACCAGCGAGCTGGCTGGAGCGGCTGCGGGCGCGGATGGCGTATGGTCCGCAGCTGCATGCGCGGCCCATGGCGGCGATGGCATTGACGGCGGTGCTGCTGCTGGGGGGCGGCGCATACCTGGGTGTGACGAACTGGGATCAGCCACCGGCGCAGCCTACGCAGGCCGCGGTGGTGCATGATCTGCAGGTGCTGGATAACAACGATCAGGTGCTGGATCAGCTGGAGACGATCTCAAGCAACGACAGCAACGACGGCAACGCCAACTAAGGCGGAGCTGAGAAGGACTGGGGACAAGGCGATGATGGGCTGGGCAGGATCGGGCGTCGTACGCAGCGCGCGCAGGGTGGCTTTGGCTGCCGCGATGCTGCTGGTGTGCCTGCCCGCGGCCGAGCTTGCGGCCCAGCACCGCGCGGCTCCGCGACGGTACTCTGCCCCGCGGTTTTCCGGCGCACGCGCGCAGTCACCACGCGGCGCAGCCCGCGGCCAGGCGCAGGCAAGGTCCGGGGTGCAGCAGCCTTATCGCGGCCAGCAACCGATGGCGACGCAGCCGGGAGCGCGCTATCAGGGACAGGGTTATCAGAGACAGGGGTATCAAGGTCAGGGCTATGCGGGCCAGGGCTATGCGCGGCCCAGTGGGCAGGGTTATCTGCCGCGGCCGGAGTATGCGCCGCCGAACCACCTGGGCGCGTGGCTGAACGAGCATCGCGGCACGCCGCAGGCGCAGGAGCGGATGCTGCAGAACGATCCGAGCTTTCGCAGGCTGGCACCGGCGCAGCAGCAGCGGCTGGTGCAGCAGCTGAATCGCGTGGACCAGATGCCCGAGGCGCAGCGCGAACGGCGGCTGGCGCGGGCGGAAAATATCGAGCGGCTCTCGCCGCAGGAGCGGACGCAGGTCGTCGACTCCTTGCAGCGCTGGAAGACGCTGCCCCCAGACCGGCAGGCGCTGATGAAGAACGCCTTTCGCGATCTGCGCTCGGTGCCGCCGGATCAGCGCGAGACGGTGTTGAACTCGAGCCGCTACCAGAATGTGTTCAGCCCCGAGGAGCGCGGCATCCTGTCGAACACGCTGCGCGTGGAGCCCTACGAACCGCCGCAGTGACGGCTGCGACGAACAAGAAAACGAAGACGGCAGCGGAGAGCGAATCTCTGCTGCCGTTTTTCTTTGCGTTGATGTTCTCTATTGCAGGCTGTAGGGCGCTTTGAGGCGGATGTCGCGCGAGGATGCGCCGAGCTGAATCTCGAACGTGCCGGGATCGGCCTGCCATGCTTTGGTGGCGGGGCTCCAGTAGGAGAAGGCGTCGCGGTTGAGAGTGAAGGTGACTGTCTTTGATTCACCGGGCTTGAGTTCGAGGCGGCTAAAGCCCTTGAGCTCGTGAATGGGGCGGTCGATTTTGGAGTGGCCGTCGTGGACGTAAAGCTCGACGACCTCGGCTCCGGCGCGCGGACCGGTGTTCTTGACCTTGGCGCTGACCTCGACGGTTCCGGTGGAGGACGACTTCGGCGAGATTTTCAAACCGCTGTAGGCGAAGGTGGTGTAGCTGAGGCCGAAGCCGAAGGGGAACTGCGGCGCGACGTTCTTGGTGTCGTAGTAGCGATAGCCGACGTAGAGGCCCTCGGCGTAGTGGACTTCGAGATTTTCGCCGGGATAGTTGGCGGCTGCGGGCGTGTCTTCGTACTTCTTTGGAAGCGTGACGGGCAGCTTGCCGGAGGGGTTGGCATCGCCGAAGAGGATGGAAGCGAGCGCATCGCCGCCCTCTTCGCCGCCGTACCAGATATCAAGCAGCGCGGGCGTGGCGTCGATCCACTTCGTCATGGTGACCGGGTCGCCGGTGTTGAGGACGACGACGGTGCGCGGATTGGCCTTTTCAACGGCGGCGATGAGCTCGTCCTGGCCTTCGGGCAGGTCCATGGTCTTTACGTCGAAGCCCTCGGACTCGAGCTTGTTGTAGCGGCCGACGACGACTACGGCCACGTCGGCTTTGGCTGCGGCGTCCGTCGCTTCTTTGAGCGCGGCGGCACGGGCTTCGGGCGTGTCCTGCGCGGGGTTCTCGCCCTGCATGCCGACGCCGAGAGCGTAAGTCACGGTGAGGCCGCTGGCTTTTGCGGCGCGGGCGCGGATGGCGTCGAGCGGCGCGATGGCGCTCTTGGGACGGACCATGGAGCTGCCACCTCCGGCGCGCGCGACGGCCGCGTTGGGGCCGATGACGGCGATGGAGTGAATGGTTTTGGTATCGAGCGGGAGCAGCGCGTTCTCATTCTTGAGGAGCACGATGCCTTCGGTTGCGCCCTTGAGCGCCATGGTGCGCTGGGCCGGCGTGTCGACCTCGCCGCCGCCGGTGTGGGGATGGTCGTAGATGCCGCTCAGGAAGATGATGCGGAGAATGCGGCGCACGTTGTCGTCGATGGCGGCCTCAGTGATGTGGCCGGCTTTGACCTCGCCGAGAACTTTGTCCTCGGTGAGCCAGCCAGCGCCGTTGCCGCTCTTCAGCGTCTGCGGGCGCACGATCCATGCCTGCATGGGAGGGCCGCCGGGCATCTCTAGATCCATGCCGGCGTTGACGGTGGGTGCGGTCGAGTAGGTGCTGCCCCAATCGGAGACGACGAAGCCCTTGAAGCCGAACTTCTTGCGGAGAATGTCGTTGAGCAGATACGGATCTTCGCCGCAGTGGATGCCGTTGAGCTTGTTGTAGGCGGACATGACGTTCCACGCGCCTCCTTGCTGCACGGCGGCTTTGAAGGCGGGGAGATAGATTTCATGCAGGGTGCGCTCGTCGATGACGACGTTGACGCGATGGCGCTCGTACTCCTCGTTGTTGACGGCGAAGTGCTTGACGGAGGGGATGACGCCCTGGCTCTGCACGCCCTCGACGTAAGCCACGCCGAGCTGGCCGGAGAGATAGGGGTCTTCGCCGTAGCCCTCGAAGTTGCGGCCCCAGAGCGGCTGGCGATTGATGTTGACGGTGGGGCCGAGGATCATGTCGCGGCCGAGAGCTTTTACCTCTTCGCCGATGGCCACGCCCTCGCGCTGCACGAGGTCGGTGTCCCAGGTGGCGGCCATGTCGATGCCGGAGGGGAAGGCCGTGCTTTCGACTTTTGCGGCCGGGTTGTTCACGCTGTTGGTGATCGATGAGCTGCCTGCCCACGAACGCACGCCCATCGGGCCGTCGGCCATTTTGATGGCGGGAATGCCGAGGCGCGGAACGGGCGCGGAGTCCATCCAGGCAGAGCCGGAGAGCATGGCGGCCTTCTCTTCAAGGGTCATGCGCTTGAGCGCGTCTGCGGCGCGGGCATCTGCGGAGAGATGAGGATTTTTGTAGGGTGCGGCAGAAGGTATGCCGGCGGGGACGGTTTGCGCGGCGAGCGGGGCGGCGAGAAGCAGGGCGGAGAGCAGCAGGGTGAGGCGCATCGGGAAACTCCGGGCGCGGAGCGGAGTCCGCGCGAAAGACGGAGCCAATGGTAGCGGATGAACGTGCGGCGAACAACTTCGAGCTGCTCGAATGAAGCGACTGTGCTGCGGAGTTATTCAAGGTGCAGGGTTGATTCTGCGGCGTCAGAATCGTCGCGGGCGAGCAGCATCCACGCCGCGCCGATGGCCATGAGCGCGAGGCCGGTGAAGCTGCCCAGGCTGACGGGCGGGCGGTAGAGTGCGAGCCCGATGATGCCCGCGAGCAGCGGCGCGAGGATGAAGCGGAGGGTCATGCGCGCGGCGGTGATGCGGCGCATCAGCCAGAAGAGGAGCAGCAGCGCGGGCAGGTCGATGAGCGTGGTCCAGAGGAGATCGGGGATGAGTGAAGCAGAGGACAGAACGGCGGATTGCGTTGCCGCGCTGGCGACGCCGAGGACGAGCGCTGCGGCCGCGGTTGCGACGGCTGCTGTGGCTGCGGGTGATGGCGCATCTTCTGCGGTCGCGAGCCGGACAGCATAGCAATTGACCGCAGCCACCGCGGCGGCGAGCAGAACGACGGCGATGAAGGCAACCACCGCTTGCTGAGAGCCGGGCATGTCGATGGAGAAGAGGCAGAGCGTGCCGGAGACGGCGACGAGCGCGGCGAGCAATGCGGTTCGACTCTGCGTTGCGCGGGCGCGGCCCAGGTATGGCTCGAAGAGGACGGCGAAGATGAGCGCGAGCGAGAAGAGGGCGGTGCGGGTGAGGTCGGAGACAAACGGCGCGGCGAAGTGAAGGGCGAGCGCGGGCAGGGCGAAGAGGCCGAGGCCGACGAATGCGGCGGAGAATGTCGCGGAGCGGCGCACGCGGCGGCTGCGCATGATGCGGGCGAGGAGCGCGGCTTCAATGGCGAGGACCGCGAGACGCAGTGCCTGGCCGATGAGCGTCGATGCGGATTGGCCCTGCCAGTTGTAGGGCAGCAGGTCGGCGCGCAGCGAGCCGAGCGACCAGAGAAAGCTGAGTGCGAGCAGCGCGGCGACGGCGCGGGTGTCTCGCTTTGGTGCGCTGGGCTGCGTCATCGCTACGATCAGAACATACCTGTGCCGAGGGGCGCGAACGGGCCGTGAATCGGGGCCTCGGTTACAATCATGGATGGGCCAAGAGCCAATCTTTTTCACACACGTACCGCAAGGAGTTTCACCCTTATGGCGATTCCCGCCACACAGATGCGTCCGGGCATGATCATCAAACACAACGAACAGCTACACCTGGTTTTCAAGGTGGAGCACCGCACGCCGGGCAACCTGCGCGCCTTCATCCAGGCCAAGCTGCGCAACCTGAAGTCGGGCGCGATGTTCGAGCACCGCTTCCGCTCTGCCGATGCGATTGATCGCGTGGTGGTGGATGAAGTGCTGATGGAGTTTCTCTACGCCGACGGCGATGACTACTACTTTATGAACCCGGTGGACTACGAGCAGACGGTTCTGAAGGGCTCGACGCTGGGCGATGCGGTGGAATACCTGACGCCGAATTTGCAGATCCACGTGAGCTATTACGACGGGCAGGCTGTGGGCATTGAACTGCCCAGCGCAGTGGAGTTGACCGTGGTTGAAACCGAGCCGGGACTGAAGTCGGCGACGGCGTCGAGTGTGACCAAGCCTGCGAAGACCGAAACGGGCCTGGTGGTGCAGGTGCCGTCGTTCATCAACGAGGGCGAGAAGATCAAGGTGGATACGAGCGAAGGCGCATATCTGAGCCGCGCGTAGCCACTGCGCAAATTTGAATGGAGAGCGCCGGGGCTTTGGTCCCGGCGTTGCTGCGTGGGAATGATGAAGAGATCGCGGATTGCTGTTGGTGCTGCGCTGCTGCTGTCGGTGACTTTGCCTGTGCTTGCGCAGCGTGCGCAGACGCTGACCTACGCGCCGGGCAAGTCGATCACGCTGAAGGTGCCGGAGCCGTTTGCGATGAGCGTGGCGGCGAGCGGGTTGCGGCGCGTGCGCTTCTTCGCACAAGCGCCGGATGGGCGTGTCTTTGTCACGGGCATGTGGAGCCTTGCCGACAATACACGCGGCTCGGTGTTCCTTCTCGACGGTTGGGATGAGACGACGCACCGGTTCACGCGTGTCATCCACTATCTCGATCATCTGCGCAACCCGAACAATCTTGCGTTCTGGACCGACCCGGAGACGAAGCAGACGTGGCTTTATCTGCCGCTGACGGACAAGCTGGTGCGCTATCGCTACAAGGCGGGGGCCAACGCGCCGGAAGGCGAGCCGGAGACGCTGATGCGTTTTCCGGATTATGGCCTGAGCTACAAGTACGGCGGATGGCACCTGACGCGCACGGTGGCCATTGCGGAGACGACGGGGCGAACGCGGGTGTATGTGGCCGCGGGTTCGTCGTGCAATTACTGCCAGGAGCGCGAGGTGCTGCGCGCGGCGGTTGTGAGCATGGACCCGGATGGGAAGAATCCCGCGCTGGTGGCGCAGGGGCTGCGCAATGCGGTGGATCTGCGCTTTGTGCCGGAGCTTGATGGCGGGCGGTTGGTGGCCACCAATATGGGCGACGATCATCTTGGCGCGAAATTGCCGGAAGACACGTTCTTTGCGATCGAGACGAGTGGAAAGCTGCCGCTGAACTATGGCTGGCCGACCTGCTATTTTGCGCAGGGCAGGGCTGTGCACGATGCGACGCCGCTGCCGAAGATGGAGGAGGCGGGCGAGCTGACGAACGGGCCGGAAGAGACGGATTCGGTGTATGGCAAGCAGCAGGGAGTGGCTGCGGCGGGCACGAATCTTGGAGCGGGCGGAGGGCACGCGGCGGGGCCTGATCCGAATGCCGCGCTGGGCGCGCTGCCTGCGCCGCTCCAGAGCTGCGAGGCGGTGCCGCCGGCTTATACGACGTTTGCCGCGCACAGCTCGCCGCTGGGGTTTGCGTATTTCGCGCAGGGCGGCGCGCAGCTTGGCGGCAGCTTTCTGGTCGCGCTGCATGGGGCGAGCCATCCCAGCATCGGGACGGGGTATAGAGTGGTGCGATTTACGCCGCAGGATCGCGCGCCGCGCGACTTCATCACGGGATTTTTGACGACCGTGAACGGCAGGCCGGTGGTGCATGGGCGGCCCTGCGGGATTCTGCGCATCGGGCCGGACCGGTTTCTGGTGACCGACGATTATCTGGGGCTGGTGTACGCGGTCTATCCGCGGAAGTAGTACCGGCCTATACTTATCCCGAGATGCGGATAGAGCCACAAGCCGGCGATGCTCCAGAGTTTGTGACAATCGTCGAACAGACTGCACGCGGAGCCATCGTCGGTGCCACCTCTGCCGATTTCCTTCTCATTCAGATTGACAATTGGTTCGGGTCGAACTGGCTCGGCTTTTGCGGGAAGTTGCTTGGAATCGCAGGAGTCCACGCTCGTGTGCCCGCGACGCGGGGTAAATTCATCGGAATTCCTCCCTTTGTTCCTGCTCGTGTGGTGTCTCAACGCCGATTCACTATGCCAGATTTTGAAGAGCAGCCCCCGGGCGAGCCGCTTCATCGGAACATGCCATCAGCTCGTGCACTCCGACGCAAAGTCCTTGTCGAAGTGCCACACACGGCAATGGTCTGGTTCAGCGGAAACTCCGCGCTTAACGACCGTGGCTCCTTAATGGCCTATCTGCCGATTGCTCATGGCTACTGGGTTTGGTACGCATCCTTCCACGGCGCGGAAACTGGATGGACGCTGAGCGAGCATCTTGGAATTGCACCGGAGGAGCTTCAGAGCTTCCGGTACTTAAGCGACCAGCCTGTGTTCATTTCATAGCGCGGTATCTTTGTACCCCGAATCCTGACAGCAAAAATTCAAAAATTTGCTCTTGCGTGCTCACCGAATTTGTGTGTTACAGTCAGTAACACTATGGCGCGTAACACTTCACCCCGTCACGATCCTGCCGAGCTCGGCGAGCTTGAGCGCGAAATTCTTTCCATTGTCTGGCGCGTGGGCTCGGCTACGGCTGAGCGGGCGCGCGAGGAACTGAACCGGCCGCTGAAGGATTCGACGGTGCGCACGGTGCTGCGGCGGTTGGAGGAAAAAGGCTACCTGGCGCACACGGTGGAGGAGCGCACGTTTGTCTACCGGCCGGCGGAGTCGCGGCAGCGGGTGGCGGGCCGCGCGGCCAAGCGCATCGTGGACTGGTTCTGCGAGGGATCAGTGGAGGCGCTGCTGGTGGGGATGGTGGACTCGAAGATGCTGGACCGGGCTGAGCTGCAGCGGCTGGCGGCGCGCATTGCCGCCGCGCAAAAGGAGGGACGATGATGCCGACATTTGTTGAAGCGGCATTGCGTTCGTTGCTGGTGGCGGCGATGGTGGGCGCGGGGCTGCGCGCGCTGCGGGTGCGCAACGTGCTGGTGGAGAAAGCTGCGTGGGGCGCGGTGCTGGCAGCGGCGCTGGCCATGCCGCTGCTGATGCCGGTAGCGGCGCGCTGGCCGGCGGTGCGACTGGTGGTGCACGCCGATCCGATGACGCTGCTGGAAGAGCTGCAGGCGCGCATTCGCACCAGAACTTCGGCAGCGCCGGTCACTGCGCCTGCGCCGCAATCGCTTGCCGGCCCGGTGGAAGCGCGGCCAGCGCCGAAGCCACGCGCGGGGGTTGTGGCCAGCGCCGCGCCACGCGAAGAAGGGCTTGAGCGGCCTGCCGATGATGCCGATCTGCAGTCGACAGAAATCATCTCCCTGCCGGCGACAAGAACTGCAAGTGCTCCTGCGCAGCCTGCGATCATGCGGACGGCACCTATGCGAGCTGCGCCTGCGCAGCTGGCCGCGTCGCGGATTCATTTGCCGTCGTTCGCGACCATCGCGATTTTGTTGTATGCCGTGGTGGCGCTGGCGCTGGTGGCGCGTTTGATGGTGGGACTGTTTGCGGCGCTGTTGCTGCGGCATCGCGCGCGGCCGGTTGCGATGGGCGAGTTGATCGGTGACGAGCGGCTTGACTTGCGCGTGAGTGAGAAGATTTCTTCGCCAGTGACCATCGGGTCCAGCGTGGTGCTGCCGGCCGATTGCTTCGAATGGAGCGCGGAGAAGCTGCGCATCGTACTGGCGCATGAGCGCTCCCACATTCGCCAGAAGGATTTTTATCTGCAACTGATTGCCGGACTTTATGCGGCAGTGGTGTGGTTCAGCCCGCTGGGCTGGTGGATCAAGGCGAGGCTTTCCGATCTCGCCGAGGCTATCAGCGACCGCGCGGGGCTGGACGAAGCCGCGAGCCGCAGTTCGTATGCCCAGCTGTTACTTGAGTTCGCGGCCGCGCCGCGACCAACACCGATTGGAGTAGCCATGGCACGTCCTCATCGCCTTACGCGCCGCATTGAGCGGCTGTTGAATGATACTGCTTTTCGCCAGTCCTTTGCCGGCAGCCGGCGGACGCTGGCCGCCGCTGTGGTGCTGCCCGCGGTGCTGATGCTCTCAGCCGCGCTGGTGCGCGTGCAGGCAGCGGGACAGGATGCTGCGCCTGTTCCTCCCGCGTCGCCGCAAAGTGCGCCAGCGCCGCAGAGTGCGCCGTCTCCCGCTGCGCCCGCGACGCCGGCAGCAGCGCAGGACGCCGCAGAGGCTCCTGACGCCGCGGCTGCCCCTGAGCCGCTTGAGGGGCAGGCTGCGCCTGAGCCGGACGATGCCGTTGCTGCGCCCGAACCGGAGCCCGCCGCGCAGGCAGTGCCGGCACCACCGGCTGCTCCGGCGGTTCCGCCGCTGCCGCCGAATGGCGCGGTTATTTTGAGCGATGATGACGGACCCTTGGTGCTGGACGACGAAGAGGGTTCCCGCGGCGATAGGGTGATTGCGCGCGGAAATCGCATGGTGATGCGCAGGGACGCCGATGGCGATTCGTATGTGATTGTGCATGGCAACGGGCCGGTGAACGCGAACGGCGGCGTGGAGAACGACGCTCTGCAGAAGGCGCGCAAGATGGCCAAGGGCGACTTCGTGCTCTACACACATCAGGGCAAGTCGTACCTCATCGACGACCCCGAGACGGTGGCGGAGATCGATGCGGCGATGGGGCCGATGCACATGCTGGCCTTCAAAGGAAAGATGCTCAACAACAATGTGCGCATGGCCGAGCTGCAGAAGCAGATGGCGGAGCAGCAGAGGGTGTTCGCCAGGCAGCAGAAGACCATCATCCTGCAGCAGAAGGAGTGGCAGGACAAGCAGCAGGCTCTGACCGCAGCCGAGCTGAAGAAGCAGATGCAGGAGCTGAACGAGACGGTGGCCAAGCTCGAAGCGCGGCAGGACCAGAAGCTGACCAACGATGACCTGAGTCAGCTGCGGTCAGAGGTGGCGGAGTTGCAGGCCAAGATCAGCGGCTTCCCGATGCACTTTGAATTTCATACCGAGGACATGCCGAAGATCGAGATGCCCAAAATTGAACTGGACATGCAGATCGCGAACGCGCAGAAGCAGGTCGTCGAGGCGCAGAAGAAAATGCGGGACGAGAGCGACGAGAAGATGAAGTCGATCATTGACCAGAGCATGAAAGACGGCAAAGCGAAGCCTTTGCAGTAGTCGAGAACAGCTTGAAGACGCAAACGGCCGGCCCCGATGGGACCGGCCGTTTTGTTTGCGCGCTGCGTTACAACTGGACGGGTTTGGCTTCGAGAATGGCCTCGATGCTGGTGAGTGCTTCGAGCGTGGTGTTGGAGACGGGCGCATCGACCTGCACGACGGCGAGCGCCTTGACCGGCTTGCTTGCGCCGGCGCGCTCGCGGCCGAGGGCGAAGTTGGCGATGTTGACGCCGTGCTCGCCGAGCGATGGTGCCGATTTTGCCGATGACGCCGGGGACGTCGAGGTTGCGGCAGACGAGCAGATTTCCTTCGAGCGGCGCTTCGATGTCGATGCCGTCGAACTCGAGCAGGCGGGGCTGCTCGCCGTGAATGACGGTGGCGATGGCGTGGCTCTGCCCGACGCGCGTATGCAGCTCGATGGCGAGCACGGTGGCTGCGCCGCCGCGATGGCTCTCCTCCTTTTCTTCGTGGACGCGGATGCCGCGCTCCTGCGCGACGGCGGCGGCGTTGATGCGGTTCACATTTTCAGAGCCCTGCAGCAGACCTTCAATCGCGGCGTTGCGGACCAGGTCGGTTTTGGCCTCGGCGAGCGCGCCGCCGTAGGTGAGGTTGATGGCTCTCGATGCCGCCTTTGCCGGCTTGCGCGAGGAAGGAGCCGAGACGGCCGGCGAGATCGATGTACGGCGCGAGCTGCACGTATTCTTCGTGGCTGAGTGAGGGCAGATTGACGGCGTTCTGCACCACGCCGAGCTTGAGATACTCGCGCACCTGGCAGGCGATCTGGATGCCGACGGCTTCCTGCGCTTCTGCAGTGGAGCCGGCGATGTGCGGCGTGAGGATGACGTTGTCGAGACCGAAGTAAGGCGAGTCTTTGGGCGGCTCGACGGTGAAGACATCGAGGGCCGCGCCGCCGACGTGGCCGCTTTTGAGGGCTGCGACGAGGGCCGCGTCTTCGACCAGCTCGCCGCGGGCGCAGTTGATGATGCGCACGCCCTTCTTCATGGTGGCGAGAGTCTTGGCGTTGATGATGCCTGGGTCTGCGGCGTGAGGCCGACGTGCAGCGTGAGGTAGTCGGCCTTGGCGAAGAGCTCGTCGAGCGTGACGAGGCGCAATGCCGTTTTCGCGGGCCACGGCGGCGGAGACGAAGGGATCGCTGCCGATGAGTTCCATGCCGAAGCCGCGGGCGCGCTTGGCGACTTCAAGCCCGATGCGGCCGAGGCCGAGAATGCCGAGGGTCTTGCCGCGCAGTTCGGCGCCCTGCAGATTTTTCTTCTCCCACTTGCCGGCGTGCATGGTGCTGTTGGCCGCGGGCAGCTTGCGCGCGAGCGCGAGCATGAGGCCGATGGTGAGCTCGGCGACGGCGACGGCGTTTGCGCCGGGCGTGTTCATGACCACAATGCCGCGGCGCGTGGCGGCTTCGGCATCGATGTTGTCCACGCCCACGCCGGCGCGGCCGATGACGCGCAGCTTCGGAGCGTGCTCCATCAGCGCGTCGTCGACCTGCACGGCGGAGCGCACCACCAGCGCATCAGCATCGGCCAGCGCGGCCGGCAAGGCCGTTGGGCAGCTTGTCATGCGTGAGGACTTCCCATCCGGGCTCGGCCGCAAACACGGCCAGCGTTGCCGGAGACACCTTCTCCGCCAGAACGATCTTCATTTTTTCTCCCTTGGCCTGCTGCGGCGGATTCGTATTCATCGAAACGAATGCCCTCCTGCTCGCACAGCAGTTCGAACATGCGCACCACGGCGGCGTGGGGCTTGCCCTCGCCGCGCTCGTACTTGGTGAGCGAGTTGGGGTGCACGCCCAGCCGCTCGGCCATCTGGTACTGGTAGAGATCGAGCTGCCTGCGTGCGATGAGCAGCTTTTCTCCGAAACTTAGTTCTGCCATAAGTTCATCCTGCTGTCTGCGTGTTAGCGGGTTAGCTGCGCTGCGCGCATATAGCGAGTTTGCGAGTTAGCGGAAATCTGGCTAACTTGCAAAATGCGCGAAGCGCCGCTGACTCGCTCGCCGCTACTTTCCGGCTTCGGCGTAGACCTTTTGCGCGGCGGCTACGGCCTGGCCGTATTCGACGGGCAGCTTGAGCGTGTCCTTGGCGATGTGCTCCATGGCGCCGAGCAGGGCGACGGTGTCGAGGTAGTCGAAGAAGCCGAGATGCGCGACGCGGAAGATCTTGCCCTTCATCTAGCCCTGGCCGTTGGCGATGACCGCGGCGAAGCGCGTCTTGAGCGCCTTGACCACGTCGCCCGAGTCCATGCCTTCGGGCACGGCGACGGCGGTTGCGGCCGACGACGGCGAGGTGGGCGCGAAGAGCGTGAAGCCGAGCGCGACCAGGCCGGCGCGCGTGGCGGCGGCGTTGACGATGGCGTTGTTGACCAGCGCGATGCGGCCTTTCTCGAGATCGCCGCCGGCCTGCCCGGCGATGTAGTCGAGCGCCGCGCCGAGGCCGGCGATGAGCGCGACCGCCGGCGTGTAGGCGCTTTCACCCTTGGCGGCGTTCTTGCGCTCCTTGCGCAGGTCGAAGTAGTAGCGCGGATTCTTCGAGGCGTCCATCGCCTTCCAGGCCTTGTCGCTCACGCTGAGATAGGCGAGGCCGGGGGGAATCATGACCGCCTTCTGCGAGCCGCCGATGAGGATGTCGATGCCCCAGCCGTCCACGTCAAAGTGCGTGGTGCCGAGGCCGGTGATGCCGTCGACGACGAGCAGCGCGTTGGGCGCGGCTTCGTCGCGGAGCTTGGCGATGGCCTGGACATCGTGGCTCACGGCGGTCGAGGTTTCGGTGGCCTGCAGGATAGATGGCTTTGGTGTCGGGCTTGAGGGCGGCCTTGATGGCGGCGAGATCGAAGGTCTGGCCGTAGGGCGCCTCGACCACGTCGAGCTGCGCAGCCGAAGGCCTTGGCGAGATCGACCCAGCGCTCGCCGAACTTGCCGGCGGTGAGCACCAGCACGCGGTCGCCGGGCGAGGTCAGGTTCGAGACCGAGGCCTCCATGGCGCCGGTGCCGGAGCAGGAGAGCAGCAGCACGTCATTCTGGGTGCCGACGAAGACCTTGAGCTGGGCCAGCACCTTTTGATAGAGGGCGCGGAACTCGGCGGTGCGGTGGTGCATGTCGGCCGCGGCCATGGCGAACTGGGCGGCGGGCAGCAGGGGCGTTGGGCCGGGGGTAAAAAGGCGGGTCTTCCGAATCATGTTTTTCCTCGCTTTGGAGCAGCTTCTGGAACAAGCCGACAACCACAGAATACACATATTTGTGGATTTTGTGAATGCCTGTCGTTGTGGATAAATCTTGGGTGCCATTTGGATTGACACGCGCCTTCGTAATTAAGATGATTAATTTGAATTATTTACGATAAATTTTGAGATGCGGATGCCAACTTAACGGGCGAGCAAACGAAAAACAGGCCAAGGGAAGCTGCGTTCCGTTGGCCCGTTTTGGTTGATTGTTGGTTAGCGGTGCCCACCGCCGCCGCCACCGTGGAAGCCGCCACCGCCGTGGAAGCCTGCGCCTGCGAAGCCGGAGTGGACTCCGCCGCGGAAACCGCCCCCGATGTAGCCGTGGCCGTAGTACCGTCCGCGATAGCCGTAGCCGCCGTACTCAGCCGCCCCAGCCGAGGGTAGTCGCCCCAGCCGAACGGGCTCCAGAACGGGCCTGCGCCGATGAAGGCGTAATCCCAGGCGTAGGGGTCCCAGTACCAGCCAGCGGCGAAGCCCGGCGCGTATGCGTATTGGCCGGCGATCTGGTTGTTGGCTTCAGCCAGATACTGCGAGCGCAGGCTGTTCCAGTTGTAGAAGTCGCCCTTCGCCCTGTCGGTGTTGAAGCCGGCGGCCTTGAGCCCAGGAGAGTGCGCGTTCTGGCCGGGGGCCAGTGCGATTTCATGATGAGCTTTCACGACCTTGTATTTGCCGTCGCCGACTTCGACGGCTGCCTTGCCATCGAACACCATGGCCATGGGAGGCGCTGCATCGAACTCGTAGTATCCGCGCTTCACCAGTTGCGTGGAGACGCCGTCGACGATGATGTCGAGATTGTTTTCGTCGTAGATCTCGTCCACCTCGACCGCGGCGCGCCCGTGCTCGAGTTCTACCTGGGTATGGGTCAGGTCGGGCGAAATCATCTTCACGGCGCTATCGTCGTCGAGGCGCAGAAAGACGCCCGGCGTGAGAAGAATCTCCGCGCGGCCCTGGCTGGTTGACAAGATTTCGCCGGGATTGAGCGTGACGCTCCCGACGCTTTGGTTGGTCAGCGGCCGGCCTTCAATGGCGACCGCGCCCTCAACGTAATTCAAGGCTCCGGGGCGGGCCGTGCCCGCGGCGAACGCAGGCACGGTGAGGGCGGCCACCGCTGCCAGAGCAATCTTCTGTAAGTTAGTCATCATCCTCATCTCCCACTCGTATAGAGGCGGACGAAAAGGTAAAGTCGCGGTGCGGGGCCGTGGTGGTTTTTGCGGCGCGAAAACGAATCGCTGCGAGCGCTGCGCCGTTTCTGAATGAGCTGCATCGGACGAGGGCCGGTGCGATTTTGTTTCAGCGGTCGAGCGGTGTGCTCTCAATTAGAATCGAGAAGTTAGAGAGGACTCCATGATCGATCCCGGCGCGCTCGCCGCTCACATCACCAAGCTCAGCATTGAGTCATTGAAGGCCCACGACGGGGAACGCACCACCACGCTGCGCATGATCAAGTCGGCGCTGATGAACAAGGCGGTCGAGAAGAACACCACGCTCACGCCGGCCGAGGAACAGGCCACGCTGGCGACGATGATCAAGCAGCGGCGGGACTCGATTGAGCAGTTCACCAAGGGCGGCAGGCCGGAGCTGGCGGCGAAGGAAGCTGTGGAGATTGTGGTGATCGAGGAGTTTCTGCCCAAGGCGCTGGATGAGGCGGCTTTGAAGGCCATGGTGGCGGAGGCGGTTGCGGCGCACGCCGAGGCCAGCGGCCACGAGCCCACGCCCAAGGACATGGGTCCGGTGATCAAGGCGGTGCAGGCGCGGATTGCGCTGATGGGCGCGCGGGCCGAGGGCAAGCTGGTGAGCGATGCGGTGAAGGCCGCGCTGGCGGGGTAAGCTGAGTTGCAGGAGCGGCTATGCTTCGCCTCAGGCATCTTCCTCTACTGCTGTGTGTGCTGATTGTGTGCGCGGCGCAGCGGCTTTGTGCGCAGGGACCGCCGTATCAGACGGACGATCCGGTGCCGGTGGATCTGCACCACTACGAGTTCTACATCTTTGGCGGAGTGGATGGGACGCCGGTTGAGCTGGACTCGGCGGGGCCTGCCTTCGAGTTCAACTGGGGCGCTGCGCCGCGGGTGCAACTGCATGCCATTCTGCCGTGGGGCGTGGCTGCGCCGCTGAATCATCCGGTGTATCAGCCTTCCGGCGTGGGGCCTATGGAGTTTGGCCTGACGGACATGGAGCTGGGCGCGAAGATCGCCTTCATCAAAGAGTCGAAGCATGTGCCGCAGATTGGCAGCTTCACCATGTTCGAGATGCCGACCGGCAACGCGGACAAAGGGCTGGGAGTGGGCAAGGTCTGGTACAAGCTGCCGCTGTGGGCGCAGAAGAATATTGGCCACTGGACGCTGGATGGCGGCGCGGGCTACCAGGTGGTGCCGCAGACCGGCTATCACAACTTTCCCTACGGCGGATTTCTGCTGAAGTACGCCTTCGGCGAGCGGCTGGAGTTTGGCGGCGAGGTGTTTGCGCACGGCGGCGAAGGCTCGGCGGCCGCGCAGACACAGGCGTCCACGATGGTGGACCTGGGCGGCTACTACCACTTCAAACATCATCCCGGCGAGCAGTTCCTGTTTGCCTACGGCCACTCGGTTGCGGGGCAGACGGAGAACTACGCCTACGTTGGGATGTACTGGACCTGGGGCAAGGATGCGAAGGCTGCGAGCGGTGCGCCGCCGTCGATGCCGCATCTGCTGCGCGACGGGTTTTGATGCCGGCGGCACGATGGTCGTGCCAGAGCGCCGCATAGAAGAGCAAAAAAGTGCCGGAGCAGGGGAGGACTGCTCCGGCGAGGGGTATTCGTCCACAAGGGACGGGAGGAGCTTTACTGCCAGGCTGCTGTGGTCATGTCGGTGAAGTTGAGTCCATCGACGTGGCGGGCGAGCAGCACGGGGTTGCCGGTGGTGGGGTCCTTGAGCAGCAGGCCGACGACGCGAATCTTGGCGCCGTTCGTGAGGTCGCCGAAGGCGCCGAGGCCGTAGCGGAAGTCGCATCGGTCGCCGAGGTAGACGGTGACGGTTTGCGGAATCAGCTGGCCGGCGAAGCCATTGACCTGTATCTGGAACGAGCCTTTGCCGGAGTCCTGGCTGCCGCTGACGATGGAGCCGTTAAAGCCCCAGTTGAGCAGCGCGATGTGGTTCACGGTTACGGCCGACTCGCTGGCTGCGCCCGTGGCCGGGCCGCCGATGGCCACGTGCTGGCCGGCGAGCAGCTCGCTCGAGTTGAAGAAGAAGTCGGTGAAGGTGTTGTGCATCCAGTAGATGGAGTACTTCTCGCTGCCGGTCAGGTTGACCGTGGCGATGTCTCCAAGCTGAACGCCGGTGCTGGCGGGCAGTACCGAGCGGACGTAGAGGTCAAAGCTGGTTGCCGTGCCCGTGGGCGGGGTGACATAGGTGACCTGGCCGCCGGCGTAGAAGCCGCTCTGCGAGAGAATGGCGATCTCATCCGCGTCCAGGGTCTGGTCGGCACGATCGAGCTGGCCGGCGACGAGAACGATGCTGCTGGTGGTCAGGTCGCTGAGGGTGGCGCTGCCATCCCACTCGGTGTTGGATGTGGTGCTGATGTTGAACTGCTCGCCGTGCGGACCCTGCACAACAAAGGACTGCGGCTCCGTGGTGCCGGAGGGAACGCTCACGACGGATGCGATCATCTCGTCGATGTGGCCGCCGGCATCGGTGTTGGCCACGGTGTTGACGTGGAAGGTGGGCGTGACTGTGCCAGTGATGTTGCCATTCGAGTCCACGCCGATCGACTTCTGCAGATCGAAGTCCATGCGCAGGCCAGCAGGCGCGCCGCCGGTGGTGATGACGAGGGGATTCTTGAGCGTGATGTTCACCGAGTTGCTGGTGAGCGTGGCTGCTTCCGTGGTGATCGATGGCGGCGGCGTGGTGGTGTCGAGATAGCCGAGCGTTGCGGAACCCAGGTTGATGGTCACGCCGGTATAGGTGCCGGCGGGAATGTCGTTCATGTCGAGGAGGGTCTGCAGTCCGTTGAAGCGGGCGAAGTCGACGGTGGGCGTGCCGGTGATGAGCGACGCGGTGTTGCCGCTGGCGTCAGTCAGCATCACGCTCTGAATCTGGACGGAGAAGGATGTGACGGCGGCCATCGGGGCATCGGTGCCGACGACGAAGGAGGGTCCGGTTTGTGCGTTGGAGGTGGATCCGCTGTTGAGGCTGCTGGTGCATCCGGCGACAAGAAGCGCGCCGGCACAAAGAGCGAGGAGGGATGGGAGAAAGAATCTCCCGTGAGTTTGTGGGGGCATGGTCTGTACTTCGCTTTCTGCGGTTGTCCGTGGCCTCACGGAACTGTCGCTGGTTTTGGCGGCGTGAGCGCGAGGGAGTGCGCCGCGCGGTGAGCTCTTGTTCGCCTCAACCCCGGTTGTACCGCCACAGTTGCGGTGACGGCGGTCATTTTTTGTAAGGATTTTGTAAATGCACAAAAGTGCTGCGTCCACGAACTAATAGGACGACAAATCTTTACAGTTGGTGTGTGTGGCGCGGTCAACCTGCAAACGGGATCGGGGCATCCAAAGCAGGCTTGGCCAAAGCAGGCCTAATAGACGCGCAGGCCGCCTTCGGGAACAGGCGCATGCTTGAGCAGACCGAGCTCACCGGCCAGGCGCTCGAGCCGCGCGCGGGTGGCAGCGGTGGGTGGAACCAGCGGCAAACGCACGACATCGCTGCTGCGGCCCATCAAATTAAGGACCGTCTTGACCGGCGCGGGGTTCGACTCCCAGAAGTTGGCTTCAAAGAGACGGGCGTAGGTGCGTTCGAGCTGGCGGGCGGTGGGCCAGTCGCCATGCAGCGCGGCGCGGACCATGCGGGCAACCTCCGCGGGCGCCTCATTGGCGGCCACGCTGATGAGACCATGCGCGCCGATGCCGAGGGTGGCGAGGGCGAGATTGTCGTCGCCTGAGAAAACTTTGAAAGAGCGCGGAAGCTCATGCAGCAGTGCGGAGATCTGCGGCAGCTTGCCGCTGGCTTCCTTGATGGCCTGGATGTTGGGCGCAGCCGCGGCAAGGCGGACAACCGTTTCCGGCTCGAGATTGGCGGCGGTGCGGCCGGGCACGTTGTAGAGGCAGACGGGGATGGGATCGACGGCCTGCGCGAGCGCGAGGAAGTGCTGAAACTGGCCCTCCTGCGAGGGCTTGTTGTAGTAGGGATTGGCGGAGAGGATGGCGTCGACGCCGCGCACCTGGCGCAGCAGAGCGGCCTGGCGGACCAGGGTGCGCGTGGAGTTGTGGGTGCATCCGGCCCAGACGGGAACGCGGCCCGCCGCGGCGTCAACCACGATGTGGACAGCGTGCAGCCACTCGTCTTCGTCGAGCGTGGCGGCTTCTCCGGTCGATCCGCAGGCGACGATGAAGTCGATGCCGGAGTCGATCTGCCAGTTCACCAGCGCGCGCAACGCCTGCTCGTCCAACGCTCCGTCCGCGCGAAAAGGCGTAACGATCGCCGTGCCACAACCCGTCGTTTCCATCACTGGAGAGTGTATACCGCGGGAGGGTGTGGAAAGGCGGGGGCGCTAAGACAGGGACTAGGGAATAGGGACTAGCTCGCGGCTCACCGCGATTGCCGTGCGGTGTATTCGCTTGCGAGCATCGACATGAGGTGCAGGTTGTGCCACTGGCCGTCGCGCTGGGCGGCTTCGCGCATTGTGCCTTCTTCGACGAAGCCAAGGCTCGCGTAGAGATGGCGGGCGCGGGCGTTGTCGTCGAAGACATCGAGAAAGAAACGGTGGGCCTGAAGTTCCCCGAAGGCGATGCCGATGAGTTCGCTGAGAATGCGGCGGCCGAGGCCCTGGCCGGGTGCGGCGACCACGATGCGCTTGAGCTCGATGGCGCCGGAAGACTCGGCGAGGCCGCGCAGGATGGCGTAAGCGGCCAGGCCGCCGGACTGGGACTCGAACTGGGACTCGCAGACGTAGTAGCGTGCGTCGGCGCTGGTGAGGGTGGCGCGATGCCGGTCCTCGCTCCACTGGCCCACGTATTGGCAGGCGATGGCGGTGCGTTCGAGGGCGACTACGGCGGGGATATCGGCAAGCGTGGCGGTGCAAAGAAGCATATTTCCAAGCTACAGGAAGGGCTCGAATCGGGAAGCGGCCGGCACATTCAAGGGCCGACCCATGACTAAAGGCATCTGCCTTTGGTCACCGGGGGATTCCAGTCCAGCACAAGCGTGTATACCATTTTGCCTACAGGACTGGAATCAGCCAGGTACTGGCCGCACTGAGCTGTCACCGGCGCGGTGTGTCGTATGGAAGCCGGCGCCTGCCTGCGGCGCACGGTCGGGGGATTTGCAGGCAGCCGGGCAGAACGCCGTTCAACGCTGCACGAGCGAGGGGAATGACCGATACGATGAGCCCTCAGGCTGAGTTGTCGACGATGTTTCAGGACACGGACTCCGCACAGACGGAGTCCAGCGAGCGGTCTGTTGCCCTGATTGGGCCCAACGAGACGAGCCGCAAGATTGTGGCGCGGGCTCTGGCCGGCTCCGACGCGGGATTTGTGCGCGAGTTTACCGCCTATCCCAGCAAGCTGATCGAAGTGCCGCGCATTCTCGAACAGAACTTCAATGTTGTCATGATCGACGTGGACTCGGACGAGAGCTGCGCCCTGGCGCTGGTGGAAGCGCTGGCGGCTGCGGGCACCGCGATCGTGATGGTCTACTCTCAGCGCAACCAGCCGGACCTGATGATGCGCTGCATGCAGGCAGGCGCGCGCGATTTTCTGCCCTTGCCCGCTGACACGCCGGCCGAGGCCAGGCCCGCCGAGCCGCAGCCGCGCAAGGATGCGATTCATGTTGTAGAGCCGCGCCGGGAAGCGCCGGCAGCTCCGCAGGCTGCGCCTGTGGTTGCTGCTGCGCCGAAACCTGTGCCAGTGGCGCCGCCCGCTCCGCAAGCCAAAGCTCGCGTTGAAGCGCCGCCTGCGCCGCGCGTGGTTGCTCCCGAGCCTGTGGCTCCCAAACGCGTCGCGCCTGAGCCTGCGCGCGCCGCGGCCGCGGAACCGGCGCCAGAGCGCGCGCCCGTGACGCCGCCCACCTTTGGCATGCCCACCGAATCCGAGAGCAAGCCCAGGAACAAGATGATCTGGCTGCTGGCAGCCGTCCCTGTGATTGGGCTCGCCGTGGGAGGGTCACTTTACTTCCGCTCGGAACACAAGGCTGCGCCGGAGCCGACCGCGGTGAAGTACGACGCTTCTGCCGCACAGCCGGAGAGCACGCCCGCAGCTGACGGCGACACGACAGCTCCCGCACCGGTTGCGACGAGTCCGATTGCCAAGCCCTCAGCCGCCGCGCCGGCTGGGCAGACCATTGTGGTCGCTGCGCCGCAGCCCAGAGGGGTTACGCCGGATGCGATGAACGCGCAGCTCACCGCGCCCTCGCGCATTGGCGGCGATTTGAAGAAGCCTGCGCCCCAGGAAGAAGCAGCCCCGGCCGGATTTGCGCCGGGTGCGATGCAGAGCAATGCCAGCCTGCCTGGCGGTGTGTTTGCGCAGCGCAGCAATGTACAGGTGCGGCCGCCGGTTGAAGCCATCTCCGCCGGAGTGGCCGAGGGCATGCTGATTCGCAAGAGTCCGCCGATTTATCCGACAATCGCCAAGGACGCGGGCGTGAGCGGGACGGTGGTGATTGACGCAACCATTACCAAGACCGGAACGCTGCGCGGACTGCGCGTGGTGAGCGGGCCGCCGATGCTGGCGAGCGCGGCGCTTGAAGCGGCAAAGACCTGGCGCTATCGGCCGTACCTGCTGGACAATCAGCCAGTGGAAGTCGAGACCACCCTTCGCATCGTCTTCAATCTGGGCCAGCGATAGGCGAGTCGCGAGAAACCATCTCGGTAAGACTCTACAACTGATCGAAGATGTCGCGGAAATCCCAGGCGCCGGATTTGCCGGCCAGCCATTCCGCGGCGCGCACCGCGCCCAGTGCAAAGCCGCGGCGGGAGCGGGCATCGTGGCGCAGTTCGAGCACGTCGTGCGCGCTGGTGGCGGTGACGATGTGTTCGCCGTGGGCGTCGCCTTCGCGGTTCGCGGTGATGGGGACTTCCGCGCCGGGCCGCACCGACTGAATGATCTCCTTGAGCGTGAGCGCAGTGCCTGATGGCGCGTCGAGCTTTGAGGTGTGATGCGTCTCTTCGATGGCGAAGGTGTAGTCGTCGAGCTCTGCCAGTGATGAGGTAAGGCGGAAGAGCTTTTGCACGCCAATCGAGAAGTTGGTGCCGTAGAGCAGCGCGCCACCGCGCTTCTCTGCCAGCGCCCTCATCGCATCGCGCTGCGCGTACCAGCCGGTGGTGCCCACCACGATGCGGCCGCCCAGGGCCAGCACGGCGCGCATGTTTTCAAGCGCGGCTTCGGGCGTGGTGAAGTCGATGACCGCATCGATGCCGGCGAGATTGGGCCCGTTGAGCGCGGAGGCGCGCGCATTTTCCTTGAAGTCGAGCACACGCACGCCGTGGCCGCGCTCGCGCGCCACTTCCGCAACGAGCGAACCGGTTTTGCCTTTACCGAGAACGAGAAAGAGCATGATTATCTCGTGGGTTCAGCCGCGAGTTTGCGGGCTTCCACATCGAAGACCGTGGGGTCGGGGTTCTGGAAGAAGGCGGCATGCAGCGAGCGCACGGCTTCGTCGGCATCGTCTTCCTCGATCATGAAGCTCATGTTGATTTCGCTTGCGCCCTGCGAGATCATGCGCACGTTGATGTGGCGGATGGCGTTGAAGACCTGCGCGGCCATGCCGTTCTGGCCGCGAATGTCTTCGCCGACCATGCAGACCAGCGCCTTCTTGCCTTCGTACTTCACGTCGGCAATCTGGCTCAGGTCGGCGGCGATGGCGGGCAGCTTGTCATTCGAGTCGACGGTGAGCGAGACGGAGACTTCGCTGGTCGAAACCATGTCGACGGGGCACTGGTGCTTGTCGAAGATGGCGAAGATTTCGCTTGAGATAGCCGTGCGTCATCAGCATGCGGCTGGCGACCACGTCGATGATGGAGAGCTTCTTTTTGACCGCGATCGACTTGAAGGGGCTGCTGCAGTGGGGCGCGAGCGAGATGATGCGCGTGCCTTCGTTGGTGGGTTGCGGCTGTTGAGCACCAGCACCGGAATGTTCTTCTTGACCGCGGGCAGAATGGTGGCCGGATGCAGCACCTTGGCGCCGAAGTAGGCGAGCTCGGCGGCTTCTTCAAAGCTGATGACCTTCACGCGCAGCGCATCGGGGCAGACGCGCGGATCGGAGGTCATGATGCCGTCGACGTCGGTCCAGATTTCGATGGCTTCGGCGGTGAGCGCGCCGCCGATGAGCGCGCCGGTAAAGTCCGAGCCGCCGCGGCCGAGCGTGGTGGTGATGCCGGCTTCGTTGGAGGCGATGAAGCCGCCCATCACCGGGACCTTGCTCTGCTCGATGAGCGGACGCAGCCGTTCCGCGCAGCGCGTTTTCGATGAGGACATCCTGCGGGACGGCTTTCTGGAAGTGCGAGTCGGTGATGATGACGTCGCGCGCATCGACGTGAGCGGCGTCGATGCCGCGCTCGCTGAAAGCGGCGGCGACGATGCGGCTGGAGATGCGCTCGCCGAAGCTGACGACGAGGTCGGAGATGCGCGGCGTGAGCTCGAGGATGGCGGCGAGGCCGCGCAGAATCTCGTCGAGCGAGTCGAATTTCTGGTCGATGTAGGTGGTCGAGCGTCGGCCGCATCTTTCGACCAGCGCGCAGGCGGTGTCGCGATGGCGCGAGCGCAGCCGCGAGCTGATGGCGAGCGCGCCGGTGCGGTCGCCGCAGGCGGCTGCGGCGGCAGCGCGCAGCAGCTGGTCGGTGACTTTGGCCATGCGCGCTGACCACGACCACAGGCTGCTTGCCCAGCGCCACGCGGCCGGCGACGATGGCGGCGGTGCGGCTGATGGCGGCCGGGTCTTCGACCGAGGTGCCGCCGAACTTCATGACAACCAGAGCTCATGCGTTCGAGCTCTCAGACTGGTTCGGCGACGCATCAGGCATGCGCGCGTGCGTCTGCAACCGATTCGAGCTTGCCCAGGCTTGGCCAGCAGCTCGGCGTTCAGAATGGTGGCGCCGGCAGCGCCGCGAATGGTGTTGTGCGAGAGCAGCGACGAACTTCCAGTCGAGCAGCGTGCAGGGACGCAGGCGGCCCACGGTCACGGCCATGCCGCGTTGCCGCGATTGCGATCGAGGCGGGGCTGCGGGCGGTCAGGCTGCGCGGCAAACTCGACCGGCTGCTGCGGGCGCAGTGGGCAGGTCCTGGCCGGCGAGCGGGCTTGAACTCAGCCCAGGCGGCGAGAATCTGCTCCGCGCGTGGCCTTCTTGCGGAGCTTGATGGACACGCTCTCGGTGTGGCCGTCGTCGACCGGCACGCGGTTGCAGTGCGCGCTGATGCGCGCTGCGAGCGGATCGACTGTGTGGCCCGTTCAGCCTGCCCAGCAGCTTCAGCGTCTCGGCTTCCATCTTTTCTTCTTCGCTGCCGATGTAGGGGACGACGTTGCCGAGGATGTCCATCGAGGCCACGCCGGGATAGCCCGCGCCGCTGACGGCCTGCATGGTGGTGACAAAAATCTGCTCGATGCCGAAGCGCTCCTCGAGCGGCTTGAGCGCCATGACCAGGCCGATGGTCGAGCAGTTGGGATTGGTGACCATGTAGCCGCCCGACTGCTTGCGCGAGGGCTGCTCCTCGATCAGGTGCAGGTGCTCGGCGTTGACCTCGGGAATGACCAGCGGCACATTGGGCGCCATGCGGAAGGCGCTCGAATTCGAGAGCACGGCGCAGCCGGCCTCGGCGAACTTCGGCTCGAGCTCGCGGGCGATGGGCGGCGTCGAGCGCGGCGAAGATGATCTTCGGGCGCGCCGTCGGGATCGGCGGGCGAGACCGTCATCTTGGCGATGCGCTCGGGCAGGGGCGTGTCGAGACGCCACTTGGCCGCTTCGCCGTAAGGTTTGCCGCTGGAGCGGTCGCTGGCAGCAAGCCACGCGATCTCGAACCAGGGGTGGTTTTCGAGCAGCTGAATGTACCGCTGGCCCACCATTCCGGTGGCGCCGAGGATGCCGATTGGATATTTGGTCTGCATGATGTTGAACAGAACAGTGTACAGGAACAGGCATTTACCGGGCGCGTGCCGAAAGTGCCGCCGCATGGTCTGCGGGGGCGGCGATTAAAGAATGCCCATGCCTCTCTAATCTGCGCGGACGGCCGATGAGTGGGCATGACAGGGAGTGTGGGTATGGCAATTCGGCCCATGAGTTCTCCTGCACAGAAGGGCCAGCCCAGCCAACAGGGAGCAGAGAAGACAGAAAGATTCCTCACCCTTTTGATTGAGGGCGCGGCGCAGCAGATGCCGGAGGTCGACGCGACTGCGTACAAGTCGTTCCGGCAGCGGACAACGGAGCTGTCGTGTCAGATCCCAGACCATCTTCCCGATGACGACAAGCTGGCATTGATCCGCAACGTGCTGCGCGAGTTTGAGATTTATCACAGCGTTGCCGCCGCGGAGCTGAAAGACCGGCAGACGGAGTGGCGCGCTCTGACCGGCAGGCTGCTGCGCGAGCTGGTGGCCAGCCTGGGCATTGACGGGTCTTCGCTGGCGGCGCTGCCGCTGATTCAACGCGCCGGGCAGCTGTCGAGGGGTGCGGAGATTCAGGCTTTCTGTGGAGAGCTGGATGATTTTCTGCATATTGGCGGGCGGGCCGTTGCGGACTCAGATGTGCCGCTGCGCGCGGCTGACCGCAGCACGGAGAACGACAACGCGGCGGGGCTGATGGGCGGCGGCGCGGCTGTCGAGAAGCTGGCGAAGATCATGGAGTCCGGCGGGCGCGGCTTTGTGGCCCTGTTCCGGTTGAGCTGCCTTGAGGTGATCAGCGAGCGGTTTGGGATGGAAGCGGTGCAGGACTGCCTGATGGCCGTGTCGTCGTTCCTGACCAACAGCCTGCACAGCGGCGACGCGGTTTATCACTGGAGCGACTCATCGCTGCTGGCGATTCTGCAGGCGCGCGTGAATGAGCACGTGCTCGCAGTGGAGCTCAAGCGCATCTCGTCCAACAATCGCGACATCACCATCCAGATCAATGGGCGCACCGTGATGCTGCGGGTGCCGCTGGAGTTCGACATTACGCCGATCAGCCGGTTCCGCTCGGCCGATGAACTCTACAAGCTTTCGCTGCTGCGCGCGGCAACGGTGTGACGCTATGAGCGAATCGACTGCTGAAAAAAGATGCACGGCGGAGGAGCGACTGGAAACAGTCGACCAGATGCCGGTGGCCTATTTTGAACTCGATGCCGAAGGCCGGATCATCTATGTCAACCGCGCCGGCTGCGCCGCGCTGCAGCGGGAACGCGCGGATCTGCTGGGGACAGTGGTGTGGAACTACGTGGCTCCCGATGAGGTGAAACAGGGCCAGCAGGCCTACCTGCGCGCGATGGCGGAGGGAGACCTCAGGCCGATACGGCGCACACTTTTCAGCACTCATGGGAGGTTCCGCACCTACGAGCTGCTGCGCAGCTTGATCCACGATAAAGACGGCCACGCCATTGGCATACGCTGCGTGATGGTGGATGTGACCGAAGCGAAGACGGAGCACGAGGAAGCGCATCGCTCGCGCCTGTGGCTGGAGAGCGTGCTCGAATCGGTGGCCGAGGGCGTGATTGTGACCGACGCGTTGGGGTTTGTGCGCTTTATGAACCGCGCCGCCGAAGAGCTCTCGGGATGGACGACCAGTGAGTTGTGCGGGAAGGTGATTGAGAAGGGATTGCCGCTGCTGGCCTATGAGGAGATTGAAGGCGGACCGATCACGCACAACCTTGCGCTGGAGACACGCTGCAAGGGGATTGCCACGCTGCTCGATCGCAGCCGCAATTCGCTGCGGGTGGAGCTCAGCACCGCGCCGATCATCGACAAGGAAAACGGTTATACCGTGGGCGTGGTCACGGTGATGCGTCCCGTCTAGGCTGTTGACGGACGCACGGGCGTGGAGCAGGATTCGCCGGCGACCGTCGTCCACGGGCGCACGCGCCATGCCTTCACCAGGCCGTTGAGGACGTAGGGATCATGGCGCGCAAAGTCTTCTGCCACCGCGGGCGAATCACCCTTGAACAGCAGCACCGCGCCATCGACGGGATCGGCGAGCGCGCCAGCCAGCAGCAGCTCGCCGCGCTCGCTCGCGGCCCAGGCCAGGGTCAGATGCTGATCGCGAAAGGCTGCGCGACGCTCGACATAGTCATCCGCCACTTCATAGATAAGCAGATAGTGCATGGGCGATTGCCTTCCTCAGTTTCTTTGATCCCTGACCCCTGACTCCTGCCTCACGCCATCGTGGCGAGGATGGCGTCGGCGAACTGGGTGGTTCCGGCGGTGCCGCCTACGTCGCGGGTCAGCGCTTTGCGCTCAGTGTAGACCGTTTCGATGGCATGTTGCACCTTGTCCGCGGCTGCGTCTTCATCCAGGTGGCGCAGCATGAGCACGGCGGACTGCAGCAGCGCCGTCGGATTGGCGAGGTCTTTGCCCGCAATGTCTGGAGCGGAGCCGTGCACGGCCTCGAAGATGGCGCAATCGATGCCGAGATTTGCGCCGGGCACGAGGCCGAGGCCGCCGACGAAGGCCGCGCAGAGATCGCTGACGATGTCGCCGTAGAGGTTTTCGAGCAGCAGCGTGTCGTATTGCCACGGATTCATGACGAGCTGCATGCAGGTGTTGTCGATGATGTGCTCGCCGTAGGCGACTTCCGGAAAGCCCTCGGCCACTTTGCGCGCACAGCGCAGAAACAGGCCGTCTGAGAGCTTCATGATGTTGGCCTTGTGAATGGAGTGGATCTTCTTGCGGCCGTGTTTTCGCGCGTACTCGAAGGCGAACTTGGCGATGCGCGTGGAGCCCTTTTCCGTGATGACCTTGATGCTTTCGACCACGCCGGGAACGACTTCGTGCTCGAGGCCGACGTACTCGCCCTCGGTGTTTTCGCGCACGATGATGAGGTCTACGTTGGGGAACTTGGTTTCGAGGCCGGGAAGATTTTTGATGGGCCGGAAGTTGGCGAAGAGGTCGAACTTTTTGCGCAGCGTGACGTTGATGCTCTTGAAGCCGCCGCCGATGGGCGTGGTGACGGGTCCCTTGAGCGCGACTTTATTGCGCTCGATGGACTCGTAGAGCGCGGTGGGAATGTACTCGCCGAAGATTTCAAAGGCTTCGGCTCCGGCGGCGTGGCGCTCCCACTCGAACTTGACGCCGGTGGCTTCAAGAATGCGGACGACGGCCTGCGTGACTTCGGGGCCAATGCCGTCGCCGGGAATCAATGTGACTTTGTGGGTTTTCTTTTCGGACATCTCGGAATCCTTTAGCTACCTCTTTGCCTTCGCCGACCGGTGCGTGTCGAGCAGGCCTTCGAGCTCCAGCTTGAACTCGTTCACATCCTTGAAGTCGCGATAGACGGAGGCGAAGCGAATGTAGGCCACGGTGTCGAGGCCTTTGAGATGCTGCATGATCAGCTCGCCCACTTCGCTGGTGGTGCGCTCGCGCTCGGGCGCGTCGATCAGGTAGCTCTCGGTGGCGTCCACGATCTTTTCAAGCTGGACGGAAGACACAGGCCGCTTTTCGCAGGCGCGCAGCAGGCCGCTCAGGACCTTCTGGCGGTCGAAGCGCTCGCGGCGGCCGTCTTTTTTCACGACCATGTACGGGATTTCATCGATGCGCTCGTAGGTGGTGAAGCGGCGATTGCAGCTCTCGCACTCGCGGCGGCGGCGGATGGAATCGGCCTCCTTGCTTTCGCGCGAGTCGACCACACGGTCCTGGGCAAAGCCGCAATAGGGACACTTCATATGAGTGCGATTTTACGGCATGGCGCGGTGCGCCTGCTGTGACAGCTAGCCTAGACACGCCGCGATTGCATCCACTACGATCTGCTGCTCGTCCGGGCGCAATTCGGGAAAAATGGGCAGGGCGAGGACTTCGCGCGCGGCGCGCTCCGCCTCAGGGAAGTCACCTTGCTTGTAGCCCAGCGGCTTCAGCGCTTCCTGCAGGTGCAGCGGGACGGGATAGTAGATCTCCGAGCCGATGCTGCGCTCGGTGAGGAAGGCGCGCAGCTCGTCGCGGCGCGCGGTGCGGATGACATATTGATGCCAGACGTGACGCGAGCCGGGGACTTCGTGCGGCAGCACCACGCCGTGCGCGGGATATGGGCCTGCTTCGGCCAGTCCCACGGCGCGGAAGAGCCGGTCGTAGCGTGCGGCGACGATGCGGCGGGCGTGGTTCCATCCGGCGATGTACTTTAGTTTCACGGACAGGATGGCGGCCTGGAAGCCGTCCAGGCGGGTGTTCCAGCCCACCTCGTCGTGGTGGTAGCGACGGCGCATGCCGTGCTGGCGCAACATGCGGGCGCGCTCGGCCAGGTCGTCTGAATTTGTCGCGATCATGCCGGCATCGCCTGCCGCGCTCAGGTTCTTGGTGGGATAAAAGCTGAAGGCAGCGGCATCGCCCAGCGCTCCGGCGGGCACGCCTTGCCATTGAGCGCCCCAGGCCTGCGCCGCGTCTTCAATCAGTTTGAGTCCGTACTTTTTTGAGAGACCGGGAGAAACGCAGTCCAATCGGCGCACTGGCCGTAGAGATGGACAGGCAAAATGGCGCGAACTTCAGGCCTGCGCGGGCTCTTCAAAACGGCCTCAACCGCTTTGGGATCAAGGTTAAACGTGGCTGGGTCGATGTCGGCCAGCACGGCCGTAGCGCCGGCGCGGAGAATGGCGCTGACCGAGGCGAAGAAGCTGAAGGGCGTGGTGATGACGGCGTCGCCGGGACCGATTCCGTCGGCGGCCAGGGCCAGCCACAACGCGTCTGTGCCGGAGGAGCATCCAATGGCATGAGAGACGGAGAGCTGTTCAGCGGCGGCGCGCTCAAAGGCCGCGGCTGGCTCACCGAGGATAAACTGCTGCGTCTGCAGTACATGATCGAGGGCGGCCAGCAGCTCGGCATGCAGCGGCTGGTACTGGCGCTTGAGGTCGAGCATGGGAACTGGTTGCACGGCAGAAGGCACGGGAGGTTGAACGCGGTCCGGCACCAAAATAGGGTAGCAGCAGCGAGGCGCGGGATGTCCCAAATCGGGTTTGCCCGCCGGACGGGCTTCTGGCGGCTAGAGCGGAGTTGAAAAGGCGGCAGAACCTCGCTATTGTTGACACATTGCGGGACCAGACGGCGCCGGGACTTCCGGCACCGCCCCCGCGGTTTTGATTTTTAACGAAAGGCGCAAGGACGTTGGCGCCGACCACCCCCAAATTACGAAAGCAGGAGATCGGCAATGGAAAACAAGCCGGCACAAAACATTCAGGACACTTTCCTGAATACCGTCCGCAAAGACAAAACCCCGATCACGATCTACCTGGTCAGCGGTGTCAAGCTGACCGGCAAGATCCGCTCCTTCGACAAGTACTCGGTGCTACTCGAGAACAACAGCCAGGAGCAACTGATCTTCAAACACGCCATTTCGACGGTGGTGAGCAATCGCAGCGTGCTGCACTCTGAGCATCGCCCGCCTGCGACGCACACCGGCCTTGGCCCGGCCGCGGTTCCCGCGCCGGCGACCGCGGCTACGGCGGAACAGCGCTAGATCGGGGAGCGTTCCTCATTGGCAGGTAAGCAAGACGGCGTGCGGCACAAGGCAGTCGTGCAGTCCGCGTCGACGGGTAGCTCTGCGCCTGGAAACGGTGCGGAGCGCGCCGTGCTCGTGAGCGTGGAGTTCCGCAGCCGCGCGCTGAACCGTGCGGGCGTTGCCGCCGCGCGCGCCGCGGCGGTGCGCGATGCAGAGGAAGACGACGGCGCTCCCGTAGCCGCGGCCGGTCCGGGCATGGATGCCGACGAGTCGCTGGCGGAGTTTCGCGAGCTGGTGCTGAGCGCGGGCGGCGTGATTGCGGCTGAGTTATTGCAGCGGCGGCAGCGGCCCGACCCGGCAACGCTGATCGGTGCGGGCAAGGTGGAGGAGATTGCGGGCGTCGCCGCGTCGACGAACGCGGATCTGGTGCTCTTCGATCACGACCTGACGCCGACGCAACTGCGCAATCTTGAGGCTGCGCTGCCATGCCGCGTGCTCGACCGCACGCAGCTGATCCTCGACATTTTTGCGCGGCATGCGCGGACCCGCGAAGGCCAGTTGCAGGTGGAGCTGGCGCAGCTTGAGTACATGCTGCCGCGGCTCGCCGGGCGCGGCAAAGCCATGTCGCAGCTGGGCGGCGGCATTGGCACGCGCGGACCGGGCGAGACGCAGCTCGAGACCGACCGGCGCAAGATTCAGCGGCGCATTGACCAGGTAAAGAGCGATCTCGAAGCCGTGCGGCGCGTGCGGCGGCAACAGCGGCAGCGGCGCGAGTCTGCGCCTGTGCCCACGGTGGCGCTTGTCGGCTATACCAATGCGGGCAAGAGCACGCTCTTCAACCGGCTGACGGGCGCGCATGTACTGCAGTCGTCGCGGATGTTTGCCACGCTCGACCCGAAACTGCGCGCAATCGAGTTGCCCAGCCGGCGCAAGGTGCTGCTGTCGGACACGGTGGGCTTCATCCGCAACCTGCCGCACACGCTGGTCACCAGCTTTCGCGCCACGCTCGAAGAGGTGGAGCAGGCCGAGGTGCTGCTGCACGTGCGCGATGCCGCGTCCTCGTATGGCGACGAGCAGAAGGCGCAGGTGGAGAAGGTGCTGGGCGAGCTTGAAGCGCTGCGCAAGCCGCGCATCGAAGTGCTGAACAAAGTCGATCTGCTGAGTGCGCATGAGCGTGAAGGCCTGGAGGCGCGCGGCGAAGTGCTGGTCTCGGCGCAGACGGGCGAGGGAATCGATGCGCTGCTCGCGGCGATGGACGACGCGCTGCAGTCCGACCCTGTGGTCGATGCCGAACTGCGCGTGCCACAGAACGAAGGCGCGGTGCTGGCCGCGATTGATGCGGGCATGGTGGTGCACGCGCGCGCCTACGAGGGCAATCTTGTCCATCTTTCGGTCAGCGGGCCGGCGTCGCTGGTGGGCCGGCTGCGCGAATACCGTTTGCGCGGCCACTGATTTACATTGCGCGCATTGCAGCTCTGCGCCGCGGCGTTTATGGTCGAAGGCAAAGGGGACCGTATGACCGCGCCGGAACAGCCGCCGTCGATCACCACACTTTCAAGCCGCGAAATTTATCGCAACCACTGGCTGCGGCTGCGCGAAGATGAGATTCTGCGCTCGAACGGGCAGAAGGGCATCTACGGCGTGGTCGACAAGGATGACTGCGCCGCGATTCTGCCCATCGACGAGGGCCGCGTGTGGCTGGTGGAGCAGTTTCGCTACACCATCCAGCAGCGGGCGCTGGAGCTGCCGCAGGGCGGCTGGGAGATGGAAGTCGCCGATGCCGAAGAGCTGGCGCGCGGCGAGCTGCGCGAGGAGACGGGGCTTGAAGCTGCGCAGATGACGTATCTCGGCACGCTGTGGATTGCTTACGGCTTTGCGAAGCAGAAGCAGCATGTGTATCTGGCGACGGGGCTGACGCAGTCCGCGACCGACCGCGATGCCGAGGAGCACGATCTCACGGTGCGCAGCGTGGCGATTGAGGAATTCGAGCAGATGATGCGCGATGGCACAATTGCCGACGCCAGCACGGTGGCGGCGTGGGGGCTGTATCTGCTGTGGAAGGCGCGGCGGGGTTGAGCCGCGCTCCTGGTTGCGTCGCCTCTCCTACCGCTTAAAGATCTTCTTCTCGCAACAGCGAACGCGTGGGGTCGCGCGGGTCTACGTGGATCTTGACGGTTTCGCCTTTGTAGGAGTTAGCCCAGTCCTCAGCGTCTTCCTTGCTCGCAAAATCCCGGCTGTAGTCGCCCATCTGCTGCTCGGGATTGTTGTAGGTATACGTAAGCGTGGCCTTGTAGTGGGAGCTATCTAAACTGGGCTGGCTGGGCGGGATAAGGGAATCATCTTCTATGAAAGCGACGCTGACGATATCAATGACGGCGGAGACCGTCGGCCAATTGCGACCGCGCGTGCGTTCAATCCATTCCTCCACGGCCCCCCAGCAGATCGCGATGAGCAGACCGGTCCCCACGACCAGCGAGAACAGAATGATCTCGTTGCGGGTGAGTGGGCCGCCGCCGCTTATGAGGAAACTGGCGATTAATGGAGTCATTGTCAGAGTCGTATCCTTTTAAGAACCACTGTCCAAAACCTAGGTCATGCGGCGGGGGTGAGCCGCGCTGTCTTCGAAGGCGCTAGAGCACGGGACGGAAGCGGCGAAATGCCGAAACGCCGGCGGCGATGAAGAGCACCAGCACCGCGAGCTGCGCGAGTTTGAAGGGCATCTCGGTCTGCGTGGGTGCGAGGGCGTGAAGCGAGGGGACCTTTTCAAACGACTGCACCACGAAGACGAAGACATTGAAGTAGAGCGCGATGGTGGCGGTGACGACGTAGGTGCCGCGCCAGCCGCCGGCCAGATGGCCCATATAGCGCGCCGCGATGGCCAGCACCAAGACCACGATCGACAGGATGCCGACCACGATGCCCGGCGTGATTCCTTTGAACGGGAAGAGGAAGCCGGTGAGGCTGGTGAGCACGGTGGTGATGAGAAACAGCGCGTTGACGGCGGGGAGCGCGCGGCCGCGCAGCATGCCGAGGAGCACGATGAAGCCCGAGGCAATGCCGATGAGGCTGATGCCGACGTGGATCGCGGTAAACAGGGCAAGACTCATTCCCAAAATCATGGAGCAATTCCTTTCCTACGCCAGGATGGGCTTTTGGTTCTGCTGTCGAGGAGTTTCAGGACAAGCGGGGAGATGCAAGAGTAGCACGAGGCGGGATTGATTTGGCCTGGATTCCGTGTGGCGGAAGAAGCCGGCATCCGGCTTACGCCGAGGCGATCGCCTGAGCAAATGCGCCCGGCCGCGAGGATTCTGAAGATAGCAAATTAATGAAATGAATCCGCAAACTCGCAAGGAATTTGCGGATTATCTTTTTGCGTGACTGCGGCGCTTAGTTCCGCTTATCCACGGCGATCCAGGGCGAGGGGTACTCGGGGCCAATGTAGTCGGCGCGGGGGCGGATGAGGCGGTTGTCGTCGAGCTGCTCGATGACGTGGGCGGCCCAGCCGGCGACGCGGCTGACGGCGAAGATGGGCGTGAAGAGGTCGATGTCGATGCCGAGCATGGTGTAGGTGGAGGCGGAGTAGAAGTCGACGTTGGCGTTGAGCTTCTTTTCCTTGTTGATGTAGAGCTCGATGGCGCGGGACATGTCGAACCACTTGGTGCTGGCCGGAGTCCTTGCCGAGCTGTTCGCTCATGCGGCGCAGGTGGGTGGCTCGGGGGTCCTCGGTTTTGTAGACGCGGTGGCCGAAGCCGGAGACCTTCTGCTTGGCGGCAAGCATGTTCTTCACGTATTCGACGGGGTCGGCGCCGTCCTTGTCGATGGTGAGCAGCAGGCGCATCACGGCCTCGTTGGCGCCGCCGTGCAGCGGGCCCTTGAGCGCGCCGATGGCTCCGGTGATGGCGGAGTGAATGTCAGAGAGTGTGGCGGCGATGACGCGGGCGGCGAAGGTGGAGGCGTTGAGCTCGTGGTCGGCGTGGAGGATGAGGGCGATGTCGAGGGTGCGGGTCGCGGTCTCGGAGGGCTTGACGCCGTTGAGCATCCAGAGGAAGTTGCCGGCGTGGCTGAGGGAGTGGTCGGGCGGGATAATTTCGAGGCCCTTGCGGATGCGGTCGTAGATGGCGACCAGCATGGCCATCTGCGCGGTGAGCCGGTAGGCTTTGCGCACGTTGGCGTCGTGGGTGTTGTCCTTCTCGTCGGCGTCATAGAAGCTCAACGCCGACACCGCAGTTCGCAGCACTTCCATGGGAGTGGCGTTGGGCGGAAAGCTGCGCAGCAGGTCGATGATGCGGGGATCAATTTCGCGGGCGAGGGAAAGCTGGGCCTGGAACTCGCGCAGGGCTTCCGCGCCGGGCAGGCAGCCGTTCCACAGCAGGTAGGTGGTCTCCTCGAAGGTCGACTTCTCGGCCAGCTCGTGGATGTCGATGCCGCGATAGGCGAGCACGCCCGCATCGCCATCGATCCAGCAAATGCCGGAGTTAGCGGCGACAATTCCTTCCAGACCCTTACCGGCAACAGCTGTAGACATGGCCTTGAGACTCCCCTCATGCGGTTGAAGACATACAGTTTATCGGCCGGAAGGCGTACTTCTCCGGCAATTTCAGCGGGAATGCGTCCCGGGCGAAGGGTGCAGGAACAAGCCCTTATAGGGAGACGCAGATTTCCCGGTCACGGACCGGCGTTCGAGGAACTCGAAGATAGCCTTTTGAGCGCCGGAGGTGAAAAGTGCGGCAAAGTCCTTTATAGACCAGCGATTGCCGGGTTGTCACGGCGGGGAGGAAATTGGACGCGGGCGTTCTTCCGCGGAGGGTACGGAATGCGGGCGTGATGGGCGGGGGAGGACACACAAAGGCATTCCGCATCGGCCTCAAACGAGATAGGATGGGCCAACAGGCGAGGCAGCGGCGCGAAGACAGGCCGCAGCCGGCCCGAAAGGACGAATCCATGAGTGACGTAGAGCCTGAGGCGAGTGTCCCGAGAACGCATTCCGGCGCGCTGCTGGGAGTGATTGGCGCGACGCTGCTGCTGGCGCTGGGCGGGCTGGTGTGGAGCTATACGCTGAACAGCCGGCTGACCCGACAGGAAGCGGCGATGAACGACGCCAACCAGCAGAATGTGAAGCTGGCCGCCGACCTGCGCGAAACCAAGGCACGGCTGACGGTGGCCACCGACGAGCTGGGCAAGAGCCTGGGCCTGACCCAGAAGCAGCTGGACCAGCGCGCGGATCAGATTATTGCGCGCCAGGAGCAGGAGAGCAAAAAGCTGGAGACGGCGCAGAAGCAGACGGCCGCGCAGGTGAGCGCGGTGTCAAGCGACCTGACCAACGTGAAGACCGACGTGGGCGGCGTGAAGACCGATCTGGGCAAGACGCAGAATGATGTGGCCGGGGCGCTGACGCAGCTGCAGTCGATGAAGGGCGACCTGAGCGACCACTCCAGCCTGATTGCGCGCAACCACGACGAGCTGGAGATTCTGAAGCACAAGGGCGACCGCAACTACTACGAGTTCACGCTGACCAAGGGCCAGAAAAAGGCTGTGGGCACGGTGAGCCTGGAGTTGAAGAAGGCCGACCAGAAGAAGAGCCGGTTCACGCTGGTGGTGTACGCGGACGACCGCAGCTACGAGAAGAAGGATCGCAACGTGAACGAGCCGCTGCAGTTCTACAGCGGCAAGGATCCGGGGCTTTACGAGATCGTCGTGAACACGATTGGCTCGAAGAACCAGATCTCGGGGTATCTCTCCACGCCGAAGACGGCGGGCGCGCCGCCTAGCGGTCAGTAACAGAGGCCTGAATCGAGACCGGGGGCGTGAGCTTGATGGGCGACTGATACCGGAAGTTGAAGGTGTAGTCGAGTCCCTTGCGCGCGTCCCACGGCTCCTTCGACATCTTGAAGGACGTCACGAAGGTGCCTTCCACGGTCTGGCCGGGATCGATGGTCAGGTCCGTGGCGTTGAGGGCGGGCGCGTGCCACTGCGCGAACTCGGGATAGGCCTGGAAGAAGCGCTCATACATCGATGCGCTGGTGGCCGTGCTGGAGTCCACGGTGCCGTCGGGCAGGGTGATGTTGGTCAGAACCTCATGCAGAAACAGCGGCTGCTTGCTTTGGTTATGCAGGCGCACGTGGGTGAAGACCAGCACCTGGTCATAGCTGGACTGGGACATGGCATCGCCGTTGGCATCAAAGCCAGGCGTGACCACATGCGTAGGCCGCGCCCACACGTCGAGGATTTCGCCGGTGGCGACGGGCGGCTTTTGGCCGGCGATGACGTAGATGGCGATGGCGGCGGTGACCACCACGGCGGCCACGACGGCGGCGAGCACAATGTGGCTGGTGCCCTTGGTGAGCGATTCGCCCTTGGCGGCGTCGTCCAGTTCCAGCGGGGATTGTTGAAGCAGACTCATAGCGCCCTTATCTCACTCGCGCCTATCTTAGCGCCGTTGCGACAGGCCCGGCGAAGAATTCAGCGGTACACACGGCTTTCGTACTCTGCGGAGCGTGCCATCCGGTGCGGCTTAGCGGTTACCGCAGGGCGGGGGAGATGCCCTGCTGGGGATAGGATGCTGCGCGCGGGGCCGGGGGCACAGAACTGCATTGAGGCAGCGCCGCTCGGGCAGGTTTTGCTGGCGAGAAGCCGACATATCGTTACTGATCCCCGCAGCATTGTGCTGATTTCTATCGTCGCCATGGACGCTGTACGGAATAAATCGGCGTAGCAGTCAGGGCCTCTTTGGTTACGGTGAGCAACTTACGCCGAACCAGCCATGCAACGGCGGTCTGTGAGGCAGAGCGCGAGAGGCCCGTATCGTCCGCCAGGCTGGCGTAGCTAATCGCAATTGTCTTCCCTAGGCGTTGTTGCTCGGCATATAGCCATAGGTAGACAAGAAAGGCGGCAGGCTTATGGTCGTGGCCAACCAAGTCGCGCAATAACGTTCCGTGAATGTAGGGATCGAGAATGATGTCGTTTCTCATGGCTATACCTTTCAATGGTATAGCAACGAATAGGAGATTGCTTCCGCTCGATAGGTTCCTTAGGCTGTTTTCGGGAGGAATTAAGAGAAATGATTCGTGGAATTAAATTCATCAGCGTTCCGGTGCGACACCAGGACGAGGCGTTGAAGTTCTACACCGAGGCATTGGGGTTCAAGGTAATCACTGACCAGGAGTTCGTCCCGGGCGGTCAGCGGTGGATTGAGCTGTCTATCCCCGGCGCCGACTCTGGTCTGTCGCTCTTCACGCCAGAGGGACACGAGGATCGCATTGGTACATTTCAACCGATCTCATTTTGGTGCGATGATGTTTTTCAGACTGCTGAATCCCTAGGACAGCGCGGCGTAAGGTTCTTCCAAAATCCCAAAAAGGAATCCTGGGGCACTTCGGCCATATTCGAAGATTTGGAGGGCAATAAGTTTGTATTGAGTTCGCGGTAGTCCTGAATGATGGACTATCGAACCTATTTCGAATAGGTCCCTTAAAATGCCGTTGTCGTCACCCAGCCATCCTGCGTCGCCAGTTTTGTGGCGGTCTTGTTCAGGGGCGGGGACGGAGCGCGGCGAGAAATTCTTTTGGCCCGCGGGTGTTCAGCACGTCCTGGGGGCCGAGCCAGGCGCGCTTGAGCTGGCGGATGCCGTAGATCATTTTGGCGAGGTGGCGGGTGTCGTGGGCGTCGGTGTTGATGACGATCTTGCAGCCGGTTTCCTTGGCGAGGCGCAGGTCGCGGTCGCTCAGGTCGAGGCGCTCGGGTGCGGCATTGTGCTCCACGGCCACGCCCAGCTCGGCGGCGCGGCGGAGGACGGCGCCAATGTCGATGGCGAAGGGCTCGCGGCGCAGCAACAGGCGGCCGGTGGGGTGGCCGAGGATGCGCGTGTAGGGGTTTTCGAGGGCGCGGAGGACGCGGGCGGTCATCTCGTCGCGGGGCTGCTCCAGGCGCGTGTGCACGCTGGCGATGACGATCTCCATCTGCGCGAGGGTTTCGTTGTCGAGGTCGAGCGCGCCGTCGGCGAGGATGTCGACCTCGATGCCGGGGAAGACGCGGATTTTGCCTTCCATCTCTTTGTCGACTTCGCGGATTTTTTTGATGTGCTCGAGGGCGCGCTTGTCGTCGAGGCCGTTGGTCATGGCGAGGTTTTTGGAGTGGTCGGTGATGGCGATGTACTGGTAGCCGCGCGCGAGAGCGGCGTCGGCCATCTCGCGGATGGAGTTGTGGCCGTCGGTGGCGGTGGTGTGCATGTGCACGTCGCCGCGAATGTCTTCGAGTTCGATCAGCTTCGGCAGCTTGTGGTGGGCGGCGGCTTCAATTTCGCCCAGGTTCTCGCGCATCTCGGGCTGCATCCAGTCCATGCCGAGTGCGGCGTAGATCTCTTCCTCGGTGGCGGCGGCGACGACGGATTCGTCGTCGAGGCGGGCGAGGGACCACTCGCTGAGGGTGTAACCCATTTTGAGGGCGCGCTGGCGGAGCGAGACGTTGTGGGCTTTCGATCCGGTGAAGTATTGCAGGGCCGCACCGTAGGACTCGGAGGGCAGCAGGCGCACGTCGACCTGGAGGCTGTTGGCGAGATAGAAGCTGATCTTGTTTTCGCCCTTGGCGATGATGCTGTGGATGCCGGGATAGGCGGCGATGTAATCGACGGCGGCCTGGGTGTGCGCGGGCTGGCAGCAGGGGCCGGTGACGAGCAGGTCGAGGTCGCCGCAGGTTTCGCGGCCGCGGCGCAGGCTGCCGGCGGGGGTGACGCGTTCGATGCCGTTGAACTTGAGCAAGTATTCGATGAGCCGGTTGGCGGCGTCCTCGGCCTCGTCGATGCGGAAGCGGCCGGCGCTGCGGCGGTAGTCCTCGATGCCTTTGCGAAGCTTGTCGAGCTGCTTGACGCCCATGCGAGGCAGATCGGCGAGCTTGCCGGATTCGATGGCTTCGGCGAGCTGGTCAATCGATGCGATTTGCGCGGCCGACCAGAAGAGCGCGATGGTCTTGGGACCCATGCCGGGGAGTTTGAGCAGGTCGAGGATGCCGGTGCCGTATTTGGCGACGAGCTCGTCGCGCAGGGGCATGGTGCCGGTTTCGGCGATGGCCTGGAGGTGCGCAGCCATGCTCTTGCCGATGCCGGGAATCTCAAGGAGGCGGGCGTTGTCGCCGGCGATGGATGCGACATCGACGGTGGTCTGCTCCACGGCTTCGGCGGCGCGGCGATAGCTGCGGATTCGGAAGCTGTCTGCGCCGTCGATCTCCATCAGGTCGGCGGTTTCGGCCAGCAGGTGGGCGATGGTGGGGTTGTCCAAAGCGAGTCTCCGCGCAGAATTGATCTCCGCGAACAGTATCTACGATGCGCAGGGAAGTGGAAGAGGGGCGATGGGGGTGGGATTTGATTCAGGCACAGAAAGACCCCTGCCGCTTTGCACAGTGGCAAGGCCACCGCAAGGGCGCACACGCGTCGAGCTAGGGGCGCAACCCGCTGGCGGGCGCGCCGGGGGCGGATCAGCGATCAGGCTGCGTTGTGGGCGGCGTCGCGCAGACGGTTCACGCCATCTGCCTGTGGGCCCTTCGTGCCCTGCACGATGTCAAATTCGACGTCGTCGCCTTCCTTCAGAGTCTTGTATCCGTCCAGCTGAATTGCCGAGTAATGGACGAACACATCGGGGCCGTCCTCGCGCCCGATGAATCCGTAGCCCTTGGCGTTATTGAACCACTTGACCTTGCCTTTGTACTGAGCCACAGGCTTGCCTTTCCGGTGTGAATTGTTAAACGGCGCATGAAGGGACCGGGAGTATGAGCCGTATACCGGTATGACGAGAAAAGTCTGCGAAAGGTTGATTGAAAGATTGAAGACAGACTCCACAAAGTGAGACAGACCGAAGGAGGAGCCTCCGGCCAGTGATGAAATCCCTGATTTATCTGGGTTGTACCGCACTCCAAGTGCCGGCGGATTTTTTCTATGCGGCGGGCATTCGCTGGCCGAGGACGTGATCCTCGAAGCCGAGGATGTACCACATGCCCCGGCCCGAGAAACGCCCGGTAACAAGCCGGCGCAGCAGCCGCCTGGCGAGCTTGACGATGTCGCCGAGGGTGGTGAGGAAGCCCTCGCGGGAGCGGCCGGCGTGGAGGATCGTGACGCCGTTGGCGAGGAGGATGTTGGCGATCTCGCGCACGCCTGGCACGCGGATGTGGGTGGGGTCGTCGCAGAAGTTGAGGGTTTCGTCGTCTGAGTGGGGCAGTGAAAGGCTACGCAGGGAAGGGAAGGCGATCCAGATGAGACCGCCGGGGCGGAGCTTGGCGCAGAGCGCGGCGACGATGGGCGCGGGGTCGGCCATGTGCTCGACGACGTGATTGAGGAGCACGAGGTCGAAGCTGGCGTCGGGAATCGCGTCGTAGCCGGAGCCGTCCGCGCCGACGGGATAGAAGGCGTCGATCACGGCGAGATCGGCGGCGTTGTTGTTGTACTGCTGGATGTCCGCGCCGGCGTAAGTGCAGCCGGGGAACCAGCGCCTGGTGAGCGTGGGCGAGTGGTTGCCGCAGCCGATGTCCAGAATGCGCGGCTGCGCCGGCAGGCGGCCGCGGACATAGCGGAATTTCATGGGGCAATGCGGCAACAGTCGACCCTCGTGCGCCACCGGCTGGGTTATTTTTTCTTCTTTTTGGCCAGCATGCGCGTGTAGAGCAGCACGGTGGTGAGGGTTTTACCGTCGAGGATCGCGCCCTTGTCGATCATCTTGAGCACGTCGGAGAGCTTTACCAAGCGGAACTCGATGTGCTCGTCGGCTTCAGGGTGCGCGTCGCCGGCGATGAGGCCTTCGGCCAAAAAGACCTTCATGGATTCGCCGAGAAAGCCGGGGCTGGCGTAGTACTCGACCAGCGGCTTCCACTTCTTGGCGCGGTAGCCGGTCTCTTCTTCGAGCTCGCGCTGCGCGCCGACGACGGCGTCCTCGCCGGCCTCGAGCTTGCCCGCGGGCAGCTCCCACAGATATTGGTTGGCGGCGTGACGATACTGGCGCTCGATGACGATCCACGGGTCTTTCTTGCTTTTGGATGGATCGAGGGCGAGGATGACGACGCTGCCGTTGTGGCGGATGACGTCGCGCTCCTGGCGCTCACCGCTGGGCTCGATGAGTTTGTCGTGGCGCACGCGGAACAGCGGCCCCTCGTAGACCACCACGGAGCTGAGCAGCTTGGCGGTTTGCTGGGTGGCGGGCTGGCCTTTGCCGGCTTTCAGCTTCTTGGGCTTGGCGGGTTTGGCCGCCTTGGGCTTGCTGGGCATCGCGTGCGTTCTCCTTAAGAACAGAAATCCGATGAAGTACCAGAATAAGCCAGCGCGCTGTTGTGCATCGATTCGCCCCGGCATGGCATCCTTAACTGAGCCGTATTTCCCCGTGAGCCTTGAACGGGTCTCGGCACTCACCCCTCTGGCCGGAAGGAACGTGTTGTCGATCGCAGACTGTCATCCTGCAGCCGTAGCGCCGGGTCTGAGCCGGCTCTTCTCCGACTTTTGCGCGGACGCGGCGGGGGTGCGGCCTTTCTACGGCTTCGTTCCGTTTGATTCGGCGTGGCAGACGCGCCCGGCGCTTCCCGCGCACTGGACGCACATTGTCGATCTCCTGGCGGCGCAGAACCCGGGCGCGAGTGTGGGAGCGAGTGCAGGCGCGGGTTCTGCTGCAATTGAAAAGCTGCGCGGCGGTGCGGGGATTGTGGTCACCGGGCAGCAGGTGGGCCTGTTTGGCGGACCGCTGTTTACGCCGCTCAAGGCCGCGACGGCGCTGGCGCGCGCGCGGCAGGCTACGGAGGCGGGCAAGCCGCATGTGGGCGTCTTCTGGCTTGCGACCGAGGATCACGATTTTGCCGAGATCAATCACGTCACGTTTCCCTCGCGCCGCGAGCTGAAGAAGCTGGTCTATGAGAAAGCGCCTGCCGCGCCGGTGCGCGTGGGCGGGGTTGTGCTGGATGAGACCATTGCGCCGCTGCTGGAGCAGGCGTGGGAGCTGATCGGCTACTCCGATGCGATGGAAGCGCTGGCCGCGGCCTACAAGCCGGGCCGGACTTTCGGGCAGGCATTCGCGGAGTTTTATGCCAAGGCTTTTGCGGCGCAGGGGCTGCTGATCTTCGATGCCGAGGGCCGCGAGGCGCATCGCATGGGCGCGCCGGTGCTGCAGGCGGCGCTGGAGCGTGGCGACGAGCTGCACGCAGCGTTGGAAGAGCGCAATCGCGCGCTGGCGGCTGCGGGCTATCATGCGCAGGTTGCTGTCGCGGCGCAATCGAGCCTGCTCTTCTTGATTGATGCGAAGACCGGCGCGCGCGTGGCGCTGAAGCGCACGCCCGCGAGCGCGGCCGAGCCGGGCGGGCTGTGGCAGGCGGGGCGGGAGAAGTTTGCGACCGCCGACCTCGTGGGCATTCTTGCCGCCGAGCCGGAGCGCATTTCTCCGGCCGCGCTGCTGCGGCCGGTGTTTCAGGATTATCTGTTTTCGACTTCGCTGACTATCGGCGGCCCGGCGGAGATTGCCTACTTCGCGCAGTCGGCGGTGCTCTTCGACAAGATTCTGGGCCGCATGACGCACTCCGAGCCGCGCTTTTCGGCGACGCTCATTGAGCCTGCCATTGGGGAGCTGCTGCGGAAGCACGAGCTCACGCTCGACCGCGTGTTTCAAGAGAACGCCGACTCGCTGGCGCAGCTGCTGGCGGCGCGCGCCATGCCTGTGGAAGGCAAGACGAAGCTGGCGGCTGCGGGCAATGCGCTGGATGAAGAGCTGACGCCGCTGCTTGAGTGGATGCATGCGCTCGACGAAGGGCTGGGCCGCTCGGGAGACACGGCGGCGCGCAAGCTGCGCTACCAGATGAATCGGCTGCGACGCCTCGCCGCAAATTTCCAGATGCAGAAGGAAGAGTCGCTGAAGCGGCACGCCGACGCGATTACGCGCGCGCTCTATCCCGGCGGCGTGTTGCAGGAGCGGGTGCACGGCGCGGCTTATTATTTTGGCCGCTACGGATTCGAGCTGGCGGAACGGCTCGTCGCTGAGGCAGGCGCTTCAAGCTGCAGCGGGCATGCTTCGCTCTCGTTGTAAACCGACGGATACTGACAACTGATCGCAGGTTGTGCCGCTATAATCGCGGCCATCGGGGGAACGGCCTTCCATGAAGCGATTTGTGCTGGTGTGCGCGTTGGCGCTGGGGGTCGCGGTTGCGGCCCATGCGCAAAAGGAGCCCTGCGCCAAGCCGGGCGAGAACAACGACTATCTCGGCATCCAGACGGTGCGCTTGTGGCCGGGCCCAGCACCGCAGGCGCATGGCACCAGCTGCGACGACATTCCCACGCTGACCATCTTTGAGCCGCAGGAGGGCCACGACAACGGCTCGGCGGTGGTGATTTTTCCCGGCGGCGGATATTCCGGCCTTGCCGGCAATCTCGAGGGCCGGCAGGTGGCCGACTGGTTTGCGCAGCGCGGGTTTCGTGCGTTCATTGTGAGCTACCGGCTCACCTCGCATGGCTATGTGCTGCCGGTTCCGCTGCTCGATGCGCGGCGCGCGATCCAGACGGTGCGGGCGCGGGCGCGGGACTACTTCATCAATCCGCACCGCATTGTGGTCATCGGCTTTTCCGCGGGCGGGCATCTGGCCGCGCTCACAGGCACGCAGTTTGTGCCGGGCAATCCGGAAGCCGAGGACCCCATCGACCGCGTTTCGAGCCGGCCGGATGCGATGGTGCTGGTGTATCCGTGGATCGGCGCGATCTCGACGGACACCTCGCATCTGAGCTACTGCGAGAGCTTCCACCTGATGGATCGGTGCGAGGCACTGCGTGCGGCGTATTCTCCCGATTTATTTGTCACGAAGGACACGCCGCCGACGTTCTGGGTGCATACCTTCGACGACGAGACTGTTCCCGTGGAGCAGGGGCTGCGGTTCTATGAGGCGCTGGTGAAGGCCGGCGTGCCCAGCGAGGCGCATATCTTTCCCCACGGCGCGCACGGTTCGGGCCTGGGCAAGGGCGATATGGTGCTGGACCAGTGGCCGCCGCTGCTCGAAACATGGCTGCGCACGCAGGGATTTCTGACCAGGGATGAAAGCGTGGCCGGGCCCAAGCCCAGCTGGATGAAGTAAGACGAAGTGAGCACGCAGAATTGAATCATGGAGGTTGTTTGCCGATGATGCGTCGTATTGTTTTTCTTTTTGCTTTGGGGTTTGCATGCGCGGCCTGGACAGTGAGCGCGCAGGACAAGCCGCCCGCGCCCAATGCCGACCAGCACAAGGATGCCGACAAGGACAAGGAGACGCCGATTCCGCCGGAGAAGCCCGTGGCTACGCAGCACCAGCTCACGCTCGACGGCAAAGTGCTGAAGTACACGGCCACGGCGGGCAATCTGCTGATCCGCGACGCGGACGACAAGCCCAACGGCAGCATCTTCTATGTGGCCTACACGCTGGATGGCGCTGACCCCACGACGCGGCCGGTGAGCTTTCTCTATAACGGCGGGCCGGGCTCGGCCACGCTTTGGCTGCACATGGGGTCGTTCTCGCCGGTGCGCGTGGAGACCGACAGCCCCAACCCGACGGCGGGGCCACCGTTCAAGCTGGTGCCCAACCAGTACTCGCTGCTGGATAAGACGGACCTGGTGTTTATCGATGCGCCGCTTACCGGCTACTCGCGCGCCGTGGGCAAGGGCACGGCGAAGGACTTTACCGGAGTGGACGAAGACCTGCATGCCTTCGACAAATTCATTCAGCGCTACCTGACCGTCAACCAGCGGTGGAACTCGCCCAAGTTTCTCATCGGCGAGTCGTATGGCACCACGCGCTCGGCGGCGCTGGCGGACATGCTGGGCAACGACGGTGTGCAGTTGAACGGCGTCGCGCTGATCTCTTCAATCCTGAACTACAACGTGCGCGCCGGCGGCTACGACAACATCTACATCTTCAACCTGCCCAGCTATGCGGCGGCGGCGTGGTACTTCAACAAGATTCCCGACAAGCCGGCCGACGTGGCCGCGTGGGTGCAGCAGGCGCGGGAGTTTGCAGCCGGGCCCTACGCCGCGGCGCTGTTTATGGGAGATAACCTGCCCGCGGCGCAGCTGGATGAGGTGGCCAAGCAGGTGGCGCACTTTACCGGCCTGAGCGTGGACTACATCAAGGAAGCGAATTTGCGCATTTCGCCTACGCGGTTCCGGAAAGAGGTGCTGCGCGACGACCGCAAGACGCTGGGCCGCTATGACATGCGATTCGAGGGGGTAGACACCGACGCGGCCGGCGAGTATCCCAGCTACGACGCCTCCGACACGGGCATCAGCGGCGCATTTGTTGCCGCGCTGCACGACTATCTCGAGCGCGAGCTCAAGTACGACTCGACCGACGAGTACCGGCCCAGCGCGGACTCGATCGGCCAGTGGGACTGGAAGCACAAGCCGACCAGCGGCGGAGGAGAACAGTCGCAGCCTTATGTGGCGGCCGACCTTGCGGCGGCGATCCGCAAGAATCCGCACCTGCATGTGTTTTCAGCCAACGGCTACTTCGATCTGGCGACGCCGTTCTTTGCCACCGAGTACGACCTGGACCACATGAATCTGGACCCGGCGCTGCGCGGCAACGTGCAGTTCGGCTATTACCCGTCGGGCCACATGATCTATCTGAACGTGGAGGCGCTGCGCAAGCTGCGCGACGACCTGGCCGCGTTCATTACGAACGCGACCAAGTAGGCGCGGGCAAGTAGGCGGGCAAGGCTACTGCGGCGGTTGGGGCGGCGGCGCGCTGCCGTTGTCGGGACTGCCGCCCTGGCCTTCGGGTCCGCCGCGGTGCATGTGGTCCCGCATGGCGTCGAACTTCTGCTTCTGGTCGTCGGTCAGCACGGCCTTGACGCTGTTGCGGTAGCCCTCGTTGAGGGTGCGCATCTGGGTGCGGCGGTCGTCCTCGGCGAGCGACTGGTTCTGGAAGAGCGCCTGCATCTTCTGGTCGTGGTCGACGATGAGCGGCTTGATCTGCGTCTGCTGGTCGGTGGTAAGGCCGAGTTCGCGGGTCATCCGCTCGAGCTGGCGGTCGGGGTTCATGCCGCCGTGGCGGCCGCCGCCGGGCCCGCCCTGCTGATATTGAGGGTTGTCCTGCGCGGGTGCGGCGGCAGGCAGGCCGATGACAAGCAGGCCGCCGAGGGCGAGTGTTACGAGTGAGTTGCGCATGGTTCGTATTCCTCCGTGGTGCATGGGAAGTCCGGAAGGTCCGGATTCGCCGCTGGCCGCCGGGGCGATGGCGCCGCCGGGCGGGGTGTTCACGGGGGTAGACGGGGATTCTGCCAGCGCGGATGATGCTGCCCGCGCATTGAGGGTGAAATCGCCTGGAAATTAAGAGGCGGGCCGACGGTTCTGGGAGTGGAGAGACTTCCCAAAGCCGCCTGCCCGCTGGACCCTGAACCGGGTCTGGGTGGTAGTCTTAGTATGGGCCTGTTCCGGGGGAAAGCAAGTCAAATTTCACTAAGATTCGCGGATTCGCGCGCCACGTCGCGCAGCTGCACGGGATAGCTTTGCGCGCGTTGACTTGGACGTGTCTGCCTGATACAAAAAGGTGTTCCACCCGCTCTAAAAAATCTGATCGAACGCTGAGTTGACCGCCCGACATTGACGGTGTCTGTATGCAAGATATCTTCCAACAACTAGAGGGGTACTTTCTCCAGGCCATCCCCACCTCTTTGTTGTTCATCGTTTTGGTTTTGGCTTACCAGTTTCTGGTGCAGGGGCCGCTCAGCGCGGTGCTGAAGCAGCGTCGCGCCCGCACCGCCGGAGCGGTGGAAGACGCCGAAAAAGCCGTTGCCCAGGCAGAGGCGCGGGCCGCTGAATATGCCGCCAAACTGCGTCAGGCGCGGGCCGAGATATTCAAGGCGCGCGAGGAGCGTATCAAGCAGTGGAACGCCGAGCGCGATACGGCGCTGGATGGCGCACGGAAATCTGCCGGCGCGCGGGTGACCCAGACCCGGACAGAGCTGGAGGCCGATGCGGCCAGGGCGCGGCAGGCAATTGAGGCCGCCGTGGCCGAGCTGGCCAGCCAGGTGGTGCGAGCGGTGCTGCCCGCTACGGCCGGGGGTACCCGTTGAAACGGTTTGATTTCATCCTTCGCAACCTCAAGAGAATCCTTCCAGTCCTGCTTTTGGCCGGGCTTGCCGTGCCCGTTCGCGTCCAAGCGCAGCAGGCCGCGCCTGCCGCCCAGTCCGCCCCCCAGCCTGCCCCAAACAAGGGCCGGGCTGCCGCCGATGCCGCCATTGAAAAGGTAGGCCCCACGGAGACCGCGGCCGAGGACGACGACGTTTTCCGCCACACGCCGATGGTGCGTTCTCTCTCCAGGGCAGTTTTCCACGACGATGGCGCTGCTCCGGCCGTGCGCAGGCAGCATGTGGAGCTGACGGCGCGCATCTTTGAGATTCTGAACTTCGCCATTCTCTTCTTCGGCGTCGTGATTCCCATTGCGCGGATCATGCCGAAGATGCTGCGCAAGCGCTCCGAGGGCCTGAAGCTGGACCTCGCCTCTGCGCGCAAAGCGACCGAAGAGGCGAAGAGTCGGCTGAGCGCGGTGGAAGCCAAGCTTGCCGGCCTCGACAAGGAGATCGCCGCTCTCCGCGCACAGGTGGAGGAAGAAGCCAAAGGCGACGAGGCGCGCATCAAGGCCAGCATTGGCGAAGAAAGCGCGCGCATTGTGGCTGCCGCCGAGCAGGAGATTGTCTCCGCTGCCGCGCAGGCCCGCCGCGGGCTGCGCAGCTTTGCCGCCGACCTGGCCATTGAGCAGGCCGCGAAGCAGATGGTGCTGACGCCGGAAACGGACCGCGCGCTGATTGCCGAGTTTGTGGGCGACGTGACGAAAGGGGGCAGCAACTAATGGCCGCCTTTGTCTCCCGCTACGCGCAGGCGTTTCTCGATGTGGTGACCGAGCGCAAGCTCGACACCGCCGCCATTGACAAGCAGCTTGCCGACTTTGAAGCCACATGGGCAGGAAGCCCGGAGCTGCAGACTTTCTTTGAGAACCCGGCCGTGACGGCGCTGCAGAAGGTTTCGATTCTCGACAAGCTGAACGAGAAGCTCGGCCTGCAGAAGGAGCTGCGCAACCTGATTGCGGTGCTGATCAACAACGACCGCATCGGCCAGGTACACGAAGTGGCTGCTGCGTATCGCGCGGAGCTGCGTGCGCGGCTCGGCATTCGCGAAGCGGAGATTGTGACCGCGCGGCCGCTCAGCGCCGAGGAGCAGAAGACGCTGCTGGACGGCGTGGGCAAGCTGGCTGGCGCGCGCGTCGAAGCCAGCTTCAAGCAGGACGCATCGATTCTCGGCGGCGCGGTGGTGCGTATCGGCTCCACGGTCTATGACGGCTCGGTGCGCGGACGGCTGACGCGATTGAAAGAAGCATTAGTAGCCGGCTGAAATTTGCAGGGATCAGGGATCGGTTTTGAGTAGTAACGGTTGGATTGGAATCTGGAAGTAAAACGGTAGCAGTCGGAATCATCGGTTGAGAGTGTCGGCATGGCTGACCCCTGACCCCTGATCACTGACCACTCAAAGGAACCAGCAGATGGCTCAGATCAAGGCAGACGAGATAACGCAACTTCTTCGCGAGCAGATCGCGAACTACGACTCGAAGGTGCAGGTCGACGAAGTCGGCACCATCACCTCCCTCGGCGACGGCATCGCGCGCATCCACGGCCTGGACAAGGTCATGGCCGGCGAGCTGATCAGCTTTCCGCATGGCATTGCGGGCCTGGCGCTCTCGCTTGAAGAGGATCAGGTGGGCGCCGTCATCCTCGGCGACTACACCGAGCTGCGCGAAGGCAACGAGGTCAAGCGCACCGGCAAGATTCTGAGCGTGCCTGTGGGCGAAGCGCTGATTGGCCGCGTGGTGGACGCGCTTGGCCAGCCCATCGACGACAAGGGCCCCATCGCCTCCACGGCCACGCTGCCTGTGGAGCGCCTCGCTCCCGGCATCATTGATCGCCAGCCGGTGCGCGAGCCCATGGCCACCGGCCTCAAGGCCATCGACGCCATGATTCCGATTGGCCGCGGCCAGCGCGAGCTGATCATCGGCGACCGCCAGACGGGCAAGACCGCCGTGCTGCTGGACACGATCATCAACAACGCGAAGAACGACCTGATCTGCATCTACTGCGCCATCGGCCAGAAGCGGTCGTCCATTGCGCAGGTGGTGCAGACGCTGACCGAAGCCGGAGCCATGGGCCACACCATCATCGTGGCTGCCTCGGCCTCAGAGCCCGCGCCGATGCTTTATCTCGCGCCCTACGCGGCGACGGCGATCGGCGAGTTCTTCCGCGACTCCGGCCGCCACGCGCTGGTGATGTACGACGATCTCTCCAAGCACGCCATGGCCTACCGCGAGATTTCGCTGCTGCTGCGCCGCCCGCCGGGCCGCGAAGCGTATCCGGGCGACGTGTTCTATCTCCACTCCCGCCTGCTGGAGCGCTCCTCCAAGATGAGCGCCAAGCGCGGCGGCGGCTCGCTCACCGCGCTGCCCGTAATTGAAACGCAGGCCGGCGACGTTTCGGCCTACATTCCGACCAACGTCATCTCCATTACCGACGGCCAGATCTTTCTGGAAACCGATCTGTTCAACTCCGGCGTGCGTCCGGCTGTGAACGTCGGCCTCTCGGTTTCGCGCGTTGGCTTCTCGGCGGCCATCAAGGCGGTCAAGCAGGTTGGCTCCACGCTCAAGCTCGATCTCGCGCAGTATCGCGAGCTCGCGGCGTTTGCGCAGTTCGGCTCGGACCTCGATCCGCTTACGCAGAAGCAGCTCAACCGCGGCCAGCGCCTCACCGAATTGCTGAAGCAGCCGCAATTCCAGCCGCTCAGCTGGCAGCAGCAGGTGCTGATTCTCTTCGCCGGCACGCAGGGCTATCTCGACGACCTCAAAGTCTCCGACATTCGCGCGTTTGAAGACGGCCTCTACAAGTACTTCGATGCCGCGCAGAGCGGCCTGATGGACGATCTGACCAAGAAGAAGCAGATTGACGACGATGTGCGCAGCAAGCTGCATGCGGCACTGAAGGAATACAAAGCGGGCTTTGTGGCGGACAAAACAGAAGCTGCAGCTGCGAAGTAAGGACTGAGAACGAACCATGGCAAACGTCCTCGATCTACGGCGCCGAATCCGCAGCGTGAAGAACACGCGGCAGATCACCAAGGCCATGAAGATGGTCTCGGCGGCCAAGCTGCGCCGCGCGCAGGAGCGCGCCCTGGCCGCGCGGCCCTATGCGCAGATGATCACCAGCGTGCTGCAGTCGCTGGTCCGCCGCGTCTCGATTTTCGACGAACAGACCGGCAACCTGAATCATCCGCTGTTCATCACCCGGCCGGAGAAACGCGTGCTGCTGGTGATCGTCAGCGGCGACAAGGGCTTTGCCGGCGCCTTCAACGCCAACATTCTCAAGGTCGCCTACCAGTTCATCGCGGGCAACACGGACAAGGAAATCGACATCGAGGCCGTTGGCCGCAGAGGCCGCGACCAGATGCGGCGGCGTTATCCCGCGGCGGTCTACTCCGAGACCACGGACGCCGAGGGCCACACGCACAAGGTGCGCGAGCGCAAGGCCTCAATCGAAGTCACCGGCGACCATCCCGGCCTGCTCGAAAAGCTCGACAGCAGCCGCGTGTTCGAGTTGGCGCGCAACATCATCGCGCGCTATGTGCATGAGGAGATCGACTCCTGCTACATCGTCTACAACGAGTTCAAGTCGGTGATCGCGCAGCGGCTTGTTGTCGAGCAGCTTCTGCCGCTGATCAAGATCGGCGGGCAGACCCTTGCCGGAGCCGTGGAACCCACGATGGAAGAGCGCGAGCGCGCCGCAGAGGCAGCGCATTCCGCGGGCATTGAGCTTGAGCCGACGGACACGCACGAGGCCGACGAGGAAGCCAAGAAATTCGGCACCGCGGACGTGGACTACATCTACGAGCAGCCGCCGGAGGAACTCTTCGCCGGCCTCATTCCGCAGTATGTTTCGTCCATGCTGTTTCACGCGATGGCGGAGTCGGTTGCGGCCGAACACGCCGCCCGCATGACGGCCATGGACTCAGCCACCAACAACGCCTCCGACATGATCGACGCCCTGACGCTGCACATGAACCGTGTGCGCCAGGCCGCCATCACCAAGGAGATCATCGAGATTGTTTCGGGCGCCGCGGCGCTTTAAGAACGGCTGCTAGCTGCTAGCTTCTAGCTGCTAGCCAATTCAGTGGCGGGCTCAGAATCGGGGTAAACTCCCGGAGTCCGTCGAGGCAAGAGAAAAGCTAGAAGCTAGGAGCTGACGGCTAGAAGCTAAATCTTCAAGCTGTCAGCGCCAACAAGAAGGCAAAACATGGCAGAGAACATCGGCAAAGTAATCCAAATCTCCGGTCCGGCCGTCGACGTGCAGTTTGAAGAAGCGACGATGCCGGGCATCTATCAGGCGCTGCGCGTCACCAGCGAAGGCTTCACCGTGCCCACGCCCATCAGCGTGATCCTCGAGGTGCAGCAGCACCTGGGCGAGGGCCGCGTGCGCACCGTGGCCATGGAAGCCACCGACGGCATGGTCCGCGGCATGAAGGCCATCGACCTCGGCGGCCCCATTCGCGTTCCGGTGGGTCGCGAGACGCTGGGCCGCGTCATCAACGTCATCGGCGAGCCGGTGGACGAGCTCGGCCCCATCGGCGAGCACGAGCGCAAGCCCATCCATCGCCCCGCGCCGCTGTTCGACGAGCAGTCCACGCGCGAAGAAATGTTCGAGACCGGCATCAAGGTCATCGATCTCATTCAGCCGTTTTTGAAGGGCGGCAAGATCGGCCTCTTCGGCGGCGCCGGCGTGGGCAAGACCGTGGTCATCATGGAGCTCATCAACAACGTCGCCAAGAACCACGGCGGCTACTCCGTGTTTGGCGGCGTGGGCGAGCGCACCCGCGAGGGCAACGATCTGTGGCTCGAAATGTCCGAGTCCGGCGTGATCAAGCCCGGCGACTTTGCGGCATCGAAATGCGCCCTGGTCTACGGCCAGATGACCGAGCCGCCCGGCGCGCGCCTGCGCGTGGCGCTCACCGCACTCACCGTCGCCGAGCACTTCCGCGACGAGGAAGGCGCGGACACGCTGCTGTTCATCGACAATATCTTCCGCTTCACGCAGGCGGGCTCCGAGGTTTCCACGCTGCTGGGCCGCATGCCTTCTGCCGTGGGCTACCAGCCCAACCTTGCCACGGAAATGGGCGAGCTGCAGGAGCGCATCACTTCGACGAGCAAGGGATCTGTCACCTCGGTGCAGGCCGTCTATGTGCCCGCCGACGATTTGACCGACCCCGCGCCGGCGACGACCTTCGCTCACCTGGACGCGACCACTGTGTTGAGCCGTCCGTTGTCGGAGCTCGGCATCTACCCGGCCGTCGATCCGCTTGGTTCCACGTCGCGCATTCTCTCCGCGCGCATTGTGGGCCAGGAGCATTACGATGTGGCGCAGGGCGTGAAGCGCATTCTGCAGCGTTACAAGGACCTGCAGGACATCATCGCGATTCTCGGCATCGACGAGCTCTCGGAAGACGACAAGCTCACCGTGGCCCGCGCGCGCAAGGTGCAGAAGTTCCTCTCGCAGCCCTTCCACGTGGCCGAGCAGTTCACCGGCATCCCCGGCAAGTATGTGAAGATTGCCGACACGGTGCGCAGCTTCAAGGGCATCATCGAGGGCAAGTACGACGACGTGCCGGAGCAGGCTTTCTACATGCAGGGCGCGATTGAAGACGTGCTGGCCAAGGCCGAGGAACTGAAGGCAACGGCGTAAGAAGCAGCTCACAGCTTCTAGCCTCTAGCTTCTAGCTAGCGGCTAGGAGCTAGCAGCTAGGAGCTAGAGAAGTGCAATGGCAGAAGCAACCAATCAACTCCGTGTCCGGCTGGTTACGCCCGAGCACATTCTTTTTGAGACGCTGGCGGATGCGGTCGAGCTGCCCGCGACGACGGGCTATCTGGAGCCGCTCTATGGCCACGCGCCACTGATGGCGGAGCTGGGCGCGGGCGATGTGACCCTGCATGGCGGCGAGCTCGACGGCCAGATCTACAACGTGAGCTGGGGCTTTGTGGAAGTGCTGCCCGATCGCGTGACCATCCTTGCCAACGACGCGCTCAAGCCGGAGCAGATTGATGTGGCGCGCGCGGAGAAGCAGCTGGAGCGCGGCCAGCAGGAGTGGAAGGAAGCCGGCGACAGCGAAGAGGCTTACGACGAGGCGCTTCACCGCATTTCTGAAGCCGAAGCCAAGATTGCCTCGGCGCAGAAGAAGACGGTGGCGGCGCACTGACGCTCTGCATGATGGCTTAGAACAGAAGACCCTGCTCTTTGAGTAGGGTCTTCGTGTCTGCGCTGGCGCGCGACGAGTCTCATGCAGCACAATGATGGTTCTCGCAATGGAGACTTTCTGGATGAAGCGCATCGCATCAATCGCCGTGTCGGCTATTTGCTTTTTCACGGTTGTGCGGATCGTTGCAGAGTCTTTGCCGCCCACGCACATCGACGACTTTCCCGGCAAGCCGCGCGTGGTCATTATCAGCGATATTGGCAACGAGCCCGACGACCAGATGTCGTTTGTGCGACTGTTGCTCTACTCCAATGAACTTGATCTCGAAGCGATGATCGCGACGACTTCGACGTGGCAGAAGTCCGCGACTCATCCCGAGACGATGCGGCAGTTGATCGAGGCCTACGCGCAGGTGCGGCCGAATTTATTGTTGAATGCGAAGAGCTGGCCTGAAGCGAGCGACCTTGCCGCGCGTGTCTACACGGGGCAGAGCGCGTATGGCATGGCGGCCACGGGGCCGGATAAAGACTCCGACGGCGCGCGGGCTCTGCTGACGGCGGCTGAGCGCGACGATCCACGGCCGCTGTGGGTTTGCCTGTGGGGTGGCGCCAACACGCTGGCGCAGGCGCTGATCGATGCGCGCGCCACGCTCACGCCGGAGCAGCTTGCGAAGGTTGTGGCGAAGCTGCGCGTCTCCTCCATCAGCGACCAGGACGATGCCGGCCCGTGGATTCGCCGCGAGTTTCCGGATCTGTTTTACATCGTGATGCCTTCCACGCCGACGAGCGGCGAGTACGCGTATGCAACGTGGACGGGGATCAGCGGCGACCGCTACTACCGCAACGGCGAGGGCGCGGACTTTTCGCACGTCACCAATGAATGGCTCGACGCCAACATCCGCAACAAAGGTCCGCTGGGCAAAGCCTATCCGAAGTTCATGTTCATCATGGAAGGCGACACCCCGTCGTATCTCGGGCTCATCGACAACGGCCTTACCTCGTGGCGCAGGCCGGACTGGGGCGGCTGGGGCGGCCGCTACATTTATCGCCAGCCTTATGGCGAGACGCATCCCATCTGGACGCAGGGCGGCGACGAGTTCGCGCGCGTCACTTCGCAGGACGCGGTTGTTGGGATCGATGGTGCGGAGCACGTGTCCGATCAGGCGACCATCTGGCGCTGGCGCGATGCTTTTCAAAATGATTTTGCCGCGCGCATGACGTGGACTGTCGCGGACTACGCGCATGCCAATCACAATCCGATTGCGGTGGTGAACGGCCTGAGCGGGACTGCGCCGATTGAGATGGACGTGCCGGCGGGGCAGACGGTGACGCTGGATGCCGGCGGCAGTTCCGACCCCGATGGGCAAGCGATTCACTTTCACTGGTTTCATTATGCGGAGGCCGGCCTGGCCGACGGCAACCTGGCCGCGCTGACGCTGACTAACGCCGACACGGCACGCGTGACGGTGCGTGCTGACTCGCCGTGTCGCGCGTACTGGCTGCCCATGATTCCATGCAGAGGCTCCGGCGTGGCGCATGTGATCCTCGCCGTCACCGACGAAGGGTCGCCGCAGCTCACTTCGTATCGCCGCGTGATCCTGCATGTGCATCCAGGCGGCGAGGGCAAATAACGAGACCTGTGCAAGCGCGCCGCCCAGCGCCTACAATGCAAAGTGTCATGGCGAAAGCGAAGCAAGACCAGACATTTGAGGTTTCGTGTCCCGACTGCGGGGCGATGATCCGGATCGACGCTGCCACCGGCCACGTCATCAGCCATACGCCCGCGCCGCGCAAGCGCATGTTCGAGGATCTGGAGACCGCGGCCAAGGCCATGCGGGAGCAGGACGAGCGCAAGGAATCGATCTTCCGTCAGTCCATTGACGCGGAAAAGAACAAGGAAGATCTGCTCGAAAAGAAATTTGCCGAAGCAATGCGCAAGGCCAAGGACGCCCCCGAAGGCAAGCCGCTGCGCGAGTTCGATCTGGATTAAATCAACCAGGAGGGAAGCGATGAGTGTAGTGGCGATTCCCAAACGCAGAATCAAAGCGGCCGTGGCATCAACCGATTGGGTTAACGTGGCCGCGGGCGGCGCGCTGGTGGCGGGCGGCCTGCTGCTGCTGACGCGGCGGCGCAAGGCGGGCGTGGCGGTGGCCGCAGCGGGCACGGCGCTCGCGCTCCTGGAGCATAAAGAGACGGTGCGCTCGTGGTGGATTCAGCTACCAGGCCTTGTCGAGAATGTGCAGGACGCGGTGGCGCAGGTGCAGTCCAGGATCCGCGATCTCGCAGACCGGCGCGACGCCATCGTCGAATCCATCAGCAGTCTTGGCGAGTCGCGGTAGTTGCCGGGCGAAGGCTAGATTCCGAGTTGGCGGCGGCCGCTCTCGCTGATGCGATGCGGCGTCCACTTCGGCTCCCACACCAGGTCCACATCCACTTTGCTGATGTCGGGAATGCCCGCGAGCCGGTTGTGCACCTGCTCAAAGATGAGGCCGCTGGCCGGGCACTGCGGCGTGGTGAGCGTCATGGTGATCTTGACCCGCTGGCGCGGCCACGCGGGCGTTGAGTTGGGATCGGGCTCGGTGGCGACGCCGTAGATGAGGCCGAGATCGACCAGGTTCAGCTTGACCTCGGGATCGTAGCAATCGCGCAGCGCGGCGAGAATGTCAGCTTCCGACAGCATCGGCTAATTCTTGCGCTCGACAAGATAGCGCGCCACGGACTTGAGTCCATCGGCGCGGCTGCCGTAGGGCGCGAGCGCCGCGAAGGCTTCTTCAATCAGGCTGGCCGCATCATGCTCGCTCTGCTCAATGCCATAGACTGCCGGCCACGTCGCTTTTTCCGTCGCCAGGTCCTTGCCTGCTGTCTTCCCAAGTTGCGAGGAGTCGACCGTCATGTCCAGCACGTCGTCGACGATCTGAAACGCGAGACCGGCCTTGCGGCCAAAGGTGTCGAGCCGTGCCACGTCTTCCGCCGTTGCTCCGGCATACACGCCGCCCGCCACCACGCTTACGCGGATGAGCGCGCCGGTCTTGGCGCGATGGATGGCCTCGACTAGGTCCGGCGTGGGCTTTTTGCCTTCACTCTCGATGTCGAGCACCTGCCCGCCGATCATGCCGTCGACGGTGCCCACTGCGTTTGCAACAAGGCCGATAATCTGCACCACAGCGGCAGGAGACGCATCGAGCCCGGCGAGAACTTCAAAGGCGCGCGTCTGCAGCGCGTCGCCGGCAAGAATCGCAATGGCTTCGCCGAAGACCTTGTGGCAGGTCGGCTTGCCGCGGCGCAGGTCGTCGTTGTCGAGCGCGGGCAGATCGTCGTGGATGAGCGAATAGGTGTGCAGCATCTCGATGGCCGCACCAAGCTGTTCGATGCCCGCGGGAACAATGCCCGCGATCGGTGCCGCAGCCTGCATCACCAGCACGGGCCGCAGCCGCTTGCCGCCGGCAAACGTGGAGTGGCGCATGGCGCCATGGATCGACGCAGGCACGGCGTCCGCGCTCGGCAGCAATGCTTCGAGCGCTTTGTCGGTCAGGTCAGCGCCTTCCTGGATCAGCGATTTGACGTCGGCTGGCATTCATCCAATGATAACCTGCCGCGAGACCAGCGGCGCTGGAGCGCCCAGAGCCACGCGAGCAGCAGCAGCGCGAGCGCGCTGAGCCCGCGGCCTGCCCAGACATCGGGCGTGGTGGTCCAGTCCACGATCACCATCGTCGGCCCCTGCGCGATTGGCACGGCCATCAACCCATAGCCCTCTTCACGGGCCGCGGTGACGGCGCGGCCATTGACCGTGGCGCGCCACGAGGGATAGCTGCGCAGATGCAGGATCAGATAGCCGGCACGGTCCGCGGTTCCCATAAAGACCTTGTGCTCGGGCAGATTCGCCATCTGCGAAAAACTTCCGCTGCACGCCGACGCCACGCCGTTTTGCGCGGCGTAGAGTTGATGCGCTGCGTCGCCGGGCGCGTCGGCGAGGCTGCTGACTACGCAATTGCCGCCCACACCCGGCTCGACCAGCGCATGCCGGACACCGAGCGGAGCGTACTCCGGCTTGCCGCGTATGCCGTCGGCTGGCTCCACTTGCACAATCGCCGCGTCCACGTTGCGGCAATCCTGAAAGCAGACGCCCCACGTGGCCCCGGTAATGACGAAGAAGAGCAGCGCGCACGCGGCGATGATCGGAACTCTGCCGCGCAGCGGTTTGACCCACACGGCGGCCGCGAAGAATACGGCGAGCGGCGTGTTCATCACGATCAGCCATCGCCACGGGAACTGCAGGTAGCGCAGAGCCGGAAGCAAGCTCCACAGCGGCGCGGAGAGGGGAAGCTGCATGAGCAGAACCGCGAGCGGAATGAGCGCCAGCGGAATCCACGAGGTGCGCTGCGCCGCCAGCTTGCCACGCTTCCACGCGAGCGCTGCCGCGATGACGAAAATGCCGAACATCGCTGTCGCAATCCACGAGTGAATGTCCCGCGTGGTGTCATAGAGCGCCCAACTCGGGTCGGCGTGATGGCCGAAGAGCCAGCCATTCTCAACCACGTACTCGCGCTGATTGACTACGGCGCTCAGGTTCGTCCAGCTTCGTTCCCAGATAGCGGGCAACAGATACACGGCGGCCAGCGCGCCGCCCAACGTTGCGGAGAGGGCCGCACGCGCTACAGGCATCCATGACTTCTCCATCGCGGCTACGACGACAGCGGTGGCGGCGAGCAGATAACTGGCCATGATGCCGAGCGGACCATTGGTGAGCCAGATGCCGGCCACGACGAGCGACAGCGGCAGGACGCCCGAGAGGATGCGATGCAGCGGTGTTCCCGTGGGCGCGCTGCGGCGCAGTTGAAACAGCAACAGCAGCGGAATCCAGAAGCCGCCGGCGAGCTCGGCGTAGTCGCTGCGCATGTAGATATCGACAAGCATGTTGCCGAGAAAGATGGAGGCGCAGCCGGCGAGCGTGGCGGGGCCATCAGCCAGCATCTGCCGCGCGAGTGCGCGGTTGGCGAGGCCGGTGGCCGCGAGCAACAGATAGACCAACGCGATGGAGACCGCGTGCCACGGGACCATCAGCCCAAGCAGCGCGCCGGTCATCCACGTGAGCGGCGGATAAAACACAAACCGCGGTTCGCCTGCGCCGAAGTTCGGCCCGCTGGCCCAGTGCGGATAGGGGATGCCGGCGAGGAAACTGTGCTGCGCCTCGATCCACGAAACGAAGTGGAAGCTGAAATCCGCGCCGCACGATGGGCCCCTTGTGACCAGAGGCCAGACAGCAAGCGCCGCTGCGGCGAGAATGACCGCCGGCCCCACAAACGGCTGGATTCGGCTGGGGCGCTGCGCCGTTTTTTTGCGCGATTTGGCTTTGCGGCTCATCGGCGTTGTGGCGAGGAACTGAGTGGGTGCGCGAAAGTCATCATATCCGAGGCGCGGCCATGCGCCGTTCCGCCCAAGCCAACCCTGCGAGCAGCACTAATGCCACCGCGCTCAGCCCGCGGCCTGCCCAGACATCGGGCGTGGTCGTCCAGTCCGCGGTGATGCGCGCCGGGCCCTGCGGCACGGGCACGGCGATCAGTCCATCTTCGCGCTCGGGCAGGTTGTGCTGCAACTGGCCGTTCACGCGCACCGCCCACGCGGGATAGCTGCGCAGATGGAGCACGAGGAAGCCCGCATGCGGCGCATTCGCATTGAAGTGAAGATGCTCGATCGTCGATCCGCGCGCGAGATCGAATGCCGCGTCGCAGGTGTGCTGATCGGCGGCCCAGTCGTACATCTCAAACTCGTTCAGCTTGCCCAGTTTGGTTGTAGGCGAAGTCGTCAGGCAGCTGTCGGGCAGGTCCTGCGACAGAACGGAGTTGTCCGCGTAGGGCGGCTCGTACTCATACGCGCCCTCAAAGCCTTCGCCCTGGTGATAAGTGTCGAGCATGGCCCACACGGCGTCCTGGTCATCGCAGAACTGGAAGAAGACGCGGCCTGCAACAATGGTGGATGCGAGAAACAGCAGCGCGCATGTAGCGACGGTCATCGCGCGCAGGCGCCGACGCTTGCTCCACATCGCGGCGGCGACAAAGATTCCCACAGGCGCTTCGAGCACCAGCAGCCATCGCCACGGGAACTGCAGATAGCGAAGCTTGGGCAGCAGGTTCCACGCGAAATCCGAGACCGGAAACTGCAGCACCAGCACGGCGAATGGAATGAGCGCCAGCGGCAGCCACCAGCTGCGCGCGTTGCGCAGCAGCCCGCGCCGCCAGCAGAGCGCGAGGCACACGATGGCGACGGTGAGCATGACCACGGCGATGATGGAGACGCGCAGCAGCTCCGCGTCGTGCAGTTGCATGGTGGGGTCCGCGTGGTGCGCGAAGAGCCAGTTGTTCTCGATCTCGTAGCCGGGGTCGCCGAGGACTTGTGTCATGTCGACCCAGCGCTGCTCGACCGCTGCGGGAACGAGGTAAATCGCGGCGAGGCCGAGACCGATTGTGACGCTCACGGCAGCGCGCAGCACGGGAGCCCATGAGCTCAACGTGAGCGCCGCGACCGCTGCCACCGCGGCGAGCAGATAGCTGGCCATCACGCCCAGCGGCGCGTTCGAGAGCCACGCTCCGGCAATGACAAGCGTCAGCGGCACGGCGGAGCCGTCGAAAGCGCGCCGCAGCAATGAAGCATCGGGCGCGCGATCGCGCAGCGCGAACAAGAGCACCAGCGCGATCCAGAAACCGCCCGTCAGCTCTGCAAAGTCCGACCGCTCGTAGGCCGCGAACAATGCGTAGCCGGAGAAGATGGCGACGCATCCGGCGAGCGTGGCAGCGCCCTCGCTCAGCGCTTGCCGCGCGAGTGCGCGCGTCGCCAGCCCGCTGCCTGCGAAGCACAAAAACGCCAGCGCCACGGGCACCAGTTTCCACGGCAGGACTGCGCCCAATGCTGCGCCCAGCATCCACGAAAGGGGCGGATAAAAAATGAAGCGCGGCTCGCCTGCGCCGTAGTTCGCGCTGGGCGCCCAGTGCGGATAGACGATGCCTTGACGCCAGCTTGCCAGCGCGTCAAACCAGCTGGCGAGATGAAAATCGAAGTCGTGTCCGCAGGTGGTGCCGCGAATGAGCTGCGGCGCGATAGCGACAAGTGCAGCCAGCAGCACGACACCTGTCCCGATCCACTGTGCTCTGCGTTCCGGCGTCAGCGTCATGGCGCCAGGCGCAGCGTGTGGCTGGTCTGCGCGGCCACGGCTGCGGGCGTAAAGGGCAGCGCGAAGGTGCGGCCGTTGTAGTAGTCATCCCATTGGTCGCGGAAGTACGGGCTGAGCGGGTTGCCGCTCTCGCCGAGCACGATGTTTTCCGTCGAGCCGTCGATGTTGCTCCAGTCCATGGTGAAGCGCTGCGACGGACCGAAGGACGCGGCCCACCTGCTTCACCGTGAGCGTGTCGCCGCTGAGCGGCTGAGCGCCCGTGCCCGCCACGCCGCGCAGGAAGGGAAGCAGGCTCGCCAGCGGATGCTCGAGATCGACGACGTGCCAGCTTCCATAGGTCCACTTGCTCACGTCCGCGGGCGCGTTGCCGTGCTTCATGCCGCGGCGCACCGCCTCGGTCAGCAGTGCGTCCCAATCCTTATAGCCGGGCGGCAGCCACGCCGGGATTGTTGCGCATCACGATCTCTTCCTCGGCAAAGGCCGACTCCGACCATTGGTAGTCGTGCATCAGGTCACCCAGCTTCGGCTCCAGAATCAGCGGCCACAGCGCTGCGCGCGTCTGCGTCACGAGCGATGCGGCGGCCGAGTCCGTGCTCAGCTTGCCGTCCCAGCTGCGCATCAGGTCGGCGGCCGCTTTCAGGCGCGCGTCCGCGCCCGCCGCGTGATCGATCGCATACGCAAAACGGTGCGCCATCTCCTGATCCACTTCGCTGTAGATGTCGGTCTGCACCGCGATCATGTCTGCTGGCTTGAGCTGGTCGCGGCCCTGCAGCGATTTGTAAATGCGCTCGGCGCGATACGGCTCTGCCCACTCGAGGGTGAGCGGCGTCGCGAATTTCTCGCTGGTGACGCGCGAGTTGGCCGTGGCCAGAAAACCCGAGGGCGGATCGAAGGCGTTGGGCATCTGATCGAAGGGAATGTAGCCCTGCCACTCGTGCGCGTGATCGTAGATAGGGGTTGCGGCAAGGCCCGCGGGCCGCGCCGGCACGCGGCCCACTGCGTGATACCCAATGTGTCCCTGATCGTCGGAGTAGCCGATGTTCAGCGTGGGCCAGCACCACTGGCCAAGCGCGGCCGAAAACTCGGCCCAGTTCGAAGCCACATTCAATTGATAAACGGGCAGCACATTCAGCGAGGGGTCGTAGAGCGCCCACGCAAGCGCGAGCGGGCGCGTCTCCTTGGGCAGCATGGGGTTCAGCAGCGGCCCGTGCGCGGTTGACTTCACGTCCACCGTGACATCGTTGCCGCCGCGCACGCGGATGGTCTCGTGATCCACGGCCAGCGGCTTCCATGAGCCGTCGCTCGCTTTGTAGTTGCCCTTGCCGTCGAGCTGCTCCACGTAGAGGTCCTGCGTGTCGGCGTAGAGCGCCGTCATTCCCCAGGCCACATGCTCGTTGTGCCCGGCGATCACATACGGCACGCCGACCATAGTGACGCCCGCCGCGTGGTAGCCGGGGGCGCGCAGATCGGCCATGTACCAGATGTTCGGCACGGTCAGCTCGAGATGCATGTCGTTCGCAAGCAGGGGCTTTCCACTGGCGGTGTGCGCGCCCGCGATGACCCAGTTGTTCGATCCCGGCGCGCAGCCCCCGCAGGCAGGCAGTCCCATCGCTGCGCGCACCGCAGCCAGATCGTCGGCCGGCCGAACATGCAGGCGCGTCTCCGTGCGGTCTTCGTCGTCATCGTCGTCGGTTGCGGGCGGCTCGGGATGCGGCTGGCTCAGGTCGAGAATCTCGCCCGTCGGCGGATGGTCGCGCCACGAGCCCACGGGATAGAGATCGCTTTCAAGTTTCGCGTTGTGCAGCTTCGCCGCAATCTGCTCGCGCGCGAGCTTCACGTCCCAGTGCGTGTCGAGGGTCTGCACCATGCTCATGCCAATGGAGAGCGAGTCCGCGCCGGTCCACGGCTGCGGCTTGTAGTGCAACAGGCGGAACTCCGGCGGCAGCGTGTCCTGGTGCGTATCGATGAAGGCGTTCACGCCGCGCGCGTAGGCATCCATGCGGCTGCGCTCGTCGGCGGGCAGGTTGGCATAGACGCGCTCCGCGTTGCGGCGCAGGCCGAGCACGCGCTGGGCAACGTCGTGCTTCACCAGCGAGGGCCCCATGATCTCGGCCAGCGTGCCCTGCGCGTTGCGCCGGTAGGCGTCCATCTGCCACAGCCGGTCCTGCGCGGTCACATAGCCCTGCGCGAAGAAGAGATCCTGCTGGCTGGCTGCGTCGATGTGCGGCACGCCGTGGGCGTCGCGCAGCACTGTGACCGGAACGGAGAGGCCAGCAACGTGCAGATCGCCGTCAAGCTGCGGCAGCGCAGCCCGGGCCGCTCCGCGCAGCCACACCAGCCCCGCGCAAAACGCCAGCGCCAGCAGCACGAGAAGAACCGCTACGCACCACAGAAGAATGCGCAACCAGCGGCCTGCGCGGCGTCGCGGGCGGGTGGGCACAATGCGGGGCAGGGAAGCGGCAGTCTCGAAGTCGGCCATCGGTCAACAACAGGATACCGCCGCGCGCAGCTTTTACAGCGGTGGCGGAGCCAACTCGCGCGGCATGGGCCGGCGCTCGCAGAGATTGTGGCGCAGACGCGGATCCGACGCGGGGTTCGGCGTGGGATCTGGCGCGAGAGCGGCGTGCGCATGGGGAGCCGTGTTCCGGTAGACGACCGTGCCCGGCACCAGCGGCAGTGCGGCATCCCCCATGGCTAATCCTCCGCTTACCGCCAGGCCGACCACCAGGCCCGGTACGCTGCCCACAGCTGTTAGTCCGCCAATCACAATCGCTGAGGTGAGCAAGCGGTTGGCATCATGATGCTCTCGCCGCACCTCGCGCACATAGGCGCGGTCAAAGGTGAAGCGCTCAGCCTGCCCGATCATTCGAAATTCATGCTCACAGACCAGCATGCGCTCGTCCACAGCCACCACGTTGCAGTGCACGCGATGCCGCGCCGTATCGCTGCGCACGATCACGCGCGTATCCGGCGCGAGCGACTCGACATTGTTCCAGTCGGCGCTCTGCGCCATTGCGCCCGCGGCTGACCCCGCAAACAGAAGTGCAATCAAAACAAGTGCAATCCAGAAGATCCTCATGGAGAGCGATGGTAGGCAAGCGCGGCCTGCGCGCGAGGCCAAATGAGGACAGTTTCCTCAGGTGTCACAGTGCGGGTTTTTGCCCATCGCCTGCTCCTCGCGCTCTCGCAGCCGCTTGAGCATGGGCGCGCCAAGCAATTCGAATACCAGCGGGAAGCAGCCCCTGGGCAGCTCATCGGCGGTTGCGGCGTCGCACACCACCGCGACTGTCGCTTCCAGCCCGCGCTTCCATCCGGGGCGCGCCGCGTCGCACACCAGCAGGCTTTCGGCGCGCAACCCAACGGCCATCAGCAGCGTTTGGCCGATGCGCAGAAAGTCGCTCCACCGCGATGCAAGGCCCACCAGGTCGGCGGCATGCTCCGGCAGATAGCGCTCCAGCTTTTGCGCCAATTCGCCCGATACAGGCTGCACCTCAATCACCGTCAGCTCCGTGCTGGCGGGCAACAGCCGTCGCACCGCCTCGGCCTTGCTGGGCAGCACCACCGGCAAGGCGCGCTCCAGCAGGCCAGCGGCCTCAGCGGGCGCGCAGCTCGATACCGGCAGAGCCAATGCCGCTTCCATCTCATGGCACAGAACGCGCCGCAGCTCCGGGTCGGGCTCGATGACCAGCCAGCGCGCCGGCGGTTCGAGGGCCAGCCAGCGCCGCAGCCGCGCTTTCAGCAAATCTTCAGTCGCGCCCACTCTGCGCGCCCTCGCGGTCAACTCGCCGACGAGCCGGTCCACGGCCGCTTCCGGGTCCGCGGGCATCTCCGGCCGGCTACGCCGCACAAACACGCCCTTGCCGTGCTTCTGCTCCACCCAGCCGGCGCGCTCAAGCTCGCGATAGGCCGCGCTTGCCGTGTTGGCATGAATGCCGAATCGCCGCGCCAGCTCGCGGGTGCTGGGCAGCCGGTCGCCCGGCGCGAGCTCGCGGCACAGAATGCCCAGGACCACCTGCGTCATCAACTGCTCGCGCAGCGGGACTTCGCCATTTCGATTCAGCCACAGGCGCATGATGTCCTTACCCGGCCAGCCGCTGTGCGGGCAGCGCAGCCGGGGCTGTTGGCTTGTGCCGATTCATCATCAGCAACAAACCCAGCAGCAGCGCGGTCGCGGGCAGGGCCAGCAGACTGCCCTCCGGGCCGGCGTTGCCGCCGCTCCATAGCGCATTGCCGCGCGCCATCGTGGTCAGCAGGTGGCCCTGCGGCGCTAGGCCGCTGTTGGCCGTGCCATAGAAGTAGGTTTCGGCCCAGTCCCATGCCGCGTGACAGCCGAGGGCCCACCACGCCGAGCCGGTGATGCGCACGCTCACGCAGAACACAAAGCCGATGGCCGACGCGGTGAAGATGCCGATGGCCGTCTCGCCGTGGTTGGCGGTGTGATACGCGCCAAAGGCCGTGGACGTGGCCCACGCCGCCTGCCAGAAGCACGAGCCGGGCATGCGCACGCGATCGAGCAGCAGACAAGGCACGAGGCCGAGCGCGGCGACGGCGTAGGTGCCGAGTGCGCCGTTTGCGTGCGGATGCAGTGCCACGATGGCGCAGGTGACTGCGACCGTGGCCAGCGCCCAGCCAAAGCGCATGCCGCTCTCCACCGTTGCCAGGATGAAGCAGCGGAAGCTGCCCTCCTCAAAGCAGGCCACGAGCAGAAAATCCACTCCCCAGATTGCGGCGTAGCGGGCAACGCCCGCGCCGTGCAGCGCCACCGGGCCAAAGCGCAGCCATCCGCCTAAGACCTCAGTCCCCACGAGCACGGAGAGCGCCGCGAAGCCTGCCGCCAGTCCCGCGCAGAAGCTGGCCGCACGCGCCGGCCCGCGCAGGTTGTAGTCGAGCGGGCTCTTCTGCTGGATGCGCGCCACAAACACGCCCGCGCAGACAATCGCAAGCACCGGCAGCAGCTCGCCGATGAGTAAAGTGGAGGGCGCAAGGGCGTTCTCTGCCAGCGCCGGATCGACGGTGACGGCCACCGTGTCCAGCACAAAGGTGATGGTGTAGAAGAGCGCGACAAACAGCAGCACCGCCCAGCCGGAGCGCAGCCCGTGATCGCCGGCCAGCACCCAGAAGAGATCGCGCGGAGGCGCTTCAGCATCGGCAGGGCGCAGGGGGTCGGGCGGCTGCGGCGCGGGCACAGGGTGCTGGGTCTCCATGCAGACTCCCGGGATCAGGCAAAGGGCGTGCTTGGTGCATTTTATCGGATGCTGCAACGCGGCACGGCGCCCGCCCACGCCTTGACACATCCAGTCTGGCCCTTGATCCTTAACTTTCCGGTTTTTGGGCGGATATCGCAGTGTGGAGTGGTGAAATTTTGCAGGTTCGCGTCTTCTATCACGACAAATGCTTTGACGGAGCCTGCTCGGCCTCGCTGTTTACGCGCTTTCATCGCGAGTGCATCGCCAAGGGCGCGACCTACAGCTATCACGGCCTGGTGCATCGCGCCGGCGCGCTGTTCGACGAGAGCGAGTTCACCGGCGACGAGAACGCCATTGTCGACTTCAAGTACTCGGCTTCGCCGAAGATCACGTGGTGGTTCGATCATCACCAGTCGGCATTTTTGACGGCGCAGGATCAGGAACACTTCGCGGCCTGCAAGCGCGATCCGGTGTGCGCGGGGCACAAGTTCTTCGATCCCGACTACACGTCGTGCACGAAGTTTCTGGCGGACATTGGAGCTGCGAAGTTCGGCTTCAACACCGCGCCCATGGCCGACATGATTCACTGGGCCAACATTGTGGACGGCGCGCTCTATGACAGCCCGGAGCAGGCCGTGGAGATGCCCGCGCCGGCGATGAAGCTCACGCTGATCATCGAGTCCACGCAGGACCCTGCGTTTATTCCCCGGTTGATCCCGCTGCTGACAGAGATGCCACTGAGCGAGGTGCTGGAACAGCCGTTTGTGGCTACGCTGCTGGGGCCGCTGCTGGAGCGTCATCAGGAAGCGATCAAGCTCATCCGCGAGCGCAGCGAAGAGAAGGATGGCACGATCTTCTTCGACATCACGGATCATCTGCTCGAAGGCTTCAACAAGTTCATCCCGTACTACCTGCACCCGCAGGCGACGTACTCGATTGGCCTGTCGAAGTCGAGCTTCCGCACCAAGGTCGCGGTCGGCTCCAACCCCTGGACCAAGGCCGACCCCGCGAAGATGGTGAATCTTGCGCAGGTGTGCGAGCGCTATGGCGGCGGCGGGCATGCGCGCGTGGGGGCCATCAGCTTTCCGCCGGACCGGGCGGATGAGGCTCGCGCTGCGGCGAAGGAGATTGTTGCGGAGCTGCGGGCGAAGAATCCGTTTGCTTAAACTGCTTTCCCAAGAGAGAAGCGATGCTCATCGAACGTTGGGAAAAGCTGCGCGGCTACGACAAATGGATCGAGGCTGCGGCAACGATCGAGTCATCGAAGGTGCGAGAGACTGCGCATAACGGACGCGACGGCTCCGTGTCTTATTCGTATGATTCGGGTGACCAGCTCATCTGGGTTGATGTGCAGGGTATCAAGCACTCCGCGCAATTCCGCGTGGATGATGAAAGTCCCCTTTATCAGCTCGTCGGTGGAGAGACCGTTGAGATCCGCTATAACCCCGCTCGGCCCGAAAGCTACTACTTTCGGGCGTTGTTGCAATCGAGAGTGCGCAGATTCTTTCGACTAACATTGATCGCAGGGATCGTCTTCGCGGTGTTGGCGGCTCTCATCGTGCTGAATATTTTCACGCATAAGAGGTAAGGGCTGGGCTTACAGCCCCAGCTCCCCCGCCCGCTTCTTCATCGCCTCCAGGCAAAACCCGATGTGCGCGTCCAGCTCGACGCCCAGCTCGGCTGCGCCCTGGATCACGTCTTCGCGGTTCACGCCCTTGGCGAAGGCCTTGTCCTTGAGCTTCTTCCTCACGCTTGAGACTTCCACGTCGGCGATCGCTTTGGTCGGCTTGACCAGCGCGCAGGCGGTCAGAAAGCCCGCCAGCTCGTCGCAGGCAAACAGGGCCTTGTCGAGGTGCGTGACGCGCGGCACGCCGGAGTACTGCGCGTGGCCGAGGATCGCCGTGCGCACCTCGGCCGGCCAGCCCAGCCGCTCCAGCTCCTTCACGCCGACAAAGGGATGCTCGTCGAGTGTGGGGTGCTTCTCGTAGTCAAAGTCGTGCAGCAGGCCGGTCACGGTGTAGAGATTCACGAACGCCGCGCGCTCTTCGCCGGCCAGGCCCAGCCGCCCGGCCTCGGCCTCGCCGCAGGCCGTCACGCAGATCTCCACCGCTATGGCGTGCTTGCGCAGGCTCTCGCCCTGGGTCCATGCCGTGACCAGCTCCCACGCCGCGGCGCGCCCCAGTTGAGTCTGCTCCTGCGCATTTGGCTCCAACATTTTTGGCCTCCCTGTTGCTGCATTTGGTTCGTGATTCTTCGGTTTTTTCAGGATATGATAGGGGAATCTTAGGTTTGAGCCTAAGTTTCTACTTGACAATTATGGTTCATTCCCCCGACAGTAACACGTATCACGACGAAGAGATTCGTCGTCGAGAGCTTGCTCTGGCTCTCCGCAACCAAACCATGGCCACCACACTCGTGAGCGTGGAAACACGGGAGATTGTGCGCTGCTGCTACTGCACCCTGGTACAGTACCGCACCAGCAACTCCCTCTGCCGCAAATGCCACCAGCCCTTGGATATCGAGGAGCCGGCACCCCTAACCCCACAACTGGTCACCGCGCAGCCGGTGCCGACCAACACTGAAGCCGGATTGCAGGTTGCCGGGCAGGTGCGCGATATCCGCAGGGCGCGCCACCTGAGCCAGCGCCAGCTTGCCGGCCGCATGCAGGTGCCGCGCACCTACATCTCCAAGATCGAGAACGGCAAGGCCATCCCCACGCTCGGCTCGCTGGAGCGGCTGGCCAACGCGCTCGAAGTGGACATTTCACAGCTCGTCCGTGACGCGCGCAGCCGCCGCGAGGAAGAGGTCGCCTCCATTCTGGCCGATCCATTCCTGGCGGAGATTGCCGCGCTGCTGCCCCATCTCGACTCGCTGCACCGGACGCTGCTCTATGGCTCCGTGCGCGACGCCGCGACGGGCCGCCGCCGCACCGCGTAAAGCCACCCTGTTCCGCCTCTCCTGGCCTGCGGCCGGGCGCTCCCCTATGAGCGCCCGGCCCTGCGCCGCACTTTGGTGCAGCGGAGACGCGGCGGGCTGTTTGCGGCGCTCTCTGCGCGTGTGCTACGGTCGATGGTGCCGTTCCTTTTGGATTCGGGCAGCTGTGTGAAAGCCGCCATTGCGGCGCGTCCACCGCTGGTCCCGCTCCGGGACGCGCATAACGACAGCCGGGTTCAAGCCGCGGACGCTCCCAGCGTTGGCCTGCAAGCCGTTAAAAGGATTTAAGAGGCAACCCATTGCAACTAACTGGCACGCTGCGGATTGATGAGCTCTCGAACGAAGAGCGCGCCGTCTATTCCAGCCTCAAGCCGGAGCGCCTGCCCGAGCATGTCGCCATCATCATGGATGGCAACGGCCGCTGGGCCGGCAAGCGCTCGCTGAAGCGCTTCCTCGGCCACCAGCAGGGAGCGAAATCCGTCCAGCTGGTCACGGAGACGGCCTCGCGCATCGGCCTGCCCTGGCTTACGCTCTACGCCTTCTCGCTCGAGAACAATCTCCGCCGCCCCAAGGCCGAGGTCAGCTTCCTGATGCGGCTGCTGAAGAGCTATCTCGAGTCCAACGTGCAGCGCATGATGGACAACAACGTCCGCATCCGCTACATCGGCCGCACCCACGATCTGCCCGCTGAGGTGCAGGACCGCATGCAGTGGGCCCAGGAGACGACGGCCCGCAACACAGGCACCACGCTCACGCTGGCGCTCAACTACGGCGCGCGGTCCGAGATGGTCGACGCCTTCCGCGGCCTGGCCGCCGAGATGCAGCGCCGCCACATTTCGCCCGATCGCATTACCGAAGAAGACATTCACCGGCATCTCTACACGGCGCACATGCCGGACCCTGATTTACTGATTCGCACCTCGGGCGAGATGCGCGTGTCGAACTACCTGCTGTGGCAGATTGCGTACGCTGAGATCTTTGTCACCGAGCGCCTTTGGCCGGATTTCCGCGGCCTGCATCTGCTCGAAGCCATTGCGGCCTTCCAGCAGCGCGAGCGGCGCTTCGGCGGCATCGGCGAGGGCTGCGGCGAAGTGGAAAGAAAGACCCGCGGTACCGCATCAAGGCTCGTCAGCCGCGGGCTGATACGCCCGCCGCGGTGTATTCTCATCCCTGAATGAAACGTGTGCTGACTGCTCTCGTGCTTGCGCCCCTGGTGCTGGCGTTGGTGTTTTTTGGGCCTCGCTGGCTGGTGATGGTGGCCGTGGCCGGGGTGGCGCTGCTGGCCGGGTGGGAGTTCATGGGGCTGGCCGAGCGCTGCGGCGCCAAGCCGCCGCGTATCGCGTTTCTGGTGGCGCTGGCCGCGCTGTTTGCCGGCAATTACCAGTGGCCTGACCAGAACGCCGTGTTGATTGGCGGACTCAGTCTCGGGCTTTTCGTCTGGTGCACCTTCGCAAGCCCTGTGGATCGCGTGCTCCCCGACGCGACGGCTTCGGTTTTCGGCCTCATCTACATCGGTCTCACGCTGCTCACCATTTGCACGCTGCGCGCCCAGTCCAACGGCCCCACGCTGGTTGTCTTTCTACTCTTCGTGGTGTGGTCGGGAGACATTGCCGCCCTCTACATTGGCCGCGCGGTGGGCCGCCACAAGCTTGCGCCCGCGCTCAGCCCCAACAAGACCTGGGAAGGCGCGATCGGCTCGGTGGCCGGCTCGCTGGCGGTCACAGGAGGGCTCTTCGCCCTTGCCACGTGGCTCAGCCAGTGGAACTTTGTGCGGCTCTCCTTCGCCGACGATGTCTGGTGGGCCTGGCTCATCATTGCGGCTGTCGTCAACGTGGCCGCGCAGGTTGGCGACCTGGCCGAGTCCGCGCTCAAGCGCTCCGCAGGCGTCAAGGATTCCGGCACGCTGCTGCCCGGCCACGGCGGCGTGCTCGACCGCATCGACGCGCTGCTGCTGGCCGCGCCGGTGCTGTGGTACGCGCAGGTCATCCGCTAAGCTGCGCGCGCCACTCCAGCGTGTCCGTTTGCGCGATAATGAAGCCTAGAGGCCAACGACGAAATCCCTTGAAACGACTCGCCATTCTCGGTTCCACCGGCTCCATCGGCCAGAGCACCCTTTCCATCGTTGAGCAGTTTCCCGAGCGCTACTCAGTCGCCACGCTCGCCGCAGGCCGCAACGTGGACGAAGCCTTTGCGCAGGCGGTTCGCTGGCGTCCGCGGGTCGTCTCGCTGGCTACGGAAGAACTGGCCGGCCAACTCTCCGCGCGGCTCAAGGCCGATGGCGTGACGGGCGTTGAGGTCGTCTACGGCGCGGAGGGGACGGTCGCCTGTTCCACTCATGACGAGGCTGATTTTGTCGTGAGCGCGATTGTCGGCGTCGCAGGTCTCGAAGCCACGCATGCAGCGATTCTCGCGGGCAAGCCCGTGGGCCTGGCCAACAAGGAATGCATGGTCGCTGCGGGTGAGATTCTGACGGCCGCTGCCCGCGAGCGCAATGTGCCGATCCTGCCCATCGACAGCGAGCACAACGCCGTCCACCAGTGCATGCGCGTGGGCGCGCACGCGGAGGTGAAGACGATCTGGCTCACGGCCTCGGGCGGGCCGTTCCGGCAGACGCCCCTCGAACAGTTCGCGCACATCACGCCCGAGCAGGCGCTGAAGCATCCGACATGGATTATGGGCCGCCGCATCACCATCGACTCGGCCACCATGCTCAACAAAGGCCTCGAAATCATTGAAGCCTGCCGCCTCTTCGACGTGCCGCCCGCGCAGGTGCGCGTCACGGTGCACCCTCAGTCGACGGTGCACTCGCTGGTGGAGTACGTGGACGGCTCGATCCTGGCGCAGATCTCGGTCACCGACATGCGCCTGCCCATCCTCTACGCGTTGGCTTACCCAGAGCGCCCGGCCTCCACGCTCACCTTTGACCTGGCCGCGCTGAGCCATCTCGACTTCGAACAGCCTGATTTTGAACGCTTTCCTTGCTTGCGCCTGGCCTATGAAGCGGCCGAAAAAGGCGGCGCGCACTGCATCGCCCTCAACGCCGCCGACGAGGTTGCGGTCGAGGCCTTCCTCGAACGGCGCATTCCCTTCAACGGAATCGCAGGTACAATTGAAAGAGTGCTTGCATCCACGCCCGAGGCGCATCCGGACACCATCTCCGGTGTGCTGACCGCGGACCGGGAGGCCCGGGAACGGGCACGCGCGCTGCTGCAGGGGACCAGTTCCCCGGCCGCTGCCCACGGGGTGCACGCCTGAGGATGTGGCTCTTTATTTATGCATGATTTTCTGGTTTCCGCCGCTGCGTTCATTGTCCTGATCGGCGTCATGGTGGTCGTCCACGAGTTCGGCCACTTCGCTGTGGCCAAGCTGTGCGGCGTCCGCGTGGAGGCGTTCTCCATCGGCTTTGGCCCGCGGCTGTTCGGCATCAAGTACGGCGACACCGACTACAAGGTCTGTCTGCTACCTCTCGGCGGCTTTGTGAAGATGACCGGCGAAACCCCGGAACAGAACCTCGAAGCTCCCGGCAAGCCTGTGCCCATGCAGATCGTGGAGGCGGGCGCCGGTACGCGCCAGGTCAGCGGCTATGCCGAGGATCCCGGCTCCTTCACCGCGCATCCCCGCTGGCAGCGCATGCTCATCGGCGTGGCGGGCCCCACGGCCAACTTCATTCTCGCCTTCGTGCTCATGGCCTTCTACTTCAGCTGGATCAACGAGGTGCCCAATGTGCGCCCCGCGGTGCTGGAGTGGGTGGCGCAGGGCTCAACGGCGGCGCAGGCCGGCATGCATCCGGGCGACGTGATCGAGAAGTTTGGCGCGGCTGCCGATCCTGACATTGAAACTGTGGCCGACCTGGCCGAAAAGAACGCCGGACAAACTCTGCCCGTGACCCTGCTGCACGACGGGCAGACCGTGCAGACCTCGCTCCGCGTTCCGGAAAAATCCGACAAGCTCGGCTACGATCAGAGTGGGACCGGCATGTTCCTGCAGATTGTGCCGGGAGCCATCAGCGTGGACTCGACCGTGGCCGGAACACCCGCCGACCGCGCGGGCCTGCGTTCGGGCGACGCAATTTTGGCCATCGATGGCCATGCCTTCCACACGCTGTATCCCTTCGTCGACTATCTGCAGGCGGACAAGGGCAAGCCGGTTACGCTCACGGTGCAACGGAATGGCGTGACGCTGCCGCCCATCATGATCCAGCCCTACCAGCAGGACCAGCAGTGGCGGCTGGGATTTGCGGGCGGCAATTTGAACGATCCGCCGATGAAGGCTCGCCCGCTGCCGTTTGCCGAGGCGCTGACCGACGCGCGCGAATTCTGCACCGATAATTCGCTGGGCATTGTGGATGTGCTGCGCAAGCTGCTCATCCATCAGGTTTCGGTCAAGCAGCTTTCCGGGCCTGTGGGCATTGCGCACGCAGCCGGGCAGGCGGCGGAAACCAAGTTCTGGGCGCCCAAGTTCGGCCTGGCGGCCAGCATCAGCCTCAACCTCGGCATCCTCAACCTGCTGCCGTTCCCGATTCTTGATGGCGGGCTGATTCTGCTGCTGCTGATTGAGAGCCTGATGCGCCACGACATCAGCATCGTCATCAAGGAGCGCATCTACCAGGCGGCCTTTGTGGTGCTGGTCATGTTCTTCGTCTACGTCAGCTTTAACGACGTGGCCAAGCTCTCCATCTTCAGCCACCTCAAGCCGTAGCATTCGCCACGCGAGACCACGAACGATGCCAGTGACCACACCCGCGCGGGTGCGCTATGCGGAAACCGACCAGATGGGCATTGTCTACTATGCCAACTACCTGGTCTGGTTTGAGATTGGCCGTGTCGAGGTGCTGCGCACGCTGGGCCTCTCCTATAGTGAGCTCGAAACCGAGCACGGCTGCATTCTGCCCGTGGTGGAAGCCACCTGCCGTTATCGCGCGCCTGCCCGCTACGATGATGAGATCCTGATCGAGACGCGGCCTGCGCTGCTGCGCGGCTCCGTGCTCAAGTTCGCCTATCGCATTCTGCGCAAGGAAGCTGATGGGGCCGAGCCGACGCTGCTCGCCGAAGGCGAAACCGTGCATGTGGTCTGCGACCCGCAGCTGAATCGCAAGCCTCTGCCGGAGCAGCACGCCGCGGCGCTGCGCGCGTTGATGGATTAGACAATTCAGGTATCCTATCTGGCATGGAACTGATTTTTGAAGTGCGCGAAGCGGAAGAGGGCGGCTATACTGCCCGTGCCCTGGGCCACTCCATCTTCACCGAAGGAGACACCTGGGATGCATTGCGCACCAATGTTCTGGAAGCAGCCTCGTTGCACTTCGAGGATTCGGACGCGCGGCCGAAGCTTATTCAGCTTCACTATGTGAAGGATGAATTGATTCCCCTTGAGGCGGCGTGAAGCTGCCTCGCGGAGTTCCCTCCGAACGATTGATCCGTGTGCTGGAGAGATCGGGTTACAAAGTCGTCCGCCAGAAAGGAAGCCATATCAGGCTTCAGTTCGAAGGGCCTCCCGCACATTACGTGACAGTCCCTCTCCACAATCCACTGAAGACCGGCACATTGCACAGCATCCTGGCCGATGTAGCGCAAGCGCGCGGTATCACTATCGAATCACTCACCGAAGAGCTTCGATAAAGCCGCGCTGATCCATAATTCCGCAGTCCGTCGGGCGAGTTGTGCGTCTAGGCAGGAACGTACGTCAGCCGGATCACGTCCTCGGCAACGAGATCGCTGGCAACAAGGCGAAGCGGCGGCCGGGGGCCGGAGAAGTATGGCGTGCCGCACCCCAGCACCACGGGGTGCAGGTAAAGTCGATACTCATCGATAAGGCCGAGGTTGGTCAGGCTTCCGGCCAGGTTTGGTCCGGCAACGTCGATCTCTCCAGCGAGCTGAGCCTTCAGGCCGCGTATTGCCGCCTCGAGGTCACCCTCGACAAGTGTGGTGCTGGGCCCGACCGGCTGCGACGAGCGCGATACCACCCACTTCTGCTGGTTCCGCCACGCTGCCGCGAAGTCGTGCTCCGCCGCGCTCCAGTCCGCAAGGTCTTCGTCCCAATAGCGCATGATCTCGTACATGCGGCGGCCGTACACCGTGCCCGTCAGGCTGCGCACATGCTCAATGAAGTGACGAAAGAGCGCTGGGCTTGGCCTGAATTTCTGGTGGTCGACGTAGCCATCCAGGGACTGGTTCAACGCATACACGAGCTTTGCCATGATGAAAAATCTCCACCCAGGTTCTTCAGAATCGCTTGAGCCGGCAACACGCGAGCCTGGTGGAGTGAACCTCAGCGCAGCACCACAGCCAGCAGAAAGCCGTCGTAGCCTTTCACGCCCACGGTCTGCAGCACCGTCGCGCTCAGCCGTGGTTCTTTTGAGATGATCTCTGCAAAGCGCTGCACGCCCTGCACATTGGCGTCTTTGGTTTTGGCGTCGGCCACCTTGCCGTCGCGGACGACGTTGTCGCCCACGATCAACGTGCCCGGCCGCGCCAGCTTCAGCGAGCGCTCGAGGTAGGCAGGATAGCCGGACTTGTCCGCGTCAATGAAAATCACGTCGAAGGGATCGGCTTTGCTCGCGATCATGGCGTCGAGCGAATCGAGCGCCGGGCCCACGCGAATCTCCACGTGATCGGCTACGCCGGCGTTCTTGAGATTGCCGCGCGCGACCGTGGCATGATGCGGGTCAAGCTCCAGCGAGAGCAGCGAGCCGCCCGTAGGCAGCGCCCGCGCCAGCCAGATGGAGCTGTAGCCGCCCAGCGTGCCGATCTCCAGCACGCGCCGCGCGCCGGTGATGCGGACCAGCAGTTCCAGGAAGCGGCCCTGCAGCGGGGTCACGTCGATCGGCGGAAGTCCGGCCTTGTGGTTGGCCGCAAGCGCGGCTTCCAGCGCCGGATCGCGCGGCGTGAGCAGTGCGCCAAAATAGCTGTCGACAGCAGTCCAGGTCTTCGTCATGGGAACTTTGTCCGAAAACAAAAGTGTCGTTACCGCGTCATGGGTGATGCGCGCCCGATACTCAGATCGGCCGGATTATTTGTCGCGCGCGACGACGAAATCTGGCACCCAGAGCAGCGCGCGCTTGAAGTCCGAATCCGGCAGCGGAGCCAGCGCCTGGCGCGAGAGCTCAGCGTAGTGGTCGGCCGCGGCCCGCGCGTATTCCACTGAGCCGTTGCGGGTTAGGATCTCCTGGATGCGCTCGCGGCTGACGTGCTCAAAGCTGCGATCGTCCAGCACGCGCTGAATGGTCTGCCGGTCGCGCGCCGTGCCGTGGTCGATGGAGTGAATGACGGCCAAAGTGGCCTTGCCCTCGCGCAGGTCGCTGGCCACGGGCTTGCCCAGAACTTCTTCCGTTGCCGTCAGATCCAGCACGTCGTCGACGATCTGGAATGCCAGGCCTACGGAGCGGCCATAGGTCGCGAGGCTGGCCTCCTGCGCTTCGGTAGCTCCCGCCAGCACCGCACCCAGGCGCATGGAGACGGAGAACAGGCAGGCGGTCTTGCGGTAGATCAGGTCGTAGTATTCGGCTTCAGAAACGGCCTTGCCAAGCCGCTGAATCTGCAGCAGTTCGCCTTCGACCATCTGTTGCGTGAGACCAATGAGCAGGTCGAGGATGCGGAGATTCTTCTCTTCAAGCGCGACCCTGAAGGCTTGCATATACAGCCAGTCGCCAGCCAGCACGCACTTCTCGTTGCCCCAGGTGGTGTTGGGCGAGGGGCGGCCGCGGCGGGTGTCTGCGCCGTCGATGATGTCATCATGCACCAGCGTGGCAGTGTGCACCATTTCGACCACCGCGCCGAGACGAATCGCGCTGGGCCCCGAATAATCAAGCACATGCGCAGCCAGCAGCAGCAGCGACGGGCGAATGCGCTTGCCGCCGCCCTCGCGCAGATACTCGGCAATTTCCGTGATGGTGCTGACGCTGGAGGCGGCATCGCGGCCCAACTCCTGCTCGATCGCCACGAGATCTTCGCGTAGCAGGTCGAAGACCTCTCTCGCCGTCGCTATCGCCAGAGTGCTCAAGCTCACGCGTCCTTCGCCTTCCATCCCGTACGCCGGGAAAATCGTTCAGCTAGTTGGTGCGGTAGTTGGTGAACTGCAGCTCCACGCCCAAGTCTTTGCCGCGCAGGGTGGACATGATGGCCTGGAGATCGTCGCGGTCCTTGCCCGATATTCTGACAGTATCGCCCTGAATGCTGGCCTGCACCTTCTTTTTCGAGTCCTTGACGATGCGGACGATCTCTTTCGCCTTTTCAATGGGGATGCCCTGCTGCAGGCTGATCTTCTGCCGCACGCTCGATCCGGCCGCCGGCTCAACCTTGTCATAGGTGAGATTCTTGAGCGATACGCCCCGTTTCACCATCTTTTGGCCAAGAATTTCCTTGATGGCCTCGAGCTTGTACTCGTTGGCGGAGGCCAGCTGGATGGCGTCGCTGCCCTCCATCTTGATCTCGGAGTGCGAATCCTTGAGGTCGAAGCGCTGGTGAATCTCCTTGAGCGCCTGGTCGATAGCGTTGCGGACCTCCTGCAGGTCCACCTTGCTCACGATGTCGAATGAATTTTCCTGGGCCATGCTTCCCTCGATCCTGCGGCCTACGCCTCTATTAGTTTCCCACGTCTGCGGGGAGCTTAAAAAGCCGGGCGAAGTTTTTCGTGGTGGCGGCGGCCACTTCTTCCGGCGAGACGCCGAGGGTTTCCGCGAGGACAGCGGCGGTGCGGGTGACGTAGCCGGGCTCGTTGCGCTGGCCACGGTCGGGCATGGGCGTGAGCCACGGGGCATCGGTTTCGACCAGAACGGCATCGAGCGTGAGACTGGATGCCACGTCACGCAGGGGCTGCGCCTTGGGATAAGTGAGATTGCCGGCGAAGGAGATGAGGAAGCCGAGGTCGAGCGAGTGCCGCGCCTGCTCCCATCCGCCGCCGAAGCAGTGCATGATGCCGCCCAGACCGGTTGGCCTCCAGAACTGCTTCCAGGACGAGAAAAAGATCGTCCCAGGCGTCGTGCAGGCCGTCTTTGGGGCGGCAGTGGATGAGGATGGGGCGTTTGCGGGCGGCGGCGATTTCGAGCTGAGCGATGAGCTTTTCGCGCTGGAGGTCGTGCGGTGCGCCTTCGTGGTAATAGTCGAGGCCGATCTCACCGCAGGCGATGACTTCGGGCTCGGCGAGGAGGCGGTCGAGTTTGGCGAGCGCGGCTTCGTCGGCATCACCGGCATTGTGTGGATAGATGCCGGCGCTGGCGAAGAGGCGCGGCATGCCGGGCTTGCCGTTGAACGCGCGGCAGAGATCGAGGGCCTGATGCATCTCGGAGGGATTTTCGCCGATGCCGATGGAGAGAATCGCGACGACGCCTGCTTCTTTTGCGCGCGTGAGCATGTCGGCGCGGTCTTCGTCGTAGCGCGGGCTGTCGAGATGGGCGTGGGAGTCGATGAGCAAAGGGTCCTCGATTTGGCTGAGCGGCATCTTCAGGGGTGGACGACTTTCAGGCCAAGTTCGCGCTCGAATGGATCGAAATCCACATCGCAATGCAGCAGGCGATACCCTCCTTCGATGCAGAAGGTTGCCAAGAGGCAATCGACCGTACCACGGACGGTGATGCCCAGCGCGCGCAAGGCGCGGTAGTTTCGTGCGGACTGGACTGCGAGCGCTGCTGTCATGGTCTGGAAGACCGGCATGGATTGAAACTGCTCTTGGGCCGTGCGAAAGCGGCTCTCGAAGCGAATTCCCTGGAGCACCTCGGCCAGAGTCAGGCTGGTAAGTCCGATGGGCTGGAGCTGCCGTTCACTCAGGAGCCATTGGGTTTGGGGAGTGATCTTTCGGTTCAGGAAATCAATCCAGACAGACGAATCCACAATGATCATGGTTGCACATCGCAGGGAGCCGGATTATGCGGCAACTCTGCGCCGGGTTCTCGTCGACGGTTTAGAGGGCCTCTCAACAAGCGGCTTGCTGCCGCGCATCTCCTCGAGATCGCCTTCCCAACCCAGCCCCCAAAGATTTTCAATGGCCTGGCTCTGCCGGCGGAGCTGTACGGCCTGGCGGAGCGCCGCTTCGACTGCCCCCTTTTTGGTGCTGGCGCCGGTGGCCTTCATGGCCTGCTTCATCAACTTGTCATCGATGTCGATGTTGGTGCGCATGGCGATCCTCTATGTGTAAGGATAGCACGGTTTATGTGTATCCCTTACCTATCGACTTTTCGCGTAGACGCTACTTCAGCCGCGCGCCGAGCGGGACATCTTCGAGGAATCCGGCGAGGACCGGATTGCCTTCCGGCAGCGAAGCCGCGAGCAGCATGCCGTTCGACTCGAGGCCGCGCATCTTGCGCGGGGCGAGGTTGGCGACGATGACGATTTTTCGGCCTACAAGTCTCTCTGGCTCGTAGTATTGCGCGATGCCGGCGAGGATTTGCCGCTTCTCGTAGCCGAGGTCGACTTCGAGGCGGAGCAGCTTGTCGGCTTTGGGCACGCGCTCGGCGACGAGGATTTGCGCGACGCGCAGGTCCACTTTGACGAAGTCGTCGATGGTGATGATGGGCGCAAGGCCACCGGGCGCCCCCTGCGGTGCGGCAGACTCCTGGGCGGGCGTGAGCGGCGCAGAAACAGGCGCGTCTGCGGGCGTGGTGGCGAGGCGGCTGCTCGCGAGCTCGGCGGGAACCGGATCGACCGTGGTGGTTTCGACGGGCTTCCCGGCGTCATGCGAGACGGCGGTTGTCGGCGTCAGTTCGGCTTTGCCGCCGGTGGGCGTGGGGTCAACGTGCGCGACCGAGGGGGACGCGGTGGGCGGAGCGGACGTGACGGCCTCGCCCTGGAGGTCATTTTGGCTGGCGGCCTCAACGGCGGTGCGGTTGTTCTCGTCTTCGAGGTTTTGCATACGTTCCACTGCGTCCTTCTCCGCGCGGGGAAAGAGCGGCGCGGGCTCGCTGAACTGTGTTCCGGCCTTGAGGCCGCCCCACGCGACGTGGGTGAGAAACGATTGCTTTGCCGCGTCCTGAATGTTGCCGAGGCCAAGCTGATGCCAAACTTTGGCGGCCGCGTCGGGCAGGATGGGATAGACCAGCGCCGTTAGGATGCGGATAGCCTCGGCTGCGGTTGCCAGCACGCGGGCCTGAAGCGCCGCGTGATCGGCGTCGGAGCGGTCGGCAGGCTTCTTCCACGGCGCGTTGGCGGTGAGGTATCCATCAGTTTCGGCGACGAGGAGCCACAGGCTCTTCAGCGCTTCAGAGAAGTTGAGGTCGTCGAAGAGCGGCGTGAATTCGGCGATGGTGCGCTCGGTGTGCTGCGCGCAGCGCGGTTTCGGCCGGTGTTTCAGCGCCAACTGCCGGCACAATGCCGCCGAAGAACTTGTGCATCATGTTGACGACGCGGCTGACGAGGTTGCCGTAGCCGTTGGCGAGGTCGCCGTTGTAGCGCTGGACCAGAGCGTCGAACGCTGAAATTGCCGTCCTGGCCGAAGGGGATTTCGCGCAGCAGGAAGTAGCGCAGCGCATCTGCACCGAGTACGGCCTGCACGGTTTCCGCGCGCACAATGTTGCCGCGCGACTTGGACATCTTGCCCTGATCGAAGAGCAGCCAGCCGTTGGCGCGTACGGAGCGCGGCGGCTCAATGCCCGCGGCCATGAGAAACGCCGGCCAGTAGACGCAATGAAAGCGGCTGATCTCCTTGCCGATGAGGTGCATGTCCGTGGGCCAGAATTTCTTGAACCGGGCCTGGTCCTCGGGCGCGTCTGACCCGTAGCCGAGCGCGGTGATGTAATTGGCCAGCGCATCGAGCCAGACGTAGACCACCTGCTTCTCGTCGCCCGGCACGGGGATGCCCCAGGTAGAAGCTGGCGCGGGAGACGGAAAGATCTTTGAGGCCGCTGCGCACGAAGGAGATGACCTCGCGGCGCGTCGACTCCGGCTGCATGAAGCTGGGGTTGGCGTCGTAGAACTCGAGCAGCTTGCGCTCAAAGGCGGAGAGCTTGAAGAAGTAGTTCTCTTCGCTCACGGTCTCGGTGATGCGGCCGCAGTCGGGGCAGGGCGCGCCGGGAGCCACATCGACCCAGGCTTCGTCCGAGACGCAGTACTGGCCGGTGTAGGAACCCTTGTAGATGTAGCCGCGGTCTTGCAGGGCCGCGAATAGTTTTTGCACGCCGCGCTTGTGGCGCTCTTCTGTTGTCCGGATGAAGTCGTCGTAGGTGATGCCGAGCTGGTCCCACAGGCCGCGGAACTCGCTGGCGATGGCGGTGGCAAACTCCTGCGGCGTGCGGCCGGCGAGCTTGGCGGAGCGCTCGATCTTTTGCCCGTGCTCGTCGGTGCCGGTGAGGAACCAGGTGTCGATGCCGAGGGCGCGCTTGCGGCGGGCGATGGCGTCGCAGACGATGGTGGAGTAGGCGTGGCCCAGGTGCGGGCGCGCGTTCACGTAATAGATGGGCGTGGTGAGATAGTACCGGCCCGGACTGGTCGTACTGGTCTTGGAGTCGCTCATGCGCTGTGTTTGCGGGGGATTTCGCCCGGACGGCAGGCGGGAATCGCGTGCAATCTACCCCTTCAATCTTAGGGGTGCGGGCTGGCAGCGTCAAACGCGGGCGCGCGGGCCGCTCTGTTAAAATCGCCTTGAAAATCAAGGATTTTGAGGCCTCTGCCCTGTGTATCTGGAACTGAAAGACCGGTTGGAAACGCACCTGAAAGACGTGCTGAAGGCCAGGTACGACCTCGCCGTTGAGTCGATTCCGCTGGAGACGCCGCCGGACCTGAAGATGGGCGAGCTGGCGACGCCGATCGCTCTGCAACTGGCGCGCACGCTGCGCAAAGCGCCGCGGGCGATTGCGCAGGAGATTGTGGACGCGCTCGGCGTGGTGCCGGGGATTGCTTCGTTCGAGTTGGCGGGCGCGGGCTACATCAACGCGCGGCTGGATCGCGCGGCGGCGGCGCGGAGCGTTTCCGGCGGCGAGGGTCTTGCGCCCGCGGCAAGCGGCATTCATTCCTTGGTTGAACACACCAGCATCAATCCCAATAAGGCTGCGCATATCGGGCATCTGCGCAATGCCATTCTGGGCGACACGTTTGTGCGGCTGCTGCGCGCGGCGGGCCAGCGGGTCACGGTGCAGAACTACATCGACAACACCGGCGTGCAGGTGGCGGATGTGGTGGTCGGGTTGTTCTACCTGCGGAATCTGCGCTCAGCCTCTCAAGTTGCAGCTTGGATCAAGGAGGTAGAAAGCAAAGGTGGCCGCATTGATTACGAATGCTGGGACCTATATGCGGAGGTGTCGCGAAAGTATCAAGAAGAAGACCAGCCGCCGATCAATCAAGGCGCAGTTTGGAAAATGATCCGCCGGGATTATTTGCACAAGCTCGAAGAAGGGAACAATGATGAAGCATCTGTTGCCGAGCTGATTTCGACGGCGGTGTTGAAGCGGCATCTCGAAACGATGCTGCGGCTGGATATTGAATACGATTTTTTGCCGCGCGAGAGCGAGATTCTGCACCTGAACTTCTGGGCGCTGGCGTTTGAGCAGTTGAAGAAGACGGGAGTTCTCTACTTCGAGAACGAGGGCAAGAACAAGGGCTGCTGGGTGATGACGCGGCCGGGCGCCGATGTGACCGAAGGCGCAGTGGACGAAGATGCGAAGGTGATTGTGCGCTCGAACGGCACGGTGACTTACGTGGGCAAGGACATTGCGTATCACCTGTGGAAGTTTGGCCTGCTGGGCAAGGATTTTGGCTACAGGCAGTTCTTTACCTATCCCGATCATGAGTGCTGGATCTCTGCGGAGCATGGCGAGGAGCACCATCCGCACTTTGGCGGCGCGCAAGCGATTTACAACGTGATCGATGCGCGGCAGAGTGACCCGCAGGCCAATGTGATTCAGGCGCTGCGCGGCATGGGCTACACGGCAGAGGCGGATCACTACACGCACTTCAGCTATGAGATGGTGGCGCTGACGCCGCGCTGCGCGATTGATCTCGGCTACGAGGTGTCGGAGGAAGATCGGGGACGCGCATACATCGAAGTGAGCGGGCGCAAGGGCTTTGGCGTGAAGGCAGATGACCTGATCGACAAACTGATTGCCGCGACGCTCGACGAAGTGAACAAGCGCCAGACAGGCCGCGATCAACAAGAACGCGAACTGATTGCGCGGCAGATTGCGATTGGTGCGCTGCGCTACTTCATGCTGAAGTACACGCGGAATTCGGTGATCGCGTTTGATTTCAAGGATGCGCTGAGTTTCGAGGGCGAGACCGGGCCGTATATTCAGTACGCCGTGGTGCGCGCGCGCAATATCTTCCGCAAGGCGGAGACGACGCCGGATGCTGTGCTGAAGGAGTTTGCTGCGATCAATGCCGCGCCGTACTTGAGCGGCGAAGAGGCTGAGGACATCTGGGCGGTGTGGCTGCGCGCGGCGCGGCGCACCACGGTGCTGGAGCAGACGATTGCAACCTCAGAGCCTGCGTACCTGGCCAAGCATGCTTTCCAGTTGGCGCAGGAGTTCAACAACTTCTACCACAAACATCACATTCTCACGGAAGAGAACGCGGCGCGGAAGACGCTGCTGCTGGCGACGGCCGCAGTGACGCTGCGCGAGTTGGTGACGGTGCTTGGATGGCTGGGCATCGAAAGCCCGGAGATGATGTGAGCCGCACCCACCCTGACGATGGAACTCAATGACACAATCACTGCTGCCGATTCCTGAGATTGCGCGCAAGCTCGGACTGCCTGCCGCTGCGTATGAACCGATTGGAACCTATGGCGCAAAGATCAAGCTCGATCTGTTGCGCGACGAGGCCTTTCCTCCGCGCGGCAAGTTCATCCTGGTAACGGCTACGACGCCGACGACCAGCGGTGAAGGCAAGACCGTGGTGTCGATTGGTCTCGCGCAGGGATTGGAGCATATCGGGCGCAAGGCGATTGTGACTTCGCGCGAGCCCTCGCTGGGGCCGGTGTTCGGCATGAAGGGCGGAGCGGCCGGCGGCGGGCGCGCGCAGGTAGAGCCGAGCCAGAAGATCAATCTGCACTTTCACGGCGACTTTCACGCGATCACGGCGGCGCATAATTTGCTGTCTGCGCTGGTGGATTCGCATCTGTTCTTTGGCAACGCGCTCGATCTCGATCCGGAGCAGATCACGTGGCCGCGCGCGCTCGACATGAACGATCGCGCGCTGCGGCGCGTGGTGGTGAGCGCGGGCCAGGCGAACAAGCCGGGCCGCGAGGGCGGCGACCGCGCTTCGGGGTTTGTGATTACGGCAGCGTCGGAGGTGATGGCGATTGTGGGCCTCGCGACGAGCCGTGCGGATCTGCGCCGGCGACTCGATGCGATTGTGGTGGGCGTTTCGCGCAAAGGACGGCCCGTGACGGCTGCGCAACTGGGCGCGACGGGCGCGCTGCTGGCGCTGCTGACGGAGGCGCTGCTTCCGAATCTTGTGCAGACCACCGAGGGCACGCCGGCGCTGGTGCATACGGGGCCGTTCGGAAACATCGCGCATGGAACAAGCAGCGTGATCTCGCAGCAGATGGGCTTGAGGCTTGCGGACTACGTCGTCAATGAGTGCGGTTTTGCAGCGGATCTCGGCGCGGAGAAATATTTTGACATCGTGATGCGGGTGGGCGGCATTCGTCCTGCGGCGGCGGTGCTGGTGGTGACGGTGCAGAGTCTGCGCGCGCAGGGTGAGGGCGATCTGGAAGCGGGTTTCGTGAATCTGCGGCGCCACGTGCAGACGCTGCGCGGCTATGGGGTTCCGATCGTCGTTGGCATCAATCGCTTTCCTGCGGATACGGATGCGGCGCTGGCTGCGATTGCTGCCGAGTGCGCGCGGATGGGCCTGGGATGCGCGCCGGTGGAGGCGTTTGCCAAGGGCGGTGCGGGTGCGGCGGAGTTGGCGGCTCAGGTGGTTGCGCTGATCGATGAGAATCCGCTGCCAGATGTGCAGCCGATTTATGCGCTCGATGCGAGCTTTGAGGAAAAGCTGCATGCGGTGGCGACTAAGGTCTATGGCGCGGATGGCGTGACGCTGAGCGAGGCGGCGCGCGTGAAATTGGCGCGCTATGCGGAGTGGGGCTTTGCGGCGCTGCCGGTGTGCATCGCGAAGACACAGTACTCGCTGAGCGATGACCCGAAGCGCATGGGCGCTCCCACAGGGTGGACGCTGCGGGTGACGGATGTGTCGCTCTCGGCGGGCGCGGGGTTTGTGGTGGCTATCGCGGGCAACATGATGCTGATGCCGGGCCTGCCGCGCGAGCCGCGCGGGTTGGCAATAGACGTGGACGACGACGGAAATATCTCCGGCGTATAGTCAGGCGCTCAGTTGGGCGCGGACTGCTCGAGGATTGCGGCGATGCTGTCCTCGATGGACACGCGGCGCTGAGTGCGGTCGAGCAGATAGAGCTGGTGGCGCATCTGGTCGGCTGCCAGCTGGCGGTTGGCTGGGCCGGGGCCGGGCGGCACGCCGCCGGAAAGCACAATATTCTGCTGATCCTGGAGCTCACGGCCTACCCGTCTTTCGATAGAGGCTCGTTGATTGGACGACAGTTCCGTGGATTGCACGATCATGACGTGAGTCCTCCCTCTCTTGAACGATGATTTGCGGGCCGCAACCGCTGAATCCGGTGCATGCCTCGTGATACCCCAGAGGCTGCCGGAAGGCAATAAGGATCGCATAAGGAAATGGAATAAAGCCGAACACCCGGGAGGGGTTCCCGGGCGTTCCGTGCGAGGGATTGCGCGATGCGCGGTAATTAGTAGCTGCGCACCCACTCCAGGATGGAGCGAACGGCGATGCCGCTGGGGCCTTTGGCGATGTAAGGGCGCGAGTCCTCGATCCAGGCCGTGCCGGCGATGTCGAGATGAATCCAGGGCGTGTCTTCGGCGAAGACCTTGAGGAACTCGGCCGCGGTGATTGCGCCACCTGCGCGGCCGCCGGTGTTCTTGATGTCGCCAATGTCGGACTTGATCAGCTCGGCGTACTCGTCGCCGAGCGGGAGCCGCCAGAACTTTTCGCCGCTTGTGGCGAGGGCGGCGTTGAACTTGTCGAAGGTGGCATCGTCGTTGGAGAACGCGCCGCCATTGACCATGCCCAGCGCGACGACGCATGCGCCGGTGAGTGTGGCGGCGTCGATGAGATGGGTTGCGCCGAGCTGCTTTGGCGTAGGCGAGTCCGTCGGCCAGCACCAGGCGGCCTTCGGCGTCGGTGTTGATGATCTCGATGGTCTTGCCCGACATGGCGGTCTGCACGTCGCCGGGCTTCTGCGCCTTGCCGTCGGGCATGTTCTCGGCGGCGCAGACGATGCCGATGACGCGCACCTTGGGCTTGAGCAGCGCGATGGCGCGCATGGCGCCGAGCATGGCTGCGCCTCCGGCCATGTCGTACTTCATCTTCTCCATGTTGTCGGCGGGCTTGATGGAGATGCCGCCGGTATCGAAGGTGATGCCTTTGCCGACGAGGCCGAGCACGGGGCCATCGGTGACGCCCTGCGGGCTCGTAGCGCAGAACGATCAGCGCGGGCGGCTCTTCAGAGCCCTGCGAGACGCTCCAGAACGCGCCCATCTTGAGCTCTGTGATCTTTTCGGTCGAGTAAACCTCGGCCTTGAGGCCGACTTCTTTGGCCATAGCCGCGGCGCGCTGGCCCATGACGGTGGGGGTGAGCTTGTTGCCGGGCTCGTTGACGAGGACGCGGGCGAAGTTCTGGCTCTCGCCGATGATGACGCCTTCGGCGAATGCGGCCTTGACGGCGGCCTGGTCGGCTCTGGCAGGGGCGGCGACGGTGAAGGATTGCACGCTGAGGTCTTTGCGGTCGCTGCGATAGGTGTCGGGATCGAAGTCGCCGACGAACGCGCCCTCGGCGGCGGCGCGTGCTGCGGCCGCGGCTGGCAGAGTCGTCGGCCTCGGGAAGCGCGAAGACCAGCTCGCGGATGCCGCGGGGCTTGGTGAAGCGGACGGCTGTGCCGGCGGCGTTGCGGACGCTGTGGAGGGTGGCCTTGGCCCGCTTGCCGAGGCCGACGATGAGCAGGCGCTTGGCCTTGAGTCCGGCCGGGGCGTGCAGCAGCACGGTTTCATTGGCGCCGGCCTTGAACTCGCCGCTGGCGAGCACGGCTGCCGCGGCGGCCTTGACGGCGGCGTCGGAGGTGAGCAGGACGGGCGTGGGCTTGGCGTCGGGGCCTTTTTCGGTCTGGGTGTCGGCGGCCAGCACGGCCAGAAGTTCGGTTTCAATTCCAGCGAGGGGGGAGAACGAAAGTTCAGTCTTCATGATTCCTCAGAAATGGGGGTGATGGAGGCGCGGGCTCAGCGCCCCATGCGGTGCTTGCTGGCGTTCATGGCGGAACGGGCTTCGCGATCGGCCTCGCGGCGGCGCTCGGTCTCGCGCTTGTCCCAGTCCTGCTTGCCTTTGGCCACGGCCAGCTCGCACTTCACGCGGCCGTTTTTGAAGTAGAGCCGGGTGGGGATGAGCGTGTGGCCCTTGATCTGCGTCTTTGACTGTAGCTTGCGAACCTCTTCGCGGTGCATCAGCAGTTTGCGCGTGCGGGTCTCGTCGTGGTTGGAGATGTTGCCGTGCGAATAAGGACCGATATGTACATTCAGCAGGAAGGCTTCCCCGTCCTTCACCAGCCCATAGGCGTCCTTGAGGTTGGCTTTGCCCTCGCGGATGGACTTGACCTCCGTGCCGCGCAGGGCCACGCCGGCTTCGAACTTCTCGAGCAGGAAGTAGTTATGGCTGGCGATGCGGTTCTGGGCGGCGTCGCGCTCGCCGCTGGCCACGGGGTCGCGGGGACGCACGGGCTTCTGCGGCCCGGAGCGCTCCTGCGGTACGATGACGTGGCTGGACTGGCGCGGCATAGCGAACAAACCCCGAATCTTCATCGTAGCATCGGAACGAAAGTCTCCACCGGCTTCCCAACCGCGGAAGGGATCGCAATCCCAAGCCGGGCTGTAACCCAAGCGCAGACGGGGCTTTGCTAGAATGGGGCAGCATTGGATGGGTTTCCGCAGCAAACCAGATCGTGTCAATTGCGTCACATGCGGCAAGGGCCGCGCATCGCGGCCAGTGTCGACCGGCCGCAGCGGACGCTGGAGTGTTCGATGAAGCGCCGCCCCGCCGCAACCGCCTCAATTCGGGTCCTGTTTCGCATTGCCTGCCTCAGCCTGATTGTGCTTTGGATCGGGAGCGGCATCGCAGCCTATGCCGAGTCGGCCAAGTCCTTTTACAAGCTGGGCGAAGCAGCCGAGGCTCGCGACGACTACGATACGGCCTTCATGAATTATCAGAAAGCCTTCACCATGGTCCCCAAGGACATGGTGTACAAGGAAGCCTACTTCCGGGTGCGCACGGCGGCCTCTGCCGGGCACCAGTTGAAGGGCCGCAAGCTATTTGAGACAGGCGATGAGCAGGGCGCGCTGATTGAGCTGCTACGCGCCACCGAGATTGACCCCACCAACGAAGCAGCACAGCAGGAGATCGATCAGATTCGATCGCTGCATCAGGAGCAGCCGGCGGAGAACCCGACGGGGATTCCCGAGCCGGGCGGCAACCCGGCTGATGTGGATACCATTGCCGCGCCGGTCCAACTGCAGCCCATGTCGAACGAGCCCATGACGCTGCATATGGTGCAGGACTCGAAGGTGATCTATCAGGCCGTGGGCAAGGCCGCCGGCATCAATGTGCTGTTTGATCCCGACTACACAGGCAAGCGCATCCAGGTGGATCTGAACAACGGTCTCGCTGCTCGACGCGCTGCGCATTGTCGGCACGTTGTCCAGCACCTTCTGGCGGCCGGTCACCGCGAACACGATTTTTGTCGCGGCCAACACCCGCACCAAACGCGCGTGAGCTGGAAGAGCAGGCGGTGCAGACCTTTTATCTGACCAATGCCTGGCAGCAGAACGATCTGAACGACGTGCAGACGGCGCTGCGCAATGTGCTCACCAGCCCAACTGCAAGGCCTATGGCGTGGCCAGCCAGAACGCGATCGTGATGCGCGGCACGCCGGATGAACTGCTGCTGGCGCAGAAGACTCGTCAACGACCTGGACAAGGCGCGGCCGGAAGTCGTGGTCGACATCGCTGTGCTCGAAGTGAACAAGAACTGGGAGCGGACGCTGGGCATCTCCGTGGCCGGGGAGCGCGGGCGTGGCGCTGCAGTCGCCGACCAGTTCGTCTTCCTCATCGTCATCCTCTTCGTCCACGACGACGACTTCCACGAATCCGACGCTCTACAACCTGGCGCATCTGAACTCGAACGATTTTGCGGTGACCATTGGCACGGCCACGGCCAACGCGCTGCTGACCGACTCGACCACCAAGATTTTGCAGAACCCGCGCATCCGCGCCACCGACTCGCAGAAGGCGACGATGAAGATCGGCTCGCGCATTCCGATTGCCACCGGATCGTTCCAGTCGGGCGTGGGCGCGACCGCGGCCGCGTCACGTCGCTGGCCGAAACGCAGTTCCAGTACATCGACGTGGGCGTGAACATCGAGATGACGCCGACGGTGCACTACGACCACGATGTGACGTTGAAGCTGGCCATCGAAGTGAGCTCGGAGAACGGCAGCAGCACCATTGAGGGCGTAACCGAACCCATCATCGCGCAGAAGAAGACCGACCAGACCATTCGCCTGCATGAGGGCGAAGCCACCATTCTCGGCGGCATCCTCGACAAGCAGGATCTGCAGAGCTGGACCGGCATTCCGGGGCTGAGCTCGATCCCGATTCCTCAAATATCTGTTTGGCTCCAAGGACCACCAGATTCAGGATGACGAGATTGTCTTTCTGCTGGTGCCGCATATTGTGCGCTCACCCTATCTGACCGCCGCCAACCTGCGGCCTGTCGACACTGGTGTGGGCCAGACCATTGAGCTGCGCCACATGACGGGTGGCGATGGCAGCTTTGCGCCAACGCCCGCGACGCGGCCGGTACGCATGCCTGCCGAGCCGGGAGTGGGCACGGTGCCCGGCGCATCGGCGGCGACGGCTGCACCGGCAGCGATTGCGCAGATGCAGGCGCAAGCCGCGACTCCACCGCCTGCCACTCCTGCGGTTACGACCGCACCTCCGACGCAGCCACCGACTCCACAGAGCCGGCTGATGTTCTCGCTTGTGCCCTCGGCCACTTCGGTTGCGACGGGCGGAACGATTCAGGTGCCGATCGTGATCACCGGCGCGCAGGACATTGCGTCGGTGCCGCTGCAGGTGCAGTACGACCCGGCCAAGCTGACGCTGGTGAATGTAGGCGATGGCGATTTTCTGGGCCGCGACAGCCAGCCGGTTTCGCTGGTGCATCGCGACGACGGGCCGGGCACGATTGTGCTCAACGCGTCGCGGCCGCCCAACGCGGTGGGCGTCTCTGGCGCAGGCGTGGTGTGCGTACTGTCGTTCCAGGCCAAGGCCGCGGGGGACGCCGCGATCACGATTACGAATCCTCGCGCTCTGACCTCCGCGCAGCAGCCGGTGCAGGCGCAGGGCGCGCAAACAACGATTGTGGTGAAGTAGGGATGCAGCGGCGATGACAAAGCGGCGGCCAATCCGGAAGCGCGGCGAGCGCGGCCTGACGCTGATCGAACTGCTGGTGACCATCGCGATTCTTTCCACGCTGGCCATGGCGGCGATTCCGGTGGCGCGCTTTACGGTGAAGCGCGAAAAGGAGCGGGAACTGCATCGCGACTTGTGGATGATGCGCGACGCGATCGATCACTACAAGGACGCGGCGGACCGAGGAGCTTTTCAGACCAAGGTGGACAGCCAGAATTATCCGCCGGACCTGGAGACGCTGGTGAACGGCGTGGATGTCCAGGGCAAGAAGGTGCGCTTCCTGCGCCACATTCCGGTGGACCCGATGACCGGCAACACCGACTGGGGGTTGCGATCGATGCAGGACGATCCCGACTCCGACTTCGTATGGCGGGCAGAGCGTTTTCGATGTGTATTCCAAGTCCCAGGGCACGGCCCTGGACGGCACCAAGTACACGGACTGGTAGAGGGCAGGATGCGCAGAAGCGGCCAACACGAAGCGGGCTTTACGCTGCTGGAGCTGATCATCGTGATGTCGATCATCAGCATCCTTGCGGCGCTGGCTGTGCCGCGCTTTACAGCGGCTATCAAGTCCGCGCACGAGGCCGTGCTGCGCGAGGACTTGCGCGTGATGCGCACGGCCATCGACTCCTATACGATGGACAAGCAGAAGCCACCGCAGTCACTTGACGATCTGGTTCAGGACGGCTACCTTCGGAGCATCCCGACGGACCCGATGACCGAGAGCACCGACACCTGGGTCACTGACACGAGCGATGCCTACTCGTCGGTGGACCAGACGGATGCGGGCGGCCTGAGCGATGTACACTCCGGTTCGCAGGAGATCGGCTCCGATGGGAAGTCTTACTCCGAGTGGTGAGCTGCGAACCTGAATACTGCGAACCTGAATACGAGGGACTGCATGTTTGGACGAACCTGTTGTGCTCTGATCGCCTTTGTCGCAGCCAGCGCCGCTTATGCCGCGCCACCCGCAGCCGTTGCCACAAAGACCCTGACGATCCGCGTGGTGGATGGCCGCACCGGCGAGAGGATCACCCCTGACAATATCGAGGTCCGCGTTGACCGCGACCGGACCGTGCACTCCGAGTGGGTGAAGCTGGGCGGCGACGGCATTGCCACGGTGACGCTGCCGGCTACGGTTGCGGCGATCAGCGTGCATGCCAGCTACGACGGCTCCATGGAGTACTACGTCAACTGCGACGTGGCCAAGCAGAAGGACAGCTCGCAGGAGACGTGGTTTCCCGTTGCCGATGTGCTGGCGCAGGGCCTGGTGATGCCGGATGAGTGCACCAAGGCTCGCGACGCGAAAGACATGAAGGTGGATGTGAAGCCCGGCGAGTTCGTGCTGCTGGTGCGCAAGCGCGGCTGGCACGAAAATATGGAGAGTCTTCGCTAGCCTTCGCTGGCCGCTGACTCGATCGCGCTCCACAGCTCGTTGACGCCGCCGCTCGTCTTTGCGGAAACCGGCAAAATCGTTTCGATCTCCAGAGATTTTTTGAGCGCGGCCAGGTTGCGGGTGCGCGTGTTGCCGCTGAGCCGGTCGATCTTGGTGGCGACGACGGCAAAGCTGCGCCCGGTGGCGCGCAGCCAGTCGATGAGCTGCTTGTCGCTCTCGCTGCGCCGGGATGTTGGAGTCGACCAGGCAGATGCAGAGGCGCAGGGTTTCGCGTTCGATGAGGTAGGGCTCGATGAACGCCGGCCAGCCCGCTGAAATCGATTTGGAAATCTTCGCGTACCCATAGCCGGGCAGGTCGGCGAAGATGAGCCGCGGCTGCTGGCGCTGATCGAGCAGGGCGAAAAAATTGATGGCGCGGGTGCGGCCCGGCGTGGACGAGACCTTCGCGGCCTTGTCGCCGACGAGCGCGTTCAGCAGGCTCGATTTGCCCACGTTGGAGCGGCCGAGGAAGGCGATCTCCGGCACGGTCGGAGCGGGGAATTGCTCCGCGGCAAGCGCGGAGAGCAGGAATTGAGCGGAATAGCGCATAGATTTGCTGTGGCGGACATGTCGGGCAGCTTGTTCAGGATACAGGAGCGGGTGCGCAGAGGGTGTGCCTGAACGATTTGCAAATTATGAAAGGGCCTCGCTCGCGGCGAGGCCCTTCTGTCGAGCCGTGATGTTACTGCCGAGAGACCTGTCCGGTGGCAACGTCTGATTGCGCTACGGTGGGCAGCACTTCGGATTCTTCCGGCAGCGGCGTGGGCAGCGGGCTTTCGAGCGCCAGCGCCAGCACCTCGTCCATCGTGATCGACGAAGTGCAGCTTCATCGAGTTCTTGATGTTGTCGGGCAGCTCGGCCACGTCCTTCTCGTTGGCGCGGGGCAGGATGGCTTCAAAGATGCCGGCGCGCAGAGCGGCGAGCAGCTTTTCTTTCAGTCCGCCGATGGCGCAGCACCTTGCCGCGCAGCGTGATTTCGCCGGTCATGGCGATGTCGCGGCGCACGGGAATCTTGGCCAGCGCGCTGGCGAGCGCCGTGGCCATGGTGATGCCGGCCGAGGGGCCGTCCTTGGGAATCGCGCCTTCGGGCACGTGCAGGTGGATGTCGACGTTGCGATAGAACTCGCGGCTGAGGCCCGAGCGCCTGCGCCCTGCCGCGAATGTAGCTGAGCGCGGCCTGCGCCGACTCCTGCATCACGTCGCCGAGCTGGCCGGTGATGGTGAGCTTGCCCTTGCCGTCGAGCACCTGCACTTCGGTGGTGAGGATGCTGCCGCCGACTTCGGTCCACGCCAGGCCGGTGACCAGGCCCGACTTCGCTCTTCTCGTGCACCTCGGAGTCGCGGAACGTGGCCACGCCGAGAAACTCGCTGATGTTCGCTCCGGTGATCTCTTCCTTGTGCTTGGCGCCCTTCTTGACCACGCGGCGCGCCACCTTGCGGCACACGTTGCCGATTTCGCGCTCGAGGTTGCGCACGCCGGCTTCGCGCGTGTAGTTGCGGATGATCTCGAGGATCGCGTCGTCGGTGAAGACGATGTTCTTCTCGCTCAGGCCGGTCTGCTCGCGCTGCTTCTTCACCAGATATTGCCGGGCGATTTCGAGCTTTTCCTTTTCGGTGTAGCCCTGCAGGCGCAGCACTTCCATGCGGTCCTGCAGCGCGGCGGGAATGGTGTGCAGCACGTTGGCCGTGGCGACGAAGAGCACCTGCGAGAGGTCGTAGTCCACGTCGAGATAGTGATCCTGGAAGGTGGTGTTCTGCTCGGGGTCGAGCACTTCGAGCAGCGCCGATGCGGGATCGCCGCGGAAGTCCGAGGCCATCTTGTCGACTTCGTCGAGCAGGAAGACGGGATTCTTGGTGCCGGCGCGCTTCATGTGCTGGATGATCTGGCCGGGCAGCGCGCCGATGTAGGTGCGGCGATGGCCGCGAATCTCGGCCTCGTCGCGCACGCCGCCCAGCGACAGGCGAACGAACTTGCGGCCCGTGGCTTTGGCGATCGACATGCCGAGCGAAGTCTTGCCGACGCCCGGAGGTCCGACGAAGCAGAGGATGGAGCCTTTGGGATTTTTGACGAGCTGGCGCACGGCGAGAAATTCGAGGATGCGGTCCTTGATTTTTTCCAGGCCGTAGTGATCTTCGTTCAGAACTTTTTCCGCGAAGTCGATGGAGCGCGTCTCTTTGGATTTTTTCTTCCACGGCACGGCGAGCAGCCAGTCAATGTAGTTGCGGCTCACGGTGGACTCGGCCGACATGGGCGGCATGGCCTCAAGCTTCTTCAGCTCCTGGATGGCCTTTTCGAGCACGTCCTTGGGCATGCCGGCGGACTTCGATCTTCTTGCGCAGCTCGTCGAACTCGCTCTTTTCGCCGCGGCCCAGTTCCTTCTGGATGGCCTTGATCTTCTCGTTGAGGTAGTACTCTTTCTGCGCGCGCTCCATCTGGCGCTTTACGCGCGACTGGATGTTGCGGTCGAGGTCGAGCTTTTCGATCTCGATGTCGAGCACGTCGGCGATGCGGGCGAGGCGCGCGGCGGGATCGAAGATGGCCGAGCAGTTCCTGCTTCTCTTCGATGCCGAGCTGCAGGTTGGCGGCGATGGTGTCGGAGAGCTTGGCCGGCTCATCCATGCGCACGGTGGCGATGATGGTTTCGTAGTTCAGCGACTGCTGCAGCTTGACGTACTGCTCAAAGAGCGAGGTGACGCGCTGCATCAACTGCTCGACGGCCGGCGTCATCTCAAAATCGGTTTTGCCGGTGCGCACGGTGGCGACGAAGAAGCCATCGCGGTCATTCACTTCGATCGACTTGGCGCGCTCCACGCCCTCGACCAGCACCTTGATGTTGCCGTCGGGCATTTTGACGCTCTGCACGATGTTGCAGATGGAGCCGACCTGGTAGATTTCCTTGGCCTTGGGCTCGTCGATGGAGGCGTCGTGCTGGGTGGCGAGAAAGATCTTGCGGTCGCCGGTGAGCGCCTCTTCCAGCGCGCGCACGCTGGAGAGCGCGGCCCACGACAAACGGCGTCATCATGTAGGGGAAGATCACCATGTCCCGGATGGGCATCATGGGCAGCTTGCGGGGCTCGGTCTTTTCGCGGGACGTGGTCATGAGTGCACCTTAGGACATTAGACGCGCAACAGCGCTCTTCGGCTGCAGAGAACGAGCGCACGGCTCATGTTGGGATTGTACAGCGGAAACGATTTTCGGCGAGAAACGCCGCTGTGACAAAAGCCTCACGGTCCGCAGTTTGAGGTGACCTGCGAGCATACGGAAAGATCGATTGATGGGAAAGACTCAGCCGGCTTTTTCCAGCAGGCAGAGCGACAGATCGCGGCGCTCCACCATGTCCCTGGTGATTTCGAGGTCGCGCACGCTTCTTGTTGCTGGGCAGGTGGTACATCAGGTCGAGCATCAGCTCTTCGAGGATCATGCGCAGGCCGCGCGCGCCCACCTTGCGGGCCAGTGCTTCGCGGGCCACGGCGCCGATGGCATCCTGCGGTGAAGTGCAGGCGGACATTCTCGTACTCGAGCAGACGCTGATACTGCTTGAGGATGGCGTTGCGCGGCTTGGTGAGAATCTCGATCAGCGCGGCTTCGTCCAGCTCGTCGAGGATGCCCATCACGGGCAGGCGGCCGACGAACTCGGGAATCAGGCCGTACTTGATCAGGTCCTGCGGCTCGGTCTGGCGCAGCAGTTCGGTGTCGCGATGCGAGCGCGTGCGCGGCACTCGGCTTCGGCATCGGTGGCCTTGAAGCCGAGGGCCTTCTTGCCGATGCGCCGGCCGACGACGCGCTCCAGGCCGACAAACGCGCCGCCGCAGATGAAGAGGATGTTGGTGGTGTCGACCGCGGTGAACTCCTGGTGCGGATGCTTGCGGCCGCCCTGCGGCGGAACGTTGGCGACGGTGCCTTCGAGAATCTTGAGCAGCGCCTGCTGCACGCCTTCGCCGGAGACGTCGCGGGTGATGGAGGGGTTCTCGTCCTTGCGGCCGATCTTGTCGATCTCGTCGATGTAGATGATGCCCTGCTGGGCGCGCGTCACGTCGCCGTCGGCGGCCTGCAGCAGCTTGAGGATGATGTTCTCGACATCCTCGCCGACGTAGCCGGCTTCGGTGAGTGTGGTCGCGTCGACGATGGCGAAGGGCACGTCGAGCATCTTGGCCAGGGTGTGCGCCAGCAGCGTTTTGCCGGAGCCGGTGGGGCCGATGAGCAGGATGTTCGACTTCGCCAGCTCGACTTCGTTGTTGCGCATGCGGTTCATCTGGATGCGCTTGTAGTGGTTGTAGACGGCGACGGCGAGCTTCTTCTTGGTCTGGTCCTGGCCGATGACGTAATCGTCGAGGAAGCTTTTCACTTCCTGCGGCTTGGGCAGGTGGCCGGCGGCGGTGGCGGGGTGCGGCCTCGCCGCGGTCGTCTTCGAGGATCGAGTTGCAGACGGCGACGCACTCATCGCAGATGTAGGCGCGAGGATAGTCGCTGGGCGACGAGATCAGCTTGGCCACGGCGTCCTGCGACTTGTGGCAGAACGAGCAGCGCAGCGCTTCTTCGGGTCCCGTGCGCGTTTTCATTGGTACTACTCCCCTTGAACTGAACAGATGCCATTCGCGCTCGTGAGTGTGCCGGCCGCTACGTGCGCGGCCGGTCGATGATTTCGTCGATGATGCCGTATTCCTTGGCCTGCTGTGCGTTCATGATGAAGTCGCGCTCCACGTCGCGCTCGATGCGGTCGAGCGGCTGGCCGGTGTGCTTGGCCATCAGCGTGTTGGTGATCTCGCGGATGCGCAGGATTTCGCGCGCATGAATGTCGATGTCCGTGGCCTGGCCGCTCAAGCCCGCCCATCGAAGGCTGGTGGATGAGGATGCGCGAGTTGGGCAGGGCAAAGCGCTTGCCCTTGGTGCCGGCCAGCAGCAGAAATGCGCCCATGCTGGCCGCCTGGCCGATGCAGTAGGTCACCACGTTGTTCTTGATGAACTGCATGGTGTCGTAGATGGCCAGGCCGGCGGTGATGGAGCCGCCCGGGGAGTTGATGTAGAGCTGGACGTCCTTCTCCGGGTCTTCGCCGGAGAGAAAGAGCATTTGCGCGACGATGAGGTTGGCCACCTGGTCGTCGATCGGCGTGCCGAGAAAGATGATGTTGTCGCGAAGCAGACGGGAGTAGATGTCGTAGGCGCGCTCGCCCCGGCTCGTCTGCTCAACCACCATGGGAACTAATGCCATTGAGTCTCGCTCCTTTCCGCTCGGGGCTCTACTCCCCGTACCGTTGTGATGGCCGCGCGGTTCCGGTTGTTGGAGCTTCCGGACCGCGCGGCGTGTCTGGCCGCTCACCGTGCTACGCAGGCAGTCTTTCGTACAGCAAATTCGCGGTTTTTTCGCGCTTCATTTGTTCCCGGATTCTAGCGAGCCCGCCGTCCTCCGTCAAACGCTGGCGGAGCGTTTCGACGGTTCCCTGGACTGCAGGGCCGCAATTTGCAATTCGCTGTCCAGTTCTTCGTCGCTCACGGTGATGCCTTCCTCATCGGCGATGCGGTCGAGCAGGAGGATGGTCTTTACTTCGGCCATGGCGCCATCGCGCTGCGCGGTGCGCAGGCGGCCGAAGTCGAGCTTGCGCATCTGCTCGGGATCCATGCCCTGGGCGGCCAGGGCGCGCAGATCCGCGCTCCAGGCGCGCGTCAATCTGGTCCTGCACCAGCGACTCGGGAACCGGGAAGGGATACTTCTCGATCAGCGCGGCCAACAGCCGGTCCTTGGTTTCGCCTCGACGCTGCGGCGCTTGCGGCTGGCCATGTGCTCGCGGACACGGCTCTCCAGCTCGGCACAGATTCTCGTAGCTGCCGAGTTCCTTGGCGAACTCGTCGTTCAGCTCAGGCACGGTGCGCTTCTTGATGGCCTTGACTGTCGACTTCGTAGGCGACGGTCTTGCCGGCGAGCTTGGCCTCGGCATAGTCGGCCGGATAGATGACCTCGGCCTTCAGCTCCTGGCCGGGCTTGGCGCCGCGCAGCACGGCGTTGAAGGCCTCGACGGTATCCTTGCCGCCGATCTCGACCAGCGCATCCTCGCCGGCGATGGGCGCGGCATCGGCCTCGTCCTCGATCTGGCCGGTGTAGGAGATCTGGGCCCAGTCGCCATCGACCAGGGCGCGGTCTTCTTCGACCGGCTCAATGGTGGCGCGCGACTCGCGCAGCTGGTCATCTCGTGCTGGAACTCTTCTTCGGTCACTTCGATCGGAGGGCTTCTCGACGGTGACGCTCTGGTAGCCTTCGATGGAGAACTCGGGAATGTATTCGAAGACCGCCTTCACGTGCAGCGGCTGGCCGTCTTCCACGGTGAGCTCGGTCACCTGCGGCTGGCCGACGGGCCTGACGCCCAGTTCGCGCACGCCGTTGTTGAAGCGCTCCGGCAGCAGGCCGTCGATCACTTCCTTGCGAATCTCGCTCGGCGAAGCGGCGGCGGACCACGGTCTCCGGCACCTTGCCGGGACGGAAGCCGGGAATGCGTGGCGTACTTCTGATAGTTGCGGACAACGGTGCGGAAGGCCTTCGAGACTTCTTCGGCGGGCACATCGAGCACCAGCTCGCGCGTGCACTTCGGGGTTCAGCACCGGCCCGTGATGGTGCTCATGGGTATGGTCGTGACCCTCGTGATCGTGGTGGGGCGCAGCCTCTGCGGATTCAGGTTGGGGGGTGTTTTCGAGGGTATCGGTAGAGCTCAACGTTTTGCCTTCCGGGCCTGCCGTAGCGGGCCGATCAAACTGCCGCCGCCGCTCCGGGGCGAACAGCACCGTGGGCTCGGGGAATCCTCATTTCATGGTAAGAGGGTTTGCGGGGCGGGTCAAACCGGCGGCCTGTGGGCAACTGGCCGCCGGACCGCCGAAGTCACGTTACTGCAAGGCTCACCCGGCAGGGGTTAGAGCTCGGATTGCAAGGGCTTGCGCACGTAGGGCAGAAAGCGGGGATGGGATGCGCCGCAGCGCTCGTAGCTGAGGCGGGCTTCGCTGAGGCTGAGATGGCCGTTGACGGTGAGCCGGACTTCGGCTGCGTCGGCATCATCCTGGCCGTCGTCGTCCCACCAGCAGACCGGACACAGTGCCATTGCGCCGGGGGCTTCAAGGGTCCGGTAGCCGCAGCAGGGGCAGCGAAACGGAGTTTGCACAGATTCCACGATGAGATAGACGGCAAGATCTGCGCCGCGATGACGCCGCAAGTTGGAGCGCGGGTGAAGTTAAAGAACACAAAGGAAAGATGTTGCCGATGCGGCGGCGTGCGGCCAGGCGTAGAATGCGGGCACGGAGGATTTGCCCTGTGTCTTGCCTGCTGAATTTGCCTGCTGTGCGCTTGAGCCGCGCCCTTGTTCTTGCTGTTCTGAGCCTTACTCCCGTGCTCGCTTCTGCCCAGAGTGAACCCCCACCTCTGCGCGTTGCCATTGTGGGACTTGTGCACGACCATGTGATGGGCTTTCTGGCCCAGCTGCCGCAGCACCATGACGTGGAACTGGTGGGCATTGCCGAGGCCAACCCGGAGCTGGTGGCCAAGTACGAGAAGAGCTATAACCTGCCCGCAAGCCTTTTCTTTCCCACGGCGGAGGCGATGATTGCCGCGCGGCACCCCGAAGCGCTGCTGGCCTATACGTCAATCGCCGACCACCGCCAGGTGATCGAGATCGGGGCAGCAACACGGCATCTCCGTGATGGTGGAGAAGCCGCTGACGATTTCGCTCGACGATGCGCTGGCGATCCGGCGGCTGGCGCGGGAGCACCACATCCATGTGCTGGTGAACTACGAGACCACCTGGTACTCGAGCAACAAGGCAGCCTACGACGAGGTAGCGAGCGGCAGGCTGGGGCCGATTCGCCGCGTGATGGTCCATGACGGGCACGAGGGGCCGAAGGAGATTGGCGTGAGCCCGGAGTTCCTCACCTGGCTGACCGATCCGGCGCAGAACGGGGCGGGCGCTCTCTACGACTTTGGCTGCTATGGCGTGGACCTGATGACGTGGCTGATGCACGGCGAAGCGCCGCTGACCGTGACCGCCGTCGTGAATCACGACAAGCCGGAGATTTATCCCAAGGTCGATGACGACTCGACCATCGTGCTGAAGTACCCGCAGGCGCAGGCCGTGATTCAGGGCTCGTGGAACTGGCCGTTTGGCCGCAAAGACATGGAAGTCTACGGTGCGACCGGCTACGCCATCACTGTGGGACTGGACAAACTGCGCCTGCGGCCCGCGCATGCGAGCGAGGAGCAGATGACGACGCCCGCGCCGCTGGCTCCGGATCAAAGCACGTCGCTCAGCTATCTGGCGGCGGTGCTGCGCGGGCAGATCAAGGACGAAGGCGATCTGAGCGCGCTCGATACGAATGTTGTGGTGATGCAGATTCTGGATGCGGCGCGTACGTCGGCGCGCACGGGACGAAGCGTGCGGCTCACCAAGCTGCCGGAGTAGAGGTTCCGCAGTCCGAACTCGAGGCCTGCGCCCGCAGGAGGATTTCCGCAACTTCCTGCGGATTCACATCGAGAACATCGATCCGGCGCGCCAAATCGCGGTATGCTTGAGCGCATTTCCTGTGGGGAAACTTGAGCTGGGACCGGGAACAATAGGGCCGGGCTCGCCTTCCAAGGAGGTTCTGTATGCGATGGAGACACTGGCTGGCCGCGGCTGCGGCGCTTTGCCTGGGGCTGGCCTGCGGGCAGGCCCATGCGTGGAACAGCATTGGCCACATGGCGGTGGCCTATACCGCGTATCAGCAGCTCACCCCGGTTGAGCAAAAACGGGCAGTCACGCTTCTGAAGAAATGCCCATTCTACAAAACATGGGTCAGCTACCTGCCGACGGGCCTGACCACGGCAAAGCGGAACCAGTACATCTTTATGATGGCGGCCACATGGCCGGACGAGATCAAGGCCGCGGGCAGCGGCTACACCGGCAGCGATACGCCGCCCACAAATGAAGATCCCAATCTGAACGTGGGCTATACAGACACCAACGCGCACAAGTACTGGCACTTTATCGACACGCCCTTTTCGGACGACGGCACGGCGTTGCCTGCCGTGCCGCAGCCGACCATCATCGAGAAGATCACCGCCTTCCGCGCGGCGCTTGCCACCCGGGAGAAGGCTGCGGTCAAGTCCTACGACCTGGTGTGGTTGCTGCATCTGGTGGGCGATATCCACCAGCCTCTGCACTGCACCACGCGCGTGACGGCGGTCAAGCCGAAGGGCGACCTAGGCGGCAATCTTGTGGTGCTGACCGGCTCGCCGAACGAACTGCACGCCTACTGGGATGACGCTGTCGGAACGGGGGCAACCAAGAACTTTACCAAGGCCGAGACCGTGGGGGAGGGGTTGCCGGCGCCCGATGCAGCGGCGGCCGCCGACGACAACGAGGCGGACTGGGCCGCGGAGAGCTTTACGCTGGCGAAGAGCTCTGCATATCTGGACCCACCGATCGGTCCGGCACTGGGGCCGTACACGCCCACGGTCGACTATCAGGCGGCGGTGAAGACGGTGGCGGAGCAGCGCATCTCTCTTGCAGGGGCGCGGCTGGCGCACTTGCTTAAGGTGGCGCTGCAGTGCGACGACACGCACTGCGCGCATTGAGAGCAGATCTCGAAGAACAAAGTGGGCAGGCTCGACCCGGTTCCAAGCGCGGCGAGCCTGCTTGATTTACGGGACGAAGACGTGCAGGCGGACGTGCCATTTGGTGCTGGCGCCGGGCTTGAGGGTCACCATGCCGGTGTCCATGCCGTGCCACTCCTTGCCGAAGGGATCGGCAAAGTTGAACTGATCCTCGATGGCCACGAACTGCATGGGTGGCGGCGCATACATCTGGATGGTCTTGATCTCGGGCGATAGGCCTTCAATGGCGACGCCGTATTTTGCCTTCGGGTCGATCACGCGCACGGTCACGACGCCGTTCTTCCAGTCGAGCTTGCTCCAGTTGTCGTCGTAGAAGTTCTTCCCGAGCGCCACGCCTTCGGGAGCGCGCAGATCGTACCGCGTGCCATCGACCGGACTGAGCTTGCCGGTGGGGAAGACATTGTCGTAGCCATCCACTTCGGCCAACTCCGAGCCGGGAATGTGTACGCGCACCTGGGTGCGGTCGCCCGAGGGCAGCGCGAAGTAGGGGTGCCAGCCGATGGCGATGGGCTCAGCCTCGTGGCCCACGTTGCGTGCGACGATGGTTGCGTCCACGCCCTGGGCGGTGAGCGCGATGGTGTAGTAGAGGTCAGTCTTCGAGAGCCAGTGGCCGCCGAAGTCTCCTGCGTGGATCACGGCGGTGACTTCCTGGCCGCCGGGAATGTCCTTCACCTGCACGTCCTCGGCCTTGGCCTTGAGGATCAGCCCGTGCATGGCGTGCCGCTCCGCGCCGGGCAGCTTGCCAATATTGTTGGCGGGCAGGGTGATGGTGTGGCCCTCCCACGCGGTGGTCAGCGTCTTGCCATCGGCTGACAGCTTGCCGCGAATGCGGTTGGGATAGGGCACCAGAAACGCCGCGCCGAGCCGGTAGCCGAGGTCGCCGTTGGCGTCGTCCTTTACGTCCAGCATCTCCTTGGCGGCTGCGAGGTCGGGCGAGGCCAGCACGTTCATGCTGCCCTTGCCGGGAAAGTTCGCGGTGACCTGAATCAGCTCCATGCCGCGGCCGGGTGCGAGGGTCACGCTGGTGAACTCCGGATGCGCCTGGCTGGTGACGGGGCGGGTGAGGGTGACGAGTTTCTCGCCGCCGATCTCCGTAACGGCCTGCGCGCGGCTGGCCACGCTGAAAATGGCGCCCATGGCGGCTGCGAGGGCGACGGGAAATGCGATGCGGGTGCGAAGAAGTGAGTTCATCTCAGTCCATCCCTGACGATGCAATCGGATTTGTCTGGAGGAAGCGTATGGGCCATTTTGTGGGCCGAGAAAGCGCTTTCCCAAAGCGGCCCCATTCTAGCAGCAGTCGCGCGCGCCGGTCAGTTTGCAGGCGCTGCTTGGTATACTTCTCTCGTCAGGCGGGAGTAGTTCAGTGGTAGAACGTCAGCTTCCCAAGCTGAATGTCGCCGGTTCGATCCCGGTCTCCCGCTCCATCTTCCAGCGCACAATTTAGGCGGTTTCGGCGCTCTGCTTGATCTTGACGACGAGGCAGGTCACCGGCCGGTCGCCAGCCACCAGCATCTGATGTGGCAGCCCTGCCGGAACGTGCGCCATGTCGCCGGCGCGCAGTTCCTGGCGTGCGCCGCCCTCCACCGCGTCGCCGCGGACTTCGCCGGGCGCGATGGTTTTGGCGTTCTTGATCGCGCCGCCGGTGGCAAGCGCTGCGCGCCCGTCGAGCACGAGGAACAGATCCGCGAAGCGCGCATGCTGCTCGGCTCCGCCGTCGCGGCTGCGCACCAGCAGATGAATCGCGTGCTGCGGATAGCTCCTTCAGCACTTCGCTGGCCGTGCCTTCACTCATCTTGGCCAGCTTGCGCAGATAGGCGCCCGCTCCAGCAGAACCGGTGCGGCGAGATGATCGAGCGCGATCTCGCTCGCGTTTTTTCTTCTTCGGCGCGCGCACTTCCTTCTCGCGCGGCAGCAGTTCTTTCAGGATTGTTTTGGAGAAATCATCCATGGCGTCGGGACCATTTTACGCGTGTCTAAATGCCAGCCAACGTGCGCGCACGCTGAAACACCTTGAGAAACATGGGCCGCGTGAGCTTGCCGGTATTGGTGTTCTGCAGCGAGGGATGAAAGCTGGCGATCATATGCAGCCCACCCGGCAGCGTATACTCCGCGCCGTGGCGAAAGGTGTAGCTCGCGCGCGACTTGATCTGGCCGGCGCGCTGCGCATGGGCTGAGCAGGCCGTCGAACGCGATGCGCCCGAGGCACACCACGACGCGCAGATTGCGCAGCAGCTTGATCTCTTCGTCGAGCCAGGGCGCGCAGTTGCGCAGCTCCTGCGGCGTGGGCTTGTTGCCCGGCGGCGCGCAGCGGCCCACGGAGGTGATCCGCAGACCGTGAAGCTCATGCCGTCGTCGCGCGATGTTGCCTTTGGCTGCGAGGCGAAGCCCGTTTCATACAGCACTGGGTAGAGAAATTCGCCCGAGCCATCGCCGGTGAAAGGCCGGCCGGTGCGATTGGAGCCATGCGCGCCGGGCGCGAGGCCCAGCGCCAGCACGCGGGCTTTGGGATCGCCGAAGGAAGGCACCGGCCTGCCCCAGTAGTCCTGGTCGCATATATGCGCGACGCTTCACGCGAGCGACTTCAGCGCAGTACTCGCGCAGCCGCGGGCACACGTGCACGTGACGATGCGGGCATTGAGGGCTCGAGCGGGGAAGCCATGCTGCAATTGTACGGCGCAATGTCGAGCTCGCGTTGGAGCGCGGTTGAAGCCGCAATCCGTGCATCTGCATGCGCAAATCGGCCATCTATTGAGGAGATGAAATTCATCGCTCGCCGAAGCTCGCGATTGCCGGTTTGGAGCGATACTGGAGCGGAGAGCGGTGCGTGTTCACGAAATATCCGATGGAAGAGGTACACGATGAAAGCTGCAAAATTGTTGCTGCTTGCGGGCGATTTTGTTGAGGACTACGAGATCATGGTGCCGTTTCAGGCGCTGCAGATGGTGGGCCACACCGTCGATGCCGTTTGCCCGGGCAAGAAAAAGGGCGAGCAGGTGCGCACGGCCATCCACGATTTCGAAGGCGACCAGACTTACTCCGAGAAGCGCGGACACAACTTCACGCTGAATGCGACTTTCGATGAAGTGAAGGCCGCGGACTATGACGCGCTGGTGATTCCCGGCGGGCGCGCGCCGGAATATCTGCGGCTGAACGAGCAGGTGCTCGACATCATTCGGCACTTCGACAAAGCGGGCAAGCCCATCGCTGCGCTGTGCCATGGACCGCAGCTGCTGGCCGCTGCCGGCGTGCTCAGGGGCCGCAAGCTCAACGCGTATCCGGCCTGCGCGCCGGAGGTGGAGCTGGCTGGCGGCACGTTTGTGAAGGTGGATTTCAGCGATGCGGTGGTCGATGGAAATCTGGTGACCGGACCGGCATGGACTGCGCATCCCGGCGTGGCTGGCGAAGTTCCTCGAAGGTGCTGGAAGCGCACCTGGCGCAACAAGGCCGCCTGAGCAGCTAGAGCGACAACGCCGCAAGGCTCAACAGTCTTGCGGCGGCGCGCACCTGCGCGCACCACGCGCAGCGGCTCGCCCGTGGCGCTGTTAGCGTCTGCTGGATCTCCGCGAGAATCGAGAGCGCGATGCGGCGGGTGTGTCCGCGCCGAGGTCGAGGCCGGTGGGCGCGTGCAGTTGCGCCAGCCAGCGCTCGATCTGCGGTCGATAGTGCGGGAAGATTCAGCAGGCGCGCAGTTTCCGCCAGCAATTCGCGCGTGCGCCGCTGCGGGCCCAGCACGCCGATGTAGGCCGGCGGCACTTCGAGCGTCAGCAGCGAAGCGAGAATGCGCGAGTCCTGCTCGAAGCTGTGCGTCATCACGACGGCCGCATCGGTGGGCCGCAGATCGAAGAGTGCGCGCGCGGCGGCCCGGGCAGTCGCGGCAATGTCGAGAGCACTTGTAGCCGTCGCCGCGGGGAAACGCTCGCGCGTGGCGAGATGTGAGCGGCCGTCGGCGACCGCGACGAACCAGCCGAGCTCGCGTGCCAGGCTGCCAGTGGCCGGCATCGTCGCCCGCGCCAAAGATCCACAGGCCCGGGCCGCGCTGGCGCGATAGTCGGCCCAAGACGCGCGTTCGACATGCTCGTCGATGCAGGATGGTCTGCTCGATCGGAAGCTCTGGCTCACGACGGCTGTCGAATGTTCGCGCCTTGTCGGCAGAGGCTCGTCGAGGATGGGAGTCGCCGTTGTGGTGCGTCGAGAGCCGGCGCGATCGATCGCTGCTGTGCCGATCTGGGTGCCTTCGAGCACAGTTGCGATCGCTATGGGCATGCGTCGCGTTGAAGGCGGCCTCGAGCGCAGCTGAGCAGAGGGCCTGCCGTTGCTCTCGCTCCAGCAGAGATGAAACACCGGCCGCCGCAGCCGGAGCCGTAGGGCTGTCGCCATCGTCGTCGACGGTGGAGATAGCGCTCGACGACGGGACCATCTGCGGTGAGCCACCAAGCGCGCCTGGGCAACTTCAGCCTCCAGGCATCCGCCGCTCACCGTGCCTGCGCGGCGGCCATCCTGCGCCATCAGCATGCGCGCGCCGGGGCTGCGATAGCTTGAGCCCTCGACCACGACCACGGTCGCCAGCACGTACTCCGCCCCGGCTGCTTCAAGTTCACGCCACAGGGACAGAATGGGCTCGAGATCGGCTCATTAGTCTCCTTCAGGCTTCACGCTCAACGATCTGCGACTGCAGCAGGTTCTCAATGCGCACGGGCAGCTCGCGCACGCGCACGCCGGTGGCGTGATAGACCGCGGCGGTGATGGCGGCGGCCACGCCGGCGAGGCCGATCTCGCCCACGCCGCGCGCGCCGTACTCGCCCATCGCAGGGTCGGGATAATCGAGGAATGTCACATCAATCTCCGGCGCATCGGCGCAGGTGGCCATCAGATAGTCGGCCATGCTGCCGTTGATGGGCTGGCCGCTGCGCTGGTCGTAGATGGTCTCTTCGAGCAGGCCCATGCCCACGCCCATCACCACGGCGCCGGCGATCTGGTTGGCGGCGGCGCGGGGATTGATGATGCGGCCGGCGTCGATCACCGTGACCACGCGGCTGACGCGCAGGCGCGCGATCTCCGGCTCCCACTCCACTTCAACAAACTGCGCGCCATAGGAGTGCAGCGAGACGCCCTTCGCCTTCGGATCTTCCCACGATGGCTGCGTCTTGCCTTCGGCGCTGATGCCGTTGAGACGCGCCAGCTTGCAGCATATCGGCGAAATGCGCGCCGGCGCTGGCCGGCTGGTCCTTCGTGTGGACGCGGCCGGCGGTGAAGGAGATCGTCTTCCAGCGCGGCATCGTGCAACGGGCGAGCCCGCGGTGCAGGCGGCCAGCTGCTGCAGGCGTTTGATGGCGTTGTCGGCGCCCGCGGCGATGGCGTTGAGCACGGAGCCGGTGACCATGGATCCGCCGGACATGGGGCCGTCGGGCAGCGCGCTGTCGCCGAGGATCACGTCGATGCGGTCGAGCGGCACGCCGGTTTTCTCATGCAGCACCTGCGCGAAAATGGTGTAGGTGCCGGTGCCGATGTCCTGCGTGCCGCAGCGGACGCAGAGCCGGCCGTTGGCGCAGAACTCGACCGACTGCCGTGCAGGGAAGGCGCAGCGCCACCCAGCTTGCGCCGGCCAGTCCCCAGCCGAGAATCTTGCCATCGCGGCGCATGGAGCCGATGCCCGGAGTGCGCCTCTCCCAGCCAAACTTCTTCGCGCCGTCTTCGAAGCACTCGCGCAGGTGCCGCGATGAGAAAGGCTGGTTTGTTGCTTTCGTCCTTTTCGGCGTCGTTGAGCAGGCGCAGCTGCAGCGGGTCGATCTTGAGCTCGTCGGCCAGTTCGTTCATTGCCGCCTCGAGGCGCGTAGAGGCCGGGAACCGCGCCGGGTCCGCGCATATACATGGGCGCGCCCACATTGCGCCGCACCATGCCGCCGGTGATTTCGAGGTTGGCAACGCTGTAGAGATAGGGCGTCGCTTCGCCGCAACCTTCGTTGAACTCGTCGAGCTGCGAGGTGATGTTGAGGTAGTCGTGGCGCAGCGCCAGCAGCTTGCCCTCCTTGGTCGCGCCCAGGCTTGCATGCGCTGCTCGGTGCGCGGCCGATAGCCGACGGTCGAAAACATCATGCGCCGATCGAGGCTGAGCTTGACGGGGCGATCGAGCTTGCTGCGCCGCAACAGCGGCCATGGCAGTGTGCGGCCAGGGAAAGAGCTTGCCGCCGAAGCCCGAGCCGAGAAAGCGCGTGACCACGCGCACATTCTCAATGGGAATGCCGAGCACCTGCGCCATCACCACGCGATGATTCACGACGCCCTGCGAAGTCTCGTAGAGGGTGACGTGATTGCCATCCCACACGGCAACCGAAGCGTGCAGCTCGATGGGATTGTGGGTTTCATTGGGCGTGATGTAGGTCGCGTCAATCTTGACCGGAGCCGATGCGAAAGCCGCGTCCGGATCGCCGCGTTTGGAGCCGGATTTGCGCGGAGCCGGGTCATCAATCGAGACTGCATGCTCAGGTCGGCGGTCTGCGGCTCGTAGTCGACTTTCACCGCGCCGGCGGCGGCTGTTGCCTGCTCCAGTGTTTCGGCGATGACCACGGCCACATGCTGGCCCCAGTGGCGCACCACCTCGTCTTCAAAGGCCGCGCGCACTTCGCTGTTGGTAGCGTTATCGTCGTCGGGAGCGGTGCGATAGAGAGGGCCGATGTTGCTGTGATGCAGAACCAGCAGCACGCCGGGCATCTGCTGGGCGGCGCTCGCATCAATGCGGCGAATGCGGCCGCTGGCGATGGAGGCGTTGACGGGCACCGCGTGCGCCATGCGTTCGAAATGGAAGTCGGCGGCATACTGCGCGGTGCCGGTGGTCTTCAGCGGCCCATCGATGCGAGGTGTCGCTGTTCCCAGGATCGAATCCGGTGTCGTGCCCATAGGCTTCTTGCTCCTTGCTCGGTCTTGCTTCAGGCCTCAAGAACTTTCGACTGCAACAGATCTTCAATGCGGATCGGCAGCTCGCGCACGCGCACGCCGGTGGCGTGATAGACCGCTGACGTGATGGCGGGCGCTACGCCGGCCATGCCGATTTCACCAATGCCGCGCGCTCCATATTCATTCACGATCAGGTCGGGATAATCGAGAAACGTAACGTCGAGATCGGGCAGGTCCGCGCAGGTGGTCACCAGGTAATCGGCAAAGCTGCCGTTAATCGGCTGGGCGGTGCGTGGATCGTGCACCGTATCTTCGAACAGCGCCATGCCCACGCCCATCACCGCTGCTCCCAGAATCTGATTTGTGCCGGCCTTCTTGTTGATGATGCGTCCGGCGTCAAAAACCGAGAAGATGCGGCTCACGCGCAGCCGGGCAATCTCCGGTTCCCACTCCACCTCGGCAAAGTGGCAGCCGAAGGAATGCAGCGAATACTGCTTCGCCTTGGGATCTTCGAACGACGGGAAGGTACGCCCGGTCGCGCTGACGCCGCTGATGTTCGCCAGCCGCAGCAGCTCTTCAAAAGGCAGACCGTTGGCTGTGAGGGCGCCGCCTGCATGATAGGCTGCGCCAACCACCTGCGGCTGCGGTTCCTTTGCAACGATGCGGCCTTCCGTGATCGCCAGCGACTCGGGATGCGCACCTTGGAATGGCGATCCCGGCGTGAGTGCAGCGATGTGGAGCAGGCGATCGACCGCCTGATTGGTTGCGTACGTTGATGCCGGCAGGATGGCGCTGGTGACCATGGAGCCGCCGGAGGTGGGTCCGTCGGGCAGGCTGCTGTCGCCGAGGAAGACGTCGATGCGATCGAGCGGCACGCCGGTTTTGGAATGCACCACCTGTGCAAACAGGGTGTAGGTCCCTGTGCCAATATCCTGCGTGGCGCAGCGAACGCTGACGCGGCCGTTGGCGCAGAGCTCGACCGATGCGGTGCAGGGAACCCGGGCGGCGGACCACGACGCGCCGCCCACGCCCCAGCCGAGGATCTTGCCATCGCGCTTCATAGAGCCCACGCCCGGAGTGCGATTCTTCCAGCCGATCTTTTCCGCGCCGGTCAGGTAGCACTCTTTCAGGTGCCGCGAAGAGAAGGGAAGATTCCTGCCTTCGTCCCGTTCGGCGTCGTTCTTCAGGCGCAATTCGAGCGGGTCCATCTTGAGCTGGATGGCCAGCTCGTCGATCGCCGACTCGAGTGCGAACAATCCCGGAACCGCGCCGGGGCCGCGCATCGGGGCCGGCGCGCCCACATTGCGGCGGACCATGGCGGTGGTGACTTCGAGATTCGGGCAGCTGTATAGAAACGGAGTCTGCTCGCCGCAGTGCTCCACAAAATCGTCGCGTTCCGAGGTCTCCGTGTAGAAGTCGTGGCGAATCGCTGTGAGCTTGCCATCCGCTGTTGCGCCCAGGCGAATGCGCTGCTGGGTGCGCGGGCGATGGCCAACATTCGAGAACATCATGCGCCGGTCGACGCTGATCTTTACCGGGCGATTCAACTGCCGGGCGGCAGCGGCGGCCAGAGTCGCTTGCGGCCAGGCAGAAAGCTTGCCTCCAAAACCGGAGCCGACGAAGCGGGAGATGATGCGCACGTTTTCGAGCGGAGTGCCCAGCACCTCGGCCATCACGGTGCGGAAGCCCACCACTCCCTGCGAACTGTCGTAGATCGTTACACTGCCGCCGTTCCATACGGCGACGGTCCCGTGCATCTCCATCGGATTGTGGGTTTCGACGGGCGTGACGTAGACTTCGTCCACCGTGACCGGGGCAGTCGACAATGCCTGATCGGGATCGCCGCGCTTCCAGCTGCTTTCGCGATCCCCGGTGAAGCCGGCACTCAAATCGGTGCGCACGTCCGGAGCTTCGGTGTCGTACTCCACGTGCACGGCGTCCGCCGCGGCCTTCGCCTGCTCCAGCGTTTCGGCAATCGCAACCGCAACGTACTGGCCCCAGTAGGTGATGGTGTCGTCCTGGAACGGCGCGCGCGACTCGGCCATGCCGCCGTCCTGCTCGTGCGGAAAGGTGCGGTACACATTCTTCAAGTTGCCGCGATGCAGGACCGCAACCACGCCGGGCATCTTTTCCGCGGCGGTTACGTCGAGCGTGCGAATGGCGCCTTTGCCGATGGTGCTCTGCACCGGAACGCCGTGCGCCAGGCCGGGAAAATCGTGATCGACCGCGTAGCGCGCCGTGCCGGTGGTCTTCAGCGGTCCGTCAATGCGCGGTACCGATGCGCCAATGATGCTGGCCGACCTGGGAAGCGTTTGTGTCGCCATACGAGTCTCCTATGCGGTTGCGAGCTTGAACGTACGAACGAGACAGCGCTTCGCCAATTCGACTTTGAAGGCATTGTCGGTGCGCGGTTTGGCCACGGCCAGCGCGGCTTCCGCGGCTTTGCGGAAGGTCGCCATGTCAGCAGGCTTGCCAAGCAACGCGGCCTCGGCTTCATGCGAGCGCCACGGCTTGGTGCCCACGCCGCCCATGGCCACGCGCACATAGCGGATGTGCCCGCCCTCGACCTTGGCGACGACCGCAGCCGATGCCAGCGCGAATTCATAGCTGGCGCGGTCGCGCAGCTTGAGATAGGTGGAGCGCGCGCCGTCCACCGGCTTGGGCAGGTCAACGTAGGTGACGAGTTCGCCAGGCTCCAGTGCGTTCTCAATCTGCGGGGTATCGCCGGGCAATTTGTGGAAGTCGGCGAAGGCGATGGTGCGTTTGCCTTTTGGCCCCTCGACGTGGATCACCGCGTCCAGCGCGGCCATGGCCACGCACATGTCAGAGGGATGGGTCGCGATGCAGTGGTCGCTCGTGCCCAGCACCGCATGCGTGCGATTGAACCCGTCCAGCGCGGCGCAGCCTGTGCCGGGGGTGCGCTTGTTACAGGCGTAGCCGCCGGGCGTTCCGGCGCTGGGCTCGCGGAAGTAGGCGCAGCGCGTGCGCTGCAGCAGGTTGCCGCCAGTGGTGGCCATGTTGCGCAGCTGCGGCGAGGCGCCGGAGAGAAGGGCCTCCGACAGCACCGTGTAGTGCGCCTTCACGTCGGCATTCCAGGCAAGGTCGGAGTTGCGCACCAGCGCGCCAATGCGCAGGCCGCCATCGGGCAGCGGTTCGATCTTGTCGAGGGGCAGCAGATTGATATCGACAAGCCCGGATGGCTGCTCGACATTCAGCTTCATCAAATCTACGAGCGTGGTGCCGCCGGCGATGAACTTGCCCTGCGCAGCGCTGGCTACGGCCTTGTCCACGCTGGAGGCTTTGGCATATTGAAAGGTCTGCATCGTCCGCCTCCTTGGTTAGGCTTGGGTCCGCACGTGCCGCACCGCGGCAACAATATTGGAGTAAGCGCCGCAGCGGCAGATGTTGCCCGCCATGGCGCTGCGGATGTCCTCGTCGCTGGGACCGATGGGCTCTTTCAGCAATGCGGCGGCGCTCATGATCTGGCCGCTGGTGCAGTAGCCGCACTGGTAGCCGTCGTGCTCCACAAACGCGGCCTGCATGGCGTGCAGATTGGCCGGCTGGCCCAGGCCCTCGATGGTCGTGATCTCGTCGCCCTCGTGCATCACCGCAAAGCTGAGGCAACTGTTCACGCGGCGGCCGTTTACATGCACGGTGCATGCGCCGCACTGGCCGTGGTCGCAGCCCTTCTTGGTGCCGGTGAGGTGGATGCGCTCGCGCAGGGTATCAAGCAGTGTGGCCCGCGTGTCGAGCCCGCGCAGGGGGTAGTCCTTGCCGTTGATGCGCAGCGTGACGCTGGTGGTGCCCGCAGCATCGGCGGTGTCTTCCGCTTCCGGCGCAATCACGGGGACGGCAGAAGCCAGGGGCGCGGAACCTGCCAGCAGACCTGTAGCGCCCAGCCCGGAGAGGAACGACCGGCGGCTGAAGCGCGAGCCTTTGACGGGAGCCGCCAGCGGCTCCAGTTCCAGCGTCTGCTGGTCGGGCGCAAGTTCCTGTTGAGGCGAGGGAGCGCGCAGCGGCTTGGTACGGAAATCAGCCGAATCTGCCACAGGGAACCTCCTTGGGCCGAAGCCCGTGCAGCCATCGTACTCGACTTCGCGCGGACCGGTGAATTGAATCCGCGCACCGCAGGTTTTGGTTGCGTCAGCTAACGGGTTCTAGCTCGCAATCCACCTCTGGCTCGTTGAGGGCAGGGCTCACAATCCGGATGCGCTGCTCAATCGCCTTATAGTTGGCGATCTTATGCGTCAGCAGCGCGTGCGCCTGCTGCAACTCCACGATCTGCGCAGCGATGCCCGCTTGATGGTCCTCGAGGATCTTGCGCCGCCGCTCAGAGGTTGCGTCGCCCAGTTCGCGCAGCTCGGCATAGCGCTGCATCTCGCGGATGGGCATGCTGGTGGCGCGCATGCAATGCAGGAAGTGAATCCACGCCTCGTCGGCATCGGAATAGCGCCGGTGACCGTTACGCGCGCGCCCTACCGGCTGGATCAGCCCCACGCGCTCATAGTAGCGAAGCGTGTGCGCGGTCATTCCGCAACGCTCTGCCATGCTCCGAATGGTGTATCCCGAGTTCTGCATAATTCTCAACGTACATCTTGGAGCGCGCTCAAAGTCAAGACGATCTACGGTTAACGAAGGCGCTGCATCCTCGGCAGCGGGCCAATCATGGACGGCTCACTCTCGATTCAGGAATGCGGAACTGCTCGATAATTCAAGAAGTTAGAGTTTTCGCGGCGGACGAGCGGGGAGCTTGCGCTTAACAATTCTTAAGGTAGTAGCGCGCCGATCCGGAGCGTTCCGGGCGGCGTTCCGGCCCGGGCGCATCTCGTATCATCCTTCCATGGGTATGGTCGCAAACAGGCGGTGCAGGTGAGCAGTCCGTCACAGATCGACGAACTCGCGGGCAAGGCGCGGTACGAGGCCATGCTGGCGGTCGCGGTGGAAGAGGCCCGCGCAGGGCGCGCCGAGGGCGGCATTCCCATTGGCGCGGCGATTTTTACCCGCACCGGCAAGCTGGTGAGTCGGGGCCACAATCGCCGCGTGCAGCAGAGCGACCCCAGCGTGCACGGCGAGACCGATGCCTTTCGCCGCGCCGGCCGCCAGCGCAGCTACCGCGACCTGGTAATGGTAACCACGCTTGCGCCGTGCTGGTATTGCAGCGGCCTGGTGCGGCAGTTCCGCTTTGGCACGCTGGTGGTGGGCGAGAGCCGCACCTTTGCCGGCGGGCTGGACTGGCTGCGCGCGAACGGCGTCAAGGTCATCGATCTCGACAGCCGCGAATGCCGCGAGTTGCTCGAAGGCTTCATCGCCGAGCATCCAGAAATCTGGAACGAGGATATCGGGGAAGAGTAGCCGCTACTGCGCGAACTTGAGCGAGTAGGCAGCCGGGACGTCGACCGGCCCGTGCAGAATGCCGAGCGCCTTCAGCTGTTCATAGCCGGCCTGCCAGCGCGCCGCAGACATCTTGCCCACCTGCGCCCCGGTCGCATCGCCGCCACCGATAAAGCCGCCATCCTTCAGCGCCTCCGCCGTGTATGCCTCCTGCGCGGGGTTCAGCGCCGGATTCAGCTTGAGCAGATAGGCATTGGTCGGACCGGGGTTGCTCAGATATTCCTTCCATCCGCGCATGCTGGCGCGCACGAACCGCGCCACCGTGTCGGCGTGCTGTGCGGCATAGTCGTGCGTGGTGAACTGCACGCGGTAGGGATCGTAGCCTGACGAGCTAATGAGAATGGTGCGCACCTGCGCGCCCGCCTGCTTGGCGAAGAACGGCTCGCTGGTGATGAAAATCTGCTGCACATAGTCCGGGTCGGAGAGGAAGTTTGCGATCGAGAGCGTCGACGGAATCTGCTTGACCTGGTGAAGGTCGTAGCGCGACATCACGTATTTGAGCCATGTTGCGCCGGTTTGCGCGGCAATCGTGTGGCCTTCGAGGTCTTTGAAATCATGCACCGGCGAGTTGGCGTGGACCATGATGGCCTGCGGATCGTGCTGCATAGTCGCGGCTACGGCTTCAAGCGGCAGCCCGTTCGAATCCCACTCCAGAATCTGGTCGCTCGAGCCGAGACCGATGTCGGCCTGTCCCGTAGCCACGATCTGCGCGGCGCTGCCATATTGCGGCAGCGGCAGCAGCGTCACGTCCAGCCCTTCGGCCTTGTAATAGCCGTTGAGCTCCGCCGCGTAAAAGCCGCCGTGCTCGGGTTGCGGATACCAGTCGAGCTGGAGCCGAACCGGCGTGAGGCCATTGCTCGTTTCCGGCGCGTGGGCGCGGCAACCGGCCAGCGCGGCAGCGGCCACAAGTGCGACGAGGAGAAAGAACCGGCGTTGTATCAATGCAGACCTCGAATGAAAAAGGGGAGCCGTTGCAATGAACGTTATCACGCGCGCGCGGATTTTCTACGCGCGCCCAGCGCCGCCGCCAGCGCCAGCAGAGCTTCGTCGTTGCCGCGCGCGGCGGCCAGTTGCATGCCGCCCACGGCGCAGGGAACCGTGACAACGGGCACGCCGGCCAGGCTGAACGGTGTGGTGTAGCGCAGCACGCGCGCCCGCGTCTGGCTCTGGTCCGCGCCGGCGGTGAACTGCCGCACCGGCGTGGCCGGCAACAGCAGAAGCTGGTACTCGCTGAACAGCGCATCCACGCGCGCGCGGAACTCGGCATGCCGCACGCGCCACGCGATGATCTCCGCGTCCGTCATGTGCGCGCCCCACTCCAACCGCTCGCGGATGGCAGGCTGAATTTCATCGAAATGCCCGGCATGAATCCGCGCCGCCTCCCACGCCTGGATGGGCGCGAAGATCTCGAACGAATCCGCCCACCACGCGGCATCGAAGGCCGTGCGCGCCAAGCCTAACTCTTCCAGCTCTGCGGCTGTTGCATGCAGCGCATCCACAATTTCCGGGTCGCAGTCGTGCAGAAACGCGGCATCGATCACCGCAAAGCGCGTGAACGGAGTGTGCGCCTCGACGTGCTCTGGAGCAAACATGCTGCCCAGCAGCGGCGCATCCTCCAGATCGCGGAACAGCCAGCCCATCGTGTCAAAGGACTGCGCCAGATGTCCCGCGCCACGCCAGTCACCGCGGCCAATCGACGCGCGATAACCCACGAGGCCGCATAAAGCGGCAGGCGCGCGCACCGAGCCGCCGGTATCGGTACCGATGGCCGCGACCGCCGAGCCCTCCAGCACGCTCGCCGCTGAGCCGCTCGACGATCCCCCGGTGAGCGCGCCAGGATTTCCAGGCTGCACGCAATCGCCGAACTCAGGATTTTCGCCCGTGATGCCGTAGGCCAACGGATGCAGATGGGTTTTGCCGGTGATGACGGCCCCTGCCGCGCGCAGCCGCTCCACGAGCCACGAGTCCTGTGTGGCCGTGCCGTTCAGATCGCGATAGAACCGGACGCCGCAGGTGGTCGGCGCACCTTCGAGATCGAAGCAGTCCTTCATGGAGACGGGAAGGCCCCACAGCGCCCCGCGTTCGCTCGCCGGCATCGCCTCCACGCGCGCGGCTTCCGCCAGCGTCCACGCCGGATCGCGCCACAGGTAGGTGTTGCGGCTCTCGTTGCCGTTCGCTCGCTCCAGCGCCTGCGTGGCAAGCTGCACCGGCGTAACGCCGCCAGCGGCAAGCGCTGCCTGCAGCCCCTGCACCGACCATGAAGACGGACCCATAGCGAAATTGTAGGCCGCAAATTTGCCTCGCACCGCAATCGCATAAAGACCGCATAAACAAAGCCCACTTTGTCGCCCGAAGCCCGCGTCGGCATGCTACGTTCGCATATGGGAGCCGTAACGTCCACCTCATCCCGTCCCATCGGGAAAAGCAAATCGAATCTCAACCGGGACACCGAGCGCATGACCGCGCTCATCGCCTTCACGGCGCGCTCGCTGCGCACGGAGCGGCCGCGGCCCTTCGGCGCTTCCGTTGTGCATACGCGCACGGGGAAGCCGCTGCTGCATGCGCTCAATAATGTCGCGGCAGAGTTCGACCCCAGCGCCCACGCAGAGGTTCGCGCCATTCGGCTCGCGACCAAGCGGCTCAAGCAGCTTTCGCTTGCCGGTTACACGCTCTACACCACCTGCGAGCCCTGCCCCATGTGCATGAGCACCGCGCTCTGGGCCGGCCTTGACCGCGTGGTCTACGGCGCAACCATCGCCGACGCCAATCATCACTTCAGCCAGATTCAGATTCCCGCGACAGAAGTCGCCGCGCGCAGTGACATGCGCTGCATCGTCGACGGGCCTTTCATGCGCGAGGAGTGTTACGCAATCTTCACGCACCCCAATATGCTGCGGGCCATGCGCCGCTGGTCCACTCGCAAACGCAACTAACGAAATTGCTGGTGCACTTCTTCCTCGTGAACAGGTCTTCTTGATGGATGCCGAACTCGTAGCCGCGCTGTCTTCAATCGTTGCCGATCCGGCGCGCGTGCTCACCGCGCCTGCCGTGCTGGAGCGCCTGTCGCACGACTTCTACTGGTACTCGCCGGTGCTGCGGCCCGTGCTCGCACCCAAGAACGGCGAGGTTGCCGTGCAGCCGGTGAGCGTGGAGGAAGTGCTGGCTGTGCTGCACTTCGCGGGCAGCTATGCAATTCCTGTTACCGTCCGCGGCGCGGGCACCGGCAACTACGGCCAGTGCGTGCCGCTCGAGGGCGGCATCGTGCTTGACCTTTCATTGATGGATAAGCTTGAAGCGATCACGCCCGACGGTGTTGCCGTGTGCCAGCCAGGATTGCGCCTCGGCACGCTGGAGACTGAGGCGCGCAAGCAGGGCTGGGAGCTGCGTATGTACCCGTCCACATTGGTGAAGGCTTCCATTGGAGGGTTTCTTGCCGGCGGGTCGGGCGGCATCGGCTCGGTCACCCACGGCGGCCTGCGCGACTTCGACACTGTGCGAGCTTTCGAGGTCGTCACCATGGAAGAAGAGCCGCGCGTGGTACTTCATGAAGGCACTGCGGTGCACGAGATTCTGCATGCGTGGGGCACCAACGGCGTGCTCACGCGCATCTGGTTTGCGCTCGCGCCTGCTATCGAGTGGACACAATGCACGGCTGTCTTCGACACCTTCGAGCAAGCGTTCACGTTCGCTGAGTCCATCGCGACCGGCGCAGCGTGGACCAAGCGCCTGGCGACGGTCTTCGAGTGGCCGATTCCATCGTTCTTCGCGCCGATCAAGCAGACTGTGCGTGAGGGCAAAGCGATGGCGCTGATCATGATCGCTACCGCGCAGGCCGAGGCTCTGCATGCGGCTGCCATTTCAGCGGGCGGTGAAGTGACGTTCTCCGGCCCTTTCGAAGGCCCGCGCACGCAGCCGCTGCTGAGCGACTACACCTGGAACCACACCACGCTGTGGGCCATGAAAGCGGACTCCGCTTATACCTATCTCCAGTGCGGCTTCTCGGCGGCGGAATGCCGCGAGCAGTTCCGGCTACTGCGAGCGCGCTATGGTCAGGAGATCCTGTTCCACATCGAGTTCATGAAGAATGGCGATGGCGTTGTCATTCCCGGCGCGATTCCGGTTGTCCGCTTCACCAGCGAGGAACGGCTCAACGAGATGATCGCCTACTGCCGATCAATTGATGTCTTCGTGGCCAACCCTCATGTGAACTACCTAGAAGACGGCGGACGTTTTCGCTCCGACAACATTCAGCTGCTCGCGAAACAAAAATACGATCCGCGTGGCTTACTCAATCCCGGCAAGATGATCAGCTTTCGCAAGGCGGTGGCGCAGTGAAGACCTGGATTCCTGACGAGCGCAATTTTGCTTACCTCACCTGGAAGCAGGTGGACGCATTGCCGCGCGAAACAACGCTGCTGGTGCTGCCCACCGCGGCCATTGAGCAGCACGGCCATCACTTGCCGCTCGCGACAGACACGCTCATCAACAACCTGCTGCTCGGCAACGCGCTCGCCAAAGTTCCATCAGAAATACCTATCTTCGCGCTGCCGCCTGTTTGCTATGGCAAGAGCAATGAGCATGTAGGATTTCCGGGCACGCTTTCAGTCAGCGCGCAAACTTTCCTTGCCGTCGTGCGCGATCTCGGCGCGAGTATCGCGGCCAGCGGCTTCAAGAAGGTTGTGCTGTACAACACGCATGGCGGCAATACGTCGCTCGTGGATGTGCTGGCGCGCGATCTGCGCGCTGAGTTTGGTCTGCGCACCTTCTCGCTCTTCGGCTCGCCGGGCGCGGCATTTGATGGAGTGAGTCAGCAGGAGCGCGCTTACGGCTTCCACGCCGGCGAGATCGAGACAGCGTTCCTTCTGCACGCGACGCCTTCGCTGGTGCATGCGGACGAATACACCGCCAACTACATTGCGCGCGTCGACAAGCCCGAGCCGCTGAAGCCCGAGGGTTCATCGGCCAACTTCGCATGGCTGACGAAGGACATTGCGCCGAGCGGCGTCCTCGGCGATCCTACGGCCGCGACCGCGGAGAAGGGCGAACGCTGGTCCGACGAAGCGGCCGCGCGCATCGCGGAACTGCTCATTGCCATGTATAACTTCACGCCGAAGCATGGGGCATGACGATGGCGCTCGTCGATTGCGGCAGCGGAGTGCGGCTGGAGCGCGGCGTGCCGTGCGTGCTCAGCGACGGTGTCACGCTCATCTCCGATCATTACTATCCTGCGGGCGCTGGCCCCTGGCCGACGCTGCTCATGCGCCAGCCATACGGGCGCGACATTGCGTCGACCGTTGTCTATGCGCATCCGGTGTGGTTTGCGCGGCACGGCTATCATGCCGTGATTCAGGATGTGCGCGGCCGCGGCGATTCGGAAGGTGAGTTTTATCCCTTCCGCAGCGAGGGGCGCGATGGGGCGGAGACGATTGCGTGGCTGCGTAACCACGCCGCATGCGATGGCCGGATCGGCATGTACGGCTTCTCGTATCAGGGCGCGACGCAGCTGCTGGCGGCGGCAGAGCAGCCTGAAGGTCTCATCTGCATCGCGCCGCACATGACGGCGACGGATCTCTATCACGGCTGGTTCTATCATCAGGGCGCGTTGCGTTTGAGTTCGAGCCTTGGCTGGGGCATCCAGATGCTGCGCGAAGATGCGCGCCGCAAAGGGCTGCGCGCAGCGAGCGATCGACTCGAGGCTGCGTGGGCGAACATCCGCGCGCAGGCTGTGCACGTTCCATACGCGGAACATCCGGCGATTGCCGATCCCGCGCTGCCGAGCTTATGTGCGCGACTGGTTCGCGCATCGCGAGCCTGGCGCGTACTGGACGCGAGCTGGACATCAGCACGCGGCTCGAACGAATCACGATTCCGGCGCTGCATATTTCGCGGCTGGTACGACACTTACCTTGAAGGATCGATCGCCGGCTATCTGGCGCTGCGCAACGGCGCGGGCACGGAGTTTGCGCGCGAGCATCAATATCTGCTTGCCGGGCCGTGGGTGCATATCCCCTGGGGCGATCGCGTGGGCGATGTGAATCTCGGCGAGGCCGCGAATCTCAATACGGATGACGATTCTGCTGCGCTGGTTCAACCACTGGCTCAAGGATACTGACGAGTTTGCCGGCGAGCCGCGCATTCGCTACTTCGCGCTTGGCCCCAATGAGTGGCGCACCGCGGCAGAATGGCCGACAGCATCGCAAGCACTCTATTTGCGCAGCGCGGGCAACGCCAATTCGCGCAAGGGCGATGGCACTCTTTCGAGTACGGCGCCAATCGAAGACGAGCCGCGCGATGTTTTTGTCTACGACCCGGAAGTGCCGGTGCTCGCGCCCGGCGGGCCGCAGGCCCTGAGCGGTCCGTTCGACCAAGCAGCTGATCGAGATGGGCAACAATCTGCTCGTCTACACCTCCGAGCCTGTTGCACGCGAGACGGAGATCTTCGGCCAGCCGCGCATAGTGTTGTATGCAGCCACATCCGCGCCGCACGCCGACTTCACCGCGAAGCTGGTGCGCGTTGCACCGAATGGTCGCGCCGAGTTTCTGTGCATTGGCATTGCGCGCAGCTCATGGCTCTTCCGCAACGCGGGTTATGCGGCCGACATTGTGCATGCCTGGGAGTTCACGCTGGAGCCCATTGCCTTTGTGCTTGCGCCCGGCGAGCGTCTGCGCCTTGAGATCGCGAGTTCTGCTTTTCCGCTTTACGACCGCAATCCGTCGACCGATGTTCCGCCGCAGCTTGCCGACAACTGGAACTGGGCGCGCTCCACGCAGCAGGTGCTGCACACGGCAGAGCATCCATCGGCCATCTATCTGCCGGTGCGAGGTGAGCCCGGATGGTGACATCTCAAACCGGCGCAATTCCCGAGATCGATCTGCGCGGCGTGACGAAGCGATTTCGCGAACGCGGCGCTTGCGCTCGCAGGATATCTCGCTCACCGTCGAGCGCGGCGAGTTTGTCACGCTTTCTCGGTCCTTCGGGATGCGGCAAATCGACGCTGCTGCGAGCTCGTCTCCGGCCTGAGCCCGGCCAGCGAAGGCACGGTGCAGGTGAACGGCATGACGCCGGAGAATGCGCGCGAGCTGATGAGCTTCATCTTTCAGGACGCGACGCTGCTGCCCTGGCGCACGGTGGAGCAGAATGTCGGTCTGGGTCTCGAGCTTGAGCACGCGGCGCGCGCATTGCGCAAAGAGCGCGTAGCGCAGCATGCTGGAGCTGGTGGGCCTGGACCATGTTGCGCGCCGCTATCCGCGGCAGCTCTCGGGCGGCATGAAGATGCGCGTCTCCATTGCGCGCGCGCTGGTGAGCCGGCCGCGCATTCTGCTGATGGACGAGCCGTTCGCCGCGCTCGACGAGATGACGCGCGACCGCCTGAACGAGGAGCTGCTGCGCTTGTACGCCGAGCAGAAGTGGACGGTGCTGTTCGTCACGCACTCGGTTGCCGAAGCGGTGTTTCTTTCTTCGCGCATCGTTATTCTCGCGCCGCATCCGGGCCGCGTGGCGCATGAGATGCGCGTCGATCTGCCCTGGCCGCGCACCGCCGGCGACGCGCGAGTCGGCTGCGTTTGAAGAGATGGTCACGCAGGCTTCGCGGCTGCTGCGCGGGGTGTTCCAGGCATGAAGAAGCAAGCTGGCTCGCCGCCAACAGCGTCGTCGTCTTTGCATGCCTGCTTCGTGCTCTGGCAGCGCGTGGTCGTCTTCGCGCATCTGCCGGCGTACATTCTGCCCGGGCCGTCGCCGTTGCCGCGGCGCTGCGTGACCGCTATCCGTCGCTGCTGAATTCGCTCTGGATCACCACGATCGAAGCGACGGGCGGGCTGCTGGCGAGCATTGTTGTCGGGCATTGTCGATCGCCATGATCTTTGCGCAGTGGCGCTGGCTGCGGCAACTGGTGTTATCCCTACACGATCCTGCTGCAGACGGTGCCCATCGTGGCCATCGCGCCGCTCATCATCAACTGGGTGGGCGCGGGAATTCTTCGCCGTCACGATCGTCACTTTCATCATTTGCCTCGCGCCCATCATCGCCAACACCACGCAGGGCCTGATCAGCGTGGATCGAAAACCTGATTCATCTGTTTCTCATGCACAAGGCCATCGCCGGCGCAGATTCTCTTCAAGCTGCGGCTGCCCAATGCGCTGCCCAATCTGTTCACCGGCATCCGCATCTCGGCGGGCATCAGCGTGATCGGCGGGCTTACCGGCGAGCTGTTTGCCGGCTCCACGCGCGTGGGCGAAGGCGGGCTGGGCTATGCGATCATTTATGCCAACAACCAGATGGAGACCAGCTATCTGTTCGCGCTGGTGTTCGCGGCCACGGTGCTCGGGTTCGCTTTCTTCTTCATCGTGATGTTTTTCGAGTGGCTGGCTCTGCACAACTGGCACGAGTCGAGCCGTGCCGCACACGGCGGAATAGGGAGATCAAGGACCGATGTTGCGCATGGAGTCGGAGACGGGCTGGTGGCTGATTCACGCATCCTGATCACGCGCGACTTGGCAGGCGCGTTTGCAGCGGCGTGGGGCAATGCGGAGTTTCGCAAGCCGGAGCCGCGCGCGCGTGTGCTGCACGGCATTGCGCAGCCACGATGACGGCTGGGCGGCGCGCGATGCGCATCCGTCGATCACGCGCCAGGGCAAGCCCTCGGCATTTTCCACCGAGCTGGTCGGCAAGTATTCGGCGTTCGAAGAGATCGACATTGAAGATTATCTCGCGGTGCGCGATCGCGCGGTGCGCATCATTGCGGAGCAGGATCCCTATGCGGGCCTGCTGATCTCGATGCATACCTACAATCTGCTGACCGCGCACGCCGATCGCTCGACGATTGCGCCCGAGGGATCTTGCGCTGCTCGATGCATTCCTCGAGCGGCCAGCGGGAGTATCAGGCCGAGCTGCGCGCGCGAATTGCGGCAGATCCGGCGCTTAGCGCCTGGAAGCGAAAGACCGAGCAGACCATCCTCGAGCACTTTCGCCTGCTGCAGGCCTGCGACAATCTCTCGCTGCTGACCTGCGTGGCTTATCGATGCGCCCGCGCATCTGCTGCATCCGCTGCCGCTCAACGACGGAGCGACGGCGGAGGTCAGGTGCTGCCCATTGGGCCGCGGCATTTTCGCTCTCAGCCCGTGGCCGTTTGCGGACGAGGAGTTGCAACTTCACGTTTCCTGCGCGGCATGTTGACGGCAAGCGCTTTCGATTCGTCGGCGGAACTCGAAGCCGCGTTTCGCCGCCGCGGCCGAGTGGAACATGCTGACGGTCGACTCTCAGTCGGTAGCGCTTCAGCACCGTTCAGCAGCCAAAGAGAAGGGCGGCTCGAATGAGCAGCGCCCTCTCGTTTGTGCCGTGAGCCAGGACGTCAGAAGTCGAAGTGCAGCGACATCTGGATCTGGCGCGGGCTGCCGATGGTGTGGGTCACGATGCCCAGGCCGCCGGGGCAGGTGTAGAAGCTGCTGTTGGTCCGGTTGCCTTCGGTGTCGCAACCGGTCGGCAGAACGGCGTAGTGCCCGCTGCGGGGAAGGCGTTGTAGTCCTGCGTTCTGCGAGACCTCGTTGCCGGGAACGTCGAAGCTGGTGGTGTTGGTCAGGTTGTAGACATCGAAGGTGTACTTGAGGCTGTACCGCTCCTTGATGCTGAAGACCTTCACCAGCGAGGCGTCGGCGCGCTTCTGGAAGGCCTGGCGGAAGATGTTGCGCTGGCCGGTGGTGAAGCCGGTCTCGTAGGGATCGGTCGATGGGAATGGCGCCGCCCAGTCCGCCCGCAGGCAGCAGCGGCAGGGTGAAGCAGGCCGGATTCGAGCGCCGGCTTGCCGCCGGCCGGCGTCCATGCGCCGGAGGCGCCGGTCATGGCCTTCTTTGCCGTGCAGCCATTGGCCAGCGGAACGATGGGGTTGGTGATGCCGTCGGCGGTGGAGTAGTAGATGCTGCCCACGGCGCCGGAGAAGTCGATGATGCTGTAGGGCTGGCCGCTCTGCAGCACGGTGAGGCCGACCAGCGACCATCCGTCGACGACCTTGCCGGCGAGCGTATGCTCGCTGGCAAGTTGGGAAGCTGGAAGACGTAGTTGAAGTTGAGGACGTGGGTGCGGTCGAAGTCGGCCGAGCCATAGCCGCTGCGCAGGTTGAGCGGGTTGTTGCCGTTGTAGAAGAGGCCCAGGCCGCTCTGCTCGTCGAGGGCGTGCGACCAGGTGTAGGAGGCGCCGACCTGGATGCCGTGGCTCATGCGCTTTTCAACGTGCGCCTGCAGGGCGTTGTAGGCGTCGACGCCGGCGGCCTTGTAGGCGATGGACTCGGCCGCGTAGCCGATGTAGGGAACGCGCAGATCGACGTTGCCGCCTTCGTAGTTGGCCAGGTAGCAGGTGCCGTCGTCGAGCAAGCGGTGGGCCGTAGTCGGGCTGGCTCACCGTTGTAGCCGTAGCTGTAGTTCTGCTGGTAAGGGCCGCCGGACGAGCGTGGGGTTGGAGGGCGAGGCGATGGTCGGCTGGTTGAAGGGAACCGGAATGACCTGGTGGCGGCCGACGTTGCCGACATAGCCAACTTCGACGGCCAGATCGTTGCGCGGCTGCCACTGGAAGTCCAGCGTGTAGTTGATGGTGTAGGGCAGCTTGTTGGCGCGGTCGTAGACGCCGAGCGAGATGGGCTGGCCGTTGTTGATGACGTCCGGCGCGCCGGATCCCGTGTTCACGATGCTGCAGGCGTTGGGCAGGTAGTTGGTCAGATCCGAGGCCTTGGGGTTGGTGGGCGCGGCGTATTGCAGCGACGTGCCGTAGGGATTCTCGAGATTGCCGGTCTCGGCGTCGGCGGACCGTCGGCGGATCGAAGCCGCCGTTTCCGCCGCAGGTGGGAATGTAGTACTCGTAGAGCGACTGCGACGACGTGGGGCAGGTTGAAGCGTTGACGAAGGGAAGTTGCTGGTTGACGCCGAAGGGGCCGCCGGTGACGGTGCCGATGGCGTAGCCGGGCGAGAAGTAGCTGAACAGCTCGCCGCGGTCGTAGTAGATGCCGCCGCCGGTGCGGACGACGACCTTGTTGTGGAAGAAGCCCGGCTGCCAGGCAGCGCCGACGCGCGGGCCGATGCCCCACTGGCGGCCGGTGAGCGTGGTGTTGCTCACGCCCTTGGTGCCGTTGGCGTTGTTGCCGGCGATGATCAGGCCGGAGTTCGCGATGGTGTCGGAGCCGACGTTGTAGCTGTAGCGGCTTGGCGTCGAAGTTGAAGATGCGGCCGTATTTCTCGGTCAGGCCGCCATCCCAGTCGTAGCGCACGCCGGCGGTGAGCGAGAGGGTCGGCGTGATCTGCCACTTGTCCTGCAGATACGTGCCGAGCTGGTTGGAGCGGTAGTAGCGGTTGGCGTCGCCCTGCAGGAACGAGCTGACGTAGAAGCCGGTGGCCGAGCTGCCGGGCGTGACAAAGCCCTGAATCATCTGGCTGAAGTCGTCGGTGGCGACGGTGCCGGTGCCGGTGCGCTTGTCGATGGTGTTGAGCTGGGTGTAGGTGTAGCTGCGCGCCAAAGCTGACGGTGTGCTTGCCCAGCATCCAGATCGCGTTGCCCGAGGGCGCGAGCCGGTTCTGGAAGACGCCGGTATTGGGCGCCTGGCCCTCGGCGTTGGGGCCGATGTTGAGGATCGCCGTGCGAGTTCGCCCTGCGGCTGATAGTTGCCCAGCACGTTGTAGACAGAGACGCCGGGGAAGTAGTTCGAGCCGAACACGTTGATGGAGCCGGTGCCGGCCGCGCCGCCGGGAATGGAATCGGGGCCGAAGGGCTGCTCGTTGTCTGCCGTAGATCTTCTCGCGCAGAAGCCGAATGGTCTGCGGTGGTGCTCAGGTTCGATCTTGACGATGTAGCTGTTGATGATGGAAAAGACCTGCGCGCCGGAGTCGAGATGCTCGGTGAAGCCGGGCACGCTGGAGTAGGAGATAGGGCGCGACGTGCGGATCGTGCTGGTAGAAGTACTTGAGCGCGAGCGTGTCTTTCGAGGTGGCGTTGTAGTCGAGGTCGGCCACGGCCATGTCGGCGGTGAAGCGGCCGGTGCCGGGGAGGAATGCGTTGTCGATGTGGGCGGCGGTGGGCGATCCGCCCAGTGGAGCAAGGGCATCGTTCGGGATCAGCCATTTGCCGGGCTCGCCGGGCAGCGAGGGCGAGTTGAACAACGCCAGCGCTGTGCGGGTCGACCTGGCCGGCGGTGATGGGCGTGCAGCCATAGTTCGCTGGTCATAGGCAGTGCAGAACGAGTTGTTGGTGACGCTGGCCAGCGCTCGCTGCGGAGCGGTCGTCGGTCAGGCCGACGGGCACGTCGAGCACCGAGTCGCCGATCTCCTGGTCGGAAACGTGCAGGTGCTGATAGGCGAGAAAGCCGAAGAGCTTGTCCTTGATGATCGGGCCGCCGACGGTGCCGCCGACGATGTAGCGATGCAGCTGCGGAACCTTGTCGTTCGCGGGAATGTCCTGATCCTGGTTGAAGAAGAACGGCGCGGCGTTGATCCAGTTGGTGCCGCGGTGAACATAGGCGCGGCCGTGATAGGCGTTGGTGCCCGAGGCGGTGCTCATGTCGATGTGCGCGCCGGAGGTGGAACCCTGCTGCGCGTCGTACATCGAGGCGTTGACGCGGACTTCGGCGAGGGTCTCAGGCGCGGGCGTGGGGATGGCGTTGCCGATGGAAAGATAAATCGAAGCCAGCGGTGGGAATCACGCCGCCGGCGCCGGCGCTGGACGAGACGCCGGTGCGGTTGATGACGCGCGCCGAGGGCACCTGGCTGGTGCTCTTGCCGTTGAACAGGTTGCTGGCGTCGACGCCGTTCAGCAGAAAGCTGTTGGAGGTGTCGCGCTGGCCGTTGGCCCAGATGGGCGCATTGCCCAGGCCGGAGTTGGCGCCGGTGCCGCCGGAAAGCTCGGCATTCGACGCCGGTGGACTGAATCGCCAGGCCGGTAAAGCTGCCGGTGGCAGCGGCACCGCTTCGATCTGCGACGTTGTCCATCACGTAGCCGTTGGTGGTGTCCACGGCGTTCATCAGCGGCGTGGCTTCCACTTCAATCGGTCGTCGCGTGGTCTGGCCGATCTTGAGCTGCGCATTCACGGTCGCGGTGCGGTCGGCCTGCACGGTGATGTGCGGCGTCTTCTGCACCTCGAAGCCGTCGGCCGTGTAGGTGAGCGTGTAGGTGCCGATGGGCAGGTTCACGAACGAGTACACGCCGGCGCCGTTGGTCTTGGTCGTGCGCGTCAGACGACGGTCTGTTCATCCACCACCGTGACGGTGGCGTTGGGAATCACGCCGCCCGAGGCATCGGTCACCTCGCCGGTAATGCCGCCGAGCGTCTGCTGTGCCAAAGAGAGGATGAGCAGCACAGCGCAACGGCTGCCGCAATCGCCAGCAGCCGGGGAAGCAGAGAGAGAAGATACGCATGGAATACCTCAATGTGAACGGCCTCGGAAATAGAGATTTCCGCCATGGTCCTTTGAGAGGTCAAAAAACAGCAGTGGTAAATTATCTGAATTCCAGTGTTCCGGTAGAAAGAAGAGAAGGAAATGTGAAACACCTGCACGAAGTGCAGCTCGTTGTCGGTCGGGTTTGGTTGCACTTCGGGGTGTGCACATAGAATACACGGCTCAGGGATAAAATTCACCTAAAGTTTTCGGTGTGTTGAGGACTGCGGCAGAACGTCTTATAACGATGGCAGCAGCGAAACATGCGCCTGGACAATGCGCCATCCCTCGGGCAACCGCACCCAGACCTGGCTTTGCCGGCCGCGGACCGGCCCTGTGGCTGCGGATCGCTCGAATTCGAGCGTGATGCTGGCAAAGTCGCGGCCAAAGCTCACGATATCGAGCCGCGTGACGGTGCGCGCAAGGTTTGCACCCGGCCGCGCCTTGCGGAAGGCTTCCAGCTCTTCCGGGCCATACAGGTTCTCCGTCGACGCCGAAGCGCATCACCTGCGGCCCAGCCCAGAACATTGCGACCAGCTTTTCCACATCGTTCGCAGACGAGCGCCTGCTCATACTGCGGATACAGCGCTTCGCAGTTCCGCGATCACTTCCGGATCGTTGATCGTCATTCGGATCGGAAAGAGCTCGCGCGCCGGCAGGATCTGTTTGCCGAGCGCGGCGCTCACCGTGTACACCGGCTCGTTCACCACCTGGCTCAGCCGCAGCTTGAGCGCCACGCTGCACAGCATGTAGGCGTGCACGTCGCTCGAATCCCCAGCGGCTCACCAGCAGGTCGATCATGCGGCCGGTTGCGGCGCGCGCCGCTTCCGCCACGTCCGTTCCCGTCTCGACGATCGACCCACGCGTCGGCGATCGAGTCCGGCGCCGCGGTCTCGCTCGCTTCCACAATCGGCCCCGCCAGCGGCTGCTGCTTGTGCAGATTGAAGCGCAGCGTGACGTCCAGCGGGCACTCGATGCCGTTGATGCACACCTCGCCGTCTCCCTGCGCCGCGTGCCCGTCGCCGCAACTGAAGAGCGCGCCGCGGTTGTAGACCGGCAGATAGAGCGTCGATCCGGCGCACAGCTCGCGCACATCGAGATTGCCGCCGAAGGGCCCCGGCGGACGGGTGCGAAACGCGCCATCGTCGGCCGCGCGCCACGCCCATCACGCCAAGGAACGGCCGCACCGGAACCACCGCCGGCGCGAGCGACGACGTGTGATTTCGCCCTCAAGCTCCCAATGGAAGAGATACGGCTCGCGGAACCGCTCTTTCAGAAAGCCGAGTCCCTCGATGACGCTCGACCATCCCCAGCCCGCGTGGCGCGTCGCCAGCACGTCCACCTGCAGCACGTCGCCCGGCTCCGCGCCTTCAATCCAGATCGGCCCGGTCAGCGCGTGAATGCGGGTGCGGTCGATCTGCAGGTACTCGGCGGTTGTCATGCCGGGCTGCACCTGGCCGCCGCTCGCGTCCGTGCACTGGATCTGCACCTCGTCGCCCGGATCGATGCGCAGCCGCGGCGTAAGCGAGCGGTCCCAGACCGAGTGTGTGGGTTCCGCTGAAAGCGTGTGCTCCTGCATCATGGCTCTTCACCCGCACCGTCATCTGCACCTCGACCAGCGCATTGCGCGGCAGCGCGCTCACGCCCACCGCCGCGCGCACATGGCGGCCCGCCTCGCCAAACACCTTCACCAGCAGATCGGACGCGCCGTTGATCACCGCGGGCGAGTCGGCGAATCCCTGCGCGGCGTTCACATAGCCGTTCACCGTCAGTACCTCGGCCACGCGATCCAGCGAGCCCAGCTCGCGCTTGAGCACGGCAAGCTGCGTCAGCGCGCAGGCCTGCGCCGCGGCATAGCCTTCCTCAATCGTCCGATCGCTGCCCGCCGTGCCGGCGATCACGCCGTCGGCATTGGTCGAGATCACGCCGGAGAGATACACAATCTCCCCGACGCGCTTGGCGGAGACATAATTGCCGCCCGGCGCGGGCAGTTGCGGCAGCGCCAGCCCAAGCGCAGCCAGATTGCTTTCAGCCGACGATTCGCTCATCGCCTTCGAGCGTAGCACGGCGCGCGGTCGGGATTCCGCTTGGGATTCGTGCGTCCTCACGGTAGGATCAGCGCAAGCCCGAGCCGTGTGGATCGCGCTCGCGGTGCATTCCCGCCGAGGTCCATCGCCTTGATCGTTCGCGTCTCCAAGTTGCTGCTGGTGGCAGGCATCGCGCTCAACTACTCGCTGGTCGTCTTCAACAATCTCACCGACTTCGACTCGAACTACGAGTTTGTGAAGCATGTGTTGTCGATGGACTCGACCTTTCCCGGTAATCACGGCATGTGGCGGGCAATGCCGTCGCCCACCTTTCATCTGGTTTTCTATCTCTCCATCATTGCGTGGGAGTGCGCCACGACGATTCTGCTCTGGTGGGGCGCAGCAAATCTCTTCCGCGCGCTGCGTGGCTCGGCAGCCGCATTTCACAGGGCCAAGCGCGTAGCCGTCATGGCGCTCACGCTCTCCATGCTGATGTGGCTGGTCGCGTTTCTCTCCGTTGGCGCGGAGTGGTTCCTGATGTGGCAGTCGCGCACCTGGAACGGCCAGGAAGCTGCCTTCCGCATGTTCGTGGTGGTCGGCGTCGTGCTGCTGCTCTTGCTGCAGCCGGAGACAGAGGGCCAGCCTTAATCGGCGGCGATCACGGTCTTCTTGCGCCGCAGCGCGTACCACGCAACGCCCGAGGCGATGTAGGCAAGATAGATGTAGGGGATGCGCGCATGCACCTGATCTGACGTCGAGCGCAGATCGAAGACGGCGATCAGCACCATCACCAGCACCGTGAGGATCGAAACCGCAGCCACCACATGCGAGTGCTGTCCGTGCGCCCGCCGCGCAAAGGGCAGCGCCAGCGCCACCAGCGCATACGCGGTCAGGAATCCGAAGACCGAGAGCGATCCCAGCAGGTCGTACATGTCTGACCCGCTAAAGGCGCGGCCCGCCATGGCGAGCGTCGAGGCCAGCATCAGCACGACCGACAACATGATCGCCGGCGCGGGCGTGCCATGTTTGTTGCTGGTGCGCTCAAAGGCAGCGGGCAGCAGTCCTCCGTGCGCCATGCGCATCAGCACCCGCGCCCCCGCCGTGGTGCAGGCAAGCACGCAGGCAAACATGCTGATCCACGCGCCAAAGTCGATGGCCACACCCAGCGGGGCAATATGCGCCTTTGCCGCCAGCAAATGCAGCGGGCTGGTTGAGTCGCTCAGTTTGCCAGTCTCGCCGCGAAAGCCAAGCACCTCGGAGTAGCAGCAAAGCATGAAAAAGACGCCGGCGAGAATGGCGCACTGCAACACCGCGCGGGGAATGGTGCGCAGCGGATTGCGCGCCTCGGCGCCCAGCGTGGTCGCGCTCTCAAACCCAACGAAGCTGAAGATCGAGAGAACAAGCGCCGGTCCGAGAGAGGAAAACGAAACGCCCTTGAGATGGAGCTGGTCCGTATCGAAGTGCAGGCCGTTGCGCACCAGCAGGACGATGAGCACCGTCACGATCAGGCTCACCGACCCGGCTTCGATCCACAGCATCAGTTCGGCTGAGAGCTTCACATCGCGATAGGCAACGTACCCCGCAGCCAGGCACACGATCGCAAGCACCAGCGGTGCGGGCGGGATTCCGAAGCCGAACTCGATGGCAATCAGATTGGTGTAGTAAAGCGCGCCGCCTGCGACCGAAGCTCCGGTAGCGAGATAAGCCAGCAGCAGGGCCCATGCAGCGGTTACGCCGAAGAACGGCGGCAGCGTATGCGCGGTGTAGCTGTAGAGAGAGCCCGGCGACGCGGATAGCTGCGCGAAGCGACTGACGCAGAAGCCGACAAGGAGAATGGACGCAGTGGCCAGCAGGTAAACGAACCACGTAGCGTTGCCCGCAAGCGCGAACACCAGTGGAATGGTCAGCGAAGGCGAAGTGGACGGCGCCATTGCTGAGACCGACTGCGCCAGCGTCTCCACCGGCCCCAGCACGCCCGCATGCAGGCCGTAGTTTTCTGCCGACACGTCTCCCGCCGCACTCGTCTGGTCCGTCACCGATTTCCTTTCGGAAGCTGGGTTGTCTCCGGTTGCCCTAGTCTTGCCTGCCGCTCGCATCGCCGTCAAGGCGCGGCGCTACACTTGAGGCCATGCCGGTCGCCGCAGTCATCCTCGCAGCGGGCGCCAGCCGACGCCTCGGCCAGCCCAAGCAACTCGTCGCTGTCGAGGGTGAAGCGCTGCTCGCCCGCGCCATGCGATTTGCGAAGGAAGCTGGCGCGGCTCCTGTGATTGTGGTTCTCGGCGCGCACTTTGCGGCCATCTGTTCGGCAATCTCGTTTAACGATGCCATCCCCATCGTCAACCATCGCTGGGAGCAGGGCATGGCGACTTCGATTCACGCCGGCCTGCATGAGATCGATATACGTGCCCCTGAATCGGCCGGCGCGCTGCTCATGGTCTGCGACCAGCCACGCCTCACCGCAGCCCACCTGCGCACGCTGCGAGATGCCTTCGCAATACAGTCACAGCCGTCTATCGTGGCATCGTTCTATGCAGGGGCGCTGGGCATTCCCGCTGTCTTTCCACGCGCTGTCTTCGCGGACTTGTATGCACTCGAAGGCGATAAAGGCGCGCGCATGCTGCTCGCCAAACCGCCGTGCCCGCTTGTTTCGCTTCCGTTCGACGGAGGAGAAATCGATATCGATATTCCCGGCGATCTCAACAGCCTGAGTTAGCGTTCGACCGTAGCTTCGATGTAGCCATGCGGCTCGTCAATGGGCACAAAGATATGGTTCGGATTGTCCTGCCCGAATGGACTGAGATCGGCGAGCAGGTGATGAAGGTTCGGCATCGTCAGCGTGATGCGGGCAATCTCCGGCGCGGCAGCGAGCGCCGCTTTGCCCATATCGAAGAGCGTATGTTGCACGCTCATGCTGTGGTGCGCGGCGAATTCCTTTCCGAGCGCGGCCAGCACGCGCGCTCTCACGTCTGCATAGTCGAGGGCTCTGCGACCGCGTAACTCCACGTAGCCGTCGCGCTGGTCCCGAAGATGCGATCCGTCGCAGGCTTCAGTGTCGTTAATCTGTCTTTGATGTAGCCCGTGAAAGCTGACTTCGTCGTCTTCAGAATCGTCAGTCCATCGACTCCGGATGTCACCTGCCACGGCTGATCTTTCTCCCGCTTGGCATGCGCCGTCTGCAGTTCAGGTCCGCCCAGCTTGAAGGTTGCCGGCTCCGGCGCGCCATCGACGATCATGCGCTGCCAAGCCCGCTCTTCAACCTCAATCGTTGCCTTGGACACCTGCGGCTGATTGCCGAGGAAATAGTCGCCCAGCTCCATCGCGAACTCCTCGATCGTCGCGGCCTGCGAGCCTCGCGCTACGTGATAGACCGTGTTCTTCATCGTGTCTGTCGGGAGAATTTTGCTGTTGTCCGCCTCGGTAAAACTTGTCTCGAAGTCGCCATGCAGCAGCACGCGCACCGTCCACTCGTTAAAGTCGTGCGTGTCCCCGCGCCGCGTGATGCGCGACAGCCGCACCCGCGATTTTCCATAGCAATTCTCGCCCAGTCGCGGCCATCATTTGTCAGCTTCCTCGGTAGGTGGTGTAGCTGTTATCGCTCAACAGCAGCGGCAGGTGATAATGCGCGTCGCCGCTGCAGTGAAAAGTTATGGAGATCTCTGGATAAATGCTCGCGCGCCCTGTGCCGCCATGTAGTCGCCCGTCGCAAACGTCAGCCGATAGACGCCTTCCGGCGCTGCTTCGATCAAATCCCGGCAGCGTCCATCCGCATCGGTCGCGCTCTTCGCGAGCGCCGTCCACAGTCCACGCTGGTTCACTTCAAGCGCGACGGCGATGCCCGCAGCGGGCTTGCCCAGCGTGGTGTCCAGTACATGCGTGGTAATCCTGCTCATTGCGTCAGCCACTTTCCCAATCGAATCTGCAGAATCTGCCGCTGCTGTTCGGCTGCTTCGCGCAGCTCTCTATCTCTCGTGCTCGCCAGTCGCGCTTTCAAGATCGCCAGCATCTCGTCTGCACTCTTGCCCGTTGCGCACACGATATAAGTGAAGCCGAAGCGACGCTCGTACTCTGCGTTGCCTTCTGCCAGTTCTCCGAGCACGCGCTCCTGAGCGGCCGAAACCGAGGACTGCTCCTGACGTGACCACGTGGCCGATTGCGCCGTAGCGTGAGCAGCCTTGCGTTCGCCGATGCGCGGATGGCATGCGAAGGCTTCCATCCAGTCAGCCTCTTCCATCGTCGCCCACACACGATCGGCCGCTTCGCTCAGCTCGACAATAGAACTGGTCGGCCGCAACGCAATCATGCCCGCAGCCCAACGCCGCGCCCCGCAGCACGCGATCATCGCTTCCAGCGCCGCAGCTTCGTCTGCGCCATTCCATTCCGCGAGCACGGCATTCATCGGGCCGCACCATCAGTCTGAACTTCACGCAAGAACTCTACCAGCAGGTTCGCGCCAACGCGGCGGCGGTACTCGGCCGTCGAACGGATGTCATCGATCGGAAGCACCTCAGCCAGCAACGCGCGTCGCGCGTTGTCGATCAACTCGCCGGTCACGGCATGTCCGCAGATCGCATCCTCCGTCCGATAGAGCCGCGTCGGAAATGCAGCGAGGCTGGCCGCCGCGATGCGAACCTCACGCACCACGCCGCCTTCGAGCAGCGCCGTTCCGGCCAACGCGACCTTTGAAATCGCCATCGCCCGCCGCGTGCCCACCTTGCGCAGATACTGCCGGTGCCGTGCGAATCGCCGGGGCAGATGCACCGCGAAGAGCAATTCGTCCGGAGCGAGCGCATTGAGCTTGTAGCCGGTGTGAAACTCTGGGTACCGGATGCGCCGCCTGCCGCGCACGGACGCCATCTCGATTTCCGCGTCATACACCAGCAGCGCGGGCGGAGAGTCGGCGGCCGGAGACCCGTTCACAAGATTGCCGCCCAGCGTGGCGCGGCTCTGGTTGGCAATCGCACCAATCCAGGCTGAGGCTTTCGCAAGCAGCGGCAGCTCGGCGGCAACCACGCCGCTCGCGCGCAGATCGCGAAATGTTGCACCCGCGCCAATCGCGATGCTGTCGCCGCGCGTCTCAATGAATCGCAGGTCGGGGACACCCCACAGACTCACCAGCTTCGGCGCGGTCAGACGGCCCGCGGCGTGCGCCACCATTAACTCGGTGCCGCCGGCAATCGGGGTCCACTCGCCGGGCGACACGGCCAGCAGCTCCAGCACCGCGTCCAGGCTTCCCGGCGCAACCATCGCATGCGCATCAGCATTACCGCGCATGCGCCTCCTCATTTGAATGCGCCGCCGCGTGCACGACCGATTCGAAGATGCGCATGAAGCCCGTACACCGGCAGAGATTGCCCGCGAGACCTTCGCGAATCTCCGCGAGCGTTGGGTGCGGGTTTACCGCGAGCAATTGCGTAGCCGCCATCAGCATGCCGGGCGTGCAGATGCCGCACTGCGCGCCGCCGCACGCAAGAAACGCCTGCTGCAAAGGATGCAGGGTACCGGCCGACGCAAGTCCTTCGACCGTTTCAATCTCTGCGTCCTGCGCCTGTAACACCGGAACCAGGCAGCTGTTCACCAGCTCGCCATTCATGCGTACTGAGCAGGAGCCGCACTCGCCCTCGCCGCATCCTTCCTTCGTGCCGGTTAAATGCAGATCTTCGCGCAGCACATCCAGCAGCCGCTTCATCGGCTGCGCGCGCACACAGCGCGACTCTCCATTCACAACGAATGCGATGGTTGCCAGGCTCGGCGCTCATACCGCCGCCGTTTCTTCCACGTCGGCTTCCACGGCCAGCTTGGCGAACAAGTCTTCCGGCAGCAGCGGAATCGTATCGAAGCGAACGCCCGTGGCCGCGCGAATTGCATTCAGAATTGCGGGCGCGGGCCCATCGTGCGGCAGCTCGCCAATGCCCTTGGCGCCGTAGCCGCCGTAGCCGAAGGGGATCTCTTCAAAGAACACATGAATCGGCGGCACGTCCTCGGCCGTCGGCATAATGTAGTTCGTCATCTGGTTGTTCGTCATGTGCCCATTCTTCAGCAACACTTTTTCATAGAGCGCGTAACCAATGCCCTGCGCGATCCCGCCCTCAATCTGCCCGCCGGCCAGCACCGGATTCAGCACTCGCCCCACTTCCTGCACGGACCAGAAATCCTCAACCTCCGCCGCGTAGGTCGTCATGTCCACTGCAACCTGCGCCACATGAACAGCCCACGCATAGGCGGGATACGCTTCGCCGCGATAGCGCTGATCATCCCAGAAGATGTTGGGCGGCGCCTCGTAGCGGCACAACGACTTCACTTCTCCTTTGGCCGCACGCAACTGCTCGCACGCTACGAAGAATTCGTCGCGCGTGAAATGCTCGCTCAGTCCGGCCTCGTCGCGCAGCATCTCAACCAGCTGGCGGCTCGCGCGCTCAATCAAACGGCCCACCACCATGGCCGTGCGCGAAGCCACGGTGGGCCCGCTGTTCGGCACAATCCCGGTATCGGCCGGAGCCATCACCACATCGTCGTAGCCGATGCTTAAAGTCTCAGCGGCAATCTGCGGCAGAATCGTGTTCGTGCCCTGGCCAAATTCCGTGCTGGACACCAGCACGCGCACCTTGCCGTCGGTGACATCCACGCCGGCCAGCGAATTGAGATACCGCTCGCCCGATCCTGTAAATCCAGAGCCGTGATAAAACGCCGCGATGCCCATGCCGCGCTTCACCGCGCCGGTCCGATTTTCTTCCGCAAATCGCGCGCGCTTGGCGTAGTAGTCGCTCTCGGCCAGCGCGCGATCCAGCAGCTTGTCGAGGATGACCGGCTCGCGCATCACCTGCTCAGTTGCTGTTGTGTCGCCATCATGAAGGAAATTGCGTCGCCGCACCTCAATCGGGTCCATCTTCAGCGCCGCCGCAATCTCGTCCATGTGCCGCTCAATTGCGAACACCGCCTGCGGTGCGCCAAAGCCGCGAAACGCCCCGTAGGGCACGGTGTTTGTCGCGAAAGCCCGCGAGCGAATGCGTACATTCGGGCAGGTATACGGTCCGGGCGAATGCAGTGTTGCGCGCGAAAGGACCGTCGACGAAAGCGTGGAATACGCGCCGCCATCGGTCGCTACATCGATCTCCATCGCCAGCAGCTTGCCGTTCGCATCCACCGCTGTGCGATGCCGAACGCGCGAAGGATGCCGCTTGGTCGTTGCCGCCAGATCTTCCATCCGGTCGTAGACCATCTTCACCGCGTGTCCGCTCTTCATCGCCAGCAGCACCGCGTGCGCGGCCAATGTCGAAGGGTAATCTTCCTTGCCTCCAAATGCTCCGCCGGTCTCCGTCTGGATCACGCGCACCTTGTCTTCCGGCAGATCGAAGACCGCCATGAGCGACTGATGCACGTAGTACGGGCACTGCAGCGATCCCCACACCGTCACCCCCGCGTCCCCGCTGTACTCGGCGATCACGCCGTTGTTTTCAATGTAGAGGTGCTCCTGCGCGCCGGTGCGGTACTCGCCTTCGACAATGTGCGCAGCCTCGGCCCATCCGGCGTTCACATCGCCTTTTTCCAGCAGGAAGCTTTTGAGCACATTGTCCGCGCCCCACACAATCACATCCTGCCGCTCGCTTTCTTCAATCGTGAACACTGGCGGCAGCGGTTCGTACTCAATCTGCACCGCGTCCACCGCCGCGCGCACCTTGTGCTTGTCCGGATGCGCCAGCAGCACGATTGCTTCGTCCGAGTGGTTCACTTTGCCGTCAGCAAGGCAGGGCTGGTCCGCAAAGATGAGCTGGATGTGATTGTGCCCAGGAATATCCGCCGCGGTAACAACGGCGAACTCGCTCCAATCGATGCGGCGGTCAAAACGAATCGCGCAAATCAAACCGCGGGGAATCGTGCTGCGCACAGTGGCGCCGTACCACATGCCCTCGCGTTCCATGTCGTCGATATAGCGCGCGCGGCCCAGCAGCTTGTCCACGCCTTCCTTGCGGGGGACGGAAGCGCCAACGATGCGGGTTTTCGCATGCGTGCTCATGGTGGAGATGCGTCCGGTTGCCGTGCAGGTTGAGGCTTAGCATACAACGAACCCGCGCAGAATGAAAATGCGGGCCCTAGCTTGCGAGCGCGGCCAGCGTTCGCGCCAGCACGTGAACGCCGCTTCCAATCGCCTCTGGCGAAGCATATTCGTCTGGCCGATGACTCACGCCGCCGCGGCAGGGAATGAACAGCATGGCCACGGGCGCAATGCGCGCCATAAAGAGTGAATCGTGATACGCGCGGCTCACCATCCTCTTATACGTGCAGCCCGCCGCTCGCGCGGACTCTTCCAGCTCCGCCAGAATCGCCGCGTCGCAGGTCGCAGGCGGATCGGCATTCACCACTTCCGTGGTGATCGTGACTCCGCGCCGCTGCCCCACATCTCTGCATGCAGCATAGAGCGCATCCAGCACACGATCGCGCCGCGCACTTTCGATGTCGCGCACGTCGGTTTCAAGCCGCACCCGCGACGGGATGCTGTTGACCGCGCCCGGAAACACATCGCATACGCCGACTGTCGCAACAGTATCGATGGCGCCGCTCGACTTTGCCGCAGCCTCGAGCGCCAGAATCAGCTCAGCCGCCGCTGCCAGCGCGTCCTTGCGTCCGGGCATCAGCCGCGCGCCCGCATGTCCGCCTTCGCCCTCGATCGTCACTCGCACACTGGCCGGCGCGGCGATGTGCGTGACAAGTCCGATGTCGAGGCCTTCCTGCTCCAGCAGCGGACCCTGCTCGATATGAAGCTCGATAAACTGATGAAACCGACCCTGCGGCAATGCGACCGACTCAAGCGATCCGCTGAATCCCGCGGCTGCGCGCAGTTCTTCCAGCCCGCGTCCTTCCTTGTCGCGCAGCAGCAGCGCCCGTTGCGGCGTGAGCACGCTGCCCATCATGCGGCTGCCCAGGCACCCGATGCCGAATCGCGTCGGCTCCTCCGCCGTAAAGATGACAAGCTCAATGGGCCGCCGCGGCTTGAATCCCATCTGCTGCAGCACTCGAATTGCTTCGAGACCGCCCAGCACCCCCACTGAGCCGTCGTAGAGTCCCGCGTTCGGAATCGCATCGATGTGTGAGCCCGTGCCGATTGGCGCAAGCGCAGGCTCACTGCCTTCCCAGCGCGCGAACGTGTTGCCGACTGCATCTTCGCAAACGCTAAGCCCGGCGGCCGCGCACAGCCCCTTTACATAAGCACGCGCGCGCAAATCGGCCTCGCTGAAGACCACGCGCGTCACCACCGGCGGCTCGGCCTCGCTGATCGTTGCCAGCGTCAAGAGCTCGCCAATCAATTCATCGATTGCGCGGATCGTGCTCATGGCTCACGCTCCCAGCGGGTGTCTCCGCCAGTCTTTATAGATAAGGTATTTCGCCGGCTTCTTGCCCAGGGCGCCAAACCACTGCGGGCAATAGGGCGCCATCCAGATAAAGTCGCCAGCCTCCACCGGATACCACGCATTGCTCAGCTTGTAGATGCCGCCGCCCTCGAGCATCAACAGGCCATGTTCCATCACGTGGATCTCAACCATGCTCAGCGCCGCGCCGGGATCGTACGTCATGGTGTTCACGGCGAAATCATACGGCGGCCCATCCGGCATCAGCGAGCGCACGCGTAGCGCATCATCGCCCATCAGGGACATGGCAGCAACGCTCGACTCGCTGCCCACAACAACCTGTGGCGCCGCGGCCCCCGCTTCCGCTTCGTACGGCTTCTCAATCACCGCCGCGCGCGATTTCTCTTTTGCTCGCACGCTGTGCGCAGCTCCCTGCGGCAGATAGGCGAATCCATCGCCAGAGAGTGTGTGGGTCTTGCCGTCAGCCGTCAGCTCCAGCGCGCCTTCAAGCACATAGATGAATCGCTGCGCCGGTGTAGGCCCAAGCGTGCCGCCCGCAGCAAACTCGGCCGTCATCTGCATAAACCGAGCGCCAAGCTGTGGAGCAACGTGAATGACGAACTCGACGCCAGTAGCACCCGGCAGCGGCGTGCGAATGAACGTATTCGGCGTCTGCAGCAGGTGGTCGGACTTCAGGCTGCTGCGGGTTAATCCCAGATGATGCACGTGCGACCTCGCGACGAAAGATGTGCGGTTCGAACGATTCTATCGGACTCCGCCCCTAGCGGAACTCGGCTGCCAGCCGCTCCAGGAATCTGCGCCCCACTTCGAGCGACGCTTCCACGTCTTCGGCGCGCACCGTCTCAGCCGGATTGTGGCTCACGCCGCCGGGGCTGCGCACAAATAGCATCGCCGTCGGCACACGGCCGGCCATCACCATCGCATCGTGGCCCGCGCCGCTGTAAATCTGCTTTTCCGGCAGGCCCGCGGCTTTCATCGCGTCGGCAAGAAAAGCCGTCAGCCGCTCGTCCATCGCCACTGCCGGTTGATCCATCTGCCGCGTGGATGCAAATGCCAGCCCGCGCCGCGCTGCAATCGTGCCGGCTCGCCCAAGCAGCGTCTCCACAGCGCCGATGCGCGTTGCGTCGTGCGCGTGCCGCAGATCGAGCGACATCTCGACTGTGCCTGCAATCACATTGCCCGCATTCGGCCTCACGTTGATCTTGCCGACCGTCGCCGCCAGTCCGGCCGTGCGCAGCGCGTGGTCTTCGACGGTCGCAATCCACTCCGCCGCTCCGGCCAGCGCATCGCGCCGCAGATGCATCGGCGTTGTTCCAGCATGATTCGCTTGCCCGGCGAACTCGACCGTCAGCCGCGACTGACCGACGACGCCTTCAACCGCTGCCACGCTCAGACCCTCAGCTTCCAGCACCGGCCCCTGCTCAATGTGCACCTCGACAAAGCCGAGCACATCGTCGCCGATCTCTGCCTCGCCAAGTTTTGCCGGGTCAAGCCCAAACGCGCGCACTGCTGCTTCGAGAGTCGCACCGTCGCTATCCTTCAACGACCAGAGTGCCGGATCGAACCGCCCTGCCACCGCGCGGCTGCCGAGGAATGGCACGCCGAAGCGCACACCCTCTTCCTCTGAAAACGCGATGACCTCAATGCCAAACGGCGTCCTCATCTCCTGCGCCATCGCTGCCCACTCCAGCGCCAGCGCCACGCCCAGCACGCCGTCATACGCGCCGGCATCCGGCACCGTATCGATGTGCGAGCCCGTCATGAGCCGCTTGCCGCTTGCGCTCTGCGGCTGCCAGAGTCCGCGCAGGTTTCCCGCTGCATCGGTGCGCACTGTCATGCCCAGCGCTTCCATCCGCACGCGCAGGTACGCGTGTACGTCATGCACGGGCGGCGTCAAAAAGCGACGCGTGATGCGTCCCGGCTCTTCGGTCATCTGTGCCAGGTCGCGGCAAACCTCGAGCGCCCGCAGCGTGCGTTCCTTCATTGCCTCACCAATTCGTTTCCACGCGGTTCGCCTTGAAATTGATTGCCTATGTAGATGCGCTCACCGCGCAGCCACGTCTGCAGCACGCGGCCCTGCAGCTCCGCGCCGAGATAGGGCGAGAGCTTATGGCGAAAATGGAGGTCGCCCATACTCACCGTCCATTGCGCCTCGGGATCGAAGACCGCGAAGTCCGCGTCCGCGCCTTCCGCAATCGCGCCTTTGCGACTCACAAGCCCCGCAAGCCGCGCAGGACCTGTGCCCATCCACTGGCCAATGTGCTCGAGCGGCAGCCCACGCTCCTGCATCGCTGTCCACAGCACGGGCAGCGCAAGCCCCAGGCTCGCGATGCCGCCCCACGCCTTGTCGAAGCGTCCTTCCTCGCGATGCTTCATCTCGGGCGGGCACGGCGAGTGGTCCGTCGCCACAAAATCGATCACGCCTTCCTCCAGCGCGCGCCACAGGCCGTCGCGATTCACCGCCGAGCGGACCGGCGGTGCACACTTATATTCCGTCGCGCCATTGGGAATCTCTTCCGCCGCGAACCACAGATATTGCGCGCAGGTTTCTACGGTTACGGGCACGCCACGCGTACGCGCCGCGGCCAGCATCGGCACTGCTTGCGCGCTCGCCAAGTGCACGATGTGGATCGGAGTCGAGAACTCCTCGGCAAGTTTCATCAGCAGTGCGATCGGGTCAAGTTCGGCTGCATCCGGCCGCGATGCAAGGTACGTCGCATACTTCCGCCAATCCGCGCCTGTTGCGTTGAGCGCGCGTGTCGCCTCATCAACCGGCCCGGCAACCTCGGCGTGCGCCAGCAGCGGCAGCCCAGTGCCGCGCAACTCCGCCAGCGCAAGCCGCAGCTCCCGCTCATCCACCCACGCAAATCCGTCAATGCCCGAATGCACCAGGAAGCACTTGAACCCTGCGACACCCGATTTGGCTAAAGGCGCAAGAGAACCGTGGTTCCCGCGCACCACTCCACCCCATGCGGCCCAATCCACCCACGCTTTGCCCTGCGCAGCCGCGCGCTTCGCCTCGAGCGCCTCAACATCAATCGTCTCCGGCACGCAATTCAGTGGCATGTCCACCAGTGTCGTCACGCCGCCCGAGGCCGCCGCGCGCGTCGCTGTCCAAAAGCCCTCCCACTCCGTGCGGCCCGGCTCATTGATATGCACGTGCGAATCAACCAGCCCCGGCAGCAGCACCGCATCGCCAAAGTCGTGCAGCATCGCGTCCCCCGGCAACTCGCTCCATCCGCGCACACTCGCAATGCGGCCTTCCTCCACCATCACCGTCGCGGGCTGCAGGCCCCGCTGCGTCAGTACACGAGTTGATCGGAAGGCCTGTGCCATACTGTCTTTGCGTTGTCCTCTTCACGGAACATCAAGAGCCGGAGACTGATGTCCAGCCTACCAAATCCAGAGTTTCTGCGGCGCGCCATCGCGCTCGCCACGGAGAACGTCACGTCGGGCAAAGGCGGTCCCTTCGCTGCGGTTATTGTGCGCAACGGCGAAATCGTCGGCGAGGGCGCCAACAGCGTCACAGCGACCAACGATCCCACCGCGCACGGCGAAGTGAACGCCATCCGCGCTGCTTGCAAGGCGCTGGGCACGTTCACGCTTGCCGGCTGCGAACTCTACACCAGCTGCGAGCCCTGCCCCATGTGCCTCGCGGCGTCGTACTGGGCGCGCCTCGATGCCATCTACTATGGATGCGGCGCAGCCGACGCCGCCCGCGCCGGCTTCGACGACGCCTTTCTCTACGCGGAGTTCCGCAAAGATCAGGCTGAACGCACGCTGCCCGCCACGCAGCTCCTGGCAGACGAGGCATGGGCCAGCTTTGCCGCGTGGCTCGCCGCGCCTAGCAAGATCGAATACTGATTCCCGCATGCACGGCGGCATATCGTGACGAGCAAGCCCTTGCTCATCGCGCGCCCATGCTTTACCTTCAAAGACCTACATCGTTCGAAGGGGAGCCGACCCGCATGCCGCGCATTGTTCGCTGTTCCATCATTCAGGCCTCCAATGCCGTGCCGGCCACTGAGCCGCTGGCCGCGCAGAAGCAGGCCATGATCGACAAGCACCTCGGCCTCATCCGCAAGGCCGCCGCGGACGGCGCGCAGATCGTCTGCCTGCAGGAGATCTTCAACGGCCCCTACTTTTGCGCCGAGCAATCGACCAAATGGTACGAGACCACCGAGCCGGTGCCCGACGGGCCGACGGTCAGCGCTGATGCAGGTCGCTGGCCAAAGAACTGCGGCATCGCCATGGTGGTGCCGGTCTACGAGGTCGAGCAGGAAGGCATCTTCTACAACACCGCCGCGGTCATCCACAACGACGGCATCGTACCTGGGCAAGTATCGCAAGACGCACATTCCCGCACGTCGCGCCCGGCTTCTGGGAGAAGTTCTATTTCCGGCCCGGCAACCTCGGCTATCCGGTCTTCGATCTGGGATTCGCCAAGATCGGCGTCTACATCTGCTACGACCGGCATTTTCCCGAGGGCGCGCGCTGCCTCGGCCTCAATGGCGCGGAGATCGTCTTCAATCCCTCGGCCACCGTCGCCGGGCTTGAGCGAGTACCTTTGGAAGCTGGAGCAGCCGGCGCACGCCGCGGCCAACGGTTACTTCATTGCGGCCATCAATCGCGTGGGCACCGAGCCGCCGTGGAACATCGGCGAGTTTTACGGGTCGAGCTACTTCGCCAATCCGCGCGGCCAGATCGTGGCGCAGGCTTCGCGCGACAAGGACGAGGTGCTGACCGCCGACCTGAATCTCGACGAGATCGCCGAAGTGCGCCGCACCTGGCAGTTTTTCCGCGACCGCCGGCCCGATCAGTATGGGCCGCTCGTCGCTTCGTAGCGACGTGGCATCGAAATCTCGTTTCAGTCCTCGTTAGCAGCAGAGTATCCAATCAATCACGGACTTTAGTCTTTGAGGCAGTGAGGTTGACATGGAAGAACAAGCATGAGCTTCCCGAGGGCTGTATGAGCACAGCGACGCTACCTGACGATCCGCAGCTGCGCGAGCGGTTCAGCGAGCTCAAGCCTCCGCTCACGCCGCAGGCCGCCGTCATTGAGGCCAACCGCTGCCTGAACTGTTTTGACGCGCCCTGCACCGCCGCCTGCCCCACCCACATCGACGTGCCCGGCTTCATCAAGCGCATCGCGATCGGGCAATCTGCGCGGGTCGGCGCTGCGCATTCTCGATGCCAACATTCTCGGCGGCAGCTGCGCGCAAGGCCTGCCCGGTCGAAGTGCTCTGCGAGGGCGCCTGCGTGATGCATCGCTAGAACCGCGAGCCCATCCAGCATTGCGCAGCTGCAGCGCCACGCCATGGACGCCTTTCACGCCGCGCGGCGACGACGCCTGCCACTGCACCGGCACGCTCGACGCCAACCTGCATGTGGCCTGCATCGGCGCGCGGTCCCGCGTCGCTCGCCTGCGCGGCGGAGCTGTGCCGCGCAGGGCGCGGCAGGCCACCATCATCGAGCGCCGCGCTACTGCCCGGCGGCCTGAACACCTACGGCGTTGCAGAGTACAAGCTGCGTGCCGCCGACAGCCTGCGCGAAGATCGAGATGATTCGCCGCATGGGCGTGGAGTTCCGCTTTGGCGCCGGGATCGAATCCGCCGCGCGACGCTTGCCGCGCTGGAAGAGGAGTTCGACTTTATCTTTCTCGGCGTCGGCCTGGGCGCCATGCAGCGGCTGAATATTCCCGGCGAGGATGCCAAGGGCGTGATGAATGCGCTCGAGCTCATCTGCCGCGTACAAGACCGGGCCGATCTGCGCGAGCTTACCGGCACCGTGGTCGTGGTCGGCGCGGGCAACACCGCCATCGACGCCGCCAACGCCGCGCGGCGGCCTGGGCGCGGAGACGGTCTATCTCCTCTATCGCCGCGGCGAGCAGCGACATGCCGGCCTTCGACTTCGAATACGAGCACTGCCAAGCAGGAGGGCGTGCAGTTCCTGTGGCGGCGCCAGCCGCTCGCCATCCGCACAGATGAGCACGGCCGCTGCTGCTCGATACGGTGCAGGTGCAGCGACGTGGACAGGGCCTGCTGCCGATGCCCGATTCGCAGTACACCATCGCCTGCGACATGGTGGTGCCCGCCATCGGCCAGTCGCCATTCGCCCAGCTCATGCAGGAGGCCTGCCGCATCGAGATGCGCGACGGACGTCATCGTGACCGACCGCGCCACCGGCCAGCACCGGCAATCCGCGCTACTTTGCCGGCGGCGACTGCGCCAACGGCGGCAGGGAAGTGGTGGACGCCGTGGCCGACGGCAAGCGTTCCGCGCTGGCCATGATCAAGATCGCGGAGGCCGCGTATGCCTGACATTCGCGTGCGCGACTTCGCCGGCGGCATCGACTCGCCCAATCCCTTCTGGCTCGCCTCCGCGCCGCCCACCAACTGCGGCGAGCAGATCATGCGCGCCTTCGATGCGGGCTGGGGCGGCGCGGTGTGGAAGACCATCGGCGAGCCCGTCACCAACGTCAGCTCGCGCTACTCCGCCGACCGACTGGCAGGGCCATGCGCATGATGGGCTTCAACAACATCGAGCTCATCAGCGACCGCCGCGTCGAAGTCAACCTGCGCGAGATGGCCGAAGTCAAGAAGCGCTATCCCCATCACGCCGTCATCGCGTCGCTGATGGTCGAGTCGACGCGCGAGGCCTGGCACGATATTGTCGCAGCGCGCGGAAGATGCCGGTGCGGACGGCCTCGAGCTCAACTTCGGCTGCCCGCATGGCATGAGCGAGCGCGGCATGGGCTCGGCCGTCGGCCAGGTGCCGGAGTACGCGGAGATGATCACCGCGTGGGTCAAGGAGAAGGCGCGCACGCCGGTGCTGGTCAAGCTCACGCCCAACATCACGCGACATTCGCGCCGTGGCGCGCGCGGCCAAGCGCGGCGGCGCCGATGGCCTGTCCGCCATCAACACCATCAACTCCATCACCGGCATCGATCTCGATACGTTCACGCCGCGCCCCAATGTCGACGGCAAAAGCTCCCACGGCGGCTACTGCGGCCCCGCGGTGAAGCCCATCGCGCTGAACATGGTGCAGCAGGTCATGGCCGATCCCGAGTCCGCGCTGCCGCTCTCCGGCATCGGCGGCATCGTCAACGTGGCGCGACGCGGCGGAGTTCATTCTGCTGGGCTGCGGCACGGTGCAGGTCTGCACCGCGGCCATGCACTTCGGCTATCGCATCGTCGAAGACATGGCCGAAGGCCTCGAAGACTGGATGCGGTCCAAGGGATTCAAGTCGATCGAGGACTTTCGCGGCCTCTCGCTGCCGCGCGTCACCGAGTGGAAGCACCTCAACCTCAACTACAAGATCGTCGCGCACATCGACGAGCAGAAGTGCATCGGCTGCGACCTCTGCCACATCGCCTGCTGGGACGGCGCGCACCAGTGCATCCACCTCGACCGCGTCTCCGGCCCCGTGAATGGCCAGGTCGAGTTGCACGACGCGCCCGCCGACTGTGGAATGCGCACAGCCGCACCTCGATCGCCGTCACGCCGGTCACGCGCCAGGAGCGCGCCGTCGACCGGATCCATCGGTCCGCTATCCAACGCCGCTCGCCAAGCATTCCCCGCGTGGATGAAACCGAGTGCGTCGGCTGCAACCTCTGCGCGCTGGTCTGCCCCGTCGACGACTGCATCACCATGGTCCGCGTCGATACCGGGCTCGCGGCCCGAGACGTGGGATCGAGCGCACGCATGGCGCGGACTGCGCAGTCGAGCCGCAGCGCTCATGATGTCCCAAGCGCATCAGATTGAAACCATCGGTGGGCCGTGCAGCGGAGGCTTCTGGCTTTGTGTCAGGGCACGACTTCAGTCGTGCCGAATGTTGTCTGAAAGAAGGATTGGGGCTTTAGCCCCTGAGGGATTCAATTGATTGCGCGGTTGAATTTTGCGGCGGCGGTGGGGATGCTCATTCTGAGCACTTCGCAGATTTATGCTCAGGTTCCTCCGAAATTTCCATCGAAGATCAAGGCGGTAACAGCAAGACTGTACTTCAGCGACTCCGGCAAGTTCTCGGAGAATATTTTCTGACAAGCCTGACATAGCGTTGTGGAACACCATCATCGGAGAAGGACAGTCAGGTGGTCCGTCAGAAGCGACCTTGATCGAAGTCGAAGTAAACGGAGATGGCGGTGGAAATGTGATCCACAAAGAACGTCTCACGATTACTGTGCAGGCTAAAGGGAAGCCAGCCATTACGCGGCATACTGGGCCGCTTTATTTTGAGTCAGAATGGCAAACACTTTGAGGCTGTATGGCTATATGACTCCGGCTGTCTGCCTGTGACAATCACTGCTCAGCTCGATAACCAGCCGGCAATACACAAGAAAATCGATTTCGAATGCGGAGAATAAGCTTGCCATTGCTCATGCCGGGAACAGAGTAGAAAACAAAGCTATACCGATGAAGGTCCTCATCCAAAACGGAACCATCGTCAACGCCGACTCCAGCGTGCAAGCCGACCTGCTCATCGACGGCGGCATCATCAAGGAGATGCGCGCCGGCATCCCCGCTAGCGCGGCGGAGAACGTCGTCGATGCCACCGGCCTGCTGCTTCTTCCCGGCGGCATCGACGCGCACACGCATCTCGACATGCCCTTCGGCGGCACCAACTCCGCGGACGACTTCCTCACCGGCACGCGAGCCGCAGCCATCGGCGGGACGACAACCATCGTCGACTTCGCCATCCAGGCGCGCGGCACCAAAATGCGCACCGCGCTCGACACCTGGTGGAAGAAGGCCGAGGGCAAGGCCTGCATCGACTACGGCCTGCACATGATCGTCACCGACCTGCCCGACGCCGGCCTCGAAGACATGGACGACCTCGTCCGCGAGGGCGTGGCCAGCTTCAAGCTCTTCATGGCATACCCCAACGTGCTCATGGTCGACGACGCCACCATCTTCAAAGCCATGCGCCAGACCGCGAAGAACGGCGCGCTCATCTGCATGCACGCCGAGAACGGCTCGGTCATCGACGTCATCGTGCAGCAGGCGCTGGCCGAGGGCAAAACCGCGCCCATCTACCACGCGCTCACGCGGCCCACGCAGGCCGAGGCTGAGGCCGTGCATCGCGCCATTGCGATGGCGGAGATGGCCGGCGTGCCCGTCTACATCGTGCATCTCTCCAGCGAAGACGCGCTCAATCAGGTGCGCGAAGCGCGCGACCGCGGCCTGCCCGCCTTCGCCGAAACCTGCCCGCAATATCTGCTGCTCTCGCTCGAAGACAATGTGGCACGGACAAAGGCTGGGAGGGCGCGAAGTACGTCTTCACGCCGCCGCTGCGCGAGAAGCGCAACCAGCCAAAGTTATGGGAGGGCCTGCGCAAAGACAATCTGCAGGTCGTCTCCACCGATCACTGCCCGTTTTGTTTCGAAGATCAGAAGGCGCTCGGCAAAGACGACTTCACCAAGATTCCCAACGGCGGCCCCGGCATCGAAAACCGCCTGCAGCTTGCTGCATCACCACGGCGTGGGCCAGGGCAACTTCTCCATCAACCGCTTCGTCGAGCTCGTCTCCACCGCGCCCGCGCGCATCTTCGGCATGTACCCGAAGAAGGGCGTGCTCGCCGTGGGCAGCGACGCCGACATCGTGCTCTGGGACCCCGCCGCCGACCACACCATCTCCGCCGCCACCCACCACATGCGCGTCGACTACTCCATGTTCGAGGGCTTCCGCGTGCGCGGCAACGCCCGCGATGTCTACTCGCGCGGCGAGCTGATCGTGTCGAAGGGCGAGTTCATCGGCAACCCCGGCCGCGGCCAGTATCTGCGCCGCGAAGCCCGCGGCGGCGCGTGGAAATAACACTTGCCCACCATTTAGTTGCTTCTTGATTTATCTTCAAACCGACGAGGTTTGGCAGACCATGCGCTTCGATCCAAAGAAAATCGCCGTGGACTACTATTTTGGCGATTTGCAGTATTGGAAGCTCCACGAATCGCTGCCGATGCGCTCGAAGAGGGTTATGACGGACCCGTCTTAAGAAGGCTCGCAGGATTGGCAAATCTCGTCATCAGTGATATTCGATCCGACGAGGCCGATTCTGCCTTTCGCGAGATGGGTGTTGACGCTCCAATCTCGAAGGACGCGGCACGGATGGTTCTTGCGATTGAATCGGCGCAGAGGGCGCTTGACGGAAGATCGAACGTGTTCGAAGAGGCAACGCACATTCGCATCCACCTGTGTGAATCGTCTGATCCGCCGGAGGCTCTCAAGCAACTCGTGAATCTATCTCAAGAGGCTAGAATCGCGCCGCCTGGAAGTGGAGCGCCATCGAGGCAAACCTGAAGGGCGCATTTTCAGACCTTCTGATGTACGAGAAGACGCAAGCTTCCAGCTAAGCTGCAACTGAGAAGCTGGCGGCTACGAGCACCCTCGTTCGCAGCATGATCTTGTTCCAACTCCCGTGTCCCCAGTTGATTCCTTATCGCCTTCTCATGCGCCTCTCCTGTATATCTATCTCCACCCGGAGGCGCCCTTGAGCCGTCGTCGATCCCATCTCTATCCAATCAGGACCTGCGCCCCACCACGCCCGCGCAGCGCACCTGGACGATGTACAACTACATCGCGCTCTGGTTCTCCATGTCGATGGAGATCACGACCTACCAGCTCGCCTCTTCGCTCATCGCCAACGGCATGGACTGGAAACAGGCCGTCGGCACGGTGCTGCTCGGCAATCTGATTGTGCTCGTCCCCATGCTGCTCAACGCGCACGCCGGCGCGAAATACGGCATTCCGTTTCCCGTCTTCATTCGCGCGCCCTTTGGCGTGCGCGGCGCAAACCTGCCCGCGATTCTGCGCGCCATCGTGGCCTGCGGCTGGTTCGGCATTCAATCCTGGATCGGCGGCACCGCGATCCACTCCATGCTGCAGGTCATCGCGCCCGGCTTTGCCAACGTGCCCGGCGTGCTCTGGGCCTGCTTCCTGGGCTTCTGGCTGCTGAACATGGTCGTGGTCTGGCGCGGCGTCGAATCCATCCGCCACCTGCAGGCCTTTGGCGCGCCCTTTATGTTCATCATGGCCGCGGCGCTGCTCATCTGGGTGCGCATCAAGGCGGGCAGCTTCGGCTCCATGCTTTCTACGCCCAGCCAGTTCCACTCCACGCATGCGTTTCTCGCCGTCTTCTTTCCCTCGCTCACGGCGATGGTCGGCTACTGGGCCACGCTCGCGCTCAACATTCCCGACTTCACCCGCTACTCCAAATCGCAGCACGCGCAGTCGTGGGGCCAGGCCTTCGGCCTTGCCCGTCGCCATGACGCTCTACACCTTCGTCGGCATCTCCGTGCACCTCGGCTTCGTCTGTGCTCTTCGGCCATCCCATCTGGAACCCCATCCTGCTCATCGGCGCATTCCATCAGCCTGTAGTGGCCTTCATCGCGCTCATCGCCATCCTCATCGCCACGCTCAACGTCAACATCGGCGCCAATGTCGTCTCGCCCTCGAACGACTTCTCCAACCTCTATCCGCGCCTCATCAGCTTCCGCACCGGCGGCCTCATTACCGGCTTTCTCGGCCTCGCCATGTGCCCATGGAAGCTGCTGGCCACGCCGGACGCCTACATCTTCGGCTGGCTCGTCGGCTACTCCGGCCTGCTCGGCCCCGTCGCCGGCATCATGGTCTGCGATTACTTCCTCATCCGCAACACCGAGCTCGACATCAACTCGCTCTACCACCGCGAAGGCGCGTACCACTACACCAAGGGCATCAACCCGCGCGCCATTGTTGCGCTGGTGCTCGGCGTCGGCCTCGCGCTCATCGGCCTGTTCGTACCACGCCGCTGCATTTTCTCTATGACTACGCATGGTTCGTCGGCTTCTTCGTCGCCGGCATCGTCTATGTCGCGCTCATGCACTTCATCGCGCCGGTTCCCGTCGCCGCGCTGGCGGAGAGCCAGCCCTCCTGAAACAGCAAAGGCGGCCCAGCCCGATTGGGCCAGCCGCCTGCATGCGTCGGTTTGAGCCGTTCGCTAAGCGAACGCCGCCATCACCCACACGGCGACGCCTGCCAATCCCAGAAAGTAGAGCTGCCTGCCCAGAACCCGGTAGCGCGAGCGCATAAGAAAACCTCGTATACCCTGCTCTATCGACCCGGCCCTGCAGTGCGCGAGAGGGAGTGCATGACCAAGGTGACCTGCATCGCCACAACGGCACCGTCCCGTAACGGCTCTATACTGCGAGCCATGGTCTCCCCACGCCGCCTCGCGTTCCTTATCCTGACTTTCTTCGCCGCATTACCGCTGCTCGCACAAAGCAATCCCTGGCAGATGCAGAGCTCCGGCGCCACGGCCAGCCTGCGCGGCATCGACTCGGTGAACGGGAAGATCGCGTGGGCCAGCGGCACCGGCGGCACTGTGCTGCGCACCGTTGATGGCGGCCAGCACTGGCAGCGCTGTGCCACACCAGACGCGAATAAGGACGGCGCGACCCTCGATTTTCGCGGCGTGCAGGCATGGAACGCGCAGACCGCCATCGTGATGGCGAGCGGCCCCGGCGACAAAAGCCGCCTCTACAAGACCACCGACGGTTGCGCGACATGGAAGCTGCTCTTCCGCAATCCCGACGTGCCCGACGGCTTCTTTGACAGCTTCTGGTTCAACGGCCCGCGCGGCATCGTGCTGGGCGACCCGGTGCGCGACCAGTTCGCGGTGTTTCTCACCTACAACAACGGCAAGAGCTGGAAGCGCGACGAGCACAAGGGCATGACGCTCAACGGCAAATCCCTCGCCGCATTTGCCGCAAGCAACAGTTCCATCGCACTCGGAAACGCCCTGTTTACGCGGGGATTCGCAACCGGCGGCAAGAGCGGCTCATTCTTTTTCAACCGGCCGTTCACGCAGGCTGAGGAGGAGCATGGCCTCGTCGACAAGCTGGTGCGCAAAGAGCCACCGTGGAAGTCCAGCCCCATTCCCATCGGCTCCAACACCGACAGCTCCGGCACATTTGCCGTCGCGTATCGCTACCCGATGACCACTGGAATTTGTGAGAACTGCGGCTTCGACGAGAACTCGCTCTTCGTCGCCGTCGGCGGTGACTACGTCAAGCCGAATGATTCAGCGCGCACCGCCGCATGGTCCTCGGATGGCGGCTGGACCTGGACGGCCTCAATCACGCCGCCCCACGGCTACCGCTCCACCGTGCAGTACTCGACTGCTCTCAATCTCTGGATCGCCGCCGGCGCCAACGGCTCCGACATCTCTCGCGACGACGGCAAGACGTGGCAGCCTCTCGACGACGGTAATTGGAACGCTCTTTCGCTGCCGTTTATCGTCGGCCCCAACGGCCGCATCGCCCATCTCAACCCAACCGCAATTCCCAAACCCTAGGCCAACCCAAAAACCACTGTAGAATAGTGACAATCGGATGAATGCAGGCACCCCAGTGGCTCCCGGCCCGGCATCCCGCACCGCGCGGGACACCGACACGCGAGCGCCGCTGGTACGGGTCCAGGGCCTCGAAAAAACCTACGTCACCGCCCGCGGACCGCTCACCCTCTTCAAGAATCTGGACCTCGAAGTCTTTCCCGGAGAGCTGGTCGCCATCGTCGGCCAGTCCGGAGCGGGAAAAAGTACCCTTTTGCACATCCTGGGTGCTCTTGATACCCCGACGGCAGGAACGGTACACTGCGCGTCAACCAATGTGGCCGAATTAACCCCGCGGCAGGCTGCCGCGTTTCGCAACGCGACCATCGGCTACGTGTGGCAGTTTCACTACCTTCTGCCGGAGTTTACGGCGCTTGAAAACGTGGCCATGCCGCTTTTGGCCCGCGGGCAGTACTCGCCGCGAGGCCCTGGCAGCGGCATCCAATTGGTTGAGGGAGGTCGACTTGCAGGATCGCGGCGATCACCGGCCCGGCGAGCTCTCAGGCGGCGAGCAGCAACGCATCGCGCTGGCCCGCGCTCTGGTGGGCAATCCGCGCCTGTTGCTGGCCGACGAGCCTACCGGCGACCTCGACGAGATCCACCGCCGGCCGCGTCTTCGATCTCCTTGAGCGGCTTGCATGTTAGCCACGGGCTCACCTCGATCCTGGTGACCCACAACCTCGATCTGGCCGCGCGCTGCACGCGGACTCTGCGCCTGGAGGGTGGGCGCCTGGCTGCCTGGGGTCAACCGCTCCAGCGCTTTACCCGGATTCCGCAACGGTCGTAGCGCACTTGCATCGTTTCCGGCGGATTTTGAGTCATATGTTGTAAGGGGTCTTGAGCGCAGCCAAACTGCACGCTTGAGGCCGATGAGGATAGGATGGCAGTCCATGGCGCCGATGGCGGACGCCCACGACGACCGGGCCGAACGTAAGCCCGCAACCATCCAAAAGAGCTGTTCGGGGCGAGTTCAGGATTTTCCATCGATGCCTCCGGCGGCGAAGTTTAGAGAAGGGCGCGTGCGGGTTGGGCTGAGAGCCGGGAAGCGAACCGGACGGCCACTCCTTCCGATAGCCTGCTAGTGAGGGAGAACACAATGTTCGAACGCTATACGGAGAAGGCACGGCGCGTGATCTTCTTCGCGCGGTATGAGGCCAGCCAGTTCGGCTCGCCCTATATCGAGACCGAGCACCTGCTGCTGGGCCTGTTGCGCGAGGACAAGGCGTTAACCAACCGCTTCCTGCGCTCGCACGCCTCGGTGGAGTCGATCCGCAAGCAGATCGAGGCGCACACCACCATTCGCGAAAAGGTCTCGACCAGCGTCGACCTGCCGCTTTCGAACGAGTGCAAGCGCGTGCTGGCCTATGCGGCCGAAGAAGCCGAGCGGCTGGGCCACAAGCACATCGGCACCGAGCATCTGCTCCTGGGTCTGCTGCGCGAAGAGAAGTGCTTCGCCTCCGAGATTCTGCAGGAGCGCGGCCTGAAGCTTGCGCAGATTCGCGAAGAGCTGGCCCGCGTGACGCAGGAGAAGGCAGCCGCAGCAGCAGCGCCAGCGCGAGTCGAGCCTGCTGGCCGAGTTCAGCCGCGACCTCACCCAGGCCGCCATGGACGGGCAGCTCGATCCGCTCGTCGGCCGCGATGGCGAGCTCGAGCGCGTCGTCCAGATCCTCTGCCGCCGCACCAAGAACAACCCGGTGCTGATCGGCGAGCCCGGCGTGGGCAAGACGGCCATCGTCGAAGGCCTGGCGCAGCGCATCGCCGACGGCGAAGTGCCCGAGCTTCCTCGCCGACAAGCGCGTGCTTGGCCTCGATCTTTCGCTCATCGTGGCCGGCACCAAGTACCGCGGCCAGTTCGAAGAGCGCCTCAAGACCATCATGAAGGAGCTGATGGAGAATCAGAACTCCATCATCTTCATCGATGAGCTGCACACGCTGGTGGGCGCAGGCTCGGCCGAGGGTTCGCTCGACGCGGCCAACATCCTCAAGCCGGCCCTCTCGCGCGGCGAGATTCAGTGCATCGGCGCAACCACGCCGGCCGAGTACCGCAAGTCGATCGAGAAGGACCGCTCGCTCGAGCGCCGCTTCCAGGCCGTCAAGGTTCCGCCGCCCAACGAAGCCGACGCCATCAAGATCATCATGGGCATCAAGGACCGCTACGAGAAATTCCACGCGGTCAGCTACACCGATGCCGCGATCGAGTTCGCGGTCTCGCACTCCAACCGCTACATCCCCGACCGCTTCCTGCCCGACAAGGCCATCGACCTCATCGACGAGGCCGGCGCGCGCGTCAAGCTGCGCCAGACCTCGCTGCCCGAGGAGATCACCGAGGTGCAGAAGCGCATCAAGTTCATCGTCCACCGCATGGACTCGGCCATCGCGAACCACGAGTTCGAGAAGGCGCGGTTCTACTCCGACGAGGAACGCAAGGAGCGCGAAAACCTGCGCGCCCTGCGCGACAAGTATCATCTCGACGACTCCGCCGCCGGCATCGTGGGCCGCGAAGACATCGAGGACGTGGTCAGCCGCTGGACCGGCGTTCCCGTCACCAGCATCAAGGAAGAAGAGACGCAGAAGCTGCTGCGCGTGGAAGAAGAGCTGCACAAGCGCGTGATCTCGCAGGAGAAGGCGATCTCGGCACTGGCCCGCGCCATTCGCCGCTCGCGCGCCGGCCTGAAGTCGCCGCGCGCGTCCCATCGGCAGCTTCCTGTTCCTCGGACCCACCGGCGTGGGCAAAACGGAGATGGCCCGCACGCTGGCCAACTTCCTCTTCGGCTCCGACAAGGCGCTCATCCGCTTCGATATGTCGGAGTTCATGGAGAAGCACTCGGTCTCGAAGCTGATCGGCTCGCCTCCGGGATACGTGGGCTACGAGGAGGGCGGCCAGCTGACCGAACGCGTCAAGCGGTCGCCTTATTCGGTAGTCCTGCTCGACGAAATCGAGAAGGCGCACCCCGATGTCTTCAACCTGCTGCTGCAGGTGTTTGAAGATGGCCAATTGACCGACGGCCTGGGCAACACCGTCGACTTCAAGAACACCATCCTCATCATGACGTCGAACATCGGCGCGCGGCACCTGATGAAGAAGCAGGGGCTCGGCTTCCAGAGCGACCGCGAAGACCTGGTCAGCGACAAGATCGAAGAGCTGGTCAAGCAGGAGGTCAAGAAGACCTTCAACCCCGAGTTCCTCAACCGTCTGGACGAGGTCATCCTCTTCCAGTCGCTGTCCGATGCGCGACCTGATCCAGATCGTCGAGCTGCTGGTGCAGCAGCTTGAACGCCAACCTGGCGCAGAAGGCGATCACCATCTCGGTGACCGAGGAAGCCAAGAAGTGGATTCTCGAGAAGACGCTCGTCGATCGCAGCTACGGGCTCGCCCGCTGCGCCGCGCTCTGCAGCGCTACGTCGAAGACCCGCTCTCGGAGGCGCTCATCGCCGGCCAGATCACCGACGCGTCCGGCCTTCCTCGAGGTCTACCTCGATGCCAACCAGCTCTTCTATCGCCCGGTCAGCTCGCGACGAAACCGGCAGCGAAGAAAAGGCCGCGGGCATCCTGCTCTTCAGCGCGTAAATTGCGATTCACTCAACAAAACGCCCCCGGCTCACCGGGGGCGTTTTCTTTGCTCGCAGCATCCTCACGGAACAGTCGAGCAACTCAACCAATTGTTATCCTGAACGAAGCGTTTTTCAGCGGAGTGAAGGACCTGCTTCTCGGGAATTTACAGCCGCACAAGCGTAAACGCGATGCAGATTCAGGACTCCTGCCGCTCCGGCTCCCACGGGTCCGGCACATGCCGGTCGAGACGATCCTCACCATCCTTGCGCCGCTCCTCTTCGCGCCGCTTCTCCTGCTCTTCGCGTTCCTCGTGTCCGTCCGCCATCGCACGTCTCCGTTTCCATTTTAATAACGAACGGCGAACCCGCGAAACGGTGCGCCAGCCGCCGCGCAAATGCCGTAGCATGGGGGTGACAAGTCACGCATTCGAGGTGCATCATGAGCGACACACTCACCACGCCCGCACTCACCCCAGAACAGATCAGCAGCGTCACCCGCGAAACCAACTACGGCACCTGGCGCTTCCAGAAAACCTGGAAGCCTCTCTACATCGCCGACGCCGAGGGCTGCTGGATCACCGACGGCGCGGGCAAGACGCTATCTCGACTTCAGCTCGCAGTTGATGTGCGTCAACCTCGGCCACAAGAATCCGCGCGTCGTCGAGTCCATCGCCGAGCAGGCGCGCGAGCTGGCCTTCGTCGGCCCGGTCTACGCCACCTCCGCGCGCGCCAGGCTCAGCGCCAAGCTTCTTGAAGTGCTGCCCGCGGGCCTCGAAAAATTCTTCTTCGCCACCAGCGGCACCGAGGCCAACGAAGCCGCCTTCAAAATCGCGCGCATGGTCACGGGCAAGACCAAGATCATCTCGCGCTACCGCTCCTATCACGGCTCGACGATGGGCTCGATCGCCGCCACCGGCGACCCGCGCCGCTGGGCCATGGAGCCGGCGGGCAAAGGCGGCGGCGTGGTCTTTGCGCCGGAGACCAACTGCTACGACTGCCCCATCAAGCACACCTACCCCGGCTGCAACATCGCCTGCGCCGACTACATCGAGCACATGATCGAGAACGAGAGCGATGTCGCGGCCATCATCATGGAGCCGGTCGTCGGGACCAATGGCGTGCTGGTTCCGCCGCCCGAATACTTCCCGCGCCTCCGCGAAATCTGCGATCGCCACGGCGTGCTGCTGATCGCCGACGAAGTGATGGCCGGCTGGGGCCGCACCGGCAAGTGGTTCGCCGTCGATCACTGGGACGTGAAGCCCGACATCCTCGTCACCGCCAAGGGCATCACCTCGGCCTATGTGCCGCTCGGCCTCTGCGCGACGACCAAGAAGATCGCCGACTACTTCGAGGATCACTACTTCTCGCACGGCCACACGTACGAGGCGCATCCCATCACGCTTGGCCCCGCCGTCGCCACCATCGAAGAGATGCAGCGGCTCAAGCTGGTGGAGCGCGCGGCGGAGCTGGAGCCTTACGTGCGCGCAGAAGCTCGAAGCGCTCAAGGAGAAGCACATCTCCATCGGCGACGTGCGCGGCCTCGGCCTCTTCTTCGCCGTCGAGCTGGTCAAGAATCGCAAGACCAAGCAGCCCTTCAACACCATGCGCGACAAGGTCGAAGGCAAGCCGCTGGTCGTCGATCAGATCGCCGGCGAAGATGATGGCCGATGGCGTCGCGCAGCAGGCCTGGGTCAGCCACTTCGTGATTGCGCCGCCGCTGATCGTCACCAAAGAAGAGATCGACCTCGGCATCGCCGCCCTCGACCAGCACCTGGGCATCGCCGACGCGCTGGTCGAGACTAGAGTCTCAGTCGAAGACCACCGTCTTGTTGCCGTAGCAGAGAATGCGCCGGTCCAGGTGCCAGCGCACCGCGCGCGACAGCACTAGCCGCTCCAGATCGCGCCCCCGCGCCACCAGATCGTCCACCTGGTCGCGATGCGAGATGCGCGCCACATCCTGCTCGATGATCGGCCCGTCGTCCAGCACCTCGGTCACGTAGTGGCTGGTCGCGCCAATCAGCTTCACGCCGCGCGCGTGCGCCGCGTGATACGGCCGCGCGCCGGTGAAGGCAGGCAGAAACGAATGGTGCACATTGATGATCGCCGCCGGATACTGCGCCACAAACTCCGGCGATAGAATCTGCATGTAGCGTGCCAGCACCACGAGATCGATTCCATGTTCGGCAAGCAAGGCAAGCTGCCGCTGCTTCAGCCTCAGCCCGCGTCGCTGCCGTTAGCGGAACATACTCGAAGGGAATGCCGTAGAACGCGGCCAGCGGTTCCACGTCGCGATGATTCGAGACGATCACCGGAATGTCGCAGTCGAGCTCGTCCGAGCGCCAGCGCTGCAGCAGGTCGGCCACGCAGTGCAGATACTGCGAGCAGAAGAGCTGCCATGCGCGGCTTCTGAGCCGCGGCGCTCAGCTTCCAGCGCATGTCGAGCTCAGCCGCCAGCGGCGCAAAGGCAACGTCGAAATCCATCCAGGTCAAAGCGCGCGTCGCCCGCCGATTCAGCGCCCACTCCACGCGCATGAAGAACAGGCCCAGTTCGTGGTCCTGATGCTGGTCGGCATGCAGAATGTTGGCGCCGCGCTCATACAACAACCCGGAGACGCGCGCCACCAGCCCCTTGCGGTCGGGGCAATCGATGAGAAGAACAGCTGAGTCGTTCATGATCTTCTTCAGAGTACGGGAAAGGTCGAGCGCAGACAAAAAGACGCCGCGGCAATCCGCGCCCCGGCGCTGCGTGTGCAAGCGAAGAGCGAAAGAGCGTCAGCCGCGCGAGTGGCCCGGCTCCGGCGATTGCCCGGAGAGCTGCTGGCGCAGGTTTGAGGCGAGCTCGGCCACCATGCGCACCTTGTCGGCCACCGGGGGCGGCATCTCGTTGCCCGCCAGCGCCAGCTGCGAGTGCAGCAGCAGTCCGGCGATGGTGGTCTTCATCTCGCTTTCCATGGCGGTCACGGCAGCCTTGTGGGCCAGCGCCTGCTCGCGATGGCGGCGATGCAGGGCGGCGCGAATTTCGCGGGTAAGTCGGGCCGCGCCGGCCAGGGCAAAGTTCACCTGCAGGGGAATGGCGAGGCCGGCCTTCTCCCAGATGGCGTCGGCTGAGGCCGGGTCGCACTCGGCCAGCGTCTCGTCCACCACCACCACGGTGAACTCCTGCCTGCGCAGGGCCGCAACCGCCGCCTTGCGCCCTTCGGCTACTTCGACGGGCATCCCCAGCTGCCCTTCCACGGCCGTTGCGCAGTTGCGTGCCCCTTCAATTCCCGTGACCATCAGAATGCTCATCTCCGGCTCCTTCACCGTTGGGTTTCCTGTTCTTCAAACTGTCTGGTTGCTGGTTCTGGTGCGCGCGGAGAAATCTCCGCATCCGCTGCAGGGCGGACCGCACCGTGATTGTGGCGGCGCGGCTACTCGTCCTGCAGCGGATCGGCGATGCCGTATTCTTTGAGTTTTCGGTAGAGGGTGGTCTTGCCGATGCCCAGCAGCTTGGCGGCCTGCAGCTTGTCGCCGTTCAGGGTGCGGATGGCGCCCAGGATGGCATCGCGCTCGAGATCGGCCAGCGGAACCACGCCTTCGGTCTCGCCCGCCTGCTCGGCGCTGGCGGCGATGGAGGCTGCGCGGTGCACCGCCAGTCCCTCCTGCTGCAGCTGCGTGGGCAGGTCGCCCGAGATGAAGCACCGGCCCTGAGGAGAGCGCGCAGGCCCGCTCCACGGCGTTCTCCAGCTCGCGCACATTGCCCGGCCAGTCGTGGCGCATCATGGTGCGCAGCGCCTCATCGCTCAGCTGAAACTTGGTGCCCCGGTCGCGGCTGATGCGGTCCAGAAAATGCGCCGCCAGCAGGGGAATATCCTCGCGCCGGTCGCGCAGCGACGGCAGGCGGAGATTGACCACGTTGAGCCGGTAGAAGAGGTCCTTGCGGAAGGAGCCCTTCTCGACCATCGCGGCCAGATCGCGGTTGGTGGCGGCCACAATGCGCGCCTTGATGGGCACGCGGTGGGTCGCGCCTACGGGACGGACTTCCTTTTCCTGCAGCGCACGCAGCAGCTTGGCCTGCAAGTCGAGAGTCAACTCGCCGATCTCGTCCAGAAACACCGTGCCGCCCTCGGCGGAGACCAGAAGCCCATCCTTGGAGCGGTTGGCTCCCGTGAAGGCTCCCTTCACGTAGCCGAACAGCTCGCTCTCGATCAGAGTGGGCACCAGCGAGCCGCAATCGACCGGCAGGAAAGGCTTCTCCGCTACGGGTCCATAGGCGTGAATGGTCCGCGCCACCAGCTCCTTGCCCGTGCCGCTTTCGCCCAGGATCAGCACCGGGTGGGTGCTCTGGGCGACTTTGGAGAGGATGCGGTAGAGCTTCTCCATCTCGACAGAGCGGCCAATCATGGCACCCAGCCCCTGGCTCAGCCGCAGGTGCTCGCGCAGCCGCCGCGCTTCGGCGTCGGCGTTGTGGCGTGCCGCCGCGCGGTCCAGCACCGTAGAGAGCTCATCCATGGCGAAGGGCTTGGTCAGATAGTCGGAAGCGCCGCAGCGCATGGCCTCCACGGCCGCATTGACCGAGTTTGACGCCGTCATGGCAATCACCGAGATCTGCGGGTAGAGCAGCTTGACCTCGGAGATCAGCTCCAGGCCCTGGCTGGAGCCGAAGGGCAGGTTTACCAGCAGAATGTCGGCCGCATGGCCGCGCAGCAGGCTGCGCGCCTGGTTCATGTCCCCGGTGCTGTCCACCGCATAGCCCAGGCTGGCCGCAATCTCGCTGCAGGCCGAGCGAATGGCCGCGTCCGCGTCCACCACCAGCACGTGCAGGTTGGCAGGCTGTTCCGCAAATGGGGAAATGGACTCCATGGCCTTGAGATGGAAGACTGTTTCGAGCATTGTAAGCCGCCTCTCCGTTTCGAAGTAAGTCACTGGGGAAAATCGCCGCCTCAGCCGCCGCACCTCGGCTAACCGGCACGCACCGGCAATTCCATCTGGAAACAGGCTCCGGCGGGATCGCGGCTGGCGGCGTGAATCCTGCCTCCGGCTGCTTCCACAATGGAGCGGGTGATGGAAAGGCCCAGCCCTAGATGGTCGCCGGTCCAGCTCCGCTGCCCCGGAACCGGCTTGGAGCGGGTGCTGTATCCCGGCTCAAACACCTGCTCCAGCAGCTCCGGCACAATGCCCGGCCCGTTGTCCTCGATCGTCAGCAGCACCCGCGGGTTCTCGCCCGGCCCGGCCGGAGTCTCGCGCAGGCTCAACTGCAGCCGTCCGCCCCCGGGCATGGCCTCGACGGCGTTCTTCATCAGGTTCACCAGAATGCGGGTGAGGTCTTCGCTTGATAGCCGCACCGGCAGCGCGCCGCCGGTGATGTTCAGGCTCAGCTCGATGCCCGGCCCGGCCAGCGCGCCGAGCAGATTCCGGTTGCTCTCCAGCTCCAGCGCCAGGTCGCCGATCAGCGCGCCGGAAAGCAGCTCCCGGTCAGCGCCGCTGCGCTGCGCCGCCCGCATGGCCTGCTCCCATCGCGCCACCTGCACCGGAAGCGGCGTCTCCGTCTCCGGCTCCCGCGCCGCATTCATTGCCATCAGCTTGTCCACCAGCCGCCGGCTGGTGGTGGCCAGCAGTCGCAGCTCGCCTCCGTAATGGCGAAACTCCGCGGTGAGCACGCCCGGCTCCTCCAGCAGCTCGCAGTAGAGCCCCAGCGCGGTGACCATATTGCGCGCATCGTGCGCCACTTCGGCCAGTCTCTGGATACTGCTGTCGGGCAGCGCGAACGGCATTCCGGCTGCCAGGTCATATCTCGTCTCCGCCGTACCCAAGGCTTCATGCAGGTGCTGCATCTCGGTCTCCTATCGCGTGGCCGGCCCGCGCATGAGCCTGTGCAGAACGTGACGCAGGCCCATTTCCGGTTCCGTCCCGGTTTTCCTTCTCCCAAGGCGATACGAGCGTCCCGTTTTGCTTCTTAGGGTGAGACAGAACTCGTTTCGTATTGCTTGCGGATACAGGATGCCCGCTTTCCTGCTCTGGGAGTTGTCCTTTTCTAGTACACGCGGCGTGCCAAAGTTGAACCCGCAGAATAAGAGGTTGATAAGGAGATACTTAGGAACGGACCAGCCCGGTTCATCGACCCAATGCCCGGGGGCAGCACCGTTCTGAAATGGGAACACCGCCGCTCGGAGATCCCATTATTGCCGCGCAGAATCAACGACTTAGGAGACAATCTTCCAGATTGTTTCGTTCTGGGAAGATTCCCGTTCCGGGAGCTGTTCCTCCGCAGTCAACCCGCTGTTGCCTGTCCCGTACAATCTCTGCATGTCTGTCTTCCCTGACCCTGGCTTTTTCCGTCCCGGCGGCCGCACCCCGGCCCAGCTCCGCCCCCTCACCCTCACCCCCGGCTACGTGCAGACTGCCGAGGGCTCGGTGCTGGTCTGCATCGGCAACACCCGCGTGCTCACCAACGCCACCATCGAGCAGGGCGTCCCCGGCTGGCTGCGCAACTCCGGCCGCGGCTGGGTCACGGCCGAGTACGCCATGCTGCCCCGCTCCACCGTCACCCGGACTCCCCGCGAAAGCGAGCGCGGCAAGATCGGCGGCCGCACCCACGAGATTCAGCGGCTCATCGGCCGGAGCTTACGCTCGGTCGTCGACATGCAGGCCCTCGGCGAACGCACCGTCATCCTCGACTGCGACGTGATCCAGGCCGACGGCGGCACGCGCACCGCGGCCATCACCGGCGCGGCGGTCGCGCTGGCCATCGCACTCAACGCGCTGGTCAAGGCCGGAACCCTGAAAGCCTCGCCCATGAAGCAGCTGGTCGCCGCCACCTCCGTCGGCATCGTCGGCGGCACGCCGCTGCTCGATCTCTGCTACGAGGAGGACTCGCAGGCCGAGGTCGACATGAACGTGGTCATGACCGCCGACGGCGGACTGGTCGAGACCCAGGCCACGGCAGAGAAGGGAAGCTACTCCCGCGCCCAACTCAACACGCTCCTCGATCTGGCTGAAGCCGGTCTCAAGGAAATCTTCGCCGCGCAGCGGGCTGTGCTCGGCCTCTAAAGTTGTTCGCGCCCTCTACGCCGATTCCTCCGAATTGGCGACATGCCTCCAGTAACCTCGGTGTCCGCGCGAGATATTCCTTGGGGTGATCCCGCTTGCTAGCCTTGCGGGGCAGTTCCATTCGCATCCGGAGGTCCCCCATGCTTTCTCGCCGTCCTCTGCAGGCGGGCGTTTGCGCCCTTGCGGCCTGCCTCTCCTCGCTTGCCTTCGCCAAGCCCGTCGGTACTCTCACCTGCGCGTCGTCAGCCGGACAGATCAAGTTCAACATCAGCTATTTCACCTTCGGACTCACCCAGCCGCTCAACATCGGTTCGCAGTCGTCGGGCGCCGGAGCGGGCAAAGTCACATTCCAGCCGCTGGAAGTCCACGCCGCTCTCTCCACCTTCGGCTCACTGGTCGATTCAGCGTCAACCGGCGCAGCCTTCCAGACCTGCACCCTCGCCACCAAGCTGGGCGACGGTACGCAGGCGGAGTTCGACTTCAAGCTCGTCGCCATCGCTTCACTTACCGCTTCGGCCAGCCGCTTCCCGGATCGTGAAGACACCGCGCGCTATACCGACGTCCAGTTCGAATACGGTGCGGTCGAGGTCAAGTCCTCAGGCAGCGAAGACGACGGAGGCACCGGCACCACGCTTCCGCCGGGCTGGAACATCACCACCAATCAGAACCAGTAGCTGAAAGTCTTAATCCACATTGAGGCGGGCGGCTTCTCCGGCTGCCTGCCTTCACAATTTGCGCAACGGATGCCTCAGTCGGTGAATCTCTACAGAACAGGAAACAGGAGCCGACCTTTATGCCGCACGACGCCGCGCTGCGCGAGCATCTCATAGACCTTCTCACCGGCAGCAACGCCCACGCCGATTTCAACGCCGCGGTAAAAGATTTCCCAGTCGAGCTGCGCGGCAAGCGGCTCAAGGGTGCCGATCACTCGCCCTGGCAGATCGTCGAGCATCTCCGCATCGCCCAGTACGACATCCTCGACTTCTCTCGCAATCCCGATTACAAGGCGCTCGACTGGCCCAGCGGCTACTGGCCTGAAAATCCTGAGCCGCCCGACGAGCATGCCTGGGACAAGAGCGTGCGCGCCTTCCACCACGACCTGAAGCAACTCTGCGCGATGGTCGCCGACGAGTCCAGCGATCTCTACGCGAAATTTCCCTGGGGCGAGGGACAGACTCTGCTGCGCGAGGCCCTCTTGACCGCCGACCACAACGCCTACCATGTCGGCCAGCTCATCCTGGTGCGCAAGCTGCTGGGGGCATGGCACTAAACCCGCACCCGGAAAGCGCCAATCAGCAGGAATTCGTGTTGGGAACGACGGCTTCTGCTGTGTCCCACAGCACAAATGCCGCGCCCGCGCGTCTGCTACCATAAGAACGATTCGAGTTCCCGCGCCCGCACGGCTGATGTCCCCCGCCCGCTGGGCCCCAACGCACAGGCTGCGGGCACCAACCTAAAGGAGAATTCCTATGCCTCTTGTCACCGCGCGGCAGCTCCTCGACGAGGCCGCCAAGGGCGGATACGGCGTCGGCGCTTTCAACGTCAACGACATGGAACAGATTCAGGCCATCATGATAGCGGCCCAGCAGACCAAGTCCCCGGTGATTGTGCAGGCCAGCCGCGGCGCGCGCGCTTTCGCGGAGGATCTCTACCTCTTCCGCCTCATCGAAGCAGCCGCCGAGCTCAATCCCGGGATTCCCATCGCCATGCACCAGGATCACGGCAACAGCTTTGAGACCTGCAAGAGCGCCATCGCGCTGGGCTACACCAGCGTGATGATGGACGGCTCGCTGCTCGAGGACGGCAAGACGCCTTCCACCTTTGAGCAGAACGTCGAAGTCACCCGCAAAGTCGTCGACTACGCGCACGAGCGCGGCGTCAGCGTCGAGGGCGAGATCGGCGTGCTGGGCGGCATTGAAGACGGCCACGGCGCGGGCGGTTCCGGCCTCGAGCACGTCACCGATCCCGACCAGGCGGTCGAGTTTGCCGAGCGCACCGGCGTCGACTCTCTCGCCATTGCCATCGGCACCAGCCACGGCGCGTACAAGTTCTCCAAGAAGCCCGATGGCTCCGTCCTCAAGATGGACCTGCTCATCGAGATTCACAAGCGCCTGCCCCACACCCACCTGGTGATGCACGGCAGCTCCTCGGTGCCCAAGGACCTGCAGGACATCGTGAACCAGTACGGCGGCAAGCTCAAGGAGACCTGGGGCGTGCCGGTCGAAGAGATTCAGCTCGGCATCAAGAACGGCGTGCGCAAGATCAACGTCGACACCGACAACCGCCTCGCCATCACCGGCGCCATCCGCAAGGTCTTCGCGGAGAGCCCGGAGAAGTTCGATCCGCGCGACTACATGAAGCCCGCGCGTGAAGCCATGGCCAAGGTTGTTGCCGCGCGCATGACCGAGTTCGGCCAGGCCGGTCACGCCGGCGACTACAAGCCCATCCCGATCTCCGAGATGGCCAAGGGCTACGCCAACGGCACGCTGGACACGCGCCCCTCGGCCGTCGCCGCCCGCTAACTCATATCGCACTTCAACAACAAAGGCCGCTCCCACAAGGAGCGGCCTTTTCCTTTGTGCGTGGCGCGCAGTCTACCCATCCGGATGCTGCTGGTGCAGGAATTTGTGCTGGCTCACGGAGTCGCCGTCCTCGCTCTTCAGGCTCGCGAAGACCAGCGTCGATGCGACCGTCAATCCGCCCAGCCAGCGGAAAGCGAGATGAATGCCGTGAATCATCTCCAGCGGTACGCGGCCGCCGCCCGCGGGAACAAAGAACGCCGTCGTCAAGCCCGCAGCCGCCACGCCAAAGCTGATCGACATCTGCTGCATGGTGCTCGCGATCGAGCTCGCCGCACTGGCATCGCGCTCCTCGACATCGGCGTAAACGAGGGTATTCATGCTCGTGTACTGCAGCGACGTGAATGCGCCATAGAGATACGCCAACAGCACAATCAGCCACACCGGCGTTTCTCGCCCGATGGTCGAAAACAGGCCCAGCAGCACTCCGATAATCACCGTGTTCGATACCAGCACGCCGCGATAACCGATTCGCGCCAACAGCTGCCGCAGCACCGCCTTGATGCTCATCGCGCCCAATGCCTGCGGCATGATCAGCAGCCCCGACTGGATCGGCGTATAGCCCATGCCGGTCTGGTAGAGCAGCGGCAGCAGGAACGGCACACCGCCAATGCCCAGCCGCGTAAAGAAGCTCCCGTTCACCGCCGCGCGAAAGGTGCGAAGCGTGAACAGCTTCATCTGCAGCAGCGGATAGGCAAGCTGGCGCGCATGCAGCCAGTAGCCGCACAGCAGCGCAATGGAGAGCCCCAGCATGCCGGTAATCTCGCGCCGCGCTCAGCGTGTGCTCGCCAAAGACTTCCAGCACATACGACAGCAGCGCAATCCCCGAGCCGAAGAGAATCAGCCCCACCACGTCGAGCGCGTGCGTCTCCTCGCGAAAATCCGGCAGATGCAGATACACCATCACCAGCCCGACGAGTCCGATGGGAATGTTGAGAAAGAAGATCACGCGCCAGTGCAGGTAGCCGACGATCAGGCCGCCCGCGATGGGCCCCAGCATCGGCGCCACCAGTGCGGGAATGGTGACGAAGCTCATGATGCGCACCAGGTCCGATTTCGGGAAGGTGCGCACCAGCGTAAGCCGACCCACGGGCACCATCAGCGCGCCGCCCATGCCCTGCAACACGCGGCAAGCCACCAGCAGATGAATGTTGCTGCACAGGCCGCACAGCAGCGAGCCCAGCGTGAACAGCCCGATGGCCGATGCAAACACGCGCCGCGTGCCAAAGCGGTCCGCCATCCATCCGCTGATGGGAATAAAAACCGCGAGGGCTCAGCGTATAGCTCGCCAGCACCGCCTTCATCGCCAGCGGACCCACGCCGAGCGCCTCAGAGACAGCAGGCACCGCCGTATTCAGAATCGTCGTGTCCAGCGACTCCATGAAGAACGCAACCGCCACCAGCCAAGGCAGAAGCCGCTTGCTGGCGTCGGAGGGGACAGGGAAGTCAGCCGTGGCGGGTGTCGCGCCGGTTGCGGTCATGGGGTCCTGTTACAGCGGAGATGAGTGGTATCGTCGTGCGGAGGCACGCCGCACATTCTAGGATGCCCGACGGCGCTAAATGGGCTTTACTGCAATGGATTTTGCCGAACCGGCTTCGATAAGGCGGAACTCGGAATTGCCGCTTCTGTTTGGCTGCATGCGTCCTTCGCCGTCTTCATCAGCCAGTAGTTGAAACCATCCACGATGGCCATCAGCGCGGCCTGGTTCATGTCGCCGCTTACGCCCGCGGTGATCCACGGCTCATGCCCGTCGGCGTGGAAGCTTACCGTCACCCGCACGTGCGCTGCCGAGTCGTGCGCCGAGACATCGAGCGCCGTCACGGTAAAGGTGCCCAGGCGCATCGCGGCCAGCGCGGGATGCCACTTCTCGAGTTCGCGGCGCATCGCCTTGGTCAGCGCGTCCACTGGGCCTGCGCCCTCAGCGCGTGTGGTCGTCACGGAGGCTTCGCCGATCGCCAGCGTCATGAATGCCTGCACGAAACGATTGCCGATCTCATCCGACTCGTCGAAGACGCGCCAGCTGCGAATGCCAAAGCGGTTGCGCAGCGTGTGCAGCACCCGCATGCACGCCAGCCGGAACGAAACCTCGCTCGCCGTAAAGCCGCCGCCTTCGATCATCGCCGCATTCGCGTCGATGAATGCCTGCGCCTGCATGGAGTCGAGCGGTACGCCCAGCGCTTCGGACAGCAGCATCACATTCGCTTTGCCCGACTGGCGGTTGACGCCGATGGTCGGGTTGGCGCCCACCCGCGCCGGATCGCACCAGAGGTACGCGCCCGGATTCTTACGTTCGCTCGAGCCATGCATGCCGGCCCACGTGCCAAACGCGCCCGTGCCCACGATAGGCGCGCCATGCGGAGCCTCAAGGCCAAACGCGGCATAGGCCGCATGCGCAAGGCTGGTCAGCCCGGCTAGCGACGCGGAAGAAACAAACTCGGCCTCGCCGCGCAGTTGCATGCCGCCGATCACCGTCGTCAGGTTTACATTGCCGCAGCGCTCGCCCGTGCCCAGCAGCGTGCCCTGCACCTGCACCGCGCCCGCCAGCACTCGCCGCGCGCGTATTCGCAATGCCAAGGCCGCGATCCGTGTGCCCGTGAAATCCAAAGCCCGCGCCGGCATAGCGCGCGCGCAGCCCGCCGATCACCGCGGCCACTTCCTCAGGGCTCGCGCCGCCTGTCGTATCGCAGATCACCAGTCGGCTTACTTCCTGCTTCACGCACTGCGCAGCGAGCTGATGGAAGTAGTCGAGGCTGCGCGCATGGAAATCGGCGTCGCAGGGCAGGCCATTTTCGCGCCGGCCGCAGTTGGCATCCATCGCATGCTCCAGGTCGACAATCACCTCAAGGCCGTTGTCCTTCAGGCATTCAACGGTCTCCCACGCCATGCGCAGATTTTCTTCCGGCGTCGTCTCGAGCGAGTTCAGCACATCCAGCAGCCGCGACTTGACCACAACCACGGCAACGGGAACCCGCAGCCGATGGCGAATCATGAACTGCACATCGGGCCACTCCTGCACCTTCACGCCACGGCCGCGCGTGCGGCCAAACAGGGCAAGCTTCATCGCTCCCGTATCCACCGGGCCAAGCGCCGCCGTCAGGTCAGAGACAAACTGGTGCGCGCCGGCAAAGCCAATCTCGGCGTAATGCAGGCCAAAGCCCGCCATGCGCTGCAACAGCAAAACCGCATTGGGCACGGAGATGTCGAGGTTCGGCTGCTGCATGCCGTCGCGCAGACTGGTATCGAACAGCTCGACCTTGGGAACCTGGTTCTTCATCGCCTTCAACAACCTGTTGATCGGGGCATGCTCAAGCGGCGTCAAGCCCTCAAAATTTGACTCACCATCATAGCGCGGCTGCTACAGGGCTGGCGCTGCGGAAGGAATCTGCGACGCCGCGGGCCGCTCCTCCATCTCCTGGTCCTTGTACTGCAATTGATAGAGCTTCCAGTAGAGTCCGCGCTGCGCCAGCAGTTCCTGGTGCGAGCCGATCTCGCGCAGTTGGCCCTTGTGCATCACCAGAATCGCGTCCGCGCGCTGCACGGTCGAGAGCCGGTGCGCAATCAGCACGCTGGTGCGACCCTCCACCATGCGGTCCAGCGCGCTGCGAATGCGCAGCTCGGTGTCGGTGTCCACGCTCGAGGTCGCTTCATCGAGGATGAGAATGCGCGGATTGTAAGCCAGCGCCCGCGCAAAGTTGATGAGCTGCTTCTGCCCCGTCGAGAGCGAGCTGCCGCGCTCCCGCACCGGCTCGTCAAACTGCTTGGGCAGGCTCTCGATAAAATCCAGCACATTCACATCGCGGGCCGCCGCGCGCAGCCCGTCCTCGGTGATGGCCTCATTGCTGAGGCGGATGTTTTCGGCGATTGTGCCCGTGAACAGGAACGGATCCTGCAGCACCACGGCAAAGTGTTGCCGCAGCTCGGTCAGATCATGCTCGCGCAGATCCACGCCGTCGATCAGAATCTGTCCCGCCGTCACGTCGTAGAAGCGCATCATCAGGCTCGTCAGCGTGGTTTTGCCCGCGCCCGTGTGGCCCACAATCGCGATCGTCTGTCCCGGCTCGATGGTGAATGAAACGTCCTTCAATATCCATTCCACGTCGCTCATCGCGCCCAGCTCCGGCGCGGGATCGAGCGCCGTCGCCGCGCGATCCACAATCATCTGCTGCTCCGCCGTCAGCTTCTGATAGGTGAACCACACATGCCGAAACTCGATGCGGTTGCTGCCGTCGCCCCTGCGCGAAGCCGCCGGGCTCACAATCTCCGGCGGCGTATCCAGCAGCTTGAAGATGCGCTCGCATGCGGCCATCGCCGCCTGCAGGATGTTGTACTTGTCGCTCAGATCCTGAATCGGCCGCCAGAAGCGCTGCGAATACATATTGAAGCTGGCCAGCATGCCGATCGTCACCGAGCCCGCCAGCACGCCAAAGCCCCCGCGCCACACCACCAGCGCAATCGCAATCGCCGAGAGCAATCTCCACCGCCGGATAGTAGAGCGCGTAGGCAAAGATCGTGTCCTTGAACGCGATCATGTGCAGCCGGTTCACCTCCTCGAAGTCGTTATAGGCGCGCTCTTCGCGATTGAAGAGCTGCACCACGCGCATGCCGGTCACATGCTCCTGCGTAAAGCTGTTGATGCGCGCAATGGCCGCGCGCACGCGCCGATAGCTCTCGCGCACGCTGTTGCGGAACATGCGCGTCACAACCAAAATCACCGGCAGCACCGCAAAGGCCAGCAGCGCCAGCCACCAGTTGATGCTCAGCATCACGATCGCCATGATCGACAGCGTGAAGAAGTCGTCGACGATGGCCAGCACGCCGCCCGTGAACATGTCGTTGATCGCGTCCACGTCTGAGGTCAGGCGCGTCACCAGCCGCCCCACCGCATGCGTATCGAAGAACCCCACGTGCATGCGCTGCATGTGGCGGAAGATATCGCGGCGCAGATCGAACATGATCTTCTGCCCGGTCCACTGCATCAGGTAAGTTTGGATGAACTCGAACAGATACGACGAGATCTGCATGGCGAGATAGATCGCCGCCAGTTGCGTGATGCCGCGCGCCGGGTCGGGGCTCAGATACTTTGTGAGCCACACCGCCGAACCGAAGCCATGCGTCGACCGCGGCGTCGCTCGCATGAGGAAAGTAGTGGTCGATGCCCACCATCACCAGAAACGGCCCACCCACATCGCTCAGCGATTTGAGCGTAACCGCCAGCGACGACACCACCGCCTGCCACATGTAAGGAAGCAGGTAGCGGCCCAGCCGCTTCATCAGCCGCGAGTCGTAGACCTTGCCGACCGGATCTTCATCGGCCTTGCGCAGGTCGGGCTTCGCAGCGTCCTTCGCCGGGCTTGTCTGCTTGGGCTTTTGTTCTTGCGGGTCCGCCATGGGGGTCGCGTGGGCCTTCCTGTTCTATTGTACGGGCAATGCGGTGCAATCGAGCGTCGCAGCCTGCCTCAATGCGTGCCGGAGGCCCGCCTGGGGTGCGCCGCCTTGTAGGCCGGGCACGCAATCTCATCCAGCAGCGTCTCCAGCGACTCCTGCGCATCGCGCAACGCCGTTGGAGCGCACTCCAACCGGCTCAGCAGTAGCGCTCCCTCGAGCGACGCAATCATCGTGTTGGCAATGCGCCGCGGTTCCACGCTTTTGCGAATCTCCCGCCGCCGGATACCTTCCTGCACAATCGCCGCCAGCCGCTCGCGCCAGTCGCAGAATCCATCCAGCGCCAGCTTGCGCAGCATCGGATTGCTATCGTCCGCATCGACCGCGGTGTTCAGCAGTGGGCAGCCGCCGGGCAGAGCCGAGGGCTGCTCGATAAAGCGGCAAATCAGCGCGTGCAGCTTGTCCAGCGGTGTCAGCGCGGCGTCCAGCCCATCCGTGCGGGTGCGCTTCGTGCGGCTCAAGGAGTAGCGGAAACACTCAGCGGCCAGCTCTTCCTTGCTCGTAAAGTGCCGGTAGAGCCCGCCCTTTTCGAGTCCCGTCGCCTCCATCACATCCTGCATGGAGCTGCCCGCGAATCCGCGCTGGTTGAAGATGGGCGCGGCCAGCTCCACAATCCGTTGCCGGGTTAACTCGCCCTTGCTCATAATTCACAAATCCCAGGCCCGCGCCCGGCATCAAAAAGCTGCATCCGATCGCGCCTCTGAGAATCTGATGTATTGCGAGACCGATCGGTCTCTTATTTTACGCGCGAGGATTCCGCTTGGCCACCGCAGTTGCTTCCCCAGTCCCGGCTTCGCGCGCTTTTCTCAAGCCTGCAGTCAATCCCTGGGTCATTGCGCTTACCGTCACGCTGGCCACGTTTATGGAACTGCTCGACACCTCCATCGCCAACGTATCGCTGCCCTACATCGCCGGCGGGCTTGGCCGCTCCTACGACGAAGTCACCTGGATCCTCACCACCTATCTGGTCGCCAACGCGGTCATCCTTCCCATGTCCGCGTGGCTCAGCCGTGTGATCGGCCGCAAAAACTACTACCTCGCCTGCGTGGCACTGTTCACCATCACATCGTTCTTCTGCGGCATCGCGCCCAGCCTCAACATCATGCTCATGGCGCGCGTGCTGCAGGGCATTGCCGGCGGCGGCCTGGCGCCCGTGGAGCAGGCCATTCTCGTCGACACCTTCCCGCCCCACAAGCGCGCCTCGGCCTTCGCGCTCTACACCATCGCCATCGTCACCGCGCCGGCCATCGGCCCCGTGCTCGGCGGCTGGATCACCGACAACTACAACTGGCGCTGGGTCTTCTTCATCAACATTCCCGTCGGCTTCCTGTCGATGTATCTCACCTCGCGCTTCGTCTCCGATCCGCCGAGCTTCGCCGAAGAGCGCAAGACAGTGCGCGATGCCAGCGGCAGGCTGCGCGTCGACGGACTCGGCATCGCGCTCATCGGCATTGGCTCCGCGGCGCTCGAGGTCATGCTCGACCGCGGTCAGATCGACGACTGGTTCGGCTCGCGCTTCATCACCTGGATGTTTATCGTCGCCGTCGGCTGCCTGACCACGGCCGTCTGGTGGGAGCTGCGCCAGCCCGACCCCGTGATCGAGTTCCGCCTGCTCAAGTCGCGCAACTTCGCCATCGCCAATCTCTTCTACTTCGTCTTCGGCGTGGGCCTCTTCGCGTCCACCACCATGATCCCGCAGATTCTGCAGACGCTCTACGGCTATCGCGCCATCGATGCGGGCCTGGTCCTCGGCCCCGGCGCATTCGTCATCACATTGCTTGCGCCGGTGGGCGCGCAGCTGGTGCAGCGCGGCATCATTCAGCCTCGCTATCTGCTCACTCTCGCGGTCATCATCGTCGGCATCTCGTTCTTCCACTACAGCCACTTCAATCTCGATACCGACTACAGCCACTACGCCTGGGCCCGCGCGCTGCAGGGTCTTGGTTACGCCTTCTTCTTCGTGCCGCTCTCGGTCATCGCTTACTCGCAGCTCAAGCCCAGCCAGAACAACAAGGCCTCGTCGCTCACCAACTTCTTCCGCAACTGGGGCGGCAGCTTCGGCATTGCCTTCATCAACACCGTCTCCGAGCGGCGGCTCAATTTTCATCAGTCGCGGGTCGGCAGCACGCTTGCTGCTTCCTCGCCGTCGCTGCAGCAGCAGGTGCGGCAGTCCGCATCCTTCCTTGAGTCGCGCGGCTTTGCCCACGCCGACGCCGTCAACGCCGCCTACGGCCGCATCTACGCCCAGCTCCAGGACCAGGCCCACTTCCTCGCCTTCATGGACTGCTTCCACATCATCGGCGTCCTCACGCTCATCGCCGCGCCCGTCGTGCTGCTCACCAGGGCCTTCAAAATCGGCGGAGGCGCGCCCGCAGGGCACTGACCGCAAAAGCACGCAGCGCATGCTACAGTTCTCTTCAGGAATTTTCCCCCTGGCTGTGCCCTTTTCCTGAGGAGGCTCACGCATGCCCGACGCGCCCGATACGCAACCGGCCAACGACCCGATCTACGCGCGGCTCGAAGACCAGATCGACTGGTACGACCGCAGGAGCCGCACCGCACAGCGCGCCTTCAAGCGCATCAAGGTCGTCGAAATCTTCGCCGCCGCCATCATCCCGTTTCTCTCCGGCATCACGATCCCCTACGACAAGCTCATCATTGCGGGCCTCGGCGTGCTCATCACCATCCTTGAGGGCTTCCTGCACCTGAACAACTACCAGCAGCTCTGGGGCACGTACCGTTCGACGTGCGAGGCGCTCAAGCACGAGAAATATGTCTATCTCGTCAAAGCAGGCCCCTACGCCAGCGTCGCCGACCCCCACGCACTGCTGGCCGAGCGTGTGGAATCGCTCGTCTCGCAGGAACACGCGCAGTGGAGCTCGTTCCAGCAGCAGGGCGGCAAGGTGGCCGACAAGCAGTCCTGAATTGAGTTATTGGGGTCGCTGAAATTCGAACTGGTGCGAGACCGGTGCGTGGTCGCGGAAGGTATTGTCGATCGTCACGTCCAGCTTCGATCCGTCCGCTTCAACCGTAATTTTGGCCACGCGGCCATTGGAAGGCGCAGGACCCCAGCTCGCGGAAAGCTGGTCGCCATCCTCGGTGGCTGCGCGCTTGCCCCAGTCCGATTCCGAGTCCCCCACGTTACCCCAGGCATGCATCCACACCTGGCCGCCTGCCTCGCTGATCTCCAGCCGATCCAGGCCGTTGTCCGACATGGGCGCCGGGTTGATCCACATCCCGGCGAGTGGGTTGGCAGCTTCCGTCGAGACCGATTGTGTCTCCGGCGCGGATGAATTGGGCTGCGACACATCCGTCGAGGGTTCGGGCCTGGATGCATCCGTGGTGGGCGATGCAGCGGTTGCCGTCTCTGGTTTCGCGCTCGTGTCCGAGTCGGTGCTGCCGGAGCCGTGCGAAGCAATCACCGCAATGAGGATGATGAGCACAACAGCCGCCGCGCCAATCCCGATAAACAGCCCTTTCTTCGACTTCTTTGCCGGCACAGTTGCCTGCGCCGGAGGGTTAGCCGGTGGCAGTTGCACCGCCACCGTCGCGTGCACCGGCTCCTCGCTGGTCCGGCTCGACGCGGACACATACTGCCCCAGCGCGCCGATCAGCAGTTGCACATCGCTGTTCCAGCGCGCATGCGTAATCTCCACGCTGTTGCGATAGGCCAGGTCTTTCAGGTTATCCGGCAGCTCGTCCGGATGCGGCATCTTGGCATCGTGCACCAGCACCGGAATCATAGCGATGCTGCGCCCCAGTGCCGAGGCAATCTCCAGCCGCACAAAGTCGTTGGGATCGTCCAGCCGCCGCGTGCCGTCGTGGTTCGCAATCGACGTCCAGGTCGGCCCAATCATGGCCAGCAGCACGCCGCATCCGGAGACGTTGTCGTCAATCGCTTTGCGGAAGTCCATGCCGGGGTTGATGCCGGCCACGTCCATGAAAACGGAGTTATCGCCGAAGGCCCGAACCAGGTCGTCGAACAGCCGCCCGGCCTCGCCCTCGGTATCGTCTCTGCGGTAGCTGATGAAGATTGCGCGCCCCATGTTCCCCTCGCAGACCTCTCAAATAAATAGGAAGATAACCGCTGTCAGAATAGGGGTAACTCCCCGGATGAGCAAACGCAAAGTAAAAATCCGCATCACCGGGCCGGCCGCGTTCATCCCGCTCATGCAATAGACTCGAAGCGTGGGCTTCCAGAGCTTTCTCGGCAACTCGGCCACCGTCGCGCGCCTGCGCGAATCCGTGCGCGCCGAGCGTTTTCCTCAGGCCATGATCCTCGCCGGCCCCAAAGGCGCAGGCAAATACACGCTCTCCATCATGCTGGCGCAGCTCGTCAACTGCCTTGAGCCGACCGAGACTGACGGCCTGCCCGACTTCTGCGGCCGCTGCCGCAACTGCGAGCGCATCGGCGCAGCCGCCAATCTCGACGAGCGCGTGGCCGAGGCAGTGGCCGCTCGCGACGAGATGCGCGATGTGGACAAACGCGAGACCCGCATCTTCATCCAGACCCACCCCGACGTGCTGATCGTGCCGCCCGACCCGCCGCAGCTTCTCATCAAGCTCGGCCAGGTCCGCCAGGTCATTCACGTCGCTTACTATCGGCCTCCGGTCGAGGCGCGCCGCTCATTTTCCATCTTCACCTCGTCCGCCTTCATGAAAGAGGCGGCCAATAGTCTGCTCAAAGTTCTGGAAGAGCCGCCCGCGCACACCTCGCTCATTCTGCTCACGGAGAACCCGCAGGAACTGCTGCCCACCATCCGCTCCCGCGCCATGATTCACCGCCTCGGCGCGCTGCCCGCCGCGGAGCTGGAGACTCTTCTCGCCGAGCGCCGGCCAGAGCTCAAGCCGCAGCAGCGCGCGCTGGCCGCCCGCCTGGCCGAGGGTGCTGTGGGCCGCGCCCTCTCGCTCGACCTCGACATCTATCTCGCCAGCCGCCAGGACGCCCTTGTCATCCTCCACACTGCGCTCAAGGAGCCGGATTACTCGCGGCTCTTTCACGCCACAGAGAGCTACCGCGCCGGCGCGGACGGCCAGGAGAAGACCATCAACCTGCTGCGCGCCCTCGGCGCACTGCTTGAGGACCTGCTGCTCGTCCTTGCCGGCACGCCCGCCCTCATCCGCAACATCGATCTCGCCGCCGAGCTCGACCCCATGGCCCAGGGCGTCTCCGTCGACTGGATCGACAACGCCGCCCGCGCTCTGGCCGCCGTCGAGCAGGGCATGCGCCGCAATCTGCTCCGCTCGCTCTCCCTCGATGCCATGGCCGTCAGCCTCGCCGGGCGCTGAACCAAAAAGCAACCGAGCGGCCATCTCAAGCATCTTTTCGAGGTAGAATCAGGCAAACTCTCCACCGGACTCGGCCGGAATCTGATTGGGCTCCTGATGGGCCAGCTGCAATGGGCTGCATCCGGCAATCCCTCTCGATTTCTCTCTTTGCATTCGGAAGGATGCGCCTGCAGGGTCCGGTTGTTGCATCTATCAGTACGCCGCCCGAGCGCGAAGCTCGTATCGCGCGTCCCGTTTTTTGATCTCGCACTTTGGATTGGCCCGGCTTTTCCCCAAGGAGGAACACTCCGATGACGAACGATTCCGCGCTGGCGCAGATCGATTCCCAGCCAGCCAGTCCTCCCGCGCAGCCGCTGCGCAACGGCCGCAAAGGGCCGGTACCCCAGCACATGCGCTTCACGCACTACTCCGCGGACTCGGAAGCTCCGCCACACCAGGCCGAGCTCTTCTACCTGCAGAAGCAGATCCAGGCGCAGACGCCTATGGTCCTCGTGCTGGAAGATGGCCAGCATGTCGAGGGTGTCATCGAGTGGTACGACCGCGGCTGCCTCAAGATTCGCGGCCGCGAGAAGACCCTCGTCTACAAGTCCGCCGTTAAATACATGTACAAGCTCGGCGAAGCCGCGCTCTAGCGCGCAGGGCTGCCCCACGGACTGCTGTGGTCTCACAGACCGTTGTGATTGTGTAGAGAGATTGCGACGGGAAGGGAATTGGTGGAGCTGAGCGGGATCGAACCGCTGGCCTCCTCGTTGCGAACGAGGCGCTCTCCCAGCTGAGCTACAGCCCCACGAACTTCATCTATCTTATCAGCGGATGGCATTCATGCAAAGTGCGCCCATGCCGCCCCGCGCCTATGCCCGATGCAGGCCGCCGCGTCTTCACCGGACGTAGGAATACGTGCCGCAAAGATCCGGCGTATGCGAGATCGCGTCAAACGTGAACACCGGTGCGCTCTGTCCCGAGAAGAACGCCACCTGCATGCTGTGGCCGGTCACAAACGTCGCCATCCACTGCGTGTCTTCGCTCCCGCAGAGCGTGTTGTGGTGCAGAAAGCGCCGCGCCGCCGAAACATTCAGATGATAAAGCGTGCCCGTTCCGCCAATGTTTACATCCGCGTCGAACACTGCGCTGACCTCGGAGGTAGAAAGCGTGCGCGCCTGCGCCATGGGAAACGCCGTGAAGTTGATGGTCACCTTCGACGCCGAGATTTCGATATCGCCGGTGATGGACGCCGCCGTTGTGCTGGCCGCGCGCCAGTAGCCCTTTTCCGGCTGCTGCGCCTGCGATCCAAGCGCACTCGTGATTGCAACGGCCAGTGCCAAAATGCCGAAAAACCTTCGCATCCTCATCCTTTGACGAAAAAGCCGGGGATTGGCCCCGGCCTTTTGCGTTCTGTCGAAGCTACACCACCTGGACCACGGAGCAATCGGCTCGATGCGCATGGCGCCGAAGGCGCGTCCGCCGCACCGCAGGTGCCTAGAGCTGGTTCATGTTCTGCAGGAACTCCGCGTTGTTGCGCACTTTCTCCAGGCGGCTGATGAGCACTTCCATCGCTTCCACCGGAGACAGCGGGTTCAGTACCTTGCGCAGCACCCAGATACGCGGCAGGTCTTCCTTGGGGATGAGCAGTTCTTCCTTGCGGGTGCCCGAGCGCTGAATATCGATCGCCGGGAAGACGCGCTTGTCCACCAGCTTGCGGTCGAGGATGATTTCCATGTTGCCCGTGCCCTTGAACTCTTCAAAGATCACTTCGTCCATGCGTGAGCCCGTGTCAACCAGAGCTGTCGCAATGATCGTCAGCGAGCCGCCTTCCTCGATGTTGCGGGCCGCGCCGAAGAACCGCTTCGGCCGCTGCAGCGCATTGGAGTCCACGCCGCCGGAGAGCACCTTGCCCGAAGGCGGAACAATCGTGTTGTAAGCGCGCGCCAGGCGTGTAATCGAGTCCAGCAGAATCACCACGTCGCGCTTGTGCTCCACCAGGCGCTTGGCCTTTTCGATCACCATCTCGGCCACTTGCACGTGGCGCGCCGCCGGCTCGTCAAAGGTCGAGCTGATGACTTCGCCCTTCACCGAGCGCTGCATGTCCGTGACTTCTTCCGGCCGCTCGTCGATGAGCAGCACAATCAGCACGACTTCAGGCTGGTTGGCGGTGATCGAGTTGGCCAGCGACTGCAGCAGCATCGTTTTGCCGGTGCGCGGCGGGGCCACAATCAGGCCGCGCTGGCCCTTGCCAATGGGCGTCAGCAGATCCATCACGCGGCCGCTGGTGGCCTCGCGCGTGGTCTCCAGCTTGATCCGCTCCTGCGGATACAGAGGCGTCAGGTTGTCGAACAGAATCTTGTTGCGCGTCTCCTCGGGCGACTCGAAGTTGATGGCTTCGATCTTGACCAGCGCGAAGTATTTCTCGCCTTCGTGCGGCGGGCGCACGTTGCCGCTGATCGAGTCGCCGGTCTTCAGATCGAACTTGCGAATCTGCGACGGGGAAACATAAATATCGTCGGGGCCCGGTAGATAGTTATAGTCCGGCGAGCGCAGAAAGCCGTAGCCGTCGGGCAAAATCTCCAGCACGCCGTCGGCGAAGATGTGGCCCTCCTTCTCGCTCTGCGCCTGCAGAATCTTGAAGATCAGGTCCTGCTTGCGGAGGCCGCTGGCGCCCGGAATCTCCAGGGTGCGCGCAATGCGGCTCAGTTCTGTGATGTTCTTCTCTTTAAGTTCAGAAATGGTCATGTTCACCTGCGAAAGGGCGGGATGGAATCGAGGGGGTCCGGGAAGGGGGTTGTGCTCCAGGGAGGGACCAGGCAGGATTCTTGCACATTCGGAAACGGTTAGGGGTGGTATTGCGGATGAATTGAAGGCTTGATCGGTGCTTCAGGCGAACGCGACGGTCAAACTTGGGAGCCGCCCTGAGACCGATCGCAGCCTCAATCCTGTTGATGCGTCGCGCCCGTTAGGCGGCGCGGCGGGTTTCCACCGGCGGGTTCACCTTGGAGGGGAACGGCGCCAGGCTGCCGGGGTTAGTGGTGTGGAACCGTTCCAGGACTTCATTCGTCGTATCCTGCAGCCGAGTGGTCGGCTTGTGCAGCATACGGGTCGCCTTGCTTGCCAGTTGGCAGAGCTGGTAGCGGTTGGACACATGAGAAAGTGCCCCAAATACCAAATCAGAACGCATGATAGACATCTCCTTCACAAATCTCCGCCCAGCGGTACTACCTGGTATCGCCAGTGCGTTGGCAGCTGTGCTGTAGATGGGCTGCCCCCAAAACTGCCCGTTTCCACCTTTTAGACGCCGAAACTCCGCGTCGAGTTCAAAAAACTTTGACGCAGCTTGGATGCGCAAGGAAACAGGTTTGTGCCGCTCGAATGAGATAGATTGCTCAAGCAGAACCACTTTCGCCTCGGTTTCCCAATCCGGTGCGCAAAACACACGCCGGGCGCATCAATGTTGAGCCAGGGCCCAGATATTTGATGCTTGGGATTGACCGAAGGGCGCGGGGCGCGCTGAGCAATCGATCCTTGTGGATGGCACTCATCAATGTATACGTACTCTGGTTCCCGGTCAACCATTTTTTCAGCGGTCAGCGCAACGCTTTCTAAGTCGCATTTCACAGCAGGAGTCTGTCTACAACATCATTAAAATCATAAAGATATTTGAATTTTTCCAGGGTCAATTCCGTCCCGATCTTCGCGTCTCGTATCCCTCTTTCGTTACCCCGTATCTGCTCCGTCAACCCCAAACTCTTCTGAGGAAAACCCCCTCGAATTCCACTTTGTGGGAAACTCATCCCGGCCCGCCTTATGCCCAGTAGCTCCGGTCCAGCGTCCTATATTGGATAGCCTCGGCCAGGTGCGGCACCGCCAGGTGCTCGACTCCTTCGAGATCGGCAATTGTGCGCGCAACTTTAAGGATGCGGTCGTGGGCACGGGCCGTCAGCCCCTGCTGCTGCATCGCCCGCTCCAACAGCCGCTCGGCATCCGCGCCCAGCTCGCAATAGGTCCGAACCTGCCGCGTGCCCATCTGCGCATTGGAGTAGATCTTCTCGCCCGCCTTCTTGAACCGCTCCCGCTGCCGCTCCCGCGCCGTCAGCACCCGCGCCCGAATCTCCGCCGATCCTTCCGCCGCCGCCCCGCCGCGCAGCTCCTTATATTGAACGGCCGGCACCTCGATATGAATATCGATCCGGTCCAGCAGCGGCCCGGAAATCTTGGCAATATACCGCTGAATCATCGGCGGCGTGCACTGGCACTCCCGCGACTTGTCGTTGAAGTAGCCGCACGGGCAGGGATTCATCGCCGCCGCCAGCATGAACCGCGCCGGAAAGCTCAGCGACATCGACGCCCGCGCAATCGTCACCGTGTGGTCTTCCAGCGGCTGCCGCATCACCTCCAGCACGTTGCGCGGAAACTCCGGCAGCTCGTCCAGAAACAGCAGCCCGTTGTGCGCCAGCGACACCTCGCCCGGCCGCGGCACAATCCCGCCGCCAATCAAGCCCGCATCGGAGATGGTGTGGTGCGGCGAGCGAAACGGCCGCTGCGTCACCAGCCCTGCCGCAGCATCCAGCACTCCGGCCACCGAATGAATCTTCGTCGTCTCCAGCGCCTCGTCAAACGTCAGCGGCGCAAGAATCGACGGCAGCCGCTTCGCCAGCATCGTCTTGCCCGAGCCCGGCGGCCCAATCATCAGAATGTTGTGGCTCCCCGCCGCCGCCACTTCCAGGGCCCGCTTCGCCGTCTGCTGCCCGCGCACATCCTTGAAGTCGACGGCGAAATGCTGCAGCTCGCCGAGCAGCGCTTCCGTCGAAACGCGAAACGGCTCGCGCTGAATCACGCCGACCACCGAACTGTTCAGCAGTTCAATCACATCCAGCAGCGACGCCACCGGGTAGACATTCACGCCTTCCACCACCGCGGCCTCGGCCGCGTTCGCCAGCGGCAGCAGCAGATTTGGAATCCCGCGCTCCCGCGCCAGAATCGCCATCGGCAGCACGCCCGGCACCGGCCGCACGCTGCCGTCCAGTCCCAGCTCGCCCACCATCAGGTACCGGCTCACATCGCTCACCTGCAGCGCGCCATACGCGCCCAGAATGCCAAGCGCAATCGGCAGGTCGAACCCCGAGCCTTCTTTCTTCAGGTCCGCGGGCGCCAGGTTGATCGTGATGTGCGTCGGCGGAATCAGGTAGCCGGAGTTCTTGATCGCCGCGCGCACCCGGTCGCGGCTCTCGCGCACCGCCGCATCCGGCAATCCCACCGTGTGAAAGTGATCCTGATCGGAAACGACGCCGCTGTAGTCGACCTCAACGTCGATCAGGTTGGCATCGATACCGTAGACAGCAGCGCTGAGAGCTTTAAAGAGCATGAGCAGTTAGTGCAGCGAGTGTATCATCGGCGCACAGATCCACTCACATCACTAAAGCTGTAGCGTTCAACCAGTCGCAGCACGCGAGCGCTACAATCACAGCGTGACGACCAGTCTCTTCGATCTCTACAAGATCGGCGTCGGTCCCTCGAGCTCGCACACTATGGGCCCCATGCGCGCCGCCTGCCGCTTCGCCCGCGGTCTTGCTGAGCGCAGCCTGCTTGATCGCGTAGCCCGCGTCCAGGCCGATCTCTACGGCTCGCTCGCCCTCACCGGCCTCGGTCACGCCACCGATCGCGCCGTCCTCCTCGGCCTCGCCGGCAACGAACCCGCTGCCATCGATCCCGCGGCCATTGATTCCACCGTCGCCAACATCCGCACCGAAAAGCAGCTCAACCTCGCGGCCGCGCGCCGCATCCCCTTCGACGAGCTGCACGATCTGCTCCTCCACCGCGACATCATGTTCCCGCCAGGCGCGGTCACGCAGCACCCCAACGGCCTGCGCCTCACCGCCTTCGACGCGGCGGGTTCGGAACTAGGCCAGCGCACCTTCTTCTCCATCGGCGGCGGCTTCATTCTTGAAGATGGCATCGATGCCGCAAGCGAAAAACCAACCACGCCGGTGCCGTTTCCGTTTCATACGGCTGCGGACCTGCTCGCCGCCGCCCACGCCAACGAGCTCTCCATCAGCCAGCTCATGCTCGAGAACGAGTGCGCTCTCGTCGCGCACAACACCGACCGCGCTCCCGTCGCAATCGTCCGCGAAGGCATCGACCGCCTCTGGCAGGCCATGCGCGACTGCATGGCCCGCGGCATGGCGACCGAAGGCATACTCCCCGGCGGCCTCAACGTCCGCCGCCGCGCCCATCGCCTCGCCGAGCGTCTCCGCGAGAAGGAAGCCGACGGCCACCGCGGCGATCCTCTGGCCCCGCTCGACTGGCTCACCGTCTACGCCATGGCCGTGAATGAGGAGAACGCCGCCGGCGGCCGCGTCGTCACCGCGCCCACCAACGGCGCAGCCGGCGTCGTCCCCGCCGTCGCGCAATACTACGAGCGCTTCATCCCCGACTCCGACCACGAAGGCATCGTCCGCTTCTTCCTCACCTCCGCCGCTATCGGCATTCTCTACAAGGAGAATGCTTCCATCAGCGGCGCGGAAGTGGGCTGCCAGGGCGAGGTCGGCGTCGCCTGTTCCATGGCCGCGGGTGGCCTCGCCGCCGCGCTGGGCGGCACCAACGGGCAGATCGAGCACGCCGCTGAAATCGCGATGGAGCACAACCTCGGCATGACCTGCGACCCCATCGGCGGCCTCGTGCAGATCCCCTGCATCGAGCGCAACGCCATGGGAGCGGCCAAAGCGGTGCACGCATCGCGCATCGCGCTCAGCGAGTCGGAAGAGCACAAAGTCTCCCTCGACCAGGTCATCCGCACCATGTATCTCACCGGCCTCGACATGCAATCGCGCTACAAAGAGACCAGCCTCGCCGGCCTCGCGCTCAACATCATCGAGTGTTGATGTGTGCGCCGCAGCATCTGTTCATGCGCTCTTCAGAGCATTCGCTCAATTCTTCGATGCACTCGCCACGCGCTAAAAATTCGCGAGCGCATCACACCATCGAAGCTCGGTTTCGCCGCTCGTCGTCCGTCGCGCGCATCTTTTCGATTGAGAACCGCACGCACATCGCTCTTCGAAGGCCGGAAGGTTGTTGCCACTTTTTCCACTCTTGCGTCGTTTTTTTCTTGACACTGCGTTTGCATGAATCTATACATTCCTCAACTGCAATTCATCTTGCAGCTTCGATGCAACCCATCGAAAAGGGAGAATAGGCAAATGGCAACCAAGAAAGCAGCCAAGAAGGCACCCGCGAAGAAGGCCGCGAAGAAAGCCGCGAAGAAGAAGTAACGGGTCAACCAACCAAGAAGGCAGTACTGAGGGGGACGCTTCAAAGCGTCCCCCTCAGTGTATTTGCGCACGATACACTGGTATGCGAAAGGTGCATGAATACAGGCGATGACGCGCAGACGCTGGATTGCTGAACATTGGGACGAAGCCACCGCCACACTCACCGGCGCGCAGGCTGAGCATCTCATTCGCGTGTTGCGCGCCGAGGTCGGCATGGAAGCCGACGTCGTCGCGGGCGGCCGCGTCTTTCATGCGCAACTCGCCGCCATAGAAAATCGCGAGGGCGCTGCCGGAGTCGCCGCAAGCGAAGTGCGCTTCAATTTGATCGCTGAACTCGATGCCGATCCCGCACTGCCCATTACGCTGGTAATGTCGGTCTACAAGTTCGATCGCATGGAGTGGGCCATCGAAAAGGCGACCGAACTCGGCGTCGCCGCCATCGCTCCGGTCATCGCGCGCCGCAGTGAAAAGCATCTCGCACAAGCCGCAGCCAAGCGTGCCGAGCGCTGGCGTCGCATTGCGCATGAGGCCGCTCAGCAGGCGCGCCGCTCCGATGTTCCCGTGATTCACGATCCGGTTCCGCTCGCCGCGCGCATCAAGGCTGAGTCCAATGCCACGCGCATCGTTCTTGCCGAGCAGGAGCGCTCCACCACGCTGCGTGCCGCGCTCGAAGAAGCCATCGCCGCAGCCGGCAACGAAACACCGCATGCTTGAATTTGCTCTCGGTCCCGAAGGCGGATGGGCTCCCGAGGAAGAAGCCCTCTTCGACGCCAACGGCTGGCGCGCCGTCTCGCTCGGCCCCCGCATCCTGCGCGCGGAGACTGCCGCCATCACGGCGCTCGCCGTCGCGCGCGATCGCTGCTTGAGTAGCGTCATCGAGCATGAAACACTCGCCTAGAGCGAAACGCCGCGCTTCCACGGAATGAAATCGTTCTGTCCCAGCAGCTCGGCCTTGGTCATGCTTCTCGCCGCTCGCCACCTCGATGCACAGCTCCAGCAGCTTCTCGGCGCACGCGGCAATGGTCGTCTCGCCGGTCACGATGCCGCCCGCATCAAAGTCGATAATGTCGCCCATCCGCGCCGCCAGCGTCGAGTTCGTCGACATCTTGATCACCGGCGCCACCGGATTGCCCGTCGGCGTGCCCAACCCCGTGGTAAACAGCACCAGGCTCGCGCCTGCGCCCGCCTGCGCCGTCACGCACTCCACATCGTTGCCCGGCGTGCACAGCAGATTCAGCCCCGGCGTCGTCGCGTATGCCGGGAAGTCGATCACATCACGAACCGGCGCAACCCCGCCCTTGCGCGCCGCGCCCGCCGACTTGATCGCATCCGTGATAAGCCCGTCCGCGATGTTCCCGGGCGATGGATTCATGTCGAACCCTGAATGCACCGCCTTCGCCCGCGCCGCATACGCGTGCATCAGTTCATAGAACTTCTGCGCCAGTTCGTCCGTCGCGCAGCGGTTGATCAGTTCCTGCTCCACGCCATGCAGCTCGGGAAACTCGCTCAGCAGCGTGCGCCCGCCCAGCTCGCCCAGCAAGTCCGACAAATATCCCAGCGCCGGATTCGCGGAGATGCCGCTGAATCCATCCGATCCGCCGCACTTCAATCCCACCGTCAGCGCAGCGAGCGGCGCAGGCGCGCGCGTCGCGCGGTTCGCCTCCGCCAGACCAGCAAACGTCGCATCCAGCGCCCGCGTCATCAGCTCCGATTCGCGCCCCGACTTCTGCTGATCGAACACCAGCACCGGCTTGCGCATCTCCGGATCGCGCGCCCGCAGCTCATCCAGCAGCATCGCCGCCTGCGCATTCTGGCAGCCCAGGCTCAGCACAGTCGCGCCCGCCACGTTGGGATGGTGAATGTATCCCGCCAGCAGCCCGCACAGCGCCTGCGCATCCTGCCGCGTGCCGCCACACCCACCCTCATGCGTCAAAAAACGAATCCCATCCAGGTTCGCAAACACCCGCTCGCTGCGCGCCTGCGCAATCTCATCCGCGGCATGTCCATGCGCATTCGTCTGCCGCACCAGCGCGCGCACATGGCTGCGATAGCTGTTCGCCGCGCCGCCATAGCCCAGCTCTTCTTCCAGGGCCTCGCGCATCCGCTCCACGTTGCGGTTCTCGCAGAACACCAGCGGCAGCACCAGCCAATAATTCCGCGTCCCCACCTGCCCATCGGCGCGGTGGTAGCCCATAAACGTGCGCGCAGCCCACGGCGTCGCATCGGGCAACGCAAACGTCACCGGATGCCGCGCCGCCGTGTACTCTTCCGCGCGGTGCCGCACGTTCCGCGTCGAAATCAGCCCGCCCCGCGGAATCGCCTGCGTCACCTCGCCCACCACCATCCCATACATGCGGATCAGCGCGCCCGGCGCAAAATCCTCGAGCGCCATCTTGTGCTTCGCCGCAATCGCTTCCGTCACCGGACACGTCTTGCCGTGATACGAAACGGAGCTTCCAGCCGCCAGCGGCTGCAGCGCCACCAGCACATTGTCGCGAGGGTCGAGTTGAAGAACGGATTCGGCCATAGAGGTTCCCGAAAGCAAGCATAGCGCGCTCAGCTATTCTTTTGCTGCGTGCGCAAACGCGCCCAGGGAGACGCCAAGAATGAAAGCCGTCGTGCTGCAGGGTCCGGGTTCCGCCGCAATCGCCACCGATATTCCCGAGCCCGTCGCCGGTCCCGACGACATCCTGCTCGATGTGCGCCGCATCGGTCTCTGCGGCAGCGACCTCAACTCCTACCGCGGCCGCAATCCTCTCGTCAGCTTTCCCCGCATCCCCGGCCACGAAGTCGCCGCCACCGTCGCCGCGCTCAATCCGAATCCTCCTGAGTGGCAACCCGGCACGCACGTCACCCTCTCGCCCTATACAAGTTGCGGCCAATGCGCCTCCTGCCTGCGCGGCCGTCCCAATGCCTGCCAGTTCAACCAGACTCTCGGCGTGCAGCGCGACGGCGCACTCACCGAGCGCATCGCCATTCCCGCATCGCGCCTCTATCGCGCAGACTCTCAGCCTGAAAGAGCTCTGCCTCGTCGAGCCGCTCACCGTCGGCTTCCACGCCGCCGCGCGCGGCCGCATCTCACAGACCGACACCGTCGCCATCTTCGGCTGCGGCGGCGTGGGCCTCGGCGCCATTGCCGGCGCGGCCTTTCGCGGAGCCACCGTCATCGGCCTCGACCTCGACGACGCCAAGCTCGCCACCGCGCGCAAAGCCGGAGCCGCGCACACCATCAACACCGCAACCGGCGATCTCCACAGTCAACTCGCCGAGCTCACCGCAGGCCGCGGCCCAGACGTCATCATTGAAGCCATCGGCCTGCCGCAAACCTTCCGCGCCGCCGTGGAAGAAGTCGCCTTCACCGGCCGCGTCGTCTACATCGGCTATGCGAAGGAGCAGGTCGCCTACGAGACCCGCCTCTTCGTGCAAAAGGAGCTCGACATTCTCGGCTCGCGCAACGCCCAGCCCGAAGACTTCCGCGACGTCATCCGCATGCTCGATGCCCATCGCTTCCCGGTCGACGACGCTGTCACGCACGAGGTTTCTATCGACGAGGCCCCCGCCATCTTGGAAGCATGGAGCGGCGAGCCCACGCGCTTCGGCAAAATCATGCTCGAAGTTGGTTGAGTTGTTTGTCGGTCACAGGTGCGCGAAGTGCAGCAGCACGCCTGCCAGCACGCCGCCCGCAAGCGGCCCCAGCACCGGCATCCACGCGTAGCCCCAGTTCGAGCCGCCCTTGCCCGGAATCGGCAGCAGAAAATGCATCAGCCGCGGCCCCAGGTCGCGCGCCGGATTGATCGCATACCCCGTGGTGCCGCCCAGCGAGAGCCCAATGCCCCATACCAGGCTGCCCACCAGCCACGGTCCCATGCCCGCCGCTGGCCCGGTCGCGGACACGCCGTGCGAGCCGATCGCTCCGGCCACCACGATCAGCACCATCGTGCCAATCACTTCGCTCCACACATTCGCCAACGGGCTGTGAATCGCCGGTCCGGTGCAGAAGATGCCCAGCTTTCCCGCGGGATTATCCGTCACGCTCCAGTGCGGTGCATAGTGCAGCGTCACCAGCGTCGCACCCGCCATCGCGCCCAGCATCTGCGCGGACCAGAAACTCGCCAGGTGCGAGTAGTCGCCGCTCATCACCGCGCTCGCCAGCGAGATCGCCGGATTCAAATGCGCGAACGGACTCCCGAAAGCCTGCGCCACCAGCACACCGCACAGCACCGCCAGTCCCCATCCGGTCGCAATCACCATCCATCCCGCGTCGGCAGCATAGGACTTGCGCAGCGTCACGCCAGCATTCACACCGCCGCCCAGCAGAATCAGCACCAGCGTGCCCATGAACTCACCGAACCAGACCGAATGCATCGAGTCTTCCTTTGCGCTACCAGGCAATTTGCGGAACGCAAGCATTCTCCACTGCCGCACCCGCATTCGCCAAGGCCCTTCGCAAATGCTGACGTCGCGGCATCAGTGCGCCGCCTGCGGCACCGGCGTCACGCCAGCGGTCGCATTCTCATACTGCGGCCACTTCGTCAGCAGCTCATTCACCACCGCGTGCCCCACGGCATAGGCCGCTTCGAGCGACGGCAGATACGCGCTGTACGCTCCAATGCGCTGCTGCGCCAGGCTGTCGGCGGCGTTCATGCCGCGCGGCTGCCGGTCAAAGTTGCTCACCGTGCGCAGCACCATCACGCGGTCATCGTTCACCAGCCCCGCATTAGCCAGATGCTTCAGCGCGAGCAGCGTCCCCGTATCTTCCATGGCCGTGGTGGTAAACGTGCCCTTGCCCTCGGTGAAGTAGCTCATCCACTGGTCCGCCCACGCGTCCAGCAGCTTGCCGTGCCAATAGGTCGACGAAGAAATCTCATCGCCCAACATCACGTGCGGCGGCAGCTGTGCCGCGGCGCCGTCAAAGTGGCCCCGCGCATCCTTCAACTTGTCGCTATCGGCCAGCGGCACATTCTCCGTCAACGCGAACGCCCACTCCGCCAGCGCCGGATTCACTTCGAACACCTGATTGTCCGTCGGCGCGGCCGGCAGCTCAAACGGCTTCGCCTTGCGCAGCGGAATATACCCCGTCGTCCAGTCCGAAGGAATCTCCCGCGCATCGATCTCGTAGCCCAGGTCCGCGTCCACAACCCACCGCGCCCACACCGCCGAGCCCAGCGACACCCGATCCGGGCATCCGCCCGCAATCCCCGCAATGATCCAGTACGCACGCGTCAGGTCAAAGCGCGTGTCCAGCCCCAGCGCCATAATCGTCGCCGCCGCATTCGCCGTGCCCTGGCCGGTTAGCACCGCCATCTCCCCCGCATCGTTCATGCGCGCGGCGTGATAGCCCGTGGGCAGCGGAAAGATTCGATCCAGGTGATCGCGCTCCACCCAATACTGCAGCTCACCCGGCTTGTCGCCGGTGTCCTCGCCCACTTCGAACATCGTCACCACCACCACCTTCACCGGAATGCGCTTCGGCGCAGCGGCCAGCGGCAATGTGAACACGCTGACGAGAAGCAGAGCAGAAGAAAAGCGGGCTGGCAGGCGAAAACAGGAGAGCATGGTTCGATCATATGCAGAGCCAAGCGATTCATTCGCCATTTTTCTGCGGGCATCGCTGCGCCGCGGGCTACGATAGCTGTAACTTCCGCGGCCCATATGGCGCGTCCTCAAGGGGAACACCGGTGTCCATCTCCCGCTTTTCGCAAGCCGTCTCCGCTCTTCTGCTCGCAGTCGTCTGTGCCGCAGCCTCCGCGCAGCAGCCCGCGCACCAGTGGGCCATCGTGCTCCACGGCGGCGCAGGCGTCATTGAGCGCGCCACCATGGACCCCAAAACCGAAGCCGCTTATCGCGCCTCGCTCGCCGAAGCATTGAAAGCCGGCAGCGATGTGCTCGCTCGCGGCGGCTCCTCGCTCGACGCCGTCGAAACCTCCATCCGCATCTTCGAAGACAATCCGCTCTTCAACGCCGGCCGCGGCGCGGTCTTCACCGCCGCAGGCAAGAACGAGCTCGACGCCGCCATCATGGACGGCTCCACGCTCATGGCCGGCGCGGTCGCCGGCGTCACCCGCACCCGCCACCCCATCAGCCTCGCGCGCGCCGTCATGGAAAAATCCCCGCACGTCATGCTCATCGGCGCGGGGGCTGATGCCTTCGCCGCGCAGGTGGGCCTCGAGCAGGTTGACCCCAGCTTCTTCTTCACCGAGCGCCGCTGGCAGTCGCTGGTTGAAGAGCTGAAGAAGGACGGTCTGCCCATTCCGCAGCGCCCTGCCGGCGCGCCGCCCGCGCCGGCCACTCCCGTCGCCGCCATCGAGCCGCCCAGCGCGCACAAGTACGGCACCGTCGGCGTCGTCGCGCTCGACGAGAAAGGCAACATCGCCGCCGGCACCTCCACCGGCGGACTCACCGCCAAGAAATGGGGCCGCGTCGGCGACTCGCCCATCATCGGCGCGGGCACCTATGCCTCCAATCAATCCTGCGCCGTCTCCGGCACGGGCACGGGCGAGTATTTCATCCGCCTCGGCGTCGCCCGCGAGGTCTGCGACCTGGTCCGCTTCAAGGGCATGCCGCTGCAGCAGGCCGCGGACGAAGTCATCCACAAGGAGCTCGAAGGCCTGCACGGCGATGGCGGCGTTATCGCCATCACACCCGACGGCCAGATGGCCTGGAGCTTCAACACACCCGGCATGTACCGCGCCCGCCAGGCCGAAGGCGGCCAGCCCATCATCGAAATCTACGCCGACGAGAAGTAGCGCGAACCGCATCAGCGCCAAATACAAAGGGCATCCCATCGGGATGCCCTTTGTATCTGCACTGAATTCTGCTTACGGCTGTGCCGTCACCGGAGCCACGCCGCGCGCCTCAGCCTTTTCGGCCAGCACCTTGTGCGCGTGGTCTTCCAGCGCCTGCGCCTCGGGCAGGAAGCTCAGAGCCTTCTGAATCTCCGGATCCCAATCCGCCATCACGCGCAGTCCCTGCAATTGTCCGAACTGGCTGGTCACGATGTATTGCTTGATGCTCACCTTCAGCCAGTCGCTCACATCGTTGATGTCCTTGTCGGTCCACGCGATATTCTGCGCTCGTCAGGTACTCTTGAACTCCTTCATCACCGCGTCGTCCACCTGGAAGTTCTTGTCGACGGTGCGATTGGCCAGGTAGTGCGCGGCAAAGTGGAAGAACACTTGCTTATACAGCAGTTGATCCTGGAAGTCGTTGCTCTTCGGCGATTCAATCTTCTCGTCCGGCGTGATGCCGCCGCCGCCATACACCGTGCGGCCGGAGTCGGTCATCTTCACTTCGCGTATTGCTCGAGTTCGGCAGCCAGCGCGCCGGCGTGGTTGTAGTAGTAGTCGTAGAGCGAAACGCCGGTCATAGTTGCGCTGGATCAGCCGTCCCGACGGCGTGTAGTAGTGATACGTCGTCAGCGCCAGGCCGGTGTTCTCGCTCAGGTTGTAGACCGTCTGCACCAGGCCCTTGCCGAAGGTGGTCTCGCCCACGATCAGCGCGCGGTCGTGATCCTGCAGCGCGCCGGAAACAATCTCCGCAGCCGAAGCCGTGTTGCGATTCACCAGCACCACGATGGGGAAAGTCTTGCCGTCGTTGCCGTGCGTCGCCGTGTAGACCTGGTCGGGATAGGCGCGGCCGCGCTGCGAAACGATGGTCTGGCCCTTGCTCAGCAGGTGATCGCACACCTCAACTGCCTGGCTCAGCAGGCCGCCGGGATTGTTGCGCAGGTCGAGCACCAGCCCATGCAGGTTGCTGGAAGCCGTCGATCGCAGTCAATCACTTCCTGCGCCGTCGTCTCCTGGAACTGGGTCAGGTGAATGTAGCCGACGCCCGGCCGAATCTCATACGCCAGATCGACCGAGGGATGCGGAATCTCGTCGCGTACCAGGTCGAAGACCAGCGGCTTCGGCTGTGGCCTTCGCGGGTCATCGATGACCTGCACATGCGTGCCTTTGGGTCCCTTCAGCGCCTTGGCCACCGAGTCGGAGGTCATGCCCTCGGCCGGACTTGCCGTCAATCGCCGCGATCACGTCGCCGGGCCGGATGCCCGCGCGGAACGAAGGCGTGTTCTCATACGGCGTAATGACCACAATGACCTTGTTATCGCGCCCTGCTGCTCCTGGATGACCATGCCCACGCCGTAATAGTGGCCGCGCTGGTCTTCGCGCATCTTGGCGTAGGCCTTGGGATCGTAGAAATTGGAGTGCGGATCGAGTACGCGCAGCATGCCGGGAATGGCGCCGTCGTAGATGGCCGTGTCGGCCTTGTCGCCCTTGATGGGCTCGGCGTAGTTCTGCTCCACCAGCGCGTACACGTCGGTAAAGGTCTTCAGGCTGTCGCGAATCTGGCTCTCGTCCTGCGAGGACTGAGCCCCCACCTTGCGCTGCATCACGCTGCCCACAACGGCGCAAACGGTAAAGAAGAGAACGAGGGTGAAAATTGCCCGGCGGGCACGGGGAGTCATAGGCGGAAGGTACCTCCGGACGGCAGGTGCGGCAGTGCGCTGGAAAACAGCGCTGCACAGGGCAGTCTTGGGCTAAAGTATAGCACTCAGTTGATTTGACGACGTTCGCGTCCCAACGGATAGCGTGACCCGTCGGTAAGCCGGACAAGTCCGCAGTCGGTTTTGCGCCGCTTTTGAGCGCGCTGTCTCGCTCTGCCGCTTCGCTGCTCGTGCTATCCCGGCCATTTACAATGGCGTCTATGGTTCAGGGGACAATCCATTGGACCGCCTGCCTGTGTGCCGACCTATGACTTTGAGAATCCTTCGCATTCCCGCGGCATTCGTGTTGGTCACGGCGCTGCTTGCCCCTTCGCTTTCGCCCAGGCCCGCGCCTCCGCTCCCGCCAGCCCTTACGGCGGTGACAACGGTCGAGGAGATCATCGCCCGCGTCAATGACCAGATCATCACCAACTCCGACTACGACCGCGCGCATGAAGGAGATGGACCAGGAAGAGCGCCAGCACGGCGCCACCATGCAGGAGATTTCGCGACGCCCACAAGGACCTGCTGCGCAACCTGATCGATCAGCAGCTCTGGCTCTCCAAGGGCAAGGAACTCGGCATCACCGGCGAAACCGAACTGGTCAATCGGCTCAACGAGATCCGCAAGCAATACAACCTGGCCACCATGGAAGACCTGGAAAAGGCCGCCCAGGAGCAGGGCGTCAGCTACGAGGACTTCAAGGCCAACATCCGCAACCAGATCATCACCCAGGAAGTGATGCGCCAGGAAGTCGGCCGCAGGATCTCCATCACCCCGGGCGAAGTGCAGCGCTATTTCGAAGAGCACAAGCAGGAATACGCGCAGCCGGAGAGCGTGAAGCTCGGCGAAATCCTGGTCTCCGATCGGCACCGCGGACGGCGCGACCGACGATCCGCAGAAGGTAGCCGACGGCCACAGGCCAAGGCCAACGACATTGAAGCCAAGCTCCACGCCGGCGGCGACTTCAGCCAGCTGGCGCGCAGCTTCAGCGACGGCACCACCGCCGCCGCGGGCGGCGACCTGGGCAGCTACAAGCGCGGTCAGCTTGACCAAGGTCTTTGAAGATCAGACCTTCGCGCTGAAGGCCGGGGACGTGCACCGATCCGATCCGCACCAAGCAGGGTTTTGTCATCCTCAAGGTAGAGGGTCACACGCCCGGCGGCGTTCCGGCCTTCAAAGACGTCGAGCAGGAAGTCGAGCAGAACTACTTCATGAGCCCGCATGGAGCCCGCCATGCGCGACTACCTGACCAAGATGCGCGATGACGCCTACATCAACATCAAGACGGGCTACAGCGACACCGGCGCCAGCCCCAACAAGCGCGTCCTGCCCATCTCTTACTCGGCATACACGCCGCCCTCGGCCAAGAAGAAGCGCAAGGTCGAGCGCACCCGCTTCCGCGAGACCAGCCGCGGCTTCCGCCAGAAGACAGAGCCCGCCGTGCTGACCGCCGAAAAACCCGCGGAGAAGCCCGTCGAGAAGAAGAACGAGAAGAAGAGCAAGAAACAGGAACAGGCCAGCCTCAAGCCCGGCAAGAAGGAAAAGATCCGCTTCGGCAAGGCGCCACAGGAGACGCTGCCCAACTCACCGTCGGCTGTCACCGAAGATGCCGGAGCCGTTCCCGCCGAGCAGGCCGCCAGCGCCGACGAGCCCGCCAACCCGCTTGAAGCCGCGCCCGAGCGCAAGAAGACCCGCTTCAGCGACCGCGCCCGCGAGCCCAAACGCCCCAAGAAGGGCGTGGTGCAGCAGCAGGAGAAGGACGCCATGGCGCCCACTCCCGCCGATGCCGCCGAGGTTGCCGACCGCCAGACGCAGTCCGCTCCTCTCGGCCTGAACGGCGACACCACCAAGAAGAAAAAGAAGGGCACCTCGACCGGCGAGAAGACCCGCATCACCGACCGGCCCAAGACTCCCGCCGATGAGAAGAAGCCGCTTGAGCCCACACCCGTTCCGCCCGTGCAGGGCGCGCCCGGGGCAACCACCACGCCCGCGCCGCCTTCCACGGCGCCACCCGCAAGCCAGCCAGCCCCACCCGCGCCGCAACAGTAGGCGCATCGCACAACAGAAAGCCCCGCACACCGCGGGGCTTTTGCTTTGCCCGCGTCCTCGCTTTTGGCCTCGTCCCCCCGCATGCGGTAATCTTCCCGCACCATGAAGGACCTCTATATCTCCGATCTCTCCGGCTTTGAAGAAGGCCGCGTCTTCGACGGCTTCTTTCTCCTGCTCACCCGGCAAACCCGCAGCACCAAGGCCAACAAGCCCTATCTCAATCTCATCCTCGGCGACAAAACCGGCCAGCTCGAGGGCCGCGTCTGGGACCCCACCGACCCGCGCATCGCCCGCGACGCCGAGGCAGGCGAAATCGTCAAGGCTCGCGGCACCGTCTCCCGCTTCGACGACCGCCTGCAGATGAAAGTCGAGCAGCTTCGCAAAGCCGCACCCGGCGAAGCCGACAAGATGGACATGCTCCCCGCCACCACCTACGACGTGGCCGCCCTCTGGCAGGAACTCATGGGCTTCGTCGACAGCTTCACTGACGCCAACCTCAAGCTGCTGCTCACCACCCTGCTCGCCGAGCCTGCCATCGCGCAGGCCTATCGCGAGGCCCCCGCCGCCCGCCAGCTTCATCACGCATGGCTCGGCGGCCTCCTCGAGCACGTCGTCAGCCTGCTTCGCCTCGCCGAGCGCGTCGCGCCCAACTACCCCATCCTCCAGCGCGACCTGCTCCTCACCGGCGTCATCCTCCACGACATCGGCAAGGTCTACGAGCTTGCCTGGGACACCGGCTTCGAATACACCGTCGAAGGCACCCTCCTCGGCCACATTCAAATGGGCATCGAACTCGTCGAAAAAAACATCGACAAGCTGCCCAGCTTCCCGCCCCGCCTGCGCACCCTCGTCGTGCACATGATCCTCTCCCACCACGGCAAGCTCGAGTTCGGCTCGCCCAAGCTGCCCATGATCCCCGAAGCCCTCGTGCTCAACTTCGTCGACGACCTCGACGCCAAGATGCAGGCTATCCAGGGCGAGTTCGACAAATGCGCCAGAGAAGGGAAGAGTCCTGCCGAATTAACAGGCAGAGTCTGGGCCCTCGACAACCGCCAGATGCTCGACACCCGCGCCTGGCTCGACGGCAGCGAATAGAGCCACATTCGCTGCCGTGCCCATCCGGTCGAAGCGCTTCAATGCAAAAGGCGGGTCTTCCACCTGGAAGACCCGCCTGAGTTCTACGACGCCCGCCGCAACAGAGAATCAATCTTCGCCTGAGCTTTGCATCCGTTCCAGAAACAACTCCGCTCGCGTCTTCGGCACGCTCTCGCCCAGCAGATCGTCAGAGAAGGTCCGCTTTCGCGGCACTTCGCCCTTCTCGAGCTCATAGCGGAAGCCGACGCCGTCTCGTCCAGACCGCACCACCTTCGCCTCCACCGTAAACGAGCGATCGTCGGTCGGTTCCTTCCGGTCCGTCAACGTGACCCGCACCACCGTGCCCACATACCAGCGCACATTGGTCCTCACATACACCCCCGTCGCGCTCACGTCGCGAATCGGGTGCGGCTCCGGTTTGCCGCCCGTGAAGAAATACGCGTCCAGCCCGGAGAGCTTCTGCCGCGCAGCGATCCGCGGGTCGGGCGGGTCGCGAAAGATCCAGCGCCGCAGCCAGTTCCTGGCGGACAGCCTCTTGTGAGCCAGCCGCGCCAGCCTCTGCCGCGGCTGCCAGCGGGCCAGCCACGGTTTGGTGCTATCTGCATTTCCAGCTTTGGCCGGCGGCTGCATCGCAATGCCGCCCTCGGCCACGGTCTCGTGCATGTGGGAGGTTTCCGGCATAGGGTTCATACCGTCCTTATCGATGCGTTCTCGTTCGCGGAATCCGCTGCCGTTTTCCGGTGTCAAGTCCCCCACTCCGCGATCGGTAGCTAAACAGCTTACTCCATTCAGCAAAAATGTCTTCAGGATTTGCGTATTGATTCTCGCGGAAGCGCAGAATGGAGAGAGCAACAAAGCAGGCGCTGCCTGCGGAGTTCCCATGGCCGTGTCACAAGGCTCTCAACTCCGCCTCGGATGCCAGCAGTTTCGCCAAAACTTCGCCGCTTTGCCCGTCGTCAGCAAGCCGGTGTTGATTCTGCAAGGTTTAGAGCAGTGAGCTAGCACCCTCCCCCCTGGGTTTAAGCGCACTCATTTCACCATTTCCGGTGCATTCGTCCCCGGAACAGTGGACTCTCAGCCCACAAACCAATCCCACTGCGCCTCGGTCAGCGGCACCACGGAGAGCCGTCCGATCAGCACCAGCGGCGAGTCCGCAAACAGCTTCTCCGCCTTGATGGCCGCCAGCGTCTTCGGCGTCTTGAGCTTCTTGCCCGCCTTCACCTTCACCACCGGCACCTTGGGGTCGCTCGGGTCCACGCTCACTACGGTCCCCGTGCCCACAGCCGTCCGCTCATCGCCTGTATGGTAAAAGATCCACTTCGTCCCCGCCTTCATCTCGCGCAGGTGCTTCACAGCCGTCGGGTTCGTCACGCCGTCCCAGATCGTCTCGCCATCGCGCAAAAAATCGTCGAAGGAATAAACCTCAGGCTCAGTCTTGAAAAGGAAGTAGCTCATATGCACGGAAGCATACATCACGGCCATGCAGTGAACGGATCCCTGACCTCTGACCCCTGAACCCTGCTCCATTTACAATCAAGAAGATATGATCCGCTTTTCAACCGCCGGCGAGTCCCACGGCGAAGCCCTCATCGCGCTCGTCTCCGGGCTTCCGGCCGGCGTGCCCGTCGATCTCGACTTCATCAACCGCGAGCTCTGGCGGCGCCAGCAGGGCTATGGCCGCGGCGGCCGCATGAAGATCGAGACCGACAAGGTCCACATCCTCAGCGGCGTGCGCCACGGCAAAACCATCGGCTCGCCCGTCGCCATTGAGATCGTGAACCGCGACTGGAAGAACTGGGAAGAGAAGCTGCCCGTCGAGGCCGGCGATCCGGCCAAGCATCAGGCCGTTGCCTCGCCGCGCCCCGGCCACGCCGACCTGGCCGGCGCGCTCAAATACAACTTCCCCGACGCGCGCTACGTGCTCGAGCGGGCCTCGGCCCGCGAATCGCGCCGCGCGCGTGGCCGCCGGCGCCTTTGCCAAGCTGCTGCTGCGCGCCCTGGGCATCGAGGTTGCAGCCACGTCATCCGCGTGGGCCGCGTCGAGCTCGAACGCACCGCCGCCTGGGACGAGATCGTCGCCGTCGCCGCCAAGGACGAAGATCCTGCTGAGCTGCGTGGATGCCGGCGACCGAAGCCCGCATGAAGGAAGAAGTCGAAGCAGGCCTCCCGCACCGGCGACACCGTCGGCGGCGTCTTTGAAGTGGTGGTGCACAACGTGCCCGCCGGCCTCGGCACCTACGCCAACTGGGACGAGCGCCTCGACGGCCTGCTCGCCTGGTCGGTGATGAGCCTGCAGGCGGTGAAAGCCGTCGAGATCGGCCGCGGCGTCGTGGCGGCGGAGTCCTTCGGCTCAGCCGTGCACGACGCGATCCACTACGCCGCCGAAGATACCGGCAAGCCCACCCGCTTCACCCGCGAGCAGAACAACGCCGGCGGCATCGAGGGCGGCGTCTCCAACGGCGAAGACATCGTCGTGCGCGGCTATCTGAAGCCCATCTCCACGCTGCGCCGCCCGCTGGAGTCGGTTCGCTTTGACACGCGCGAGGCGACCAGCGCAAGCTACGAGCGCAGCGATATCTGCGTGGTGCCCGCCGCGGGCGTGGCTGCCGAAGCCATGGTCGCGCTCACCGTGGCCGGCCTCGCGCAGCAGAAGTTCGGCGGCGACTCGGCTGCTCGAGATGAAGCGAAATTTCGACGGATACATCGAACAGATACGGAGCTTTTAAGCAGAAGCAATGATTCTGAAGATTGTGAAATATCCCGAGCCGGTGCTCTCAGCAGCCCGGCGAACCGGTTACGCGAATTCGACAGCGAACTGCGCAAGTTCGTCGCCGACATGTTCGAGACCATGTATGCCTCGCAGGGCATCGGCCTGGCCGCGCAGCAGGTGGGCGTGGCCAAGCGCATCACCGTCATCGACCTGAGCCAGGGCAAAGACCCCGCGCAGAAACTGGTGCTGATCAATCCCGAAATCATCGCGCGCGAAGGCAAGCAGTACGAAGAAGAAGGCTGCCTGAGCTTCCCTGAGATTCGCGAGAAGATTCAGCGCGCGGCCAAGGTGCGCATCCGCGCCCAGGACGAGCACGGCAAGTGGTTCGAGATGGATGGCGAAGAGCTGCTCTCCCGCGCCTTTCAGCATGAGATCGATCACCTCGATGGCATGCTGTTCATCTTCCGCATGAGCGGCCTCAAGCGCGATCTGAATCTGCGCAAAATTCGCAAGATGCAGCGCGAAGGCACCTGGTGAGCGCGTGAAGCTGGTCTTCTGCGGCACGCCGCGCTTCGCCGTGCCCACGCTCGAAGCGTTGCGCGGCGCAGGCCACGAGATCGCGCTCGTCGTCACCCAGCCCGACCGCCCGTCGGCCGCGCGCAGGAACTCGTCGCTCCGCCCGTCAAGCAGACCGCGCTCGCCGCGGGCATCGCTGTCACGCAGCCAGAGAAGATTCGCAACAACGCCGAGTTTCGCGCGCAGCTTGAATCCATCGCGCCCGATGCCATCGTCGTCGTCGCCTATGGCCGCATCATTCCGCCGTGGATGCTCGCGCTTGCCGCGCCTCGGCTGCATCAACCTGCACGGTTCTCTGCTGCCGAAATATCGCGGCGCAGCGCCCATTCAGTGGGCCGTCGCGATGGGCGAAACCGTCACCGGCAACACCACCATGCTGCTCGAAGAAGGCCTCGACACCGGCCCGATTCTTCTTCAGCAGCAGATCGAAATCGGCTCTGACCAAACCGCCGCGGATTTGTTCAGCATTCTCTCCGAGCGCGGCGCACCGCTCGTCGTTGAAACCCTCGCAGGCCTCGACGACGGCTCCATCAAACCCAAGCCGCAGGATCACGCTCTCGCCACGCTTGCGCCTCTGCTTACGCGCGAAGACGGCCAGATGGACTTTGCCACGCGCACTGCGACCGAACTCAGAAATCGCTGGCGCGGCTTCCAGCCGTGGCCCGGCGCGTTCACCGTGCTCAACGGCAAGAAACTCATTGTGCACCGCATGGACGTCGCGGAAAGTTGGAGCCTTGTCGCGCCCGCCGATGCAAAGCCCGGCCAGGTCGAGCTCGATGGCGACAAGCTCTTCGCCGCCTGCTCGCAGAACACCTGGCTCGAGCTCATCGAAGTGCAGCTCGAAGGCAAGAAGCGCATGACAGCGGCGGAATTTCTGCGCGGCACGCAGCTCTACGCCGGCGCGCGGCTCGGTTGAGCGCCATGTCTGCGGTTGCGCCGGCACGCGCGGCAGCGTTTCAAATTCTCAAGTCAGTTGAACGAGGCCACGCGCACTCCGACGATCAGTTGCGCAACAAGACCGCAAATCTCTCGACCGCGGACAGCCATCTCGCCACCGCGCTCGTCCTCGGCGTGCTGCGCTGGCAGCTTGTGCTCGATGAGCGCATTCGTCCTCTGCTCGCGCGGCCCAATGCGAAACTCGACACGGAAGTCCGCATCGCTCTGCGCCTCGGTGCATTCCAGCTTCTCTTCCTCGATCGCATTCCCGCCCGCGCCGTCATCGACGAAAGCGTGGAGCTGACGAAGCAGGCGGGGCATCGCTTCGCCTCCGGCATGGTCAACGCCGTCCTGCGCAAGCTCGCCGCGCAACCGGCGCCGCTCACGGAGCAAGACGCTCTGCGTGCCTATCCAGCCTGGATGGTCGAGCGCTGGACACGCAACTTCGGCGAAGCCTCCGCACAAGCCATCTGCACGCATGGGCAGAGTCAAGCGGAGCACACGCTACGCATAGCAGACCGTCCGACGGAACAGGAGATGAACTCCGCAGGAATCGAACTCGCGCCAGGGGCATTTCTCGCAGCAGCGCGCCGCGTCATCAATGGCGATGTAACAGCGTCATCGGCATTCCAAGCAGGCCGCGTCCGCTGGCAGGATGAAGGATCGCAGCTTGTCGCGGAAGTTATGGGCAGAGGCGAATCGATTCTCGATTGCTGCGCCGCGCCTGGCGGCAAGACGCTCATCCTCGCCGAGCGCAATCCGCGCGCGCGCATCGTCTCCTGCGACTCCAGCGAACCGCGCCTCGCGCACCTCCGCAAGCGTCTCGCGTCCTTCGGGGACCGCATCGAGTGCCGCCTCGCTGATGCAGCAGCGCTTACCAATGAAGCCGTCTATGACCTCGTTCTGGTCGACGCGCCCTGCAGTGGCACCGGCACGCTGGGGCGCAATCCTGAGATTCGCCATCGCCTGCAGCCCGAGGAGTTCGCGCGCCAGGCCGAGCGTCAGCGTGCCATTCTCACCGCCGCCATCCGCGCAGCGCGTCCCGGCGGCCGCGTCGTCTACTCCACGTGTTCGATTGAGCCGGAAGAGAATGAGGAGGTTATTGTCTGCAGTGCTTGCGGAGCAGCCCGACGCGCGCATCGCTTCGCTGCACCAGCGCCTCGATCAGATGTTGCGCGAGGGCATCGTGACCGAAGCAGGGCACAGATCAGCTACGCAACTGCATCACAGGAGAAGGCTATCTCCGCCTGCTGCCCGGCTCGCTCGGCACAGACGGCTTCTTTGTCGCTGTCCTTGAGAAAGCCGAGCGCTGAAGACTACTCCTTCACCAGCCGCAGCTTTTCGTAGTTCCGTCCCAGCAGCCCGCACAGCACCTCAATCACCAGCTCGTGATCGGCCCGCTGCGGCAAGCCGGAGACCGTCACGCTGCCGATCACGCCCGCGCCCACAACGGCAATCGGGAACGATCCACCATGCGTCGCATAGTCGGCAATCGCAAGTCCCTGGCTCTCGATCAGCGATTCACCCTTGATCTTTTCCTTCAACCCAATCGCATACGAGCTGCGATGGAATCGCGCCACTACATTGCTCTTGCGCCGCACCCAGTCCACATTGTCGGGCGTCGTGCCCTCAAGCGCGGCATAAAACAGCGGCTGCCCAAAGCGGCGCACGTCGATCACCACCGGAAGCCTGCGCTCGGACGCCAGCACGTGCAAACCTGCGCCGAGCTCCCACGCCATGCCAGCATCGAAGCGCGTAAACACGAGCTCGCGCTCCTGCCTGCTTATCTGTTCGAGATCTTCGCTCAATCCCATCGCCACTCATCCTCGCAACGCAGTTCATCATAGCCGCTCAACCCTCCGCGGCTTCTTCCACGACCGGGTTTCTCTGCGGCACGATGCCAAGCCGCTCGTAGATCGGCCGCATCTCTTTGCGCAGGCCCGGCAGCCGCGACCAGAACCACACGCCGCCAAGGATGCAGGCGATGCCGCTCACAATCACCGTATGCGGCGCGCCGATGGCATGAGCCAGCGCGCCCGCCAGCAGGCTGCCAAACGGAGCCATCCCCACGAACGCCATCGTGTAATAGCTCATCACGCGGCCGCGCATCTTCTCGTCCACCAGCGTCTGAATGATCGTGTTGCTCGCCGTCAGCCCCTGCATCATGCCAAAGCCGGTAAGCAGCATCAGCGGCAGAGAAAGCCACGAGCGACGTAGAGAAGCCGAAGCAGATCAGTCCCGTGCCGAAGACCACAGCGGCAATCGGAATCATCCGCGTGAGCCCGCGCACCGACCGGCGGAAGACCAAACTCAGCGCGGAGATGAGCGAGCCCACGCCCACGGCGCCCATCAGGAAGCCTAGCGTATGCGGGCCGCCATGCAGTACCTGCGCAGCGAAGATCGGCATCAGCACCATGAACGGCCAGCCCATCAGGCTCAGGAGTGCAAACAGCGACAGAATGGTCCGCAGCGATCGGAATCCAGAAACATAGGTCCAGCCTTCGCGAAGCTGCTCGATCATCGATGCGGCGTGACGCTCCTCCGCGGATTTGTCCAGATGCATCATCAGCAAAGACACAATGACGGCAATATAGCTGATGCCATCGACAAGAAAGCACCAGCCCTCATTGGTTGCGGCAATCAGCAATCCAGCCAGCGACGGGCCGATGAGGCGCGCCATGTTCACCATGGACGAGTTAATGGCGATGGCATTGGAAAGATCGTCGCGGCTCTCCACCATCTTCACCATGAACGACTGGCGTCCCGGCATGTCGAAGGCATTGATGACGCCCTGCAATGCGCTCAGCGCCAGCACTTCGGCGATGGTGATGCGATGCGCGAGCGTGAGCGCACGCCAGCGCGAGAGACTGCACCATCGCCAGAGCCTGCGTCCATACCAGTACTTTGTGCCGGTCGATGCGATCCACGATCACGCCGGCGAACGGCGCGAGCAGAAAGGTCGGAATCTGTCCGGCGAAGCCGACAGTTCCCAGCAGCAGCGCCGATTCGGTTAGCCGGTAGACGAGCCATGAAGTCGCCACGCGGGTCATCCACGTGCCGATCAGCGAAATGCTCTGCCCGCCGAAAAAGAGCCGGAAATTGCGATGACGCAGCGCGCGCCATGCGTGCGAATAATCGCGGGACGAGGCGAGCGCCTGAGCTGATCGGTGCTGGTTCGCGGGAATTCTGAGTCATCTAATTCATTCGATGCGGCAGGCGAGCATTTCGAACCGCCTACTTGGCGACAGTGAGTCGGACTTCGGTCGTCTGATCGACGCGCGCCCCGGCGGTCGGCTGCTGGCTGACGACCGAGCCGGGCGGGGTGGGTAACGCAGGCGGCGCTGCGCCGGTGCTCGGCGCGGGAATCGGCACGCTGATAAAAGTCGGCGTCGCGGTCTTGATGCCGACAGCGGCGAGTTCCGATTGTGCCGCCACGATCGGCACGCCGATGAGATCGGGCATCACGTATCCATCCGCAGTCGTCGTCCTCCGGCGCGGCCACCAGCAAATTCACGCTGGGCCGCGCGATGCCCTGCGCGTGCGCGGGCGGGTCCTGCGCAATTACTGCGCCTTCGGCCGATGCAGCCCAGGGCAGATGTGCGGTCGTGCCGACATCCAGGCCGACGCGGCGCAATTGCAGTGCGGCTAACCGCTGATCGCTGCCGACGGCATCAGGCACGTCGACCTTTTGCGGGCCCAGGCTCTCGGCCACGCGCACGCGCCACTCGCGGCGCACCACCGTGCCCTGCGCAGGCGATTGCGACAAGATGTGCCCTGCGGCCACGTCGCCGGAGTAATAGCGATTGTCCACATCGAGCGTGAGGCCCATCCCAGCTGCCTGGCTGCGCGCCTCGGCGACCGTCATGCCTTTCAGCGCCGGCACCTGCACCTCTGCGCCATGAATGGCAAAGTGCATCGTGGTGATGGCGGAGAGCAGTGCCACGGCAATCAGTACCATCACCAGTGAGGCCATCTGGAAAAGATTGAGCAGCGCGCGGCTCTTCATGGCTCCGGCTCTCCGTCGGGATAGACGATTTCGTATTCGATTGTCGCCGCCTTCTCCAGCATGAGCGAGACGGAGCAGTACTTGTTCTTCGAAAGCGAAACCGCATCTTCCACCGCCTTGCGGCTTAGCTTGCCGCGGACGGTATACGTGAGCTGGATGTGCGTGAACACGCGTGGCGGCGCATCCGCCTGTGTAGCGGCGGCGGAGACACGCAGGCCGGTGAGCGGCTGGCGTTTCTTCTTGAGAATGCTCGACCACGTCGACCGAGGTGCAAGCGCAGAGCGCCATCAGCACCGCTTCCATCGGGCTTGGCCCGTGGGTGTGCGCGGAATCGGCGTCGAACAGAATCGTGTTGCCGTTTTCCGCGCGCCCTTCGAAGACGCTATCGTGTTTCCATTCGCTGTGCGCAATCATGCAATTTGTCTCCGTCACTAGCGCGTGTTATCGGTCACGGGTTCGGGATGAATCGTGACGCGGTAGACTTCGGGACATTCCAGCTTGAAGCGGTCTTCGAGCGCCGTGATGACTTCATGCACCCGCACCATGGGCAGCTCGTCAGGCAGCGTGCAGTGGCAGGAGAGAGAGATGTGCTCGCCGGAGCGCGCCACGGTAATCTCGTGCACATCCACAATCTCTTCGTAATGCGCGGCGGCCGCGCGCAGCGCCCTCTCGATGCGCCGGTCCTCTACCAGGTTTTCTTCGGGCTGCTTCGATGGTGGCGGGCTCGCTCTCGATATGCGTCAGCACGGAATCGATCTCCGGCGTTTCGCGCAGAATCTCCGCCTTCGATGCGCAGTGACAAAATCGTGCGCCTTCTGCAGTGGCAGCGTTTCGTCCAATTCCACATGCTGCTCCACGCGCAGGCTTGCCATGGTGCGACTGCATGCTCAGGTCGTGCACGCTGACGTTGTTGCGTGCGGCTACAGCGCGTACGCGGTCGAAGATGCTTTCGGCGCGAGCCTTGCGGGGAACGGTATGAATCACCACGTCGGCCTGGGGAAGCGCGCGATGCACCGCGTCCGTGGCGGCGCGCACCAGCTCGCCGGTGTGCTCGAAGGTGTAGCGGCGCGGCAGCGCGAGCGTCAGGTCAGCGAAATAGTCGGCGCCGGAGCGGCGCACGCGCGCCTGCTCCACCGCGAGCACGCCCGGCACCCGCTCCACCTCTGCGACGATCCGGCTGCGCGTCTCGGCGGGAACCTCATCCATCAGCACCGCGACTGTCTCGCGCGTGAGCCGCGCGGTGATGCGCAGAATCATGAGCGAAACAACGATAGCCGCGAACGGGATCGGCATAGCGCAGCCACTCAATTTGATATTGCTGCCCAACCCAGCTTGCGCCCAGACCGGCGAGCACGGCGAAAGTCGACCAGATGTCGAGGCAAAATGGAACGCATCCGTTGCAAGCGCGGGCGAGCCGGTGCGCTCGGCCACGGCGCGAAGTCGGCGCGAGCGCCAGTAGTCGACAGCGATCGAAAGCAAGCACCAGCACCGGCCACAGGGAGTGATGGAGCTCGACGCGTGTCGCGCATGATGCGCTGCATCGCCTCCCAGATGATCCACGCGCAGGAGACAGCCATCAGCCGGCCTCGCCGAAGGAGGACAGGTTTTCGAACTTGCCGTGGCCGTAGGTATGGTCTTCGTCGGCGGGCTTGTCCGAGACGCGCACGGAGAAGAAGGTGAGCGCCGCGCCGGCCAGGTCGAGCGCGGAGTGCGCCGCGTCGGAAAGCACGCCGAGCGAGCCGGAAAAGAGGCCCGCTGCCAGCTTCAGCAGCGTCATGCGCTGCCGCGGCCAGCATGGACTGCAGCGCCACGCGGCGCTTTGCAGCGGAGAGCGAGGCCGCATCCCGTGCGGGCCGGCCAGGGAGCGGCGGGCTGATGGCTGCGTGGGTCATCGCGCTTTCAGGCTACATCCGCCCGCGCTGCCGTGTACAACCCGGCAATGCCGAAGGTGTAGGGCTGCCAGGCGCACTTCGTAGCCGGCAGCGCGCATCAGCGCCAGCATCTCCGGCGGCGGTGGAAATTGCCCACCGAAGCGGGCAGATAGCTGTAAGGGCCGTCTTCGCCGCAGATCAGGCGGCCGATGGCCGGCAGAATGCGGCGGAAGTAGACGGCGTAGGCTTTGCCGATCAGGCCGCCTGGCTCGCTGAACTCGAGAATGCCCAATTGCCCGCCGGGCTTGAGCACGCGATGGAACTCGCGCAGGCCGGCTTCGTAGTTGGCCAGATTGCGAAAGCCGAACGCGGTCACGATCAGATCGAGCGATGCCGAGCGAAGCGGCAGATGCAGCGCATCGGCTTCGAGCGCGATGGCGTCGAGCCATCTTTGCCACGCGCAGCGAATTTTTGCGCGCCGCGGCTCAGCATGCCGCGCGCAAAATCTGCCGCGAGAATGGGCCGCGCATCCTGGCGGACGGTGCTTCAGCAGCGCCATGGTCATATCGCCGGTGCCGCAGCAGATATCGAGGATCGCGGCGTTGGGATCGGCGAGCACCGGACGGAACGCCGCGCCGCGCGCCACCACCACAGCCGGTCGACATTGGCGGAGAGCACATGATTCAGCAGGTCGTAGCGCGGAGCGATGGAGTCGAACATCTGCCGCACGGACTGCGCGCGCAGCCGCTTCGTCCGTCGCGCCCGCCGGCCTGCGCCCGTCGCTGGCATCAGGCGCGCCGTTCCTTGGCGCGCACCAGCATGTAGCTGACCGCGGCCTCCATCTCGGCGGTCGTCACATCCTCAACAACGCCCGCATCGCCGATGCCGATGGGCAACACGAATCGCCGCACGCCGCCGACGTTCTTCTTGTCGCCGCCGGTGGCCGCCATCAGCTTCGCCGCACGCAGCTTGAGCGGCGGGAGCGGACCGTAGAGATGAATCAGGTTTTCCAGGCGTTCGAACTGGGCGCCGTGATACGTGCGGCGCTTGCGCGCGAGATAAAGCGCCGCAATCATGCCCCAGCCCACCGCCTCGCCGTGCAACAGCACCTTGTAGCGCGTCACCTGTCTCGATGGCGTGGCCCACCGTGTGGCCAAAGTTCAGAATCATGCGCAAGCCGTTCTCGCGCTCGTCGCGATTCACCACGGCGGCTTTCATGCGGATCGATGCGGCGATCACCTTTTCGAGCGCCTTGGCATCGCGACGCAGCATCTCTTCCGCATGCTCTTCCATGAAGCGCACCAGCGCGCGATCGCGGATGATGCCGGCCTTGATGCTTTCCATTAGGCCGGCGCGCAGTTCGCGATCGGGGAGCGTGCCCAGCACGTCGATATCCGCAAACACAGCAATCGGATGATGAAAGCTGCCGACGAGGTTCTTGCCTTCGGGCAGGTTCACGCCGGTCTTGCCGCCGACGGACGAATCAACCTGCGCGAGGAACGTCGTGGGCACCTGGACATAGGGAATGCCGCGCATGAAAATCGCGGCGAGAAATCCGCCCACGTCGCCCACGATGCCGCCGCCCAACGCGATCAGCAGCGAGCCGCGATCGCCGCCCGCCGCAATCATCTGGCGCAGCAGCTTCTCCACGCTGGCCATGGTCTTGTGTTTTTCGCCCGGGGGCAGAAAAAGCGCGATCGGCGGCTCGGCAAAGGAAGCAAGAAAAGCTCTGCCCCAAAGCGCCCAGATCTCCGGCGAGGTGAGAACAAAGACGCGGCGCGGCAATTTGCCCGCGATGCGCTCGATGCGCGGCGCGAGCGAGCCCAGCAGGCCGCTGCCGGTAAAGACGTCGTATCGCGCCGAAGGAGTAGCGACTCGGATGGTCTGCATCGAATCAGGTCTCGCTGACATCCATCCTAATGGATGAGGCCATGTCGCATTTGCTGGCGTTGCGCTCTGTGCGACGCCGCAGTGATAGCCTCAAAGGTTATGCCGGTGGCAGTACAGACAGATTATTTGGTGGTAGGAGCGGGCGTGGCAGGCCTGCGCGCAGCTGTGGAACTCGCTGGGTACGGCGCAGTGCTTGTGGTGACCAAAGAAGCTGTTGCAGAATCGAACACGCACTACGCGCAAGGCGGCATCGCAGTTGCGATGAGCGGCAACGAGGATGTTGCGCTGCACCTGAAGGACACCATTGGCGCCGGCGATGGACTGGTGCATCGTGCCGCGGCGCGCTTGCTGGTGGCGGAAGGGCCGCTGCGCGTTGCGGAGCTGATCGAGTGGGGCGCGCGCTTTGACCGCGA
>CAWAPM010000004.1:0-1248132 GCA_963783925.1 uncultured Acidobacteriaceae bacterium | reverse complement strand
TGGACGCGGTAGGAATCGAACCTACAACCTGTCGGTTAAGAGCCGAATGCTCTGCCAGTTGAGCTACGCGTCCAGGGATTGTGATGGCCGCGCGGCGGGAGACTGCGGAGCGCGGCTGCGGCAGGCGAAAATCTCTCGCTGCCAAGAAAAACTATAGCACAGGCGGAAGTGGATTCCCAAGCTGCATGGGGCTTGTGCGGAGCGACTCAGAAAGTGAAGGCGAGGCCGGCGCGAATGGCGCGCTGATCCTGCGCGAAGATCAGCATTGTGCCGTCGCTGGTGATGAAGGGGCGGTAGCCTTCGGCGAGCAGGTTGCGCACGTCGAGCAGCGCTTCAACGCTCGTGGTCCCTCCCTCGCGATGGCCGCAGAGAGGCTGGCGCAGGTGGACATTCAGGTAGGGCGATGCGACGTCTTCCGCAAAGGGTGCGACCTGCGTCACCGTGTCGTCGGGCTGCCAGCGGTAGCTCGCGCGCCACTTGGTTCCGGTGCCATCGAGTGTGCCGGAGAGCGAGAGGGAATACGTCTGCACGCGGCGGGGACGGGCCATGCCGACAAGCTGCGCCAACTGCACGGGGTGCACGGAGACCGGCATGGCCAGTGCGTCGCCGTTGGCATAGCTCAGGCGCACGCGATTGCCGGTGGGCAGGCGGCGCTCGACGGTGGCGGTGAAACCTGCGTCAGAGTAGTTGGCCCCGGCCATGCGGAGCAGGCCGCTGGCCGAATCGGTAAGCACACCCTCAGCGCCGGCGAAGGAGCCCGGACCGGAAGCCTCGAGGACGGGATTTTCCAGGCGGTCAGAGAACACGGTGACAGAGACGCTGGATGCGTCGGTACGGCGCTCCCAGCCAATCTCCTGATGCATGCCGCGCTCGAGAGCCAGACGGCCCTCGCGGAGCGCGACTGCGGGCATGTAATAGGTCGCGCGCGCCTCGTCGGCGTCGCCTGCTGGGGCGATGGCCGTCGCCATGCGGTAGCGCACAATCGAGTTGCCCTGGCGATATCCGACGGAGGCAAAGGGCAGCGCGGCGATCACGGTGTTGGGCGAGTCCTGGCTGAAACGCGCCAGCACCTGCTCCGCGCCCACCTCACCTTCAAATTCGTCGCCCAGGTTCAGGTTTCCCAGGTGCGCATCACGGCTTCGTCGAGGCCTTCAGAGCCGGCGGTATCAATCTCCGGATGAATGGTGACCGCGGCCACCGACTGCACCGAGCCGGCAAAGCCCAGATCCTGACGGAAGCCGAGCATCGATTCCATGCCGGCATCGGTGGCGGGAGCAAAATCGACGCGGGCCAGCAGCTCGCGGCTGTCTTCGGGGGTTTCTTCAATCGCTGCGGTCAGGCGCTCGCCGCTCTCGCCGAAGGTGCCCTGGCCGGCCGGTCGCCATCAGGCGCGCCTTCAGTTTGGGCTGCCTGCCGGGACCGTCGGAAACCACCACCAGCGGACCATCTTCGAGCCAGCGCAGCAGCGGCCGGTTGGCGGCGGAACGCAGGGTCCAGGCCCAATCGTCTTTTTGGGCGTTGGCGGCGCGCGGCTCGGCGGGCAGCCACTGCATCGACTTCATACAAGGTGTTGAGTGTGAGGTTGACGATGGTGCCGCGGCGGATGCGGACGTTCTCCGCGCAGCGAGGGCAGGAACGAGGTGCCCATGGCCTTGAGGGCAGTAGCGGCCGGGCAGCACGGAGGGTATGGTGAAGCGGCCCTGCTCGTTGGTGTAAACGCTGGCGACGACGCTGTAAGTCAGGGCGCAGCAAGCTGGACGACTGCGCCGATCTGGGGCACCCCGGCAGAGTCGCGCACCACGCCTGAAACCGATCCCGGAGCAGCTCCGTAGACAGGAGCAGCACCCAGAGCAATCAGCACGACGAAGACAGCGAAATGAAGCCTGCGCATCATCCGTGTCCTTGTGACCCGGCGGCGTCCCTGGCAGACCTGTCCCAAAATCGCACTCGCACGGCTCTGCCGAATCTTGTGTCCGGTTGACCTTGTTGGGCGAGTTGCATACTATTCCACGACAAAAGGTGCCGATTGCGCAATCTCTTGTTTTGAGATTGCGTCATTTATTTTGATCGTCACCTTGTACTTGCCGGGCTGCAGCCCGGCCATGGGCAGCGTTTTTTCCACCGTCAACTGGTCGCTGTGCGCGCCCAAGTCCTTTGATTCCATGTTCTTCTCGAAGAGAACATTGTTGTTCGCCGTATCGACGATCTGGTAGGTAACCGTGGCCGAGTTACTCTTGGTGGCGTCGTCGATGCCCAGATTGTAGACCTGCATCCAGAAATTCAGGTTCTGGCTGCGCTTGAAGCTCACCGGCGTGGCCGGGTTGGAGCTCACGCGAGGCCGGATGAAGGTGTTGCCGATGACGAAGTTGCCGCTGCCGATGTCGCGCGAATCGACCGGCGTTCATCTCGTCGGCCAGGATCAGCGCTGGAAGTCGCCAGCTTCTCATCGTGGAAGCTCGGGACGTTCAGAGCCGCGGCCGTAAATGCCGATGTGGTCGGGATTGTTCACGTCCTTGATGGCGATATCGAGACGGTAGAGGCCGGGCAGCAGCGGAAGCGCCTTCCAGTAGACCGACTTGCGGTCGAGCGACTTCTCCAGCAGCTCGGCTGGCTGTTCCACCTCGACCGTGTCCTCAAAGGTCTGCACCGTCTTGTGCATGATCGTGGTGACCTTGCCCAGAATGTTGACCACGCCCTTGGACGACGCCGTCCTTGGTCACGAAGGTGATGTCGCGGTTCTTGATCTGCAGCGTGATCGGGAACCAGAACCATGTTCTCGGTCACCTTCACGAAGTCGGTGCGCACATCGAACGGGAAGATCGGGCCGTTGATGCAGCTTGTGCTCGGAGATGAAGTCGTCCAGGTCCTTGAACTTGACCGGCGGCGGCGCGAAGATCTTGGCGGCCAGCTCGATGCGGTCGAACTCCTTGGACGCCTGCGACCCGACGACATCGGACCGGTGCCCAGGTTCTCAAAGCCGCCCTTGAAGCGGTCGGCCTTCTTGGCCTGGCCCATCTCTTCCCACTGCGGTCAGGCCGGCGCCGGGCACGTTGGCGCAGCGCGTCCTTTTCGCTGCGGTCGATGGTGAAGTGGTAGTCGCCGCACTGGCAGGTGTCTACAAACTCGATGTCGATGTTCTCGCCGATGCCTTCGAGATAGCGGTAGTGCCAGATCTCGAAGGGGAAGGTGGAGGTTTCGCCGCCGCCCTCTTCCATGGGCCGCTCGATACACGCCGCCGGAGGGGTGGGAGTCGATCGAGTCGGGCGGGCCCAAGGCGATGTAGATGTGGCCGCGGTCGGTCTTCCAGCCCGGCTTGCCGGCGGCATAATTGCTCGTTGGCGTAGGCGATGCGCCGGTAGTGCTCTTCGCGGAACTCGTTCTCGGGCGAATCGGGATTGGGATTGCGGCGCAGCCAGAATTGCTCGATAAAGGCGTCGCGCTCCTCGTCGTTGCTCAGGCTCATGAAGGCTTTGCGCTCTTCGTCGGAGATGATGTAGGGAACTTCCTGGTCCAGCCAGGTCTTGTAGGCGCCCTTCAACTCCTGCCGGAGCGCCTTCTGGGCGGCCGAACTGCTCCTTGTCGCTGAGCGGGGCGCTTGAGGGGATCCGACATCCTGGTCCTGCCGCTGGGCGGACTGAGCCAGTGTCCTGCACTGCTGGCGCTGCTGGAGCCGGGAGACTGGGAGACCAATACAAGGCCGCAACCCAGTGCGACATAGAGGACGGTACGACTGTTAAACATCATTGCCTTAAAATACTCCTGCGATCCCCTATTCTACGGGTCCCAGGAAGGCTGGAGCAAGACTTGCGGACGGAGTCCGATTCGGCAGTTGGACGGATGGGAGAGGGAAAGGTTAACCGGAATCGGGGAAAAGGTTAGCGCAATCCGCGCCTTACGCGGCGTAAATCGTTTGCCAGCGGCCCCGCTATTTTGAGACGATGGAGGCCGAGTCTTCGTCCAAGAAATAACGCACCGTATTTCTGAGTCACAGCAGGCGCCGTTCACGGAAATTGCCATTTTGCGCCCGTAGGTCCTGCCAGCGGCAAAACGTGCCGAGGCAAGTCCGGGAAACGCGGCCGGGGACCGAAAATCAAGCCTGTCCGGGAACCGGAAAGACGAGCGATTGCGTACACTGGACTCAGGGGAAGCCTGGAGCATTCGCACTCATGAAAAAAATACTTCTGATTGTTCTCGGTGTTGTTGTGGCTGCCGGGCTTGTGGCCTTCATGGTCTATCAAGCAGCAGTCCGGCTACACCAAGGTGCTGACCGCCAAAGTGGCCAGGCAGGACCTGACGACCGTCGTCAGCGGCACCGGCCAGATCAAGCCCAAGACCTATGTGAACGTGGGCGCCACCTCGTTGGGCCGCATCACCCACCTCTATGTGAAAGAGGGCGACCACGTGAAGAAGGGCCAGATTGTGGCCACCGTCGAGAACGTGCAGCAGGAGGCGCAGGTCACCGGCCAGGAAGCCGCCATCGCCGCCGCCAAGACCGACATCGCCTCCTATATTGCCGCGGAAAAGACCGCCGAGGCCAACGTGGAGCACGCCAGGCCGACCTGGAGCAGAAAAAGCTGGACTGGGACCGCGCGCAGGCCCTCTACAAAGACGGCATCATGGCCAAGCAGGACTACGACGCCAAGAAGGCCGCCTACGACCTCGACGTGGCCTCGGTGGCGCAGGCCGTGGCCGGCCTGAACCAGGCCAAGGCGCAAACCGACTCGGCGCGCGGGCACCTGCAGACCCAGGTAGCCACCCTGCGCGCCAACCAGAATGCGCTCGACCTGACCAGGCCATCGCGCCCTTTGACGGCATCGTGACCAACGAGCCGGTGCGCGAGGGCGAGACCGTGGTCGAAGGCATTCAGAACACCGAGGGCTCCACGTTGATGACGCTTGCCGACATGAGCGTGATCACCGCCGAGGTCAAGGTGGATGAGACCGACATCGTCAACATCCAGATTGGCCAGCCGGCCGATGTGACCGTGGACGCGATGCCCGGCAAGGTCTTCAAAGGCCACGTGACGCTGGTCGGCGATCAGGCGCTGCTGCGCTCCACCGGCGTGGCCACCTCGCAGTCCACCACCGGCACCGAAGAGGCCAAGGACTTCAAGGTTGTGGTCACGCTCGATCAGCCCCGCCGACGAGCTGCGGCCCGGCCTCTCCGCACGGCCAAGATCACCACCGCGCACAAGACCGAATGTGCTTTCGCTGCCCATTCAGGCGCTGACCATGCACGAGCCGGCTGCGACCGAGCAGCAAGACGGCGAGGCGTGCAGGCGGCGTCGACGCCTCCGGCACGCAGCCGCAACAAGCCGCAGCAGGGCGTCTTTGTGGTCGACAAGGACGCGCACGGCAAGCTGCGGGCGAAGTTTGTTCCCGTCACCACCGGCATCACCGGCGCCACCGATATCGAAGTGCTCTCAGCGGCTGCAGCCGATGGCGACGAAGATTGTGACCGGCCCGTACAAGACACTGCGCGGCCTGAAGGACGGCTCGCTGGTGAAGCGCGACACCGACAAGCCGCGTCACCGTAACTCCGGCCGAGTTCCTAGGCAGCGGCAGCGAGGCCCGGCGGAACGGCGCTCGACACGAGGCATCATCGCACGGTTCAGCAGACGGCAAAGGATGAGATTCGGATGGCTCTGAACAGCATCGATCACCGAGATCGAAACCGCCAGCGGCGCGGCCGCCCAGCGGCGACGTGATCGTGGTCGAGGACCTGTGGCGCACCTACGACATGGGCTCGGAGCAGCAGGTGCAGGCGCTGCGCGGCATCTCGCTGCGCATCCGGCACAACGAGTATGTGGCCATCATGGGGCCGTCGGGCTCGGGCAAGTCCACGCTGATGAACCTGATCGGCTGCCTCGACACGCCCTCGAAGGGCAGTACTGGCTCAACGGCCAGCTGGTCAGCGAGCTGGACGACGACCAGCTGGCGCGCATCCGCAACAAGGAGATCGGCTTCGTCTTCCAGACCTTCAACCTGCTGGCCCGCGCCAGCTCGCTGCACAATGTCGAGCTGCCGCTGATCTACAACGGCACGCCCGCGGCCGAGCGCGATCGAGCGCGCCAAGCAAGTCGCTGACCGACGTGGGCCTGGAATCGCGCATGAACCACAAGCCCAACGAGCTCTCCGGCGGCCAGCGCCAGCGCGTCGCCATTGCCCGCGCGCTGGTCAACAGCCCCTCCATCATCCTGGCCGACGAGCCCACCGGCAACCTGGACTCGAAGACCGGCCTCGAGATCATGGCGCTCTTCGACACACTCCACGCCAACGGCAACACCATCGTGCTGGTGACCCACGAGCCGGACATCGCCGAATATGCGCATCGCGTGGTGCATATCCGCGACGGCCAGATCTTCTCCGACGAGCCCTCCAAGCGCTTCCGCAAGGCGAAGCCGTCAGCCTGACGAATTTCTAATGAATCTATGCACAAGGAGCCGAAGAGAGCCGCATCTCCTCGACTCATGTTTCTTATCCTTGGCACCGCCGATGAGCCGAACATGATCGGTCCGGAATCATGTTCCTCTGCCAGCCGCCGGAGAGGCGCAGGATGCGGGTGTCTTGCGGCTCGCGGAAGGAGTCGAGGAGACAGCCATGCAGAGCGCCGCGCAATTTCAGCAGCAGTTCGTTCAGACCGGTCCCCGGCTCATTGAGGTCGAAGCCGCTCGCCACGTCAGATCGTCGGGGTGAGCGCGGCCTGGCGCAAGTTGCTGCTGCAGGCTGAGATGGCAGCGCCGCATCTGCAGATTGGCCGCCATTGAAGGCGAGCACGGCACCGGCAAATACACGCTGGCCGCGGTTTCTGCTCAGCCGCTCGCCGATCGGCGCGCACGGCCTTTCAGCGCCGCGATGCGCGCGAGTGGCTGGCCACCGACGCCGATCCCGGCGCAGCTTGGCGGCATGATCTATCTGGACCGCGTCGACCTGCTCGCCCCTCCGGGGCAGGGTCTGCTGCTGGGCGTGCTCAAGGCGCTGCAGGACCGCCCGCCGGGCCGCGCCGTGCTGGTGGCTTCGGCGCAGACGCCGCTGCGCCAGATGGCCGGCCAGGGACTGCTGATGCCCGACCTCGCCTTCCGGCTCACCGCGGTTCGCTTCGCAGTTCCGCCGCTGCGGCAGCGCAAGGAAGACATTGCGCCGCTGGCGCAGGCGCTGCTCGACGCGCATCTGCGCGCGCTATCAGCAGCGGCCCGTGATTCTGGGCCCAGGCGCGCTGGCGCGGCTGCTGGAACACAACTGGCCGGGCAATATCCGCGAGCTCTCCAGCGTGCTTGAGGCGGCGCTGCTCGAGGCCGAGAACGGCATCATCCGCTCCGAGCGATCTGCTCATCCCCGGCTACTCCGAAACCGCGCGGACTCAATCGCAGCCGCTGCCCACCGAGAACCTGTCGCTCGATGCCATGATCCGTCACCATGTGCACTATGTGCTGGACCTGAACCACGGCAACAAGCTGCGCACCGCGCGCCAGCTCTGCATCAGCCGGTCAACGCTCTACCGCATCCTCGGCAACGAATCCGTGCTCTCGCACTAGCGCCGCAATCGCCGTATACGGGCCTTCCCCCGGTCTTCTACACTCGACCTCAGACGATCGCATCTCTCCCGTCGAGGTCCTCTGTCGTGAAGAAGCTCCTGTTCCCTGCCCTCACCGCGCTTGCCCTTGCTTTGCCTCTCGCTTCCGCGTCGCTCCACGCGCAGGCCGCGCCGGTTGACTCGGTCGCCGATCGCCACCAGGCGCTCAATGCGCTCTTCCACGACTACTGGGAAGCCAACCTCGCGCACGATCCCGAGTTCGCCTCCACCCTCGGCGACAAGCGCTACAACGACAAGCTCGACGACTACTCGGTGAAGGCACTGAACGCCTGGCTGGCGCAGGAGCAGAACTTCCTGCTGCAGATTGCGGCCGTCGACCCCACCGGCCTGAGCGAGCAGGACAATATCAGCCGCGAGCTGCTGCTGCGCCAGCTTGCCGACGACGAGGAAGGCGCAGAGTTCAAAGAGTGGGAGATGCCCGTCAATCAGATGGACGGCATCCACGCCGACTATGCGCGCCTGGTGGCCGAGCTGAGCTTTACCACCGTGAAGGACTACGACGACTGGATTGCGCGGCTGCACGCGATGCCCAACGCCTTCGACCAGGTGACGACAAACATGTCGATCGGCATGGAAGACCACCGCGTGCCGCCCAAGTATCTGCTCGAAAAAGCGCTCGATCAGGTCAAGGAGCTGGCCGACGCAAAAGCCCGAAGACTCGCCGCTGGCGCATGCCGCTGAAGAGCTTTCCCGCTTCGATTCCCGCAGCGGAGCAAGAGCGCATCAAGACGGAGATGCTGGACGCGATCGCCAAAGAGGTGCTGCCCGCCTATCATGCGCTTCGCGCGCTTCCTCGAGGTCAGCTACATTCCCGCCGGCCGCGACGATCCCGGCCTCTCGGCGCTGCCCGACGGAGCGAAGTACTACCAGTTCCTCATCCGCCGCACCACCACAACCGACCTGACCGCCGACCAGATTCACCAGATCGGCCTCGACGAAGTGAAGAAGGACGAAGCCGGAGATGCTGGCCATCGCGCAGAAGCTCGGCTTCAAGGATCTGGAGAGCTTCCAGCGCCAGCCTCAAGGCCAATCCCAAGCTGCATCCGGCCTCGGCCGATGCGCTGCTCGACGCCTACCAGGGCTACCTGACCCCGATGCAGGCCAAGCTGCCGCAGCTCTTCGGCCGGCTTCCCAAGGCGAAGTTCGAAGTAGCGGCGGTTCCGGACTATCTTGAGAAGACCTCAGCCGCCGCCTACTACGAACCGGGCGCGCCCGACGGCAGCCGGCCCGGCCGCCTGCGCATCGACACGTACAACGCCACCGACCGCAACCTCTATGAGGTGGAAGCCACCGCGTACCACGAGGGCCTTCCCGGCCATCATCTGCAAATTTCCATCGCCCAGGAGCTCGACGGCATTCCCGAGTTCCGCAAGTTCGAGTGGTTACACCGCCTACACCGGAGGGCTGGGGGCTCTATGCCGAGCGGCTGGGCAAGGATGTCGGCTTCTACCAGGACCCTTACTCCGACTACGGCCGCCTCGAAGGCGATATCTGGCGCGCCATCCGGCTGGTGGTCGACACCGGCGTGCACTCCCAGCACTGGACCCGCCAGCAGATGGTCGACTACTTCCACGATCACTCGGCCATCGACGAGACCAGCGTGCAGGCCGAGGTGGACCGCTACATCGCATGGCCCAGCCAGGCGCTGGCCTACAAGGTAGGCCAGCTGAAGATTCTCGAATTGCGCGACCGCGCGAAGAAGGCCCTGGGCGACAAGTTCGACATCCGCGCCTTCCACGACCAGGTGCTCGACGCGGGCGCCCTGCCGCTCGACGTGCTGAGCGCGCGCATCGACGCGTGGATTGCGCGCCAGAAGGCGCAGTCGGCTGTAGCCCGCATTGACTCGATGCGCGTATGCTAGATGAGTTACAACCCACTCTCGACCAAGACAAGGAAGATCATGACGGAGATCGCCGTTGAGGCCCGCTGAAGTACCCGCGCAGTTGCCCAACGTGCGCGTCGCCGTGCTGGGCGCGGGCAAGATGGGCGGCATTCTGCTGCAGGCGTTTTTGAAGCAGAACCTGTTTGCGCCGGACCAGATTCACGCCACCGTGGCCCACGCCGAGCGGCGCTGTTGCGCTGAGCACGCAGTGGGGCGTGGACGTGAGCACCGACAACCTGGCCGCGGCGCAGCAAGCCGACCTGATCCTGCTCGGCGTCAAGCCGTTCCAGGTGCCCGACCTGATCGCGGAGATCCGCCCGCGCTGACGCCGAAGAAGACGCTCGTCTCGTTTGCCGCATCGGTGAAGACGCGCGCGATTGAAGAGGCCGCGGGCATGGAGATCGGCGTGATCCGCGCCATGCCCAACACGCCGTCCGCGCTGGGCGCGGGCGCAGCCGGCCTGTGCCGCGGGCGCTTTGTCACGCCCGCGCAGATGGAGCTGGCCGCAGCGCATCTTCGAGACCGTGGGCCGCGCCGTGATCGTGGACGAGAAGCACATGGACGCGGTGACCGGCCTCTCGGCCTCGGGCCCGGCGTACATCTACATCATTATTGAAGCGCTGGCCGAGGCGGGCGTGAAGGTGGGCCTGCCGCGCGACATTGCAACGCAGCTTGCCGCGCAGACCGTCTTCGGCGCAGCGCAAGATGGTGCTCGAAACCGGCTATCATCCGGCGCTGCTCAAGGACGCCGTGACGACGCCCGCCGGCTGCACCATCGACGGCATCCTCGAGCTCGAAGAAGGCGGCCTGCGCGTCACGCTGATCAAGGCCGTGATGCGCGCGACGGAACGCGCCAAGCAGCTGGCGGCTGGGTAACGTTACCGATAAGCCACTATGCTTGCATGTGGCCCGGCTCATGTACGAGAAATCATTGAGCAGCAGCTTTTATGCTGTTGTCTCTCAATTGGGGTAAAGCCCGCTTTTTTATCACAAAAGCTCTGCATCGCTCGCATTTCACAGAAGGCTTTCGTTGATCAGAGAAGGCCCCCACACATGCGGGGGCCAACTATTTTTGGGGGCACAATGGATATTGCTATCTACGAATCTTTGTTCACTAAGACTCGCCAGCAAGACCCGAAAACTGCGTTCGCTCACTTTCACCCAATCGTGATTCTCTTTGGCCGTACTGGATTTTGACGCCACCTTCATAGCGCTTGCCGAGAAGACCTTCGAAGGAAGGGATGCGTGGTATTTTACCCAGCCAAAATTCGAGAATCGATATAAAAATAAGCCTCCGAAGCTAAGGAACTATCTGCAGTACACTTTCGCACGCCTTCACGAATTGGAGCAGCAGGAACCGGGAAAGTACTTCCTCGAAAGTGCCGATCACAATTGGGCCTGTTTCAACTCTGGTCTTCAAGATAAGCACTCTGCAGATCTCTTTTGCGTCTTTGAGAAATATAAAGGCACTCATACCGAAGGTGTTTCAGATTGGGTATACAAGGGAACAGAAACTGCGCGTTCTCAAGTCTTTCGACAGCATTTCGGAATCAGGGCTCCCGGGCTTGCCTGGTATTCAAATGATAGCCGTGATTATGTATTTAATACCGATTACGCGCTCGATACACAGATTTTCGATCACATGTTTGATCGTGCGAAAGAACGTTCTGGATTCCCTCCCGATGCGACTGATGAATCCGTAAGAAATTACCTCCGAGGAGCGATTGAAAATCTTACTCCCAAGATTCGTCGCAATTACAAGACAGCCATTCCTGTTTATTACGTGACTGAACGCAGGATGCAACTACTTCTGCCGTTCCACTCCTCAAATGGAACCGACATTTCGTGTTTCTTGGTCGAGAGGGACGACACAAATCATTGCTATTCAATCAAGACCATTCTTGATATGGATCAGGCTTACTTTAGCGCGCGTTTAATCACACGACCGGACAAAGAGTGGCTTAATCCCTAACCAATGCTTCAAGGAAAAGCGCCGAGTTCGCATTTTCAGAACCGCGTCTCCAGCCATGAGCACCAACGCCCAACCTGGCTGCCCGCGTACATCCCGGAGCTGCAGGGACTGCGCGGGCTCGCTGTTCTCGCGGTCGTCGTCTATCACTGCCATCCGCGGCTCGCGGGCACCGTGCTCTACTACCTCTCGCTGTGGGGATGGGCGGGCGTCAATCTCTTCTTCGTGCTCTCGGGATTCCTGATCACGTCGATCCTGCTTGAAGCGCGCGACAAGGAAAATTACTTTCGCAATTTCTATGCGCGGCGCGCGCTGCGCATCTGGCCCGTGTATCTGCTGGTGCTCGCGGTCTGCTATGCGAATGCGCCGTGGTTCATCGGCCCCAGCGTCTGGGATGCGGTCAAGACCGCGCCGTGGTGGGCCTACCTTTTCTTTTTGCAGAATCTGTTTCATCTGCGCTGCCGCCCGCGATTGGGCAAACGTGGTCGCTGGCCATTGAGGAGCAATACTACTTTGTGTGGGCGCCGGTGGTGCGCTTGCTGCGCGCGCCGGCTCTGCTGGCAGTTGTCCTCGCCGGCGCGGTCATCGCCTGCCCGCTGGTGCGCATGCATCCTTTCGCATGGCTCACGCCCACGCATACGCTTATCCATCTCGATGGCATCGCGCTCGGCAGCCTGCTGGCGTTGGGGCTTTACACGCTCGCGCTCAGCCGCCGCGCGTGGCTCGCACTCGGCCTCGCGGGCTTGTGCTGGGCATCGCGGCGGCGGCCACCATCGCAGGCGGCACGGCATTTCTTGACTCGGCTCTCGCCATCGCTTTCGCCGGGGCGGTGCTGGCCGCGATCGCGTCGACCGGCGCGAAGAATCCGATAAATGCCGTGTTGCGGCGCGGCCCGCTGGCCTTCTATGGCCGCATCAGCTACGGCCTCTACATGATTCACATCGCCGTCTTCATCTACTTTGGCTGGTTCGATCTGCGCATGGACCAGTACGGTGTTGCCGGCAATCTAGCGGTCGTAGCGTTCCGGCTCATGGTGTCCACTGCGTGCGCCACCGCGCTCTGGTATGGATTCGAGTCACAAATCCTGAATCTCAAGCGCTATTTCTGACTCTTGATCAGTATCGCGTTCGATTTGTGCCACCTCACCAGCTGCCAATCGTTCGCGTGATTGGCGTCACGCACATCTTTAACATCCAACTGCTAGTCTGACTGAGTCCTAGGATTCTTCCCCCCGAGGTGCCCTCATGAGCCAAATCACCGTTGCCCAACCGCCGGCTGAAACGAGCAGTCGCGGCCCGCTGAGCCCCGACCTTCTCAATAAGATGAACGCCTACTGGCGCGCCGCCAACTATCTATCCGTGGGCCAGATTTATCTCAAAGACAATCCGCTGCTGAAGCGGCCGCTGACGCTGGACGATGTGAAGCCGCGCCTGCTGGGCCACTGGGGCACCACGCCGGGACTCAACTTCCTCTACGTGCATTGGAATCGCCTCATCCGCGAGCGCGACCTGAACATGATCTACGTCATCGGTCCGGGGCATGGCGGCCCGGGCCTGGTGGCGAACACCTATCTCGAAGGCTCGTACACGGAGATCTATCCGCACATCGAGCAGCAATGCCGACGGCATCAAGCGGCTCTTCCGCCAGTTCAGCTGGCCGTACGGCATTCCCAGCCACGTCGCGCCGGAGACGCCGGGATCGATTCATGAAGGCGGCGAGCTGGGCTACTCGCTGGTGCACGCGTATGGCGCGGCCTTCGACAATCCAAACCTCATTGTGGCCTGCGTGGTGGGCGATGGCGAAGCCGAGACCGGACCGCTGGCCACAAGCTGGCACTCGAACAAATTTCTCAATCCCGCGACGGATGGCGCAGTGCTGCCGATTCTGCATCTGAACGGATACAAGATCGCCAACCCGACGATGCTCGCGCGCATTCCGCATGCGGAGCTCGAAGACCTGATGCGCGGCTACGGCTATGAGCCATTCACGCTGGAGGGCGACGATCCGGAGACTATGCATCAGCAAGCCGCGGCGGTCTTCGATACGATCTTCGACCGCATCGCCGCGATCCAGAAGGCCGCGCGCGAAGAAGGCGCGACCGAGCGGCCCGCATGGCCCATGCTGATTATGCGCACGCCTAAGGGCTGGACGGGGCCCGAAATTCGTCGACGGCAAGCCGGTGGAGAACACCTGGCGCGCGCACCAGGTTCCGCTCGAGCGAGTTGCGCGAGAAGCCCGACCATCTGCGCCTGCTCGAAGACTGGATGCGCAGCTATAAGCCCGAGGAGCTCTTCGACGAGAAGGGCACACTGCGCGACGATCTCGCCGAGATCGCGCCCAAGGGTCGACGGCGCATGGGCATGAATGCGCACGCCAACGGCGGCCTGCTGCTGCAGCCGCTGCAGCGTGCCCAACTTCCGCGACTTCGCCGTGAAGATCGAAGGGCGCGGCCAGCACGATGTGGAGTCGACGCGCGTGCTTGGGCACCTGCTGCATGCCGTGATGCAAGCCAATCTCGACGCAGAAGAACTTCCGCGTCTTCGGTCCGGACGAAACCGCCAGCAACCGCCTCGGCGACGTGATCACTGGCACCGGCAAGAGCCTGGATGGCCCAGACGCTGCCCGTTGACGAGAACCTTTCACCCACCGGGCGCGTGATGGAAGTGCTGAGCGAACACATGTGCCAGGGCTGGCTCGAGGGCTACCTGCTCACCGGCCGGCATGGCTTCTTCTCCTGCTATGAAGCCTTCATCCATATCGTCGACTCGATGGTGAACCAGCACGCCAAGTGGCTCAAGACCACGCGCGAGATTCCCTGGCGCAAACCGATTGCCTCGCTGAACTACCTGCTGAGCTCGCTGGTATGGCGGCAGGATCACAACGGTTTCTCGCATCAGGACCCCGGCTTCATCGATCACCTGCTGAACAAGAAGGCCGATGTGGTGCGCATCTATCTGCCGCCCGATGCGAACACGCTGCTCTCGGTGCGCGACCACTGCCTGCGCAGCCGCAATTACATCAACCTGATTGTCGCCGGCAAGCAGCCCGCGCCGCAGTGGCTCACGATCGATGAAGCCATCGCAGCACTGCACCACCGGCCTCGGGGTGTGGAAGTGGGCATCGAACGACGACGGCGAGCCGGATGTGGTGATGGCCTGCTGTGGCGACGTGCCGACCATGGAAGCGCTTGCCGCCGTTACGCTGCTGCGCGAGCGCGTTCCCGATCTGCGCATTCGTGTGGTGAATGTCGTGGACCTGATGGCGCTGCAGCCGCAGTCGGAACATCCGCATGGCCTGCCGGACGAAGACTTCGACGATATCTTTCACGCCAGGCATGCCCGTCATCTTCGCGTTTCACGGCTATCCGTGGGTCATTCACCGGCTCACTTACCGGCGGCACAATCACGACAATATGCACGTGCGCGGCTACAAGGAAGAAGGCACCACCACTACGCCGTTCGACATGTGCGTGCTGAACAATATCGATCGCTTCCAGCTTGCGCTTGATGCGATCCGGCGCGTGCCGCGTCTCGCTGCGCAAGCACGATGCGGCGCGGCAGTGGTACTCCGAGCAGATTCAGCGCCACAAGCTCTACGTGGCGGAAAACGGCGAAGACCTGCCGGAGATTCGCAACTGGCGCTGGCCCGCGCGATAGAGCTGCTGATAGTCTTGCACTTGCGAGGAGTCGCATCACTCATGCCGTCTCTACCTGTTCTGGTGCTGAACAGCGGTTCGTCCTCCATCAAGTTCTCTGTGTACGAAGCCGCAGGCAGTGCACGTACGCGGCTCTTCGAGGGCGCGGTCGACGGCATCGGCACCGATCAAGGCAAGTTCTGGATCAAGGATGCAGCCGGCAACAAGCTCGTCGATCAGACACCAGCCGCTGCCCACGCGCGCCGCTGCCTTCAAACTCGTAGCCGATGCGCTCAACTCCGACGACTTCCCAGCGCCGGCCGCCATCGGCCATCGCATGGTCTGCAGGCGGACCCACGGTGCAGGAGAACCAGCGCATCACGCCCGCGCTGATCGACGAGATGGAGCGCTACACGGCCTTTGCGCCGCTGCACACGCCCATTGCGATTTACATCATGCGCGAGGCGCTGCGCCTCTTCCCCGGCGTGCCCAACTTCGTCTGCCTCGACACCTACTTTCATCGCACCATGCCGGAAGTCGCGACCCGCCTGCCGATTCCCGCGGAGTACGCGGAGATGGGCGTGCGGCGCTACGGCGCGCACGGCATCTCGTATGAGTCGATCGTGTATCAACTCAAGCCGAAGGTGCCGGAGAAGCTTATCGTCGCGCATCTCGGCAACGGCGCGTCCATCTCGGCGATTCGTAGCGGCAAATGCATCGATACATCGATGGGGCTGACGCCGACCGGCGGCATTATCAGCTGGCACGCGCACCGGCGACATCGATCCCGGCGTGCTGCTCTTCATTCTGCGCAACATTGCGGAGAAAACCGAAAGCACCAAAGCGGCCGCGGATCAACTGGAAACGGTTGCGAGCAAGAAGGCCGGCCTTCTGGGCGTGAGCGAACTCTCCAACGATATGCGCGAACTGCGCGAAGCCATCAAGAACGGCAACGCCAAGGCACGGCTCGCTGTGGACAAATTTGTGTGGACGATTCAGAAATGGATTGGCAGCTACTTTGTCGAACTCGACGGCCTGGACATGCTGGTCTTTACCGGCGGCATTGGCGAGAACGACATCGCTTCGCGAGCCGAGATTTGCGCGGGCCTCGGCGCGCTCGGCATCGAGATTGACGCAGCGCGCAACAACGTGCGCGGCGAAGCAATCATATCCACCGACGATTCCGCAGTCACAGTGCGTGTGATTCCACCCGCCGAAGACCTCATGATTGTGAATCATGTGGCGCGGATGCTCGGGGCCTGAGCGCAGGCCTTGCCGCATGTTCTACACTGGGGCTGGAGTTCTTCGCAATGCCTCTCGCCGCCGTACCTGCTGACACACAACGCCTGCCCTCCGCCGCGCTTCGCCGCTTCGCGTGGGTGGTGCTGGTGTATTTCGTCGCGGTGATTTTGTGGGGCGGACTGGTGCGCGCCACCGGCTCCGGCGCGGGCTGCGGCGACCACTGGCCGCTGTGTAACGGCACCGTGCTGCAGCACTCGCCGCGCCTGGACACGATGATTGAGTTCACACACCGCATCACCAGCGGGATCTCGTTCTTCTCCGCGGTCGGCCTGCTGATCTGGACCTTCGCCGGCACGGTGCGCGGACATCTCGCGCGCGCGGCGGCGGTCGCGAGCGTGGCCTTCACGCTGGTTGAGGCGATCCTCGGCGCGCTGCTCGTCAAGCTCGGACTCACCGCGCAGAGCACGTCCCCGCTGCGCGCGCCATATCTCGCGCTGCACCTTACCAACACGCTGCTGCTGCTGGCCTCGCTCGCACTCACGGCGCATTTTCTCAGCCGCGCGCGCGGTTATCTGCGCGGCGATGTGCGCCTGGTGGCACCCTTCGGCGCAGCGATGGGCATCCTTGTGGTGCTTGCGGTCGGTGTCACCGGCTCGCTCGCAGCATTGGGCGACACGCTCTTCCCGGCTGAGTCGCTCCGCTCTGCACTGACCAAAGATTTTGCTGCGGGCAGTACATGGCTGCTGCGTTGGCGCTGGACGCACCCGGCCGTCGCGTTTCTCGCTTGCGTGTTTCTCATCTGGCTGCTGGTGCGCGCGGCGCAGCGCAATGCGTATTGGGACAACCGCACGCTCTCGGCCGTGGTGCTGGTGCTGCTCGCGTCGCAGTACGTTCTCGGCGTGCTGGATGTGATGCTGCTTGCGCCGGTGTGGCTGCAGATCGCGCATTTGCTCGGTGCCGACGCGCTATGGGTGGCGCTTATCGTTCTCACCGCGCGGCTTACACTGCAGCCCGCCGAAGTGAAGGCCTAGCGCTACTTCACCAGCACGCCCGCGGCGCGATATACGCGACCGTTTACCGTCGATTCGAGTACAGGCAGGCTCGGCGTGGCGGTGAGCCATTCGAGCTTTTGTCCACTCACAATCACTGTATCCTCGGCCTTGCCACCGCGAATGCTAGGGTTCCACGCATAGGCCTGCGGACTGACCACGGCCTCCGTGCCTTCCGGTGTTGCGACCCATTCGCGCTCGAAGTAGCCCGTGGCTCCGCCCTGATGATGCATCCGCTCTTCGCCGGGGAATCCCTCTGCGGCGTAAGCCTGCTGCGCCACGCGAAACAGCGACGCGGAGGTCGCGCCTGCGCGCGTTGCATCCAGCAGCGCGGCGTTTACGTTGGCCGCGGACTGGAAGCGCGCGGCAAGCTCCGCGGGCAGCGCGCCAAAGTGCACAAAGCGCGTGATGGAAATGGCGAGGCCCCACTTGCGCGCGCACAGGTTTAACATGCCGTACTGCTTGAGCCGCGCGCCGCGCGGGGCTGCGTGCTTGTAATTGAAGATGCGCTCATCGACCGCGTAGAGATAGACCGACGGCTGAATGCCGCGGCGCAGCAGGTTGGCCGCTGTGATGGATTCGAGATCGTACTCGCTCAGCCCAGGCTCGACCTCGTGCAGCGACTCGACCACCGCGTCGGCGGTCTCAACGCCGAGCCAGCGATAGCGCTCGATCTCGGTCTCGCTTAGAGCTGCGCGCAGCGGATGGAGATTGACGAGCTTTGCGCCATCGGCCGGAGTGTCTGAACCGATCGCGCCGCCGGCAAGCTTCGCGGCTGCCGCGTTGGTGTCGTCGGCGAACCACGGAAACAGCACCGGCTCAAAATCCAGCTTGCCGAACTCCTCGTCGTGCAGGCGCGGCGCTTCATTTTCAGTAGTGAAGTAGTAGCGCTTGCCTTCGGCGGTGACGAGGATCGAAGCCACGCCGGTTTCCAATGGCGTCAACACGCGGACTTCAACCGCGCCGCCGGTGATCCACGCGACATTCTCATTGCGACGGATAAGCACGCCGGCAAGCTTCTGCGCGCGCAGCCACTCCGCCAGCTTTTCGTGCTTGGCACCGAGCTCCGCATTCCATGCGGCCTCGGCCACCAGCGTGGTTCCATTCACAATCAGACTTTTTCCAATGCGCTTCGCCATGGTGCGCTTCCTTCCCGCTCTCAAAAAATAAAGGGGCGCCGACAGGTGCGTTCGACGCCCGAGAAAAACTAAAACTCATTCGCCTATTCGTCGAGCGCAGGATGATAGTGGCTCTGCCATCCCATGTAGCGCGCGGCCTCGTGAATGGCCTTCGACACGTCGCTGAAGTTGGCAGCCACGTGATGCTCAAAGCCCTCGCGGCAGATGAACTTCAGCAGCTTCTGAAGCTGCGGAATCTCCACCACGCCCGCGCCGCCAAACGTCTCGAGCGGATCGTCGGTAAACGCGCCCGGGCCGGTGTAGCCGCGCACAATGCCGTTGCGGTCGTCAGTGGAATAGCGCGCGTAGCTCATGGTGCCGGCCTTCACGCGGCCTACACACGTGCCAAATGTGTTCTCCTTGCCGACGGTGCCCGCGATGATCTCCTGATAATCCATGCGCACTTCTTTGAAAAAGTGCTTGGGCAGGTTGGAGCAGTGGAAGCACACGCACTTGTTAGGGTCGCTGCCGTAGTTGTTGTTCCAGTCGAGCAGCGCGCTTGGCGTCTGGCTGGCGAGGGCCAGCATGTACATACTCAGTGTGCCGGGCACGTCTACTTCGCAGGCCGAGGGAATCAGCTCGTTCGACATCATGCTCATGATGGTGCAGGGCACCACGCCGAAGAACTCTTCCAGCGAAGTCCAGCACTGCACGGCGCTGATGGTCACGTGCGCCTGCTTCATCCATCCATCAATCACCGCGCCCAGCTTGGCCATCTTGAGCAGCGCGCCTTCGGCGACGCCGTGAGTGCTGACATATGCCTTGATGGCAGCTAGCTTGGCCTGCGCCGCATCGTCCGTGTCCTTCATGCGGTTGATGCGGCCCAGCACCTCGGAGAGGTCGAGGGTCTCGATGGTGATGCCGCTGGTTTCTAAGATGCGCTCGGAGTAGCGGACTGTGTTGAAGGCCGTGGGCCGCGCGCCGATAGCGCCGATGCGGAGATTCTTGAGACCCTTCACGATGCGGCAGACCTGCGAGAACCACTCGAGGTCGGCCTTGAACTCTGGCGATGACAGGCTCTCGGTGTGCAGAGTCGTCAGCGAGTATGGAATGCCGTACTGCATCATGTTGTTGCACGCGCTCATTTTTCCGCAGAAGCTGTCGCGGCGCACGGCGATGGTCATGTTCTCGGAGCGGTCGGGAGTGGCCTGCACGAGAACTGGAACCTTGAGGCCCGAAAGCCGGATGGCATCGACAATGCCGCGCTCTTCGCCGAAGTTCGGCAGCGTGACGATGATGCCATCGATCTCCTCGGCGTGCTTTTTGAACAGTTCCGCGCAGTGCTCCGACTCGGTGTAGGTTTCCACCGCGCCGTGTTTCGATTCCTCGGGGCCAAGCACGATGGCCTTTGCGCCCGCTGCTTGCAATACAGAGATGATTTCTTCGCGGCCGGTCTTCGCGAGATGATCGGGAAAGAATCCCCGGTTGCCGACAACTACGCCAAACGTCATGGTGCGCTGCGATGCCATTGTGTTCAAGCTCCTCAAATACCGTACTAGCTCTAGCTGTTGTGGCCAGGGCGAAAACGAAGGGTGTAAAAAAGTCCGAGCGCCAGCATAATGGCTCCCCACCAGACGGGCGCGTGCAGCTTGGCCAGAATCACATTGGCCACATGTCCGGTGGCGAGTTCAAACAACCCGTACGCCAGAATCATCGCGCCATAAATGGTGAGAAGGACTCCGATGAAGAACCAGATGGAGAGTGCGGAAGAGCGCATGTGCGACCTCATTACCAGAAGTAGATGTTGAGTCCCAGGAAGCCGACGATGGCCAGCGCTGTCCAGAACCACTCGTTCTTGTAGAGCGGCACGGGCTCTTCTTTGGGCAGCTTGGTTGCGCCGTAGACCACGCCATCAAGCTCGGCGAGCGGCTTGGGTGTTGCCGCAGAGGCTCACGATGAAGTTCGACGCCCATGGAGACGATCACGCGCCACAGCGCGCGATACATGTTCTCAGCCATGTCCTTCGCGTCCGGCGAGAGCGCCACGTAACGCAGCGCAGAGGGGTCGATCTTGACCCAGGCCCACAGGCCAATGGAGGTAAGCGTACCGATCAGCAAACCCCAGAATCCGCCGGCCTTGGTCGCACGCTTCCAGAACATGCCCACCAGCACCACGCCCAGCAGCGGCGAGATGAAGAAGCTGAATAGCGCCTGCACGTAATCCATGATGCCGGACGCATTCATCACCAGATAGGCTGCGCCGATGGAGATGACGACGCCGAGAATCGTGGCCCAGCGGCCGACCGCAACATAGTGCTCATCGCGGGCTTTCTTGTTGATCAGCGGCTGATAGATATCGTAGGTCCACACCGCGGAGAAGGCGCTCACGTTGCCGGCCATGCCGCTCATAAAGCCGGCAATCAGCGCGGTGATGCCGAGGCCCAGCAGACCGGGGCCGCAGTAGCGCACCAGCATCAGCGGCAGCACTTCGTTATAGCTGTGCAGGCCCGCGCCGGGATGCGCCGCGACAATGTTCTCGCCTACCAGGTGCATCAGGCTGCCGTCGGGATTCTGCAACACCACCAGGCCCAGCAGGCCGGGCAGAATCACGATGAACGGTACCGCCATTTTGAAGAACGAACCAATCACCGGAGCCATGCGCGCCGAGCGCAGGCTGTTGGCCGCCAGCACGCGCTGGACGACAAGAAAATCCGTAGTCCAGTAGCCGAAGCTGATGGCGAAGCCGAGACCGAAGACGATGCCGGTCCAGTGGATGCCCATGGGGTTATCGGCAAAGTGGCCCATGCTGCGCCACATGTGGGTATAGTCGCCGGCAGGCGACCAAACCATCCGCGACATTGCGCGCGATTTTGGCCTTCAGGCCGTTCCATCCGCCTGCTTCAATCAGGCCAAGGATCGGCACCAGCAGCGCGCCGCCCCAGATGAGCACGAACTGCAGAACCTCGTTGAAGATGGCCGAGCGCAGACCGCCCAGAGCCACATAGGCGGCCACGGCCAACGAAGAGACGATGATGGAGAAGTTCAGATCCCAGCCCAGCACCACCTTCATCACTTCGGCCATGGCAAACATGTTCACGCCGCTCATCAGCACGGTCATGAAGGCGAAGGAGAAGGCCGCCACAATGCTCGCGCCCTGGCCGTAGCGGAGCTTGAGGTATCCGGGCACCGAGTGCGTTTTACAGACGTAATAGAACGGCATCATCACCATGCCCAGGAAGAGCATGGCGGGGATGGCGCCGATCCAGTACCAGTGCGCGGCCAGAATGCCGTACTGGTACGCCGAGCCGGCCCAGCCCATCAGTTCGAGCGAGCCCAGGTTGGCGGAGACGAAGCTCAGGCCAGCGATCCACGCGGTCATTTCGCGCCCGGCCATGAAGAACTCTTCGCTGGTGTTGGCCTGCTGCTTCAGATAGAAGCCGATCCAGATGACCATCACGAAGTACACCGCGATCACCGCGATGTCGAGGGGTCCAAGATGAGCCAGCGAAGGGGAACTCAGCGCCAGGGCAGTTGCATTCAAGGAATGCGCGCCGGTAGCGGAGAGAGAAAGCGGGAGCGAACCGTACATGCGTCACCTGATCGGAGGCGAATTTGTCCGGCCGACCCGCCGAACGTCCGCCCCTTAGTAAATGGGTTTACTGCGGGCCTTGTCAAGCCACAAACCTGAGCCTGCCCGGATGCTCCGCGCGCCTGCTCGGTGACATCCGGAACAGGCGTGGAAAGCAAGAAATTCGGAGAGAAAAGCGCCGAGAAAGCGTTTACCCGACGAAGTGTACCATACCACTCTTTCTTCGTGCGCCCTCGCCCACAGCGGCGACTCTTATACGATCCGTCGGCGCAGCTTCAGCGTTGTGCAAAACCCTCGCACCCCGGGAAATGCCCATAATCCTTATGCGTTTCCCCTTGTCTTCAAGGCTGCTCGACGCTACCTTGGATCATGGGGCATTCCTTTACCCACCTCTCACACCCTGCACACCGGCAATCGGCCGCTTCCCCAAGCAGACCGCAGGGCCCCGCGTACCTCCATCCCGCCACCCCAATTCCGAGCACAAGGAGCTGTTGCCATGCATCCGTCTGAAGATCCCGTTGCCTGTAGTGGCTTTTCCCGCCGTTCCTTCTTCCGCTATGCCGCCGGCGCCTCCGCGCTGGCCAGCCTGCCGCTGCTTACGGAACCCCGCCTTGCGCTGGCCGCGCGTCCTCATTTTGCTGACCCCGATATCGGCATCCACATTGATGCCAATGAGAACCCCATGGGACCCTGCGAGGCTGCGCGCAAGGCGATGATCGACATCGTGCCCCGCGGCGGACGCTACCTCTTCACCAAAGAAGAAGACGTGAGCGACATCTTTGCCAAGCAGGAAGGGCTCGATCCGGAATCCGTGATTCCCTTCGCAGGCTCGACCGAGCCGCTGCACTTTACGGTGCTGGCCTTCACCAGCAAGGACAGGCCGCTGGTCATCGCCGACCCCGGCTACGAAGCGCCCATGTGGGCCGCTCAGATCGCAGGCGCGCCCATTATCAAGGTGCCGCTGGCCGACCCCACCGGCGAGGCCAAGCACGACATCAAGGCGATGCTCGCCGCTTCCTCTAATCCGGGCGTGATCTATATCTGCAATCCCAATAACCCCACCGGCACCTGCACGCCGCGCGCGGATATTGAAGCCGCTGTCGCCGGTGCGCCCAAGGATACGATCATCCTCATCGACGAGGCCTACATTCACCTCTGCGATGCGCCCCGCTCCCTCGACTTTGTGAAGGAGGGCAAGAACGTGATTGTTCTGCGCACCTTCTCCAAGCTCTATGGCATGGCGGGCATCCGCATGGGGTTCGCCATTGGCCGGCCTGACCTGCTGGCCAAGATCACGACCTACGGCGGACAGAACGCGCTGCCCATCACCGCAGTGGCCGCGGCCAAGGCCAGCCTGCTTGAGCCGGACCTGATCGCCACCCGCAAAAAGATCATCGGGGATATTCGGGTGGAGACCATTGCCTGGCTCAAGAGCGAGGGCTACAGCTGCACGCCATCAGAGAGCAACTGCTTCATGCTCGACGTGCGCCGCCCCGGCAAGGAAGTGCAGGCCGCGCTGGCGCAGAAGGAGATGTACGTGGGCCGCATCTGGCCGGCGTGGCCCAACAGCGTGCGCATCACGGTGGGCACAGCCGACGAGATGATGGCCTTCCGCAAGGACTTTACCGCGGTGATGAACTCGACCACGGCGGGCCTCGCGCCGGCTCCGCTGCCGCGCCGACTGGCCGATCATCCCTTCACCCACCTCTCGTAGCAGCACAGTAACCTCGCACCCAAAGGCCTCGCCAGTGCGGCGAGGCCTTTGCTTTGTCTCTGTGTTCAGAACCAACTGCACACGCGCAAAAGAGAGCGGCGTCCGGATTGCTCCGGACGCCGCTGGGGTTCACGCCGAATGAACCGGCGGCTGGGTTAGAAGATGATCTTCAATGCGAACTGCGTGTTGTACGGTTCGCCAGCGCCGATGCCGGGCGCGCCGTTGAAGTTGCCGATCGTCGTGTAGAGGGCCAGCGAATCGGGCGTCGAGTAGGACGGGTTGTAGTCGTCCAGCGGAGGCGCGTAGTTGGTCTTGTTGAAGAGGTTGAACATTTCCACGCGGAACTGGGTAGTCACGCGCTCGCCGATCTTGGTGTTCTTGAAGACCGAGAGATCGACGTCGCCATAGCCGGGTCCAATGAACTCATTGCGCGAGGTCGTGCCCCAGGTTCCGGCCGGCGTGACTCCGCCGTCAGCAAACGCATCGGGATTGAGCCAGTTCACGCCCACTCCGCCCTTTCGATAGCCTTTGTAGGGATTCATTCCAGGGATGAGATCAGCACGCTGGTTGCCGTCGTTCGTGCCCGACGTATCCTCGGAGCTGTAAACCGAGAACGGCGCGCCGTTGTGGAAGGTCATGAGGCTTGTAACCTCCCATCCTTTGGTGAGGACAGGCAAAACGTGAGCACCGGGCACATCCCAAGTGATCAAGCCCGTGAAGATGTTGCGACTGTCGAAATCGCTCGGGCCGTAGTCGCCTTTAAAGTTGGTGCTGTCCTGCGGAAGAGCACCGCGGTAGGCCGTCACTTCATCCATGCTGTGCGACCAGGTGTAGGCTCCTTGCGCGGAGAGGCCATGCATATTGGAAACGCGCAACGTCGCCTGCAGCGAGTTGTAGTTGGACGTTCCGATGCTCTGGATTTCGTTGATAAAGCTGTAGTTGGTGGGATTGCCTGCATAGTCGGTGAACTGGCCGTCATAGGGGCGCACGCCGGAACCGCCCAACGCTGCCTGGTTGATGTCGCGGATGGAGAGCAGGTGGCGGCCTTCGCTACCCACGTAGCCTAGCTGTGCCACAACCTTGTCCGTCAGGCTCTTTTCAAGCTGCAGGTTGTAGTTCATGTTGCGCGAAGGCACAAAGTTCGGCTCGATCGAGAACAAGCTGCTTGAAGGCGACGAGGACGTGAAGGGATCGACCCCATCCTCAATCACCACGCGAACTCCCGTGTCAGTGCCATCTGAGTTGTGTACCAAACCATTCACCGTGGAGGTTCTCACCGCATTCGGCCCGGTTGGGTTGCCTTCCACGCCGTTGGGCGCGCCATTGCCCGGACGGTTATCGAGGAAAGGATTAAGGTTTGGTGTGTCGAAGTAGAGACCCGCGCCGAGACGGACAACCATCGTTGGCGTTATCTGGTAAGAGAGACCAAGACGCGGGCTGAAATCGGTATAGACCGGATCATAGAGATTGCTGATCTGGTCACCCTGGATGGCGAGGCCGTCGCCGCCTAGAGCCGGACGGAAGACCGACAAATCCTTCCATGAGTTGTGCAGTGGTCCTTCATAATCCCAGCGCAGGCCGTAGTTGACGTTGAGCTTTGGCGTAACCTGCCAGGCATCCTCTGCAAACAGGTCCCATGTGCTCACAAGAACCTGGCGGTCGGGATCGCCCAGAGCGATGGAGGCGTTGGAGACGTAGCCAGCCATGAAGTCCGCCAACGCGTCGACATACAGATTGCCTGCATCCCAGGTATCGCCGGTGGTGCCTGCCGCGAGCCGGTCGGGGCCCTGGGAACCGTCAAAGGTGAAGCTGCCCAGTGCATGCCGATGGTAGAACTCGTCCAACTGAGCCTGGCGCAGCTCGCCGCCGAGTTTGATCTGGTGCTTGCCGATCACCCACGAGAGGTCGTCGGTGAGATGGCCCGTGATATCGTTACGGCCCTCGGGCGGCGTCTCGCCGATGGGGTCAAAGCTGCCGATGTTGATGTTGGGCGATCCGGAGAGGCCGGAGCCGGTCACCAGGCCGAGCGAGGCCACATCAAAGCTGTTGTTGGCGTCGTTGAAGACCTGGTTGAAGTAGTTCACGCCTGCCAGCACCTGATTGGTGATGGTCGGCGTGAATACGTGGTTGTAGACAATCGCGTAGTTCTGCACGTGGATCGGAGCCACTTCGTAGTACCAGGCCAGCGACGAGCCAACCGGTGCCACCTGGTTGCCCTGCCCGACGAACCAATGCGCGGTCAGGCTGTTCTTCTCGTTGATCGTGTAATCGATCTTGGCCAGTCCGTTGTAGCTGTACCCGAACTCCGGGTTGGAGCTGACGTAGTTGTTCGTAGTCGCCGGCCCTGAACCCGTAGCATCGGCCGGCCAGAGCGTGGAGAGCAGGTTCTGGCTGACGGCGTTGGGCGTCACCTTTTTGCTCGCCAGCGCATTCAGAGCCAGCGTCTGCCAGGCTGCGGTGGGCTCGGTTGCCGTCTGCGGAACGCCGATGGTGAAGCGCTGATGCTCGTAGGTGGTAAACCAGAACAGCTTGTCCTTGATGAATGGGCCGCCGGCCGAGAATCCGTAGTTGTAGTTGCGCACTTCCTGCTTGACGGGCGCGGTGAACGGATTGGTGGCGCCGAAGAACTCGTTGCGGTTGTAGTAATAGGCGCTACCGTGCAGTTGATTACCACCCGACTTGAGCGAGAGGTTCACGCTGCCGCCCGGGTTGCGCCCGGACTCGGCCGAGGCCTGTGTCTGCGCGGAGAATGTGTCGACCGCGTCGATGGGCAGAATGATACCGGCGATGCCCGACACACCGCCCTGGTTGACGGCGGGAATGTTGTGCCACAGATCGTTGTTGTCGATACCGTCGATCTGCCAGTTGATCTGGTTGGCGCGCGTGCCATTCAGCGAGCCGTATCCGCCGGCGCCGCTGTTCGCGAAGCCCGGCGTGAGAATAATGAGCTGCGTAAAGTCGCGGCCATTCAGCGGTGTATCCTGCAGCACCACGCCGCTCACTTCAGCCACTTGGGTGGTTGAGGTGGTGTCGAGCGTCAGCGCTGCGGCATCCACTTCCACCGTGGTTGCGGTCTTTGCCACGCTCAGCTTCACGGTCAGCGTGTAGATCACACCGGCTGCTACCGGCACCTTTTCCACCTTGGTCGATTGAAACCCGGCGGCCATGGCTGCAACTTCGTAGGTGCCCAGGGGAAGATCCTGAAATGCGAATTCACCCGCGCTGGAAGACACCGTTGTGTGCGCGACGCCCGTTGCTGTGTCCGTTGCCGTCACCTGCGCTCCGGGCACCACTGCGCCCGATTGATCCGTGACAGTGCCGTTGATTCCGCCTCGGAATGTCTGTGCATTGAGAACTGCCGGCCCCAGTACGAACGCGGCGATTGTCAGCAGGGCGACGGCGAATACACGTCGAGTATGTCGAGACTTCATGGGTCAATGCCTCCAGGAGTTACAGGTGAAACTGTCGTATTTGGTTACGCCAAAAGCGCCTGCAAACGAGCCTGCAAGGCGGCGCACGGGCACACAATACCGACTATTTTTTCTTGGGGGGATTACAGTAGCGGCGGGATTGGAGATGGGCTTCCATTCCTCACCTTAGGTTGGAGTTGCATAAGGATGCAATAAAGATTGTAAAAATTCAGCGACTGCAAGTGGAATGTTGGAGAGTGGTACCTCGCTGTTGCAGAAGGGCTATTGCGCGATTTCGGCATCCTCGGCAACGCGCACCATCAGCTCTCCGGTCTCGTGGCGGAAGCCCACCACCATCGAGTGCGCGGTGCGCGCCAGGCTGCAAAAGCTGTGCTCGGTCATGCACGATTCTGGGACAGTCATGTTGCACGGCCGAGGCAGCGACGACTTGATGACCCCAGCGATCATGTTGGCGATCTCCTTGGTCGCGTCCAAGGCATCGGCCGCGCCAACGGTCTCAATTGGCTGCATCAACATTGCCGCTGTGGCCAGAAAAGCCAGTCCTTCGGCCATGCGCACTTCGATGCTGCCGTTCCACGCGCCGGTGATGCACACACGCGCAGCAACGTGCCCCGGGCCCACGCAGAACTCATGAGGGAACTTCAACGGATCCAGGCTCATGGCCAGCATCTGCTCCCAGAATTGGGCGCTGGCCTTGATCACACAACCTTCATCGAGCTCTGTCCGCATCCTGTCCTCAAAGAGCCGGAAGGACGCACTGCCCCCTTCGACCGCTGATGTGCCTATCGGCGAGGGAGTCCGCAGAATCAATCATCCACAAAAAATGGCTGACCGCCAGCCGGTACCGCTGGCATAATATCTTTCAAATCGCGCCGTGATGTGGGACACACGCGATGCGGCGTGCGGCTGGTACGCTATCGGACACGAGGTTGCGAATATGCCGGAATCGACAACCCACTGGACGCATCCCTCCGCCATCCTGGTCGCGACCGACCTCAGCGACCTCGACCGCCTCATTCCCTTTGCGTTGCGCGATGCCGCTGACGCCGGCGCGCGGCTCATCCTGATTCACGTGCTCAGCGCTGGTGCAGCCATTGCCGTGGACGCGGTGGGCATGCCCTACTACGACCCTGCCAGCGCGCTCGAGTACGCGTCGGAAACCCTGGAAAAATGGCGCGTCATTGCGCAGCAGAAAGGTATTCCCTGCGAGATCGCGGTGCGCGAAGGCAATGCCGCTCAGCAGATTGCCGCTGCGGCCCGGCAGTTCAAGGCCGATCGTCTTCTTCTTGGAACCCGGGGCCGGGGAGCCGTTACAAAGCTCTTCCTCGGCTCCGTCGCAGAACAAGTGCTGCGCTCGGTTCACCTCCCGGTCATGACCGTGGGACCCGAGGCTCATCTCCCGGTGGCTGCCAGCGACACCCCCGCGGTGGTGCTGCACGCCACCACACTGCGAGAGGCCTCCCGCCCGATCGCAGCGCTTGCCTGCCAGATTGCCGCCAGCCGCGGAGCACGGCTGGTGCTGATGCATGTGATGCCCAAGGAGTGGGCTCGCAAATCCGCGAGCGGCGAAGCGGAACACACCTGCGAGGCTCAGTTGCGCCAGTTGGCTGAGAAGACCTCTGACCCCGCAGCGGGCTGCGCTGCAAGCGTGGAGCCGCTGGTGATCCACGGCAACGCGGCCATTGAGATTCTGGCCGCCGCGTCGCGGCTGCGCGCCAGCCTGATCGTGCTGGGCGCGACGCAGCGCTCGGCCCTGCTCAACCTCACCCGCGACAGCACCATCTACCGTGTGCTGGCCCACGCTCGCTGCCCGGTACTTACCCTGCGCGAGGTGCCCACCGCCGGCGCGCCGCGTCGCGGCGAACAGATCGCTCTGCAGCGATAGTGGGCGCAAGCACTCCGCCTCGCCGGTATACAGCGCAAAGGCCAATCATTTAGCCTTTCACGCGTTATGAAAAACTCTGCAGAGCTTCGCGCTCAATCGATTATCTTCGCACCCCTGCGCCGCCTTGTCTCTCTCGCAACCGTGGCCGCCGCGCTTGCCGTTCCATTGGCTGCTCAAGCGCCCGTACCCGACTCGCCGGCCATTGAGTCCAAGGCCCATGAGCTGCTGGGCAAGCTCACGCTCGACGAAAAAATCAAGCTCATCGGCGGCGTGGACGGCATGTTCACCAATGCCCTGCCCTCGATTGACCTGCCGCGGCTCAAGATGAGCGACGCCTCAGTGGGTGTGCGCACCTGGGGACCGACCACCGCCTACGCAGGCGGCGTGGCCCTGGCCGCGACCTGGGACCCCAACTTTGCGCTCTCGCTGGGCGAGAGCCTGGGCAAGGATGCCCGCGCCCGCGGCGTCAACTTCCTGCTCGGCCCCGGCGTCAACATTGCGCGCTCGCCCGTCAGCGGCCGCAACTTCGAATATCTGTCGGAAGATCCCTACCTGAATTCGACGCTCGTTGTTCGCTACATCGAGGGTGTGCAGTCCGAGGGCGTGAGCGCCACTGTAAAACACTACGCGCTCAACAACCAGGAGTATGACCGCCACAACGTAGACGTGACTGTGGACGAGCGCACCATGCGCGAGATCTATCTGCCCCCGTTCGAAGCGGCTGTCACCAAGGGCCACGTGGGCTCCGTCATGGACTCCTACAACCTGATCAACGGCAGCCACGCCACGCAGAACGAGTTCCTCAATCTGAAAGTGCTCAAGGGCGACTGGGGCTTTGAGGGCGTGCTCATGTCCGACTGGGATGCGACCTACGACGGCGTGGCCGCGGCCAACAACGGCCTCGATCTTGAGATGCCCAGCCCGCGCTTCATGAACGACAAGGTGCTACTGCCTGCTGTGAAAGACGGCCAGGTGAAGGAAGCCACCATCGACGACAAGGTGCTGCGCATTCTGCGTCTCGCGCTGCGCTACCACTGGCTCGACCGCCCGCAGCTCGACCTGAGCGACTCGACCTACTCGGTGGCAGACCGCTCCGTGGCTCTGCAAGGCGCGCTCGAGAGCATCACGCTGCTGAAGAATGAGGGCCACGCGCTGCCCCTCGACGCCAACCACATCAAGACCATCGCCATCATCGGCCCCGATGCATGGCCTGCTGTCCCCGGCGGGGGCGGTTCGTCCGAGGCGACAGCCTTTGAGCCTGTCAGCATCGTCACCGGCATCGGCAACCTGGTCGGCCCCAACGTGCGCGTGCTCTACACGCGCGGCCTGCCGGAGATGGGCGAGCTCTTCTGGCGCACCAAGTGGGACGGCCCATCGAGGCCGCAACCTACCCCAGCAAGGACTTCACCGGCACGTCGGAGACCGCTGAAGAGCACATGATCGCGCAGTACAAAAACGAGTGGTGGGGCATGCCGGACAAAACGCCGCGCAGCATTCGCTACACCGCGAAGTTCAAGGCCGACAAAGCCGGCACATACATGGTGCTGGCTGCGGCTTCGGGCAGCGATCACTACACCATCAGTGTGGACGGCAAGCAGGTGGCCGCGCAGACGCAAGTTGAGGGCCAGCATCCCGAGTCCGCTTCGATCGATCTCAGCGCCGGCCAGACCATCAACGTGGTCGCCGATTATCTGCCCGGCTTCCAGGGCAACCGCTTCGGCCTCGCCGTCGTGAACGAGGAGAACTTGCTCTCCGATGATGTGAAAAAGATGGCCGCTGCGGCCGATGTTGCCGTGGTCGCGGTCGGCTTCGATCCCAACAGCGAGAGCGAAGGGCTCGACCGCACCTTCACACTGCCCTGGGGCCAGGATGCGCTCATTGAAGCCGTGGCAGCGGCCAATCCGCACACCATCGTGACGCTCACCGGCGGCGGCGGCATGGACACGCATCGCTGGCTCGACAAGGTGCCTGCACTGCTGCACACCTGGTATCCCGGTCAGGAAGGCGGAACCGCGATCGCCGAAGTGCTCTTCGGCAAGCACGACCCCGAAGGCAAGTTGCCGGTTAGCTTCGACCGCTCGTGGCAGGATAATCCCTCGTACAAGGATTACTACCCTATTCCCGGCGCCGACACCAAGCTGCACGTTGTTGAAGTCGGCCATCCTGATGTCGACTACGTGATTCCGCATGTGAAGTACAACGACAAGCTGATGGTGGGCTACCGCTACTGGACGACGACCGGCAAGCATCCGCTGTTCCCGTTCGGTTTCGGCCTCAGCTATACCACGTTCAGCTTTTCCAAACTCGACGCGCCTGCAAGCGCGCCTGCCGGATCCGAGGTCAAGGTCAGCTTCGACGTGACCAACACGGGGAACGTCGAAGGCGCGGAAGTGGCACAGCTCTACGTCTCTGATCCGTCAGCGAAGGCACAGCGCCCCGAGCGCGAGCTCAAGGGCTTCGAGAAGGTCCGTCTCGCTCCCGGCGAAACCAAGCAAGTAACGCTCACGCTCGATGCGCGCTCCTTCAGCTACTGGGACGAGACCGCGCACAAGTGGACCATCGACCCCGGCAAGTTTGTGATCCACGTCGGCGACTCGAGTGAAGACACCCCGCTGCATGCCGACCTCACGCTGAACTGACGCAACCCACACAGAATTGCAAACGGCCTGCCGTTCACCCCCGGCAGGCCGTTGTTGTTTGTGCACAGTGTTACCCGCCGTGCCTCGCCCAGAACTCCGCCGGCGTCACAATCGAATATTTGGCGGCAAGCGCCAGCAGGTCATTGTCGCCTGTAATCAGATAATCGGCCTTCGCCGCAAGCAGCGTACCCAGCACCTGCTGATCTGCGGCGTCGCGCAGCGCCTTCTCCTTCTTCGCGCTTGGCTCCACAATCTCTGCCGTGAACATGAAGCTGTCAGCAAGATCGCGAATCTCCGCTGTACTCAGCGCGATCCGCTTCAGCCTAGGAAGAACGCGCATCATTTCGTCGAGAATGTAGCGCGACAGAACTAATTCAAGCCCGCCCTGCTTCCACGCAGTCACAATCGCGCCTGGCACGCTCGCCGGATAGGCCAGCCCGGAGACGAGAACGTTGGTGTCAAGCACCACGCGCATCAGCGCCGCCGCGCCCGCTTCACCGCCCGGTCAATCTCCGCCATGCCTTTATCGGCAGGGACACCGGCATAGGCATCGGAAACGTGCGCGCTCAACACATCAAATCGCTCGCGCATTCGTCGGATGCGCGCAAACAGCTCGGCATCCACCAGCGCCGCAACGGGTTTGCCGTCCTTGCTGATCACGATGCTGTCGTTGCGGTACTGCACCTGGCTCAGCATCTCGCCCAGGTTCTGACGGAAGTTAACGGCATTGACTTCGGTAATCATGGCAACTCCAGAATCATACTGGTCATATTGATCATTATGATCGATATGATCAATTGTGTCCATTCCGACACCAGACGGCTGATATAGGATCGCTCCATGAAGCGAGTTCTTCTCTCCTGGAGCAGCGGCAAGGACAGTGCGTGGGCACTGCATGTGCTGCGCCGCGATCCTGCCATTGAAGTCGTCAGCCTGCTGACTACCCTCAACTCCGAATTCGATCGCGTGGCCATGCATGGCACGCGCCGCACCGTGCTGGAGGCGCAGGCCGCAGCAGCAGCGCTGCCGCTGTGGATCGTGCCGCTGCCCTGGCCATGTACGAATGAGATCTATGAGCAGCGCATGGCCGAGGTCTGCGCCCGCGCCGTCAACGAAAAGATCGACGCAATTGCTTTCGGCGATCTGTTCCTCGCCGATGTGCGCGCCTATCGTGAGCGGCAGCTTGCCGGCACCGGACTGGAGCCGCTGTTTCCGCTATGGGAGATTCCGACCGATGCGCTCGCGAGAGAGATGATCGCCGGCGGCCTGCGCGCGCGGCTCGCCTGTATCGATACGAAGCAACTGCCCGCACACTTTGCAGGTCGCGACTTCGACGCGGTGCTGCTGGCTGAGATGCCCGCCGCGGCCGACCCCTGCGGCGAGCGTGGCGAATTTCACACCTGCGTCTATGCCGGGCCCATGTTTGCTGCCCCGCTCACGCTCCGCGCAGGGGAAATCGTCAGCCGCGACGGCTTCACCTACGCCGATTTCGCGTAGACGCTGCACAAGTCGCGTGCATCACTACTCCACTACTGCGACACCGCAAACGTCGATGCTGTGCATCCGGAAAACTGCAGATCGATGGCATAAGCACCCACAAGGCCGAACGAAACATCCCTCGGTATGCTGAAGCCATCCACATCCTGGTAGTCAAGTTTCATATCCACGTCGAATGACGACGCCCCCATGTGCTCAACGATTTTCATGCTGGCGACACGGCGCAGATCGCCCGCCACCTGCTTCGGAGAAGACAAATAGGCAATGTCCACCGCTCCTCCCATCGGACCGTGATCAAAGTCATAGTGCGTAGGTGCGCCATCGCGATCGGTCGCCAGCGCAATCCGCATGCTCGCGCTGATGACTGAAGCCTTTACGCCTCCGCTCGGCAGGCTCTCGATGCCTTCCAACTTGTCGCTCGGCCCGATAATGGGCGCCGCAATCATCGGCCAGTACATCTGGTAAAAGCCACCGACCATCTGCTTCATTCCGCTCTCAATCTGCTCCTGTCCGGGCATGGTTTCGCCAGCCCAGTCAAAACGCAGTTCCACTGGCATGCCCCTCACTGCACGTGAATGAATCTTCGCGCCCTTCAGGATGCGCAGCCGGTCTTCTGGAACGGTTAGCTTGACAGCGCGGTAGAACGCGTCCCAATCCACTGAAACATCGCAATCCATCAGGGTCAGGTTGTCGGGGTGATAGTAACTTGCGTCGATGACACTCGACAACTCTGTGGATGTCCTGGGGAGCGTGCTGGCAGGTGCCCTCGCCGGTGCAGCGCTGTGCGCAGTCTGCGCCGTCTGCTGCGCACATGCACACGACACTCCCAGGAACAGCGTTACAAACAATAACTTGGATAGCATGGTGCAAGTGAAGTTAGCACCACCCTAGGAATGCTGTCCATCGCTGGCCATGAATTCATGCCAATAAAAACACCCCGGAAGCCCGCTGCATCACCGCTTCGGGTTCCGGGATCGAGGGAGTCTAATCTGGTCTTACTGCGCGGCCAGGAAACCCGCTTTATCCGCGGGTGGCAGCGTGTGATTGTTCCACCAGTCGTCCATCACCATCTCCCACTGCGTGCCGCGGCTGTTCCACAACTGCGTCGCACTGTCGAAGCGGGCCATGTCGTTTGAGAGCCAGTAGGGCCGCTCGTCGCGCAGCCATGCTTGCTTGTAAAGCTGCCCGATCAACGCATAGCCGTCGCGAATATCCTCCATGCGGCCGTTGTTTGAGGCCACGGTCTCCAGCAGGTTCGCCACCTCGTCCCACTTGGTCTTGTCGCCTGTCGCAGCCAGAGTCTGTGCTTGCGCGTAGGCTTTGACGCTGTCGTCCACGGCCTGAAATTTGAGACCGATGAAGTCGATGCGCCGCGCGCCCAGTTCCAACGCGTCGAGCGCTTCCTCGTTCTGGAGCGTGCGTCCGTCGGCCTTTGCTGCGGCACGCGCCTGCGCCAGCAGTGTGATCGCCTGCTCCGCATCCAGCCGCATCTCGCTGGCCACGGGCAGCAGCTTGACCGCTATCTGCTTGCCGTCCGGCGAATACGGATCGATCCAGAAGTACGCATTCTGCGCGTCATCCAGGCCCGCCTTGCGCAGCACCGCATGCGCGGCCATCATGGCCTGCTGCGCCTGGCTGATCTTGCCTGTGGGATCGCCGTGGAATGCCTGCCCATACGACGCGATGAAGTTGTCTTCGGAGCTCTCGCCCGGCTGCCAGCTGGCTGCGCCGCCAAACAGCACGCCAAACCAGTTCTCGTCGAAGATGGCGTCGCCGTCGTCGTTCCACACCGTGTTCAGCATGCCCGTCGCGCCCAGCTTCTGGCCGTCGCGCACAAAGTTGCGAATGTTGCCCAGCGCCTCGTTGTTATCGGGGTAAACGCGATTCCAGTTGTTCACGCCCGGCGCAACCCACGTCTCCAAGCCCGACTTGATGAACGGCTCAAGATTCTTGGTGAAGTCCGGCGCGGCATCGTAGTGCCACGACACCGCGATCATATCCTTGGGCAGCGTGCCCACCAGCTCCGGCGAGTTCTCCGCAATGTCGCCCCAGAAGAGGAGCCGCTTGTTCAACGGCGCAAGCTGCGCATGAATCTTGCCGAGAAAATCGAGATAGACCTTGCCCAGACCCTGCTGCTGCACCTCGGCACGCGTGCGGCCAAGGCCCAGCTCGAAGGTCTCATCCGCGCCGATGTGCGCATAGGGCCCTGGAAACACCTTCGCCAGCTCGCCAAACCACTCGGCAATCTGCGGCAACGTGCCGGGATCGCCCGGCGCCAGCACCGCGCCATGCGGCGTCTCGCCCAGATGCGAATACATCTCGTACTTCAACACGTGATGCAGATGCCCGAAGGCCTCCTGCTCGGGAATGATGGTGATGTGATACTGCGCCGCATAGGCCACCAGCTCGCGCCCTTCGTCGGGCGTCATGGCGCCGCCGGGGAAGGCCGCAACCGGCGTGGACGCATAGGCGAACGTGGCTTCGAAATACGGCGAGAAAATGTTGTATTTGTACGCAGCCAGGGTGCGAATCTCGCGCTTCAGAAACTCCATGTTCGGTATCGGCCCGCGCGACCAGTCGTCGCTCAGTCCGCGATGCGGCATCGCCGGCCAGTCGCGCAGCGTGGGCACCAGCAGCTCCGCATCCTTACCCGATCCATGTACAAGCTGCTTCGCCGTCTGCGCGCCGTAGAAGAGGCCGGTCGCTGTCTCCGCAATCACCGCGAGGCCATGCTTGCCGTCGGGCACAATCGCGTAGCCCTCGTCGTGCATCGCCGGGTCCAGCTTCAGATCGTGATGCGCCAGCAGTTCCTTCGCAGCGGCAGTGTCCGCGCGGTCCAGATGAATGGTCGCGCCCTCATGCCCGGCGGATACCGTCACGCCGAGATCTTTGATCGCGTCTTCCAGGTCCTTCGCGGCGAATTCGTCTTCCGTATTTCTGTCGGCGACGACCGAAACTCCAGCCGTGCCCAGCGTAACCGTCTCCACCGCGGTGCACTCCCGCGGCGCAGGCACCAGATGCAGGTCTGCGCAGGCAGGCGCGGCAGAGGACTGAGCCAATGACGGAACCGCGCCGGCAGCGGCGCACACCAAAATCAAGGAAGGCAACGAAGAACGCAGGCGCATCAGGATCCCTCTTCCGCAATGCAATTTGCCTGCAAGGCTACAGCATCGGCGGGCGGGATGTATATGGGAAAGTCGTCATTTGAGGCCAAAATGATCAGATCTTCGATCTACTTTAGCAGGAAATGCTCGGCATTATGCTAGTTCGCCGCTACTCAAGGGTCTTAAGTGCCGGATAGACCTTTCTCCAGTGCGCATAGCCAGCTTGATACGCCGCGCGGTCCGCCGGATCGGGCTCAATCCGCTGCGCCACTTCGATGGCCTGTCCGCAAGCCGCGTCAAGATTCGCCCAGTGGCCCGCGCCCACGCCGGCCAGCAGCGCGGAACCAAATGCGCCGCCCTCTTCCGCCGTCAGCACCTCGACAGCCTGCCCATAGACACCCGCTTGAATCCTGCGCCACAGCGGCCCCTTTGCGCCGCCGCCGCCCAGCCGCACCGCGCTCACGGGAATGCCCAGTTCCGCGAAGAGCGTGAACGTGTCCTGCAACGAATACGCAACGCCCTCGAGCACCGCGCGCACAAAATGCCCCGCGGCATGCGTGGGCCCAATGCCCACAAACGCCGCGCGCACGTTTGGATCGAGATGCGGCGTGCGCTCGCCCAGCAGATAGGGCGCCCACTCCAGTCCCTCGCTACCCGCGGGAACCTTCGCCGCCAGCGCCGTCAGCGCGTCGTAATCCTGCCCGGCAAAGAACGTCTCCTTCAGCCAGCGAAAGCTCTGCCCTGCCGACTGCGTCACGCCCATCACATGCCACAGGCCCGGCACGGCGTGGCAGAAGGTATGCAGCCGGCCTTTGGGATCTTTCGTCGGCTCGGCCGTCGCTGCAAACACCACGCCGGACGTGCCGATGGTCGCCGAGACTGAACCCGGCTGCAGAATGCCCATGCCCACCGCTCCCGCGCCCTGGTCACCCGCACCGGCAACGACGGGCGTGCCGGCCTTCAATCCCGTCAGCCCCGCGGCGGTCTCGCTGATGCGCGCGCAGACTTCCTGCGACTCATACACCTTCGGCAGCCAGCTCTCGGGAATCCCCGCAGCCTCGGCCACTTCCTTCGACCACCGCCGGTGCGTCACATCGAGCAGCAGCGTTCCACTCGCTTCCTGCACATCGATCGCGAATTCGCCGGTGAGCCGGTAACGCACATAATCCTTGGGGCACATGATGTGGCGAATCTTCGCGAAGATCTCCGGCTCATGGGTCTTGACCCACAGCAGCTTGGTCAGCGTGAAGTTGGGCAGCGCGGGATTGCAGGTGAGCTCGATCAGCCGCTCGTAGCCGATCTTCGCGGTCAGCCAATCGCACTCAGGCTGGGTGCGCGTGTCGCACCAGATGAGCGCGGGGCGCAACACCGCTCCGTTCTCGTCGAGCATCACCGCGCCGTGCATCTGGCCCGTCAGGCCAATTGCGGCAATGGGCTGCTGCGGCTGGGGCGCAGCTACGAGCGCAAAGCGAATGGCATCCTGCGCGGCGCGCCACCAGTCCTCGGGGTCCTGCTCGGCCCAGCCGGGGTGCGGCGTGCGAAACGGCGCGTGCTCGCTCGATGCGCCGCTGATCAGCTTGCCATCGCCATCCACCACCACGGCGCGCGTGCCGCCCGTGCCCACATCCATTCCCAGGAACCACATGCTCGTCCGCTCCCTTGCGTAAATCGGTTTTTCTCGGCGCTGAGAGCATAGCAGCCGGAGCCAGCAGCCAGAAAGCTCCCGTAACGCACCGCCTGCTGAACTTTTTCTGTCCGGTGAGCGTAACTCCCGATGGGGATACACGCTGAGGCTCCATCCCGAGGCTGAATCGCCTCGGCAACCGTTCATTCGCGAACACTGCCGCACAGAATCGAACAGCTCTGCATGGTTCCAGTTGGCTCCTTCGCGCAAAATCCGGCGTTTGCGCCCATCCGGTCTGGCAGCCGGCTTGCTTCTTTCAATAACACCGTCGATGCGCACGATGCTGGAACCGAATCCTGACGCAAGGAGATTCCCGATGGCCCAGTTCATCAACCAGTTCAAGCAGGTATTGCGCCGCCTTGGCCGCGCGCCGCTGTTCACCACCATCACCCTGCTTACGCTGGCCATCGGCATCGGCGCCAACACGGTGGTCTTCAGCGTGGTCGAGGGCGTGCTGCTCAAGCCGCTCGCATACCCGCATCCCGAGCAGCTCATCGGAGTGTGGCACAAGGCTCCGGGCATCAACCTGCCCAACCTCAACATGGCGCCGTTCCTCTACTTCATCGATCGTGAGCAGAGCACTACGCTCGAGGACATCGGCGTCTACAACGGCGACTCGCTCAGCGTCACTGGTTCGGGCCAGCCCGAGCATGTCGCCGGCCTCGATGTCACCGACGGCACGCTTCCTCTGCTTGGCGTAAAGCCGGCGTTAGGCCGTCTCTTCACCCGCCAGGACGACTCGCCCAACGGACCCAAGACCGTGATCCTCACCTACGGCTACTGGCAGCGCCGCTTCGGCGGAAATGCTTCGGTCATCGGCCGCAGCATGACCATCGACGGCGACAATCACCAGATCATCGGTGTGCTGCCGCGCAGCTTCCAGTTCATGGACGACTACGAGGCGCAGATCTATCTGCCTATGCAGTTTGATCGCAGCAAGACCAAGCTGGGCAACTTCAGCTACCAGGCGCTGGCACGGCTCAAGCCCGGCGTAACCATGCAGCAGGCCAGCACCGACCTCGCCCGTCTGATTCCCACTGCCATCCGCAGCTTCCCCGCGCCGGAGGGCTTCAGCCCCGCGATCTTTGAGAAGGCCGGGCTGGCGATGAATCTGCGCCCGCTGAAGAAAGACGTGGTCGGCGACGTCGGCAATGTGCTCTGGGTGCTCATGGGCTCCATCGGCCTGGTGCTGCTGGTGGCCTGCGCCAACGTCGCCAATCTGCTGCTGGTTCGTGTAGAAGGCCGCCGCCAGGAACTTGCCGTTCGCACCGCTCTGGGCGCCAGCCGCGGCAACATCACTTCCGAGCTCCTCTTCGAGAGCCTCATCCTCGGCCTCGCCGGCAGCGTGCTCGGCCTCGGTTTCGCTTACGGGGCGCTGCGCGTGCTGGTGGCTTCCGCGCCCACCGGCCTGCCACGGCTGCACGACATCGGGCTCAACCTGCCCGTGCTCGGCTTCACGCTGGGCCTCGCGCTCTTTGTCAGCCTCGTCATTGGCATGATTCCGGTGCTCAAGTATGCCGGCGTGCGCGCCACCACCGGATTGCGCGAAGGTGGCCGCGCTCTTTCGCAGAGCCGCGAACGGCACCGCGCACGCAAGGCTCTCGTCGTGGTGCAGGTCGCGCTGGCTCTGGTGCTGCTGATCTGCTCGGGGCTCATGATCCGCACCTTCCAGGCGCTGGCCAACGTCTCGCCCGGCTTCTCTGATCCGAAGAGCCTCGACTCCTTCCGCATCTACATTCCGGAGACGCAGATTCCCGACAAGCAAAGCGAAAATGTGGTGCGTATGGAGCAGGCCATGCGCGACAAGCTGACCGCGCTTCCCGGCGTCTCCTCCGTCGCCATTACAACCGCCGTGCCGCTCAGCGGCAACACCTCCATCGATCCGGTGATGGCGCAGGATCACACCTACAAGGAGGGCGAGCTGCCTCCGCTGCGCCGCTTCAAGTTCGTTGCGCCGGGCTTCTTCTCCACCATGGGCACACCGCTCGTCGCCGGACGCGACCTCACCTGGGACGAGCTCTACCAGAAGCGCCCCGAAGCCATCATCAGCGAAAACTTTGCCCGCGAGTACTGGGGCAGCCCGGCCGCCGCGCTGGGCAAGAAGATCCGCGTGAGCACCACCGACGACTGGCGCGAAGTGATCGGCGTCGCGGCGAACGTCTACGACGATGGCGTGAGCAAGGACCCGCCCAGCGCGGTCTACTGGCCGCTCTATATGGATCACTTCGAGGGCCAGCCGGAGACGGTGCGCCGCGGCGTCAGCTTCGTGCTGCGCACGCCGCGCGCCGGCTCCGCTGCTTTCATGACCGAGGTGCAGCAGGCTGTCTGGTCGGTCGATCCCGACCTGCCTCTTGCCGACAAAACCACCCTCGGCCAGCTTTACACCAAGTCCATGGCGCGCACTTCGTTCACGCTGGTGATTCTCTGCGTGGCCGGCGGCATGGCGTTGCTGTTGGGCATCGTCGGCATCTACGGCGTCATCGCCTACGCGGTTTCGCAGCGGACGCGCGAGATCGGTATCCGCATGGCGCTGGGCGCGCAGCGCGAGGCACTCACGGCCATCTTCGTGCGCCAGGGGCTCACGCTCACGGCCATTGGCGCAGTCATCGGCATCGGTGTGGCCTTCGCCGTGATGCGCCTCATGACCTCACTGCTCTATCACGTGAGCGCCATCGATCCGTGGACCTACTCGATCGCAACCGTCTGTGTCGTGGGAATCGCCTGGCTGGCCTGCTATCTGCCCGCGCGCCGCGCTTCGGCCGTCAATCCGGTGAATGCGCTAAGGGCTGAGTGAAACAGACGCGGCGCAGCTCTCCAACTGCGCCGCGTCTTTTCAGCGCTCGCGCGCGGCAAGCTCTGAAAGAAAATTCTGGTCCGAGCGCGCTACATGCTCCAGGATCCAGTCGCGCAAATACTCTACAGCCTCTACTGGAGGCACCGGCAGCGTGCCGCTCCAGAACCGCGAGCGCAGCTCGTCGAGCCATGCGGTCATGTTTTCGTGCTCGTGGCGCTCGTCAACCGCGCCCGCATAACCGATGCGATCCAGCAGCGTGCCTTCGCAGTTGAAGTGAGCACGCACCCGCGCCGATAACTGGTCAATCAGCGCAGCCGCCCTGGCGGGCGACGCGCCCCCGCGCACAGAGTCATAAAGTTCATTCACCAACGCCATCATGGTCATATGATCCGATTCCAAGGACGGAACACCGGAACAATCGACAGTTGTTGCCATTGCCTGCGTCATATTTACTACCCCCAAACCAGCGGCATCCACGCTCTCCGGATACCTTTTCGGTCATCGGCAGGCAGCTTGGCGCCGTCAGGTATTCGATGCAGCGGGGGGTTACGCGGGTGCTACGCGCTGCACGCCGCCCGGGGCACGTTCCTGCATCCCATTGATAATGATCATCTTGTGCCGCATCTCTACACTTGTCTTGCAATGCAGTATAGTCATGCAGATTGTGACTCGACTCACACCGGGATTCCCGGCTCTGGGTAAGAATGATTGGGTAAGGCCGGCGCGCCGCATCTTCCGGCCGGGAGACCACCCCGCATGAGCGATCTCGCCCCTCTCGCCGAAGCCGTCGTCGTCGATCCCCTTGTCGGCCATCCGGCCGACTATCACGTCTTCCACAAGTTTCTGGCTCGCTGCAAGTCGCTGCCCGCCATCACCACCGCTGTGGTGTGGCCGCTCTCCGATGTGGCTCTCCGGGGCGCTGTTGAAGCCGCGATCGAAAAACTCATCGAACCCACGCTGATCGGCGACGAGACTGCGATCCGCTCGCTCGCTGCAAAGGTCGGCCTCGATATCAGCCCTTATCCCATCGTGCATGCCGAGTCCGAGGGGCAAGCCGCTGAGTTGGGTGTGGCCATGTGCCGCGCGGGTAATGCCCAGGCCATGATGAAGGGCAGCCTGCACACCGACGAGCTGATGAAGGTGGCCATGCAGCGCGACACCGGCCTGCGCACCGCGCGTCGCATCAGCCACGTCTTCGTGATGGACACCCCGGCCTACGCGCGCACCTTGCTCATTACGGACGCGGCCATCAACATCAAGCCGGAGTTCGAAGACAAGATTCACATTGTGCAGAACGCCATCGACCTGGCCCATGCTCTGGGCATCCCCGAGCCCAAGGTCGCGCTGCTCTCCGCGGTCGAAACCGTCAACCCCAAAATCCCCTCCACCATGGAAGCCGCCGCACTGTGCAAGATGGCCGACCGCGGACAAATCACCGGCGGCATTCTTGATGGCCCGTTGGCGTTCGATACCGCGGTCAGCGTCAAGGCGGCACGCATCAAACATCTCGATTCGCCGGTCACCGGCCAGGCTGACATCCTGGTGGTGCCCGACCTTGAAAGCGGCAACATGCTGGCCAAGCAGCTCGAGTACCTGGGCGGCGCGCAGCTTGCCGGCATCGTGCTCGGCGCGCGCGTGCCGGTCATCCTCACCAGCCGCGCCGACTCCGCCGAAACCCGCCTCACCAGTTGCGCCGTCGCCGTGCTCCTGCACAATGCGGAGCACCCGGGCGCGTAACTCAAAATTCTTATTTCGGCTGCGCGTTCGGAGCTATTCTGCTGGCTGACCGCAGAATGGTTGGTTTTCCACAGTCTGCGCCAATACGGAAACCTTCGCCCATTCGGGGCATCTTATGGAGTGCAAGGGGTTGGTCCCCATTTTTCTCCCGTTAACCCATGGGTGACTTCCCCGGCAAAGGAGCTTTTGATGTCTACGCATACAAGTTCGGAATCCAAAGCAGCCAAGACCAACGTCGCCGACGGCTTCAGCCCCGAGGATGTGAAAAATCTTTCGAGTGTGCTCAACGCGCTGGCCGCCGACATTTTTGCTCTCTACCTGAAGACCAAAAACTTCCACTGGCACATGAGCGGCCCGCATTTCCGCGACTACCACTTGCTGCTGGACGAGCAGGCAGACCAGATCTTCGCCATTTCGGACGATATTACCGAGCGTGTGCGCAAGATCGGCGGCACCACGCTGCGCTCCATTGGCCACATTGCCCGCCTGCAGCGCATCGCGGATAACGACCAGGAGTTCGTGGCCCCGCGCGATATGCTGCTGGAATTGCACGCGGACAACAAGGCGCTGGTCGAGAGCCTGCGCTCCGCCCACGAGGTCGCCTCCAAGGCCAACGACTACGCCACCACCAGCCTGATCGAAAACTGGATCGACGAGGCCGAGCGCCGCGCCTGGTTCCTCTTCGAATCCACGCGCTAATGCCCTCCCCTTCTCCCTTTCAAAGTGTCGGGCGCATCCACTCGCTGGGTGCGCCTGTTCTTTTTGTCAGCATCCCGCGGATGAGCCCAGGTTCACCGCTAATAACCATCTGGTAACCTTTCGCACAACCTTCCGAGTTTTTTTCGCACTCCTTCAGTAGACTCCGGGTAACAGAAATCCTCTGCCGTTCGTGGCATTTAGGACTACAACTCTCTGCGCGCTTACCTGCCGGAAAGTGCAATATTCCGCCAGCCGCACAGAGCGTAGGCTTTTGTCTGTACCCACACAGGAACGAATCCGGCCCCCAGCCGAACGCCCGCTGGAACTAACTTCGCGATCACTGGTGGAAATTACCGAGAAGAGGGAGACCCGATACGATGTTGCTCAATTTGTTTGTCCGCCTGCAGAACCTCATGGCCCGGGAAGATGGTCAGGATATGGTTGAATACGCTCTGGTTGTCGCACTCATTGCTTTCGGCGCTACCGCTGGCATGTCGAAGCTGTCGACCGAATTGAATACAGCGTTCAATTCAATCAGCTCCAAGCTTGCGTCTTCGCTTTAAGGCGGCGTCCGCGCCACGCACTTTTCCGCATACTGCCAACACACAGGCCTCCCGTGGGGCTTGCGTGTTGGTGTCAAGGATTATTGGCCGGAAAGTGCTTCTTCAGTCCATCGACATACTAAGCTGGTGGCGCACATCGGCGCCGCGGACCCAGAAGATCACGTCGGTCGCGATATTCGACGCGTGATCCGCGATCCGCTCCAGGCTCCGCGACACCATCAGGCCATTCATGGCCTGCTGCGTGTACTCCGGTTTCTCCTGGATCAGTTGCAGCAGATCGGCGTGGGCCAGGCGGTTCATGCGGTCGATCTCGTCGTCCATCTCGCGGACCGTGTCCGCCAGCCGCGCATCGCCATCCAGCAGCGCCTGCACCGCGGAGCGGATCATCTTGCCCGCGTACTCGCCCATCACGCCAAAATCCACCGGCAGCTCGACCGCTTCGGTCTGAATAATCTCGCGCGTGCGGCGTGACATACCCATCGACTGGTCGCCGATGCGCTCGAGGTCGCCGTTGATCTTGATCACCGCGAGGATGAAGCGCAGGTCGATGGCCATGGGCTGCTCCTTGGCCAGCAGCTCATACGCCATCTCGTCCAGCTCGCGCTGTGCGGTGTTGATGGCGGTCTCGTTCTGCTTGACGTACTGACACAGACCGCTGTCCCGCTGCAGATAGGCCTCGACCGCGGACTCGACCGCCAACTGCGCGAGCGCGGCCATGGCAAGAAGCTTGTCCTTGAGTTCGGCGAGTTGAAGCTGAAAGTGGATGCGCGGCAAGACAGAAACTCCCTCACTGTTGATTGTGCATCATTCCGTGTTACGAGTCTGCTAATTTCCGGCCCCGCACCACGCCTGTCACGCCCAAAAGTCATGAGCGAGAACTGATCTCAAATCAGGAATGGCTCATTTCGGCGCCTTTGGCCTCGTGGCCCAGAGCGGCGAGCACCGCCAGCGCGCTCGCCACAATCACCACGGTGATCGCCAGCACCGGGGGATACGTTCCCCAGCGCTCGGCCACCAGCGCCTGCGCCTTGCCGTTCCAGGACGTGATGAGGCCGCCCAGCTGGTAGGCCAGTCCCGGCGCAGTGGCCCGCACCGGCGCGGGCGACAGCTCAGTGAGATACGCCGGCACCACGCCCCACGCGCCCTGCACCATAAACTGCATCAACACCGCGCCCGCTCCGAGCGTCCAAGCCGAGTGACCATATGCGTAGAGCGGAATCACAGGAATCGCCAACAGCGCCGCTATGACGATCGATCGCTTGCGGCCCCACTTCTCTGACATCGCTCCAAAGAAAAATCCGCCTGCGATGGAGCCCACACCGTAGAGCACACCGATGAGGCCCACAATCTGCGGCGTGAGTTTCATCTGCACGGTCAGGAACGTCGGATACATGTCCTGCGTGCCGTGCGAGAAGCTCATGAACGCCGTCATCAGCAGCACCAGAAACAGGAACGTCGGAAGAAACTTCAAGAGCTGCCGGGATACCTGCGGCGCGGCCGACTTCATCGCGCGCTGACGCCTGGCCTCGAGCCACACGGGGCTCTCTTCGACCCGCGTCTGCACATAGAGCACCAGCAGCGCCGGGCTCGCGCCAAGCAAAAACAATCCGCGCCAGCCGATGCCGGGAATCGTCAGCCCATGCCAGTGAACGCCAGCGAAGAACACCGCAAACGCCGCGGAAGCGAGAATCGACCCGAAGGCGTAGCCCTCCTGCAAAATGCCGGAGAACGCGCCACGCCCTTGCTTGGGCAGCGTCTCAAACGTCAGCGCCGCGCCCACGCCCCACTCGCCGCCCATCGCAATTCCGAACAGCGCGCGCAGCGCCAACAGCACGGTGAGCGACGGCGCAAACGCGCATGCCGCTTCGATCACCGAGAAGCTGAGGATGTTGAAGATGAGGATCGGCCGCCGCCCGTAGCGGTCTGCCAGCATGCCGAAGAGGAACGCGCCCACTGGCCGAAACGCCTGTGTGAGGAAAACAGCGCCCAGCACCTCAGAGGGTTTGGTACCAAAGTCATTCGCAATTGCCTTCACACAGAAGACCAGCAGAAAAAAATCCAGACTGTCCAGCGTCCAGCCCAGAAACGACGCCACAAACGCGTGACGCTGCGCAGAGCTTAACCCTTTGAAGTCGCGGACGAAGGACATTGTCGGAGCATATCAAACCGCGGTCTTAGGCGAATCGGACCACGCACCCAACGCAACAAATCCCCATCGCCGGTTGACCCCATCGCAACCTGCAACTTTGGTCGCATGCGTCAGAGCCATCGGGGGAGAGGAAAGCGCATACAGAGTTGGTAGCCTCATTCCCACGCATCGTCGTCCGATACTCACACTATCGAGAGATGAAAGGCCACTGTGCCCACTACCTTCGCCGTTCCCGGCATTCATGGGTTCTCCAGGACCCGCACCAGCGATATCTCGCTGCCGGAAGTTCTTTCCGCTCTCTCGTTCGCGCTTGACCTGACTGAAGGCGCTGTACCGGGCCACGCCCTGCGCAGCTGCCTCTTCGGCATGCGCCTTGGCGCGCGGCTCGGCCTCACCGACGCGCAAATGACGAATCTTTATTACGCGCTGCTGCTCAAGGATGTGGGCTGCAGCAGCAATGCCGCACGTCTGTGCCAGATCATCGGCGGCGGCGACGAGCGCCGCGTGAAAGCCGGCGTCAAGCTTGAAGATTGGACACGTCCCGACCGGCCGAAACTTTCCACGCTGCGCCTGCTGTGGGACACCGTTCTGCCCGAAGCGAATCCGCTCGCGCGCGTCGCTGGCATCGCCCGCATTGGCCTCACCCAGCATCGTAACAACGAGGAAGTCATCAAACTGCGCTGCGACCGCGGCGCGCACATTCTGCGTAAGCTCGGCCTTGGCGACGCTGCGGCAGAAGCGGTGCGCGGCCTCGACGAGCACTGGGACGGCACCGGATATCCCGAATGCCGCATCGGCGAAGCCATCCCGATTGAAGCGCGCGTCCTCGCCGTTGCGCAGCATCTCGACGTCTTCGCATCCGAGAAGGGCACCACCGCCGCGATGACGGTTCTCCGCGATCGCAGCCGCCGCTGGTTCGATCCCGAGCTGGTGCGCATCGCTGAATATCTCGATCGCGAAGGCACGCTCTGGTTCGACGCCCTCGCCATCACTCCGGAGAGCGAGACCCGTCGCGCCGTGATGGATCTGGCTCCCGCTGCAGCCGGTCATCTGGGCGCGGGAGACATCGACCGCATCTGCGGGGCCTTTGCTGACGTGGTCGACGCCAAGTCTTCCTTTACCTATCGTCATTCTCTCGGCGTTACCGGCGCGGCCGAGCGCATCGCCGCCGGCCTCGGCCTTGGCAACGAGCGCCAGCTGCTGGTGCACCGCGCTGCTCTACTGCACGACATCGGCAAGCTGCGCGTGCCCAACTCCATTCTTGATAAACCCGGCAAACTCGACCGCGACGAATGGCAGATTGTGCAGGAGCATCCACGCCTCACCCGCGAAATCCTCGCGCGCATTCACTCCTTCGCAGAGCTGGCCGTCATCGCCGGCGCGCACCACGAAAAGCTCGACGGCACCGGCTATCCCGATCATCTTAAGGGCGAACAGCTCCCGCTGGAGGCCCGCCTCATCGCTGTCGCCGATATCTATGGCGCACTGACTGAAGATCGCCCTTACCGCCCCGGCATGCTGCCCGACCAGGCTCTCGCGATCATCGCTCGCGACGTGCCCGGCAAGCTCGATGCCGACTGCTTCCAGGCGCTCTCTGAAGCGGTCCGCTAGCGGGCTGACGCTTGCCGCTGACCTCCGATTTCACGACCCTCATCCGGTACCATGAAGACATGGCATCCCCGGGCGAATCGCCCTCATCGTTCATTACCCGCCGCGGTCTGCTTAAAGCCGGTGTGCTGGGCGCGGCAGGCATGGCACTCTATTCCGGTGAAGTAGCCCGTCACTGGATCGACGAGACCCATCACGACATTTACCTGCGCAACTTGCCTGCGGATTTTGACGGCGTGCGCGTCGTGCAGATCAGCGACATTCATCTCGACGAGTTCACGGAGCCGTTCTTTGTGCGCCGTGTCATTGAGCATGTCAACCGCATCGCGCCTGACTATGTCTTTATCACCGGTGACTATGTCACCGCCGGCTCTGCACCACGCAGCTATGCTCTGCAGGCCGCAACCGAGTGCGGCCGCCTGCTCCAGACGCTCCGTGCTCCCCACCGTTATGCCTCGCTCGGCAACCATGACGTCGATGTGAACGCGGAGGCAGTGACCGCGGCGCTCACCGCGACTGACACGCCGGTGCTGCGCAATTCCTATCTCCCGCTGGAGCGCGGCAGCAGCCGCGTCTGGCTGGTCGGACTCGACGATCCGGTTGCCGGCGATCCCGACCCCGACCTTGCCATCCCTGAGTCGATTCGCCACCGGCCCAAGGAGCCGGTCATCGTCCTCTGTCACGCGCCGGACTACGCCGATCGGCTACTCAGGCATGAGGCAGGCGCGGCCGTCGACGTGATGCTGAGCGGACACACCCACGGCGGCCAGGTCCGGCTGCCCTTCGTCGGTGCGCTCGCTCTGCCTTACCTGGGGCACAAATACGTGGAAGGCGCCTTTCGTCTCGGCCATCTGCAGCTCTACGTCAATCGCGGCATCGGCACCGTGAATCTGCCCTTCCGGCTCAACTGCCCGCCGGAGATCACAGTCATCACCCTGCACGCTGGTGAGGCCCCGACCTCCGCTCCCACCCAGGCATGACCGCCGCACGCGTCTTAAGAAATTATTTGTTGCAACAAATAATGGGCTCCGTGCGTCTCTAACGTAGGCAGGCGGGAAGATGTATGAAGTCGTCAATCTCCGCCCTGTCCAGATTCTGGGATTCAATCATCTGTTATGAAAGGATTTACTGATGAAGCGTTGGCTCGTTCTTCCCATTCTTGCGGCTCTCATCGCGCCCCTCGCGCTGGCTCAAACCACCACCTGGAGCCCTGACAAGGCGCACAGCGAGGTCGACTTCTCCATCCTGCACATGAGTCTGGCCAACGTCCGCGGCCGGTTCGGCAACGTTGGCGGCGCCATCGTTCTCAACCAGGCCGACATCACCAAATCCACCGTCAACGTCACCATCGACGTCACCACAGTCGACACCGGCGTCTCGGCCCGCGACTCCGATCTGAAGAGCCCCAACTTCTTCGACGTGGCCCAATTCCCCACCGCGACCTTTGTGAGCACCAGCGTGGCCAAGACCGCTTCAGGACTCGCCGTCACCGGCAACCTGACGCTGCATGGCGTCACCCAGCCGGTCGTGCTGCAGGTTGATGGCCCCAGCGGGCCGGTGCCCGGCATGGACCACAAGCCGCACATGGGCTTCTCGGCATCCGCCACAATCAGCCGCACCGCATTCGGCATCGCCGCCAAGTATCCATCCAGCGTGGTGGGCGATGCGGTAAAGCTCACCATCGACCTCGACGTCATTCAGCAGTAACGTCAATGGCGGGCCGCCCCGCAGGAAGCGGCCGCATCGAATTCCACGGAGCACCACCATGGCCGCACTCAAGCACGAGATCGCCCAGCAGGCTCCCTTTTCCAGTCCTCAGGAGGAAGCGCTGCTGAACCTGATGCGGACCGCAGACTGTCTCAATCGCAGTTTCCAACGCCACACCCGCCAGTGGGGCATCACCGGCACGCAGTACAACGTGCTGCGCATCCTGCGCGGCGCGCACCCCGAGGGATTGCCCTGCGCGGCCATCGGCAATCGTATGCTCACCGCCGAGCCGGACATCACTCGCCTGCTTGCCCGCATGAAAGCGCTTAAGCTGGTCCACCAGCAGCGCGACAAGCGCGACCGCCGCGTGGTGCTCACGCACATCTCTGACACCGGCCTCGGGCTGCTCGAGCAGATGGACCCGGTGGTGGTGCAGATGCCGAAGGACTTGCTCAGCCACCTGCGCGAAGAAGAAGTCACTGAGCTCTCGCGTCTGCTGGAGCTGGCCCGCAAGGGCTGCGGCGACCCGCTCAATCAGCCAACCTGCGACGGAGCAGGCTCCGTAAACTGCGATGGCTCCGGCGCAGTCAGTTGCGACGGTGCCGCACCTGACCGCGCCAGCCACGGGCCGATAACTCCGCACAAATGAAAACCGGCTGCTCAAAGGCAGCCGGACATTTGTGCCGAAAGATCGCATCGCGATGGGTCTTACCGTGTAACCACTTTCTTGGCCACGGTTTCTTCGTCCGCGTCGGTCTGGATGATCTTGTTGTGCAGGCAGTAAAGCGCAAGCTCGAGCCGATCGGAAACGCCGAGCTTGTCGTAGATCTTGCGCAGGTAGTTCTTGATCACCTGCTCGGTGGTGCCCAGCTGGAACGCGATCTCCTTGTTGCGCTTGCCCTGCGTGATGCAGGTGATGATCGCCATTTCCTTGGGTGAAAGCCTCGGCTGTGTCCGCGGGCTCACCAGAGCCGCAGCCTGCGAGCGGTAGGCGTCGATGACCCAATTTACGGATTGATTGTCGATCCAGGTTTCGCCGGCAGCGATGCGGCGAACGCAGCGCACCAGCAAGTCGGGCGAGATGGACCGGGAGATGATGCCGCGCACGCCGCGCCGATAGAGCTCGACGGTCTGGCTCTCGTCCGCGCCAATGGCCTGCACAATTAGCTTCATGTCCGGGGCCATCCGCAGCAGCTCGGGAATGGAACTTGATGCGCCCGCCACCAGGCTGCCCTCGAGCAGAACCACGTCGGTGGGATAGCGTTCAATGGCGGCACGCAGGTTGTCGAGAGAATCGGCCTGCGCCACGACCCGGAGGTCGTCTTCAAGCGCGAAAATCTTACGGATGCCAACACGGTAGATTGCCTGTGAATCCGCCAGGATAATGCGGATTGCGTCAGGCTTTACCGGGCCATCCAGTACTTCGCCATCAGGAGTTTCGTCCACAAATTCCATAATATTTAGGCCCGACATCGCCGGGGGCTATATCACTGCTCCGCAAACTTGTACTCATCGATAGTCGCGGCTGCTTGATACTGCCCATGGCTTACCGAGCAGCGTACCACACGGCCGCTGCAGCGAACCAGAACGTCGCTCGGCGCCCCCAGGTAATCCCCGGGCATGCGGATCGCAAAATCGATCCCCTGTCCTACCTTTAATGGGTCGTGTATTTCAAACAGCACACCACTGGCCGACACATTCCGCGTGAGAACCGCGCGCTCTTCGCGCCCTGCGGAAACTACCGCCGGCAGAGCCAGCGGAAACCGGACTGCACAGCGTACTTCCTTATGCTGTGCGTCTGAAACCATCTTCGCGGAAGGAGTCGGTTTGGAAGTGTTCATAATCTTTTCAGGAACTCCGTGCCCAGAACCCTACACACGACACTCTAACCTACTTTGCCCGTTAAACATAGGGCACGAAAGTTTTTTGTGTAGTAATCGTTTGGGCACCTCAAAGGTGATCTAGGTCCCCTAACCCGCCCGCTACTATCGGATTGGAAACAAGGCCGCCGATGCCCCGACCCAGGCCATGTCCCGATTATGGTCGACGCCCATCATTTTCCCTCGCCCCAGCCGCACCAGCGTGATGGCCGACGTCAGCGCGCCCCCGTCTGGCCATACATAAAGGATGCGGAACTCGGTCTGCGTCAGCCCCTGCGGCGTTTCCACGGTTGGCACAAAGCGCATCCGCTGCTGCAGAAGGTAACCACCCCGCTCCTCGGCCGGAATCGCATCTAGCTCCGCCTGGGTCGGCTCGAACACGATCCCTTTGCCGGCAAAGCTGAAAAGCGGCTTCAACAGCAGCTCCCGGTAGACCGCATCAGATTGTGGCTGCGGGAGTTCCACCCCGGCCGCGGCCAGCTTTTCTCTGCCCGGCCCGGCCAGAAAATCGCTCAAGAACACGGCCGGCGGCACCACTCCCCGCCCCGCCGCCGACGCCGCCAGGAACGGAACCGAGAATTTACTCATAAGAAAGTACCAGTTGGGGTGTCCCGCCCATTCCACTTCCCACCCATGCGCAAGGTCGAAAGGCAGGGCAACCCGCCGCGCGATGAGTTCGTCGGCGATTGCCCGGTTATAGATACGATGGATCGGGACCAGCCGTCCGGCGCCATCCTTATAGAGCAGCCGATTGCCGCTGGGCTTCAAGCTTGCAATGTCGACCACCGCGATCCCCAGCTTCTGCGCGGTCACCCGGAAATCCGGCAGAGTCTTCTGGTGCAGCGGATCGATCTCTGTCAGCACCACGTTCTCGGGATCGTGCCGGCCCACAATCGCTCGCCGCAGCAGATCCCAGTAGCCGGGCTCGTCGAGCCCGCTTAGAAAGAAGCCGGGCGATTTCGACAGCCCGAACACTTCCCGATAAGCTGCTGAGAAAACTGCCTGATAGCCGAAGACTGAAGGGAAGGCCTGCAGTTCCACCAGGCGCGGCGTGAGGCGACCGTCTGGTTCGGCTACGAGGGCAAAATCCGCAGTCAGAAAGTGGGGATGCGGGGTCTCCCCAGCCACCGCATAGCCACGCGGAATCGCCTTCCGCGCGGCGGCCAGATGCCCCGCATCATCGAGCAGCGCCTGGGCGAGTGCTGCACCGGACTCGGCCAGCGAGGCCAGAAACGGTTCCTCGACAAAGACTGGCGTCTCCGCCATGCGAAAGCCGATCGCGGCCCCGGTTTCGCGCTCCACACTCGCGCGCAGCGCCGCATAAGCCTCCGCTGTAAACCGCTCGTTGAATTGCTTCCGCAGGTCGGGAATCATCGCCGCTCCTAAGCCCGCAGGGCCGGCCTTTCAATGACTTCCCTCCAAGATACCCCAGTGCGAAAAAATCCGCCCTCGACGCCACAGTAATCGGAATTTCTGGAGAAGTTGACCCCTGGAACGCCCAAAGTAATCCGGAAATGTCTGCATTTGAGTCGACGGGTACGTCATGGCTCGACCTCGGGATTTCTACCTGTAGTTAGAGAATTCACGCGCGTTTTTCCGAAATATACCGGGATTCTTCCGGGGGCCATTGCCGCCTTTTGACGCAAGGTTGTCTGTATTCAATGAGATTTTTTTGATTCGAGGTACTTTTGTTGTAGATTTCGTGCACCTTTTGCGTTACGCTTTCTCTGCAAGCAAAGTCTCCTCTCAGGAGTGGAAGTTCATGCGTATCCATTTGTCTAAGGTTTCTGCCGTAATCATTAGTGCGGCTTTCGCGGTTTCGGCCAGTGCGGCATTCGCGTTTCCGACCAGCCCCTTCCCAAGCAACGGCAAGAGCAAGCTGGCTGCGTTCCCGACCAGCCCCTTCCCAAGCAACGGCAAGAGCAAGCTGGCTGCGTTCCCGACCAGCCCCTTCCCGAGCAACGGGCAAGAGCAAGCTGGCTTCGTTCCCGACTAGCCCCTTCCCGAGCAACGGCAAGGCCTAGCCTGTCTGGTTACTCTTTGCCAGACATTTGCCAGGTAGGAACGCCATCGGTGCTACACTCGATTCGTCGCGAACTTCGCTGATGGTTTGCTAATGATGAGTCTGGAGAACGCACTCTGGCTGGCAGGTACGGTGACAAAAGCAGCGCTTATTGCGCTGCTTTTTTATCGTCGCGCATGGCGTACTCTCCCGATTTTTTCCCTCTATTGCGTTTGGGATCTTCTGCTCGACTCCACCAATCTCGCAGTAGTCGCGCTTTGCTCCCGGATTTATCTGACTGTCTACACAGCTGAAATCGCTATCGACTCCGTATTTCAGTTTGCGGTGCTGGTGGAATTGACCTGGTCCGTCCTTCGTCCTATCCGGCGCATCCCTCCCTCGCGCGGCGCTCGTCGTCATCTCGGGCATGATTCTCGCCATTGGAGCGGCAATCTGGCCATTTTCGGACATGTCTACTGCCGATATGGCCGTCACAGATGCGCGTGCTCTGTTCACCTAATGCAGACGGTCATCATTTTGCGGGTCATCTTCTTCCTCGCGCTCGCAGGATGCAGCCAGTTGCTGTCTTTGAGTTGGAAAGATCGTGAGCTACAGGTAGTTACAGGGCTCGGCATCTACTCCATCGCCAGTCTGGCGGTAGCGATGTTGCATACCCACCAGCCTTCATACAAGCACTACAACCACCTTTATCAATTTGTAATCGGCAGCTATATCTGCTCGCTCCTGCTATTGGGTCGTCTCGTTCGCTCAAAAGGAGCCCGCCCGTAAGGAATTCACGCCGCAGATGGAGCACCTCCTGCTGGCCATGGCTGGCGTCGCCCGTAGTGACCGAGAGACCCTTCGGAACAACCCTCGGGTTACCGATGAGCGCGATTCCGACGACCGCTAAACCCGCAACTACCGTCCAGGCAGCCTGAAAGCCCCAGCTCCATTTCTCATCCCGAAACTGGAAAGTTCGTCTACTCTCCTGCTAAATGCTTTGTTTTGTCCCACATTGGTGGGACAAAACGGCACACTCGTGACCGAAAAGTATCATTGACCCCAAATCGTGATTACCTTAAGTTACTCATGTGCACAAAAATATGGGTACCACTAAGAAGAAAAGTGCGCGCTAATTGGACACCGTTCTTCCCTGGAGCCGATGTTTCTGGGTAAAGTGATTGGAACAGTTGGAACAAGCCGGCGGAGCCCCGTGTTTAAGGCTTCGGCACTCCGGCGTCGAGGAAACTGATGATCTTCCCTCTACTTGAGATTGGGCTTCTTGCCACGGTTGCCGTTTATCTTGCTCACTGGCGAACCAGCGTTCAGCGCCGGAACATGCAATCCTGGGAGACTCTGATCGTGCGTCTGCGCCCGGACTGGAGCGCCCGCGACCTGAGTGACCACTTCCTATGGAAAGAAGGCGTGAACACGTCCCCCGAAGAGACCTGGAAGCGCATGCAGGGGGCGCACGGACTGTGGGCCATCTATCAGAACGCTCGCGTCATGCTGGAGATGGCAGACTACGCCGTCCGCAACTGTGGCTCGGTTGATCGCACTCTCATCGAGACTCTTCGCAGCGACGCCATGCAGATTCGTGTGTGCGTGCTCACCGCGCTCGGCCAGTATGCATTCAGCCAGGCCAGTGAGGGCGTCCGTGTGAATGCGTTCCGCGCGGTCTCCATGTATACCGGCATGGCCGCCCGTATGACCCAGCTACTGCAGGACAACGCAGCCGTCGTGCTGCCCGACTTCGTCGCCGCCATGTAGCGGTATCCCGCTCTCAGAATCCAAAAGACCCCGGCGGCAACCGGGGTCTTCGCTTTTGCGCAATGCGTGGGGCTTACGCTCCAATCTCCGACAGGTACGCATTGATCCGCGCAAACTCCTCGTCACTCAGCCGGAACTCCAGCGCAGGTGCCAGCCCTTCCACCTGCTGCGCGCTGCGGCCGCCCACAATCGCCGCGGTAATCGCCGGATGCCTAAGGGTCCACGCCACGGCGACCACGCCGGGTGCGACGTTATGGCCGCTGCCGATCTCGCGCAGCAGCTCAACAAGTTTGAGATTGCGGCTCAGTTTCGGCTCGTTAAATTCAACCGCCTTGCGCCGCCAGTCATCGGCCGGAAACGCCGCAACCCGGTCCGCCGTCATCTTGCCCGTCAGCAGGCCCGACACCATCGGGGAATAATTGATCACACCAATGTCGTTGGCCTGCGCATAGGGCAGAATCTCCGGCTCAATCGCGCGCCGCAGCATGGAATACGGCGGCTGCAGGCTGGTGATCGGCGCAATCGCCTGTGCGCGCTTCATCTGCTCCACATTGAAATTGGAGACGCCAATCCAACGAATCTTGCCCTGCTGGCGAAACTTCTCAAGCTGCGCCCAGCCCTCTTCAATCTCCTCGTCCGGATTGGGCCAGTGAATCTGATAGAGATCAATCGTCTCCACCCCCAGCCGCCGCAGCGAGTTCTCCAACTCTTCCGCCAGCGACCCGGCCTTGAGCGAACGGTAGATCGACCGGTCCGCATGCCAGCGCATGGAGCACTTCGTAAAGACGTAGGGCTTATGGCTGGTCGACTTCAGCGCACGCGCGACGACTTCCTCTGAATGGCCGAGGCCGTAGATCGCCGCCGTGTCGATCCAATTGATGCCGAGATCGAGCGCCTTGTGGATTGCAGTGATCGACTCGTTGTCGTCCTGCGGGCCCCAGGCAAACTCCCAGTTGCCGCCGCCAATGGCCCATGCGCCAAAGCCGATGGCGGTCAGCTTGAGATCAGAGTTGCCGAGCGTGCGAAGTGAAGAAGAAGTTGAAGCAGTCGTCATAACAATTGTTTGGATGATAGCCGTGGAGAGCTGGTCGCAGGAAGTGCAATATTAGAGCGCAGTGGAAGGCATTGATTCATCTTCGCGTCGCACTTAGAAGTGCAGCACCGGCCCCGTAGAAAAGCGGAAATTGCTATCCACAATGTCCGAAATCTGGTTCGTGTCGTTTGTTTTGAAACCGCCGTAGAACCAGTCGAAGTTGGCTCTCCAATCCACGCGATGGGTGACCGGATAGTCCAGCCCCCCACCCCCGCCAAACAACGCCGTCGTATCCGAGGACGTCTGTGCAATCACATCGCTGGTGGCAAACTTGGCGCCCACCAATCCGTGCACAAATACCATCGACCTGCCGATCGACGCGGAGTAAAGCGGGCCGGCCGTTAAGAAGTATATCTGCGGAGTAAAGAACCCACCCGACGCGTAATGGCCGGAAGCGTCGACCGTCAAGCCAAAGTGGCGACCGAATAGCGTTGGCGTGGCATAGGAGGCATCCCAACCGTTCATTCCACCGGTCACCGGGTTGAGCTGCGTGTGCCGATAGTCTCGAAACAGATAGGAGTAACCGACAAACAGCTCAGACTTGGGCGGCAGATTGCGGGCTGGAGCGGCTTGAGCCGCGAGAGTGACTACACTGCACACTACCACCAGAGCAATGGCTAGAACGCGCGTCATTCAATGCCTCGTGCTCGATCCTCGCGACAGATTTATAGGCTCTGCGCATGTCTTCGAGGTGGGTCGAACCATGATTCGACTTGTAGAAACAGGGTTTGTGAGCAAGGACAACACGGAATACCCTCGAGTCCAGGCAATCTTCTTACGCACAGGCTACGCGGGCGCGGCCTTTAAGCAGCGATCAGAAAGCGCCCATCGCGCATGATCTGCTCTTCGCCGTCCCCCGACTCGAGCCAGATATTGAAGCGCAATCCAACCACGTCGATATGCGTGCCGGAGCGCCAGGGCGCGCCGGTGTGCTCGCCATACGGATTGCCAAAAGCAATGTGGATGCCGGGAAATTTCTCGTCCTGCAGAATGTTGCCGATCACGCGCTCGACGCCGAGGTTGGTGCCAATGGCAAACTCGCCCACGCGATCCGAGTTTTCGTCCGTGTGCGTGTACGCCCAGAAGTCCGCCTCGAGCTGCTTGTTTTCGCTCGCGCAGCGCACAATGCGATTCTGCGCAATCTCAATCGTCAGCGGCGTCGCATCCAGCAGCCCATAGCGCGCGCACAGCCAGTCGCCCACCACGCCATCCACCACAAACGTGCCGTTCACCTCGCCCGGCGAAGTGAAACACTCGCCGCCCGGCAAATTGCCCCACTTCTCCGGCGAAATAATGCCCGATGTCTTGAACCACTTGTACGCGGGATTCATCTCTGCGGTAATCGCTGTGCCCGCCGCGGTCGTCGCGCGAATGCGCGTTGCGCGCCGCACGCGTTCCAGCACCTTTTGACTGAGGCGATCGACTAGATCAAAGTCCGCGCGCATGCCCTGGCACATAATCTCCGGCGTGATATTGACCATATGCGCATGGCGCATGCGCCGGCGATTCACCACGTCCGTCATCTGCATGCGCGAGCGCAGCTCGTTCGCCTCCACCTGCACGGCGAAGATCGAAACCTGCGAAGTCTCCATGTCGGCGAGAACTTCCGCGGGCATGTCCACGAGAGGCCGCGGCGCAATGTCCTCCAGCACAAACACATTCCACGCGCAGCCGAGTTCGGCGAGTTGCGCGGCCAAGGCCGCCGCAATCGGCTCCGTCGCGCGGTCGGTAATCAGCGTCACCTTCTCCGCCGCGTCGATGCGCAGACAGGTCGTCACGGCCGAGCGCGCGCCCGGCACAAACGCAGCGGGAAACTCCAAAGCAAGCAGCCGTTGAGCGGCTTCATTCGTCTTCAAAATGCGTGTTTTCCTCAGAGAACGACAGGATCGGGCGAACCCGTTCTTCTGAGGTTATCGGAAAATTCATCGAATGGAAACAGTCACAGCCCGGCCGCCGTTTCAGCCGCCATGTAGTCGACCACGGCCTTCAGGTCGCCCTTGGTCTCCTCGAAGACTTTAAGTTGGCGATCTGCGCCTGTGCCGGTCTCGAGAATCTTGCGCACGCCATTGATCGCGTCGCGGCTGCCGAGCTCATCCACCACCGGGTCGATCATGGCCAAATACTCCTCGATCAGGTCGCGCAGCGGCAGCTCCTGCTGCTTGCCAAAATCGATCAGCTTGCCGTCGAGTCCGTAGCGCACCGCGCGAAATTTGTTCTCCGCAATCAGCGAGCGCGTGTACTCGCGAAAATCCTGATTGGCCTCGTGCAGCTTGTAGAGATACGCCGCCGTCGCCTGAATCAGCGCGGCAATTGCCACTGTCTCCTCGGCGCGCAGCGGAATGTCGCAGGCTCGTACTTCGACTGTGTTGAAGAACGGGTGCGGCCGAATGTCCCACCAGATCTTCTTCGCATTGTCGATGCAGTTGGTGCGCACCAGCAGGCTGACGTACGTCTCAAACGCGGAGTAGCTCGGAGAACGCATCGGGAATGCCGGTGCGCGGAAAATTCTCGAATACCTTGGCGCGGTAGCCCTTGTAGCCGGTGTTCAGCCCCAGCCAGAACGGCGAATTCGTCGCCAGCGCCATGATGTGCGGCAGAAAATACCGCATCGAGTTCATGATGCGAATCGCCGCTTCGTGGTCCTCGATGCCCACATGCACATGCAGGCCGAAGATCAGGTTCGCGCGCGCCACGAGTTGCAGATCCTTCACCACCTGGTGATAGCGCGGGTCAGGATAGATCTCCTGCGTGCGCCAGTCGGCAAAGGGATGCGTGGCGCCGGCCACGAGCTGCAGCTTGTGCTCGGCGGCCAGCTTGATCATCTCGCGGCGCAGCTCGTAGATGTCTTCGCGCGCCTCGTCGATGTTGCGGCATACGCGCGTGCCCACCTCGACCACCGAGGTGTGCATCTCGGCCTTCACGCGCTCCTGCAGCCGCAGCTTGCCCTGCGCCAGCATCTCCGTCTGGATGTGCGAGCGCAGATCGCGCGTCACCGGATCGACAGTCTGGTACTCCTCTTCAATGCCCAGCGAAAACGATGGCCGCATGCAGGTTCCCTCGGGACTGCTTGCGGCCATTGTACGGGACGATGCGAGGGTTGGAGTGAATTACGATTCTTTGCTCGCGACGGGCCTCACAACCTTCGGCGACGCTTTCTTCGCAGCAGCTTTCTTGGCAGGCTTCTTGGTCTTCGCCGTCTCGCCGCCGAGGAACGCCGCCCAGCGCAGCTCCGGCAGGTGCGGCGCAGTCTTCGCCTTGGCAATCGCCAGGTCCGCAACCTCGCGCACAATCCAGTCGAAATTTGCCTGACCCACCGAATGCAGGTCCGCGTCCGGCGCAGGATTCATGAAGTCGATGGCGTACGGAATTCCATCCTCGACAGCAAACTCCACCGTGTTCAGATCGTAGCCCAGCGCCTGGCACAACTTCAGTGCATCTTTCTCCACACGCTGCAGCAGCTTCTTGTCATAGGCAGGCGGGTTCTGCACATAGCGCTCCGCGTGCGGGCGCCGCGGATCGTAGGGCATGATGTGCACCTTCTCCTGCCCAACGACATAGCAGCGAAAATACTCGTTGAAGTTGACGGCCTTCTGATACACCATACAGAGCTGATGCGACTGATCGTAGGCCGCGAAAAACTCTTCGCGGTTATGAATGTGATACACATCGCGCCAGCCGCCGCCGTCGATCGGCTTCATAAATCCATGCTCGCCCACATACGCGAACACCGTATCCCAATCCAGCGGATAGGCCAGGTTCCTCATCGAGCGATCCGTAGTGCCTTCAGGATGTTTTTTGTGCGGCAGAATCACCGTCGCCGGCACGGCCACGCCCAGCTTCGCCGCCAGCGCGTAGTTGAAAAACTTGTCGTCCGCCGACCACCAGAAAGGATTGTTGATGATGATGGTGCCGTTCAGCGCGGCATGCTTGAGGAAGGCGCGATAAAAGGGAATGTCGTGCGAGATGCGATCGACGATGACCGAATACTGCGGTGCCTTGTCGAGCTGCACGGCATCCGTCTCGACGAACTCCGCCTGCAGCCCGTCGATTGCGCGCGCATTGATGTGCTCCACCAGCGCGCCGGGAAAGCTGTTCTCCATGCCAAACAGAACGCCGATCTTCTTCACGCCTTCCTCCCTGAGAGAAATGCACGGAAGAGGGTGCGCTGCGGCGTCACCGCTGCATTTCTGAGATCAGTGTAAGGCAAGAAGAGCCGCGCACAGGCAGCCGCGGCTCGTTCCGCATCCAGCTAGTCGACTTCGGTCTGCGTAATCAGGTACCGCTCGTAGCCGATTTCCTTGATCTGGTGAACCTGTGCTTCGAGCCAGTCCACGTGGCCTTCTTCATCTTTCAGCAGCCGGACGAACAGATCGCGCGAGCCGTTGTCCTTGTTCTCAACGCAAATGCGGATGGCCTCGTTGTAGGTCGCAACGGCCTCCACTTCGAGCGCCAGGTCGGCCTCGATCATATCTTTCACGCTGCGGCCGATCGACAGCGACATCGGCTCCATCTTCGGAATGCCGTCAAGAAACAGAATGCGCTCCATCAGCGCTTCCGCGTGGCGCATCTCGTCAATCGATTGCTTCTTGATGTACTGGGAATACTTCTTGTAGCCCCAGTTCTCGCTCATCTCCGCGTGCAGAAAATACTGGTTGATGGCGGTGAGCTCGTCACGCAACGCGTGATTCAGTTGGGCAAGGACCTTTGCGTTACCCTTCATGCCGCGCATTGTTACACAGGCATAAATCGCAACGCAAGAAAAGAAGCGGCGCGCCGGCCGTCAGCTGGCCGCAATGTGTCTGAGCTGGGACAGGTGGTTCAAATCGTGCCCGGCCATGGTCTCCACAATGGTTGAGAAGGTCATCGTCCCGCGTTCGGGATGCGTCACCGGCTTGCCTGCATGCACGGGCAGCGCATGCGCAATCAGCAGCAGGTTCCAGTGCCGCAGCGCCGTGAAAGCCGCGAGCGCATCCGCAGCCTTCACGCCGTCATACTGCGCAGCCCAGCGGTCCTGGTCAAAGGGTTGCAGCACATGCTGCTCCTCGGCAAGCGTCTGGCGCAGGCGAAAACTGAAGGCGATTTCGCAGTCGGCCAGGTGCGCCACAATCTGCGCGGGGCTCCATTTGCCCGGCGCGGGCGACGCGGCAATCTTCTGAGCGCTCATCGCTTCCAGCAGCACACCAATCGCAGCCGCCGTCGAGCCCAGAATCTGCTCGAGAGGCCGCCCATCCAGAAACTTCGCGTAAGGATTCAGTTCGCTCATCGCTCGCTCCGCTCGCAGGGTTCAGGGATCAGGGAGAACATCCAACGTTGCAATGTGCCATTTCCTGACCCCTGAAACCTGAACCCTGATCCCTGTCACAAATAATGCTGCATCATTCGCTGCCACGTCGGCCAGTCGTGGGCATTCCAGCTATCCCACGTATAGAGCTTGTGCGGAATGCCCTTCGCGCTCAGGATGCCGTCAAGCTGCTGGTTCTGCCCCAGGCACTGGTCGTCCCAGCCCGTCGCCAGAATGTAGGTATTCTGCCGGTAGCGCTCCAAGAACCACGGATCGCCCATGTTGGGCAGATAGTGCGTGGGCAGATTGAAGTAGCAGTCCTGGTCGTAGTAGCCGCCGAGAAAATTCGTAAGGTCGAACGCGCCGGACATCGACAACAGGCCAGTGAAAACATCCGGATGCCGGAACGCGATGTTGGCCGCGTGATAACCGCCGAAGCTGCACCCCAGCGCCACGAAGTGCGCGTCGCGATTCTTCTGGCGCACCAGCGGCACCACTTCGTGCATCAGGTAGTCTTCATACTGCACATGGCGCGCAATGCGCCAGCGCGGTGGAACGTTGCGGTTGTACCAGCTCTCCATATCCACGGAGTCGACGCAATAGAACTGCAGGTGCCCGGCATCAACCGCGCCGCCCATGCAGGCAATCATGCCGCGATCTTCGAACTCGTAGAAGCGCCCGCCCGAGGTGGGAAACACCAGCACCGGCAGCCCGGAATGGCCAAACACCAGCAGCTCCATGTCGCGGCCCAGGCGGCCCGAATACCACTTGTGATACTCACGATGCATCGAGGGTCCTCGCTCGGCTGGCTTTGGGAGATGCGCGGGTTTCTTGATACTGTAACAGCCACGGGCACGCATCTTCGCGCCTCTTGAAATCATCTCTTCCAGCGGCAGAAGAAAGGCTGAAGCACTTGCAATTGGATTCTCCCGAGAATGCGGGTAAGATCGCGAGCCAGAGCGAAGACGCGCCGGAGGGCCTGCTGGCCGCACAGGCCGACGAAGCCGCGCCGCATCCCCGGCTGCGCCTGCATCGCGGCTTCACCAGCATCTATCTGCCGGACCCGCGGGACGTGATCGTCTACGTGCCGCCGGGGTACGATCAGCAGCCCGAGCGCACCTACCCTGTGCTCTTATATGCACGACGGCCAGAACCTCTTCGACCCGCGCACCTCATTCATCCAGGGCCGCACGTGGCAGATGCGCGAGCACGCGGACGCCGCGATCGAAGCCGGCGAGATCGAGCCGCTCATCATCGTCGGCATCTACAACACCGGCGACCGCCGGCTCGCCGAGTACACCTTCGACCGCAGCTGGCAGATGGGCGGCGGCGAGGCCGACAGCTACGGCCTGCTGCTGACGCGCGAGCTGATGCCGTGGATCGCCGCGCAGTATCGCGTGCGCACCGACCGCAACTCCGTCGGCCTCGGCGGGTCTTCTCTCGGCGGCCTGGTCACGCTCTTTCTCGGCCTCCGCCACCCGCAGTATTTCGGAAAGCTCGCCGTGCTCTCGCCCAGCGTCTGGTGGAACCACAAGAGCATCCTCGGTTATCTCAACGAGCACGCACCGCAGCTCTGGGAGCGGCCGCGCCTGTGGCTCGACGTGGGCGACAAGGAAGGCCAGCGCACCCTGCGCGACGCCGAACACCTCGCCCGCCGCATCATCGCCAACGGCTGGCGTCCCGGCGAGACGCTGCACTTCGAGCGCATCGAAGGCGGCACGCACGACGAAGCAAGCTGGGCCACGCGCGTGCGGCCCATGCTCAGGTTTCTGTTCCCGGCAGACAGCCGCTAATGCGCAGCCCGTTCCTCGTTCCCTTGCTGCGCTGCGAGAAAATCCTCTGGAGCCCGCGGCGCGGTGCGTGCTAAGCTACCGGCCGAGTCCCCGACGCAAATTCTCCCGCTCTTAACTCCGCCCGCGTGCGTGTGTCTCCTTGCTAGGAAAGGAATCGGCTTATGGCAGAAGGTGCAAAGGGCACTTCAACTGACGTCTATGTTCTCGACACCGGCGACGCTGCGGCGGATCGCCTGCGGCTGCTGGACGAGGTTTACGGCGCGTTCACGCGGTCATTGCTGCTTGAGGCTGGCCTCCGAGCAGAATCCCGCGCGCTTGATCTGGCCTGCGGCATCGGGGCGGTCTCCTGCTTTATGGCCAGCGTGATTGGAAAGAACGGTTCGCTGGTGGCGGCGGACGTCAACCCCGATCAGTTGGTGGTGGCCAAGGGTCACTGCGCCAAGTGCGAGCACGATCCGCCCATCGAATACATCGAGACCAGCGCCTACGAGACCGGGCTCCCGTCAGAGAGCTTCGACATCGTGCACATTCGCCTGCTGCTCTGCCATCTCACCGAGCCTATAAAAGTACTCCGCGAGGTCTACCGCTTGCTCAAGCCGGGCGGCGCGTTGGTGTGCCAGGATCTTCGCGTATCGAGCGTCTATTGCGCGCCAGCCAATCCCGCGTTTGCGCGTATCGATGAGATCGTCATCGCCCTGGGCAAGGCCCTGGGCGTGAACTACAACTACGGCGAGCGACTGCCGCTGGATGTAATCGAAGCGGGCTTTCCGCCGCCGGAGATCCGTTTCGCGCAGCCCGTCTATCGCAGCGGACCTCACAAGCGCCTGTGGGAACTCACCATCCGCGAAGCCACGCCTACCATCGTGCGTGCCGCCTCGGCCGCCGAAGACGAGATGGACAGCCTGCTCGAAGCCATGCGTCTGGCCGCTGAGGATGAGCACACCGTCATTGCGCAATGGGGCATGCCCGGCGTAATCGCAAGAAAGTAGATCCACGGCGTTCGCGGGGGAGGGTTTGCACGTTCCTCAAGAGCAGCCCGCCAGCCGGCCCTTTGACTTGCCCCAAGGCCCATTTTCAGCGATACTTAGATGTTGTGTCTTGTGCGGCTGAGCCGTGCCGGCTCGGCCCTGTTGGGCTGGTTGCCGCTGCGATCGCCACCACAGACCCCTAAACAACGGATTTGAAAGGAACTGTACCCGTGGTCATGATTCGTTTGGCGCGCTTTGGCGCCCGCAAGCAGCCCTACTACCGCATTGTTGTCATCGAGAAGGACCGCGCCCGCAACGGCCGCTCCATTGAAGTGGTGGGCACCTACAACCCCCGCACCAACCCCGCCACCGTCGACCTGAAGCACGAGCGCGTTGCCTACTGGCGCGGCGTGGGTGCGCAGCTATCGCCCACCGTGGCCAAGCTGGTCGAAAAGAATCCGGCCAAGGCCCCCGAGCCGGCCGTAGCCTAGCTCCTCTTTCTCCTTCCGCCAATACCCCTGCGCGGGCCGCCTGAAGCGTGTATTCCCCTGCTGACGGCGGCGAAATAGGTGTGCTACCATTCGCGCACGCGTTCGGGCAACAGTCTTCCGGACGCAAACGGTCAGAGGCAAGTAGATGACCCAACACGATATGGTCGCAGTCGAAGAGTTGATCCGGGAAATCGCGAAGGCCCTGGTAGATGAACCGGATGCCGTTGAAGTGCAGGCTGTAGGCCGGGAAGAAAACACTGTCCTCAAGCTGCGCGTGGCCCCGAAAGATGTGGGCAAAGTCATTGGGAAACAGGGGCGCACCGCGCGCTCCGTGCGCACCATTCTGGGAGCCGTCAGCATGAAGCTGCACCATCGCTACACGCTCGACATCCTGGAAGAAGACGACCAGGAATAATTGTGGTCGCAGTGCGCCGCGCTCCCATCCTGCCGGAGCGCTCCATGACGCCAACTGAGCCGTGGGTCTGGCTGGCGCGGATTCGTCGCCCGCAGGGCCGCCGCGGCGAAGTCTTCGCCGACATCCTCACGGACTTTCCTGAGAAGTTCGCCGAGCGCCGCCAGCTCTGGCTGCTGCCCCAGTCGCCCGCCTCCGCAGCCCCGCGCGAAGTCGAGCTCATCCATCACTGGCTGCACAAGGGCGGCATCGTGCTCCACTTCGCGGGCATCGACTCCATCTCCGCCGCAGAAACCCTCGCCGGCCTCGGCGTCGCAATTCCACGCGAGCAGCGCACACCGCTCGCCGAGGGCGAAGCCTACATCGGCGACCTGATCGGCTGCACGCTCATCGATCTCGCCGGCCCCGAGCCCGTGACGGTCGGCGAAATTGAAGACGTGGATCTCGCCGCCGGCCCCGCACCTCTCCTCGTCGTTCGCGCCGCGCACGGAGAAGTACTCGTCCCCTACGCCAAGGTGTTTCTCCGCCGCCTCGACATCGACAACAAGCGTGTCGAGATGGCTCTCCCCGAAGGGCTGATCGATCTCAACCGGTAGAGAACCCGATGTGCAGCGCCGTCGAAAGACCGGGGCAACTCTCGCGCGCCAATCTGCCGCCGATATGAGATACGGCCCACCGCAAAGCAGACCCGCCCGCAGGCTACGCCGATTTCTGCTTTTATGATGGACAGTAGAGCGACTGGATCAGACACGCGCATGCGCTTCGACATCGTCACCATCTTTCCGGGCTTCTTCAGCGGCATCTTCGAGCACGGCATCGTTCGCCGCGCGCAGGCCGAGGACCGCGTGACCGTGGCCGTGCACGATCTGCGCGCCTTCACCCACGACCGCCATCGCACCGTCGACGACCGCCCCTTTGGCGGTGGCGAGGGCATGGTACTCAAGCCCGAGCCGCTGGCGGAAGCGCTCGCCTCGCTCGATCTCGCGGCAAAATCCTCAGCGCCCGCGCGACGCGAAGACCAGCGTCATTCTGCTCTCCGCGCAGGGACGCCCGTTCACGCAGTCCATCGCGCGCCAACTCGCTACACTCGACCGCGTCGTGCTGCTCTGCGGCCGCTATGAGGGCGTGGACGAGCGCATCAACGAGCTCTACTGCGATATGGAGCTCTCCATCGGCGACTACATTCTCTCCGGCGGCGAGCTGGCCGCGGCTGTCGTCGTCGATGCCGTCATGCGCCTTGTCCCCGGCGTACTCGGCAACGAAGCATCAGGCGAGTTCGAGAGCTTCGGCGTCGCCGATGCCGACATCGCTACCGACGCGCCCGGCGTGCCCCGCTCCCAGCATGGCTCCGGCGGCCTGCTCGACTACCCGCATTACACCCGTCCCGCCGAATTTGAAGGATTGGCCGCACCGCAGGTGCTGCTCAACGGCGACCACGCCGAGATTCGCCGCTGGCGTCGCGAGCAGCAGTTGCGCAAGACGCTCGCCAACCGCCCGGACCTGCTCGACCGCGCCGCGCTCACCGCAGAAGACAAGAAGCTGCTTGATTCGATAGGCTGGCAGAGGCGCTGATGAATATGGTCCACCTCCTCCAACTCGCTGCATGGGCCGAGCTCGCCCTTTGCTGGCTTCTCTGGGCTGCCGCTTTCCTCCGCCCCCGCCAGCGCGGACCGCGCACCGTCAAGGTGGTCAACGCTCCCATCGCGCGCTTCGGCATCTTCGTCAACCTGCTCGGCTTCATCTGCATCGGCTTGTACGTCCGGCCGGCGGGCTACGAGATTCCCATCGGCGTCATCGCTGCCGGCATGGTGCTCGCACCGTTCTCGGTCCTGCTCGCGTGGCGCGCCTCGCTCGAGCTCGGCCAGCACTGGCGCTTTGACGCGGCACTCAACGACGACCATCGCCTCATCCGAACCGGTCCCTACAGCCGCTCGCGCCATCCCATCTATACATCCATGGTGGGCATGTCCTTCGCCACCGGCCTCACCTACACCTGGTGGCCGCTCTTTCTCATCGGAATCATCTTCATCCTGCTCGGCATCGACATCCGCGTCCGCGCCGAAGACAAGCTGATGGAGCAGTTCTTCCAGGACGAGTTCATCGAGTACCGCGCCATGACCCGCGCCTACTGGCCCTTCTTTTAGCCCGAAATCCCCATTGGCACGACCATGGGGGTGCCCCATATCTACGGACGCGCTTTTGCGGCCGGAGATATGGGAAACCTTGGACCCAACCCCACCGCAGCCCTTCTAGCCCTTCCGAAACGGCTGCACCGGCGCGCCCTGCTCCTCGCACAACCTGCCCACCGCCACATCGGCAACGTAGAAGTTCTCGCCCACCGTCGGCGCTCCATAGAGCCGCCGCATCATCGCCATCTGCCCCACATGGGTCAGCGCATCGGCAATCGGCCCCTGAAACAGCCGGTCTATCGGAGCATGCACTTCCGCGCCCGAGGAGAGATACCCGTCCAGCCGCGCCAGCGCGCCAAAGAAGCGGTCTTTCTCCGCCGCCCACGCCAGCGGCACGGAGTTGTGCCACTCCGGCGCTCCCTTGGCCATGCTCAGCGCCCAGTCCAGCAGGTCGCCCATGTGCGCCAGCAGAGCTCCCGGCGTGCGCCCGCCCGTCTGGCTGAAATCGGCAAACCCCGCATCCACATGCTCCACCGCCCGCGCCGCCCGATAGGCCACCGTCGCCAAGGTATGCCGCAACAATTCGCGTGTTTCGTCCATAATCGACCACTCTACCGCAGCCTGAATCCCCCGGCGTGCGGAAATCGGAATTCTTTGTTAAACTAGAGGTTCTGAGTTCAACAGCAGGAAGAAACCATGTCTATTCATCCAGTTATGCAGCGCCTGGCCGACAAGCTCAAGCGCACCGATCTGCCCGCATTCGTTCCCGGCGATCAGATTCGCGTCCAGGTCAAGATCAAGGAAGGCGATAAAGAGCGCCTCCAGGCCTTTGAAGGCCTCGTCATCGCCATCAACAAGGGGCCGCAGGGCACCTTCACCGTCCGCAAAATGAGCTTCGGCCAGGGCGTCGAGCGCATCTTCCCCTTCAACTCCAAGGTTGTGGACAAGATCGAGAAGATTCGCAGCTACAAGGTGCGCCGCGCCAAGCTGTTCTACATCCGCGGACTCCGCGGCAAGGCCGCCCGCCTCAAGGAAGTGGATCGTGTGGTTGCCGCCAAGGCAAAGGCCTAAGCCTTTCGCGTACCTGTTTTCCAATGCCCCCGGCTCCCGCAGCCGGGGGTTTTGCTTTCTATACTTGAACTCATGGCGAACGATCCCGTTTGCGGCTGGAAGTTCGAGCGCGCCGCCCGCAAGTCCGGCGCCATGCGCATTGCCGGCGTGGACGAAGTGGGCCGCGGGCCGATGTTCGGCCCGGTGGTCGCGGCCGCCGTCATTCTCGCGCCGCGCACCCGCTTCGACGGTCTGACTGACTCCAAGAAATTATCCGAGAAAAAGCGCAACGCCCTCGACATCGAGATTCGCGCCAACGCCATCGCCTGGGCCATTGCCGCCGTCGACGTGGAAACCATCGACCGCATCAACATTCGCCAGGCCTCGCTGCTCGCTATGCGCCTGGCAGTGGAGCAACTCGCGCTCTCGCCCGATCATCTGCTCATCGATGGCCTCGACACTATCGATTGGCCCTGTCCGCAGCAGTCCGTCGTCAAGGGCGACGCCACCAGCTTCTCCATCGCCGCCGCCAGCGTGCTGGCCAAGGTCTACCGCGACCGCCTGCTTGTCGAGTTGGATCGCGAGTATCCGGGCTACGGCCTCGCCAGCCACAAGGGCTACTGCTCTGCCGAGCACCTGGCCGCGCTCGCGCGCCTGGGCCCCACGCCGCTGCACCGCAAAAGCTACAGCCCCGTGGCGCAGACGCTTCTGCCCTTCGCTTAGACGGTAGCCCTCACGCAGCAACGGGGCGCACGCGCCACTTGTCCCGCAGCGCCAGCACCGGCCGCGCCAGCAGCAGCACCGTGATCACCACCGTCATCGGCAGCGGCGTCATCACGCCCGTCTTTACCTGCCACCAGTAGTGCACCAGCCCGCACACCGCTGCGAGGTAGACGAGCTTATGCAACCGGTTCCAGTTTTTGCCGCCCAGCTTGCGAATGGCCCAGTTGGTTGACGTAGCCGCCAGCGGCACCAGCAGCAGCCACGCCAGCATGCCCACGGTGATATAGCGCCGCTTCAGAATGTCCGACTCCATCGCATTCACGTCGAAGCCGCAGTAGAGCGCGATCCACGTGAGCAGATGGAGCGAGGCATAGAAGAACGCGAACAGCCCCAGCAGCCGCCGGAATTTGATGAGCCAGCTCAGACGCGGAATCAGCTTCCGCACCGGCGTAATCGCCAGCGAAATCGTCAGCAGCCGCAGCGTCGTGAGCCCAGTAGCAAACGTAATGGCCGCAGTCGGGTCGGGCCCCAGCGTGTTGGTGGCCGCGCCCCAGGCCAGCCACAGCACCGGCGCAAGGCACGCGATCCACACGGCGATCTTCAAGAGGATGAGGGTCGTTCGGTTCATGCGTGCGCGGCGGCTTTCCTAGTAGTACTTCCGCAGGTCCATGCCGGTGTAGAGCGACGCGACTTCATTGCCGTAGCCGTTGAACATCAGCGTCTGACGCCGCTGCGCATAAAACGGCAATCCGATGCGCCGCTCCGTCTGCTGGCTCCACGGAACGGTATCCAGATTCGGATTCACGTTGGAATAAAATCCGTAGGCGCTGGGGGCTTGCTCATTCCAGGTCGTCGGCGGTTCTTTCTCCACGAACCGAACCTCGACAATCGACTTGGCCGATTTGTATCCATACTTCCACGGCACCACGATGCGGATCGGCGCGCCGTCCTGGTTGGGCAGCACCTCGCCGTAGAGCCCGAAGGTCAGAAGCGTCAGCGGGTTCATCGCTTCATCCATGCGCAGGCCTTCAGAGTAGGGCCAGAAGATATCTGTTTGATTGGCCCACTTCTCCACATGCTTGTCGTAGTAGCTGATGAACTGCACATACTTTGCCTTGCCCAGCGGCTCGCATTGCTTGATGAACTCCGAGAGCGAGTAGCCCACCCACGGAATCACCATGCTCCACGCCTCCACGCAGCGATGCCGGTAGACGCGATCCTCCAGCGGCCGCAGCTTCAGCAGTGCTTCAATGTCGAAGGTCTTCGGCTGCTTCACCAGACCGTCCACGCGCACCGTCCATGGCCGCGTGGGCAGCACGCCGGCATTTTTGGCGGGTTGATCCTTCGGCACGCCGAACTCGTAGAAATTGTTGTAGTGCGTGATGTCGTCGTAGCTGGTCAGCTGCTCGCCCGTGGTGGTCAGCGGGCTTGGCACCGTCTGCAGCTTCTCGCCCGCGTACGCCCTGGTCCGCGGCGACAACACATCGGCAATCCGGCCCGCGCCGAGCGCAGCCACACCCGCAGCTGCCGCGCCGCGCAAGAAGCGCCGCCGGTTCAGATATTCATCTTTGGATGTGATGGCCGATGAGGGGATGTCTGTGGGCTTACGGATCAACATGCTGCAACCTCGCGCGGGGAAACCTGACTGCATCCATTAGACACCTGCGACGCCTCGCAGGTTACAGAGGACCCGCCCCCTGTTTGATGCCGTGAACGCGCTAGCCCTCGCGCCGGCCGCCCACCTGCGCCGGCAGGCTGCCGCGTGGAAACGCCGACGACTGCCGCACCACCAGTTGCGTGGTGATGCGCCATTCTTTCTTCGCATGGCGCGGATGATCGGGCTCAATGCCCGCGCGCAGCGCTTCCACCGCCGCAGCCGCCAGGTCGCGGCACGACATCTGCACCGTGGTCAGCGGCGGCAGCACAAATTGTGCCAGGTGAATGTCGTCAAACCCCACCACGGAAATATCGTCGGGCACCCGATGCGTGGTGCGGTAGAGCGCGTGCAGCGCGCCAATCGCCGTCATGTCGTTCGAGCAGAGCACGGCCGTTGGCAGCTCCTTCAGCGTCAGCAGCCGCTCCATCGCCGCAATGCCGCCCTCCATGGTGTGGTTGCCCTCCACCATGTGTTCCGGCGGAACCTTCAGCCCTAGCTCGCTCATCGACTTCAAAAACGCCTCGCGCCGCGCCACCGGCGAACGCTGCTTGAGCGGCCCGCTCAGAAACGCAATCTGCCGGTGGCCCAGCGCGGCCAGATGCTGCACCGCCTGCCGGATTCCCTCGCCATAATCCACCTGGACGATGCGGATATTAGGCAGATCCGGTCCCGCGTCCACAAACACCAGCGGAAACTCGCTCTCCACCAGCTGCTTCACCAGCTCTTCTTCCACGCCGAAGGTCATCACCGCCACGCCGTCCACGTTGCGCTGAAGCAGACGCCGCATCAGGCTCTCCGTGCGCGCCGGATCGTAATTCGTCGAGCCGATCAGCACCTCGTACCCCTGCGCCACGGCCAGGTTTTCAAACTCCTGCACCAGCTCCGGAAAGAACGGGTTCGTGATCTCCGAGACAATCAGCCCCAGCAGCTTGCTGCGCCCTGACACCAGCGCCCGCGCCTGCGTGTTGGGCAGGTAGCCAACTTCTTCAATGGCCTTCCACACCCGCCGCGCCAGTTCCTCGTTTACCGTGGGGATGGCATTCACCGTTCGCGACACGGTGGCAATCGACACGCCGGCCCGCTTGGCTACGTCGCGAATGCTGACCGAGCCCGGCCGGCGGCGGTCATTCGAGTTGTTTCTGGCAGCGCTCACAGTGAGTCCGATTCTACCCCATTTTCTCGTGTTACTAGCCGCGGCTTCGCAGGCCGCAAATACGAAATTGCCGCTTTTTGTTGGATTTGGCGCTTCTCTGGGCCGCCCTGCTCTGATTCTCTCATGCACGATCTGGAAAGCGTTTGCTGTTTCCGCCGGCGCTTCCGCGCGCAGGCCGGAAATAATCCGATTTAGCTATGCGCGTCCCTGCCCGCAGCCGTGTCCAGCGCGTGGCCGAGCAGCGGCACAATCGCCTCCAGGCTCTCCCGCGCGCCGCGCTCGCTGCCCGGCAGATTCACCATCAGCGTCTTGCCGCGCAATCCAGCCACGCCCCGCGACAGCCACGCATACTGATTCGCCGCCGCACCCCGCGCCCGCATCGCCTCGGCCAGCCCTGGCGCCTCGCGCTCCATCACCCGCCGTGTCGCCTCTGGAGTGCGAGTCCCGCGGACTCAGCCCCGTGCCGCCCACCGTCAGAACCAGCGCCGCGCCTTCGCCGGCCCACTCCGTCAGCCAGGCGGCAATGCGATCCTCGTCGTCGGCCACCAGCGCGGTCTCCACATGCGCGTCGGGCCATTTCTGCTTCAAAAGCGCAACCACCGCGGGCCCCGCCGTATCGGTCGCGAGTCCCTGCGAACAGCGGTCGGAAACTGTGAGCACCGCAAACAACATAGGCAGATTCTACGCGCCCGGCAGCACATGGATGGTGTGCAGCCACGTCTCCGCCAGCGCGGGCCATCCCGTCACCGGCAGGGCCGTTCTGCGCAGCCCGTAGCCATGCCCGCCCTGCGCAAAGATGTGCAGCTCCGCGGGAACCTTCGCGTTCTTCAACTGCAGAAAATACGTGGTCGCATTCTCCACATGCACCGGATCATCCTCCGCCTGCACGATGAAGCTCGGCGGCGTGTCGGCCGTGGGATGAATCTCCGGATTCGCGGCCATGTTCTGATCCGCCAGCGCCAGATACCCCGGATAGATAATCACGGCAAAGTCCGGCCGGCAGCTCAGCGCATCGGCCGCGTCCACTGGATCATAGAGCCGCTTGTCATAATGCGTACTCAGCGCCGCCGAGAGGTGCGCGCCCGCCGAAAATCCCAACACGCCAACGCGCTTCGGATCGATGCCCCACTCCGCCGCGTGCTCCCGCACCATGCCCACCGCGCGCTGCGCATCCTCGAGCGCCGCCGCCGACTTGGGATACGGCCCCGAGTTCGGCACGCGATACTTCACCAGCACGCAGGTCACGCCAATCGAGTTCAGCCAGTCGCATACCTCTGTGCCTTCAAGGTCGATCGCCAGTATCTGATAGCCGCCGCCCGGAAACACAACCACCGCGGCGCCCGTGTTCACGTCCTTCGGCGCATACACCGTCAACGTGGGCACAGAAACATTGCCCAGCCGGATCAGCGGCCGGCCCGCGATCAGGTTGTCCTTCGCCGTCGTCATGTCGGCCTCGGGCGGCAACTGCGTCGCAGGTCCCGGCATCGCTCCAGCCGGCCACAACGGCAGCGTCACATGCCCCGGCGCAGGCTCCCACGCAGGCTTCTGCTGCGCGCCCGCGCCCAGCGCCGCGCCAAGAAGAAAAACACCCATCCATTTCATCCTTGAATTCATCCTTGAACTCTCCGCGTCAGAACGAACGCAGCGATGATCGCAGCCGGGACTCGACTCGCGCAACCAGCTTTACGGCTGCGCATCGCGCGGCACCAGCAGCATCAGCGTCTGCGCCGCAATCTCCATGCGCGCCGGCAGCAGCCCCAGCACTTCGCCGTCCGCCTCCACGTAGATCGGCCGCTTCGAGCCGTTGCGCGGCAGACAGTCCACTGACGTCGCGTCCACCAGTTCCACGGAATCGCGAAACGTGTGCCGCCCCGCTAGCACGGCCAGCAGAAATCGCAGATAGCGTAGCCGGCTGCGCGTCGCGAACGAAATCAGGCTCAGCGACCCATTGCGCACGGACGCTCCCGGAGCCAGCGTGCCCAGCGCGCCGCCAAACGAGCGAATACGAATCGCCAGCAGTTGCGAAACATCCGCCACCTGAGCGCCTCCCCCATTGTTCAACGTGAACCGCGCTTGAAACAGCGGAAACGGATGCGTGGCCCAGATGCGGAAGGACTCATACATGTAGAGCGCGTAGCCCAGTTTGCGCTTCAGGCCCGCGTCCATGCTCTTCATCAGCAGCGCGTCCGCGCCCACGCCAGCGGCCACGGTGAAAAAACGCGCCCGCTCCACGCCCTGCGCATCGCGATAAGTGATGCGTCCCACCGGAACTTCTGTCGGCACCGCATCCAGCAGCTTGCGCACCGCGCGCACTGGCGAGCGCCCAAGGCCGAGATCCTGCGCCAGTGCATTCGCCGTGCCCAGCGGAACGACACCCAGCGCCACGTCAGTGCCCGCCACGCTCTGCAGCACCTCGTGCACTGTGCCGTCGCCGCCGCAGGCCAGAATCGTGTCGAAGCCGCCCCGCATCGCCAGGCGCGCCAGTGTGCGCGCGCTACCGGGCGCGTCGGTTTCCAACGCCTCGACTTCTATGCCCGCCTTGCGCAAAACGCCCAATACGCCATCAATCGCGGCGGCGCGCCGTGCCGAGTGCTGTCCTGAAGCCGGGTTGTAGATGAGTGCAACGCGACGCATCGTGCCTTGAGTTCATCGAGAAGTTACGCTCTATCTTCGCAGGCCTGCCCCGTCGCGCGCGCCAGGAAAGCGCGCCATCCGCAACACCGCTGTACCCATTCCGGCACACCGCCGCGCAGCTACTCCGCGCGCACCAGCTTCAGCAGCAGCTGATCGCGCCTCGCGTTGGCCATCGCATCCACATGGCGCAGCACCTGCCACCATCCAAGCCCCGCTACTACCGCCAGTCCCAGCAGAATCGGCACGCCCAGCCACGGCCGCTCAAACAGCGAGCACAGGCTGATGACGCCAGCGCCCACGCCCAGCACCGTCATCTGGATCAGCATGCTGAGCAGCCCGTTGGCCTGCGAGCCGCTCTGCCTGCCGATGCGCCCCAGATTCACGCGATACGCCATGGTCACCGAGAGCACATTGCCCGCCGCGAGGTTCGCCGGCAGCGCAAACGCCAGCCAGCTCAGCGTGAGCGCCGCCAGCACCGGCGTGGGCACACCCAGCCGCGTGCTGGCGAGGGTTGCCGCAACCAGCGCCACCAGCACAAACAGCACTCCATGAAACAGATTCTTCCCCAGCATCACCGTGCGCACCGGCACCGGATACAGAAACAGCGACTGAATCCCCTGCCCCTCTGCGCCCAGGTTGTTGTACATCAACTGCGCAAACCCCAGCAGTGCATAGGCCACGCAGATCGGCAGCGCAAATTCAAAATGATTCCCCTTGCCGCCGTGGCTGAACAGATTCGCAATGATGTACACCATCACCAGCGGCACGCCCACCGCATAGAGCTGCGGCATGGAGCGAAGCAGCGTGCGCAGGTCTTTCTCCATCACCGCGGAGATGGGCCCGCCGCTGCCCAGCGTCCATCCGCTCGCGCGCGTCTGTGTCTTCTCCTGCCGCGGCGCTTCGCCCAGGTTCTCGCCGCTGTACTCGGCGCGTAGCCGCAGCGCCAGCAGGCCGCCTGCGGCAATCGCATAAAAGCCCAGCGCGCCCAGAGCCTCCGAAGCTCCCGCATCGTTGCGTCCCGCCGCGCGTTCCACCGCCGCCGCCGCAATTCCCGGCGGCAGCGCGCGCTGCACCCGCTCCACAATCACCGCAACTGTTCCTACTGGCTCTGCATTGCGGTGGTGCGCCGCCGCATACAATTCGCGCCCCAGCGCTTCCCCGGCGGAATTCGAATGCAACGCGGGATTCAGCAGCTGCAGGCACACCAGCGACACCAGAAAGATCGCGCTAATAATCTCGCGCGAGCGCCGCTTGGCCAGCCAGCGATCGATCCATGCCAGAATCGCGCGCGACAGCAGCACATTGAACGCGCCAAACACCGCCATGCCGGCCACGCTCCAGCCCGCCAGATCCGGCCGCGCTATCGTGAGCCCCACCACCACGCCGAGGCTGCCCAGCGCCCCCATAATGGTCGAGGTATCCAACAGGCTGAACAGTACGCACAACGCATAGAAGGAGCCGAAGTTCATGGGAAAACGCAACAGCGTGCTCAGGTCGAACTGCTCCTGCAGCGACGCCAGCGTAATCGCCACCGCCTGCCACAGGATGCATAGCATCCACAGCACCACGGGCAGCGCGCCCCAGTAGTCCTTCGCTGCCACTGCATAGCATGCGAACGCCGTGCCCACGCCCAGCCCCAGTCCCGCAAAGCCGTAGAGTACGTAGCCCAGCGCCCGCGCGCCCACCTCAAACACGCCCTCATTCGAGCGCAGCCGGTTCACCAGCAGCCATGTGCGCATCGCCGCCACTGCCGCATACTGCGCGCGCGCCAGCCCGCTCAGCGAGCCGCCGCTCGCCGCCGCAAGCGTCTCCGGCGTTGCGCCTAAGCCAGCCATGAGAGCTCCTGCGCCTGCTCGCCGCCGCCCGCGCCCACAATCGAGAGGAAGATCTCTTCGAGCGTGAGCCGCTGCGCGCTCTCCGCACCCGGCAACGTGGTGGCCACGCCCGCGCGCAGCTCCTCGATCGATCCGTTCGCCACCAGCCGCCCCTGATGAATGATCGCCACGTGGCTGCACAGCCGCTCCACAATCTCCAGCACGTGCGTAGTAAGAAAGATCGTCGCGCCGCGCTTAATCATTCCCTGCAGCATCGTCTTCAGCATGCCCGCCGCAATCGCGTCCACGCCCTCGAATGGCTCGTCGAGAAACAGCACCTTGCGGCCCATGAATCACCGCCGCGGCCAACGCCAGTTTCTTCTGCATGCCGTGCGAGAAATCCGTGACCAGCTTGCGCCGCTCATCCGCCAATTGCATGAACTCCAGCAATTCCTCGGTGCGGCGATGCACCGTCTCGCGCTCCAGACCATACATACGACCAACAAACCGCAGATACTCCGGCGCCGTAAGCCGCCCCAGCAGCGCCATCCCTTCCGGCACGACGCCGATCTGCCGCTTCAGTTCGAGTGCCTCGGCGCTGAATGGCTTGCCCAGTATGTCAATCGCTGCCCGCTGTCGGCTCCAGCAGCCCCGTCAGCATTTTGATCGTCGTGGACTTGCCCGCGCCGTTCGGTCCAAGGAATCCGAAAAACTGGCCCTGTCGCCACTCTGAACGTCACGTCCTGCACCGCGGTTAGCGCGCCAAAGCATCGCGTGAGTCCGTGGGTCTGAATCGCCGCGCTGTCTCCATGTGCGCCAAGAATAACAAGGTCGCACGCAGTCGACAAAGGCTACGCACGTAACCGGCCTCAGGCTTCTTCCGTCTCCATTTCACCGTGCCCCAGCGCCAGCGGATCATTATCCCGATCCGTCACCTCCACCAGCGCAGCCAGCCTCGCGGCCATTTGCGGCGTCCAGCTTCCCTGCGGCACGCGCCAGCTCCAGTTTCCCTCGCCACTGCCGGCGTGTTCATGCGCGCCTCCGATCCCAACTCCAGCAAGTCCTGCACCGGCACTATCGCAATCTCCGCAACGCTTGCCTGCCGCCGCGCGAATCAGCGGCCACGTCGGCCGATCGTTCATCGGACCCACATAGGCCTCTACCGCCGCGCGCTCCCTCTTGCCCAACGTCGCCCACCACCCGTGTGTGGTGTCATTGTCGTGCGTGCCGGTATACGCCACCAGTGCTCGGCACGTACTGGTGCGGCAAATGCATGTGCGCGCCCTTGTCGCCGAATCCGAACTGCAATCACCCTCATTCCCGGCATGCCCAGCTCCAGCCGCAGCGCATCCACCTCGGGCGTAATCAGCCCAAGGTCCTCGGCAACCAGCGGCAGCGGCCCCAGCGCCGCTCTCGAGCGCGCGAAACAGCTCCAACCCCGGCGCTTTCACCCACTCGCCGTTGATCGCCGTCTCTTCCTCCGCGGGAATCGACCAGTACGCCTCGAAGCCGCGAAAATGATCGAGCCGCACAATGTCATAAAGCTCGCGCGACCGGCGGATGCGCTCGATCCACCAGTCGAACCCGCGCTCCTCCAGCACATCCCATCGGTAGAGCGGATTGCCCCACCGCTGTCCCGTTGGCGAAAAATAATCCGGCGGCACGCCGGCGATGCGCATCGGCTGGAGATCCTCGTCCAGTTCAAAGATATCCGGATGCGCCCACACATCCGCCGAATCCATATTCACAAAGATCGCGATGTCGCCAAGAATGCGGATCCCATGCTGCGCCGCGGCTTCGCGCGCAGAGTCGTCCCACTGCCGCGCAAACGCAAACTGCAGCGCCTGCTCCTGCGCCAGCGCGCGCCCGTGCCTCGGCAGCCACCTTCGCCAGCGCCTTCGGCTCGCGCCGCCGCAGCGGCTCCGGCCACTCCGTCCATGCGCCTGTCTTGAACTGCCGACGCAGCTCGGCATACATCGCGTAATCCGTCAGCCAGCTCGCTCCGCGCGGCAGAAATCTTCAAACTCGCTTCCACTGCGCCGCCAGTTCCGGATCGTGCGCGCCGCGATCGAGAAAATTGCCCGCCGCCTCATACAGCAGCGGAAGCTTCCGCTGCTCCACCTGCTCGAAATCCACGTTGCCGCTCGCGACCCGCCAGGCCCGCGATGCGCTCCGGTTCGATCCAACCCCAGTCCGCCAGGAACTCCAGGCTGATCAGGTAAGGATTCCCCGCAAATGCCGACGAGCGCCGCATACGGCGAATTGCCGTAGCCCGTCGGACAGAGCGGCAGCACCTGCCACACATGCTGCTTCGCTGCCGCCAGAAACTCCACAAACTCATGCGCGGCCGGGCCCAGATCGCCGATGCCGCCCATAGGAAGGCAACGAACTGATATGCAGCAGAACGCCCGACGAACGCTGGAAATCCATATCAGCATTATCTCCGCGCAACGGCGGACATGATCCAGAACTTCGCCAGCCGCACACAAGAAGGCCCGCATTTAATCCCGGATGCGGGCCTTCGATCGTCAACTAAGCAGCCTTACTCGCCGGTATCGCCACCCAGCGGCGCTTCGCCGCCTTGGCGTTGATGACGCACCCGCTTGTTCTTCTTGTATTCGGTTGATCACGTTGGTCGCGAACACCTGGAAGGCCTCGCCGCTGCTTCTCGCTCGAGAAGCTGATCGCGTGTCTGGTCGAGATTCTCCTGCAATCTCCGCCGCGCTCGGCTCGCTGCTTGTCACACCGATCTTCGCCACCACGCCGGTGCGGCCCGCATTGATTGGTCCGCTCATGGTGCCCGGCACCATGTCAAAGAGCTGCGGAGCCACTGTCCCACCGCTCCCAGTTCCGGAACCTGCCCGGTCTGGCCCACCAGGTCGCTGGTCTCCAAGCTTCGCACCCATCTCCTTCGCAGCCTTGGCCAGATCGTTCGTCGCCTTCGCCTGTTGCGCCAGCTCTGTGGTCTTCTGCCCCAGCAGCGCCGGCACCTGCTCGTTGCGGAAGTCGTCCAGCACATGGCTCTTCCAGTCGGCAAACGTCGGCGCATGCGCGGCGTAATCGCCCGTCACGCTGGAAAATCGCATATCCCTCACCCGTGGGCGCAGACTGCGGCGGATCGCTCAGCCTTCGCCGCAAATGCCTTGCGCATCAGCTCGGCGCCGTCCGGCAACGCAGAAATCGTGCCCTGCTGCATCCACCGGGGGCGTCGTCACCACCTGCAGATGATGCGCCGCAGCCGTCTTGTCCAAGCCGTTCTTGATCGCCTCTGCCGTCAGCGCCTGCGCATAAGCCTCCTGCGCAGCAGTCGACTTCTGGCGGATCAGCGTCGCCTGGATCGTCGGCAGCACTTCGCTCAGCGACTGAGTGTGCGCCTGCTGCCGCTCTTCCACCTGCACAATGTGGTAGCCGAACTGCGTCTTCACGATCTTCGTGTCACCAATCTTCTGCGAGAAGATCGCGTTGTCAAACTCCGGCACCATGTGTCCGCGCTGCGCAAATCCCAGCTCGCCGCCTGAGTCCTTGCTGCCCGGGTCATCGGAATACTTCTTCGCCAGGTCGGCAAAGTTCGCGCCGCCCTTGATCTGCTTCAGCAGATCCTCAGCCTTGGCCTTCGCTGCCGCATCGGTCTTCGCATCCGCACCCGCGGCCACCTTGATCAGGATGTGCCGCGCCCTCGCCTGTTCCGGCATCCGAGTACTCAGCCTGGTGCGCGTTGTAGTACTGCCTGAATCTCCTGCTGCGTGGGCTGCGGCACGCCGCCCGGCACCTCGTTCGGGTAAATGCAAAGTAGCTGATCGTCGCGCTCTTCCGGCACCGCATTGGCATACCGCGCCGCGTTCTGCTTGAAGAATGCCTCCAGCTCGCGCGTCCGTTGGGTTGATCGGCTTGCTCAGGTCGTCGGCCGAGATCACCGCGTAATCGAACTTGATCTTCATGTGGCTCTTGCGGTAGGCTCGCGCACTTCCTTGTCGCTCACCGTCACGCCCGCCGTGATCATCGCCTCGCAGCCGCCGCATCGTGATGTCGTGCTTCACGCCCTCTTCAAAGTCCGCCACCGTACATATCGAAGCGGCTCTGGATCAGCGACGCATACTGCTCCTGCCCGATGAACTTGCCGCCCGGAAACAGCACTTCGGCCCGGCGGACCCGGTCTGCAGAAAATTGCCGCACATCGGCGTCGCTCGCATGAATGCCCAGCTTGGCCGCCTCGTCCAGCAGAATCTGCTGCTGCACCAGCTGCTGGCCCACCTGCGGCTCAATCATGCTCATGATCATCGGGTTGCCGGCGTACTGCGGATACTGCTGCTGCACCCGCTGCGTGGCCTGCTGCTGCACCTTGCTCATGGCTGATGACGTCGCCCGAGGACAGGAACCGGCTGTACCAGTGCGGATACACCACCGCAAACGTGTCGGCCGCCGATGGCGCCCTGGCCGGTGAGGCCGGGAATCAGGTAAACCACCATCGACACGGAGGCAGCGGCGATGATCACGACAAAAATGCCTTGTCGAGGCGATTCTCTTTTTGCAGGAAACGAATCATGGATGGACTTGAGCCTTCAACTCTCTACGCGCATCAATTGGGGAGCCACTCGCCCTCGGCCAATTCCGGCCGCAAAGGCCGAAACCACTCCCTCGGCAACGCGCAAATCTCGCTGGACGCGATCTCAGTCATTATAGACGAGCCAGAGCATCCAAAAGGCAACGGGCGTCCCGGCCGGGACGCCCGTTGCCTTTCTGCTTTGCCACAGCTTACCGCCAGTAGTAGGCTCCGCCCACCACGTAGTAGGGCCGGTAGTACACCGGCGCGTAGTAGTAGGGATACGGCCGGCCATAGTAGCCGCGCCTGTAAAGCGTCGGTCCACCGGGGAACAATCCCTGGCCCAGCCGCGCCGCTTCCTGCGGGCTCACCGGATTCACGGTCACCGGCGTCGCCAGATGGAACGTCACCAGCGCCTCGGCCGGAATCCAGGCATCGGGCCCGCGCTCTGCTGCGGAAACTGCCGTGCCTGCCGTGCCGCCGGCTGCCGCGCCAATGGCCGCGCCGCCACCGCCGCCGGCTGCGCCGCCAATCAGCGCGCCCAGCAGCGCTCCGCCGACGATGTTGCCGGCCGTGCGTCCGCCCTTGCCGGGGCTTTTCACTCGGAACAGGTCAGACTGAATCGGATAGTTTTGCCCGCCGAGGTCCAGCGACGTCAGCTGCAAACCAAACTCCGCGCTGCCCGTGAACCTGCCGGAGTCAACCTTCTTCACGTCCGTGATCACACCGTGCACCGTCGCACCGCGCGGAATCGCCAGCACGCCGCCAAAAGTCACATCCTGGATCACCGTGAACTGCACCGGCTCGCCGTCCTGCGCATGCTTGCTGTTCACCGGCTCGCTGGTCCGCACCTGGATCAGCGTGCCCTCCGGCACCGTCACCGGCCCGCGCGCATATTGATATGGCGGAGGGGGCGGCGTCTGCCCGTATCCCGGCTGCCCCGAATAGCCTTGCTGCCCATATCCGGGAGGCGGAGGAGCCTGCCCGTACTGAGGCTGCCCGTAGCCCGGCTGTCCATATCCCGGCTGCCCATATCCAGGGGGGGGAGGAGCCTGCTGCCCATACTGAGGCTGGTTGTTGTCTTGAGGCTGCTGTTGCGGCTGGTCGTTGTATTGGGGCTGCTGCGCCGACGCCTGCTGCCGCGCGTCATATTGCGGCTGTTGTGCAGGCTGCTGCTCCGCATCCGGCGGCGGAGGAGCCTGGCCGTTGTCGCCCATGTCCTGAGATCCGTCATCCGTCGGCATGTTCTGAGCATTCGGATCGTCGGCCGGGTTGCCGACCTTCAGATTGTCCTGCACGCCGGTCACGCCCGGCACGCCCGTCACAATCGACTCGGCCAGCTTCTTTGAGTTGTCGCTCGACACCGTGCCCGACAGGGTGACCTTGCTCTGGATGGTCGCGGCCGTGATCAGATCGTTCTTCAGCGCCTGCGAGGCGTCCAGCGCGTGCACCACGTCCATCTCAATCTGCCCGTCGGTGCGCTGGCCATTGGCCGGCGCCGGGTCCTGGGCCAGGGCCAGCACGCCGCACAACGCAGCCAGGCCCACCCACGCACCAGCTCGAATTGCAAATCTCTTCATCAAGGGCCGATTCATCAGTTTCTCCTGCACTTTAGATGCTGCTCCATGTCCATCGGGTCTTAACTCTTCAGACGGAAAACCCTGACAACCGTCACAGGGACCCGTGACACACTTGCGTCTCCCTTTAAGACCCGCCGCGTGGCAAAAAGTTCCGCAATCTGGCGGTTACCCTTTCGCCAGCGCGGCGGCAATCTGCCGGCCGTGGAACCGCCCGTTCTCAATAAAGATCTCGTTGGTCCGCTTCCCGGCCACAATCACCCCGGCCAGATAGATACCCGGCACATTGCTCTCCAGCGTCTCCGCGTCGCACACCGGCAGCCGGTCCGGCCCCTCGAACTTGACCCCCATCGCCTCCAGAAACCCGAAATCCGGGTGATACCCCGTTAGCGCAAACACAAAATCGTTCTTCAGCGTCACCGCGCCCTGCGGCGTCTCAAGCTCGACAGCATCCGGCGTAATCGCCTTCACCTGCGTGTTCAGATACGCCTTGATCTCGCCATTCTTGATGCGGTTCTCGATGTCCGGCTTGATCCAATACTTCACGTGCCGGTGAATCTCCCCGCCGCGATGCACCAGCGTCACCCGCGCACCATGCCGCCACAGCTCCAGCGCCGCAATCGCCGCCGAATTCTTGCCCCCGATCACCAGCACATCCGTCCCGAAATACGGGTGCGGGTCGTCGTAGTAGTGGTGCACCTTGCTCAGGTCCTCGCCCGGAATTCGCATCAGGTTCGGCAAGTCGTAGTAGCCCGTGGAAATCGCCAGCTTGCGCGCCTTCAGCGTCCCAGTCCGCCCAAACCTGTCCACCACATGTACCGCAAAATCGCCGTCCGCTCCGGTCACGCCCTCCACACGGTGGTACTGCCGCACGTCCAGCTTGTAGTGCGCCGCCACCTGCCGGTAATACTCCAGCGCCTCATTGCGCGTCGGCTTGGCGTTCGGGCTGGGGAAGGGAATATCCCCGATCTCCAGCAGCTCCGAAGTCGTAAAGAACGTCATATGAGAGGGATAGTGATAGAGCGAGTTACACACGCAGCCCTTGTCGACCAGCACGGCGCGGAATCCTGCCTTCTGCGCCTCAATTGCGCAGGCCAGCCCCGTGGGCCCCGCCCCCACCACCAACAGATCGAAAACAACCGCCCCATCGGCCGCCCCAGGAATGCTGTGCGGCGTCTCCGGAGGAATCCCATTCGCAGGAAAAGTGCTCATAGCCCCTAGATTAGGCCATTGGCCATTGCGTCGCACCACTTCGCCATCTTCCGGCTCGGGCGGATCGATGGTAGAATGGTAGAATTTAATGGTAGAAAGGTAGATTTCAGCATGGGCATGTACATCAAAAACGAGCGCACCGACGAACTCGTCCGCGAGCTCGCCACCCTACGCGGTGTCAGCCTTGTCGCCGCCGTCACCGAAGCCGTCGAAGAAAAACTTGAGCGAGAGAAGGAAACTCTTCGCAAGAAAAAGCTCATGGCGGATTGGTTGATGAAACTCAGCCGTGAAACCGGGCCACTGATGAACGACGGCAAAACTTCCATTGAGCTGATCGAGGAACTCTACGATCCTGAGACAGGCCTGCCCAAATGATTGTCGATTCCTCCGCTCTCATCGCTATCCTCAAGAACGAGCCGGAAGCTGAGGTGTTTGCGCATGCTCTGGAAGGTGCCCCCACCGTCCGTGTCTCCGCCGCCACCTATCTTGAAGCGCACATCGTGACCGCCGGATACCGAAACCCGAAACTCATAGCGCGTCTCGACGAAATTCTTGATAATCCGGCCGTGCAGATCGAGCCCGTCACCGCCGACCAGGCCCGCATCGCCCGCCAGGCCTACCGCGATTACGGCAGAGGCAGCGGCCATCCCGCCAACCTTAACTTCGGCGACTGCTTCTCCTACGCCCTCGCCCGCGCCACCCGCGAACCCATCCTCTACAAGGGCGATGATTTCCTACACACTGATCTGCGCAGCGCGCTCGACGTCTGAGCACACTACCTCTCAAAAAGAGTCGGCTTCCGAAGCCGCAACACACCGGGAGTTGATACCTGCAATGCGGCGCGATCTGGTCTCGCGGCTTAACTCATTGCTCGAGCGGGCGCGGCCGAAGATTGACTCCTTTGATCAGCAGCCAAAACCCAACCGATATTTCGGCGAGAGCCATCGGATACCAGCCAAGCTGAAGCCTGGCTGCGTATTGCGGCCAGAAGAGAAACCCAGCGCTGGCAGCAACGAATATCGGACACGCGCAGATGCCCAAGACGGAAAGGACCTTCGGGATATATCCGGACTTTAGAAATAAATAAAAGAAGAATGCCGAACCAATCCCCAGGAAAACCATCGAGACGTTGAACTGAACGCCATCGGCCGTGGAGAGCAGGGTAAGAAACGCGGAGAGCTGTTTCGGGGTAAAAGCCGTGCCGATGTCGGCGCTCGAATATGCCTTTACGGCAACAAAATCCAGCAGCGCAAATCCAGTTGCGAGAACATTCTCAGCCAGCCGGAAGAGCAGGCCGAAGAGCGCCAGCGTGCTGTTGGCCGGCTTGAGCGCGGCATAGAGACCCATCGCCAGAAATATACAAAGCACCCAATTGAGAATCAGGCAGAAGAGTCCGAAGCGATACCAGAGCTCGGAACCCGCGACCCGGTGAGCCGTCTCCATGAAATTGCCTGCAACTTCGTAGCGGCCGGTGATTGCCCAGCCGGTCATCGGCACAACATAGGTAAACAGATACAGGAAGCCCGCAAGCCTCGCCCATCGCATCTGGAATTTCTCGGCGCCGGTCATTGAAACTCCGATCCTCCTTCGCTTCTACGAAAGCTGGCGCACGCGGGTTCCGTTCTCCTGGCGCTGCATAGGTGGGTGCAACGCGCCGCCGTCCATCGCGGACTGTCGCCCTACGGCACACCGCTCACGCCATCTCTCCCACAGCCGATACACAAGAGGAGTCAGCGCACCCGCGCCTGCCAGAGGGAGTCCAACCCGTGTCCACCAGCGCCATCACCAGCAGCCTCCTCTCGCAGATCGCCGGATCTCCCTCCACCGCCAACAAGTTCGCCACCGACCTGAATCAGCTCGCCAAGGACCTGCAGTCCGGCTCGCTCTCCGCCGCGCAGCAGGATTACGTCACGCTCTCGCAGGACGCGCTCGACGGCGCAACGGCAACCTCTGCCACCACCTCGTCCAGCGGCATCACCACCGGCCTGCTCTCCACCATCGCGGCCTCGTCCGGCTCGTCCGACGCCTTCGCCAGCGCGCTCACCCAGCTCGGCACCGACCTCACCAGCGGCAGCCTCTCCTCCGCGCAGGGCGACCTGCTTACCCTCGACTCCACCGCGCTCAACGCCGCCACCTCCGGCACATCCGCCGCGTCCACCTCCGCGCCCAGCAAGGCGGAATCGAGCGAGCTCATTCACTCCGCCATCCAGGCCCTAGACGCCGGGGACGACTCCCTCGTCAGCACGCTCTTCTCGCAGCTCGCCAGCACGTCCTCCAGCGCGCAGGGCGCAAGCCTCATCCAGCAGGACAGTGCATCCTTCAGCTCCGGCACCGGCTCCTCGTCCTCCGCCAGCTCCATCACGCAGCTGCTCAACTCCGCCAGCGGAGACAGCTCCAGCAGCACGCCCTCCATCATTAGCACGCTGGCGTAAGATCATCATCGGCTTCAGAACTTTCATCGAGTCTCAGGTGTGCAGCCAAAGCAGCGCAGTATGATTCTCGACATGAATCCACGCCTGCTTGTGCTGCTTATCGCACTCGCTGCCTCACCGCCCCTTTTTTCGCAACTCGAAGATGCGGACACGTCAACAAAGGCAACGTGCGTCGAATCCATGAAGACATCATTGCCAGCGGAAGCCGCGCAAGTGAGCATTCCTCATTCATGGCCCGACTGCAATTCCTACAAATCCTATGCGGGCATTGGAACAAAAGTGGATTTTCAGACTGCACGAGCATGCGCTTGGAGCGAACGCCTGGCCCAGCAGGCAAATCTCGAGCCGCGCTACACCATCTCCAGCGTCTTCGGCGGGTCAGCCATGCTCACGGTTCTCTATGCAAATGGCGAAGGTGTGAAGCGTAATATTCCTTTGGCTCTTCGTTTTGCGTGCGAAGCCGACGGCGCGCCCAGAGAAATTGAAGGACGGCTTCACTCCCTGGAAGCGCTGGAGAAGACCGCAACCGCGCAGCAGACAAAGTTCAGTTTCTGCGACGACGTCACCAGCGGCTTCATGATGGGATTTTGCTCGGCATATTCAAGCGAAATCGGCGACCAGGATCGCGCACATTCGCTCGACAAAATCGCGTCACAGTTCGCGCCCGCGCAGCGGGTTGCCTTTCGGACCCTTGTCAGTCGCTTAAAAGCGTACGCCGAGGCTCACGCGCGGGGCGAGATCGATTTGAGCGGTACGGCAAGAGCCATGTTTCAGATCGACGCCGAAGATAGCCTGCTCGACGACTTTGATGCAGCGCTTCAGGCGTATGAGAAAGGCGCTGGATTTCCGAAAAGCGACCACAACAGCGCAGCGGCAGCCGACCAACAGCTCAATGAGGCCTATCGAAAAGCCCTTGCGGATGCAGAAAACCACAAGTCGGATTACGGCGCCGTCCAGCCGGAGGGCATTCGCAACGCCGAGCGCGCATGGCTGAAGTATCGCGACGCTTGGCTCGCCTTCGCCAACAGCCGCTATCCCACAGTTCCGCCGGAAGCATGGCTCACTCTGCTGACCAAAGACCGTACATCGGTCATCGACGGCTCATTCTGCGACATGGATGCCGAAGATGGCACCTGCGCCCAGCAGGGCGACACATGGAAACCAAAACCATTACCCTAGAAGCGTCGCACTTCGAGGGATTTTCATCATGACCGTCATCCGCCAGGAAGATTTCATCGCTAGCGTTGCCGGCGCGCTGCAGTACATCAGCTACTACCACCCCGTGGACTACATCACCTCGCTCGCCAAGGCCTATGAGCGCGAGCAGTCGCCGCCGCCAAAGACGCCATGGCGCAGATCCTCATCAACAGCCGCATGTGCGCCGAGGGCCATCGCCCCATCTGCCAGGACACGGGCATCGTCAACGCCTTCGTCAAAGTCGGCATGGACGTCCGCTTCGAGGGCCCCGCGGACGGCAGCCCCACGCTCGATCTTCAGGAGATGGTGGACGAAGGCGTGCGCCGCGCCTATCTCGACCCCGACAACAAGCTGCGCGCCTCGCTGCAGGCCGACCCCGCCGGCAAGCGCATCAACACCAAAGACAACACGCCCGCCGCGGTCTTCGTCGAGCTGGTCAAGGGCGGCACGGTCGAGATCACCGTCGCGGCCAAGGGCGGCGGCTCGGAAGCAAAGTCGAAGTTCGCCATGCTCAACCCGTCGGACTCGGTGGTCGAGTGGGTGCTGAAAACCGTGCCCACCATGGGCGCCGGCTGGTGCCCGCCCGGCATGCTCGGCATCGGCATCGGCGGCACGGCGGAGAAGGCCATGCTCCTGGCCAAGCAGTCGCTCATGGACCCCATCGACATTCAGGACCTGATCGCGCGCGGCCCGAAGACGACAGCGGAAAAACTCCGCGTCGAGCTCTACGACAAAGTCAACCGGCTCGGCATCGGCGCGCAGGGCCTCGGCGGCTTGACGACCGTGCTCGACGTGAAAGTGCTCGACACGCCCGCCCACGCGGCCAATCTTCCCGTTGCCATGATCCCCAACTGCGCGGCCACGCGCCACGCGCATATCGTCCTCGACGGCTCCGGTCCCGTTTTTCTCGATCCGCCCGAGCCTCGATGACTGGCCGAAGCTGACCTACGACGTCTCCGGCGCGCGCCGCGTCAACCTCGACACCGTAACCCGCGCCGAAGCCGCCACCTGGAAGCCCGGTGAAGTGCTGCTGCTCACGCGGCAAGCTGCTCACCGGCCGCGACGCCGCGCACAAGCGCATGACCGACATGCTCAACCGCGGCGAAAAGCTGCCCGTCGACTTCCGCGACCGCTTCATCTACTACGTCGGCCCGGTCGATCCCGTCCGCGAAGAGGTCGTCGGCCCCGCCGGCCCCACCACCGCCACGCGCATGGACAAGTTCACCCGCCAGATGCTGGCCGAAACCGGCCTGCTGGGCATGGTGGGCAAAGCCGAGCGCGGCCCCGCCGCCATCGATGCCATCAAGGAGTTCGGCGCGGTCTATCTGATGGCCGTCGGCGGCGCAGCCTATCTCGTCGCCAAAGCTATCCGACGGCTCGCGCCTGCTGGCCTTCGAGGATTTAGGCATGGAGGCGATCTACGAGTTCGACGTGCAGCGACATGCCGGTCACCGTCGCGGTCGATTCCAAGGGCACCAGCGTCCACAAGACGGGCCCCGCCGAGTGGCAGCAGCGCATCGCCGGCATTCCGATTCTGCAGTGATTGGCGCTGTCTATCGTTTCCTGATCATTAATAAAATCAAAGGGAGTGTTCCACATGGAACACTCCCTTTTGCACAGATCGGAGCCGGCGAACTGGCTTAACTATTGCTTGCCAAACCGATAGACGAATCCATAAGTAAACCCGACGCTGTTCTGCATCGTGGAGCCAAAGCCGGTGCCGTAGTAGTCGCCCGAGAGCCGCAGCGCCAAGTTCGGGCTCACGTTGGCCTCACCCACCACGCCGCCATCGATCGCGTAGGTCGTCGAATCCGGGTAAAGCCCCAGCGAGGCAGGCGGAAAGCCGTTCGTATCGCCGGAGAAGTTGCCAAAGGCAACGCCGCCGAGCACACGCCCGGAGATCGAATAGCGCGGCCGCATATAAAAGCGGTAGGTCGGGCCGCCCAGCACGCCATACATGCTGATGGCTGGCCGGGTAATGTTGGCCGAGTTCAGGCCCACATACGGCGTGCCGTAGTAGCCCCGTCCGTCCACGGTCACACCCAGTCGCTCATTGTAGTAGCGGGTCAGGGCCGTATCCCACGAGTACAAGGTGACCTTTTGCAGACTCGGGCCGGGGGTAAAGCGCAGGTAGCCGCCGCCCACAAAGGCCTCATACAAATGGCCGTAGGTGTCTTTGATGGCCTGGGCGCGGCGCTGTTCGCGGCGGGCGCGGATGCGGGCCTGCACGCTGAGCTGGCCCTGGGTCTCCGCGGGTGTGGCCTGCGGGGTCTGTCCCTGCGCGGCTGGAGCGCTGCTGGATTCCTGGGAAATGACGAATGGGGCCGCCGGCAAGACAAGCGCCAGCATTAAGGCGAAACGGCGAAAAGAGTACATCGCTTTCGGGATACCTCCACGGCTTTACGGAAGCACCCGTTTAAGAAGCGCTCCCCCAGTAGGTATTAAATCATCTGAGGCCAGCGTTGTGGGTGGACCGCTGGGGATTGGACGCGCCGCGAGCCGCTTGGCTGCTGATGATCTCCGGAATCGATCCCTCTGCGCGGAGCGAAACAAGGCCGCCATGTAGGATCGATGGTTACGGATGGGCGGCGTCCAATCGCTGAAGAGCCTCGATAGGCCGCGAAAATGCTCTAGGATGGGTGCAGCGGAGGCCGCGAACGGATGGGACGGATTCTTTTCGGGTTTATTGTGGGTGTTGCATTGCTGCCTATCATTGCGCTGGCGTGGCTCTACCGAGGCAAGGCGCCCGTAGCTGTCACTGACCCCCCGTTTCCCTACGAGCGCGAGATCGCTGAGAAAGCGTTGCACACCCGCATCGATAAAGAGCTCATCCAGATACCGCCCATCCAGCCGGACGAAAAGAATTATATTGCCGGGGCGCGCATTTACGCCGAAAAGTGCGCCGTGTGCCACGGCTACCACGGCAGGCCCTCGACGCTGGGAGCGGCCATGTATCCGGCCGCGCCGCCGCTGTGGGAGAAGCACCAGAACAGCCCGGCTGTTGGCGTGAGCGACGACCCGGCGGGCGAAACCTACTGGAAGGTCGCGAACGGCATTCGGCTGACCGGCATGCCCGAGTTCCGCTCGCAGCTGACCCTCGATGAGATGTGGCAGGTGAGCCTGCTGCTGGCCAATGCCGACAAGCCCCTGCCGCCTGAGGCGTTGCTGGTGCTGCGCGGCGAGGCAGTGCCCGAGCACTCCGCGCGCCAGGTTGAGGAACCCAAGCCGGGGGCCCAGCCCGCGGCAACCGCCCCGGCCGCGCCGCCCGCGCAGTGAGAGGATAGAGCGATGAGCCTCGCCGACTCCCTGCGCAAGGGACTGAAGTTTTTCCTGATGAGCTTTGGCATCAGCAGCCAGCAGAAAAAGCCCGCGCCACGGCCGGACGCGGAGAAGCCCAGCTAAAAATAGCTGCAACCGCGAGCCCAGCCATGTGCTCGAATAGCTGGGCTGGCGCGCAGGAGCGCGACTGCTGAGAGAATCTCGATGGCCGATCAGAAAGAAACGGGAGCAACAAATCAAAGGAGCGGCCTGCGCGCCTTCTGGGATTGGTTTGTGCTGTTCAGCGGCATCTCTACCGCGTCGAACTTGTCGCGCACCCGCAAGGACCCCATCCAGAGCCGCGGACTCTTCCTCTTCCGCCGCCCGCGCAAGCTCGAATAGACGCGTAATTGGTAAGATTGATTCATGGCGATCACGCGTGCTGAAGCTCTCGATTACTTCCACTCCCCTGACCTGATCGGGCTGGGGCTTGAGGCGGACGCTGTGCGGCGCCGGCTGCACCCCGAGCAGGTGGTCACCTACATCATCGATCGCAACATCAACTACACCAACTTCTGCACGGAATACTGCACCTTCTGCGCCTTCTATCGCCCGCTGAAAGGACCGCAGGCCAAGGAAGGCTACATCCTTGAATTCGAGACGATCTACGACAAGATCGCCGAGACCCTGGAGATGGGCGGCACCGGCGTGCTGATGCAGGGTGGCATTCATCCCGACCTCAAGATCGATTGGTTCGAGCGGCTGTTCACCGGCATCAAGCAGCGCTTTCCGCAGATCTGGCTGCACTGCCTGTCGGCGTCCGAAGTGCTCGCCATCGCCGAGTACAGCAATCTGAGCCTGCGCGACACCATCCTCCGTCTGCGCGCAGCGGGGCTCGACTCCATCCCCGGCGGCGGCGCGGAGATTCTCGACGACGAGGTCCGCTTCCGCATTGCGCGACTGAAGTGCCGCACCGAAGACTGGGTGAGCGTGCATCGCACCGCGCACGAACTGGGCATGCGCACCACCGCGACCATGATGTTCGGCGTGGGCGAGACGATGGAGCAGCGCGTCAATCATTTCGAAGTCGTCCGCAAGCTGCAGGAAGAGACCGGCGGCTTCACGGCATTCATCCCCTGGAGCTTTCAGCCGCATAACACCGCGCTCGGCGGCCGCGGCTGGGACGAAGCCACCAGCGTTGAATATCTGAAGACGCTCGCCATCTCGCGGCTCTATCTCGACAACATCGAGAACGTGCAGGCGAGCTGGGTGACGCAGGGATTGAAAGTGCTGGAGCTGGGCCTGCACTTCGGCGGCAATGACGTGGGCTCGGTGATGCTCGAAGAGAATGTCGTCAAAGCCGCAGGCACTTCCAACTGCACCACGGAAGAAGAGCTACGCCGCATCATCCGCGACGCCGGCTTCAAGCCCGTCCAGCGCGACACGCTCTATCGGACGATGTTTTTGAACTAAAACCAATCCGCATTTCCTCCTTGTGCTCTACACCCCAAGCCAACGCCGTGCGGCGGATGGTATGCTGGCGCGTCGATTTCTTGAGCCATGAGGAGGACGTGTGAGAAAAGCGATTCTGCTGGCGATGGGTGCGGTGTTGTTCCTGGCCGGGTGCGGCCCACAGACGAAAGAGGCTACGGGCATTCCTGTGGGGCCCAAGTGGAAGGGCCTTCCCTACCGGCTGGCCTGGGATACGAAACCGCCGAAGCCGGACCCCTCGGGCGTGACGCTGCCGGGGATCACGTTCACTGCGAATCCGGACGCGCTGGAGACGCGCGCGGTGCTGGTGGTGCACTACGACTCGTCGGGCGTGAAGAGCAACATGCTGGTGGTCGACCAAGTGATCCTGGGAGCGACGGACATCAAGGGCACGGACGGCGCACTGGACCGCGACTACATTCAGCTGGCCGACCAGGGGATCGCGCACCTGCTGGACATCTATAAGGTGAAGGGTAAGGTCAAGGTCGATGCGATGCTGGTGCGCTCGTCGATCAGCCCGTCTGCGGGGCCGGACGAGATCAAGGACAAGGCGCTGTCGGACTGGATCACGACCGAGATCGACTACAAGGGCGGGCACAAGAAATAAAGCTCGCACGAAGCAGAACGGCGCGCTCGCACGATTCGTTTAATTCGCAGCGCGATCGTTGTGCGGAGCGAAGGGCCAATCGCGGATCTTGCTGGCGCGAACGAGATAGATGAGGGTTCCGCTGCAAGCAATGCCTGCGGCGACGACTAAGCCCTGCAGTGCGTTGACGCGATTGACGAGGATGAAAACGAAGCCCGCCATGGCAACCAGCGGCGGCAGCGGGTAGAGCGGAATGCGGAAGGGGCGCTCAAGCTCTGGCCGCTGGATGCGGAGGAGAATGACGCCCACCTGCTGCAGGAAAAATTGCAGCAATATCCGCGTGATCACGAGCATGGTGATCACTTCCTGAAGAGAGAAGAAACAGAAGACCGCCGCGACCGCGCCGAGCGCGATGAGCGAGCGGTGCGGGATGCCATGCTTGGGATGCACCGCGTCGAGGAAGCGGAAGTAGTTGCCGTCGCGCGCTGCGGCATAGGGCACGCGCGAGTAGCCCAGCAACAGCGAGAAGACGGACGCGAAGGCGGTCCACACAATGAGCGCGGCGATGAGGCGTCCGGCCCATGCGCCGAAGGCCGAGCGGGCGATGTCTGCGACCAGTTGCAGATGCGGCTCCGCCGTTTGCGCTGCGTGGCTTGCGGCATCGCGCACGGCGGGCAGCGCGGCGAGATTCATCGCTACATAAAATGCCGAGACGAAAAGAACGGAAAGCAGGATAGATCGCGGAATGGTGCGCGCGGGGTCGCGCACTTCGCTGCCGAGGAAGGTGATGTTGTAGTAGCCCCAGTAGTCGTAAGTGGCAATGAGCGTGGCCTGCGCGAGGCCGCCGACCGCAAGCCCGAAGGACAGCGCGGGCGAAGCGGGCATGTGCCAGCCGCCGTGCGATGCGGATTGAGCGAAGCCCGAGATGATGACCCCGATGAGCGCGGCCATGACGCCCGTGAAGAGCACCCAGGCAAGGCGCGTGACAGAACTCAGATTGCGGTAGAGCAGCGCGGTGACCAGCAAACATGCGCCAGCGGCGGCGAAGTTGGTGTAGTGCAGATGCGGCAGCGCGGCGATCGGCGCGTTCTCAAGCCCGGGCCAGAACCAGGCGAGAAAACTGGAGAGGCCGATGCAGCCGGAGGCGATGGAAAGCGGCGCGGAAAAGCTGAGCTGCCATACGTAGAGAAAGCTGAGCCAGTTACCGGCGCGCTTGGGTCCGTAGATCTCGCGCAGGAAGGCATAGGAGCCTCCGGCGCGGGGGAAGGCCGCACCAAGCTCCGCCCAGACCAGGCCGTCTGCAACGGCGATGAGCGCGCCCAGCAGCCACGCGCCCACGGAAAGGCGCGCGCCGGCGGCGGCGATAACCAGCGGCAGCGTGATGAACGGGCCGACGCCGATCATCTCCAGCATGTTGAAGAGGACCGCGGAGCGCAGGCCGATGCGCCGCTGCAAGATTTTGTTCGCTGGATGATGGGTTCGAGAGCAAGGGAAATCCGCGTACGCGCTGCACGGATTGTACACTGGCCAAGACTATGACTTTCGCCAACCGTGTTCCCAACGCAGCAGTGCCGGTGGCCCTGGCGGGCCTTCTCATCGCGGGTTTGAGTGCGCTCACAGTGGCGGCGCAGAGCGCGCCCGCGCAGTTCACGCTGCCGCAGGAAGAGCCTTCGTCGATTGCGCTGCCGCTCTCTGAAGATCGCGGCGCAGCGGTGCTGGAACAGACGCTGAAGCGGCTGCGCACCACGGCGAGCGTCATGATGATCGTGGCGCATCCTGATGATGAAGACGGCTCGCTTCTGACGTATCTCTCGCGCGGCCTCGGCGTGCGCTGCACCCTGCTGACGCTGACGCGCGGCGAGGGCGGGCAGAATGCAATGGGCGGCGAGACGTATGACGCGCTCGGGCTGATTCGCACGAATGAGCTGCTAAAGGCCGACGAATACTACGGCGCGAAGCAGTTGTGGGGAACAGAAGCAGACTTCGGTTTCTCGAAGACGCAGGAAGAGGCCTTTGCGCGCTGGGGACACGAGCGCGTCCTGTATGACGCGGTGCTGGCGGTGCGGCGCGAGCGGCCGCAGATCATTCGTGTCGACCTTTGTAGGCGGTGTGACGGATGGGCACGGGCATCACCAGGTGTCCGGCGAGATTGCGCAGGAGGCCTTCAAGGCTGCGGCCGACCCGAAGGTGTTTCCTGAACAATTGAAGGATGGCCTGCAGCCGTGGCAGCCGCTCGCTGTCTACTCGATGGTGCCGTTTGCGCCAGTGACGGACAACGGCATGTTCGACTACGCGACGGGCAAATGGGCACCGGCGAAGTTTCACAACTACGTCACAGACGACGTGGACGACGGGCGTGCTCACGACCGATGTGACGGTCCAGGTGGGCACGCGTGACGCGACGCTGGGGCGCAGCTATATGCAGATTGCGCGCGAGGGCTGGGGGAGCAGAAGTCGCAGTACGGCGGCGCGAACCCCACGCTGAGCGGCCCGTCGACAACGAGCTATCACCTGTGGGCGGTTGCCGCGGCGGCGAAAGGCGATGCAGGCGGGGACGACGAGTCTGTTTCATAACCACAAGGTCGCGATCGACACGAGCCTCGAGGGGCTTGCCCCGAAGAGCGCGCCCGCTTGGCTGGCGGAGGGATTGCGCACGATTGACGGCGAGCTGAAGCAGGTGGATGCGATGTGCCCATGCACCGCCAGCATCGCGGTGGCGCACAGGCTGGCCGCCGCATACAAGCAAACGCTTGAGTTGCGCGCGAAGGTTGCGAAGAGCGATCTCGATGCGGTCCGCGAAGAGCGATGTTCTGTTTCAACTCGATCTGAAGAACGAACAGTTTGAGGCGGCGCTGAAAGAGCTACTGGGGCTGGACCTCACCGCATTCCGCACCAACGAGACGAGCGCGCAGTTGAGCGGGTTTCGCGGAGCGTCTGCCGACGAAACGCCGCGCAGCGTTGCGCCGGGCGAGGAGTTTCGCGTGCGGGTACACACGGCGCACGGCGCCGATGCGACGCTGAGCCGCATCTGGCTCACGAGCACGACGGGCGACGCATGGAAGAGTGCGATGACGGTGGGAGTGATTGAGCCAGACGCGCCAACATGCGATCCGATCTTTACTGTGCATGCGGCGGAGAATGCGCAGCCGACCGCTCCCTACTTCACGCGGCCGAACATCGAGCAGGCGACCTACGACGTGTCGAACGAGGCCTGGCGAGAGCGCTCGTTTGCACCGTGGCCGCTGGCAGCATGGGCGGAATTTACGTTCGACGGCGTGCCGGTGCGCGTGGGGCAGGTGGTGCAGACGCTGGAGCGCGTGACCGGCCCGGGCGGCGTGTACGAGCCGCTGGTGGTGGAGCCGGCGATTGGGGTGCGCGTGGAGCCGGAGGCGCGGGTGCTGCCGCTGGATGGCAGCGCGCTGCCGGTGAAGGTGACAGTGCGCACGCAATCTGCCGCCGAGGGCACGGTGACGCTGACGCTGCCCGAGGGTTGGCGCGTAGAGCCGCAAGAGGCGACCTTCAAGCGCGCGCACGCGGGCGACACGGAACCGATTGTCTTCTCGGTGACGCCGGCGGCGACGCAAGCCGGCGCCTACGCTATAAAGGCAGTGGTGCATGCCGCCGGCAAGAGCTACACGAGCGGATGGATGAGCGTGGGCTATCCCGGGCTGCGGCCGTACAACCAGTACAGAGCCAGCGGTACTGCACACGCGCAAGGTGGACGTGAAGCTGGCGCACGGACTGCGCATTGGCTACGTGATGGGGACCGGCGACCTGGTGCCGGAGGCGATGGAAGGCATGGGCGCGATGCCGCATCTGCTGAGTGCGAGCGAGATTGCATCGAGCGATCTGTCCCAGTGGGACGTGATCGTGGTGGGCATTCGCGCCTACTCCGTGCGGCCGGAGCTGGCGGCCAACGAGGCCCGGCTGGAAGCGTTTGTGCGCGCCGGCGGAACGCTGGTGGTGCAGTACCAGAGCGGAAACTTCCCTGCTCCGCTGCCGCTCTCCATGGGCCGCACGCCGGAGCGGGTGGTGGATGAGACCGCGCCGGTGAAGGTGATTGACCCCGCGAACCGTCTGCTGACCTGGCCCAACATGATCACGAGCGCGGACTTTGACGGGTGGGTCGAGGAGCGGGGCCACTCCTTTCTCGATTCCTGGGATCCCGGTTATACCGCGCTGACGGAAACGGCCGATCCGGGACAGGACCCGCAGCAGGGCGGTCTCGTCGTAGCGCATCCGGGCAAGGGCACCTATATTTATGTCGCGTACGCACTCTACCGGCAACTTCCGGAGTTAGTCCCAGGGTCCTATCGAATCCTGGCGAACTTACTCAGCGCCGGAAAGGCCGAGTAAGTCACCGTCCCTAATCGGGAATGATAAGACAGGAGGGCCGTAAGACGCCGCTCTCCTTTTGTGCCGAAGTGCCCGCAAATGCCCGCCGAATCAGGCTTTCGAAGCGCACAGCGGGCCGCGGCGCCGCTCGGACCATTTATGAACAGAATGTAAATTCATCGTCCTTTTACAAAGCTATGTTAGATGGCTAACTACGTTAAAAATATGTGAATTAGTCAAATATTCATCTAAATCTGCGAGCCTTCTCTACAGATACGGTCAGCAAAGCCTGCGTCTGCGTTGCCGCTTGTGTGACCGTACAGATTTCTTCCGCCGGGGACGAAACAGCGCTTTCATGCAATCTCAGTAATTCCATACGCGGAAGATATGCGTTCGCGCTGAGCGTGCGCACACGAACGATTTAAACCGCTTCAAGAGGGAGAAGAGAGGCCCAATGAATTTCAAGCTCCGTACCGCTGCCACAGCACTTCTGGCAGCCAGTCTAGTCGGCACTTACGCCTACGCCGGCGATCCCCCAGCGCCTGCCAAAAAGCACGCTGAAACCAAGAAACCCGCGAAGCCCTCAGTCGAAGAACAGATTGAGTCGCTGCGCCAGGAATTCCAGGGACAGATCGACGGACTGAAGAACGACCTGGCTACCAAGGATGCCGAGCTGAAGCAGGCGCAGCAGTCAGCAGCTGATGCGCAGGCAGCGGCGTCCAAGGCCGAAGCCGACGCGACAGCACAGCAGCAGGCCAACAGCGACAACGCAGCCGCAGTTTCCACACTGCAGAGCACGGTGACCGACCTGAAGGCCAACGCGGTTTCGCTCGCGACCACCATGTCCGACGAGAACGCGGCCATCAAGAAGGCCATCACCAGTCCTGAGGCGTTGAACTACAAGGGCATCACGATTTCGCCCGCGGGCAGCTTTATTGAAGCGGCGACAGCGTGGCGCAGCGCGGCAACGGGCGGCGGCATCAACACACCGTTCACCGGTGTGCCGCTCGAAAACTCCGATGCGGCGCAGTTGAGCGAGTTCTACGGCTCGGGCCGCCAGTCGCGCATGGCCATCAAGGCCGTGGGCAAGCTGCCCTGGGGCACGCTGACCGGCTACTACGAAATGGATTGGCTGGGCACGGGCATCACCTCGAACAACAACCAGAGCAACAGCTACGTGATTCGCCAAAGGCAGATCTGGGCTGAAGCGGCGCTGCACACCGGCACCGGGATGCGCGGTCAGATGTGGTCACTGGCGACGGAAACCACCAAGGGCACGTCGAACGGTTCGGAAATCCTTCCCGGCACGATCGACCCGCAATACTCCGCGGGCTTTGTGTGGACGCGGCAGTACGGCTTCCGCGTGAGCCAGAAGATTGGCAAGGGCTTCTGGCTGGCAGGCTCGATCGAAAACCCGGAGACACTGAACCCGGCCGGCACGATTGCGCTGGCAACGGGCACAACAGTGTTGCTGGGTTCCGGCGGCACGGGCGGCGGCCTCTACAACTCCACGGCCAACTACTCGTTCAACTACACGCCGGACTTTGTGGTGAAGGCCGTGTTTGAGCCGGGCTGGGGCCACTGGGAAGTGTTCGGCATCGAGCGCAACTTCCGCGATCGCATCTACGTGACCGGCAGCACGCCCTACAACGACAGCGAAGTTGGCGCCGGCATCGGTGGCGGCTTCCGCGCTCCGCTCGCCAACAAAAAACTCACGGTCGGCCTCAAGGGCCTGTGGGGCCAGGGCATCGGCCGTTACGGCGACTCAACCATCGCCGACGTGACCATCAAGCCCACCGGCATCCTCCTGCCGCTGCATGGTTTTAGCGCCATCAGCACGGTGGAACTCAACCCGACGCCGCGCTTCAACATCTACATGAACTACGGCGGCGACTACATTGACCGCGCCATCCTCAGCACCACCGCGAACGTGGGCTACGGCAACCCACTGGCCAACATGAGCGGTTGCAACACTGAGGTCGGAGCGAGCACCACTTACTCCAACAGCGGCACCGGTTTCGGTAACGGCGCCAACCCGGCAGCTTGCGGCGGCAACAACAAGGACGTGCAGGAAGCCACCTTCGGCTACTGGTACAACTTCTACAGCGGCCCCAAGGGCCGTCTGCGGCAGGGCTTCCAGTACAGCTACATCGTGCGCAACCTGTGGTCTGGCGCGGGTGGCACCACCAACCCCGGCGGCAACGCCGAGGGCACGGACAACATCGTGGAGACCTCGCTCCGCTATTACCTGCCGTAGTTCTTCGGCAGCAGGCAATATAAGAAGGGCAGCCCTCGTGGGCTGCCCTTCTTCTTTGCGCGTTGACGCTAGCGTATGCGGGCGAGAGGTGGCGGCTTGTAGCCGAACGCTGCGTCGACAATCGCCGCGATGCCGAGCGCGATCTCGTCTTCAAAGGGGCGCGCAACAATCTGCACGCCGATGGGCAGACCCTCGGGCGAGCGGCCGACGGGCACCACAACTGCGGGCGTGGCCAGCACGTTGAACCATTGCGTATGCCGCACAGCGTCCAGATACGCGACAGACTGGCCTTCGATAGTCCACGAGCGCTCGCCGTGACGCCACGCCGGCACGCTGGCGACCGGGCAGAGCAAAACAGGATGACTGCTCATCTCTTCGAGCGCCTTGGCCCGGAGCATATCTAGCTCCGCCCAAGCCTCCAGCAGCTCCGTTGCGGTGAGTGGCGGAAGCGATTCCGCGATCCCGAGAAACTCCGTGAAGATAGGGCTGAGTTGCGCGCGTTTGCCTGCGATGGCCGGCGCGTAGAACATGGCTCCGCATTGGACGAAGAATTTCCACCACAATTTACGGAGTGATTCGAGTGTGCTGGGGCGAAACGGCTCTACGCGGAAGCCGGCTTCACGCAGCGCCTTCGCGGCGGACTGCACGGCGGCGCGCGTCTCCGGCGTGACCGGCACGAGGCCGTCGTCTTCAAAGACGCCGATGGTGCGTGCGCGCAGATCGTCGAGTGTGTGCGTGCGGAGAGCGATGGGCGGGCTTGCGGGATCATGCGGATCCTGGCCGCTGAGCGTGCAAAAGAGAAGCGTGACGTCCTCGATGGTGCGCGCCATAGGGCCGATGGCGCCAAGAACGGAGAACGGGCCGACGCAGGGCGGCAGATGGCCCGCTCCCGGCACGCGGCCGGGCGTGGGCTTGAGCGAGCAGATGCCCGTGAAGTGTGCGGGCACACGGACGGAGCCGCCGGAGTCTGAGCCGAGGCCCGCCGCGGACATGCCCGCTGCGATAGCGGCTGACTCGCCGCCGCTGGAGCCGCCCGGCGTGCGCTCAAGGTCCCAGGGATTTGCGGTGCGGCCGTGGAGCAGATTGTCGGTCTCGTAAGCCATCAGGAATTCAGGGCAGTTGGTCGTGCCGAGAATGAGCGCACCGGCAGCGCGCAGACGCGCGACAACAACGGCATCTTCGCGGGGCACATCGCCCATGTTGAGCAGGCTGCCTATCTCGCATTTGAATCCCGCCGTGGCGATGGACGATTTGACGGTGACGGGAAGGCCGTGCAGCGGGCCGCGCAATTCCTTGCTCGCATCGAGCCGCCGCGCTTCGCTGCGGACGCGCGCGGCGTCGAAGTCGGCAAAGGCATTGAGCTGCGGATTGAGCCGCTCGATCTGCGCGATGTACGATTCGGCCAGCTCGGCAATGGAAATGGCGCCGGAGTGCAGCAGCTCAAGCTGATGCGTGGCTGGCTCAAGCACCAGGTCACGCGCGTCGACGGTCATGGCTGCGCGCCTTCATGAGCCGCGCAAGCGGAGGTGGCCCCACCGCAGGTGGCGTCGTCTAGCGGCGACGACGGCAGCCACTGATAGTTGAAGCGATAGGCGCGCACCGGCTCGCCAGAGTCGAAGCGGGTGTTCCAGTTGAGTTGATACGCGACCGCGTTTGCGTCGTCTGGAAATTTCTCCGTCTCCGGATATGGGTACTGACTCATGCCGTGGAATGGAAGCTGCGCGACGGTGTAGGGCGAGGCGTCCCACCAGTCCATGTCTTTCACATAGCCGTTCGCATAGAAGAAGTAGTCGCGCTTCCAGTGCGACGGCAGCGCGGGCAGCGCGCTCGCGTCGAACTCGGTGGCGATCTCTTCGCCACTGCCGAAGATAGCGTAGCGATCGTCGACGCCTTTGACCAGCGCGGTGACATCGCCGTAGCGCGTGTAGCTGCCGCGCTGATGCTGGAAGGGCCCTGTCAGGCTGACGCGGTTGTAATCGTAGTCCAGGTCGCCGGGGCTCGCGCCTTCAATCTGCGTGGGGTAGCCGCGGAAGCGCTCAGTCGCTTGCGCGAGCGGAATTTCCCTTGCGTGATATTCCGCCTCGGGGTTGTTGTCAACGAGCACCTGGTCCCAGTAGATTTCGAGATTCGTCACGAGGCGAATGCTACGCGTGCCTGCCGGCAGCTTGCCGGTGAGGTCGACCACGATGGTGCGCTCGAGGCCCGCGGGGAAGCCCGCTTCGCCGAGGATGCGCTGCCAACTGCCGTCGGCGCGCTCAGCTTCAACGTAAGGCGAGATAGGCTTGATGCCAGCCTGCCATGCGGCGTACAGAGACGTGGCGCTGAAGTAGTTGACGTAGCCTGTCATCAGCAGGCGCAGCGGTTTTGCGGTGTCCACGCTCCCGAGGTCGAGAGTGAGCGTGTGCAGATTCGCGAAGCCGTCATAAGGCGTGGGCGTGAAGCCGCTGGCAAAGTTGTGATCGGCATGGCTCAGCGCGTCGAGCACGTCGCGACCGTTGCCGTCCCTTGCCGCGACGGGAAGATGCGCAGCACTTGAAGCGATAACGCGGCCTGAGGCGAAGGGAGAATCGTCGAGGAAGCGCTCGTCGGGATTGACCTCGACATTCTCGGGATGATCGACAGCCACGAGGCGCAGCTGATCGATGTAGTTGACCTCTTCCATGGGTTCGATGAAGCGCAGGCTGAGCTTGCCGTCGGTCTCGGCAAGGCGGCTGCCATCCACCTTGATCCATTCGCCGGGGTTGGGAGTGTTGCGGCGTGTGGGTGTGAACCAATGGCCCACGACGGCCGCGCCGATGACGTCTGTCACGAGGCGATACTTGTGACCATCCCACGCAAAGAGGACCGGGCAGGAGCTGCCGCGGCGATCGGCTTCCTTCATTGCGATGACGGGCGTACGCGGCAGGTCGATCTCGTCCTGCAGAACCCCGGTGGGCCACAGGATGCGCAGCAGATCGATGCCGGGCGCACGACCCAGGCCGACCAGAATCTGCGGCGGCGCCTGCGTGGCATAGCCGGATGCACCGGCCAGCTCCCACTTTTGCCACTGGCCGTTAGCGAAGATTTCAACCTTGGCGCCGAGCGCGGTTTTGTTGTCAGCAAAGCCGCTGAGGTCGAGGCGGACGAAATAATTCTTGTTGGCTCCGATGTTGCGCAGCAGTACGGGCGGGGCGTTGCGCTGCGTAACGATAAGGTCCGGTGCGCCTTCGCCGCTGATGTCCGCAGCGATGAGGCCGCGGGGATCGGTGAGCTTTACGGCGTCAAGGCCGAGGGCGTGACTCGCGTCTTCAAAGCTGCCGTCGCCGCGATTGCGCAGCACGCGCACACGCGGACCCGCAGATGTGTCTACGATTGCAGCAAGATCGATCCAGCCGTCGTTATCAATATCAATGGGAGTAAGACCCCACGCCTGCTTCGCATCGCGCAGCGGCAACGGCACGCGCTCAAAGCGGCGGCCAATGTTGCCCAAGCCAGCGACGTTGCGCCAGAGCGTAAGGCCGGGCGCGCCTGCGTGCGTGACGGCGATGTCCATCCAGCCGTCTTTATTGAAGTCGAGCACCGCGATGCCGCGCGTGGCGGGCAGCTTCTCCTCGTAGAGCGGCTGGGTGGGATATTTGCCCTCGCGCGGATTGACGAAGAGCGCGGGAGCGGGGCTGTCGCCGGTTACAGCGAGATCGACGGCGCGGTCGTTGTTGAAGTCAGTGAGGATCGCCGCGCTGGTGATGCCTGCTCCGCCGAGGCCTGTGGGCTCGGTCCATTCAGTGAAGGTCTTGTTGCCGTTGTTGCGCCACAGCACGTTGGGCACGTCGCCGGGCTTGAGCGGGGCGCCGGTCAAGAAAAGATCAAGGTCGCCGTCGTGATCGTAATCGACGAAGGTGATGCCGGTGGGCTTGTTGCGCGGCGCGAGACCTGCCTCCGTAGTCACATCCTGAAAGCGGCCATCGCCAAGATTGCGAAAGAGCAAAACCTTGTCAACGAGCGCGACGGCAAGGTCATTGCGATTGTCACCGTCATAGTCGCCCACGGCACAGGCAACTGCATGGCCCGACGCCTTCAGGCCGGCAGCTGCGGCGTCTAGCTCCTCAAATCGGCCGTCAGCGCGGCGATGGAGCACGCGAATGGCCTGCGCTCCCTCGGCCATCAGCACCAGGTCCATCTGGCCGGAGCCGGTCACATCAAGCATGCAGGCGCCGCCGGTTTCGTTGTTGCCGCCGCCGGAGGCGATCATCGGCTGCGGCTCAAGGCGTACGGGAATCATGGGGCGCACGCGCTGCTGCGGCTCTTCGACGGGCGTGACCGTGGAGTAGCGGCCCTGCTCGCCGTACGCGAGGCCGATGGCGCTGGAGATTTTCGCACTCGTGAGGTGTTGAAATTGCTTGAAGTGTTCTCGAGCATCGGCGGTGAGTCCGGAGCGCTGCAGCGCGCGCGCCATGGCGAACTCGGCAGAAGCATGCAGCGGCTGCACACTCAGCGCCTGCTGAAACATTGCGATGGCCTTGTCGTACTGCTTCATCTCGCTGAGGCAGACGCCGGCGAAGTAGTAGGAGTCGGCGTCGTGTGGGTCGTATTTGAAGGCCTGCTGAAAGCTGGCGAGCGCCGCGTCGAGTTCGTTGTCGGCGTGCTGCGCGAGGCCGAGGTTGTACCAGGCCTGTGCGCTATGCGGATCGAGCGCGAGAGCCTGTTGCAACATCTTCTTTGCGTCGTCAAGCCTTTGCAGGGTCATGAGCGCGATGCCGTCGTTGACAGCAGCCTGCGCGAGTTTAGGGTCCTGTTTGAATGCATCAGTGAAGGCGGCGGCAGCGCGATCGGTGAATTGCTGGCCCATGAGCGCCACGCCGCGGTTGTTCAGCGCGATGGCCTGCTGGTTGTGCGGCGGCGCGGCGGCGGTGGTGGAGTGCCCCGCCACAAGACCGGCGAGGACCGCGAGCGCGCAAAACTGTTCGATGCTCTTCACCGGCAAGCTCTCCAAAAAGGGGCGCGCATCGCGCCTGAGGGTTTCATGGAACCCTCCAGTCTATGCGAGCGCACCAACGGAATGCACCGCGAACGTCTGCGCCGTTTTACAGAACCAAAATTGTGATACAAAGGGCCGAGAATCGAGAGACACCATGAATTCAATCTCCCAGGAGCCAACGGGCAGGCACGAGTATGCGCTGAAGAGCTGGATGAAGCTCGTGTACTTGATTGGAGGGGTGTTCTTCCTCGTCATGGGCGCGGCGTTTGGCCCGACGCTCTTCCGCACCAGTACTACCGCTTTGCCCGCAATGCTGCCCGTGCTGTTCTTCATCGGCTTCGGCGTGTACATGCTCGCGCGGCTGGCTCGAGCGCGGCTGGTCATCGACGGCTCGCGTATTGAGGTGCGCAGCGCATTCACCGATCGCAGCGCCGAGAGAAGCGAGATTGAGGGCTTCCGTACCATCAACTCGCGCAACGGGACTTACATAAAATTGCTGTTGCGTGACGGCCGGGGCAGCATCACGATTCCGCAATCGTTTGATACGGACGATGCCTACCGGGCGTGGATGCAGGGGCTCACCGACCTGGACCAGCGCAGCCGCGATGAGATTCTGGCGGAGGTTGCGCAGCAGGAGGATCTCGGCTCCACAACCGAGGAGCGGCTGAAAGCTCTGCCCACGGCGCGCACCTGGGCGCTGATTCTTTCGCTCGCGACGGGATTGGCAGCCGCCGGGCTTGCGTTCGGCCCGGTACCCCTGCGGCTGCCGGGACTGGTTGTACTCGTCATCATGCCGATGATTGCGGTGGTGCTTCTGCATCGTGCGCCTCTCCTCTATGCGATCTTCAAACCGAAGGCCGATCCGCGTGCGGAGATGGTCTTCATCCCGATGGCCGCGGGATTTGGATTTTTGTTCCGTGCGAGCGGGGTGAATTTTGTCTCCTTGCAATCGCTGCTGATGATTGCCGTGCCCGTGGCGCTGGTTTACGGGGTGACGTTTGTGACCGCGGGCCGCAGGAATGCGACGCAGCCGGGGGCGTGGATTGCGGCGATTGCGGTTGCCGGACTCTACGCCTACGGACTAACCGCGACGGCGGATACACTCGGTGATCGCGGCGCGGCCACGAGCTACGAGACGGAAGTGATGAGTAAACACGTCTCGCATGGCCGCTCGACAACTTACTACCTTGACCTTGCTCCGTGGGGACCATTCACCTTTGTGCACCAGGTGAGAGTGCCGTCCAGCACCTACCGCGCAGTGGTGGAGGGCGATGAGGTTTGCGTTCAACTTCATCCCGGCGCTCTGCATGTCCCTTGGTATCGAGTGACCGATTGTGAGACGCCGTTCCCGAATGACGGCGTGCAATAGGTTGATTGCAGCCGCACCTTTATACTTCTCGCGTGACCTCTTCGTTTCAGAACATGGACTGGCATCGCTTTCTGGCGCGTCCTCGGCTACCTGTGTCGGAGCGTGAGGCGATCACTGCGCTTCGAGGTGCGCGCGTGCTGGTCACGGGCGCGGGTGGGTCGATCGGATCGGCACTGGCGCTGCGGCTGGCGAGGCTGAATCTGCAACGGCTGGTGCTGCTCGAGTCCTCCGAGAGCCAGTTAATCGCGCTGCAGAACGCTATGGCCGGAACGGTATCCGAACCGGATGCGGTGCTTGTGCTGGGCGGAGTAAGCGAACGCGCGCTGCTCGATGAGGTTTTTGCAACACATCGGCCGCGAATGGTGTTTCATGCCGCGGCGTATAAGCAGGTGCCGTTGCTGGAGGAGCAGCCACTGGCGGCGATTGCGAATAACGTCTTTGGCACGCAGACGCTGGTTGAGGCTGCGGCGGCGCACGGCGCGATCGTGGTGCTGCTGTCGACGGACAAAGCCGTTGAGCCTGCGAGTGTGATGGGGGCAACCAAGCGCGTGGCGGAGCAGTTGGTGCTGCAGGCGGGCGGGACTGCGCTGCGGCTGGGCAATGTGCTGGCTTCGCGCGACAGCGTGGCTGAGGTGTTCGCACGTGCGATCGCCGCGGACGAGCCGGTCACGGTGACCGATCCAGCGGCGCGGCGTTATTTTCTGACGATTGAAGAAGCGGTGGATCTTCTGGTGACGGCCGCCGCAGAGCCGCGTGGGTTGTTCGCGGCCGCGATCGATGCACCGCATTTTATCGCTGACCTGGCGCGGTTTATGGCAGCGGAGCTTGTACCGGAGCGCGAGACAGAAATCGAGTTTACGCGTCTGCGTAGCGGAGACAAGGAAGCGGAGCGGTTGTGGTCCGCGAGCGAGACGGCGATGCCGGCGCCCAGCGGGCTGCATGCGATCGTGTCGCCGACGCTGGCGAGTGAAGAGCTGTCCGCTGGGCTTTCTGCGCTACGTGCTGCTCTCGATGCGCGCGATGTGCACGCCGCCATGGCAGCGCTTTGCGTATTGGTGCCGGATTACGCGCCGAGCGAGATGGTGCACGGGCTTGCCGCGCGGAGTGCTGTGCGAGTTGGGCGATGAGTGCAACCGAGCGCAGACGCATTGGCGTGGTGACGAGCTCACGCGCGGATTACAGCCATCTCTACTGGCCGCTGCGCGCACTGGCCTCCGAGCCGTCTGTGGAGTTGGGCGTGTTTGTGATGGGGCCGCATCTCTCGCCTGCGTTCGGCATGACGGTGAGCGAGATTGAGCGCGATGGATTTCCCATCAAGGCCCGCATTGAGTGCCTGCTGAGCTCGGACACGGATACGGGTATGGCCAAGACAATCGGCTTGGCGATGCTTGGCCTTGCGGACGCGCTGACGGCGTGGCGGCCCGACCTGCTGCTGCTGATTGCCGATCGCTACGAGATGCTTGCGCCCGCTTCAGTCGCGCTCGCGCTGCGCATTCCCGTGGCGCACATCGAAGGCGGCGAGGTGAGCCAGGGCGCGATTGACGACCAGGTGCGCAATGCGCTGACCAAGCTCGCGCACATCCATTTCACGTCGACCGAGACGGCGCGGCGGCGAGTGATTGCGATGGGCGAGGAACCGGGGCGCGTGCATCGCGCAGGCGCACCGTCGCTCGACCACATCAAGAAATCAAGACTGCTGCATCGCGTGGCGCTCGAACACAAACTCGGTGTGCAGTTGAGTCCACCGACACTGCTGGCTGCATGGCATCCGGTTACGATCTTGCGCGACACGAATGCGGAAGCAGATGCATTGTTTGCCGCACTGGCGGCGACGCGGGGCCAGTTGATTTTTGTGTATCCGAACAGCGATGCCGGCGGGCACGCGCTGATTGCGCGCACGCGGGCCCTGGCCGCGACAAGACCCGACACGCATGTGTTTGTGAACCTGGATGCGGTGACCTATTGGAGCCTGCTGGGCCAGGCCGACGCAATGGTGGGCAACTCGTCGAGTGGGATGATGGAGGCTGCATCGTTTGCGCTGCCGGTGGTGAACGTGGGTATGCGGCAGCAGGGACGCGAGCGCGGCGCGAACGTGATTGACGTTGCGGCGGACGAGAGTGCGATTCGCGCGGGGCTGGCGCGGGCGCTGGCACCGGAGTTTCGCGTGGGGCTGCGCGGGATGACGAATATCTATGGCGATGGCACCGCGGCGGAGACGATCGCGCACGTGCTGACGACAACTCCGCTCAAGGGGCTGCTGATCAAACCGCCCGTGCCTCTGCGCGAGGACGTCGCGTGATTCCGCTCTCCGCGCCGGACATCACCGAGGCAGAGATTGCGGCGGTGACGGCGGTGCTGCGTTCGGGGCGGCTGAGCCTGGGGCCGGAACTCGAGACCTTTGAGCAGGCGCTGGCGCGCGCGCATGGCGTGGCAGATGCGGTTGCCGTCAGCTCAGGCACGGCGGCGCTGCATCTGGTGCTGGTGACGCTGGGCCTGGGCGCGGGTGACGAGGTGATTGTGCCCTCGTTCGCGTTCATCGCGGTGGCGAACGCAGTGGCGCAAGCGGGCGCGACGCCGGTGTTTGCAGAGATTGATGCGGCGACGCTCAATCTCGATCCGGCGGCGGTGGAGCGGGCGATTACGCCACGGACGCGGGCGATTCTGGTGGTGCATACGTTCGGTGTTCCGGCCGACATGGACGCGCTTGTGACGCTGGCCAAGCGGCATGGGCTCGCGCTGATTGAGGACGCCTGCGAGGCGGCAGGCGCGCGGTTCGATGGGCGGCCGGTGGGCAGCTTTGGCGAATTGGCGGTGCTCGGCTTTTATCCCAACAAGCAGATGACGACCGGCGAGGGCGGCGCGGTGCTGGTGCGCGAGCGGCAGCGTGCGGCGCAGCTGCGCAGCCTGCGGAACCAGGGCCGCGATCCGGTCCGCGGCTGGCTGGACCACGTTGAAATCGGTTACAACTACCGGCTCTCGGAGCTGGCCTGCGCGCTGGGGCGGGTACAGCTGGGCCGATTGGACGAGATGCTGTCGGTGCGGGCGGATGCGGCTGCGCGCTATGACCGGCTGCTGGGCGGCGTACCGGGATTGGAGCTGCCGCCTCTTGCTCTGCCGCGGCGCACACTGAGCTGGTTTGTCTACGCAGTGCGCCTGCCGCTGGGCGTGGACCGCGACCGGGTACAGGCGGCGCTGGCCGAGCGCGGCATTGCCACCGGACGGTATTTTCCGCCGATTCATCGACAGCCGGCGTGGCGCAATCGAGTGAGCCCGAACCTCGGACTACCCGTGACCGAGGCCATCGCCGAACGCATGCTGGCGCTGCCCTTCTTTGCGCGGATCACGGGAGAGGCGCAGGAAACGGTTACCGAGGCATTGCGCTCTGCTCTGGGCGACCGTGGCCGAGAGATCTAGTTAGACGCGCGACGGATTGCGTGCATTCGAGACATTCTGCCAGCCCCCACGAAGATTCTGTTCACACGGTCGAAGAATCTCAATAACACGGAATTTTCTCGCAATTGATGCAACCTAACCCCGTCGATGAGGCTCTTAATCGACGTAAGGCAATCCCCAAAAGTTTGCGGACTCAGAGCCGCCGGTTTTTCTTGACTGGAAACCGAATGCGGTGCACCATCGAGCCAACTTGGGGCGTTTCAACTGTGAATTCCTGACACGGACGTGTCCTTTGCAACCTGCAACTTTAGCGCCGAGGCCGCAAAGGATCTTCCAAAAACCCGATGTGGCAGTCGCTGAAGACAGGAATCTCTATGGTAGTTAAAACCCAAAGCAAGGGTCACGGGGTGACCGGACTCAACGTGGGATCGAACAATGTGCGGCGCTATTTTACCCAGGGCATACCGTTTGTCGAACTGCAACTGGAACAAGTGGAGATCCAGTGTGGGCTGACGGCGGAGTTCTGGCAGGATCGGCCGGAGATTCATGATCCCCGGCTGTGCGCATGGCTCGATTCCAAGCATTTGAACAGCGCTGGCCGCAGCCCGGTGGCGCTGGCGATGATTCCCGCAGGCAAAAACGCCTTCAAACTGCGGGTCACGGCGGCCTGAGCCGCCTAAACGAACGCGGCAAGCGAGCCCCCAGGACGACACTCGTTTGCCGTTACATAAATGTAACTGTTTTCGGTTCCCCTCCCCCAGAGCGGCCGAAGCAAAATGCCCAGCCTGAGCGCTGGGCATTTTGTTTTTTGGCGGCAATGCGCGGCTGCGGCGGCCTGTCTGTCAAAGATCTTGAGCACGCGGTTGATAAACTCGGGAATGTATGACAATACAGGAACTCCAAGCCGCCATCGAGCGGCATTTTGCGGCGGGGCAGGCCGCGGTCGGCGATGCATCCGCCATGGACGCCTTTCTTGAGCTGAGGGCTGCGCTCGAGCGCGGCGAGGTGCGGTCAGCTTCTCCCGATGCGGCTGCGCCCACGGGTTGGCGGGTAAATACGTGGGTCAAGCAGGGGCTTCTGCTCGGCTTTCGTCTGGGAACGCTGCACGACATTGCAGCCGGCGCGCTCACCTTTGTGGACAAGCACACCTACCCGGTGCGCACGTTTACCCATGCGGAAGGCATTCGCGTGGTAACCGGCGGCTCCTCGGTGCGGTCTGGCGCGTACCTGGCGCGCGGCGTGGTGTGCGTGCCGCCCATGTATGTCAACGCGGGCGCATGGGTGGACGAGGGCACCATGGTGGACTCGCATGCGCTGGTCGGCAGCTGCGCGCAGGTAGGCAAGCGCGTGCACCTCAGCGCGGCGGCGCAGGTGGGCGGCGTGCTGGAGCCGGTCAATGCGAGCCCGGTAATTCTCGAAGACGATGTGCTGGTGGGCGGCAACTCGGGCGTCTACGAGGGCACGATTGTGCGCAAGGGCGCGGTGCTGGCGGCGGGAACGATTTTGACCCGCGGCACTCCGGTGTTTGACCTGGTGAACGGAACTACGCTGCGCGCGACAGCGGAGATGCCGCTCATCATTCCCGAAAATGCGGTGGTGGTGCCGGGCAGCCGGGCCGTGACGCGCGGCAAGGGTGCGGAGTGGGGGCTGAGCCTGTACGCTCCTGTGATTGTGAAGTATCGCGACGAAAAAACCGACCTAAGCACCGCGCTCGAAGACATACTGCGCTGACGCCCATGACAGACAACCAAGCGGCCGCGAGGGTGATTCGCTGGGGCGTCGCCGGGCCGGGACGTGCGGCGGCGCGGTTTGCGCAGGGGCTGGCGGCGGTGCAGGGCGCACAACTGGCCGCGGTGTGGGGACGCACGCCGGAGCGAGCGCAGGCCTATGCCGAGCGTTTCGCCGTGCCATTGGTGTGCGGCTCGTTCGATGAGCTAGCGACGGCCGACATCGACGCAATCTATGTGGCGACGCATCCCGACACGCACGCGGAGCTATGCCTGAAGGCGCTGGCGGCAGGCCTGCATGTGATGTGCGAGAAACCCGCCGCGCTGAATGTGCGGCAACTGCGGCTGATTCTGAAAGTGGCGCGCAGGCACGATTGCCTGTTTATGGAGGCGATGAAGCCGCCGTTCTTCCCGCTGTATCAAAAGCTGCGCGAGCATCTGCAACGCGACCCCATCGGGCCGGTGGGCTTTGTGCGCGCCGGCCATGCGGATGCAACCACGGGGCCGGATTATCCGCTGCATTTTGCGGAGCTGGGCGGCGGCGGCGTGATGGGCATCGGGCCGTATGAGGCGTTTCTGGCGCTGGACTGGCTAGGACCGCTGAAGCGCGTGCAGACCATGGGGCGGCTGAGCGCGGCCGGCGTGGACAATCTTGCGCTCTTCCAGACCGAGCACGCGCGCGGCATGGCGCAGCTGCATACGGGGCTTGACCTTGAGAGCCGCGGCGACGCGCTGCTGTGCGGGCCACTGGGCTATGCGCTGATCCACGCCAACTGGTGGAACCCTGCGCGCGCGACCGTGCATTACATTGACGGGCGCACCGTCGAGCTGGACGAGCCATTCGTGGCGGGCGGCTTCAACTACGAAACCGCCCACTTCTGCGAGCTGCTGCGCGCGGGCCTGCGCGAGAGCCCGGAAATTCCGTACGCGCTGTCGCTCGACATGGCACGGATGCTCGAGAAGGCGCGGCGCACGCTTGGCGTGCGCTTTCCCGGCGAATAGCCTACTTATCGCGGTCCGGATGCAGGCCGGTGTCGATGGCGCCCAGCAGCGCGCCCGACGTGTCGTCGTAGTAGCTCCAGAACATGATGCCGGCGAGCTTATGCGCGCGCACGTAATCGCACTTGAGTGCGAGCGATTCGGGATCTTCGTACGACACGAAGGTCTTCAGATCCGCGTTGTAGAGATATGGCACTTTCGAGGCCTCGTCCCAATAGCGGGTGTAGCCGTGGCCGAGAAGTTGCGTGCGGATGTTGTCGTAGGAACCGAAGCCGTTGCTGGGTGGCTTGCCCGGCTGGAAGAGGCCGTGATTCACGTCCGGCACATCGACCCACACATGGCCGTAGAAGGGCACGCCGAGCACGATCTTCTCCGCGGGAACGCCCGCTGCGACGAAAGCCTGCACCGAGGCATCGTCCGAAGCGTGATGCGGATCGGCGGGATCGGCGAAGAGCGGCGCGTGATTGCCGGTGGGGTTGTTGCCGCCCGGTTCGTACATGTCATAGGTCATCAGGTTCACGTTGTCGAGCGCGCGCGCCACGCGGCCCATCTCGGTATGCGCAAGGAAGTCGCTGTCTGATCCGGCGGCGATGGAGAGATAGAGATGCTGGTGCGTGATTCGTGACCGCGCATCGAAGCGCGCGCGCAGTTCCTCCAGCAGCGCGGTAAAGTTCTGCTTGTCCTCGGGGCGGAAGCGGTTGCCCGGACCTGCCTGGCCCGGATACTCCCAGTCGATGTCGATGCCGTCGAGGCCGTACCGCTCGAGGAAGTCCATCGCGCTGTCCTCAAAGACGGCGCGGCTCTCGGGCGTGAGCACCATATCGGAGAATCCGCCGCCGCCCAGCCAGCCGCCGACCGAGATCACGATTTGCAGCGAGGGCTTTTGTTTGCGCAGCGCGGTGAGCGCGGCGATGTTGGCCAGGTCGCTGGGCGTGCTGGGCACGATGCGGCCGTCCCCGATGAGCGCGAAGGCGTAGTTGATGCGTGTGAGCCGCTGCACGTCGATGAGCGCGGGGTCGACTACGCCGTTCTTGGGAAAGACGTAGGCGGCGACCACGGGCTCTGCCGGGCGCGCGGGCGCGGCAACTGCGGCTACGGACGCCGCGCAAACCAGACCAAGGACGAATAGACGCAGGAAAGCAGCGATTCTGTGCATACCAATACGTTAAGCCCTAGAACCGGCCCAGCGGGAGGGGTGTGATGCGCAAAATTTCTGAGGGAGCACCGGGACGCGCGGCACAGCCCTGCACGGGGCGCGGCGCGGCAAAGGAGCGCGTGACGTGGAGGCGATCCATGACGATGTACCGGGTGCGCAAGCCGGAGAGGGTGCGCGGCAGTGCGGCAGGCGCGCGGCGGCGGTCGACGTAGATCACCAGCGCGGCGTCGCGCGGGTTGTCGAGGCTCGCGCCGACCCCGATGCCGAAGAAGGCAGGGTTGCGCGCGAGCAGACTGCGCGCGAGCTGGCGCTTGCTTTCGAGGGCCTGATTAAGAACCGAAGCAGCGAGCGGCGCTGTCGAAGTATTTGTCAAGGGCGCGGAGCCGAGGGCCACGGCGCGCGCGTTGGTGACGATGGGCACGGTACGCAGGCCGTCGATAAGCGGCGGCACCTGCGCTGTGGCGTTGGGGGCAATGTAGACGACGAGAGCGGCTTCGCCGGGGTGGTCCGCGCTTTTGCCGATAGCCACGCCCAGCACTCCGGTAGCGGCGTTGACGAACTGTTGCGCAAGGGCGAGGCCGCGGCGCACGCGGGCGATCTCTGCGCGGGGCAACGCTCGGGCCTGCGCATCAGCGATGGTGCTGTCACCGTAACTGAGACAGCTCACGGCGTGGTCCGCGCCGCCGACGAAGGTGAAGCCGCCGCCGAGTTGCCCACCGAGTTCGCTCAGCACATCGCCCGCGGGGCTGGCCATTCCCTCGCCGACGCCGGCAACGTCGCGGCCGCCGGCGAAGTAGAGCCCCACCGGCTCCGCATTCGCGGCATCGACGACCAGCGCGCCGGAATCGCCGGAATCGCTGAAGTTGTTGCCCGCAAGGCCCATCTGATTGGTGAAAAGCTTGGTGAGATAGGGCCGCGCCTCGGCGCAGTCGCGGAAGTAATCGACCGCAACATCGACAGCGATGGCGGTCACGCCACCGCACGTGAGCCCCGTTGTCCGGCCGCTTTTGGCCACGCGCAGGTCGAGGCGAGGAGCTTCGCCCTTGCCGCTGCTTGAAGAGATGCCGGGCGGCGCGGCGGCCAGCGTGCCGTCGGGCTGGCGCGCGCCCAGCTCGAGGATGCGGCCCGCAGGATCGACCGCGCGCGAAGCGACTTCCGCGATCGCGGCGTCGGCGTTGGTGGCTGGCGCGCTGAGCGGCAGCCAGCCGGTAAGCGTGCCCACCTGTGCCGCGCCGGTAGCCGTACAGTTGTTGTCGATGAGGCCAGGCTGCAGCACTGCGTCGCCGGGGCTGGCGTGATCGCTGCGCGCGAGCACATGGTTGTTGCTGAGAATGTACTGATGGCCGGTGGTGTCCTGGATCAGCGCGCCGAGGGTGCCGCTGCAGCAGTCGACGACCGTGCCATAGTGCGCGTCATAGTCGCTGCCGTTTCCGCCGGAGCTGCCCAGCAGTATCGGCGCAGCGAGCGGCGTCTGGTGCGCGGCGGGATTGCTGGCGATGCCCGCGGGATTCAGCAGGACCGCGGCTTCCATGCGCGCACTCGAATTGCCGGCGGCGGCGACGATGTAGGTGACGGTACTGGAGGCAATGGATGCGGGCGCGGTGTAGGCGACCGAGCAGGCGGTGAAGGCACGGCCATTGCGCTGGCAGGTCACGGAGCCGAGTGAGCCGAGGCCGCCACCGGTGCCGTCTGGGCGCATCGGCCAGCGCGAAGTGTACACCCGCACCGCCGCCCGCCTCAGCCAGCGTGCCGGTGAAGGTGACAGAGCCGCCGGGACCGACGGCGGCATTCTGCGGCGTGAGCGGCTGCTGGAAGCCTGGCGTGAGCATGAGGACGGCCGTGGCCTGGATGTCGGGATCGGACTGGAGCGTGCGGTGACGACGACGGTGGCCTGATCGACCGTGAGAAAGGTGGGTGGCGTGTACTGGCCGTCGGCGCTGATGGAACCGGGTCCCGCGTGGGGGTCGCCACCAGAGATGGACCAGACCACCGGGGCCGCGCCGCCGCTCTCGAGTGTAGCCGAGAACCTTTCGACTGCTCCGCCATGCAGATTCGCTGCGTTGCAGCCGACGCAGTTGGTGTCGACCTCGGCTGAATCGGGGCTGATGGTAAATACGGCATTGGAGGGATGCGCGGTAATGGCGCGGCCGCCGCATCCGGCGAGCATGGCCACCGCCGAGGCCAGGCCAAGCGACAGCGCTCGCGCCGAATGATGGCTCGGACGCTTGCGCGAAAAAGATTGCTTCGCCGGAATGTGCGTGGGAGGTCTCAAATGCCGCACGGGCAGGACGGCTGCGGCGCGCGGATGGCCGCCGAAGGGCTGCTCCAAAGCTTCAGACTATCGCAGAACGACGCGAAAACCTGCGAAATCTCCCGCAGTGCCCTGCGCAAATTGAAGCAGCGTGAATCAACGCGCGAGCGCGGCGACCTCGATGGATGCGGCGATGCGCGCCAGCCGGTCGTAGGATGCGAGCCGATCTGCATGCTCATAGGTATCGGTCACGGCGATCACTTCGCGCGCGCCGGTGGTCGCCACCAGGTGCTCAAGGCCCGCGCGGACAGTGTCATCGGAGCCCACGATGGCCGCGCCCAGCTTGCTTTCGACGGCAGCGCGCTCCCACTCCGACCAGATTCCGCTCATCGAATCGACAGGCGGAAGCAACTCCACAGGCTGATTGCGAATGAGGCGCAAAAACCGCTGGAGCGGCGTGGTGAAGAGGCGGCGCGCAGCAGCGTCCGTCTCCGCCGCAATCACCTGCACCGCGGCGATGAAGTAGGGCTCGGCCAGCGTCGCGCTGGGTTTGAAATTGCGACGATAAAGTTCGGCTGCGGCGAGGAGATAGTCGGGCGCAAAGTGCGCGGCAAAGGCGAAAGGCAGACCGAGGCGCGCGGCCAGCTCCGCCGAGTAACCACTGGAGCCGAGCAGTGTGATGGGCACGTTGCTTCCCTGCCCCGGAATGGCTTTTACTGCCTGATCTTTCTGCGCGGGGCCAAGATACGTACGCAGCTCATCGAGCAGCTCGGCGAACTCGTCGCCGCTCTGGCCGAGGCCGCGCCGCAGCGCGCGCATGGTGCTGAAGTCGCCTCCCGGCGCGCGGCCCAGGCCGAGATCGATGCGGCCGGGATAGAGCGCTTCCAGCGTGCCGAACTGCTCGGCGATGATGAGCGGCGCGTGATTGGGCAGCATCACGCCGCCCGAGCCGACGCGAATGGTCCGCGTGGCGCCGGCAATGTAACCGATGAGCACGGCAGTAGCCGAAGAGGCGATGCCCGCAATGGAGTGATGCTCCGCAAGCCAGTACCGCTTGTAGCCAAGCTGCTCCACGTGCTGCGCCAGATCAACCGAGCGCGCGATGGCCGAGTGCGCGGATTCTTCCGGTCGCATGGCGACGAGATCGAGAACCGAAACAGAGAGATTACCGGACATATTGATTGGATGAGCCAGCGTGGGAAAGCGATTCGCGAGAGAGGTATGCTCTGCTAAGGAGGCTCGCGTGATGGCGGACCTGCTGGCGATCAAGGCTGATATTACAATGCTCGCCGTGGATGCGATTGTGAACGCGGCGAACAGCTCGCTGCTGGGCGGCGGCGGCGTGGATGGCGCGATTCATCTCGCTGCGGGGCCGGATCTGCTGAAGGCCTGCCGCCAGCTCAACGGCTGCGCCACCGGCGACGCCAAGGCGACACCGGGATTTCATCTGCCTGCAGCATGGGTGTTTCACGCAGTGGGACCGGTGTGGCAGGGCGGCGGTAACGATGAAGACGCGCTGCTGGCTGGTTGCTATCGGCGCTGCCTGGAGCTGGCGTGCGAGCACGCGGTGCGGTCGATCGCGTTCCCCGCCATCAGTACCGGCGTCTATCGCTTCCCCGCCGAGGGCGCGGCGGAGATTGCGCTGCGCTCGGTGCGAGCGCATCTGCAGGCGAGCGGCGTGGCGCAGGTGCAGTTTGTCTGCTTCAATATGGAGACGCTGGCGATCTACAAGCGGCTGCTCGCCGCACATTGAACGCGCGGCGCATGCGAACCTCGGATTCTTTCGCGCTGACAGGCAACCTTGTGGCCTGCTTCGCAACGCGCGCATCCCGCGCCGCGCTGCATCACTCATGCGATACGAGAGACAACCGCGCGCACTCCCTTCACATCTCACCTGCCGGGCGTGCAGTAGGCGCACCACGGAGGTCAAAAACAAAAATGATGAAAGACACACGATTTCTTCCCCGGTTTCTGTCGCGCTTCGCGGCTCCAGTTCTCCCCGTTGCGGGTCTCGCGGCTGTGCTGGCCGGATCGCTCGCGCTCGGCGGCTGCCATCAGGCTGCGCATCCCGATGAGAAGGCCGCAGTCAACGACTCGCTCAAGAACAACAATCTCAGCTCCATCAGCGTCTCGCAGGATCGCGAGAAGGGCGTGATCACGCTGACCGGCGACGTGGATTCAGACAGCGTCAAGTCGCAGGCTGAGACGCTCGCGCGGCAGTCTGCCCCGGACTACACGATTGCCGATGAGATCGGCGTGCGTCCGCCGCAGGCAGCGCAGGCCGGCGCGGTGGCAGGCGACCTCGACTCGGCGATCGAAGATAACTTCAAGGCTTCGATCAAGGCCAACAACGCACTGAACGATCAGAGCATCAGCGGCACAGCGAAGAACGGCACGCTGGTGTTGAAGGGCTCTGTGAAGACCGCGGAGCAGAAGAAGGAAGCAGGCGACCTGGCCAAGCAGGTGCCCAACGTGCAGCAGGTGGTGAACGAGCTTGAAGTGAAGCCCAACAAGCACTCCACCGCTAACTCCTAAACGCCGGGCTGCCGCGTCAGCCTGTAGTTGCACTTCCCCAGAGGTCCTTCCGCGGCGCAGATCGATTGGAGCGAATGCTAGATCGATTTGAACGCGGAAGGGCCATTCTCTTCCCCAGCATTGTCTAATCGATGGTGAGCACGAGCTTGCCGAAGTGGCTGCCCGTTTCCATGCGTCGGAAGGTCTCCCGCGCGTGGGTCCACGAAGCGCTCTCGTAGATGGGACGCAGCGCGGCCAGCGCGATGGCGCGGTTCATCTCTTCAAAGTCGCAGCGCGAGCCAACATAGATGCCGCGGATACGCACCTGCTTGTGCAGAATCAGCGGCAGAGGCAGCGGCTCAGGCGAGTCGTCCAGCACGCCTATCTGCGCGATGGCGCCTCCAATGCGCACTGCGCGCAACGAACGCGGCAGCGTGCCCACTCCGCCCACTTCGACGACAAGATCGACGCCCTCGCCCCCTGTCTGCTCAACGGCCCAGCGGTCCCACTCCGGCGTGGTGCGGTAGTTGAGGCCAGCGTCGAGGCCGAGGCCGAGGCCGCGCTCAAGTTTCGCGTCGTTGCTGGAGATGCCAAGAACGCGCGCGCCCATGAGCCGTGCAAACTGCAACGCAAAAATCGAGACGCCGCCCGTGCCCTGAATCAGCACCGTTGAGCCGGGGCGCAGATTGCTCGCAGCCAGCGCGTTCCACGCGGTGACAGCCGCGCAGGGCAGCGTCGCGGCTTCTTCGAATGAAAGATGTGCCGGAATAGCTACCAGCCCTTTCTGATCCAGCACAACCTGCTCGGCCAGCATGCCGTCAAGATCGCCGCCCAGCGCACCCACGGTTTTTGCGCGCGTGGGCTCGCCGTCGATCCAGTTCTGCATAAAGATGCCGGCCACGCGGTCGCCCGGTTTCCATGCGGTAACGCCTGGGCCGACGGCATCCACCTCGCCCGCGCCGTCAGAGCACGGAATGCACAGCGGCTTCAATTTGGGGTTGTAGAAGCCCTTGACCAAAAGCAAGTCGCGGAAATTAAGCGACACCGCGCGCACCTTGACGCGCACCTGTCCGGGACCCGGGATGGGGTCAGGACGGTCCACAAGCTCCAGCGAATCAATGCCAAAGGACGAGATTTGCCACACGCGCATGAGACTGCCTCCGTGCTCTGCGGGCTACCAGCCGCGCTCAAACAGGCCGATGCGCTGGACAGCACCCGTAGAATGAAGATATGGCCCGAGGTTGGGAAAGTAAATCCGTGGAGGAACAGATGGCGATGGCCTCGCAGGCGCTGCCTGCAGCGGGAAGCGTGTTGACGGCGGAAGACAAGCGGCTGGCTCAGCAGAAGAAGGCGGAGCACGCGCGCCGCAAGCAGGCGCTGAACCTGCAGCGCGAAAACATTCTCTCGCAGCGGACGTCGAGTCCCGCTCGGCGTACCGCTCTTGAAGCGGCCCTCAAGCACATTGAGGACCAGTTGGCGGCGCTGGACTAGCCAAGCCCTAGCCCTCGCGGTGAAATAGCAGTGAGTTGGCCTGCTGCACCGGGGTCATCAGCACCCGCGCGATGTTGACGTGCGCGGGGCGGCTCGCAGCCCACACAATCGTCTCCGCCACGTCCTGGGGCGTGAGCGGCTTTACCCCTTTGTAGACCTTGGCAGCGCGATCTTCATCGCCGTGGAACCGAACCAGACTGAAATCGGTCTCGACCATACCGGGGTCCACGCTGGTCACGCGCACCGGCGTTCCCAACACATCCTGGCGCAGGCCGTCGTTGATGGCCCTCTCCGCAGCCTTCGTCGCGCAATAAACCGCACCGTTGGGATAAGTGAGCTCGCCTGCAGTGGAGCCAAGATTGATGACATGGCCGTGGCTGCGCGCCACCATGCCGGGCACCACTGCGCGCGTCACGTAAAGCAGACCCTTCACATTGGTGTCGATCATCTCGTCCCAGTCGGCAATCTTGCCCGCGTAGAGTTTTTCGAGGCCGCGGCTGAGGCCCGCATTGTTAACGAGGATATCGATCTCGGCCCACTCCGGCGGCAGTGTGTCAATGGCCTGCTGCACGGCGTTGTGGTCGCGGACGTCGAGCGCGATGCAATGCGCGGCGGGCGCGCCTGCCTCAAGTACGCGCGCGGCCACGTCGGCCAGTTTGTCCGCGCGGCGGGCCGCGAGCAGCAGCCGCGCACCCTCCGCGGCAAAGGCCAGCGCCGTGGCCGCGCCAATGCCAGAGCTGGCGCCGGTGACGAAGACAATCTTTTCTCTAAAACTCATGGCTCTATCCTAACCAACGTTGATGCGTGACCTGACCCACCCCGACGTTTATGCGGGCTTCGCCAGCTTTTGTGCAGTGTGATAAATGCCCGCGCCCCAGTCTTCGGCGGCGAAGCCGGCTTTTTGCGCCTGCGCGAAGATCTCGGCGAGATGTTCGGCCAGGCCAAGCGTGACCCTGCTGCCCGATGCTGCTTCTCGGAAGAGACGCAGGTCCTTCGCGCCGAGCGCAATGGTCGCGCCGGGAGTCTTCGGCGGATCCAGCATGACTTTCGCGTAGGTGGCGTAAAACGGCGACTGGAAGAGCGCGCTGTTGATGGCCTCGAAGAACGCGGCCGGCTCAATGCCCTGCGCACCGGCGAAGACAAAGGCCTCGCTGAGCGAATAAATCATGGTGCTGATGAGGAAGTTGCCGCCAACCTTGAGCGCGTGGGCCTGCTGTGGCTCCGTGCCCACCACGGAGATGCCGCGCGAGAGCGCTTCCAGCAGCGGACGCGCAGTGGCGATGTCTGCGTCGCTTCCTGCGGTGACGATCCAGAGCTTTCCCTCGGCCGCCACGTTGGGCCGGCCAAAGACCGGGGCGGCGATGTAGCAATGGCCGCGCCGCGCGTGTTCCCGCGCCAGCCGCTCACTGAGCGCGACGCTGATGGTGCTGCACGAAATGTGAAGCACACCCGGCGAAAGCGCATCCATCAGCCCGTTGGCGCCGAAGATCACCTCTTCATGCGCTGCATCGTCGAAGAGCATGGTGATCACCACCTCTGCGCCGAGCTCGGCTTCAGCCGGCGTGGCCGCGGCGATCGCGCCCTCGTGGATCAGCGGTTTGGTGCGCTCCTCGCTGCGGTTCCACACCGATAATTCATGGCCGGCGGCGAGCAGGCGCAGCGCCATCGGCGTCCCCATCGAGCCCAATCCCAGAAATCCGATCTTCATTGCGGAGTCGCTCCTTGTTCGTTCCATTGTGTTCTTTCCATGGTAGGCGAATGCGGCGCGCGGAAAACTTCGAGCGTGCTCGACGCGGGCCGCCAATTACACTGAACGTTCGATGCTGCGAACGGTTCATGCGACGCGCTATGTGCTGCCACTGCGGGAGGGCGGCTCGCTGCCTGCGATTGTGGAGGCCGACGACCTGGGCCTCTACGTCGTGAAATTTCGCGGTGCAGGCCAGGGAATTCTCGCGCTGATCGCCGAGTTGATTGCCGGCGAGATGGGCCGCGTGCTCGGGCTGCATGTGCCGGAGATTGCCTTTGTCGAACTCGACGCCACGCTGGGGCGCAACGAGCCCGACCAGGAGATTCGCGAGTTGCTCAAGGCCAGCGTGGGATTGAATCTGGCGCTCGATTATCTTCCCGGCTCGGTGATGTTCGACCCGGCTGCGCGCGACACGGCGCCCGCGGCGGAGGCCTCGCTCGCGGTGTGGTTCGATGCGTTCACGCAGAATGTGGACCGCACGCCGAAGAATGCCAATCTGCTGGTGTGGCATCGCAAACTGTATTTCATCGATCACGGCGCGGCGCTCTACTTTCATCACGACTGGGCCGGCATGCCGGCGAAGGCGGAGTCGCCATTTGCCGAGATCAAGCATCACATCCTGCTGCCGTGGGCAAGCGAGATTCCTGAGGCCGCGAAGATGGCGCATCAGCGGCTGACTCCGCAGGCGATTGATGCGATCCTTGGCGAAGTGCCCGATGCGTGGTTGGAAGCGATTCCCGGCGGATTGAGCGCAATGGACCGGCGCGCGGGCTATTTTGACTTCTTCACGCGGCGGCTTGCGGCTGCGCACATTTTTGAACAGGAGGCGACCGATGCCCGCGCCCGCCTCATTTGATTACGCCATTCTGCGCGTGGTGCCGCGCGTGGAGCGGCAGGAGTTTGTGAACGCCGGCGTGGTCGTCTTCTGCCGCGAGAAGCGCTACCTGGCCGCGCGCGTGCGCCTCGATCGCGAGCGCGTGAAGGCGCTGTGGCCCGAGATCGACCTCGATCTCATCGCGCAGCATCTCGACGCCGTGGTGCGCGTGTGCGAGGGCGATGCGGCGGCAGGAACGATTGCGCAGCTCTCGCAGAGTGAGCGCTTCCACTGGCTGGTTTCGCCGCGCAGCACCATCATTCAACCGTCGCCTGTGCACACCGGCGTATGCGACGAGACCGGCGCGCTGCTGGACCGGCTGGAGACGCAGTTTCTAGCCTGAAAAATTAACCAAGAAATAAAGAGAACGTGCGCCGCGTTATTGCTGCGGCGTCACAAGATGATGGGCAATCGCAAAAAGCGCAAGCTCCAGGCGCGTGGAAACGCCGGTCTTGTCGAAGATATTGGAGAGGTGACGCTTTACAGTTTCCTCGCTCAGCGTGAACTGCTTGGCGATGTCGCGGTTGCTGCAGCCTTCCACGATGCAGCCCACTACTTCGAGCTCGCGCGGCGTAAGGCCGTAGGTTTTCTGCGGGGGTGGCGTGGCCTGCTGCATCAGGTCGTGCAGCGCGGAGACAAGATTGACGACGCGCTTGCCGCCGATCCAGTAGTCGCCCGTGATCACCGTGCGAATCGCCGTCGTCAGATGACCGGCGAGCGCATCCTTGAGCACAATGCCGCGCGCGCCGATGTGCAGCGCTTCAATAATCTGTTGGGTTGTAATGGTTGAAGTCAACAGCAGGATTTTGACCGAGGGCGTGCCCTTCATGATGGCGCGCATGGCTTCGAGGCCGGGCAGGCGAGGCATCGCCACATCGAGCAGCAGAATATCAGGCTGCAACTCCACTGTTTGCGTAATCGCCTCGTCGCCGTCGTCGGCTTCGCCAACAACGTCAAATCCCTCTTCCGCGGTGAGCATGTTGCGCACACCTATGCGTACGACCGGGTGATCGTCCGCCAATACGATTCGTGTCAGGCCTTCCACTCGAACTCGTAACCTCCGATTCAGGGATCTCGGAAGCGGGGACAGTGCGGGGACGAAACTGCACAGTCGGGGCCGGCGGGAAATATTACCCGCACATAAAAGTGCCCTATCGCTTACGCAGGAAATTCTATCTTCAAGCATACGCTCCAGGTTCCCGGCAGCCTCGATCAATTCAAGTCGTATTACTTCGGAGTTATTTAATTCGTCACTCTCCGCCTCCAGCAAGTGCACCCAGGCGCGCTGCCTGCTGCGCGCCGGCCATGCCGCATCCGCCCTTGATAGTGTGGCCAATGCGGCGCACTTCGACGGCATCGTGGCGGCCAATGGCCGTTTCCAGCGCGGCCTTGCGCTTGTTCAGGTCGGCCACCACCGCGGCGTAGATTTCGCGGACCATGGCCTCGGGCATCATCTGCCGGAATTGGGCGAGAATCTTGGCGCTCACCACAGGCTCGGTCTGTTTCCCATCGAGAGAACGGAAGCTTGGCTGTTGTGCTCGTCGAGAAGCGCCTGCAGCGCGTCGGGGCTGAAAGGCTTCAGCAGGAAGCCGTCAACCGCGCGGCGCAGATCTTCCGGCGGGTTGCGGCCGCTGATGGCATAGAGGGCCGCGTGGCTGCGGGCGCGCAGTGCCTCGACCAGCGGCACGCCGTTGAGGCCGGGCATTTGCACGTCGACCAGAATGACCTGCGGCTCGCACTCGTGGCGGTCGAGAATCGGCCACAGCCTCATCGCCCTCGGCCGCGGTGTGCAGCGTGTAGCCATTGAGGGTAAGGATGGTCGCAATCACCTCGCGGCTGATGAGATCATCATCGATCAGCAACACCGTCGGGTAGGTGCGATTTCCACCTATTCCGAGCATCGTTCCCTCTTTGTGCGTGGGACGCCTATTCGTCCTGACACCGAAACCTCGTGCAGCCATCCGGGTGCTTTCAGCAGTTCGCGCGGGCGGGAGCCATCGGCGGGACCGACCAGGCCATCGCGCTCCATCAGATCGATCAAATGCGCGGCGCGGCCATAGCCAATGCGCAGACGCCGCTGCAACAGCGATGTGGAAGCCTTGCCAAATTCGAAGACCAGGCGCACCGCATCGTCGAACATGGGATCGTTGTCGTCCTCGCGGTCAGCGCTCGGCCTTCCACGCTCGGGCGCTCGTCGTGCGGCGATTCGAGGAAGCCCTCGACGTATTGCGCGGCTGCCCTGATCTTTCCAGAAAGCGACCACCGCAGCCGTCTCCTTTTCGCTCACGTAGGGCGCGTGCAGGCGCATCAGGCGGCTGGTGCCCGGGCGGCAGAAAGAGCATGTCGCCGCGGCCCAGCAGCGCCTCAGCGCCGTTGGTGTCGAGGATGGTGCGCGAGTCGACCTTGGTGGCGAGGCGGAAGCTGATGCGCGTGGGCACGTTGGCCTTGATGAGGCCGGTGATGACGTCGACGCTGGGCCGCTGCGTGGCGAGAACGAGATGAATGCCGACGGCGCGGGCCATCTGTGCGAGCCGCGTGATGGATTCTTCCACGTTGGCGCGGTCGAGCATCATCAGGTCGGCCAGCTCGTCGATGATGATGACGATGTAGGGCAGCGGCTCTTCGTCTTCGCCTTCGTCGAAGAGCGAAGGCATGGACGCCTTCAAAGAGCTTGTTGTACTGGTCGATGTTGCGCACGCTGCGGCTGGCCAGCAGCTTCAGGCGGCGCTCCATCTCGCGCACCGCGTTGCGCAGCGCGTTGGCGGCGAGCTTGGGCTCGGTGATGATGGGCGTAAAGAGATGCGGAATGCCTTCGTACATGCCCAGTTCAACGCGCTTGGGATCGACGAGGATGAGCCGCACCTGGCTGGGCGTGGTGCGGAAGAGCAGGCTCATGATCATGGCGTTGATGGCGACGGATTTGCCCGAGCCGGTAGAACCGGCGATGAGCACATGCGGCATGGACGCGAGATCGGCGGTGACGATGCGGCCGTTGATGTCCTTGCCCATGGCCAGCGTGAGCCGCGACTTGGCCTTGGCGAATGTTTCGCGACTCGATCACGTCGCGCAGGTGGATGGTTTCGCGCTCGTGGTTGGGCACCTGGATGCCGACGGTGCTCTTGCCGGCCATGCGCTCGATGAGGATGCTTTCGGCGCGCATGGCGAGGCAGAGATCTTCGGCAAGGCCGGTGACGCGGCTGTATTTCACGCCGGCCTCGGGCTTGAACTCGTAGGTGGTGACCATGGGGCCGGGATTGATCTGCACCACCTGGCCGCGCACGTCGAACTCGGCGCATTTCTCCACCAGCACGCGCGCCTCTTCGCGCAGCTCGTCTTCGCGCACAGCCTGCGGGCCCGTCGCCGGCGTTGAGCAGCGTGCTGGGCGGCAGCTTGAAGCCGCTGACATGCTTGGGCGCGACGGTCACGGTGCGCATCTCGGCGTCGGCGCGCTCGTGGATGGCGATGTCTTGCGGAGTCGCAGGTGCGGGCGCAGCGCTGGCGGCGCGGGAACCGGCGTCGGCCGCATCGGACGCATCTCGAATCGCGCGGCGTCGACCGGCTGCGCGGCAAGCGCCGAGCGCGACGCGGCTGCGGCGCGGCTGGCGACGGTACCGGAACGGGCCGCAGGCGGTGCAGGCGCGGCTTCGGCGCTGCTCCCAGATGCTGCCGCGGCGCGGCAGAGGAGCGGTGATGGGCTCGACAGGCTGCGCTGACGGCGCGCTGGAAAGCCGGAATGTCGTCGACCGGATCAGATCTCGGCGGTGCGATCTTTGCGGCGGAAGAGCGCGGCGAGACTGAAGCTGCGCTTCGCGGGCGGCTCGGAGGTTGCGGCGTCGTCGATCGAGCCAGAGAAGAGCCGCTGGTCGGGGCCGGGGATTGCTGCTCGCGCGCGCGGCTTCGGCCTCAGCCTTCGCTCGGCGCGCTCTTCGCGCCAGTTGCGCCAGCGGTCGTTCAGCGAACGAACGTGGACCCAGCGGTCCTCGATCATCTGCTTGATGGTCCAGAAGCTCACCGCAGACGCGAAGTAGAGACCGGCGACGGCGAGCACGCCGGCCACCAGCCATGCTCCCTGGATGTTGAGATAGACCACCAGCACGCCGGCGATGAGGCGGCCGATGACGCCTTCAACCGGAACCGCGTGCAGCCAGTGCCAATGCCACGGCAGCAGACCGAAGACCGTGGGCAGGAACGACGAGCGCGAGCGCGCATGCCCATCCAGCGCAGCCACACCGAGCCGCCGGAGCGCGAGCGCATCCAGCCCCAGCCCAGGCCCGCCGAGCCACAGCGGAAGCAGGAAGGCCGTGATCGCCGAGCGATTGCAGCATCAGGTCGCTGAGGCAGGCGCCGAAGAGGCCGATCCAGTTGTGCACCGCGTGCGGCAGCGCCTGCATCGGTCGGCGGTGTTCATGCGAGGGGTCGGATGGGTGATAGGTGGCCAGCGCGAGGAAAAGGAGGAGCGAGACGAGCGCCAGCACCAGCCCCAGAAACACGTTCAGGGCGCGGCTGCGCGTCGGCGACAGAGCAATCGGAATCGGCTTCATGTGAGGGATGTCCCCGCTCGTTTGGGCCGCAGCGTGCGCGTGCCTTGGCGAGCGGGTGGATGAATCCCAGAGCAGTTCCTATTATCCGTGCGGCCCGGAGGCGATTCCCGGCAAAACCCCGCAGGGGGAACCTGCGGCATCTACCCCGGAACGGGTTGCTAAGTGCCGCCTTAACTACCAAGATACGTGCTGCCGAGCGCGAGAAGCAGAATGCCCACAATGATGCGGTAGATGGCGAAGACGGTGAAGCCGTGCTTGCGCACCCAGGCCAGGAACCACTCGACCACGCCCAGCGCCACGATGAACGAGACAACGAAGCCGATGAGCAGAACAATCACAGTGCTCGCCAGTCCACTGCACCTGCGATGCGGGCACAACACCGGCGGCAAGAGCTGCTTTGCCGGGATGCAATTCCTTCAGGAGGTCGTAGCCGGTGGCGGCAAGCATGGTGGGAATGGAGAGCAGGAAGCTGAACTCAAGCGCCGAAGGCCGGTCGAGCCCGGCAATCTGGCCGGCGGCGATGGTCGTCATGGAGCGCGATGCGCCGGGAAAGATGGCCGAGAGCGCCTGGCAAAGGCCGATCCAGATGGCCTGGCCCAGGCCCATCTCCTCAACGTGCGTGGTGGTCGGCTCGTAGCGCGAGGCCCATGCGTCGATCACCCACATGGCGATGCCGCCGATGAGCAGCGCAAGCGCCATCACGGTAATGCTGCCCAGGTTGCGGTCCGACCATTTCTTCAGCAGCAGCGCCGGAATCGACGTGCAGACGAAGGCGAAGAAGGTCATCGAGATGGGATGCGTGAGCCAGGTGCGGTCGCCGCTCTCGCCTTTGGGAAAGGAGCGCATGAACTCCGACGATGCGCGTGAGGTAGAGCAGGAGCAGCGCTAGAATGGCGCCGGCCTGAATCACGATGGTGTACATCTTCCAGTACGCATCATCGAGGGGGATGTGCATCAGCGCCTCAGTGATGCGCAGATGCGCCGTTGAGCTGACCGGCAGAAACTCGGTCAGGCCTTCGACAATGCCCAGCAGAACAGACTGAATGTATACGTTCAATACGCCTCCGAAGTGCGTCTACGGCGAAGGATTGCGATGCGCGGACCCCCAGGATCAGCGGCCGTCATTGCAGATCGATGCCGTAGACCGGAACGCCCTGATCCAATTTGAACACGAGCGTCGCCGCGCGCCACGTGTAATCGGACTCAGGAAACTTGTCTTTCAACTTTGCCGCCAGTTCGTGGGCATGGTTCGCGGGCATCGTCCTGCTTGTTGTCGTTGCCGTCCGCACCATACATGTCGGCGAGCACAGCCTGGCGATAGACAGCCTCATACAGCGCGCTGCGCGGTGCGCGGACTGTCGGGATGCTCGTCCGCATATTTCTCGTAGATCTCGGATTCCTTCTCCGGACATTTTTCCTGCCCCTGCCAGTCGCCGCAGAGCTTGTTGTCGATCAAGTCAAAGTCGGCGAGGTCGGCCTGGCGCGTGTGCGGATAATATTTGATGACCTTCTTCAGATCTTCCTCATCCATCTGGTTGCGCATGTAGGGGTCGCGCTCTTTGGCCGAAGGCATCGAGCTGAAAGTCAGCCTTCTGAATCTGCCACAGAATGTCGGCGGCGCGCCAAGCGGCCTCCGGCGCCAGCGGCGAGTTGGGAAACATCTCGACGATGCGGCGATAGAGCAGATGCGCCGCTGCGCGCGGCGTTGACGGGGCCGCGGGGATCGCTGGCCTCGGCCTCCTGGTCGGCGGCCGCGCCCATCAGAATCTGGTCGCCGTTGGGAGTGTTCTCGATCACGATGCCCTTGGCTTCGATCCAGCCGGAGACGGGCGGCGGCGTCTCTGCCGCGCCAAAGATGGGCTGATCGCTCGTGTGCTCTTCCTCAATGTCGGTGTTGGCGTAGACGCGCAGCCACGGGCCGCTCTTTTCGGCGACGACCATCTCGCGGCCGATCTGCACGCGGTCAACCTTCTGCGCGTCTTATCCGGCGCGATGTAGAGCCAGGTAACGCGCAGCGCCGTGGCGCGCGGGCCGGCCATGGGCTTTGACCGAGCTGCGGCCTTCTTCTCGGCGGCGAAGGCAGCTGGCGGCGATGCCACGCGATCAGGCTGAAGGCGAGGAGGCGATGCGTGAACGGCTGGAGTCTCATCCCAGAGAAAATCATAGTCGAACGACGCTACAAAGCGGTTTCAGTAAGCACCTGGGCCAGCAGCTCGGGCGCGACATTGCCGCCGCTGACGACGGCCACTGCCTTGCGATACGCGGGCAACTCGGCCGCGTGGAAGAGCAGCGCGGCGGCAGCCACGGCGCCGCTGGGCTCGGGAACCAGGCGCGTGGCAGCGCACGATGGCGCGCATGGCGGCGCGAATCTCGGCCTCGGTGACGGTAATGATGCCGTCGACGAAGGCCTGGATGTGCGCGAAGTTGCGTACGCCTACGCTCTGCGTGCGCAGGCCGTCGGCAATGGTGCGGCTGGTAAGCTCGGCGGGCCATTCGACGATCTTGCCCGTGCGAAAGCTCTCCGCGGTGTCGCCGGCCAGCTCCGGCTCGACGCCGAAGACCTTGCGCGGAGGCTTGAGCTGCTTCACGGCCGCGGCCACGCCGCTGAGCAGGCCGCCGCCGGAGACCGGCGCGAGCACGAGATCGACATCGGGCAGCTGCTTCCACGATTTCGAGGCCGCAGGTCGCCTGCCCCGCGATGATCTGCTCGTCGTCATAGGGCGGAACCACGATGTAGCCGTGCTCGCGCACCAGTTCCTCGGCCTTGGCGAGCCGCTCGCTCGAGGCCACGCCCACGTCGACCACCTCCGCACCGAGAGCGAGGGTCGCAGCGCGCTTGATCGCCGGGCGCATTCGAGGGCATCACGATCACCGCCTTCGCCCCGACTGCGCGCGCCGCATAGGCCACGCCCTGCGCATGGTTGCCGCTCGAGTAGGTGATGACGCCGCGCGCGATCTCCTCCGGCGTGAGCTGCAGAATTTTGTTGGCCGCGCCGCGAATCTTGAACGCGCCGATGGGCTGCAGGCTCTCGGCCTTGAGCCAGACTTCACCGGCAACGCCGGGGAACGGCGCGCGCAGCAGCGGCGTCCGGATGGCCACGCCCGCGATGCGATGCGCGGCCGCGCGAATCTCTGCGATGGAAACCAGCGTTTCAGCCATCACGAACCTCTCTTCATTATCTCGCGCAAAACAAGCGGGGATGAGCCAAGGCCCATCCCCGCGCGATCGTACCCAGCACCGCTCAGATCTCCAGAATCACCGGCATGATCAGCGGCCGCCGGCCGGTGGTCTTCTGGATCAGGCGCTTCAGCTCCACGCGCACCTTCTCCTTCACCATGCCGTAGTCCGACTTCTCCTCGGCGGTGAGGCCGTCGAGCGTCTTGAGCACCATTTCGCGGGCCTGGTCGCGTGATGTCCGCGCCGCCAAAGCCGCGCATCACCAGCTCCGGCGCGCGCTCCACCTTGCCGGTGCGCTTGTTGATGGCCACCACCGCGAGCACGATGCCGTCTTCGCTGAGAATGCGGCGATCGCGGATCACCAGGTCTTCGACCACATCGATCGACGAGCCGGAATCGATGAGGATGCGCCCGGCGGTCACCTTGTCCTTCTTGCGCGCGTCGTCCTTGTCCAGTTCCAGCACGTCGCCGTCCTCGATCACGATGGCGTGCTCCACGGCGCCGGTCTCCATGGCGACCTGCGCGTGACGGCGCAGGTAGCGATAGTCGCCGTGCACGGGGATGAAGAACTTCGGCCGGACGAGGTTGATGAGCAGGCGCATCTCTTCCTGGCTGCCGTGGCCGCTCACGTGGATGAGCCCGTGCGAGCCGTCGTCGTAGATCACGTTGGCGTCGCGGCGGAAGAGGTGGTCGATGACGCGGAAGATGCCCTTCTCGTTGCCGGGAATGATGCGCGAGCTCAGCACCACGGTGTCGCCGGCGTCGATGTGCGCGTGCTTGTGGTTGTCCACCGCGGCGCGGCTCAGCGCGCTCATGGGCTCGCCCTGCGTGCCGCTGATCAGGATCATCAGCTGCTCGGGCGGATAGTCGCGCATCTGGCCGGGATTGATGATCGAGCCCCGGCGGCACGTTCGATGATAGCCCAGGTCCTGCGCGATCTCGGTGCTCTCCATCATCGAGCGGCCAAGGACGGCGACCTTGCGCCCGTGCGCGCGCGCCAGCTCCATCGCGATGCGGATGCGGTAAATCGACGACGAGAAGCAGCTGAAGAAGAGCTTCTTCTTGGTGCGCGAGAAGATCTCGTCGAGGCGCGGCTTCACGGCGCGCTCGCTGGGCGTGTAGCCGGGCCGCTCCACGTTGGTCGAGTCCTGCAGCAGGGCCAGCACGCCGCGCTTGCCGTACTCGGCAAAGGTGTGCAGGTCGAAGGCCTTGTCGTCCAGCGGCGAGAGGTCGATCTTGAAGTCGCCGGTGTGGATGACGACGCCGACCGGCGTATCGATGGCCAGCGCCACGCAATCCACCAGCGAATGCGTCACGCGGATGGGCTCGATGGTGAACGGCCCGATGGTGAACTTTTCCTTGGGCGTGATCTCGATCAGCTCGGTCTCGTCGAGCAGCTGGTGCTCTTCGAGCTTGCCCTCAACGTAGGCCAGCGTGAACTCGGTGGCGTAGACCGGAACCTTGAGCTCGCTCAGAATCCAGGGCAGGCCGCCGATGTGGTCCTCGTGGCCGTGGGTCAGGATGATGGCGCGGACGTGCTCCTTGTTTTCAATCAGGTAGGTGATGTCGGGCACGACGATATCGACGCCCAGCAGCTCCGACTCAGGAAACATGAGGCCGGCGTCGATGACGATAATGTCGTCTTCCCAGCGGATCGCGAGGCAGTTCATGCCGAACTCGCCCAGGCCGCCGAGGGGGATGATTTTCAGTTTTTTAGTTTGCATCTGTCATCTCCGATGCTATCACCGGCGGCATCCTCGCAGCGGATACGCCGGGAACATCGCGCCCGCAAAAGATTCTTCTTAGGGCCTCCAATCCAAAGTGGTACCCGCCTCGTACTCCGTGTGTACCCGAGATTCGGCCGGTCACACGGCAAGGAGGCCCACACATGGAGCTTCTCCATGAATTGATCCGCAAAGGTGTATCCCGCCGCAGTTTTCTTGCCGGTGTTGGATGCACGGCGGGAACCGCCGCAATCACCATGGCAACCGGCTGCGGTGGCAGCTCGATGAAGACCACCACGCCCACTCCCCCCACCACGACCATTACTGACGCCGACATTCTCAACTTTGCCCTGAACCTGGAATACCTCGAAGCCGAGTTCTATCTGCGCGCGGTGACGGGAGCCGGGCTCTCCGACACCGACGCCGGTTCCGGCGCAGGCACTGTCACTGGCGGAACGCAGGTCGACCTTTGCAACGCAGGCCATCCAGGAGTACGCCATGGAGATCGCCAACGACGAGCTGGCCCATGTGCGCTTCCTGCGCAAGGCGCTGGGCTCGGCCGCGGTGAGCCGGCCGGCCATTGACCTGACCAACAGCTTCAATGCGGCAGCCATGGCCGCGGGCATCGGATCGTCCTTCAATCCCTTCGCGGACGAGAACAGCTTCCTCGTCGGCGCGTTCACGTTTGAGGATGTGGGCGTCACCGCCTATCACGGCGCTGCCGGCCTGCTGACCAGCACCACCAACCTGGGAGCGGCGGCAGGCATTATGGCTACCGAGGCGTATCACGCGGCGGAGATTCGCACCCTCATCGCCTACCTGGGCGGCAACTACCTCACCTATGCCAACCAGATTTCAGCCCTGCGCGCGGCGGCCGGCGGCGGCAACGAAGTTGCGATCTCCGGCAGCAGCATTGTGGCCGCGGACTCAAACTCCATCGCCTTCGACCGCACCACGGACCAGGTGCTGCACATCGTCTATCTGAACGCGACGGCCGGCGTGGTGAAGAGCGGCGGCTTCTTCCCTTCCGGACTCAACGGAACCATCACCGCAACGGCGAGCTAAGGAGCCATCGAGATGGAAATGACAACGACAGACACGCAGCAGGGCGAATCCAAGGGGCTCGGACGCAGAGCGGCAATGTTGCTGGGCGGCGCAGCGCTGGCCGGGGCGGCATTGAGCCGCAAAGCGGCCGCGCAGTCGAGCGTAACCGACGCCGACATTCTCAACTTCGCGCTCAACCTGGAATATCTCGAGGCGCAGTTTTACACGCTGGCCACCACCGGCATGACCATCGACCAGTTGGGCTTCGGCATCACCAGCGGCAGCGGCGCAGCGGGCGGCACCGTGACCGTCAAGGCCAACGCGATGGTTCCCTTCACCACGCCGCTGCTGCAGCAGTACGCGCAGGAGACGGCCAAGGACGAGCAGAACCACGTCTCGTTCCTGCGCACGGCGCTGGGCGCAAGCGCTGTGGCCATGCCCAACATCGACCTGCTCAACAGCTTTAACGCGCTGGCGCAGGCCGCGGGGCTGGGCAGCACGTTCGACCCCTTTGCCAGCGAAACCAATTTCCTGCTCGGCGCGTTCATCTTTGAGGATGTGGGCGTAACGGCCTACAGCGGCGCGGCGGGGCTGATCTCGTCGAAGACCTACCTCGACAAGGCGGCGGGCATTCTGGCGGTAGAGGCGTATCACGCAGGCAGCATTCGCACGCGAATCTTTGCGGCAGGTTCTGGTGCCCAGGCCGCCTCCACTGCAATTGCCACCACCCGCGCCACGCTTGACGGCACCGGCAACGACGACATCGGCGTAGGCGTCTCCGGCGGCGCGGCGACCATCGTCGATGCCGACGCCAACGCCATCGCCTTCAGCCGCACCACTACGCAGGTGCTCAAGATCGTGTATGGCGGCGGCGCTTCCGGCGGCGCGTTCTTCCCCAACGGGCTGAACGGAACCATCAAATAGCGCGTACGCTGCCGCGGCGGGGCCAGAGCGAGACTCTGGCCCCTTTGCCGTGTGCCCATGCATAATGAGGATGCGTTCCGGCGCACGTCCGCACACGAGCCGCATCTGAACACTCCATTTGGCCAGTGCCCGCAGATACCGTTCCTTCCCGATGATCGAAAATCCCTCCAATCCGGCGAAGGCAACCGAACGTACCCAAGACAGACCTGCAGAACAAAACAGTAAGGCCGCGCGTTCGCCGGCCGAGGATGGACAATTGCTGGAGCGCGTTGCGGCCAACGACCAGGGAGCTATGGCGGAGGTCTTCGACCGCTATGGCAGCCTTGTCTATTCCGTAGCTCTGCGCGTTTTGAAAGACACGGGCCAGGCCGAAGACCTGATGCAGGAGGTCTTTTTTCAGGTCTGGAAAAATCCGGGCGCGTTTGTGCAGGGGCGCGGCTCGCTGGGGGCGTGGCTAGCGGTGGTAGCCCGCAATCGCGCGGTGGATGTGCTGCGGCGCAGAAAGCCGGACGACCCCATGGACGATGTGGTGCTGACCTCGAAGACCAATCTGGCCTCGGAGGTTGAGCAGAGAAGCATGATGGAGAAGGTGCGGCAGGTGTTGAGCGGCCTGCCCTACGAGCAGCAGAAGTCCGTAGAAATGGCGTTCTTTGATGGACTGACCCACGCGGAGATTGCGGCGCAGACCGGCGACCCGCTGGGCACAGTGAAGACAAGGATACGAACAGCACTGATGAGCTTGAGAAAGGCAGTACAGGCATGACCGCACGCGAACACATTCCGCAGGAGGATCTGTCGCTGTTTGCCATGCAGGCACTCTCGCCGGAGGAGTCCGCGGCCGTGCGCGCCCACGTCGACGCGTGCGCGGAGTGCCGCGCCGAGCTGGCCGCCGCGATGAACGACCTGGCGCTGGTGGCGCTGAGCGCGGAGCCGCACAGCGTGCCGGAAGGCGCGCGGCAGCGCTTCCTCGATCGCGTGGCTGCGGATGCGAAAGACTCCGGCCGCGCCGCCAAAGTGGTGTCCATCGACGCCGAGCGGCCGGTGAGCAGGGTCTATGCCTCCATTCAGTGGTCCGCCGTGGCGGCGATGTTGGTGATCGCTTTTGCGCTGGTGGTAAAGATTGGATCGCTGCGGCTGGAACTGAAGCAGGAGACGGCGAAAGTGGCCGCGCAGGCCGCCGAAAATGCGCGAGCCCAGCGCGTGCTGCAGGTGCTTACGGCGCGCGGCGCGCAGCACGTGCTGCTCACCGCAGCCAACACCCATCCCGCGCCCAGCGCACGCGCGGTCTATCTTGCAGCCAGCGGCGGGCTCATCTTCCAGGCCAACGATCTTGCGCCGTTGCCGGCCGGAAAAACGTATGAGCTGTGGGTAATTCCGGCCGATGGTAAAGCGCCCATCCCCGCAGGCCTCTTCCAGCCCGACGCGGCAGGAAGCGCGAGCGTCATTCTGCCGCCACTGCCCAGCGGCGTGCCCGCAAAAGCCTTTGGCGTAACCATGGAGCGAGCCGAAGGCGCGTCCACGCCCACGGCGCCAATCCTGCTGGTAGGCGCGGCGCAGGGCGAGTAGCGTTCTTGCTTTTCTGCGCGAACTAGCTCGCCGCCACCGCGCGCTCCAGCGCGGCAATGTCCAGCTTCACCATCTGCATCATGGCCTGCATCGCCTTCGACGTGCGCACCAGCTCGAAGATGTTGACGGGCACGATCTGCCAGCTCAGTCCAAACTTGTCGCACAGCCAGCCGCACTGGATCTCCTTGCCGCCCGCGGTAAGTGCTGCCCAGTAGCGATCGATCTCCTGCTGGGTTTCGCAGCGCACCACCAGCGAGATGGCCTGCGTAAACGGAAACCCGGGCCCGCCGTTGAGCGCGGTCAAATGCAGCCCCTGCAATTCGAAGTCAGCCACGAGAACGCCGCCCTTCGGGCCGGGCGCGTCGCCTGTGTTGCGGAGAACGCCGAGCTTGCGCGACTCGGGAAAGATGGAGCAGTAGAAGTCGACGGCCTCTTCGGCGTTGGCGTCGAACCAGAGAAAGGGAGTGATGCTGGGCGAGGAAGTTAAGGATGCCATGGAAACCGCCTGGGTGAGATTCAGCCGGCGCGGTCGGAGCCATTCGCGCGGGCAGGCATCCATCCTAAACACAAATCACTTGCAAACCACAAGTGAATTTTGTAGCGTTGCGCTGTGGCCTCCAAATCACAAAAGGGACCGAAGGCGCGCTCCGGCTGCCCGGTCTGCGTGTCGCTGGAGCAGTTCGGCGACCGCTGGTCGCTGCTGCTCATCCGCGACATGATGGTGCGCGGCTACCGCACCTTCGGCGAGTTCCTCAACGCGGGCGAAGGCATCTCCACCAACATCCTCTCCAACCGGCTGCGCAGCCTGCAGGCCGCGGAGATCGTCTCCGCCGAGCGCGACGAGGCCGACGCCCGCAGCATCCACTACCGGCTCACGGAGAAAGGCATCGCCCTCGCGCCCGCCATGCTCGAGTTGCTGCTGTGGGCCGCGCGCTGGGAAGAGACCGCCGCCCCCTGCGACTTCGTCGAGCAGATGGAAGCCAACCGCGCCGGCGTGCTGGCAGAGACGCATCGCCGCTGGGCCGAGCGCGACCCCACACCCATTCTTCCGCCATTCAAAAAGCCGCAGACGAAAGCCGCATCCAAATCCCCTGCGACCAAGTCCGTGAGGAGAAAAACCAAGCCATGAAGATGCACACCTATCTCAACTTTGGCGGCAACTGCGCCGAGGCCTTCAAGTTTTACGAGGCGCACCTGGGCGGCAAAGATCGGCATGCTGATGACCTTCGGCCAGTCGCCGGATCAGAGCAACGTGCGCTCCGAGGACCGCGACCGCGTGCTGCACGCCAGCTTCACCATCGGCGAAACGCGCATCATGGCCAGCGACGTGCCCGCGGAGCGCTTCCAGCCCATCCGCAGCGTCTACCTCTCGCTGAGCGTGGAGAGCGACGCCGAAGCCGAGCGCATCTACGCCCTGCTCACCGAGGGCGGCGAGGTCTACATGCCCATGCAGGAGACCTTCTTCGCCACGCGCTTCGGCCAATTCCGCGACAAGTTCGGCGTGTCCTGGATGGTGCTGCACGAGCGGCCAATGCCAAGCTGAGTCCGTCAAGGATTCCGGGCAAACACAAAGGGCCGCGCAATGCGGCCCTTTGTTGTCTTGCATGAATCGACATTTACGCCAGCGCCTTCTCCACCGCAGCAGCCAGCGTCTTCAACCCCGCCGCAACATCCTTGCCCAGGTGCACGCGCAGCGCACGCCGTCCGCGGCTTTCGAGCACAGCCAGGTCGCCCGCAGCCTGCGCGGCGATCACGATGCCGAAGCTGTACTTCTGGCCCGGAATGGCGAGGTCGACGGCGTGGTCCGCGGTGATCTGCAGAAAGACGCCGGTGTTCGGTCCGCCCTTGTAGTCCTGCCCGGTGGAGTGCAGAAAGCGCGGGCCGAAGCCGAGGCAGGTCGCCACCTTCTTCGCATCGCGCACCTTGTGGCGGAACGCCTGAATCGCCGCCTCGTGCTCCGGGAACATGGCGATGAAAGCCAGCGTGGCGAAATAATCGTGCGGCTTGATCTGAGCAAGATGAGCCCGCAGCACATCGCCGAGCGTCGCGCCCTTGATCTTCGCCGCATACTCATCGGTCGCGTACATCCCGATGCCTCCATCCGTGGCAAAGGGCGTGCGCTCCTTCAGCTTGCCGGTCTTCTCGTACTCCTCAGTCAGCGCGCGGGTCTCCACCTTGGCCGCCTCCACATCAGGCTGGTTGAAGGCGTTGATGCCCATCACCGAGCCGGCCACGGCGGTCGCGATCTCCCACGTAAAGAACTGGCCGAAGATTTCGTAGAGGTCTTCGATCTCGAAGTAGACGACCGGATGTCCGGCTGCTTCCAGTGCGGCAACCTTGGCGTCGAGGCTCGCGTCGGTCGGTGCTCTTCAGCCGCATATAGGCAAAGATGCGGTCGTTGCCGTAGACCTCGGGCGGGCCGATGGCCTCGCGATCGACAGGCGTAATGCCCTTGCCGATTCTTGCCGGTGGATTCGGCGATGAGCTGCTCGAGCCATGCGCCGAGATCGTGAATCTCAGGCGAAGTGAAGAAGGTGATCTTGTCGCGGCCGGTGTTGTGCGCCGCGCCCAGAAGCAGGCCGAGCTGCACTGCCGGGATTATCCGGCAGCGGCTTCTTGGCGGAGGCGACAGCCTTGGCCGCTTCCGCAGCAGCTTAGCGCGTGTCGAGCCCGGCCACGGTCGCGGCCACCACGCCGAAGTTCGAGAGCGCCGAGTAGCGCCCGCCGATCTGCGGGTCGCCATAGAAGATGTGGCGGAACTTGTCGCCCTTCGCCACCTGCTCCATCTTGGAGCCGGGGTCGGTGATGGCGATGAAGTGGCTGCCGGCCTTGTCCGCGCCCACGGCCTTCGTCATCTCCTCAAAAAAATACTGCTTGAGGATGTTGGGCTCGAGCGTGGAGCCGGACTTGCTGGCGACGATGACCAGCGTCTCGCGCCAGGTCGACCTTGTCGCGCGTGGCCTTCACCTGCGCCGGGTCAGTCGAGTCGACGATGTGCAGCGCCGGGAAGCCCGCCTGCTGGCCGAAGGTGATGGCCAGCACCTCAGGGCAGAGGCTGGAGCCGCCCATGCCCAGCAGCAGCGCGGACTTGAAGCCGGCGGACTTGATGTCGGCCGCAAGCGCGGCAAAGGCCGGCAGGTCTTTCTGCTGGCGCTCCACGATGTCGATCCAGCCCAGCCACTTCTCCTCGCCGTCGTTGGTCCACAGCGTGGGGTCCTTCTTCCAGAAGCGCTCAACTTTGCTGTTGGCGGCCAGTCGGCGGTAGCCGCATCCACGGCGCCGCGAAGATCAGGGGAGACTGCGAGTCGGAAGCTCATAACGATATAGATTGTGCCTCATGGAGCAAGGTTGTGAGAAATGATGCGACGCGCGGATGAGTGAATGCACCGCAGGCGCAGCAAAGCCGGGAAAGAATTCACGCCTGCTTCACCGAATCAGGAACGTCCGATTCCGGCAGCGCTCAGGGCCAGCGCGGCGAGATGCGGATCAGGTCGAGACCGCCGAGGTCCTGCACGGCGAAGGCGGGCGAGGCAGCGGGCACGGCGATGATGCCGCGCGACGGCAGTTCCAGCTGGCCAAAGCTGAGGCTGGTGAGCCGGGCCGAGCCGGCAGCGGCGAAAAGGTAGGAGAGGCCGCGCACGGTCTCGTCTTTGCCGGGCAGCGTGGAGCTGGAGCGGCTGGCAGCCACGGGAATGTGCTCCACGCAGAAGTAATCCTCATCAATGAGCACAGTGCGGTCGGTCAACACCCGGGGCGGAATTTTGCCGGCGCGAGTGGCCAGGTGCGTGGCTTCGAGGGCTTTCTCAATGTGCAGCTCGCGCGGCCGGCCGTAGTCGAACATGCGATACGTGGTGTCAGAGTACTGCTGGGTCTCCAGCAGAATGGACCCCGGCCAGACTGCGTGAACCGTGCCCGCATCGACAAAGACCATGTCGCCCTTAGTGAGCGCCACTGCCTGCAGGCTCTCTTCGAGGGTGCCGTCGTGGATCCCCGCGCGCACTTCGTCCAGTGTGACGCCGCATTTGAGTCCCGCAGCGACTGCGGCGCCGGGCTCGGCCGCCAGTACATACCAGCACTCGGTCTTGCCGCGCGGCTCGCCGTACTTGTGGGCCATCTTGTCGTCCGGATGCACCTGCACGCTGAGCTTCTGGCGGGCGAACAGGACCTTGACCAGCAGCGGCGAGCCGGTTGCAGGCACATCCTTGCCCAGCAGCGGCGCGGGCCACTCGGCAAAGAGCGCGCCCAGACGCTTGCCCTTGTGTGGACCGGTGGCGATCAGGCAGTCGTCACCCGTAAGCCACACCTCGCCGATGAGTTCCTCGCCCCGGCCGGCGTCCACGGTCTTGTCGAACCAGGGCCGAAGATCGGAGTAGCCCCACACCCGCGGGTCAAAGTGAGGTTCGATGCGAAAGGGTGAAAGCGCTGCAAACACAGAGTCTCCGGGCGCGGGCTCCGGGCTGGCCTTGGTCTTGCGAAAGAGTCCGAATGGCGGCATTTGTCGATCGCTCGGCGTGGCAATGCCCCAGGGGGTGGGCCATGGCCGGCAATTTTCACTCTAGCAGAACGGGACCTCTGCCGAGGGACGCACTCTGAGCGCTGGCGATTGTCGAAGCCGGGCCGGTGTGTGTAGAGTTTGTGTGCGCAAGTCCCCGCCCATCTGACAGTGTTGTGGATCGCGGGGAGCCGCGGCGAAAGCGATTTTCCTGTCCCACCGTCGCCTTTCCCGCCGGGTTACACGTCCCATAGATAGAACCGTGCGGACAGACAGGATCGTTGCAATGCGAAAGCTGGTTCCAGCCGTGCTCATGGTGGCCGTTGCGCTTCCCGCAGCGGCCGCTCACCGCGTCACGGTGGCGCAGCTCGAGGAGATGCTGACCGCTGACAACGCGGCGCACCGGTCCGATGCTGAAGTGGTGCGACAGATCGGCGAGCTGGAGATGACCGAACGGCTGACGGAGCGGACGCTGGATCACCTCGCGGCCACGCTCCGGCTCGATCCCCACACGGCCCTGGCACTTGAACTGCTCGCCGACCAGTCGCAGTTCCTCGATCCGCCGCCGAGCGAGCTGCCGGCTACGGCCGCGCCAGATGCGGCCACGCAGCAGCGCATGCTGGATGCCGCGCGCGCCTACGCCGTGGCCAACTGGACGCGCATGCCCAACTTCTTTGTCACCCGCGCCACCACGCGCTTCGACGACAGCGCGCAGATTCCCCACCCCGGCGAGTGGCCGGTGCGGCTGGGCTTGCACCCGGTGGGAGAATCGAGCCGCGAAATCACCTTCCGCGAAGGCAAAGAAGTGACCGATGCTCCCGAGGACGCGAAAGCCAAGCCGGCCAACGAGCTGGGCCTGAAGAGCTGGGGCGAGTTCGGTCCCGCGGTGACCGTGGTCCTGGCAGATTCCGCGAAGCAGAACATTACCTTCAGCCATTGGGAGCAGACAGCGACCGGCCTGGCAGCGGTCTTTCATTACGAAGTGCCGCATGAGGCCTCACACTATGCCGTGGCCTACTGCTGCGTGGTGGAGCAGCTTGTGGCCGGGCGCACGCAGTTTGGCTATAACGGTCGCGAGCGTTCGGCACAGCAGGTTGCGAATATCCCCCGCGAGAACGAGCTGCATACGTATCACGAAACCCCCGGCTATCACGGCGCCATTGCGATTGATCCAGCCACGGGCGCGGTGATGCGCATGACCATCGAGGCGGGATTGAGCCACAACGATCCCCTGCTGCGCGCCGAGAGCATGATCGAGTACGGGCCGGTCACGCTGGGCGATCGCACCTTTATCTGCCCGGTGCGCAGCCTCGCCATCTCGCTCGAACCGGGCTCGGCTCATCCTGCCACCGGCGCGGGCGGCGGGGCTTCTCCGTGGAATGAGCCGCTGGTGAACAAGGCTCCGACACCGCTGCTGCTCATCAACGAGACCCGCTTTAGTGCCTATCACCGGCTGGGCTCAACGGTGCGGATTCTGACCGGCGGCAACGACACAGCAACGAATGCACCGCAAAGCAGCGCGCCTGCTGCGACACCCGATGCAGCGCCTTCGACTGCCGCCGCAACAACTGCTATGAATCCGCCGGCGACAAGCACGCCGGAACCGGCAGCGCCCGCGGAAGCACCGCAGGCGCCGCAACAGGCTGTTGCCGCCAGCGAGCCACTACCGCCGCCGCCGGCCGAGCCAGCGATCCCCGAGATGAGCATGACGGCCGCAACCAGCTTGCCGGAACAGCCCGCCGACGCGCCGGTCGGAGACGCGAGCAGCTACTCCATCAAGGTGACTTCGCGCCTGGTCGATGTGGGGCTGGTGGCCTACGACAAGAAGGGACATCCCGTCACCGACCTCAAGGCCGGCGACATCGAGATCTACGACAACGGCAAGAAGCAGGACTTGCGTGCCTTCACGCCGCCCGATGAGGTTGCGGCAGTTCCGCAGGCCCCAGCTGCGCCCGCTCCAGCGGCCGACGAGACCGAAGCCGCGCCCACCTTCTCAAACCATGCAGCCGATGCGCCCGCGCCTGCAACCGAGTCCGGATCCACGATTCTCGCCATCGACGAGAGCCACATCGCCTGGGCCGACATGAGCAACGCGCGGCAGCAGATTCTTAAGTTCCTCGGTTCGCTCAAGCCGGGCGAGCGCGTGGGCCTGTATGCAATGAATGGCCTCGGCTTTCGCGTTCTGGTCGAAGCAACTACGGACCACGCCGCGCTCATCGCGCGCATGAAAGCCTTCCTGCCCTCGGCGCAATCAGTCTCCAACGCCCAGGATGAGGAGATGCGCAACCGCCAGCACTTCGACGAAGTGCACAATGTGGAAGACCTGAACCACGTAAACGGCAACATCTCAGACGACCCGGACAGCGACCAGCCCATCGATCCGCAGCTGATGACCATGGGCGACGATCCAGAGCGCGCGTCGCTGGTTATCCTCGCGCAGGTGGCGCGGCATCTGGCGGCCATCCCCGGGCCCAAGAAGCTGGTGTGGGTGTCGAGCGACAACGTCCTCGCCGAGTGGACCGACCAGGCCGTCGGCATTGAAAAAAGCCCGAAGGACTTGACCGGGATTACGCTGCGCGCGCAGGAGGCAATGAATGACGCGCACGCCTCCGTGTATCCCTTCGACGTGTCGCAGCTCGAAACGGGCGCTATCTCCGCCGACCTGCAGCATCGCAATGTCGAGCTAACGCAGGCCGCAGCGGACACGGCCAGCCTGGGCGGAGGCACCGCTCCTGTCAACCAGGCGGGCGGACGCATCACCGCAAATATGGACCAGGATTTGCACCCGGTGCAGGGGCCGGTGCGCGACCTTGCCGCAGCCACGGGCGGACGCGTGATCCGCCGGTCGGGCGACCTGACCAATCAGCTCGACGGCATCGTGGACGACGGCCACGCCACCTACATGCTCAGCTTCTCGCCCGCCGGAGCCGCCGACAACGCCTACCACCGCATCGAGGTCAAGGTGGATGGGCGTAAAGGACTCACCCTGCGCTACCGCAACGGATACATCTTCGACAAAGAGCCGGCCACGCTCCGGGAGCGTTTTCAACAGGCCATCTGGCGGCCCATGGATGTGAGCGACATCGCGGTCACCGCCAGCGCATTGACGGAAACGGGCGGCGCAGAAGTGAAGATGGCCATCGCCACCCGCGACCTGGGACTCGAACACCGCGCCGACCGCTGGATGGATAAGCTGGACATCTTTTTTGTGCTGCGCGACGATGCCGGACTGCACGCCAAGGTGCAAGGCGAGACGCTGGGGCTGCGGCTGAAGTCGCAGACCTACGACCGGTTGATGTCGGCGCAAATGCCCTTCGAGCGGTTTGTGCCGCTCAAGCTGAGTTCCGGCTCGCTGCGCGTTGTGGTAGTGGACGAAAACACGGGACGGATGGGATCGGTCACGATTCCGGTGAGCGCCATTGGTCCGGCGCAGCCGCAGGGAGAGTAAATCGAATCAAGCTGCCATGACCGCGCGGCAGCACAAGATATGCGCGGCGCAGAAGTGCAAAGGAGACAGGGATGAAGCGCTTGGAATGGATTGCAATTGCAGTGCTGGCCACCACGCCCGCGTGGGGCGCAAAGAAGATTACGGTGAGCGAGCTGAGAAGTACATTGGCCTCGATGCACAAGGACGGCAAGAGCGACGCCGAGGTCGCCGACGCGCTGAAGCAGGTGGAGCTCAGCGAAGAGCTGACCCGCCCCATGATGAACAGCATGGTAGGCGACGTGCCGGGCCCGCTGTCGACGGAGCAGGTCTACGTACTGGAAGCGCGCAGCGCGATGCTCGCCCCGCCGCCTGAGGACATTCCCACAGCCGCCGCGCCGGATGCCGCGGGACAGAAAGCGATCCTCGACAAGGCCGCCGACTACGTGAGCAAGACCTACTCGCAGCTGCCCGCGCTGGACGCGACCCGCACCACCATCCGGTTCCAGGACAACGTGGAGGCCGCAACGACCAGCTCCGGCATCCACGGCAGTGCGCAGGACGTGTCGACAGGGTCGGCGTTCGTGAACCCCTTCCAGTTCATTCACTACATCAACTCGACCGACGCGCCGGTCACGAGCGATCATGGCGCGGAACAGCCACCCTCCGAAAAAGACAAGACACCGTGGGGATCGAACCGCATGATTGCGCTCGAGGAGCCCGACCCGAGTCTGGGCAAGGTGTTTGAGGAAGCGCAGGCCGCAGGCGAAATCAAGTGGCTGCGATGGGAACTGGTCAACGGCAAGCAGGCTGCGGTGTACTCCTTTGACGTGCCGAAGAAGAAGGCGCACATGGAGGTGAACGTGTGCTGCTTCCCCGATGTGACGCAAGCCGGCATGGCAAACTTCAGCTCCGCAGCTTTGCCCGGTGGTGGCGGGGTAAAGGGTAACTTCCAGACTGCAACGAGCTGGCACAACTTCAAGAGCTCGGTCCCCTATCACGGCGAGCTGTTCATCAATCCTGAAACCGGTATCGTGGTGCGCATGATCGTCGAGGATGAGTTGAAGCAGTCGGATGTGGTGCACCAGGTGGACACGCGCATCGACTACACGCCGGTGACCGTCGGTAGCAACATGGTGGTCGTGCCCACGCGGACCCTCATCAATACCGAGGTGGTTCCCAACGGCGACTCCGGCTCGGCCGGCGCATATTCCATCCGGCGCACGCTGTTCACCTCCGAGTACAAGGACTACAAGGCCGCCGGCAAATAAACTCGGGGGGACATTCCTCTCGTAACAAGGGCGCACAGATTTCTTGTGGGCAGCATCCGCGGCTTTGATAAGCTGGCCGCACCATGCGGAAAATGTGCGCTCTTGCGGTGGGCATCGCTGTCTCTCTCAGCGGGGCGCTGTGCGCAAACGCGCAAAAGTTTCAGCCCAGGACGATCCAGTTCGTCGGCGCGCCCGAATACTCAACGCAGGAACTGCTGGATACAGCAGGGATGAATCAGGGCGCAGTGCTCGACTACGCCGACATGAACAGCCATTCGCAGCAGTTGATGGACACTGGCATGTTCGCCACGCTGGCCTTCAAGTTCGATGGACAGGACCTCGTCTTTCAGCTCGTTCCTGCAACCGCTATCTACCCGGTCCGGTTCGAAAATTTCCCATTCCCCATAGGCAAGGATGTGGACGACGCGCTCCACCGGCAGTTTCCGCTTTATCACGGGAAGGTTCCGGCGCAGGGCGGGCTTGCGGAGAGCGTGCGCGCGGCGCTCGAACAGATGGTAAAGGCGAAAGGTCTGCAGGCAACCGTAGCGGCCACGCCTGCCTTCGATGCAGCACTGGGAACCATGAAGGCGATGAGCTACTCCATCACTTCACCGCCGGTGGTGGTGGGCGAAGTGGTCACGCAGGGCGCAGTGATTGCGCTCGATCCCAAGGCTCGCGATTTGCTCGCAAAGATTCCGGGGACTTCCTACACCATGATGGGAACCCCGCAGATGATCGAGACGTTGATCGCGAACTATTACAGCGAGCAGGGCTACCTGCAGGCGACGGTCCATGCCACGGCGGACCCCAAGCCGGTGATTGCGTCCGACGTGGTGCGCGTGCCGTTTCATGTCGCCCTCGATCCGGGCGTCGCGTATACGCTGGCCGGCATTCAGTTGGCCCCGGACATCGTGGTCTCGCAGGCGGACTTCGACAAAATCTCCGGGCTGCATACGGGTGACGTGGTGAACGGGAAACGCCTGCGCGAAAACTGGGTATTTCTTGCCGGTCAATACCACAATCACGGCTATTTGAAGGCGCGCATCCTAGCCACGCCGGCATTCGACGCGGCGCACCGCACGGTCACATATTCGGTCACCGCGGAGCCCGGCCCGCAGTACACCCTCGGCATGCTCACGATTGATAACGTAACGGACGAGCTGCGCGCCGCCATTCTGGCCGCCTGGAAGATGCCTCCAGGCTCCGTCTTCAACGAGAGCGCCATCGGCCGCTTCTTCGTCACTCACGGTGACAACCCCACGCTGGGCCGGGTCTTCGCCGCGGCCAACTGCTCCTACACCCTGAATGTCCACGACGATGCCCACACCGTCGACCTCACATTAAGGCTGGAGAAGAAGCCTTAATATAGCTATCCTCGGGGCATGGACCTCTCGCCCATTCTCGACAACATGTTCAAACTGCCACTTCCGATTGTGGAGAAGCTGGCCCGGCCCGTCATCGTTTACCTGGTGCTGGTGGTGCTGCTGCGCATCTTTGGCAAGCGCGAGCTGGCGCAGCTCAATCCCTTCGACCTCGTCGTTTTGCTGTCGCTTTCAAACACCGTGCAGAATGCGATCATCGGCGACGATAACTCGGTGACCGGCGGCATCATCGGCGCGGTGGGCCTGCTCGGCATCAACTGGATCGTGGTGCGGCTCCTGTTCCGCTCGCCCAAGCTCACGCGCGTGCTCGAAGGCCGTCCCATCGTGTTGATCAGCAACGGGCAAATCGATCGCAAGTCTCTGCAGCGCGAGTCACTCACGCAGGAAGAGCTGATCGAAGTAGTTCATCGCCAGGGCTTCGAACACGTACACGATGTAAAGCGCTGCGAACTCGAGCCCAACGGAACGTTCTACGTCGAGGCCTTCGAGCCGTCCGTCGACGACAAGCGCCACAAGGAACTGCTGGATCAGCTGGCAGCGCTCAGCAAGGAAGTAGCGGCGTTGCGAGCGCGACCGGCAGAAGCGTAATCGGCTACATTGATGGCCAATTTGATGGGTTCTGCGCAGCACGAATGGCGGCCGAAGGCCGCGGCTGCCGTAACGCAGTTACTCCCACTCGATGGTGCCCGGCGGCTTCGATGTGATGTCGTAGACCACGCGGTTGATGCCGCGCACCTCGTTCACAATGCGGCTGGAGATGCGCTTGAGCACCTCGTGCGGCAGCGGCGCCCAGTCGGCAGTCATGCCGTCTTCCGAGTGCACAGCGCGCACCGCGCAGGTGTAGGCATAGGTTCGCTGATCGCCCATCACGCCCACGCTCATCACCGGCAACAGCACAGCAAAGCTCTGCCACACCTTGGAGTAGAGCCCTGCTGCTTTGATCTCCGCAACGACGATCTCGTCGGCTTCCTGCAACAGCGCCACGCGGTCGGCGGTGACTTCGCCGAGAATGCGCACGGCCAGTCCAGGCCCCGGAAACGGCTGGCGGCCCAGCACGTCCTCTGGCATGCCGAGGTCGCGGCCGATACGCCGCACCTCATCCTTGAACAAATCGCGCAGCGGCTCGATCAGCTTGAGCTTCATGCGCTCCGGCAGGCCGCCTACGTTGTGGTGGCTCTTGATGGTCTGGCTCGGACCTTTAACGCTGCTCGACTCGATCACGTCGGGATACAGCGTGCCCTGCACCAGCCAGTCCACGCCGCCGGATTCCTTCGCGATGCGGTTGGCCTCGTCATCGAAGACCGCGATAAACTCGACACCGATTTTCTTGCGCTTGGTTTCGGGATCGGTCACGCCCGCGAGCTGCGCGAGGAAACGTTCGCTCGCATCCACAGCGACAATGTTGAGGCCAAGCTTGTCGCGCAGATTTTTCTGCACGCTTTGGAACTCGTTCTTGCGCAGCACGCCGTTGTTCACAAAGATGCAGGTGAGCTGCGCGCCAATGGCTTTATGCACCAGCACCGCGGCAACCGACGAATCGACACCGCCCGAGAGTCCGCAGATCACATGGCCCGAGCCGACCTTCTCGCGAATCGAGTGGATCGTAGTCTCGATGAAGTGCGCCGGCGTCCAGTCCCCGCGCGCCCCGCAGATGCCAAAGACGAAATTCTTGATGAGCTGCGGCCCCAGCGGCGTGTGGTGCACCTCGGGATGAAACTGCACGGCCCAGATGCGCTTGTCTTCGTTCGCAATGCCGGCCAGCGCGTTCGACGTGACCGCCGTGCGATGGAACCCTGACGGCAGCTCCAGAGCCTCGTCGCCGTGGCTCATCCACACATTCATGGATTCAGGCAGGTCTTTGAACAGTGGCGTGGCGCGGTCTTCGAGGATCACATCGGCGTGGCCGTACTCGCGTTTTGGCGCGGTGCGCACCTTGCCGCCCATGTGGTGCACGATGAAGTGCAGTCCGTAGCAGATGCCGAGCATCGGAGAGTCGAGCTTGAGCAGTGCAGGGTCGGCGGCTGGCGCATCCGCGTCGTAGACCGACGAGGGGCCGCCGGAGAGGATCACGCCGATTGGCTTGTAGGCCTCGACTTCGGCAATCGGAACGGTGCAGGGCAGCACTACGGAGAAGACATTCAGTTCGCGGATGCGACGGGCGATCAGCTGCGTGTACTGCGAGCCGAAGTCGAGGATAACGATTGTTTGGGTGTCCACGTATTAGTTTGGCAGGGCGCGGGCGGGACTGTAAAGGCTGGAAATCGTAGCCGCCTAAGCCCTGGACACCGCCTGGGTAGAGCTGCAATTTCTCTCAATTAGAGAAATTACAGCTTCTGCCGATGTATTGTGCGAAAGGCCCTCAATGTCCCCCTACGATAACGAGCCCGAAGAACGTCCAGTGCGCTTTGCCGCCCGCCAGCCCATCCTTGCCGCCGATGAAACCGTGATCGGCTACAAGCTGCTGTTTCGCACCGACGTGGTGGATCATTTTGCCGGGCGCGAAACCGACCGCACCAGCCGCAACGCCATCGATACCTCCAGCATGCTGGGGCTCAACGTGCTCTGCGACAACCGTCTGGCCTTCATTGGCTGCTCCCGCGACGTACTGCTCGAGAATGCTCTGCTCTCGCTCCCAGCGGAGAGCGTGGTGGCCGAGATCGGCCCGGAGATTGTGCCCGACGAGGCTGTGGAAGATGCCTGCCGCGCGCTCAAGAATGCCGGCTACAAGATCGCGCTCGATGACTTTACGGTCAACGACCCCCGCGAGCCGCTGACCCACTTCACCGACTTCCTGAAAGTCGACGTCAAGAAGCGGACCTGGGACGAAATCCAGCGCATCACCCGCACCCACGGCAACCACACCTTTGGCCTCATGGCGGAGAAGGTGGAGACCTGGGAAGACTTCGACATGACGCGGAAGGCCGGCTTCCATTACTTCCAGGGCTACTTCTTCCACCGGCCAGAAACCATGCGCACCCGCGTGGCCACGGCCAACCAGGCCGCCTACCTGCGGCTCCTCCAGGCCATTTCCCGGCCGGAACTCGATTGGCACGAAGTGGAAGATCTGATCAAGCGCGACGCCGCCATCTACTTCCGCCTGCTGCGATACATCAACAGTGCCGGCATGGGGCTGCGTCACGAGGTCCGCTCCGTGAGCCAGGCGCTGGCCCTGATGGGCGAGAACGACCTGCGCCGCTGGTGCCGCATGGCCGGCGCCTTCGAAATGTCCAAGAACCGCCCCTCGGACCTGATGCTTTCCGCTCTCGTGCGCGGCCGCTTCGGCGAACTGATGGGCGACAAATTCGAGCATGGCGAGGCCGACCTGTTCCTCGTGGGCCTGCTCTCGCTCATGGACGCGATCCTCGAGATTCCCATGAGCGCAGTCATTGACGGGCTGCCCTTGGACCAGGACTCAACCGACCTTCTGCTTGAAAACAAAGGCGTTCTGCTGCCTTTGTACGAGCTGATCTGGTCCGTGGAGCGGGCCGCGTGGGGGCCTGTGGTGCGGTTGTGCTACCAGCTGGGCGTGAACGAGGAACGGGTGGCCGAGTGCTACTCCAAGGCCATGGAGTGGGCGCAGTCGGTCACAACCCCGACCGAATGAGCTTCAACCCCTTTCCCGCGCCGATAAGGTACTTTTTACCCATTACTTAGCGGGTGGTCTACCCCTACACCAATCGGCCATCCGATACCGCGAAAGCCGCATTGTCCTCGCCCCGGACCTCCCCTACCTTGGAGATACACCTTGACCGGCAACCTGCGGCAAGACTCCACACCCCCGGGGGCATCGGCTATGAACCACGCACTTCTCGCCTTTGACTGGTCCGCGACGGCAATCCACATTCCGTCCTATGGATTTCTTCTTTTGATCCTTCCGCTGGTTGGGCTGCTGGCCCTCAAAATGAGCGGACAGAAACAGTCCGGCTCGAACCGCAAGGCGCAGGCCTGGATTCCGACCGGCGAGTGCGACGAGAACGGCCTGCCGCTGATGGCGCGCGAGCGCAACGCCCCGCACGAAGCCCGCATGCGCGCCGCCATGGCCGCCTACGAAGCCAAGAACCGCCGCTAGTCCTGTACGGCACTCAAGAGGCGGCCCGCAGCGCAGTTGGCCGCCCTGCTAGTTGGCCGCCTTGTAGACCACTCCAGCCTTCATCACGAACTTCACGTTCTCCAGCACCCGCACATCGTCCAGCGGGTTCTTCTCGACGGCTATGATGTCCGCCCACTTGCCGGGTTCAAGCGATCCGGTCTTCGCCGTCCAGCCCATCAGGTCCGACGCGTTCACCGTGGCCGACTGCAGCGCCGCCAGCGGCGTCATCCCCAGCTGGTTCACATACACGTCAAGCTCATGCGCATTCAGCCCGTGCGGATACACAGCCGCGTCGGTGCCAAGGGCAATCTTTACGCCCGCCTGCATGGCCCGCTTGATGTTGCCCTTCGCCACTGCGCTCACGTCCACCATCTTCTGGTGATAAAACGGCGGCAGGTGGCCGTTCTCCAGCATCCAGTCCTCTAGATAGAGCGTCGGCACAAGATACGTGCCGCGCTTCTTCATCTCCGCGATGGCCTCGTCGTTGATGTAGCTGCCGTGCTCGATGGAGTCGACGCCCGCCAGCGTGGCCCACAGAATGCCCTGCGCTCCATGCGCGTGCGCAGCCACCTTGCGGCCCAGCCGATGCGCATCCGCCACAATGGCCTGCATCTCTTCGAGCGTGAACTGCGAGGCCTGCGGATCGTCGCCCTTGGAGAGAACGCCGCCGGTGGCGCAGATCTTGATCAGGTCCGCGCCGTACTTGATGTTCTGCCGCACCATGTGCTGCACGGCGGCAATGCCGTCGGCCACGCCGTCGTCGGTGGCGTGATATTTGAAGGGCAGCAGGTCGTTGTCGCAGTGGCCGCCGGTGATGCCGATCAGCGGACCGCTCACCTGCATATGCGGTCCCGCCACCTGGCCCGCGTTGATGGCATCGCGCAGGTCCACATCGACAAAGCCGCTCGCGCCCACGTTGCGCACCGTGGTGAAGCCGGCCAGCAGCGTGGTGCGTGCGTTCACCACGCCGTTGATCGCGTCCTTCGCGTCCGTCTCCGTCAGCTCGTAGTAAGGGTCGAAATTCGGATTCATCGTCAGGTGCGTGTGCACATCGATCAGGCCGGGCAGCACCGTCATGCCAGAGAGATCGATGACCGTATCACCGGTCTGCGCCGGAACCGATGCCGTCGGCGCGATCGACTGAATCGTATCGCCCACCACAACGATGGTCTGCGCATCGGCCAGCTTGCCGGTCTTCACATCCAGCAGATGCCCAGCCCGCACCAGCGTGCGCGTTGCGGCTGGCGTGGACTGCGCCGCCAGCACAGAAGCCGCAAGCAACGGCAATACAAGAAGGGGGAAGCATCGAAGTAGGCGCATCACAGATCGATCTCCTGGAAATGAAGTGAGGTGTGCCGGGAGTGTAGCAGAGAAAACCCGCGTGGTGGCGAGGCGTCGTGCCAGCGCATACCCCGCGCGTGATAGCCTGCTAGGCAATTCAGCCTCCGCTCGATCCGGCTGAAAATCCAATCCCCCGGGCCATCCTCTCCCTGCTAGCCGGCGTGAGGCGCTCCGCGCGCGGACTTTCACGAGGAAAATCCATGAAGTGGACTCACCTTGTCTCTCTGCTCCTGCTGTCGGCCGGTGCGGCCCTGGCGCAGGCTCAGGCCACTGACCAAAAACCCACCGAGCCGCCCGCTCCCAAGAGCTTCGATCCCACAGCCATCGATACCAGCGTCGATCCCTGCACGGACTTTTACCAATACGCGTGCGGCAACTGGCTCAAGAACAACCCCGTGCCCGCCGATCAGACCCGCTGGGTGCGCTCCTTCTCCATGGTGCAGGACCGCAACCGCTACCTGCTCTGGAAGGAACTCAGCGATGCGGCCGCCGATCCTAAGACGCCGCTCGAGCGCAAATACGGCAATTTCTTCGCCGCCTGCATGAACACCGGCCTGGTGGACAAGAAGGGCATTGAGCCGCTTAAGCCCGCGCTCGCCCAGGTGGCCGCGCTCACCGATACCAGCAAGCTGGGCACGCTGATGGGCGAGCTCGAGGCCGAGGGCTCGTCGGCGCCGCTCTACAACTTCGGCGTCGGCCAGGACGACAAGGACTCGAGCAAGCAGATTGTGCAGATCTCGCAGGCCGGTCTTTCGCTGCCCGATCGCGACTACTATCTTGTTGAACACTTTGGCCCGATCCGCCAGAAATATATCGACCACGTCACGAAGATGTTCACCCTGGCCGGCGACACGCCGGAGGAGGCAGCAAAGGAAGCCGCGGCAGTAATGCAGATTGAAACCGCGCTGGCCAAAGCCTCCATGCCCCGCGTCGATCTGCGCAATCCGGACAAGGTTTACCACATCTACAAGCTGGCCGATTTCGAACAGCTCGCACCGGACTTCGACTTCGCCGTCTACTTTGCCGATGTGAAGATTCGGCCCTTCGACTCGCTCAACGTGGCCACGCCGGACTTCTTCAAGGCGCTCAACGGACTCATCAAGAGCGAGCCCCTGGATCCGTGGAAGTCCTACTTCCGTTGGCACATCATTCATAACGAGGCCAGCAATCTGCCCTCGGCTTTCTTCGATGAGAACTTCGCGTTCTTCGGCAAGACTCTCGCCGGGCAGAAGGAACCCACGCCGCGCTGGAAGCAGTGCACCAGCATGACCGACCGCGCGCTGGGCGAGGCAGTGGGCCAGGACTGGGTGAAGCAGAATTTTCCGCCCGCCGCCAAGGCCAGCATGGACAAGCTGGTGGCCGCGCTCGAGAAGGCCCTCGGCGAGGACATCAAGGACCTGCCCTGGATGACCGACGAAACCAAGAAGGCCGCCGAAGAAAAGCTCGACATGATCCGCAACAAGATCGGCTACCCCGAGCACTGGCGCAGCTACGCCAAGCTCGAGGTCAAGCGCAACGACCTGATCGGCAACGCGGAGCGCAGCACAGTGTTTTCGCGCGAGTGGAATCTCGACCACCTGGGCAAGCCGGTGGACGAGAAAGAGTGGGGCATGACGCCGCCCACCGTCAACGCCTACTACAGCTCGTCGATGAACGACATCAACTTCCCGGCCGGCATCCTGCAGCCGCCGTTCTTCGATGCGTCCATCGATCCGGCGGTGAACTTCGGCGGCATCGGCGTGGTCATCGGCCACGAGATGACCCATGGGTTCGACGATCAGGGCTCCAAGTACGACGGCAAAGGCAATCTGCGTGAGTGGCAGACTCCGGCGGATCGCAAGGCCTTCGAGGAGCGCACCACCTGCGAGGCCGACGAGTATTCGGGCTTTGAGGCAGCTCCGGCCCACGACGGCCAGCCCCAGCAGAACCTGAACGGCCGGCTCACGCTGGGCGAAAACACCGCCGACAACGGCGGCCTCCGCATCGCCTACCTCGCACTGGAAAACACCCTGGCAGCCGAGGGCAAGACGGTAGACGAGAAGATCGACGGCTATACCGAGGCACAGCGCTACTTCCTTGGCTTTGCGCAGGTATGGTGCCAGAACCAGACCGAGCAGGTGGCGCGGCAGATGGCTCTGACCGACCCCCACTCGCCCGGCAAATGGCGCGTAAACGGCACGGTGCAGAACTTCGACGCCTTCGGCAATGCCTTCGGCTGCAAGAAGGGCGCGCCCATGTACCCGGAGAAATCCTGCCGCGTGTGGTAGAGGGCAATTCGGCAACCTGCGGGGGCGCGGTCCACCGGCCGCGCTTTTCGCTTTTCTATTCCCTGTTGCTGCTCCCTATTCCCCCTTTTTCGGGTTGACTTTGCTTCGTGCGCGGCGTCCAAAGGTCAATCGCGCCAGTCAGGAACCGCTCGCTCAGGCTCTCTCAAGTACGATCCGGCAGAATGTAAGCAAATGCAGGAGATGCGGCGCACTGTCTGGTCTGGGATCGAATCCTGGGCTGCGCTAGGCACAACCTGCCCCGGCCTTTTACAATGCAGCAGGGACCTATCCCCACCCAGCTCTGCTGCGGAACGTACAAACTTGGCGGCACACGCCGGACCAGGACGAAGGAATCGCATGAGGTTTATGAAATTCGGCAAGGCATTTCTAATGACCGCCCTCACGGCGGGCGTCATTCTCGGCATTACGTCTTGCGTCCAGAGCTACACCGTTGGTTATCTGTATGTGACAGGAACGGACACTTCGTCCTCCACCAATAACGGCATCATCAGCGGCTTCAAGATCGATCACAACAAGGGCAAACTCACCCCGATCAACGGCCTGCCGATCTCCTCCGGAGGAGCAAACCCCATTCGCGCGGTCCTGCTCAGCGGCGGCCGCTTCGTGTACGTGCTCAATCGCGGCACCAACTCGAGTGGCGGCGGCGACTGCACTGTCACCGATGTCTGCAACGGCGCCAACATCACGGAGTTCGCCATCGGCGGCAACGGCATTCTTTCGCCGCAGGGCGTGCAATTCTTCTCCCAGGGCAAGAATCCCATCCGCATGTTCGCCGACACTTCGGGCAGCTATCTCTACGTGCTCGACCACGACTCGCCGGATAACTTCGCCACCAGCTACAACGCACAGACCAACGGCTGCACCCTGGCGCTGGGCGCAGGCGTCGAGACCTGCGGCGACATCACCGCCTTCAAGATCGATGGCAACACCGGACGCCTGACCCTGGTGCTGAATGCCCAGGTCACTCAGGCCAGTGGCTCCGCGCTGCCGTACTTCCCAGTGCCAGCCAACCCCATCGACTTCGTGCTGGGCTCGACGTACATCCTCACCGTGAGCGGCACCTCCGGCACCGGCGATTCAGTCTTTCCATACACCTACGCTTCCGCAAGCGGCCTGTTGACCATCAACTCCAACAGCTCGCAGCCCTTGAATATCGGGGCAGCCACGGCGATCGTCTCGGCCGGCGCATATATTTATGTGCTCGATAACGAAACACTGAACTACACGCCCACCGGCGGATCAGGCACTGCAACAGCGCCCAGCCAGATTCTGCAGTTCAGCGTTGGCTCGGGCGGCGCGTTGCAGCCCACCGTGCTCTCCACCGTGCCCGGCGACGGCACGCTCGAGAACCCGGTCTATCTGATTCAGGAGAGCAAGGGCAAGTGGGTCTACGTGGCCTATGCAGGCAACAGCAACACCACTACAGGCAACCCGGACAGCGGTATCGCCGGCTGGGTCATCGACAGCAGCACCCACGGACTGACGCCGGAGATCAGCACCAGCCCATGGGGCTCCGGCGCAGGGCCGGCATGCCTGCTTGAAGATCCTTCTGACCAGTTCATCTACACCGCCAACTCTCTGGACTCGACGATCACCGGCCGCTCTCTGGATGTGCAGTCCGGCGTGCTGGACAATCTGCCTGGCTCGGCCAACAAAAGCTATGCCCTGGACGGGCCGGCAACCTGGTGCGTGGCCACCGGACGTACCAGCTAGGCGGCACCTCGATCCGAGGCGGAAGCTCACCGGCCGGTCAGCTTCCGCCTGCGTCTCCCAATCCGGAGCGCAAGTCAGCAAAGGCGTGCAACACGCGAACCGGCCGCAGGATGTTCACTCTTCAAACCAGGATTTGGGGCCGAGGTTGTGGTCCGCCGACGAAAGATGCGCATGACGTTTAACAGATCGAGCCAGCTGGTGCTGGCCTCCGCGGTCAGCCTGCTGGCGGCCGGCCTTGTGACTGCCTGCGGCACCACGCTCACCGCGGACTTTGTCTATGTCTCGAGCGCCAAGGCCGCGGGCACCAACAGCTACGGCGAGATCGACGTCTTCGAGGTCAACTCCGAGTCCGGCAAGATGCGCGGCATTCCCACCTCGCCCTTCCCTTCGGGCGGCCGCAACCCGGTGTCCGAGGCCGTGTCTCCGGATAACACCAATCTCTACGTCGCCAACCAGGACGACAACACCATCGTCCAGTTCGTCATCGGCAACGACGGCAAGCTCTATCCGCAGCACACCACCAACACCCCCGGCATCTTCCCGCTGAACCTCGCGACGGGTGGCTCATTTCTGTTCCTGACCGACAAGTACCAGGAACTGCCCACCTGCTCGCCGGCAGCGCCCTGCTCGGGCGCCATCGCCGTGTACCCCATCAACAGCGACAACTCGCTGGGAACGCCGGCGACCAACACCAGCATCAGCGCCACCTACTGGCCCCTGAGCTTGCCCGCCAACCCTACCCACCTGGTCACGCCCACAGCCGTTACAACCGGCAACTCCGGCGCTTACCTCTACGTCACCGCGGTGGACTCGACCTCGGGCAGCGGCTATCTCTTCGCCTACTCGGTCGGCTCTGACGGCACTCTGACGGCGCTTGCCGGCTCGCCCTACGCGGCAGGCACCAGTCCCTCGGGCATAGCGGCCGGCTCCGGCGGCTCCAATCTCTATGTCACCGACGCGGCCACGGCCAGCGTCCTGTCCTACGCCACCACCAGTGGCGTGCCGGCTCCGGTCAGCGGTAGCCCCTTTGCGGCGGGCAACGGGCCCTCATCGGTGGTAGTGGATAAGAACGGCAAGTTTGTCTACGTGACCAACGCAACCGATTCGAACGTGACCGCCTACTCCGCCTCGAATGGCGCTCTCACGTCACTGGGCACTTATCCGGTGGGTATTCAGCCGGTGGCCATCGGCATCGACCCCGCTCTCAACGAATATCTCTACGCAGTGAGCTTCCTCGGCAACACCGTCAGCGGATTCCGGATTGATCCGAGCAACGGCACACTGCTGAACACCCAGGGGTCGCCCTTTGGGACGCATGCCAACCCCACAGCGGTGGCGGCGATTCCCCATGGAGCGACCGCAAAGGAGTAGCCGCTGGCCGGGCCGCGGCCCAATGATCGCAACACCCCGTACGCGCTTTTACAATGTCTATGGGGCAACTCAAAACAGTACTCTCCGGGCTCATGCTGGTGCAGGGCCCACAACGAAGGAAGCGCATGAAGTTCAGCAAATTGAGCCAGCTTCTTCTGGTCTCTGCAATCGGCCTCACGGTGGCCACCCTCCTCACGGCCTGCCAGCTGGTGACGATCGACTATGTCTTCCTCGCCAGTTCCGCCTCAACGGCGAAAAGCCCCGACGGCCAGATCGATGTCTTCGCGGTCGACTCCGAATCCGGCGCGCTGCGCAAGGGCGCGCCCACCGTCTCAAGCGGCGGCGTGAACCCGGTCGCGATTGCGGCATCAGCCGACTACACCAATCTCTACGTTGCCAACGCCGGCAGCAACACGGTGGTCCACTTCGTCGTCGGTGCCGACGGCTCGCTGACCAACAAGGACACCCTCACGCTGAGCGACGCGCCGGTTTCGGTGTCTGTCAACGCAAAGGGGACCTATCTTTACGTTGTTTACGGCACCACCACCGCAACGCTGAGTGAGTACTCTCTCTCCTCGGGCGCCATCGGCTCGGCTGTCGCGACGGAAGCGCTCGAGATTCCCGGCGCAACTTCAGACTCGGTCGTTCCCACCGCCGTAACGGTGCTGGCCAACGGCAACGCGGTCTTCGCCACAGCCTACGACCTTTCGTCCTATAACCCGGGCGGCACCACCACCAGCAGCGCGCATCCCGGCTGGGTCTTTGGCTTTGGCGTAGGCAGCGGCGGCGCGCTCACCGTTGCCGCCAACGCGCCCTACCAGGCTGGTGTCAAACCCAGCGCGCTGGCGGCCGACCCCACCAACCGCTTTGTCTACGTCACCGACTTTGCCTCGAACCAGCTCATCGGCTACAACATCAACAACGGCAGCACCCTCAACTTCATGATCAGCGGCCCGTTCCGCACCGGCAACCAGCCGCAATCCATCGCTGTCGACCCGCGCGGCAAGTACCTCTACGTAGCCAATGCCCTCGACTCGTCGGTCTCGGCCTACGTCCTCGACCTGCCCACAGGCACGCCCAGCAGCGCGGTCAACGCCACCGGCAACGCCTCCAACTCCACTGACACGGAGCCCATCGCCATCGCCGTCGATCCGGCCCTGGGCCGCTTCGTCTACACCGCCAACTTCATTGGCAATTCGGTCTCCGGCTTCCGCCTCGATCCCAATGCCGGAACCCTCGCGCCGACCCAGGCCACGCCCTATCCCTCGGACTCCAAGCCCACGGCGATTGCCATCGTGCCCCACGGCAACCACTCCATCCAGGCCGTCACGCCGTAAGAGCCTGCACCGAACAAACAGAAAAGCCCAGCCGCAGCGGCTGGGCTTTTTGCTGTGCGCCCGCTGTTGCAATGGATCGCGGAGAAGCGATGGAATTGCGCTAGGAACCTCTGAATAAGTCGATGTTTTGAAAGGGCACGGCTTTAGCCGTGCCGTAAAGCCCGCAATATCGACGGGGCCTTAGCCCCTGGGGAACGGGCTAATCGAAATTGAGGACTTGATCAGAGCTTCCCTAAAGCTGCGCAGCCGGAGCGCTGGCCTGCGGCTTCGGCCGCGGTTCCATCCACTTGCGCAGTTGCCGCTGCGCGGGCTTCTCCACAAAGTGCAGCGCCAGCAACGCGAGACCAATGAGCAGCAGGTAGCTGATCCAGGGATCGAACCGCGCCAGGCCCAGCCGGTTCAAAATATGCGAGTCGTGGATCAGGTTCCACATATTGAAGTGCAGCAGGTAGAGGCAGTAGCTGGCCTCGCCCACAAACACCAGCGGCCGCACGCCCAGCACGCGCGCCAGCGGGTTCTCGCCCGCCAGCCCCAGCACAATGCAGCCAAAGAGCGGCATCAGCAGGCCGTCGTGCATCAGCGCATAGGGCACGTGGCCGCCCAGCCACAGCAGCGTATAGACGCCGAGAAAGCCGAAGATGCCCAGCGCGAAACGCAACCACCCGGTGCGCTTCATCCGCTGGTGGAGATTGGCCAGCGCCACGCCGAAGGCGAAGCTCGCCAGGTGCGCGTAGGGAGTGTACTTGAGCGCCCACAACCACAGGCCATAGCTGAAGCGATCCGGGTGCGGAATGCCGTCAGGATTGAAAACGATGTAAAGCGTGCCCGGCACCAGCCCCACCAGCCAGATGCCCGCCATGCAGACCACCAGTAATCCGGTGCGCCGCGGCGGCTTCCATCGCGCCAGCCAGGGAAACAGAAAGTAGTAGAACGCCTCGGCGGACATGGTCCACGCCGGAGTGTTGAGGAATGTTGCGATGGCTGGAACCCACCCCTGCAGCATGAGCGGCGTGAGCACCACGCCTACCCAGAACATGCGATGGGTGTGGCTCGCGTACTCGGTGGGAAACTGGCCCACGCTGAGCAGCAGACTCAAAAAGTAGATGGGATAGATGCGCGTGAACCGCGCCTCCCAGAAGCGCACCCGATCCAGCGTACCGGCCTGCGCCCGCGCGTTGTAGTTGTAGCCCAGCACGAAGCCCGACAGCAGAATGAAATAGCTGACCGAGATAAAGCCGGAGTTGACCACCGGCGCAAGAAAGCCGAACCACAGCGGGTTCGAAAAGTGGAAAAGTACAATGTTCACGGCCGCGAAGCAGCGCAGGCCGGTGAGTGCGTTTAGCGGTGCTGGCTTGCGCTGTTCCACGTTGGGTTGGACGATTCCCGGCGCTCTCTGGGCCAGCCCTTGGCCGGCTCAGGCGCCTGCGTAGCGAGGATATTCAAAAATCGGCTGTGGAGGATTCAGGCCGTGACCAGCGACCCGACCTTTTCGCCCAGCACCACGCGGCGAATGTTGCCCGGCTGGTTCATATTGAAGATGATCATGGGAAGATTGTTGTCCTTGCACAGGCTCACAGCGGTCAGGTCCATCACCTTCAGGCCCTGCTTCAGGATCTCCATGTAAGTAATCTCGTCGTACTTCACCGCGTCCTTCACCAGCACCGGGTCGGCGTTGTAGACACCCTCAACCTTGGTGCCCTTCAGCAGCACATCGGCCTTGATCTCCATGGCGCGCAGGCTGGCAGCGGTGTCGGTCGAAAAGAACGGGTTGCCGATGCCGGCGGCGAAGATGACCACGCGGCCTTTTTCAAGATGGCGCACGGCGCGGCGGCGAATGTAGGGCTCGGCGATCTGGTTCATGAAGACCGCGGTCATCACCCGGCACTGCACGTCGCGGGCTTCGAGCGCATCCTGCAGGGCGATGGCGTTGATGACGGTGGACAGCATGCCCATGTTGTCGGCGGCCACGCGGTCCATCTCCTGCGCCTGCTGCGCCACGCCGCGAAAGAAGTTGCCGCCGCCCACCACGATGCCGATTTCGACGCCAAGGGAGTGCACGTCGGCCAGCTCGGCGGTAATTTCGGCCACCTTGTCGGCGTCGAGGCCAAAGCCCCTCGTGCCCGCCAGCGCCTCGCCTGAAAGCTTGAGAATAATCCGCTTATACATGCTTTTTGAGTATCGCATATGGCTGAAGGGCCGGGCACGAGACAGAGCTGCCGTGGGCCGTTCCACATGAAGAAAGGCTACAGTCGTCAGAAGTGATTGGCGTTATAGAACCGGCTTTATTCGTGCCCGAAAGCCCGGTGGAGCGTTGTAATCAGTTGGATGGCGACGGTCTTGTCGTTGCGCTCGGTTCCGGTGCTGTAGTACTCGTATTCGTAGCTAACCTTGACGAGTTGCAGCCGGTTGGGGCGAAAGCCTCCCGCAGTCTCAAGTTTCTGCACCTTGCCGGATGCATTCGCGCTGGAGAACCCGCTGCGGACGGCGATATACAAGCGCGGACTCAGAACCTGCTTAACTTCTGCATAGCCAGCCGATTCACGGAATGTGGGAATGACGGTGTAGGGCATCACAAACTGCTGCCACTTCACCTTGCACGTTGGTGTGGCCGTGGGCCCAATTCGCATCGATGCCCAGGGCGTGCGCGGGCAAAGTGCTCGGATTGGCCTCACCGGGAAAAAAGTACGGATATTTGCGGTCGAGATAGGGACCGCGATAACGCCGAAATGCCGACGCGGAAACCCTGGCGGATGGTGTAGCCGGCCCCTCCGGCCCAGTTGCCGTACTGATCGCGGGCGAAAATGCTGCGCGGATTAGCCGGCGATGAGTTGGCGAACTGCGCGCGTGCGTCCCACTTTCCCTTCGTGCGCGTCGATCTGCGCTCCGGCAACGCCGAGAAGCGAGACTGGCGCATAGTAGTAGCCGTAATCCGATTGGAAGATCGACCAGCGCATTGTCGGCATCGTCGTAGCGCAGCAGGAACGATCCGAATGCCGTCGACATCTGCCCAACGCGCACCAGGACGGAAGCCGTTATGCGAAACCCGCGAAGTAGTTCAGCGTGGACTGAAGAACATTGCCCTTCGCGCCGTAGCCCGGCGTCGAAAATCTTCGTAGAAATAAGGGCGCGTGGCGAGCTGCAGTGCGCCGGTGATGAACCAGTTGTCGTTGATCTTCCACGTGGGATAGACCACCGAACGGGAGCCCGCGATCATCGGCGAACCCGACCGCGGCGCCTCGGTCGAGTTCGTTGGAAGCCACCGCCTGGCGCGGTGAGTGTGGCGCGCAGATCGAGCCCGGCAGCAGCCTCCTGCGCCGGCAGAGGACTGTGCATGCCGCAGCACGCCGAAACATCAGGCACAGCGAGAAACGTGCTAGGGCGCATCCTCTTCATCCTGCCACCGCCTCCACAGACCGGCTCCATCCGCTCCGGCATCTGTTGCGATCGCCGCAGTGTTTGGTGAGGATCTCGCGCGGCAGGTTCACGAAGACATCCACGATGCGCGGATCGAATTGCGTGCCGGCATACTCGATGAGGATTGAAATCGCCTTCTCGTGGGTCATGCCGCGGCGATAGGAGCGATTCGGTGGTCATGGCGTCGTAGGCATCGGAAACATGGATGATGCGCGCATCGATGGGCGTCTCTTCGCCGGATTGCCCCTTGGGATAGCCGGTGCCGTCCCAGTTCTCGTGATGCAGCTCGACGGCCGCAAGAAGGGCGCAAAGCCCTGCACGCCTTCGAGAATCCGGCGGCCAATGACCGGATGCTGCTTGACGAGCGCGAACTCCTCGTCGGTGAGGCGGCCGGGCTTTTGCAGCACGCTGTCGGCGACTACCGATCTTTCCCACGTCGTGGAGCAGCGCGCCGATGCGAATGCGCTCCACATCGTCTGGACCGAGTTGCAGCGCGGACGCAGTGGCGCAGGAGAGCTGGCTGACGCGGCGCTGTGGCCGGCGGTGTACTGGTCGCGCGCATCGAGCGCGTTGGCGAGCGAGCCGACAAACTCAAGGTAAGCGGCTTCAAGATTTTCGCCTGCCGCACGGACCGAAACCGCGGCGCGATTGTAGATCTCTGCCAGCTCCTGGATTTCAAGAATCGAGGAGGCTGGCCTTCGCAGCTCAGGCAGCTTGCCGGTGCGCACGGCATTGCGAAGATGCGAAACAACCGCCGCGATCGGCTTGACGATGGAGCTGGATGAGCCCACGCTGCAGAGAAACGCCACCAGAACGCAAACCAGCGCCAGAGTCAGGAAAAGCTTGTGAAGCCTGGATTGAATGGGTGCCGTGGCTTCATCGACATTTTCGAAGCTGAGCAGAACGATAACCGCCGCCATAGGACTCGCATGGGAAGCGAAATCCAATTCGCGCCCTGCAAACGCAGATCGCATTCCGACTGCTCGGCGCAGCCGGCCAAGCCCACGTTCCAGCTCATTGAACGGAACGTTGCGGGATGTTGGAGTTGATCATCTTTCCGTTATGTACCAGAACGACCGGCGTGGTGAGATCGGAGAAGTCAAAGTATTCGCCGACGGAAAGCGTGCCGATGTTTTCGTCGTCTCTGATCCACCGGGACCGACGCCACCTGAAATGTGCGACCGTCGAGAAGCAGAAAACCCGCGTGGTTGCGATCGACGAGGGAAAGGTCCAAAGGAACAAGCTGGCATGTGCTTCAGGGCGAGACGGGCGAGACGAGCTACGCCCGCAAGAGGAGAGCCGTCGGGCGCGGAGATCAGCATGAAATCGAAGCCCATGTGCTCGCCGAGCTCGCGCAATTGATCTTCCACGGTTCTGCGGGCCGCTTCGCTGCGCGGGTTGTCTATGAGCAGTTGCATTCCCGCTTTGAGAGCGGTGTTCTCGCCAGCGACCTTGAGAAATCGGCTGTTTTGCAGATCGCCCTTCGCATGAATGTTGGCGATGGCCACTTGGCTCTCGCGCAGCGAGGTGTGCAATCCGTCGCGTACGGTCGATTGCACGAATCGCTGAATCATCCAGAAACTGCTGGCGAGCAGCAACGCAAAAGGGATGAAGCAGATCAGGAACGCGCGAGTTCTGAACCGCGTTGTCACATTGACCCGCCTGCGTGGCCCGCGTCCTGATTGGCCTTCGCCTCTTGTTTTGTTTCCACGTCGAGAGGGATGAAGAAGTCGGCAACGGAATCGTGGCCATTCTCGACGATGATCGATTTTCTGAAGTATCCAGCCGACTTGTGCCAGGCAACTACGGTGTACCGTCCCGGCGGGACATTGGGGATCCGGAAATGGCCAGAACTATCGGGGCGTGCGAACCAACGATTAGGCGTGACTACAATCGTGGCCGCCATGTTGGGATGAAGACGGCAATAAACATCGACGATGCCCGGCTTTGGAAACATAACTTTGCGGGTATCGCCTTTGTCGTAGCTGCCAAGATCGAATGTCTTTGGCTTCGAGAGCGAATAGACATTGTGGAAGATCGGGTCCATGTTGGGAAATGAAACGGTGGACCCAGCCTGGACCACAATCAGGTCGGGCATGAAGCGGCGGTCGATCTGCTCCATCTGAGCAGCAGGCCCGGGCGCATTGCTTGCAGCAGGACTCGTACTCTCGATATAAAGCACGACCCGGGAGCGCTCATATGCAATCGGATCTTCTTCCGAGTCTTTGCTGAGCTTCACCACCGTGCCGCGCTGATAAACAGAGACAGCAGCTGTGACGCTGGGTTTGGTCAGCCTTTTTTTGATCAGGATGGTTCCGGTGATGTCCTGCGCGCCGGCGCCGGAAGCGAATGCTGCGGCGATGCAGAGTATTAAAAACTCTTTAAGTCGCATACGTTGATGCCTCTGAATCTATATGCTCGTCTGCACTCTATTCTGTAAGGGCCCCGCGTGGGGTTGGGGAACGCAGGGATTACGATCCATGGCCAGTCTATGTTTGCTTAATAGAATGCCGGAATAGCACTTACCGGGCACCGGGTGACTATTTAGTAAGCATTTCAAAAATGCAGCCGGAAAAAACCGCTTGTGAAATCGTAAGCCGGCGCACACGGCCTCGGATAAACTCTCTCTATCCGCAGAGTTGCACATGCCGCGCTGCTTTGCAGCCTCCGGCGGTCTGCCCTCAGGCATACACGGCACTAAAGTGTTCCGCCCTTTAAGGAATCAGGGCTGTCCAAAAAAAGTTAGGGCTTGCCCCAAATGCGTCATTGCAATGCCGCCAGTCCTGCCTAACATTGAGTCTTAGATGCTTGTTCAGGCCACCCTGCTGATCCAGGACATTCAGCTCCTGTGTTTCACCATCGTCTTCGGCGTCCTCGCGCTGCAGCGGTGGAACGATCCCGTGCGCCGGTGGCTTTGGTTCGGCTTCCTGGCCAACGCGGTGGGAGCGGCCTTCGACCTTTTGGGCAACCACCTGCCTCTCTGGATCGGCAGCGGCCTCGACTGGGAGATGATTCCCCTCTCCTACGCGCTCACCAACATCGCGCTGGCGTGCTTCGTCCGCCGTGGCCGGCTCACCACCTGGGCTTCGGGCCTCATCCTCGTCGCTGCCTTGCCGACCTTCCTCGCATGGAGCCACCGCCCCAGCATGATGCAGAGCAGCGCCCTCGGCGATCTGCTCATCGCCCTCGAGTGCATCATCGCGGTGGCGCTGCTCTTTGGCCGCGGCGAGCGCTGCACCCGCGCCCCGCGCATGCTCATGGGCGGATTTCTTACGGCCTTCGTGCTCATTGAGCTGGCGCGTGTGGCGGTTGCCTTCATCCTCGGCACTGACCCAGACGCCCCCGGTTCCCGGCTGGCGCTGGTCAGCGTCGTGGCCTACGTAATGAATGTTTCGCTGCTGCCCCTCACCTTCATCTGGATGATGCAGGCACGCACCGAGTGGGAGCTGGTGCAGCAGAGCATCGCCGATCCCCTGACCGGCCTGCTCAACCGCCGCGGCCTGGAGCAGGCCCTCGACGGCGAGCTGGCCCGCTGCCGCCGTCACGGCGACGACCTGACCGTGGCCATGTTCGACCTCGACCACTTCAAGCGCATCAACGACGATTACGGCCACGCCGGCGGCGACGCCGTCCTCATACGCGTGGGCCGCTTCCTCTCCGGCAGCCTCCGCGAGACCGACGTCGTCGGCCGCTTTGGCGGCGAGGAGTTTGTTCTTCTCTTGCCGCACACCGGCCTCGACCAATCCGGCCCGATCCTCGAACGGCTCTGTGAATCTCTGCGCTCGCACACCGGTCTGTTTGACCAAGGCACGCTGCGGGTGACCGCCAGCATCGGCATCACCTGCACCAGCGGCCGCCGCGCCTGCTCGGCCAGCGACCTGTTGCAGGAGGCCGACGTGGCTCTCTACCACGCCAAGGATGCGGGACGCGATCGCGTCTGCACCTTCCAGCCGCGCGAGCTCAACGACACGCTCGCGCTTCCCTTCCCGGAGGCGGGTGTCACCGCAAACGCAGACAACGGCATCCTCGCCTGACGCACTTTCCATGCACAAATAAAAGAAAGCCCGAAGCGCATGCTCCGGGCCTTCTTGTTTCGACCTCAAGTCCCGCCCTCACTCCGACGAGGAGTGATTGACCGGGCTCTCGTTCTCGGTATCGGGCGTCATGGCCATCATGGCCTCGGCAAAGGCGCTTTTGCGCAGCGGGTGGTGCAGCGCGCGAAACGCCGTATGCAGAAGCTCGGCGTCTGGTGTGTCGCCGCTCAACTCCCAGATCATGATGCCCGCCAGGTGCTCGCGCACCGCGTAGCTCGCCTTGTAACGCACAGAGACGGGGTCCTCATAAGTCCAGAACGTGTCGCCATCAAACAGCCAAGGCGCTTTGGAGCGCGGATCGCGGAACGACTCGAACGGCTCCGTCAGCGCGACGATCTGATGATACGGCGCATCTTCGCGCACGCCGTCGCCCTCCTGAAAGAGCCCGTGGTTGGCCTCTTCCACGCGCGTCCAGCTATAGCCATAGAAGGGCACGCCCATCAGCAGCTTGTGCGCGGGCACGCCGGCAGATTTATACGCCGCGATGCTGCGCGCAATGCTCGAGTAGTCGTGCGGCGCATCCGGATTGGCAAACAGCGGCGCAACAAAGCCGGTCTTGGTGTTCCACGGTCCGGCGTAGTCGTAGTTCATCACGCCCACCTGGTTCACAATGCGCGCCACCGCGGCAAAGTCGGTGCCCGGCAGCATTCCCGGCGAGTCGCCAACCGCCACTGACAGCCGCAGTCCCGGACGCACCGCGTCGAGCTGACTGCGGAACTCCTTCAGCAGCGCGAGAAAGTTTGCACCGTCCTTGGCCTCGGGCGACTCCCAATCCACATCGATGCCGTCGAAGACACCCGGACGCACAACGCCCGGCGCAAACCGGCCACGAATGAAAGTGTCCACGCAGGAAGCAACAAAAGCACGGCGATGCTCCTGCAGCGCACCTTCGACAAAGTCCTCGGCCCGGCCTTCGAGCGAAACCAGGATCTTGATGTGCGGATAGCGCCGCTTGAGTTCTTCGAGCTGGTGAAAGGTGCCGTGGAAGGCAGACTTCGGATCGTCCGCGCGGCCGTTCACACTCTGCTCGGCGCGGAAGGTCAGTTGCAGCTCGCCCGCAGGATCGGCCACCGAGCAGCGTCCGCCTTTGACCGAGCCCTGAGCATAGTTCAGTTGGTTGATTCTGGCCGCCGCGCCGCTCATCACCAGCGTCTTGGCAGTGTAGGGCTGCGGCGTATGCACGCTCCACCCCGGAAAATAGCCCACCACGATCGGCTGCCTGCCCCAGTGCCACGGCGCGCGCAGATGCGGACTCGACCCGCTCTCTGCCGGCGCCGGCAGGGAAATGCTTGCAAAGATCGCGAGCGCGACCAACAGGGCCCGGTATGCCGAAACGCGGCTATGCATATAAGTAAAGACGTAACACAGCAGGAAACGATCCAGCTTATGAAATCGATCGTGGCGTGAAAAACGCATCGTCCTGGCGGCTGCTGTACTTGTTCACGTACATGGCGGCATCCGCGGAGCTCAGCAGGCTGTCCTGCGTGGCGCCATCTTCCGGGTAGAGCGCGATGCCGATACTGGCCGACCCTTGAATCACATACCCGTCGCCCGCAAACGGTTCCGCGAGGCAGGTCCGCAGGCGATGCGCAATCTCTTCCAGTTCGCCGCGGTTGCGCACCTGAGGCAGCAGCGCCGCGAACTCGTCGCCACCCAGCCGCGCCAGCATGTCGTGGGGACGCAGCTGGTGCTTCATGCGCAAGGCCACCTCGCGCAAATATAGATCGCCGGCCAGGTGGCCATAGCGGTCGTTGACCTGCTTGAAATGATCCAGATCGACATAAACCAGCCCAAACACGCTCGCATTGCGCCGCGCCTGCTCGATCTGTTCATCGAGATAGCCCTCGAGAGAGAACCGGTTGTGAACATCGGTAAGCAGGTCGAACTCGGAGCGGTGCACAAGATCGGAATAGAGCCGCCGTGTCTCAATGGCCAGAGCTGTCAGGGCCACTGCCATGGAGAGCGTCTCCTTCTCATTGCTCTGTGTCTTGGCCAGCCGGTCGTATGCCACATGCAGTGTCCCCAGCGGCGGACCGGATCGGGCAGGAATATTCTCGGTGACGACCCGGAAAGCGGTTGGATCGTCGGGACAGCGGCCCAGCCGCGCGCCGTCGGCAATCTGGCACCAGCAGGCGGCGCCACGCAGCTTGAACGATGCCAGCTCCGTGATCTGCTCTAGAATCTCCGCCAGCGGGCGGGTGCCGTTGATGTCTTCGAGGATGCGCCCGCGGCGGCGTTCGCTGTAGGCGGCTTCGGCGTTTTGATACCGAACCTTGCGCTCCGCAACCCAGCCCCACACGCCGGCGCTCAACAGCAGAATCAGCAGGAGGCCAACCAGCAGGATAAGGTTCGTCACATTCACGGGCGATGGTCGGCCAACGACAGCGATATCATCAAAGGACCGCAACAAAATATTGAACGGGACCTGAGAGATGCTGGGATCGGCCGAGTTGCCCTGCACCAGCGTGCAGATGCCGGTGACGCGCACGCGGGTGCGTTCCTCGATTGGCCGAAAAGGCGCCATCAGCACATTGCTAGCGGGATGATGGTAAATGGCGTTGAAAAGCTTTCCGTCGTCGGTCCGCAGGTCGTACTCATCCTGGGACTGCTCGCGCACCGACGCCACGACTGTGCCTTCGATCGAGACCAGGTCGTTCTGGTGACCCTTGGCGTCGCCACTGCTCCAATCAGCCAGATCCGGCCACAAGGCGGCCTGCGGCTCCACCGGTTTGGCCACGTGGGTATCTTCAATCTCTCCGTCGTTCAGCGCCAAAAAGCCCATGCGCTCGTCGGGATAGCCGGTCGCCACCGCAAAATCGCCGATCTGCATTAGCTTGGTGGACCGGGTCGAGATCCACAGGCTCGAGCTGCCATTCTGCAGCACCGCCGCCACGCCCGGCTGGCTGTAGGTGATGGTTCCCTCAACGCGAACGCGCTTGGTGAGATCGATCACCGAGTAGGCGGAAAGAATCTTGTCCATCGGCGTCAACGGCAGAGAATCCACGCTGGCTTCCGCACGCTTCACAATTTTTACTTGCGTCGTGGACGGCACTTCGATCAGCACGCCGATCAACTGCATCTTACTGTCGAACTGTCCTGAGACCGCCCCAGTGATTTCCACCTCGGCATCCAGCAGCTGCCTGCGCAGCTCTGGGTCAGTGCCCACCACGGTGGCATCAACATACCCCCCGTTCATCAGCAGCCGGAGATACAGATAATGGCGGTCGCCCACACTCATTCGGTCCGCGCTGCGGACGGTGGCTTTGATCGTCACCAGCATGCAATCGCGTTCGGCGCGGATGAGCTGACCGAAGTCCGCTTCCTCCGGCTTCGGCAGAAGTCCGTGATGAAGCACCGTGACACTCTCGCCCATCACATCCGTCGTAAAGCTCGCGCGCGTCTTGCCGCGCACCAGAACCCGGTCGCCCGGCTCAAGCTGAGACCCCGGCTTCCATTCCACGTAGATCGCCTGGCCGTTGTCCTGCACAAACAGGTCGACATCGCCAGGGTTGTAATACGTCACCGTAGCCTCAAAGGCCACGGGAATGCCGACCCGAGCCTCGTCGTGCGACAGGGCGCGAATGGCTTGGATGGTGGTAAGCGTCGCGGGCTCGGCTACGCACAACGAGGGTCCGGCCAAAACAAACAGCCCCGCCGCAAGCATCAGCGCTCGCGTAAGGAAGGTCCTGGTTGCGGATATGGTTGCGTGCAGCATGGCTCTCCCGGTGTTCTTAGGCACCGCCCGCTACGTTAAACACTGCTTTAAATAGAATTCTTCTACGCCCGGAAACGGGCCGCCGCGCGCAGGAGGGTCGCAGCAATTATAAAATGCAGTGTCTATCGCATTTCGAGTCCATTTGCCCGAATCCGCACCTTCGTACCGCGACCCAGCCTGCCGAAAACGCAAAAAGCCCGGAGCAGAAGCTCCGGGCTCTGGTTCACTAACGCTTTCGTGTTACTCGGCGGCGGGTTCCACGGCCTTGGTGGGAGCCACAGTCCAGTCGGGCGCGCCCACCTTGAACCGCGCGAAGCGGCGCACGGTGATGTTCTCGCCCAGCTTGCCCACCTTCTGCGCGATCAGTTCCTTGATGCTAGACAGCCTGATCCTTGATGAAGGGCTGCTCCAGCAGGCAGACCTCCTCGTAGAACTTGGCCATCTTGCCGTCAACGATCTTCTCGACGACCGGAGCGGGCTTGCCCGTAGCAGCAGCCTGCGCGCGATAGATCTCCTTCTCGCGCTCCATGTCCTCTGGCGTCACATCCTCGGGCTTCACATAACGGGGATCGCTCGCCGCGATGTGCATCGCGATGTCCTTCAGCAGGTCCTGGAAGTCTTCGGTGCGGGCCACAAAGTCGCTACTCGCAATTCACTTCGATCAGCACGCCGATCTTGCCGCCGGCGTGGATATAGGTGCCAACCGCGCCCTCGTTGGTGGAGCGGGCGGCCTTCTTCTGCGCAGACGCCATGCCGCGCTTGCGCAGCACCACGAAGGCATCTTCGATGTCGCCCTTGGTTTCCTGCAGCGCCTTCAGGCAGTCGCCCATGGGCGCGCCGGACTTTTCGCGAAGATCCTTCACCAGCTTTGCATCAATCTTTTCGCTCACAGTCGTCATCTCGATTCTCTCAGTCTCCCGCGGCCTTTCAAGGCCGGCCAGCCTGTTCACACAAGAAAAGCGTGGCTCCATTGCTCAGGGCGGCCACGCTCGTCTCAGTATGCGCGCCGCAGCGCGCAGGAATGATTAAAAGCCTTCCGCGACTTCAGCCTCTTCGAGGGCCGCAACCGCCGCCGGGGCCTTGCGAATGCCGCCGCCCAGCGCCGCTTCCAGATCCACCGCTCCTCAGATGCCGCAGCCTCAACCGCCACCGGCTCCTCGGCCACCGGCTCAGCCACTGGCTGCGCCTCGGCAAACGCCTTGTCGCCCACCAGGTTCACGCCCTCGGCCGCCGAGTCGGCGATCTTCGAGGTGAACAGGCGAATGGCGCGCAGCGCGTCGTCGTTGCCCGGAATTACGTAATCGACCACCGTCGGATCGCAGTTGGTGTCAACCACCGCAACCACCGGAATGCCCAGCTTGCGGGCTTCCTTCACGGCAATCGCTTCGTTGTTCGAGTCGACGACGAACAGCGCGTCCGGCAGGCGCTTCATGTTCTTGATGCCGGCCAGATTGGCCTGCAGGTGCTTGCGCTCCCGCTCCAGGCGAATCACTTCCTTCTTGGTCAGCAGCTCGTAGCGGCCGTCAACGGCCATCTCATCCAATTCCTGAAGGCGCTTCACCGACTTCTGCACCGTCACCCAGTTGGTCAGCAGCCCGCCCAGCCAGCGCTGGTTGATGTAGGGCATGCCCGCGCGGTTGGCCTCTTCGGCAACCGCATCCTGTGCCTGGCGCTTGGTGCCGACGAAAAGAATCGTCTTGCCGCTGCCGCACAGCTCGGTGACAAACTTCGACGCGTCCTTGAACAGCTTCAGCGTCTTCTGCAGGTCGATGATGTAGATCCCGTTGCGCTCGCCGAAGATGTATTCCTTCATCTTGGGATTCCAGCGCTTGGTCTGATGCCCGAAGTGAACACCCGCTTCGAGCAGCTCCTTCATAGTGATCGTGGCCATTGGCCTCCTTCGTGGGATTGCATCCGGGCGAACCTTCTGTTGGCCCGGATTGAGCCCGCTCGCGCGGGAGATTGAAAAACCAGGTGTCAGTTGTCAGGGGCAGAGATCAGAAAAACAACCAGACAACTGATCCCTGAAACCTGGGCCCTGAACCCTTGAAGCGCGTTAGCGCTTCGAGAACTGGAACCGCTTGCGCGCGCCCTTCTGGCCGTACTTCTTGCGTTCCTTCTGGCGGGCGTCGCGGGTCATCAGGCCTTCGGCCTTCAGCACCTTGCGCAGCTCGGGGTTGAACAGGACCAATGCACGGGCGACGCCCATCTTCACGGCGTCGGCCTGCGATGAAACGCCGCCCGACGAAACCGTGGTCAGAACGTCGAAGCTCGAGCTCAGCTCGACCAGCGCCAGGCTGCGCTTGGCGGCCGCACGCTGCTGCTCGGTGACAAAGTATTCTTCGAAGCCTTTGCCGTTGACCTTCCACTCGCCCGTACCGGGGCGGAGAAAGACGCGGGCAATCGCCGACTTGCGGCGGCCCGTCCCGTAGTACTGAACCAGATCAGCCATTCAAATTCCTCTTAGCTGCTAGCCGCTAGCTTCTAGCTTCTAGCTCATTCCTGCTTAAACTCTCGTTTGGCCTCAACCACGCACCCAGCACGACAGAGCTAGGCAGCTAGTAGCCGTTCTTACGCCACTTCCAACGCCACCGGCGCCTGCGCCTGGTGGGGGTGCTGACTGCCGCGATAAACCTTCAGCTTGGTCGCCATCTGGCGGCCCATCTTGCTCTTGGGCAGCATGCCCTTGATCGCTTCTTCCAGAACCTTCTCCGGCTTGCGGTTGATCAGCCGTGTGAACGACTCTTCGCGCAGGCCGCCCGGGAAACCCGTGTAGCGGCGATAGAGCTTGCTCTGCGCCTTCAACCCGGTCAGGCGAACCTTCTCCGCGTTGATCACGATCACGTGATCGCCCATGTCGATGTACGGAACATACTTGGGGTTCAGCTTGCCCGCCAGCACGCTGGCTGCCTTGGTGGCCAGGCGTCCCAGCGTCTGCCCATCGGCATCCACCACATACCATTTGCGGTCAATGTTCTTGCCGCTCGGAACAAAGGTCGACATCTCTCTCCTGCCTCTTCTCATCCGGCCGTCCCGATGTCGGTTTCAGCCGTTCAATCGAACAAAATCTGTCGCGCAACGCGCGCATTGCCCATGCAAAACGCACGGGCCATATGTTCCACCCACTTCCAAACAAACCTGTTCGGGTGAGGACTGCGGGGCAACCCCATCGGGGCACTTGCCAGAGCTGGACTCGAGTGCTGCTTCGTTGTCCAGGACCGGCGGCCTTCTCCGGAACCGCCTCATACCGAGGCTTTCGCCGGACGAGCCCGAGTGCGCACAACAAATCCGCACACCCAGACGCGAGGCACAACACCGCGCAAGGACTTCAGGATACTCGATTACCGCCGTAGAGTCAATGAAAACGGCCTCCAGCGCCCGCTGCCGTGGCAGGGCTGGTACCTTCGATACCTGCCGCGCGTCCGCAAGCCGCGTACTGCCCCTATCCTGAGCGAAGACAGGCACTTCAACCCTCCCGCCCAGCGCAGGGGTCCGCCCGTCATTGAGTCCATGAAAATCAAGCCTTTGCGGATTCTCGGTGCGGTACTGCTCATGGCGGTGGGTGCGGGCATGCTGGCCTTCATCGCCGCCCAGCACAACGCCGGCGCGCGCGACTTCATCGCCTACTGGTCCGCCGGCCAGCTGCTGCGCCAGGGTGGCGACCCCTACGATGCGGGAGCGGTTTTGCACCTGGAGCAGGCCGCGGGCTTCCCCGAGAGCCAGCCCCTCATCATGCGCAACCCGCCCACGGCGCTGTTCCTCGCCATGCCGCTGGGCTACTTCGCCGCCAACGCCGCCAGCATCGTGTGGATGGTCCTGCTGCTGGGCTGCGCGGTCTTCTCGGTCCATCTGCTGTGGCGGCTCAACGGCCAGCCCCCCACCCGCACCCACCTGCTGAGCTACTGCTTTGCCCCGCTCATGGAGTGCCTCATGGCCGGCCAGCTCGGCATCTTTCTGTTACTCGGCGTGGCGCTGTTCCTCACTCTGCTGCGCAAACGGCCCTTCTGGGCCGGGACGGCACTGGTGCTCTGCGCCGTCAAGCCGCACCTCTTTGTGCTCTTCGGCATCGTGCTGCTGGTGTGGGCCCTGCGCAGCCGGGCCTATGCGCTGCTGGCCGGCGTTGCAGCCGCTCTCGCGGCCAGCGCAGCTCTCGCATGGTTCGTCGATCCTCACGCGTGGGCGCAGTACCACCGCATGCTGGCCACGGCAGGCATCATGCAGCAGATCATTCCCACCTGGGGCGAGTTGCTGCGCCAGCTTCTCAATCGCAACGCGCTCTGGCTCCAGTTCGTCCCGGAGATTCTCGGCATCGCCTGGGCGCTCTGGTATTACAGCCGCCGCCACGCGCGCTGGAATTGGATGCTCGAAGGCCAGCTTCTGCTGATCGTCTCGGTGCTGTGTTCGCCCTACGCGCTCTTTCCGGACGAAGCGCTCCTGCTGCCCGCGGTGCTCGCTGCTGTTTATACGGCCGAAAACGCCGACCGCTCCCTCATCCCCTTCGGCATCGCCGCCGGCCTCGCCCTGCTGGAAGTGCTGACCAACGTCTCCATGACCACCTTCTACTATCTATGGACCGTGCCCGCCTGGCTGGCGTGGTTCCTCTACGCCACGCGCGACGCGCGAGCCGAGCTCCCCGCGGAGGTCGAGCCATGAGCGCAGCCAGCCGGACCCTCGGACGCAAACTCGGCGCGGCGGCGATTGTGCTCGCGGGTTTCTGCTTCATGACCGTGATGTACGCCATCGCGATGCAAGGCAAAAAGCCTGGCCTCGAGGGCGACTACATCGGCTACTGGGCCTCCGGCCAGCAGCTCCTCCATCACGCCAACCCCTTCGACGCGGACGCCCTCCTGCGCCTCGAAGCCTCCGCTGGCTACGACCGCGTGGGCCCCAGCATCACGCCCAGCCCGCCGGTCACGTTTCTGCTTCTGCTGCCCATCGGCATGTTGGGAGCATGGCCGGGGCTCATTGCGTGGGGCATGGCCATGATGGCGGCGATTGCCGCCTCCATCTGGATGCTGTGGCAGCTGAACGGCAGGCCCGACTCGCTGCTGCCGCTGCTCGGCTTTCTCTACGCGCCCACCTGGGTCTGCATCTTCGGCGGCCAGATCGGCGTCTTCTTCATGGTCAGCATCACGGCCTTCTTTTATCTCGTGAATCGCCGCCCGCTCCTCGCCGGCGTCGTGCTGCTGCCCTGCGTGATGAAGCCGCACCTCTTCCTCGCCCTCGCCGTGGTGTTGTTGATTTGGAGCATCGACCGCCGTGTATGGCGCGTGCCCGCGGGCCTTGCGTTGGCATTGGCCGCCAGCACCGCCGTCACGCTCTACCTCGATCCACACGTCTTCGCGCATTACTTCGCGAGCCTGCGCGACACCGGAGTCGGCAGCCGCGTAACACCGACAGTGCCCATGCTCCTGCGGACGACCATCGCCTCCGGCGCCGCATGGATCGAGTTTGCGCCCGCGGTACTGGCCTGCGTGTGGGCCGCGTGGTACTACGTGCGCCATCGCGCGCAATGGGACTGGATGCAGGAGGGACTGCTGGTCCTCATCGTTGCGCGGCTCTGCGCGCCCTATGCATGGTTCAGCGACGAGTCCATCCTGCTGCCCGCCGTGATGACCCTGCTGCTGCGCGGCCGTGCGCTGTGGTTGGTCGCCCTCATCGCCGGCATTGAGCTGGCGCAGGTCTATGCCCACGCCGACATGAAGACCTATGCCTACGCGTGGGCCGTACCCGCATGGCTGCTGTGCTGGCTCTATGCAAACCGCAGTTCGGCAACGTTGCAAACAGAAGCAGGCGCGGCATGAAGCGTAGCCTCGGGCAGTGGATCGGCATGGCCGCCATCGGCCTCGCGGGCTTCTCGTTCGTCTCCGCGGTCATCGCTATCTCCGTCGCGCCAACAGCACCCGGCGGCCGCGACTTCATCGAGTACTGGGCCGCCGAGCAGCAGCTGGTGCATCACGCCAACCCCTATGATGCCGGCGCAACCCTGCAACTCGAGCAGGCCAACGGATTCCACAAGAACCGGCCTGAATTCTGGTATAGCCCTCCGGCAGACCTGATTCTCGCCCTGCCCCTGGGCTGGCTCAATGCGCGCCATGGGCTGCTTGCGTGGCTCATCGCCTCGTTCGCCGCGCTGTGTCTTTCCATCGGCCTTGCATGGCGGCTCAACGGCTATCCCGACACGCTGATCGTCCTCCTGGGCTTCGCCTTTGCGCCCGCGCTCAATTGCATGCAGGCCGGCCAGATCAGCCTCTTCATGCTGCTCGGCCTCATGCTGTTTCTCACCTTCTGGGATTCGCTGCCGCTCGTGGCAGGCGCGGCTCTGCTGCCCTGCACGCTCAAGCCGCACCTGTTTCTGCCCTTCGCGCTCTGCGTTCTGCTGTGGGCGGTATACAAGAGAAAATTTCAGCTCATCGCAGGCCTCGCCGCCGCTCTCGCTCTGGGCTGCGCAGTCACGTTCTACTTCGACAGCGCCGCGTGGAGCGAATATGCGCGCATGATGCGCGGCGAAGGCATGCTTAACGAGTTCATGCCCACGGTGAGCGGCGCGCTGCGCTTTCTCGTCGACCGCAACGCCGTGTGGATCCAGTTCGCGCCCGAGGTGCTGGCATGCGGCTGGGCTCTCTGGTTTTTCTGGACCCGCCGCAACCGCTGGAACTGGATGCAGGAAGGCATGCTGGTGCTGATGGTCTCGGCGCTCTGCCGGCCTTACGGGTGGTTCTTCGACGAGTCGGTGCTGCTGCCCGCGCTGTTGACCGCCGCGCTGCACTCACAGCGAACAGGCCGCTCGCTGGTACCCCTCGGTCTGGTGGCCACTGCGGCGCTCATCGAGTCCTTCTACAGCCCCGCCATTCTCTCCGCCGCCTATCTCTGGACCACGCCCGCTTGGTTTGCGTGCTATCTCTATGCGACGCGCAAAAAAATCGCGCCGCGGCAAGAGCTGCCGGGCGCGTAAGCAGCGCCGGGAGCCTTGTTGCGGCTCCCGGCCTGTGCTTTCTTAGGCGGCGCTGGCGTCGGCCGAGCGCACGCGGAAGCGCTTCATCTGGATCGACAGCGTGCGCTCGATCTTGCGCAGCTCGCCGCGCTCTGAAGAACCCGCGAAAGTGGACGCAACACCCTTGGCTGAAGCGCGGCCGGTGCGGCCCACGCGATGAACAAAGTCCTCTGCCAGTTTCGGCATATCGTAGTTCACCACATGCGCCACGTGCGCCACGTCTATGCCGCGCGCTGCCACGTCGGTCGCCACCAGCACGCGGTGACGGCCTTCTGAGAAGCTGCGCAGCGCGGAGTTCCGCTGCGCCTGCGAGCGGTCGCCATGAATCTGCGTAGCCGACCAGCCGGAGCGCGCCAGCCGCCGTGCAACGCGATCCGCGCCGTGCTTGGTGCGAACGAAGACGAGGAAGCTGCCCTGCTCTTCGCTCAGCAGGTGCTCAAGAAGCTCCTGCTTCTGGTTCTGCTCCACCTCAAAGGTGCGCAGCTCCACATTTTCCGCGGGCTTGAGCACAGAGCCGATCTCGATGCGCGCCGGATTCTTGAGGTATTTGCCCGCAACGTCCTTCACCGCGCCCTCAAGCGTGGCGGAGTAGCAAAGCGTCTGCCGCGCAGCGGGCAGCGTGGATGCAATGCGCGCGATCGCGGGCTGAAAACCCATGTCGAGCATGCGATCCACTTCGTCCAGCACCAACATCTTCACCTGTTCCAGGCGAACCAGCTTGCGCTTGAGGAAGTCTTCCAGCCGTCCGGGCGTGGCCACAATCAAGCGTGCGCCGCGGCGAATCGCTTCGAGCTGCGAGCCTTCAGCAAGTCCGCCGACCACCAGGGCCGAGGTCTGCGAAGAGCTGGTGCGGATGGCGCGAAACGCCGTCTCCACCTGCATCGCAAGCTCCCGAGTGGGCAGCAGAATCAGGGCCTGCGCGCCCTTGGTTGAGGGGTCGGCCTTCTGCAGTTGCTCGATGATCGGGATCAAAAAGCTGAGCGTCTTGCCGGTGCCCGTCTGAGCCGTGGCCAGCACGTCGCGGCCTTCCAGGGCAGGCGGAATCGCGCCGGACTGCACCGGCGTGGGGGTTGTAAATTTGTTGGCGTCAAGCCGCGCCTTGAGAGCGGCCGAAAGGGCGAACTGCGAAAACTGAGTCGTCAAAGTAGGAACTATTCCTGTTGGGTTCCGCGAGCCTCTTTCCATGAGGCCTGCAATCGGAACCGGACACGGAGGCGCGCACACACACACTTCAGGCGCGAGCCTGCATTCTATCGATGCGTAAGAGAGAACCGTAAGGTCCAGGATTCAAGGGACTGGCTGGCAGGAGTGTTTCTTAAAATCGCCTGCAACCCGGAGCTGACCCACGCTGCTGTTTCGCCGGGGCGCGTACGCCTGCCGGCACCACAAACGCCACGGATACATTCCGAACGCTGCTCCGCAACATGGGAGCCGAGGTGGTTACGCTGTAGGGGCTTGGGGAAATCTGTGCCAGGCAAACTTGCCGATAAGGAAGGCAAACCGCCGCTCACGACCAAATCACTGAGCGCAGGCTTAGTATAGCACGGATCGCGTTTTAAACCGCGCAGCAGACCACGCGCACCTACTTGAGCATCAGCCCTTCACCAGCCTGCGCTGCAGCGCCTCCAGCGTCTGCCCCTTGGTCTCCGGGTAGAAGAACAGCACAGTCAGAAACTGCACCACCGTCATCACCGCGAAGAAGACAAACGGCGCGCCGCGGCCGATCGTCCCCGCCAGCACCGGGAAAGTCAGCGCGATGATCGTGTTCATCGTCCAGTGGCTGGCGTTGCCCACGCCCTGCCCCTTCGACCGCACGCGATTGGGAAACACCTCGCCGATATACACCCAGATCACCGCACCCTGCGACAGCGCGAAGAATGCAATATACGTGATGAGCAGCCACACCAGCGTTCCCTGGTGCGAGTTGGTCAGAAAGATCCACGCCACGCCGGCAAGGCACGCCGCCGTGCCCGCCGCGCCAACCAGCAGCAGCGTCTTGCGCCCCAGCTTGTCGATCACGCTCATGCCCACCATCGTGAACACAAGATTGGTAAAGCCGATCATGATCGCTTTCTGATCGCCGGAGAGCTGGCTGAATCCCGCAGCCGCGAAGATGTCATTCAGGTAGTAGAGAATCGCGTTGATGCCGGCGAGCTGATTGAACGCGCCGATCGTGATCGCGAGAAACAGCGGGTAGCGATACTTCCAGCGAAACACCGGCTCGTTCGCGCTCGCATGTTCCTCGGCCAGCGCGGCGCGAATATCCGCCAGCTCCGCCTCGGGATTCGGCTCGCCCATCTGCTTCAACACGGCGAGAGCTTCATCGATGCGATCGCGCGAGGCCGACCAGCGCGGGCTGCGCGGAATGAAGAACAGCAGCGCAAGGAAAATCGCCGCAGGCGCCGCGGCCACGCCCACCTGCCAGCGCCACTCCATCGCTCCCAGGTGCATGGTCCGAATCGCGTAGTTCGACGTGTACGCAACCAGAATGCCGAACACCACGTTGAACTGGAACGCGCCCACCAGCCGCCCGCGCCATTTCGCCGGAGCCAGTTCCGCGATGTACACAGGCCCCAGCACCGACGACGCTCCGATACCCAGGCCGCCGATAAAGCGGAAGACCATCAACGACGGCCAGTTCCACGCCAGCGCACTGCCCAGAGCCGAGAGCACATAGAGCACAGCCGTGAGCCGCAGCGTCTCCCGCCCGCCCAGCCGCGCGCCCACGGCGCCCGCGCCAAACGATCCCACCACCGTGCCGATGAGCGCAATTGCGACCGTCCAGCCCTTGCCGTAGTCGCTCAGGCCGTAGAGCTTCACCACCGCATCGATGATGCCGGAGATAACAACCGTGTCGAAGCCGAAGAGCAGGCCGCCAAGCGCACCCGTGAGGGTGGCCTTCATCAGATTTACGTTGGGTCGCATGACGCAACCATCGTACAGAGCGGGCCCGATGGCGGCAAGGCGTCAGCGCGGCATGATGGTGAGCACGCGGCAGGTCTCTTTGCTCGCGGCGCTCCATGCCATCGGCATCTGGCTGTCGATGTAGGCGCAGTCGCCCGTCTCCAGCGTTTCACGCATGCCGCCGGAGTCGATGCGCAGCTTGCCTTCGACCACATACACAAAGCCGCACACCGAGCCATTGCCCGCGGGCGAGAACGAAGTGCCGTCGGCTGCGAAGTCGATCGTCTCGGCCTGCAGCCGCGTGGTCTCAGAGGCGGCGTGCAGCGGCGTGCGCTTCACGGAGTCTGCGGCGCGGTTTTTCTTCTGCATATGTGTCTTGCGTGTAATCGCCAGGCTGTGCCGCTTGGGCTCGTTGAAAAAATAGCTCAGCCCCACGCCATAGACGCGGCAGATCGTGGCCAGCGTAGGCAATGTGGGAATCATGCGATCAGTTTCGAGCTTCGAGAGCAGCGCCGTGGAAAGGCCGCTCTCTGCCGCCAGCCGCGACAGCGTAAGGCGCTTGCGCGTACGCAGCGAACGCAGTTTCATGCCGATACAATAGGGTTCGAGGGACCAGCGTGCAAACGAGGCTTGATTCGTCATTCAGGCTCCTGATAAGGCAGTGTCGCTTTCTAAGGGCCCGAAATTCTGGAAACTTTCTTGAAGTTTTCACAAGATCCCCAAAAGTACCACAATCAATCGCATCCCATTAATATCGTTTCTATGAGCCCGTGGCTGTGGCATGGAAGTCGTCGCACCGGCTCCCTAAATTTTCATGTCAAAGGAACTCTCCCCCGTGACCCTATCAATCCTGAAAGCCCCATTACGTAGTTTGATGCGGAAACGCGGCTTCGCGTACATTGCACTGCTGCTTGCCGCCTCCCACCTTTGCGCGGCGCAAACCAAGCCCGCGCCCGAACCCGATGTTCTCGTGCTGAGCAACGGCGACACACTGCATGGCAAATTGGTCAGCGCCATCCAGGGCAAAGTGGTCTTTCACAGCGATGCCCTCGGTGACATCGCGCTCGGCTGGGACAAGATCAAGGAGTTGCACACCGCCAGCCCCTTCGCCGTGCTCGACAAGAACACGAAACTCACCAATCGCAAAAGCGTGAGCACTATTCCTTCCGGCACGCTCGCCGTCGCCGATCAGTCCATCACTGTGACGCCCACGCAGGGCGCGGCGGGTGCGCACCTCCCCACCAAGGACGCGGCTTTCATCCTCGACCAGCCCACCATCGACAAGGACATCCGCCATCAGCCCGGCTTCTTTACCGGCTGGAACGGCGCGGCCACGGCGGGCGCAACGCTGGTCTCGGCCACGGAGAATCAGTACACCTTCTCCGGCGGCGTCGGCCTCATCCGCGCCGTGCCCACCGTCAGTTGGCTCGATCCCCGCGATCGCACCAGCATCGACTTCACCGGCTCCTTCGGAAAAATCACGCAGCCAAGCTACACCGACGCGATCGGCACGTTCGTCCCCGGCACAAGCACCAAGTCTGCCATTTATCACGCCGACGCCGAACGAGATGAGTACTTCACCACGCGCCTGTTCGCGCTGGGCCAGGTGGCCTTTGATCACAACTACGGCCAGGACCTGGATCTGCAGCAGATCTACGGCGGAGGTATCGGCTGGACGGCCCTGAAGACGCCAAAACAGGAAGCTGACCTGAAGGCCACCATGCAATATGAAAAGCAGCAGTTCATCAGCGGCACTGCGGCCGGCAACCAGAATCTGATCGGATCAACATTTTCGGCCAGTTATATTCTTCACACCAAACTTGTCACTTATACGCAGGGTGTCGCTTACATCCCGGCCTACAACAACGAGCGCGCCTACTCCACCAACGAGACCAACACCTTCGCGTTTCCCGCCTATAAGAACTTCAGCTTCTCCGTCGGCACGCTCGACTCTTACCTCAACGATCCGCCGGTTTCGTACCCTCCGACCAAGCGGAATTCTCTCCAGTTCACCATGGGGCTCACTTACGCCATCAAGTCAAAGTACTAACTTGGTTCCGAATAACGTAACTTACCTTCTCTAAGAACGGCCCGGCGAATGTGCCTGAATTGTACCTATTTGGAACGTTTCAGGCCCATTAGCCGGGCCGTAAGCCCTGTATTAACCATCCAGTAACCTTATAAATCGATTACCGCAAAATCAATGGTCATCATTATGTTTTTCCAAGGTTGCCGGGGGGCATAATAGATGAAATTCACGCTTCAAAGGTTTGAATTGCGTGAAAGCAAGCGGAGGGCTGCCCTCTCCGATATCAGCCGGCTCGATGAAGCACGGCAGCGGAAACGGCGATCTCCCAACCGTCGGAAGAATCTCCAGCACTCTGACTCTGCGGGCAGTCCCAGCTCAAGCCCGATCTTCCTCCGGAACTCTGAAACAATGCGTCGGCCGCGCCCCCTGTAAGGAGTCCCTTTCCCGGCTCCCGTCAGACAGCGCGAACAGCGCATTTCGGTACGCATGAAACATGTAGTGCTTTTTCCAACCGATCTGCAGGAAAGCGAGTATGCGTTTGCCAGCTTCCGGCTCAAGCCGGATGGCACCCTTTTGCGGAATGGTGAAGAGATTCACCTCACGCCCAAGGGACTGGCGGCATTGCGCGTACTGCTGGCTCACGCCGGCCAGATAATCACCCCGCGGCAACTGCGCCATGCGCTGTGGGGCGACGTGCACGTAACGGCGGAGAGTGTGCCGCGTTGCGTCTCGTCCCTGCGTGCGGCGCTTCTGCCCGACGACTGCATACAAACCGTCTACAAACAGGGTTATCGCATGACAGCACAGGTGCGCGCCATCGAGCCGGCCGCCGTGGAGATTGCTCCGCGGCTGGCTGTGCTTCCCTTCCTCACCGGCCTCGGCGTCGCCGACCATCTGGGCGCTGCCGTCGCTGAAGAGGCCATCGTGCGCCTCAGCCGCGTCTTCGCGGCCCGCCGCGTGCCCTTCACTATCCTGGCCCGCGACTCGGTCTTCACCATGGCCCAGCAGGGCTGCACCGCCCGCCAGGTGGGCGAGGCCCTTGAAGCTGACCTGGTGCTGACCGGCAGCCTGCGCGCCATGGGCACGCAGTACCGCCTGCGCGCGGAGATGATCCGCGTCGCCGACGACGCGCAGATCTGGGTCGAGGATTTTCTGGTGCCACAATCGCGCCTGGCCGGCCTCGAATCGCGCCTTGCTGACCGGCTGGTCGCGCGCCTGGACTCCAGCCTCAGCAGCATCGGTCTCACCGCTGCGGCGGAAGAGCCGCGCGAGCCCGAGAACGACTCGGTGCGCCGCGAGGCTTACGATCGGTTCCTGCGCGCCCGCCATGAGCGGCGCAATTCGCAGGGCAGGCGCATGCAGGACGGCCTGCAGAATCTCCTCCGCGCCACCGAGCTCGACCCCTCGCTGATGCCCGCGCAACTGGACCTGATCAACCACTGCATCACGCAGACGCTCTACGGATTTCTTTCCCCGGCCGTTGCCGCCGAGCAGGCTCGCCGCGCCGCGCGCGCCATTCCCCGTGATGACGAAAGCGCCGCCGCTGCGCTCCCCGCCCTCGGATGGATACGGTTTCACGTGGATCGCAACCTGGAGAGCGCGCTCCACGCCTTCGAGAACAGCTCCTTCCTGCCCCACGATCCCGATGTCACGCGGTCGCGCACCAGCTTCGCGCTCAGCCGCCATCGCTTCGACGAAGCCATCGAGTTGATTGAGTCAGCGCTGCGTGAAGACCCTTATTCTCCGTGGCTTCACGCGCGGCTGGCCTGGGCGCTGCATCTTGCGCGCCGCCCGCAGAAGAGCCTCGAACAGATCGAATATGCGGTTGCGCATTTCCCCGAAAACGATAAAGTGCTGCTCTACGGCAGCATGATCCTCGCCTTCCACAGCAAAGGTGAGCGCGCCCTCGATCTGGCCACGCAGGCAGCGCAGTTGCTGCCGCACTGCGATGTCCCAACCGCCGTGCGCGGTTACGCGCTGGCCAGCATGGGCCGCGCCGCGGATGCTGCTGCCGTGGTGGAACAACTGCAGAACCTCAGCCGCGAGCGCTACGTCCTCAGCTCGTTCACTCCCGCAATCTGCGTAGCGTTGGGCGATCTTGAAACCGCGATCACCGAGTTGCGCTCCGCGGAAGAAGCGCGTTGCCCGTGGTTCTTCCAGGTGCTCGCAGATCCGCGCCTCGACGCCCTGCGCAGCCATCCCGAATTCCAGCGCATGCACGGCTCGCTCGCGGAGATGGAAGCCCGCGTGGTGCGCGACCGCTCCTCCCGCCTGGCGCAGTTTCCGCCGCCCGGCAGTCAATTGCTTGAAGTAAACCGATAAATCTAGCCATCTCCGGCCCCGGCCCTGTAAAGTTTCCTGCGGACCGGCTTTTCGCCCGCCTGCACCGCATTGCAGATGCGGACGCGGGCCTAAAGCCGCACTCCCGAGGGACCGGACTATGACACTTCGTCGCGCTTTTTCTCTCCTGCTTTTGGCCTTTACCGCTGCCGCCCTCGCCCCCGCGCAACAACCCGCTTATCTTGATCCCAAATTGCCCGCAGCCCAGCGCGCCCACGATCTGGTCAGCCGCATGACGCTCGAAGAAAAAGCCACCCAGCTCGAAGACTGGGGCACGGCCATTCCCCGCCTCGGCATTCCCGACTACCAGACCTGGAACGAAGCGCTGCATGGCGTGGCCCGCGCCGGCTACGCCACCGTCTTCCCGCAGGCCATCGGCATGGCCGCCACCTGGGACCCGAACATCGTCCACACCATGGGCGATGTCGTCTCCGATGAGGCCCGCGCCAAGTACAACCAGGCCCAGCGCGAAGACAATCACCGCATCTTCTACGGCCTCACCTTCTGGTCGCCCAACATCAACATCTTCCGCGATCCCCGCTGGGGCCGCGGCCAGGAGACCTACGGCGAAGATCCTTTCCTCACCGGCCCGCATGGGCGTCGCCTTTATTGAGGGCGTGCAGGGCCCCGACCCCACGCACCCGCGCGCCATCGCCACCAGCAAGCACTTCGCCGTGCACTCCGGCCCCGAGACACTGCGTCACGGCTTCAACGTCGATCCCTCGCCGCGCGATCTCGAAGAGACCTACCTGCCCGCCTTCCGCGCCACCGTCACCGAGGGCCACGTGGACTCCGTGATGTGCGCCTACAACTCCATCGACGAGTGGCCGGCCTGCACCAACAAGATGCTGCTCAAAGAGCACCTGCGCGACGCGTGGGGCTTCAAAGGCTTCGTCGTCTCCGACTGCGGCGCCATCGTCGACGTCTACCAGGGCCACAAGAAGACCCCCGACATCGAGCACGCCGCCGCGCTCTCCATTGAAGCCGGCACCGATCTCTCCTGCAGCATCTGGACCCCCGGCTTCAACACGCTGGCCGACGCCGTGCAAACACGGCCTCGTCTCCGAAGATTTGTTGACCCAGGCCGCCGAGCGCCTCTACACCGCGCGCATTGAGCTCGGCCTCTTCGATCCGCAAGGCTCGAGCCCGCTTCGACAAGATTCCGTTCTCTGACGCAGGCTCCGCCCACCCACCGCGAAGAGTCGCTCAAGGCCGCTGAAGAGAGCATCGTGCTGCTCAAGAACAACGGCGCTCTGCCTTTGAAGAGCGCCCCCGGCACACATCGCCGTCATCGGCCCCACCGCCGATCTGCTGCCCTCCATCCTCGGCAACTACGTCGGCACGCCGATTCATCCGGTCACGCCGCTCGATGGCATCGCTGACGCAGTTCCGCAGCTCGCCCATTCTCTACGCGCAGGGCTCCACGCTCGCCGAGGGCGTCGGCGTGCCCGTCCCGCGCACCGCCTTCGGCTTGAACAAGGGCCTGAAAACCGAGTTCTTCGCCACGCCCGACTGGACCGGCCGCCCTGTCGCCACCACCACCGAGCCCGACAGTCCAGGCCGACTGGGAAAACGCGAAGCCCGCGCCCGAAGTCGACACCATCAACTACTCCGTGCGCTGGTCCGGCACGCTCACCCCGCCCGCCGCCGGCCACTACGTCTTCACCCTCGAGCCCGCGCGACAGCTTCCCCTATTCGCCGAAGGAGAGCTATCGCCTGCTGCTCGACGGCAAAGTGATCTCCGAGGGCACGCTTGCGCGCCGGACACGATCTCGCCGCGATGGGCAACTTCAAAGCCGCGCCCGGCGCATCGCCCACCGCGCCGCCGGTGATGGACTTCGCCAAAATCCCGTCCATCCCCGTCGACTTCGCCGACACCAAAGCGCATGAGTTCGTGCTCGAGTATTCGCACTCCGGCGACCGCGCCGGCGGCGGCGTCACGCTCAAGTGGGAAGCGCCGGCGCAGGCCCAGCTCGACGAAGCCGTCGCCCGCGCCAAAGAAGCCGATGTCGTCGTGGCCTTCGTCGGCCTCTCGCCGCAGCTCGAAGGCGAAGAGATGCGCATCAAGATCGACGGCTTCGACGGCGGCGACCGCACCAGCCTCGATCTGCCCGCGCCGCAGCAGAAATTGCTGGAAGCGCTCGCCGCCACCGGCAAGCCGCTGATCGTCGTGCTGCAAAGCGGCAGCGCCGTGGCGCTGAACTGGGCCAACGAGCACGCCGCTGCGGTTCTTGAAGCCTGGTATCCCGGCGTCGAGGGCGGCACCGCGATCGCGCGCACGCTCGCCGGACTCAACAACCCCGCCGGCCGCCTGCCCGTCACCTTCTATGCCTCGCTCGACGGCATTCCGCCATTCACCGACTACTCGATGAAGGACCGCACCTACCGCTACTTCACCGGCAAGCCGCTCTGGGGCTTCGGCTACGGCCTGAGCTACTCCACGTTCAAGTACGGCCCGGTCAAGCTCTCGGCAGACGCACTCAAGGCCGGCGACCCGCTCACCGCAACCGTCACCGTCACCAACACCGGCAAGCTCGGCGGCGACGAAGTCGTCGAAGCCTACCTCAAGACCCCGCAGCAGGGCGGCCCCATCCACTCGCTCGTCGGCTTTGAGCGCGTGCACATCGCCGCCGGAGCCAGCCGCGAGGTCACCCTCACCATCGATCCCCGCTCGCATCTCCAGCGTCGACGATCAGGGCAACCGCTCCATCCTCGCCGGCAAATACTCCCTCAGCCTCGGCGGCGCGCAGCCCGAAGAAACCGAAGCCAAATCCGAAGCGGCCTTCACCGTAACCGGCTCAGCCCCGCTGCCGAAATAATCGCGCAAAAAAAGAAATGGGCGGCAGAGATTCCTCTCTGCCGCCGCCCTGTCCCTGGGTTTTCTTCAAAAGCACTACAGCACTGCGAAACCTGCGAACAGTGTACTCCTAATCCAAAGCGATTACTGCAACAGCTTCGTCACTTCCTGCTGCACGCTGTTGGCCTGCGCCAGCGCGGAGATGCCCGTCTGGCTCAGAATCTCATACTTCGACAGCGCCGAGGTCGCCGAGGCATAATCCGTCGCCTGAATGGCATTCTGCGCCGACACAATGTTCTCCTGCTGCGTGCTCACCACCTGGCTCACCGCGTTGAGTGTGTTGATCTGCGCGCCAATGTAGCCATCCTGCGCGGCCACATAGGTGATTGCGTTGTTCAGCACCGCCAGTGCATTCTGCGCATTGCCCGCGGTGCTCAGGTTCGTCGTCGAGAGATCGGCCGACTGGTCGCCGCCCGCGGCCGTCACATACGTAATCGTCGTGGTGGCCGCGTTGTTCACATAGTTTGACGTGGTGGCAGCGGTAGTCGTATCCGTTACATCGGCGTTGGCCGCGGCAATGGCCACATTGCCGTTGGTGTTGGTCAGCAGAATGCCGGTGTCGCCGCCCGCCACGCCCGCATCGCCCACCGCGGCCGCCGAGGTAAAGCTCGCCGTCACGCCGGGAATGCCGTCCTTGTTGATCTCCTGGATCAGCCCCGATACCGTGGTCGCCGTGGTGGTCAGCGTGCTCGTGGTGCCATCCGGGTTGGTAATGGTGAACACGATGCCGGTGCCGCCGATCGCGTCTGCCTGCGTGGCAGCCTGGCTCAGCACCGGTCCCGCCGCGTCGGCCGAGAGGTCCACGAACAGCCCCGCATTGCTCTGCTGCACGCTGCCGCCCGCATCGCCCACACTCGCCGAGTTCAGCTTGGCAAAGTAGAGATTGTCCACCGATGCGCCGTTGGCCGATGAGTCGCCGGTGTAGATGGAAACGCCCGCCGCCGAGCCGGAGAAAACCTGCACCTGGTTATAGGTGGTCGTCGATCCAATGTTGTTGATCTCCGCCAGAATCGACTGATACTCCTGATTGGCCGCCGCCTCCTGTGAGGTGTTCAGCGTGCCGTTCGAGGCTTCCGTCGCCAGCGTGATGCCACGGTTCAGCAGGCTGGTCACCTGCGAAAAAGCACCGTCGGCCACTTGCAGCAGACCCACGCCCTCCGTGGCATTGGTGGTGGACTGCGTAAGCGCGGCCGAGTTGCCCGCCAGGCCATTCACAAGAGACAGACCGGCGGCGTCATCCGCGCCGGAGTTGATGCGCGAACCTGACGAAAGCTGTTGCAGAACCGTCTGCAGACTGCTGTTCGTGTTGTTCAGGTAATTTTCCGCGTAGATCGCCGGAAGATTGTTTAATACGCCGAGACCCATGGTCGTGCTCCTTTTCCCGATGTCAACGCTCGCGCCCAGCGCAGGTGCCCCGCTGCCTTGCCCCGAGTCTGCTGCCGTTCCGGGGGGCGTGCTTGCATCTGCACCCTTCATCGGTTCGGCTACAGCGGACTTTAGTCATTTTTTTGTGTCGCGGCTTCCGGCACTTTGCTGCGCTCCGCTGCAAAGCTGTCCCAGAGCCACGCAAAGCCTGTGTTGGTATAGGGCAATGGCTGTGCCGCAGCGCGCCAGTCCGCTGTCCGCTGCGGGACAGCAAAGGCGGCCGGAAGAACCCTTTCGCGGCGAAGCTTAAGCGCAAAAAAACGGCGGCAAGGGGATCGCCCCCTGCCGCCACCGGTGTGAACTACAACCGCAGTTGCTCTCTGCCAAACCTCGTCAAAAAACTTTCCCTACTGCATGCCGCCGCCAGGTGCCGGCGTCGCTGCGGGCTGCTCCGGTGCATTGTCGTCGTCCAGCATGCCCGTCGGGCCTGAACCCGATGGAGGCGGCGGAGGCGCCGCGCCATCCGGGCCGCTCGATCCTCTACCGTGCTCATGCATTCCGCCCGGCCGCCGATCATCCCGTCCCCAGCCCTCGCGCATGTGGTTCTGGCGCATCTCCTGCATGGTCTTCCACTGCTCCGGCGTGAGCTTGGCGCGCAGCGCCAGCAGGTAGCGGGCGTTGGCCTTCTCAAGCTCGGCGCGCGCCTGGGCCACCTTGTCGATCTGCGCCAGAATCTTGCCTTCGTCCGGCTGATCCGCGCTCACCAGCGGCTCCATCACCAGCTCCGCCTTCTCCAGGTTGGCGCGCAAATCGATCAGGTTCTCGCGGTGGTCCAGCAGAATCTGATCAAATGCCTTGCGCTGATCGTCGGTCAGCTTCAACTGCTCGATCATGCGCGGGCTATTCCACCAGCGCCCCTCCACGCCGTGGCCGCCAAACGACCGCTCCATGGGCGGACGATGATCGCCCATACCCGGTCCCATTCCCTGTCCCATCCCCGGTCCGCCGCCGGGCCCCTGCGCCCAGGCCGCGCCCGCCATCAACAAGCCCGCTGCCGCCAGGCCCGTCCGCAAATATGTCATTCCCCTCATCTGCTTCTCCTCGCCTCGTTGTATTCCTGCGGCTCGCCGGCCGCTCAAGTTATTTGGTTGCGCTGTCGTCTTCAAGCACCGCCAGCGGCTCCATCGCGCTCGGCACCTCGCGCGACACCGCGCTGTCCACACTCGCAAAAAGTTTCTCGTCCTGCTGCGCCTCGATCCGCGCCTTCTCAGCAGCGCGTTCCTGTTCGATCCGCTGGGCGGCGGCCTGTTGCGCCAGCCAGCTCTGGTGATGCTCGTAGCCCCCGGTCGCAGCCGTCGCTGCCAGCAGCGCTGCTGCCAGGCTCCAGCCCACCAGCAGGCGGTGTCTGCGCTGGACCACCGTGCGCACTGCACGCGGTCGGCTCAACTCCGCATCGCTCCAGGCATCCACGCTGGCCTTGAAATCCAGCAGCGTCTGCCGCAACGCCGGATCCACCAGATCGTCCAAATTATCCGCAGCCGCATCTTCGGCCTTCTTCGATCGCGTCAAACCGTTCACCGTTTCCCTCCCAGCTCCGCGCGCACCCGTATCAGTGCCCGCGAAAGATGCGCCTTCACCGTTCCCTCGCTCAGTCCGGTGGCGCGTGCTATCTCGCTCAGCTCCATCTCCTGCACAAACCGCAGCAGAAACACTGTCCGCTGCCGTTCGCTCAATCCTTCCACCGCGCGCCACACTTCTCCCACGCGCTCCTGCGCCAGCAACTGCTGCTCCTGGCCGGTCGCCCCGCTGGGCAGCCACTCGCTGGCCTCCGCCGCATCCACGGCATTGGTGCGCGTCAGCTTCCAGAACTGCACCCGGCGATTGCGCCAGTGATCCTTCTGCAGGTTGATGGCAATCCGCATCAACCACGTCATCGCGCTCGAGTCACCGCGAAACCCCGCCCAGTTGCGGTGCGCCTTCAGAAAACATTCTTGCGTCAGCGTCTCCGCCAGGTCCACGTCGCGCGTGGAGGCGAGCAGAAACCGGAAGATCTGCGGGCGATGGCTTGCGACCAGGCGCGCGAACTCCTGCGCGGCATTCTCTTCCGCTGTTGCCATGCTGAAGGGTTCCAATGCAGTGCTGGTCGCCATTACTTGGGTAGACGGGCACTGGCAGGCCAAGTTTACAGGGCTCAAAGATGATTTGCCGCTGGAGGGATACCACCGGCACGGAAGCTGATAAACTTTCGGGGTAAACGCTTTCTGCAAGGATTTTCCACCATGCTCCTCGAAGAACTTCGCACCCAGGTCCTCCGCGCCAATCAGGAGATCGCCCGCCGCGGCCTCGCGCCCCACACCTTCGGCAACGCCAGCGGCATCGACCGCTCCGGCACCCAGCCCCTCGTCGTCATCAAGCCCTCCGGCGTCGACTACGCCACCCTCCTTCCCGCCGATCTCGTCGTCACCGATCTCGACGGCAACATCGTCGACGGCAAGCTCCGCCCCTCGAGCGATCTCGACACTCACACCCTGCTCTATCGCGAGTTCCCCCAGCTCGGCGGCATCGTCCACACTCACTCCGAGTTCGCCACATCCTGGGCCCAGGCCGGCCGCCCCATCCCCTGCTTCGGCACCACCCACGCCGACTACTTCCACGGCCCCGTCCCCGTCACCGAGCCGCTCACCGCCGAGGAAGTTTCCACCGGCTACGTCCGCAACACCGGCGCAGTCATCGTCCGCCGCTTCCGCGCGGGGAACCTCGACCCCATCGCCGTCCCCGGGGTCCTCGTCGCCGGCCACGCGCCCTTCGCGTGGGGCAGGTCCGCAGCCGAAGCCGTGGAGCACGCCGACTGCCTCGAATACATCGCCCGCCTCGCCTTCCGCACCGTGCTCCTCAACGCCTCCGCCACAGCCATACCGGTCCACGTCAGCGAGCACCACTACCTCCGCAAGCACGGCCCCAAGGCCACCTACGGCCAGCGCTGAACCGGCCCTCAAGCCCGTTCGCACCCACCGGCAGCCGCTTCGCCAAAATCAACTAATTCTTTGGTTTGAACCGGCGTAGACTGGTTTGCGTACTGCAAACTGTCTCGCTGCGGTGAGATACTGTTTCACGTAGGTGAATCCTGTAAGACGGAACCCCGTTACTGTTTTCTGCATTTTCCACATGATCCGGCCCGTCCTGCGGTTGACCTTTGCTCCGCCTGTCCGTCTGTATCTTGCAGATTCCTGAACGATTGCCGCACGTAATCCGAAGACAGCCCAACCGTGAGCCCGTGGCAACCCACGTGCTCTCTAGTTGGTCAGCGTAAGGTGCTCCCCCCGATGGAGACGAATCTATTCAACCGCTTGCAGGCGACGCTGCTGGCCGTGGCCACGGTCGGTCTGGTGTTCCTTGCGGTGTTGAACTTCCGGCAGGAGAGCCAGTTCCAGCAGCCCGACGACGGCGTCTGGTGGTCTGAGGCCCGCGGCGGACTGGTGGCCGTGAGAGTACTGCCCGGCAGCCCCGCCGCCCGCGAAGGCATCCAGCCCCACGATCTGCTCACCGCCGTTAACGGCACCAAAGTCGTCCACGTCTCTGACCTCGAGCGCGAGCTCTACCGCACCGGCGTCTACATCCGCGCCCACTACTCCATCACTCGCGAGGGCATTCCCCTCGACACGCCCATCGACATCGCCCCGGTGCCGCCGGACCGCAGCGTGCAGCAGGCTCTGCGCCTCATCGGCCTCATCTATCTCGCCATCGGCCTCTACGTGCTCTTCCGCCGCTGGACCGCGCCGCGCGCCACGCATTTTTATCTCTTCTGCCTGGTCTCGTTCGCGCTCAATGCGCTCAAATACACCGGCGCGTGGGACACGCTCGACAAGATCCGTCTTCTGGCTCAACGTGATGGCCGAGTCGCTGCAGCCCGCGCTCTTCCTGCACTTCGCCCTCAGCTTCCCTGAGGAGCGCATTCGCAGCATCCGCCGCCTGCTCTTGCCCATCGTCTACGCGCCGGGCATCCTGCTCTTCGGCCTCTGGGTCTACGCGTTCAACTTCTGGGAAGCGACCGGCCAGCTCAAGCATCGCCTCGACCAGGTGGGCACCGGCTACGACGCTGCCTTCTACGTGCTCGCTGCCGTGCTCTTCCTCAACAGCTACCGCCGCGCCAGCACGCCACTGCTCCGTCAGCAGTTGAAGTGGCTCACCCGCGGCGCTCTGCTGGCGGTGCTGCCCTTCACGCTGCTCTACGCCATTCCCTTCCTCTTTGACGTGCCCATGCCCGGCCTGCTCACCAAGCTGGCCGGGCTCTCGCTCGTCTTTCTGCCGCTCACCTTCGCATGGGCCATCGTGCGCTACCGCCTGATGGACACGGACCTGATCTTCAAGCGCGGCGTAGCCTACACCCTCGCCACCGGCCTCCTGCTCGGCGGCTACTTCGGCATCATCGCGCTCATCGCCGAGGTCGTCCACACCCGCCTGCCCGAGACCATGAGCCAGATGCGCGAGTGGGCCCTGGTCATCGCCATCCTCGTCACGGCGGCCATCTTCGATCCCCTCAAGCGCCGCATTCAGGGCTGGGTCGATCGCGCCTTCGACCGCCAGCGCTACGACTATCGCAAGGCTCTCGTCGAGTTCGGCCGCGGCCTCAGTTCCGAAACCGATCTCCACGCCCTGCTCGCCTCCATCGTTGACCGCCTGCCGCACACACTGCTGGTCTCGCGCGTCGCCGTCTTCATGGCAGACGAACCCGGAAGGCTGCGCCTCGCCGCCTCGCACGGCCTGCCCCCCGAGGCCACCGCGGCCCAGCACCTCTCCGGCCCCGCCGCCCTCGACCTCGGCTTCCTCAACTTCGACGAGGCGCGCGATCACTCGCACATCTTCCTCGAGAACGCCGAGCAGGCGCTGCATCTCGATCGACCGTCAGCGCCGCACCGCGTCGCTGCTCGACCTCAACTACTACCTGCCCTGCCGCGTGCAGGACGGTCCCTTCACCCGCACCATCGCCGTCATCGGCCTCGGCCGCACCATCGGCGGCGACTTCCTCTCCAGCGAAGACGTCGAGTTGCTCGAGTCCCTGGCCAGCTACATCGGCATCGCCCTGCAGAACGCCAGCCTCTACGCCCGCCTCGAAGAGAAGATCAGCGAGTTCGAGCGCCTGAAGGAGTTCAACGAGAACATCGTCGAATCCATCAACGTCGGCATCCTCGCCCTCGACCTCGACGACCGCATCGAGAGCTGGAACGCGCAGATGGAAGCCATGTACGCGCTCAGCCGCAGTGAGGCCCTCGGCCAGTCTCTGCGCGCCGTCTTCCCCGCGGAGTTCGCCGACGCGCTCGACAGCTTCCGCAACGAGTCCGGCGTGCATCATCTCTACAAGTTCCCGCTCACCACCCGCGCCGGCGAGCAGCGCACCGCCAACATCGCCGTCGCCCCGCTGCTCTCGCGCGACTTTGTCGTCGTCGGCCGCATCGTTCTCGTCGACGACATCACGGAGCGCATCTCGCTCGAGAATCAGCTCGCCCAGGCAGACAAGCTCAGCTCCATCGGCCTGCTCGCCGCCGGCGTGGCGCACGAAATCAACACCCCGCTCGCCGTCATCTCTTCTTACGCGCAGATGCTCTCGAAACAGATGCGCGGCGACGAGCGCCTCGGCCCCGTGCTTGAAAAAATCACCCAGCAGAGCTTCCGCGCGTCCGAGATCGCCAATGGCCTGCTCAACTTCTCGCGCACTTCCACCACCGAGTTCCGCGAAGTCAATCTCAATCAGGTCATCCGCGACACGCTCTCGCTGCTCGAGCACCAGTTCAAGACCGCCCAGATTGATGTCGACGCAAGCCTCGCCGAAAATCTGCCGCCCATCCAGGGCAACCCCGGGAAACTCCAGCAGGTCTTTCTGAATCTATTGCTCAATGCCAAAGAAGCCATGCCCGGCGGCGGCAAGCTGCGCGTGTCCACGCTGGCCAACGGCCATGTGGAAGCCGTCATCGCCGACTCCGGCTCCGGCATCGCGCCCGAGCATCTCAAGCGCATCTACGATCCCTTCTTCACCACCAAAACCATGCCCAAGCCCGGCGAGCGCCGCGGCACCGGCCTCGGCCTGTCCGTCTCCTACGGCATCATTCAGGAGCACGCGGGAAAAATTCATGTAGAGAGCGCCATAGGCGCCGGAACCACCTTTCATCTTGAGTTCCCCTTATTAAGGAAGACCGTACATGTCTGAGGTCGAACAGTCCTTGAATCTATCTGCGTCCGCTTCACCGCTCTCTCCCGGCGGCACCAGCATTCTGGTCATCGACGACGAAGCGGGCATCCGCGAGTCGCTCGAGGTGCTGCTTACGCTCGAGGGCTACGGCGTGCGTACCGCCAACGACGGCGAGCAGGGACTGCGCATTCTCGAGCTTGAAAATTTCGATCTCGTGCTGCTCGACCTCGCGCTGCCCGGCCAGAGCGGCCTCGAGCTGTTGCCCCAGATCAAGGAGCGCCAGCCCGAGACGCCCGTCGTGATGATCACCGCCTACGGCACCGTCGATAATGTCGTCGAGGCCATCCGCGCCGGCGCTGAAAACTTCGTCCAGAAGCCCTGGGACAACGAAAAGCTCATGGCCGACATTCGCTCGGCCGTCGCCCGCCATCGCGCCGAAGAAGAAAATCTCCAGCTCAAGCGCACCCTCAAGCAGCGCTACAACTTCGCCAACATCGTCGGCAAAAGCGACATCATGCTGCGCGTCTTCGACCTCATCGCGCAGGTCGCCCCGTCGCGCTCTACCGTGCTCATCCAGGGCGAGAGCGGCACCGGCAAGGAAGTCATCGCCAAGGCCCTCCACGCCAACTCGCCGCGCAAAGACAAGCCCTTCGTCCCCATCAACACCGGCGCCATGCCGTCGGAGCTGCTCGAGTCCACGCTCTTCGGCCACGTCAAGGGCGCATTCACCTCCGCCGTCGCATCCAAGAAAGGCCTCTTTGAAGTCGCCAACGGCGGCACCCTCTTCCTCGACGAAATCGCCACGATGGGCATGGATACGCAGGCCAAAATTCTGCGCGTCCTCCAGGACAAGCGCTTCATGCACCTCGGCGGCATTCAGGAAATTCAGGTGGACGTGCGCATCCTCGCCGCCACCAACGTCGATCTCCGCCAGGCCGTGCGCGACGGCCGCTTCCGCGAAGACCTCTTCTACCGGCTCAACGTCATCACCGTCGATCTGCCACCCCTGCGCGCCCGCCGCGAAGACATTCCTCTCCTCGCGCAGCACTTTCTCGACTTCTACGCGAATGAAAACGGCCTCGCCCCGCGCCGTCTCTCCTCCGACGCCATGCGCGCCCTCGTCGACTACGACTGGCCCGGCAACGTCCGCGAGCTCGAAAATTCCATCGAGCGTGGCGTCGTGCTCAGCTCAGGCCCCGTCATCGGCTCGGACCTCTTGCCCGGCCACATCACCGGCCGTAGCTTCCAGGACGCGCTGCTCGAGCACAATCCCAACGCCTCGCTCTTCGACATCCTCGAGGACATCGAGCGCCGCATCATCGTCGAAAAGCTCGAGCGCTGTAACGGCAACCAGACCGAAGCCGCCGAGCAGTTCCGCATCCCGCTCTCCACCCTCAACCAGAAGATCAAGCGCCTCAGCATCGAGATCCGCAAACGCGGCCGCGAGTAGCTGGCGTCTTCTGCGCAAACCGGCTACATGAGAGCACCCACTGCTGATTTGTCATCCTGAGCGACCGGAGAGTAGCGCAAGGAGTCGAAAGGCCTGCATTTGTTTTTCGCGCGGATCGTTCCGCACTAACATGGGTGCCTCAGGTCTCGCTTCTGAGACCTGGGAAAGCACAGACCCAACGCGATTACTCTTCACCGCGCCTCAACCCACCGGCGCAGAAGCATCCGCACACCCTCCGGCGGCTTCAGCCAAACATCCGCATCGGTCGCCCGCCACACACGCCGCATCAACACACTCAGGTGAGGCCCCTGCGCCGCATTCACCGCGCGAAATGCCGCCTCGTCGGTAAGATCGTCACCGAGATACGTCACCGCCGCATCCCGCGCGCTCTCGCGCAAAATCGCCGCCACCGCACCGCCCTTGTCGCGGCCCGCGCGCAACTCCACGCCGCCGTCGAAGTCCAGCAGCCGCAACCCATCCAGCTTCGCCAGCGGCGCAAACAACTCCATCACCCGCGCCTTCACCGCCTCAGCCTGCTGTGTCGAAAGTCCGCGCCAGTGCATCACCGCAGCGTTCGGCTTGTCCTCAAACAATCCGCCCAGCGCATCCCGCTTCAGTTTCTGCCGCAAATCTTCAAGGGCCTGCCGCACCGCAGGTGCTTGCTCTTCCATCTCGCGCCGCCCGTCGGCATAGAGCCGCAGCGCACCATGCAAGCCCCACACTTCAACCGGTCGCGCGAGTTGCAGCATCGTGGGAATCTCTTCCGGCGGCCGCCCCGTCACAACCGCTATCTGCGTCCGCCCCTGTTCTTGGATTTTCTTCAGCAGCTCTCTCACGCCCGTCCACGGCCGCGCCTTGAAGCGGTCCACGCGAAATCCCGCCAGCGTGCCGTCGTAATCCAGCAGCAGCAGCGCCTGCGGCGCGCTCGCAAGCGCGCCGAAAAACGCATTCAGTTTTTGTGTGGTCTCTTCCGTCAAGCGCCCGTCTCTCTACGCCAATTTACGATGCGGCTCTTCGCTCGTCGCACCCGCAGAAGACGGCGGAATGGCCTCCGGCGCGGCCGACTCCTCCAGGCGAATGTCACGCACCGCGTTCAGCACGTTCGCGGCCCAGCGATAGATATTGTGATCGGCCACCTGGCGGCGCATGCGCTGCATGCGGTCGCGCCGCTCCGCGCGATCCATCTCGAGGCCCGCGTGCATCGCCTCGGCCACCGCCGCAATATCGTAGGGATTCACGATCAGCGCGTCGCGCAGCTCCACCGCAGCGCCCGTGAACTTGCTCAGGATCAGCACGCCGTCCTCGTCGTCTCGCGCCGCCACAAATTCCTTGGCCACAAGATTCATGCCGTCGTGCAGCGACGTCACCAGGCACAAATCCGCCGCGCGATACCACTTGTCCACCTCGCTGTGGCTGCACTGCCGCTCAATCAGCACAATCGGCTTCCATCGCGGAGTCTGAAAGCGCTGATTAATGCGCTCCACTTCCTCGTTCACGCGGCGATGCAGATCGTCGTAGGCGGGGATGCGCGTGCGGCTGGGCGCGGCAATCTGCACCATCGTCAGCCGCTCCCGATGCCACGGATGCTCGTCGAGCAGGTTCTCATGCGCCAGCAGCCGCTCCACAATGCCCTTCGTATAATCCAGCCGGTCCACTCCAATGGCCATCGTCTCCGCGCGCACGCCAAATTCGCGCAGCATTTGCTGCCGCGCATCGGCACGCTTCGCCTCAAAATCAATCGCATCGTTCAGACCCGAATCAATTGACGTGCCATCGAACGCCACGCTCACCGGATACGGCCGCACCGACGTGATGTGCCCGTGGCGGCTCACCGTCATGTGCTCGCGATCGGTGCGCGCCTCGAACACGCGATCCACCGTTGACAGAAAATTATTGCAGTGCAGCGGAATGTGGAAGCCGATCAAATCCGCGCCGAGCAATCCGTCCAGCAGTTCCGCCTGCCACGGACAAATACCGAAAGCCTCCGGATTCGGCCACGGAATATGCCAGAAGATGGCCACGCGCGCGTCAGGTCGCGCCGCCTTCACCAGCCGCGGCAGCAGCGTAAAGTGATAGTCCTGCACAAACACTATAGGGTTCTCGCTGCCTTCCATCTCTTCCAGCAGCGCCTGCGCAAACCGCTCGTTGATGCGCTGATAGCACTCCCAGTCGCCAGGGCGGAAGGTGGGACGCGTGTGCGCAATGTGGCAGAGCGGCCAGAGCCCTTCGTTGGCAAAGCCGTCGTAGTAGCGCGCCTCTTCTTCCGCCGTCAGCCACACCCGCCGCAGCGTGTAACGCGGATCGTCGGGCGGCACGCGCAGCCGGTCAAAGTCGTCCACCGTCTCGGCGTCCGCATCGCCGCTGCCGCTCGCAACCCACACACCGTCGCAGGCGCGCAGTACCGGCTCAATCGCCGTCACCAGCCCGCTGGGCGGCACATGCCACGCAATCTCGCGTCCCTTGTGCGTGTGCATGTAGGGCTCGCGATTCGACACCACAAAAATCCGGCTCGAGCCCGCGTTCTCCCGCATGCTCACGGCCAGCCGCTCCGCGGTCCACAAATTCTCGCCCGCCGCGCGCAGGCGCGCCTCTGCCTCTGCAGCCGCACGCGCAGCGGCCAGGCTTTCTGCCAGCGTCTCCATCTCGCGCGCCAGCGGCGTAAACATGCCCAGTCCTTCTTTATTCCCCACCGGATCGCCGGCGGTGCCGCTGCGCAGCCGGCGCAGCCGCTCGGCCACGCGAGTCATGGGCTGCAGCAGGAACCAGCGCACCATCGCGAAGGTAATGGCGCTAATCAGCACCACCAGCTCAAGCATGCGCCAGAAGCTCCGCCGCCACAGATCGTAGCTCTCGGAGCGGATGTAGTTCGCATCCGACACCAGCACCAGCGCGCCTTCAAGCTGGTTGCCGTTGTGCAGCGGAAACACTTCCTGCAGCCACTGGTCGTTGCCCGTGTGCCCGAACTGAATCATGTTCGCGCCCTTGCGCAGCGAGTTCGCAATCGCGTCTTCGCGCAAACCAGACAGCAGGCTCGACGGCCCCGAAGAAAACCACAGCTTGCCCTGCGCGTTATAAATGGCCAGCGCTTCTACGCCGGTCTTCGCCTTGGCTTCGCCAAGAAAATCGGGGAGCGCCTCCACATAGCCCGTGGCCAGCGATTGCTCAATCGAAGGCTGCAGGCTCACGCCAATCCACTTTGAGCGCCGAGCAAGGTCCTCGCGCAGGAAGTGCTTGTGCGCCAACACTTCAAAATAAGTGGAGGCGACAGAAACTGCGGTCACACTGGCTACGAGCGCCAGAATCAGGCGCAAGCGAAATGAAACCATCGCATCCAACTCCTTTCTTGTCTTAGATGCGCGCCAATCTCCATGCGCAGCCTGAAACTCAGCCGTTTCTCCGAGATGCCCATCCAAAAGACGTGCCGGAATGCGCTATCCTGAGGGTGTCAGGGAGTTAAATTTCCGCAGCACGTCGCTCTGCCGGGAAAACAATGGCGCTCGAAGGCATCGAAAGAACCGCCAAGCAGCTTGTCCTGACCGTGCAGGACTACACTCTGTTTGCCGTCCGCGCCCTTCTCAATCTCGTCGAGCCGCCCATCTACTGGACCGATTTCCTCATGCAATCGGACATTATCGGCGTCGGCTCCCTGTCCATCGTTGTGCTCTCGGGCCTCTCTACCGGAGGCGTGCTGGCCCTGCAGTCGGCGGCCACGCTTTCGGCCTTCGGCGCTACCGCGGTCACTGGTCAGTTTGTAAGCAAGACCATGATCATGGAACTCGGCCCCGTACTTACCGGCATCATGGTCTCGGGCCGTAACGCGTCGTCCATGGCCAGCGAACTCGGTTCGATGGTTGTGACCGAGCAGATCGATGCTATGCGCGCCCTCGGCGTGGACCCGATGCGGAAACTGGTCACGCCGCGCATCGTCGCCAGCGTCTCCATGCTCTTCTTTCTTACCATAGTCTCAGATGCGTTCGGTATTTTAGGCGGTGGATTGGTCACCGTCTTTATGAACCACCAGAACGGCACTCAATACCTCAACATGGCCTGGGAGCACATTCGCTTCCCCGACATCGTCCAGGGACTCATCAAGCCGCTCTTCTTCGGCTTTATTCTCAGCTCCATCGGCTGCTTCTATGGCCTGCGCACCACCGGCGGCACGCAGGGAGTGGGCCGCTCCACCATCGAGGCGGTCGTCAACGCCTCCGTGCTCATCATCTTCGTCGACTTCCTGCTCAGCCAGATCGTGCTGACCATCTTTTCCGGATGGATGTGACCGCCGCGACGCCCCAACTCGCGCCTCCATCTGCCCGTACTCGCCTTTCAGGGCGTCTCTATCGCGTTTGGCGGGCCACCGTTCTCCACGACGTCTCCTTCACCGTCGCCCCGGGCGAAACCCGCATCCTTCTCGGCCCTGCCGGCGTCGGAAAATCGTCCTGCTCAAGCTGGCCAACGGCCTCCTCCGTCCCGACGACGGTTGCATCGAGCTCTTCGGCCAAGACATCGCCTTCGCGCACGAAAAAGATCTGTTCCCTCTGCGCATCCGCACCGGCATGGTCTTTCAGGAGGGCGCGCTCTTCGACTCGCTCACCGTCCGGGACAACGTCGCCTATCAGCTCATTCAGGAAGAGTGCCCCGACGACGAAATCGACACCCGCGTCCACGAGGCGCTGCGCTTTGTCGAGCTCGACCAGACCTTCGATCTCTTCCCCGGAAGCCTCTCCGGCGGCATGCGCCGTCGCGTCGCCATCGCGCGCGCCCTCATCCACAAGCCCGATCTGCTTCTCTACGACTCGCCCACCGGCGGCCTCGATCCCGTCACCTCCACCACCATCATCGAGCTCATCGTGAAGCAGCGCGATGTCTATCGCATCCCCGTCGCTACTCGTCACCCATCGCCTGCAGGACGCCTTCACTCATGTGCACCCACCGCTTCGATCCGGAGTCGGGCCGCATGGTCGCCCTGCCCGAAGACGAGACTGACCCGAATACCACTTTCCTCATGCTGAACGAAGGGCATCTGATCTTCGATGGCTCCTCTGCATGAACTCGTCAACAGTCACGACCCCTTCGTGCGCGAGTTCCTCGAATAGCATTCTCTGCAGCCCGATGAGCAAATGCACATGCAGCCATGCGACTGCCCCGATGACCGACTCAGCTTCTGAGATATGGCTCGCGCTATTGATCGCCTGCTCGCGTGGCTCCTTGCGCTTGCCGCAACTGCCTGCCTACTCCCTCCTGACCCACGAGCAACTCATCGACCTCACCTGGAAAGACTCGATCGTCCCGCTGCTGCTCAGCCGCTATCCCGAGCCTCACACCCGCCGAGCTCGACCGCGCCCGCGCCTACGCCTACGGCGGCTGCGTCATTCAGGACATCGGCTACTATCCCTTCGGCGACCAATCGTTCTCGAATCTCACGCACTACGTGCGCTCCGGCGACTTTGTCGTCAATCTCTTTCGCAATGCGCAGAACGCCGACGAGCTCGCCTTCGCCGTCGGCGCGCTCTCCCACTACATCGGCGACTCCGTCGGCCACGCCGATGCCACCAACCTCGCCGTGCCCGATCGAGTTTCCGAAGCTCGAAGAGCGAGTATGGCCGCATCGTCAACTACGCCGAGGGCGAACATCAGCACGTGCAAACCGAGTTTGCCTTCGACATCGACGAGATCGCGCATCATCGCATGGCCCCGTTCAGCTTCCTGCGCCACATCGGCCTCAAGGTGCCTCGATCCAGCCAACTCGCACTCGCCTACTACCAGACCTACGGCCTCAGCGAAGACTTCTCTTGGCAAGCGCCGTCGCTATCAACGTTCGCGAATATCGCTTCGCCGTACACACCTTCATTCCGCGCATCGCCTACGCCGTCACGCTGCTGCATCGTCAGTCACGAACCGCCAGAACCCGACACACCCGAAGCCGCCGAGCTCGATGAGCGAAGCCGCAGCTGTCGCCGCAGGACAACAACTGGGATAAATACCGCCGTCAACGCCGGCATCGGGACCTACCCTCGCCGGTTTATCTTCATCCTGCCCAAGGTCGGCGCCGCTCAAGATCGTCGCCGATCAAAGGGCCCCACCGAAGAACCGAAGCCGACTACATGCACAGCGTCGCTTTGTCGATGCACATCCTGCGCCGCATGCTCGCGCGTTTCACGCCGCCGCAGCCGCCCGGATCACAGCGGCGACGCGCACGCATCGCCTCCGCCGGCGAGCTGCTCGCAGCCACCGCTCCGATCCCGACATTCTCCTGCGATCCGCCGACCCGCTTCATCCGCTGCCCAATCGCGATCTCGATACCGGCCGCGTGGTGCAGCCCGGCGGCTATCCTCTGACCGATTCCACCTATGCCGCCTTCTGCACCAGCATCGTGCAGCAGCCCACGCAGCCCATCCCTCCCGGCATCAAGGGAGACATCCAGACCTACTACTCCGAACCCAACCTCCCATCACCACCAAGAACGACCCCGACAACGCTGGGCCCAGGTGCAGGCCGATCTGACATCCTGGCCAGCATGCCCACCAGCACTGAGCCCGAGCCCTTCCCCACCTACGGCGACGACCAGGACGAGCGACGAATAACGCTGCCGGCCAATGAGTTCTCCTGGTCCATGCCTTAGCAAGCGAGCGGATCGAAGGATCTGCGCTGGTCGCCTCTCGCCGCTGCAGCCCCGCACCGTCTGCTAGCCTTGCAGTTTGGGCATTCAACAGAACGGCAGGTGCAATCATGGGCTTTCAAATTCCAGGGCTTCGATTTTCTTCATCTCGATGCAAGCTTCAGCGAAGACGAATTGCTGGTCCGCCGCACCGCGCGCGATTTCGTCGAAGACAATCTCATCCCCATCATCGAGGAGTGCTTCCGCGAGAGCGCTTCCCGCGCGAGCTTGTGCCCATCGATGGGCGAGCTCGGCTTCTTCGGCGCCAACCTCGAGGGCTACGGCTGCGCCGGCATGTCCAACGTGGAATACGGCCTGGTGATGCAAGAACTGGAACGCGGCGACTCCGGCTTTCGCAGCTTCGTCAGCGTGCAGTCCGCGCTCGTGCATGTATCCCATCTACACCTTCGGCTCCGACGAGCAGAAAAACACCTGGCTCCCCGCCCTCGCCAAAGGCGAAAAGCTCGGCTGCTTCGGCCTCACCGAGCCCGGCTTCGGGTCCAATCCCGGCGGCATGACCACCACCGCCCGCAAATCCGGCGACGAGTACATCCTCAATGGCGAAAAGATGTGGATCACGTCCGGCAACATCGCAGACGTCGCCATCATCTGGGCCAAGGTCGAGGACGAAGACAATAAGGTCCGCGGCTTCCTTGTCGAGACCGACCGCCCCGGCTTCCGCGCCGACGAAGTCCACGGCAAGTGGTCCCTGCGCGCCTCCGTCACCAGCGGCCTCGCCCTGCAGGACGTGCACGTGCCCGCACGCGAATCTGCTGCCGGGCACCGGCGGACTCAAGAGCCCGCTGATGTGCCTGAACCAGGCGCGCTACGGCATCGGCTGGGGCGCGCATTGGCGCGGCCATGGCATGCTATGACACAGCACTCCAGTACGCCAAAACAAGAAAACAATTTCACAATGCAGCCCATCGCCAGCCATCAGTTGATTCAGGAGAAACTCGTCTGGATGGCAAGCGAGATCTCAAAGGCGCAGTTGCTGTCGCTGCACGTCGGCCGCCTGAAAGACGCCGGCAACGGTGGGCCACCAGCACATCTCCATGGCCAAGCGCAACAACGTCTGGATGGCGCTCGAATGCGCGCGCATCTCCCGCGACATCCTCGGCGCCAACGGCATCACCGACGACTACCCCATCATGCGCCACATGATGAACCTGGAATCGGTGAAGACCTACGAGGGCACGCACGACATTCACGCGCTGATTCTCGGCCAGCACCTCACCGGCATCGCGGCTTTCTAAATTTTCAGAACGGCTTGGAGCGCTCCACAGTCGAGCAGGATCTGCGGAGTCTCGCGCCGGGTGGAGGAAGCCCGGCACGACGTGCGCGCTCCACGATCAGCCGTGATGCTCCTGGTGCTCGTGATACTCGTGGTGTTCCTGGTGCTCGTGATGCTCTTCGGTATGGCTTTCGTGCGCCGCTTCCACCGGTTGGGGGCTGGAGACAAAGGGAGCAAGGCACTCCAGCAATTTGTCCAGCATCTCGCCACGGGTCAGCAGCCGCTCAATCTCAATGCGGATCGCCGCCCGTTCATTGGTTCCCTGCTCGAATGCACTATCGTAGCCGTTCAATGACATAGGTCGTTTCCCTCGCTGCGGAACTAACATCCAACTAATTTAGTTCTACTCATTACTTAGTTCCGCATCTGTGAAAAACCCGGCACAAAATTAAAATTTATTGGAATCCCATAATCTCCGCGCCAGTAGTGCCTAAAGCGCTCCTCACAAGCACGAAAAGTCACATTCGATAGTAATCTTCAATCAGGTTATCTAACGATTGGAAGTAACTTACTAACTGCGCGTCCACTTAGACAGTCTCGTTCACTCTTCAGCAAGCGCGGCCGACACATCCGCATCGTTCAGCACAGCCATCAGCGCCGCCACATCCCCAATGCGCGCTCCCAACACGGAGGGCACAAGCGTACACGCAGCCGCAGCCTGCGGCAGCGCCTCTGCGGCAATCACCGCGCGCGCCGCGCCCAGCACCCGCTCACCGAGCGCGACCCCCAGCGACCCGAACACAATCACCTGCGGATTGAGCGCGTCGATCAGCAGCGCCAGCCCGCGCCCCATCCACTTGCCCGCTTCCGCCGCCACTTGCAGCGCATCTTCATCGTCGGCCAGCATCGCTTCCACCAGCGTGCGTATCGCCGTCTCCGCACTCCACCGCGCGGGAAACATCTGCGCCGCCAGCTCCACCAATCCGGTGCCAGAGCCGAACGACTCCCACGATCCATGTTTCCCAAATCCCAGCGGCCCATCGTCCGCGAGCCTCCAATGACCCACTTCGCCTGCTGTATCCGTTGCCCCGCGCAAAATCTGCCCATTCACAATCAGGCCCGCGCCAATGCCCGTCCCGAACGTCAGAAAAATCAGATGCCGCAGATCGCTGCGCCCCTTGCCCACGCCAAAGCGAAATTCCGCCAGCGCGCCCGCATTGCCGTCATGCTCCACGCGCACCGGCAGCCCCGGAAACGCCTTCTCGAGCTCTGCACGCAATGGCATGTTGTGCCATCCGGGCAAATGGGGCGGGTCGATCAGGAATCCTTCGTCAATCCGCAGCGGCCCGCCCACAGACACACTCACCGCGCCCACTGCGCGTCCTGCGCTCGCCGCATTTTCCATCAGCCCGCGTCCGGCACTCACAATCGCAGGCAGCGTCACCGTCCAGGCCTCCGCCGCGCGGGTCGGCAGCTCAACGCGCGTCACAATCGCGCCGTCGCATGTTCCCTCCACGCAGGCCGTCTTGGTGCCGCCAATGTCGAGGCCGAGAATGGTGCGGCCGCGGGCTATCGATTCCATCCGTCCACTCCTCACACGTGAACGTATCGCATCCCGCACGTCCCGTGCACGCCTCTCCGATTGACCCGCTCCACATCGCCCTTGTAGGATGAGCGCACGGCGCTCCTTCGGTTTTCCGCATGCACTACCGCGATTCCGAGCCGCCCCACCTGAAAGCTCGCAACAGGGGCCGCAGGGCTCCTTTTGTAAGTCCAAAATCTTGGCAGCCTGACGTGCCGGTTCAGGGACCAGCGCGCAATCTCACACAGCGCATCACCTGGCAAGCCAGGGCACAACTTTTTCCTCGCATCGGTTCTTTCACGCATGGACACTTTCACCCAACGATTCAGCGTTGTCGCCGGTTTCACGCTGCTGATTGCTCTGCTCTTCGGCAATGCCTGGGTCGTCCGCCGGCAGCTCGGCGTGCAAATCGATAACCAGGGGTGGCTGGCGCACTCCCGCGATGTGCGTCTCTCGCTGGAGCAGGCCCAGACCCTGCTGACAGAAGCCGAAGCCGGGCAGCGCGGCTTTCTCTACACCGGCGATCCAAAATATCTTATCCCCTACAACAACGCTGTCGATCGTGTTGAAAACCACCTGCAGCAGCTCCGCCAGCTCACCGCCGACAATCCTCGCGTGCAAAGCCACCTCACCACGGTGAGCGAGCTGACCACGCTCAAGCTGCAGGAGATGGCGCAGACCATCGCACTCTATCGCGCAGGTAAGGCCGACGACGCGCGTGCCACGCTGCTCTCCGGCCGCGGCCTGCTGATCATGAACGATCTGCGCCACGAGCTCGACCAGATGAAGCGCGACGAAGCTGCCGTCGAGGCATCACGGCAGCTCGAGTACGACCACAGCATCCGCGTCACCATCGCTTGCATCTATGCCGCCAGCGCCATCGCCGTCCTCGGCCTTGTCGTTCTCGCGTATTTCATCCTGCGCGAACGCACTCTGCGCGAACGCCACGCACGCGAGCTGCGCGCACGCGAGGAGTGGTTCCGCGTCACCCTCACCAGCATCGGCGACGCTGTCATCGCCACCGACCCCGAAGGCCGCGTCACCTTTCTCAACCCCATCGCCGAGTCGCTCACCGGCCTCAACAATGCTGACGCGATGAATGAGCCGATTGCCCATGTCTTCCCCATCTTCAACGAGTTCACGGGCAAGCCCGCCGAGAATCCCGTATCGAAGGTGATGAGCCTTGGCATCGTCATCGGCCTCGCCAACCACACTGCGCTCCGCCATCGCGACGGCCGCATGATTCCCATCGAGGACAGCGCCGCGCCCATCCGTGGCGCCAGCGGAGAGATCCTCGGCGTCGTGCTCGTCTTCCACGACGTCACTGCCGAACGCAGATCGCAGGAGATGCTGCGCAAGACGGAAAAGCTCGCCGCGGCCGCGCGCCTCTCCGCCACCGTCGCGCACGAGATCAACAATCCTCTCGAAGCCGTGACGAACCTCATCTTTCTCGCCATGGGCTCGCCCGAGACGACTCCCGCCGTGCGCGAACACCTCAGCATGGCCGAGCGTGAGCTTGAGCGTGTGGCACATATCACCCGCCAGACTCTCGGCTTCTATCGCGACTCCAGCCATCCGGAAGTCGTCGAGCTCTCCAGCGTCGTTGACGCTGTGCTCAAGCTCTACTCCAACAAGATCGAGTCCAAGTGCATCCAGATTGATCTCCGGACAGGCACCTGCCCGCCCATCTGGGGCGCGGCCGGCGAGCTCAGGCAGGTCATCTCCAATCTGCTCTCCAATGCGCTCGACGCTGTTCCGCCCGGCGGCACAATCGCCGTCAGCTGCGCGCAGCAGCAAACGCCCCAGGGCCTCGTCGCCGAGCTTATCGTCGAAGACAGCGGCCCCGGCATTGCGCCAGACAACACCAGCCGCATCTTCGATCCCTTCTTCACCACCAAGAAGGATGTCGGCACCGGCCTCGGCCTCTGGGTCTCGCAGGAAATCGTCGGCCGTCACGGCGGCACTGTTACTCTGCGCACGGAGAGCAGCCTGGGCGGCGCGTCTTTCATGATTCTGCTCCCCGCGTATGCACCTCCGGAAGGCGCGAACGGCGTCGCACCCGCTCACTGAGCGCTCGCAAATCACCCATCGACAACCTCGCGGCCGTGCGGCATAGTCGTACACATGCGCACCTCAACTTGTATCTGCCGCGCCTTCCTTGTCCTCACCCTCGCCGCCTCGCTCGTCCCCGGCTCGCTTCAAGCACAGCAGCCCGCAGCCGCGCCCATCGTGCTTCACGCCGCACGCCTGCTTCAGATCGATACCGGCACAATCCTTAAGCCCGGCGAAGTCCTCATCGAAGGCGAGCGCATTATGGCCGTCGGCGCCTCCGTCGATCATCCCCAGGGCGCGCAGCTTATCGACCTCGGCGACGTCACGCTCATGCCCGGCCTTATCGACGCGCACGTGCATCTCTTCCTCCATCCCGGCGCGGAAGATCTCCAGACCGTCGAAGAGTCCGTGCCCTGGCGCGTCATCCTCGCCGAGCAGGCCGCGAAGGCCGATCTGCTCGCCGGCTACACTGCCGAGCGCGACATGGGCACCGAAGGCGCAGGCTCCGCGGACGCCGCCATCCGCGACGCCATCAACGCCGGCCTCATTCCCGGCCCGCGCATGCGCATCAGCGGCAACGCCATCGACATTCTCGGCGGCCACGAGGACGCCATCGGCTACAACCCCGCGCAGCGCGTGCTCTCCAACGCCGACTACGCCAACTCCGCCGACCAGATCGTCGCCGTCATGCGCCAGCAGCACAAGGAAGGCTCCGACTTCGCCAAAATCTACCAGACCGGCCCCGACAAAATGATTGATGGCGTTCTGCACACGCCCTATCAATACACCGCCGCCCAGCTCACCGCCGCCGTTGAGGAAGCCCGCCGCCTCGGCACCAACGTCGGCGTCCACGCCATGGGCGAGCCGGGCACCCTCTACGCCGCCCAGGCCGGCGTCGCCTCCATCGATCACGCCACGCAACTGTCAGACGAGACGATGCGTTTGATGATCGAGAAAAAAATCTTCGCCGTGCCCACCTTCGCCATCTTCGATTACTTCGCGCATCACCGCACCGGCGCAGCCGAGGCCGCCAGCGAAGCCGCGCTGCTCGACTACAAGATCGCCGAATTCAAAAAGCAGCTCGCCTTCGGCATCCCCTTCGCCGTCGGTTCCGACGTCGGTCCCTTCCCGCACGGCACGCAGGCCCACGAACTCACGCTGCTCGTCCAGTACGGCATGCAACCGCTCGCCGCGCTCCAGGCCGACATGATCAACGGCGCAAAGCTTCTCCGCTGGCAGGGCCAGATCGGCGAGCTCAAACCCGGCTACTACGCCGACATCGTCGCCGTCCCCGGCAACCCCCTCGACGACATCAGCGTCTGCGAGCACGTAAGTTTTGTCATGAAAGGCGGCGCGATTGTGCGCCGTTAGGATCGAAAACTACTCAGCCGCTTCCTTCGCCCGCCGGTCCAGGATCTTCTTGAGCGTCTCGCGCCACCGCTTCGACTTCTCCTCAGCCAGCGAATCCTCCACAGCCTTGCGATAGCCGCCGAGATAGATCGAATACAGAATCGCCATCGAGCATCCGGTCCCCCACAGGAACCCAACCCCCAGCCCGATCCACACCGCCGAGCTAAAATCGGACATCGTACCCGCCCTTCGCCCGCGCTCTTTAAACCGAAATCACCAGCTCGGAATATTTCATCAGCCGCGGGTCCGCCGTCAGCAGCCGCATCGTCTCCGCCTGCGCCTGCGCCACCAGCAACCGGTCAAACGGATCGCGATGCAGCATCGGCAACTGCGCCGTTGCGAATGCGTGCGCATGCGTCACGCTAAGCTCGGCCAGACCGGCAAGCGCCATCCGAGGAATGAGTCTTTCCAGGTCAATCTGCAGTTTCCCCACCCGCATCTTAATCGCGATCTCCCAGATGCTCGCTGAAGAAACAAATATCTCCGTGGCTGACGCAATTACCTGTCGTGCCTTGAGGTTGAGGCGGCGATTGTCTTCCATCATCCAGATCAGAATGTGCGTGTCGACCAGGAGGCGCATACTCAACGCCCTTTCCGTCCGCTGGCGCGCCGCTTCTTCGGCTCCTTGCGCGGCTCCTCCGGCGGAAAAACATCGCCCTCAAACTCCGCCAGCACTTCGTCCGGCAGCGGATCGTCGAAATCGTCCGCGACCCAGATCTCGCCTTTCATCAGCCCAAACCGGATCGGCTTTTTCTTCTTCGCCGGCTCCAGCTGCGTCAGTCGCGCCACAGGCTTGCCCGCCCGCGCAATAATCACCTCGCCGCCCTGCTCCACCTGCTCAATCAGCTTCGACAGGTTCGTCTTCGCCTCGAAGATATTCACCTGCGTATTGTTCGTTGCCGCCATGCCGCACCTAGCTAGACTTAGCTAAGCTAAGTCTAGCAGATTTTCTACCAAAATCCACCCACAAAGGCGAGCCTCCGCAGAATGCAAAAGGGCCGGCAATCGCCGGCCCTCGCTAACTCGCTATACGCGCGCAACGCGTGCTAACCGCTCTTATACCGCCACCGTAAAACTCGTCTCATCCCGCGTCACCGCGTGGTACAGCGTGTCGCGCTCCACCGGCACGCGGCCCGCCTCGGTAATCAGCCGGCACAGCTCCTTGCGCGTCATCCCCTGCGGCGTGGTCGCTCCGGCATCGTGATAAATCTTCTCCTCCACCACCGTGCCGTCCAGGTCGTCCGCGCCAAAGCGCAGCGCAATCTGCGCAATCTTCGGCGTCATCATCTGCCAATACGCCTTGATGTGCCCAAAGTTATCCAGCAGCAGCCGGCTCACCGCAATCTGCCGAATGTCCGTCAGCCCCGTCGTCACCGGCAGGTGGTCCAGCGGCGTATTCTCCGGGTGAAACGCCAGCGGAATAAACGTCTGAAAGCCGCCCGTCTCGTCCTGCACCGCGCGCAGCTTCAGCAAGTGATCCACGCGGTCCTCGTCGTTCTCGATATGTCCGTAGAGCATCGTCGCATTCGACCGGAACCCGTGCTTGTGCGCCAGCCGCGCCGTCTCCAGCCACTCGCTGCCGTCAATCTTGTGGTCGCAGATAATCGCCCGCACCCGCTCCGCAAAAATCTCCGCGCCGCCGCCGGGCATCGAGTCCACGCCGCACTCCCGCAGCTTCACCAGTGTCTCGTCAATCGTCAGCTTCGCCCGCCGCGCCAGATACGCCACTTCCACCATCGTGAAGGCCTTGATGTGCACCTTGGGGAAGCGCTGCTTCAGCCCCCGCACCAGGTCCAGAAAATACTCCAGCGGCAAATCCGGATGCAGCCCGCCGACAATATGAAACTCCGTCACCGCCTCGGAGTAGCCCGTCGCCGCCGTCTCCCACGCCTCTTCCAGGGCCATCGTGTAGCCGTGCGGGTCGCCCTTCTTCCGGCCAAACGCGCACAGCTTGCACGCCGCCACGCACACGTTCGTCGGGTTGATGTGCCGGTTCACGTTGAAGTACGTCACGTCGCCGTGCATCTTCTCGCGCACCCAGTTCGCCAGCCAGCCCACCGCCAGCACATCGCGCGAGCCATAGAGCGCCAGCCCGTCGTCAAAGCTCAGCCGCTCGCCCGCAAACACCCGCGCCGCAATCGGCTCCAGCCGCGCGTCATACGTCCGAAATCCCGTAGAAGGGCGGGGATCACCCGCTTCAGCCTGCATACATCAATGATACCGAAAATCGGCCACCAGATGCAGTTTCGCGCGCTGTCGCGTTCTTTGCGGGTATAGTGGTGTCTTTTTAAGCAAAAACGAAGTCATCGTACGTGCATTTGTAGTGCGGATGCCAACTTCTTCCGCCTTCGGAGCATAAGAAACCCGAGGGTTTCAGACGCCGTTGTAGCGCAATTTCAATCTACCCAGCTGACATCTCCGAAAATCTCGATTGATGGCAATCCAGTTGAATTTCGCACAATCGGGGAACAGAAATTGGAGGCCGACTCGGCCATTTGCTTCCTTGGGCATCAAATCAGTAAGAACAAAGCCTACCTGCAGGGGCAGCATGCTTCTTTGATCACATCCAGAACTCCCGTCATAAACATCGAATTGCCTCCAAATGAGAATATCGACAACTACATCGTTGTCGAGATGGACGACAAAGGTGATAGGCGAGAGATCGAGATGGGATCCATCGGAGGAACAGTGGGCGAGAAAGTGGGCATTCGTTCCGACAGAATCATCCGTACCTCTGCGATGCCGATTGGCGGACGCAGGTTCAAGATTTCGCCCGTCAAAGAATTGAAGAAAGGCGAATATATCCTATATTCGGTAGGATCTGCCGATTTTCAACATGGTGTTTATGGGCAAGGCTATGACTTCACTGTTCAGTAAACGGTCGTTATGAGACTCAGTAGCGTTCTTTTCGACCAACACTTGCGGCTAAGTGTACTGGCACCGCCTTTATTGGTTTGCCTGTTCGGTGCTCCATCACTTGCCCCCCAGGACGAGATACCGCGCGCGGTTGTCTTGGCAGACGGAACGCCAGTTCACCTGATTCTGATGGACGATCTACAAGGTCAAAAGCTCAGACCGAAGCAGACCGTCCATTTTAGAGTCCGTCAAGATGTCATTGTCGACTCAACGCTGATCATCAGGACTGGTTCTGAAGCAGTAGGACACATTGAGTCAGTTTCGAAGAGCGGCCTCATGGGGAAATCAGGGAGATTGGTTCTCGCGTTTGATAGCGTCAAGTCTGTTCGGGGCAAGAAAATTCCGCTCCGCGGCACCGCGGGAGTCGGTGGAGGAAAGGGCGGTGCGCTTACTTGGGAATCCGCGCTATGGTATGGCCCAAACGCGAGCTTGCCAGTGGGCACTGCGATCAATGCTTTTGTGAACCAAGAGCAGCGATTAACAATTCCATAGGACCGTCCGCTATCTGAAGGTTCTTCACGGCCGGGTTTCGAGAGAAACTACAGTACTCCAACCTCTTCAACCTGGCAGGGTGCCCACCGATCGATTCTGAATGTACACCTTGGGATATGGGGGCTGTGCCCCATTCATCGCAGCTTCATCGCGATGAGTGGGCGGCGATGCCTCGGCGCGTGGCCCAGCTCCAAGCGATGCAACCACAGCACGAAAACGGGTGCCCCAGGTCCGTCTGTTCGGACTTGGGAAAGCACAAGCCCCGCCCGCCAAAGACCTGCCTCTCAAGCTCTCCGCACAGTTTCACATCGAGCAGACTGCGCACCCTCTACGGGTGCCTTCTGTCCCAATCGTCATGGTCCATGTAGACCGCGATCGACGAGATCCGGTCGTTCCAGCTCTTGGACGGATTCTCGGGAAGCCGGATGCGCAGCAGGCTGTCAATGCTTTGGTCGAGCCGCACATTGATGCCTCTGAAATTGCTGTCGTTGAAGATGCGCACGCGCGCCGGCCCGAAAACACGAATCGAGCTGATCTGATCGTTGAAGCCGGATGGCATCGAAGGCCAGCGGTCGCCCGCCTTCAGGCAGAAGTAGTCCCCTTCGAAATTGCCGGCCTTGCAGAAGCACGCTCCTGAGCGCGGCGGATGCGGCCTGCCCCACTGCCTTTGGGCCGATGCCGGCAAATATGAGAGAGCGAGGAACAGCATGGCGATGAATGCAAATCGTAAGCGCATAGCTTTCTTCCTTTCACTGCAACCATCGAGGCAGAAACAGCCCGTTCCGCGCAGAATAGCCCCCGACCTCTCAGCCCGTCTATCGCAAAAGAAATTCAGTATCGTCACGATTCTGTGAAACAACTGGCGATGCCCCGGTTCCGCGTGTTCGGACCCGGTAAAGCCCCCCACGCTACCGGAAGCGCGGCATCCCCAGGCTGCGCCGCCCCACCTCTTCAGCCCCCTCCGGGCCCACCAGCACGCCATTATCCAGCGTCGCCGCCAGCAACCGCCCGTCCGCCGTCCGCACCGCTGAAATCCGATACCCCGTCTGCCACCACTTCCACGCCAGCGTCTTCGCGTCAATCGCGTAGATAAAGTCCGACCCGCGCGAGCTCACCACCAGCTTCTCCAGCTTCGCGTCGTAATACAAATCATCCAGGTCCACCAGCGGCAGCCGGTGCACCCACATCCACGCCTTGCCGCCGTCGCGCGTAAAGTAGACGCCCTCCCGCGCCCCAATCCACAGCGTCCCATCCGGCGAAAACGCGATGCGATGAATCCGCGTCAGCACCGTCGGAATCCCCAGCGGCCACCACGTCTGCCCCGCGTCATGCGAAATCACAATGCCGTCGGGCCGCGCCGCCGCCATCGTGTCGCCATGCACCGCAACAGAAAGATACCCAGCCACACCCAGCACCGGCCCGCCCTGCCACGTCGCGCCCTTGTCGTGGCTCGTGTACACACCACCGTCGGTCGAGGCCAGCCACACATCGCCAGATAAATCGAGCGCCAGAACGCGCCCATCCATCACATGCGGCTGATCCACCACATGCTTCTCGATATTCACATGCGTGCCGCGCAGCTTCTCGGTCTTCACCTTCACCAGCGTATTGAGAATCGTCGTCCGCGGCTGCCACGTGGTCGCGGCCGGCTCCAGCGCAAACAATCCACTATTGGTTCCCGCCAGCACCGTGCCGTCCTCAGCCTCGGCCAGCGCAAACACGTCGCGCCCGTCGAGCCCATCGGCCATCTGCTTCCACTGCGCGCCGCCATCCTCCGACACAAACACGCCGCCATACGCCTTGTCGTTCACCACGCCTGCATAAATCCGCCGCGCATTGTCGCGATCCACCAGCAGCGCCGCCACCTTGCGCTCGGAGATGCCCGTATTCGACTGCGAAAACGTCTTGCCCGCGTCATCGCTCGCCAGCACGCCGCCGCGATCCGTCGCCAGCAGCACGCGCTTCGCGTTCGTGGGGTCGACAAACACATCGTTCACAATCACGTCCTCGCCCGTCATCCGCTTGAACGTGCGCCCGCCATCCATTGTCTTGTACAAGCCCTGCGTTGTGCCCGCGTACACCGTCTGCAAATGCTCCGGGTCCTGCCGCAGCACGCGCGTGCGCCGCGCCGTCGCCGGAATCCCCTGAATCTTGCGAAACAGCTCGCCCGCCGTCTCGCTCTTGTAAATGCCGCTGCACGCGCTCGCATACACCACGCGCGGCTTCTCCGGGTCGATGAGGATCGAGAACACATCCGAGTCGTCGATCACGCCCTTCTTGATGTTGTGCCAGTTTGCCCCGCCGTCTGTCGTCTTCCACGGCAGATGCCACGTGCCCGCATACACAATTTCAGGATTCGTCGGATCGACCGCCAGCGACTCGACTTCGTGAATCTCCTTCGAGCCCGGCGGCGAAATCAGCGTCCACGTCGCCCCGCTGTCCTCGCTGCGAAACACGCCCTCCAGCGTGCCCGCAAACAGCATCGCCGCATTCGACGGCGCCTGCACAAACGCGCGAATCGACTGCCCACGCAGTCCCGCCAGCTCCGACCACGTCGCGCCCGCATCATGGCTCACCCACAGCCCGCCGCCGGTGTGCGACAGCGTCCATCCGGCCGCATAAATCGTCGTCGGCTGCGCCTCGTCCACCAGAATGTGATCGACGATCAGGCTGTCGTCCGCGCCCAGCCGCGCCAGCCGCTTCCAGTGCGCGCCGCCGTCGGTCGACTCGTAAATCCAGCTCGTCGTGGTCCCAAGATAAAGATGCTGCGCATCGCCGGGCACCACCGCAATCACGCGCGCATCGCCGCCATCCGGCCCCACGCTCGCCCACGGCGCAGTCGCGCTCCATCCGCTCATCGCTGCGGCAAGAACAATCGCCGCAATCAAGCCCGCGCAGCGCACGCGGCGGCAAAAATCATCAAGACAAAAAAAGAGATCGAGACCCATCCGCTGACAACCCATTCCCAAGGCAGCTCCACACATCCAAAGCCAGCGCGCAAAAAAAGCGCTTCATCAAACAAAGAGGCTGGCCGGCGAACCGGTCAGCCTCCAGAAATCGCAGGTGAATCCTATCGGCTCGCTGCCGGTCCGTGCGCCGCGTGGGCGCCGGACCGTGCCAGGAGCGTTGTCTGTTCTCAGCCCTTCCAGAGCCCTAGTGGGTCACCGGCGGCTGCGCCGACTGCCGGATCTTCACCGGCGGGTGGTGGTGCTTGGCGCCCAGTTCCTTGCGCTTCTCCACATTGACCATCGACTCATCCACTGGGGTGGTCCCGGTCACGTCAGCGCTGAAGTTCGCGCCTGCCGGCACAAGATAGTTCGCCACCTTCTGGCCGTCGTCGGTGCTCGTCGCCACGCTCACGCGCGAGGCGTCGATGCCCTTTTCCGTCACAAGGTAGTCCTTGGCGTTGACCGCGCGCTGCGCTGCGGGGTCATGAACCTTGGCATGCTTGTGCTTGGCCGCGTACTTCTCTTCCTTCTCGACCTTGGTCTTTTCCTTCGCGTCAGACTCACCAACCACGACCGCCTTGGCGTCCGCCTGCTGCTGCAGGTCGAGCGCAACTTCATCCAGGCAAGCCTTGGCTTCGTTGTTCACGCGGGTCGGGCGAGCCTTGTCCGTGTCAAACGACAGCGAGCAGAGCGCCTGCGCGTGCGGCTGCGGCGGCGGAGGCGGCGCCACGATTGTCACCGATGTGGTCGCAGTCGCCGAGTGGTCCTTGTCGTCGGAAACTTTGCACGTCACGTCGACTGAGCCCGTCGGTGCGCCCGTCGAGCTGAAAGTCGCCGTGGTGCCCGTTCCGCTCACCGAGCCGGCAGAGGCCGAGTAGCTGTAGGTCAGCGGACGATTCTGCGGGCTCACGCCGGTCGCGGTAACGGTCGCCGTGTCGCCGGGCTTGATCGTCGAGGGGCTGGCCGAGCAGCTGATCGTCGGCGGCTCAAACTCCTTCACGGTAAAGCTGGCGGTAGCATCGGCGGACTCGCCCGGCTTCAGGCCTTCCTTGCCCTTCTTGCCTTCCTTCACTTCCGCTTTCACCGTGTACGATCCGGGCGCCAGTGCTTCCGTGGCGACGGTAGCCGTCGAGCCATTACCGGTCACACCGGTTCCCGACCAGCTGTAGACCACGTTGATGTGCTTCTTGGGCGACACCGATCCAGCGGTCGCGGTTGCCGTCACCGGCTCACCGGGGAACACGGCAGGCGGCGTTGCCGTCGCGGTCAAGGTAATTGGCGGAGCTTTCTTGCAGCCCATCTGTAAGAGTGAAAAGCTCGCAACAGTTAAGACAAGACAAGCGGATTTCAGTGTTCGCGGGTACATTCGATTCTCCTTCTTAAAACATGCTGAACCATCAGGAACGTTTCACCACCACGGAGAAAGGGGGGCTGTGCGCCCCCCTTTGACTTGCTGCACGTTCATGTCTGTCGGGGCCTACAGGCGTTTCAAGATCACCTTACTGCTTGGGGTGATGCTTTTCCATGCCTGCGGGCTTCTTGCGTGCTGGTGCCTTCTCGTCCAAAAGCGTTAATGAATCGGAAGCGTTGAACGGATACAGGCGTACCGATTGCTGGCCCGTCGTGCTCAGGGTGATATCAACGCGGCGGTTCTGCGCCAGCACGATGACATTCAGCTTGTGCATGATCTTGGCCCGTTCCGCGTCAGTCAGGTCAGGGTTCTTTTCGATCAGATCCTTCACCTGGTCGGCGCTGAGCTGCTGCTCTTCGCCCACACCCTGCGTTTGAATGCTGCCCTCGGGAACGCCCGCTGCAACCAGGAATTCCTTCGCGCGAGCGACACGCCGATCGGAGAGCGCCTGGTTGTACTTCACTGACCCGCGAATGTCCGTATGGCCAGTCAGGGTAAGGTGCGCATCCGGTTTGATGGTGAGGTATTCCTTGAAATCCGTCGCCAGCGTGGTCAACGTTGTCTGCTGGCTTTCCACCAGGCCGCGCTCGGGGTTTGTCGCCCGCGGCAGATCGGTCGGGAAGAAGATGCTGTGCAGCGCCAGGCGGGCTTCAAGCCGCACCTGCTCCGGAGACGGTCCCGGCGGCGGTGGCGGAGGAGCGATGGTCACCATGGTGCTGGCGGTGGCGTTGTGGCCCTTGTCGTCCGACACGTTGCAAGTGACGTCCACCGTGCCCGTCGGAGCGCCCGTCGAATCATAGGTGCCCGAGGTGCCGGTACCGGTGACCGATGCCAGCCGATGCCGAATAGCTGTAGGTCAGCGGGCGGTTCTGCGGGCTCACGCCGGCAGCGGTAACCGTCGCCTTGTCGCCCGGATTGAGAGTGGTCGGGCTGGCCGAGCAGCTGATCGTCGGCGGCTCAAATTCCTTCACGGTATAGGTCGTCGAGCTGTCCGCAAGCTGCCAGGGCTTCAGACCTTCCTTGCCGGGCTTGCCTTCCTTCACGCCGCACTTCACCGTATAGGTGCCGGGCGCCAGCGAAGTCGTTGCGGCCGTCGCCGTGGTGTCAGTGCCGGTCACGCCGTCACCGCTCCACGTATAAACCGCGTGTTCCTTGGGATCCAGACCGTTCGCCGTCGCCGTCAAGGCCACCGGCTCGCCGGGGAAGACCGAGGACGGGCTCGCCGAGCAGGCAATCGTCGGCGGCACGGGCGGAGCAATTGAGCCCACATGGAACACCACGCCCGCGCTCAGCCGGGCCGCGTTGATGTTGGCGCGGCCGCCGTACACGCCCGGACCAAAGTCCGCATGCATGTAGTTGTAATCCGCCTGGAAGATGCGGATGGCCAGGCGGTGATTCAACCACGGCGTTTCGTAGTCCATGCCGCCGCCCGCGGTCAGTTCCGGCCCCCACTTGGGTGCATTGAAATCCGGACCGCCGACCCGCGCGCCGCCCACCAGGCCGTGGACAAAGGGCGTAATGTTGCCCGTGGGATAGCGGAAGATAATGCCGCCGGAGACAGTGGTAAAGCCATCGTCGTTGCCGTGGGTGCCGATGTTGCTGCCATTCGAGCTCTGGTCGCCCCACTGATGAATGCCGAACTCGCCTTGCAGGCCGACATATTTGCTGAAGTAGTACGCGCCACTGAACAGCCCGCCCACATTCACAGCGTTATATGAGTACGGTGCCGTCGTGCCATCTGGCTGCGGAACCTGTACGGTCCCGTGGGGTGCCAGATAGCTGTATCCGGCAAAAATGTCCCACCGCGACGCATAGTCGTCGGAGGTCCTCGAGGCAGGCTTGGCCGCGTCCTGCGCAGCCAGCGCCATGGGTGCCAGAGCAACACACGCCAAAGCAAGTGCGTGGCAAATCAACTTTGTCGGTCGTGAAAGCATTTCGGTTCTCCTCCAAAGGCGAACTGTGCGTTCGTTTAGGAGCAGCCGCAGAACAGGGCCGCTCTAAGGGTTGAAGCCTCAAAAAATGAGTGGGTCAGGCACAAAGCACTGACTCAACACCATTAAAGTTAGCATACGGAATTGCCGATAGAGCACACTTTTTCCAGCAATTACCCCTATATTGCGCTTCGCGCGCGCGAAAATGTGTGCAATTTCGCTCAGACTTTTGCTGTTGGGACGCGCAGATTTGCGCACCTGCCCCTTACCCCACGTTCAGGGTCTTCAACAGGCTGCGCGGTTCGCGCTGGATCTTCTCTTGTAGAAGCGTGATGGCGTAGATAAGTTGCTCGGGACGCGGCGGACATCCCGGAACATACACGTCCACCGGGATCACCTGGTTCACGCCCTGCACCACGGCATAGTTGTTGAACACGCCGCCCGAGGTCGCGCAGGCGCCCATCGAAATCACCCACTTCGGCTCCGGCATCTGGTCGTAAAGCCGCCGGATCACCGGCGCCATCTTCTGGCGACACCCGGCCCGCAATGATCATCAGGTCCGCTTGCCGCGGCGAGGGACGGAAAACCTCCGCCCCAAACCGCGCAATGTCGAACCGCGACGCGCCCATCGACATCATCTCGATCGCGCAGCACGCCAGCCCAAACGTCACCGGCCACACCGAACTCTTGCGCACCCAGTTCACCGCGAAATCAAGCGAGGTCAGCAGCACGCCCTCCGGCTGCTCAAAGCCGTAGCTCACTTCCTGGACCTTGCCGCGATTCACCGCGCTGCTCTCCAGGGATCCAAACAGGTACCGATCGCGTTCCTGCGTAGCCGCCATGCTGAAAGTATAACGCCATTCCGCCTGGGGCTCGCGCGCGCCTCGTTCAAATCCCTCCCCAATTCCCGATCCCAATTTCCACCCCGCGCCAGCGCCTGATCCCATGCGCTATCCTGCAAAGTTCGCCATTGCAACCGGAACTCCGCCGTCCCTCCGCCCATGCCCCGCGGCACGAGCCTGCGGCCCACCGGCGAACCTCATCTCTCTACGGAGCGGAATTGAATGACGCGCTGTTGCTCGACCCGTACCCTGTCCATCGCGGCCGTACTTCTCACGCCCGCACTCGGCTTTGCCCAATCGCCCGGAGCACCCGTTACGCAGGCTCAGCTCTCCCAACTCCAGCAGCAAATCCAATCCGCGCAGATGAACGCCGACAACGCCTGGATGCTGGTCTCCGCCGCGCTCGTTCTGCTCATGACCGGCCCCGGCCTCGCGCTCTTCTACGGCGGCCTCGTCCGCCGCAAAAACATCCTCGGCACCATGATGCAGAGCTTCGCCATGATGGGCCTCGTCACCATCCTCTGGGCCGTCTGCGGCTACTCGCTCGCCTTCGGCCACGGCAACGCCTTCATCGGCGGCTTCGAACACGTCTTTCTCCGCGGCGTCGGCCTCACGCCCAATCCCGATTACTCCGCGACGATTCCCGAACAGACCTACATGATCTACCAGCTCATGTTCGCCATCATCACCCCCGCGCTCATCACCGGAGCCTTCGCCGAGCGCATGAAGTTCTCCGCCATGGCCGTCTTCCTCTCGCTCTGGTCTCTGCTCGTCTACTCGCCCCATGGCCCACATGGTCTGGGGCGTCGGCGGCCTGCTCAACGCCAACGGCGGCCGCATCCCCTCCCTCGACTTCGCCGGCGGCACCGTCGTCCACATCACCTCCGGCATCTCCGCCCTCATCACCGCGCTCTATCTCGGCAAGCGCCTCGGCTATCCGCACACCAACATGCCGCCCCACTCCATGGTGCTCAGCTTCATCGGCGCATGCCTGCTCTGGGTCGGCTGGTTCGGCTTCAACGCCGGCAGCGCCCTCGGCTCCGGCCCGCTCGCCACCAGCGCCTTCGTCAACACCCACTTCGCCGCCGCGGCCGCCGCTCTCGGCTGGACCATCGCCGAGTGGATCCACAACGGCAAGCCCACCGCCCTCGGCGCCATCTCCGGCGCGGTCGCCGGCCTGGTCGCCATCACTCCCGCCTCCGGCTTCGTGCAGCCCTTCCCCGCGCTGCTCATCGGCCTGCTCGCCGGCCTCTTCTGCGCCTTCATGGTCTTCGTCGTCAAAGCCAGCTTCGGCTACGACGACTCCCTCGACGCCTTCGGCGTCCACGGCGCAGGCGGAACCCTCGGCGCAATCCTCACCGGCATCTTCGCCACCGTCGCCATCAACCCCGCCTTTGGCAAAGGCGTCCCCACCGGCGCCATCGACGGCCACTGGAGCCAGATCGGCAATCAGCTCGCCGGCGTCGCCATCTCCTGGACCATCTCCGTCGTCGGCACGCTCGTCCTGCTCTTCCTCGTCGATAAGGTCATCGGCCTCCGCGTCTCCGCCGAAGACGAGCACGAAGGCCTCGACCTTTCCCAGCACGGCGAAGAAGGCTACGACCTCAATGGCTGAGCGCGCATCGCCGGGTGCCCCCGGTTCCTCGCACCTGGGGACCGGGGAGAGAACCCTCGCGCGGGTGCCCCATTCTTCGCGCGTTCTATGCGCGAAGGGTGGGAAAGCACAACCCTCAACCAGCCACTCTCATCCTGAGCGACCAAAGGGAGTCGAAGAACCCGCGGTTGCCGGGTGCCCCCGGTCCCTGGCATTTGGGGACCGGGGAGGGCACCCTCGCGCAGCGCGGGTGCAACAACACAACTTCCAACAACGCGCGATCGTCCCGACCGCCTCACTCAACCCGTTCCCCACAAAGAACACCCCATGAAATCTTTCCGCCCCGCAACACCACACACATGCCGAGCCTGATAGGCTGGCAAGCGAGGATTTTTGTTTATGCTCAAGATCGAGGCGATACTGCAGCCTTCCAAGCTCGACGCAGTCAAAGACGCCCTGCTCGAAGCAGGCATTGAAGGAATGACCATTCTTGAGGCCCGCGGCCACGGCCGCCAGAAGGGCCACACCGAGTTCTACCGCGGCCGCGAATACACGGTCGACCTTCTGCCCAAGGTCAAGATCGAGATCGTCGTCACCGACAACCTCAAGGAGAACGCGATCCAGGCCATCGTCGGCGCAGCCCGCACCGGCCGCATCGGCGACGGCAAAATCTTCGTCAGCAAAATCGAAGAAGCCATCCGCATCCGCAACGACGAGCGCGGCGAGTCCGCCCTCTAAATTCGCCGCACCATTCCCGCCTCGCGGGGCTGCCACGCGCCGCCCCGCAGCCACTCACCCGGCATCCAATCCTCCTCGCAACAGGAACTCCCCAATTCCTGTCTGGCCCGTGCTATCCTCCGTCCAAGGTCTGCACCCCCGTCACAAAACATGCCAGCTCCACGCCATTCCGCGCTCGTTCGCGTAACCCACTGGTTGACGGTGCTGTCCTTCCTTGCCCTGCTGGTCACCGGCCTTGAGATCGTCATCTCTCATCCCCGCTTCTACTGGGGAGAAACCGGCAACGTGAACATGCACCCGCTGTTCACCATTCCCATCGCCTCCTCGCGCGACACCGTGCCCACCGGCTACGCCTACGTCATGCCCGATCAGAACGGCTGGAGCCGTTATCTGCATTTTGAGGCAGCCTGGGTCGTCGTCCTCACCGGCATCATTTACGTTCTCGCCGGCGTATTCAGCGGCCACTTCCGCCGCGATCTCGTCCCGGAACCCGGCAGCCGCGGCCCGCGCGCTTTCCTCCAGCGCATGGTCCAGTATCTGCGCCGCTCACCCCCCAGCGCGTCGGAATCCCGCTCCTACAACGTCCTCCAGCGCGCAGCCTATCTCAGCGTCATCTTCATTCTCTTTCCCCTCGTCATCTGGACCGGCCTCGCCCTCTCGCCGGCATTCAACGCCGCGTTCCCCTTCTTCGTCGATATACTCGGCGGCCGCCAATCCGCGCGCACGCTGCACTTCTTCGTGACCTGGGCTATCGTCCTCTTCTTTGCCATTCACATCGCCATGATCGCGCTCTCCGGCTTCTGGACCCGCACCCGCGCCATGATCACCGGCCGCGGCTCCGCCCCGGAGGATCGTTCGTGAAAGATCGCTCATGAAGGAGGGCCGCCGATGAATCCCATCTCCCGCCGCAGGCTCATCACCACCGGCATCGCGGCCGCCGCCGGCGCGGCCGGCCTCACCGCTGCTGACCACATCGCTCGCCGCTACGGACTCATCCCGCCCGACAGCGGCGGTGTCTACGGCCTCGGCGAAACCCTCACCTACGCCGCGCAGCGCGTCCTTGACCGCCATGCCCTCGCGCGCGAGTTTCCCCGCAGCATGATCTCGAAAGTGCCCTTCGCCAATGAAATCGCGCCCCCCGGCAAAGCCTTCCAGCAGCTCAAGGCCGGCGGTTTCCGCGACTGGCGTCTCACCGTCGATGGCATGGTCAGCCATCCTCTTTCGCTCTCCCTCGCCGACCTCCGCTCCATGCCCACCCACAACCAGATCACCGAAGTCGTCTGCGAAGAGGGCTGGTCCTACGTCGCCGAGTGGATCGGTACGCCGCTCACCAACGTCCTCAACGAGGCCGGCGTTCTGCCTCAGGCGCGCTACATCGTCTACCGCTCCATCGAGCCCGAGTGGTGGGAGAGCATCGATATGGCCGACGCCCTGCATCCCCAGACCTTCCTCACCACCGGCATGAACGACGGCGACCTGCCCGTCGGCTTCGGCGGACCGCTTCGCCTGCGCGTCCCCCGCCAGCTCGGCTACAAGAGCGTCAAGTTCGTCGTCCGCCTCACCGCCACTGACTCGCTCAAGCACTTCGGCAAAGGCCTGGGCTCCGCCTCGCCCGAAGCCGGCTACGCTTGGTACGCCGGCATCTAAGCCCATTCCCTAGGCCGTTTCGCTCCCACTGCGCTTTGCTCAACTCATATCGGCTAGGCATACACCCGCGGCAGCAGCGAATGGCCGCGCTGCAAAGCGTATATGTCGATACGGCCTAGTAGTCCCGCCCTCGAATCAACTCCTGGTTGGGAACCACCTCGAAGCGGTCCGGGTTTGTCTTGATCAGGTAATCGGCGAATTTGTTGCCCACCGTTGCCGTGCCGTCGTAGTCGTTGTCCTTCACCACAGTGCGATCCAGAATGTAGTCCTGCGTGATCTTGCTCTGCCAGTCGAGATTGCCCATGTGCTGATCAAACGCCTGGCTGCTCTGCTCGCGGCGCTCATTCAGCGCCTTGGCCTGCGCCTCGTTGGCGGCGGCCTGCTGCCGGATGCGGTCCATCACCGCGGCGTTCTCCGCCGAAATCACGCTTTCGTTCCGCCGATACGACGCCACCACCGCCTTCAGCGTCTCCGCCTCCGAGGCGGCGTACTGCTCCGGAATATTCGACATGCTGAACGCCAGCGCCCAGGTTGGCCCCGCCATGCCCAACAGGTCCAGGCGGCCGCTGCCGTTGCGTGGCCCCATGCCATCGTGATAATCCACGGTGAAGAGCACCAGCACTGGACGAATCCGTCCCGGCCCCTGCTGCGGCTGTTCGCTGGTTACGCGAAAAGTGCCTTCCGACTTGCCGTTGTTGCGGCGGGCCTGGTTCACCACGCACACATAGTCCTCGAACAGGTCCTCGCCCAGCGGACACACCAACTTCGGGCCTCGCCCGCCCATGGGTCCGTAGATCAGTTGCCGCGACTGCGGATACCGCGGATCGATGATCCCCTGATACGCGGCCTGCAGACCAACCATCTCACCGTGCGTGCCCTGCGCAAAAATCGCGCCGCCCGCCACGGAGGTCAACTGCCATCCCGGCGGCAGGCTGATCATCGCGCTGCGGTCGCCCCCCGTGGCCGGATAGAGCTTCTCCGGCCCGCCTCGCGGAGCATCCTCCGTCTGTCCTGTCTGCCGCGGAGCCGATCCGCCGGAAGGCGCACCCATCCCCTGCCACGCCGTCGAGACTGCCTTCAGCATCACCGGCTCCGTAGTTACAAACCGGTTGGCATAGTCGTACAAAATCCCCATCTGCGGCACGCCGTTTCCGCGCTGCGTAATAATCAGCAGCCCGGCAACCGGCGTTCCGTTCATGTTCTTCGGCCGCAGCGTAAAAAACGTCGCCAGCGTGCTCCCGTCCCGCGACTGGAACAGCTTGCCTACCGCCGGCTTGTCGCCAAACTTCCCGTGTACCTGATGCAGCATGTACACCAGCGCGTCCGCTTTGTTGGTCTGGCTGGTCAGCGCGCCAATCGCGTATTGTCCGCCGCTCGGATTGTCGAGAATCTTGATCTCGACCCGCGCCGCCTGCTGTTGTTGCGGTTGCTGCTGCGCGGCGGGATGCGATTGGCAGCCGGCCACAGCCGCGCCTAGGCCGAGAACCGCCCACGAGAGGCCCGATGCTCTTGCATTACGGAACCACTGCATATCAACGCTCCTGTTCGATAGTCTGTCCGATAGTTCGTCCGATAGTTTTTCGAGAGCGGAACTGCGCAGCTAAATACGGCTATCTCGCGGAGAGGCGCCGCGAGGTTCGTAGAGCCTATCCTGCCGCCCGCGCGAAAGACAATCCTTTTTCGCCTCGCAATCTCCGTCCCGCGCATTCACCCCCACCGCAGCGCAAAAAAAGACCCACGGCAAAATCCGCGCGCCTTCCCCTCCCACGCCAGTCCCTACTCCCTACTCCCTGATCCCTGATCCCTGATCCCTGATCCCTGAAAATTTAGTATCCTGTTAACAATCGCTCTACGGCTTCGGCGCAACCTCGCACAACTCATATGACTCCAGTCGCTTTCGCGGTTGACGATCTACGGGATCAGTATCTGCGCGAGATGGCGCTCGTCCGCCAGACCTACGAGCGCACCGGCGACGGCACCGCCGCCATCCGCCGCCGCTCCGCAGTGGTTGACCGCATCCTGATTGAAATGTGGCGTCGCGCCTTCGCCGCCGTCCCCGCGCCCAATGTCGCGCTGCTCGCCCTCGGCGGCTACGGCCGCAAAGACCTCTTCCCCTACTCCGATATCGACGTCCTATTCGCCTATCGCCGACGACAAGTCCGAGGAGCAGTCCCGCGAAGCGGTCCGCACCATCATCCAGGGCATGTGGGACATCGGCCTCCGCGCCAGCCCCGCCTCGCGCACCCTCAAGGAAGCCGGCCGCTTCGACCCCGACAATCTCGAGTTCACCCTCGCCACCCTCGACCGCCGCTTCCTCGCCGGCCAGTTCCCGCTCTACCAGCAGCTCCACCAGACCATCCTGCCCGGCCTCGTCCTCAGCGAGTGGAACACCATCACCCAGAAGCTCGGCGAGATCGCCCGCGCCCGCCACGCCAAGTTCGGCAACACCATCTTCCATCTCGAGCCCAATCTGAAAGACTGCCCCGGCGGCCTGCGCGACTACCATCTCGCCGTCTGGTTCGCCCTCCTCTTTCATCTCAAGGAAACCAAGGAGTGGCCCCGCCAGCGCGGCGGCGTCTTCCAGTCCGCCCGCGGAGACGCCGAAGCCGCCTTCGACTTCCTCGCCGCCGCCCGATGTTTCCTCCACTTCCGCCACGGCCGCGACGACAACGCCCTCGACTGGCAGTCCCAGGACGAGGCCGCCGCCAACTCCATCGGCCTCGAAACCCGCGGCACCGCCGACCCCGCCTACTGGATGCGCACCTACTATCGTCACGCGCGCATCATCTATCGCCGCGCCGCCTTGCTCATGGAGCATCTGCCCGCGCCCGTCAGCTTCTACCGCCAGTTCCGCCGCCGCCGCGCGCCCATCGCTGGCACCGACTTCATCCTCGACCAGGGCCGCATCGACATCCTTCCCGGCGCGCAATTCTCCGACACCGCAGCCATCCTCCGCATCTTCTCCCTCATGGCCACCCACGGCTACGCGCTCTCCCAGGCCGCTGAAGACCGCATCACCGACGCCCTGCCCGCCCTCGCCATCCACATCCCCGAGGGGCCCTATCTCTGGAACGCACTCCGCGAAGTCCTGCTCGGCCCCCACGCCGCCCACGCCCTCCGCACCATGCACGCCCTCGGCGTTCTCGAGATGCTCATCCCCGAGTTCCACGGCATTGACGCTCTCGTCATCCGCGACAGCTACCACCGCTACACCGTCGACGAGCACACCTTCCTCACCATCGACAACGTCCACTCCCTCCGCCAGCCTTCGCACGACTACGAGCACCGCCTCGCGCAGTTGCTCCCCGAAGTCGACCGTCTCGATCTCTTCCTGCTCGCGCTGCTTATTGCACGACACCGGCAAGGGCCGCCGCTCCGGCGATCACGCCGTCCAGTCCGTCGAGCTCGCCGACAGCTTCCTCGCCCGCCTCGACTTCGACGCCGAAGAGCGCGAAGCCGTCCTCAAGCTCATCCGCCTGCATCTCGAAATGTCCAACGCCATGCGCCGCGACATCTTCGACATCGAAAACGTTCGCGCCTTCTCTGACAAGATCGGCTCGCCCAGCCTGCTCAAGATGCTCACGCTCATGACCTACGCGGACATCAAGGCCGTCAACCCCGAGGCCCTCACTCCGTGGAAGGCCGAGAACCTCTGGCAGTTCTACATGGCCACCGCCAACTTCATGGACCGCTCCGTCGACGAGGTCCGCTACCACGCCTCCATCGACCCCACGCTCCTCAATCGCATCCGCGCCATGGTGCCCTCCGCGCCAGTACGACGCCCTCAAGCGCTTCCTCGAGGGCCTCCCCCAGCGCTACCTGCAAACCCGCCTGCCCGAGCACATCCGCAACCACTTCCAGCTCGCCCTCAATCTCGATAAAGACCCCGTCCAGCTCGATCTCCGCCCCCACCGCCAGCTCTTCGACCTCACCGTCATCGTCCGCGACCGCACCCGCCTCTTCGCCGACGTGGCCGGCGCACTCGCCGCCTGGGGCATGAACATCGTCAAAGCCGGCGCATTCTCCAACGACGAGGGCGTCGTCGTCGACAGCTTCCAGTTCACTGACACCTTCCGCACCATCGAGCTCAACCCCACGCGAGAAGGACCGCTTCGTCGCCCACATCCACGACGTCGTCGCCCAAAAAGTTCCCGTCGAGCAGATGCTCGAGTCCCGCGCCCACATGAACCACGCCGCCGGCATCAAGGTCGAGGTCCAGACCCGCCTCCAGTTCGACAACGAGGCCTCCACCCACTCCACGCTCCTCCAGGTCGTCGCTCAGGATGTCCCCGGCCTCCTCCGCCAGATCGCGCTCACCCTTTCCAAGCATCAGTGCAACATCGAGGTAGCCCTCATCGACACCGAAGGCGAAACCGCCATCGACGTCTTCTACCTAACCAGCCACGGCAGCAAGCTAACCGAAGAAACCCAGCAATCCCTAGCCACCGACCTGACCGCCGCCTTAGAAGCCATGCGCACCCCCGCCGCCTAACTCCGCAATCTCCACATTCCATCGCAAAACCCCAGCCTCAATCCGCAAGACCATGGGTGCCCCATTCTTCGCGCAGTTTCATCGCGCGAAGTGTGGGAGACCACAACCTCATCCCCGCCAAATCCCAGCCTCAATCCGCACAAACCATGGGTGCCCCATTCTTCGCGCGTTCTCTGCGCGAAGGGTGGTAGACCACAAACCCATCCCCGCCAGCGCTACAATGGCGGCTCAATGCCCCGAGGAGTGGTTCGCTTCCAACAATGCGGCGTCTTCCACTTCATCACCTTCAGTTGCTATCGCCGGCAACCGCTGCTGACCAACCGTGCCGGCTACGCGGTCTTTGAGCAAGCATTGGAGCGCGTGCGCCAGCGCTCCGGCATGGTCGTGGCCGGTTACGTCCTCATGCCCGAGCATGTCCACCTGCTCGTCAACGAACCAGCAAGCGGATCGCTCGCCTCTGCCATCCAGGTGTTGAAGCAGACCGTCGCGCGCGCCCTCAAGCGGCCGGAAGAAGCGCATTTCTGGCAGCCTCACTACTACGACTTCAACATGCACAGCGACGCCAAGCACATCGAGAAGCTCCACTACATGCACCAGAACCCCGTCGTCCGCGGACTCGTCACCCAACCGGAAGACTGGCCGTGGTCCAGCTTCCGCCATCACGCAACCGGCAACACCGGCGCCATCGAGATCGAGTCCAGATGGACCGCATTCCAGCGCGGCAACCAATTACCCGAAGCGATGCGTTATAAGGAAAAGGAAAGTTAAGAGGCAGCCAACCCAGTGGGGTCCGTGCTTTCCCACCCTTCGCGCACAGGACGCGCGAAGAATGGGGCACCCAGCTTTGTACTACGTTAAGGGTGGGCCACCCGCCTTTTGCTCTCGACTATGCCAGAGGACCGGACACCACCTACCAGCGCGTCCACGGGCCTCCCAGAGAGAGCTAGGCCGCCTCGTTGGGTTGGTAGAGAAGCGGATCATCGGCTAGGTACATGGCGACGAACTGACTCATGGATGAAGCGACGAGTTTCGGTTTCTCATCCCCGAGCAAGTAGATCGTCCCGGCATTTTGGGGATTCGTCTCGAAGGCATAAGCGCCGCACCACTGTAGGTAGTCCACGAACACGAACGCTGTTTCGTGACCGATACCGGGCCCGATCTCCCACCCCATTTTTAATGAAAAAGCGGCTACGCTTTCGACCATTGCAAGAGGTAGGAAGCTGAACCCGTTATCGTCCACATCATGGCCGCCTCGCATACTCATTCCGTTCACATACTGGAAGTAGAGCCGAAGTTCGGTTGGCATCTGGATTGAGTTGCGGGACTCGAAGGCCAGGATCGCATTTTCGTCACAGCCCCCATTCGTCGAGTTCAGACCGAGATCGTGCCAGCGACGGTTTAGAAGTTCATACCAGTTCATCCGAGCATCCTCATTTCCCCATCAACTGCACGATCTTTATCATCAGCTCTCTACGTGCCATGGCCTGCCCCCCAGGCGGGTGGCCCATCCTTCATCTAGGTTCACTATCCCAGCCACAAACTCTGGGTGCCCCATTCTTCGCGCAGTCTCATCGCGCGAAGGGTGGGAAATCACGAACCTCCCGCGCGTGAGCGGGTGGCCCCGTTCTCGGTGCCCTTTCCAACCCACCACGAGGGTGCCCCCGGTCCCTAGCTTCCGGGGGACCGGGGAGGGAACCTGATCTACCCGCGAACCAATCAGACAGGCGAGCAAGCCCCTCACACCCACCAGCAACAAAGTCCGCCGCATGCAATGCCTGTCAACACCCATCTCCCCTAACCCCCACAAACCAAACCACATCCCTTTGCGGAGTATTTCCGCGAATCCCCTATCCTTACATCATGACCACCGCAGCCCCATCCCCGGCACCACGCACCACCCCACCCCCCTCCCCCCTCCCGCGCCAAAGCCCCTCCACAGTTCTGTGCAACAGTGCCCGCGTGCCGCGCCCCGCAACCCACACCAGCAACTCCACTTCCCCGCGCCCCCTCCACAGAAAAAACAACGCACCCATGCGTGCAACTGTGAAGCCCCGCCAGCACACGCCCACCGCGCCTGAACCCAAAACCCAACAAAATCCCCGCCAACCGCATATAGTGAGAGCAGTATCCCTCGCGATCCGTAGAGTGTCAGCCGCGTATGCGCCTGATTCTCGTCCAGATCGCTCCGCCATCGGCGACTTATCCCGCCGGCGGAAGGAGGCAGGGATGACCACTGCTACCCCCACCGCATTCGAGCCCGTGGCCTTTCTGGCCGCCGCCGGCATCGGCCGGCACACCGTTGAGCTCAAGCCGAAACAGTTCTTCTTCACGCAGGGCGACCCCGCCGACTCCGTCTTCTACCTGCAAAAGGGGCGCGCCCGAGTCACCGTTGTCTCCACCGCAGGCAAAGAAGCCACCATCACGATCTTCGCCGCCGGCGACTTTGTCGGCGAAGAAGCGCTGGCCACCGTGCAGGGCCTGCGCCTGTGCTCGGCCGCCGCCATCACCGCATGCACCGCGCTCAGAATTCGCCGTGAAGAGATGGTCCGCGCCATGCACGCCGACCAGACCTTCTCCGACGTGTTCATGAAATTCCTGCTCGCCCACAGCATGCGCATCCAGGCCGATCTCGTCGATCAGCTCTTCAACTCCAGTGAAAAGCGGCTCGCCCGCATCCTGCTGCTCATGGCCGAGTTCGGCCAGCCCGGCGAGCCCGCCGAGTGGATTCCCGTCATCTCGCAGGAAGCTCTTGCGGAGATGATTGGCACCACCCGCTCCCGCGTCAGCTTTTTTATGAACCGCTTTCGCAAGCTCGGCTTCATCGAGTACAACGGCCGCATCCGCGTCCACAAGTCCCTGCTGAATGTGGTGCTCACAGATCGCATGCCCGGCGCCGCGAACGCCGGCCCGGACATCTCCAGCGCCGCGAACGGCCGCTCCAAAACCACCAAATCCACAGGTGTGGTCAAAACAGGGCAGCGCCGCAAATAATTCACCGGCATACTTGGCTCATCTCTCCCCTTTTGCATCACCAGGAGCCGACTATGCCAGAGATCAAGACATCCATCCTCGTCGTCGAGGATGACGAATCCGTCCGCAACTCCGTTGTACAGGTCTTATCCTTCATGGGCCATCGTGTGCGGTCTGCTGCCGACGGCGTAGCGGCGCTCATCGAGCTCCGCAGCGAAGTTCCAGACGTTCTGTTCACCGACCTCAACATGCCGCGTATGTCCGGCTACGAGCTGCTCGCCGTGGTCCGCCAGGAATTTCCCGCGATGTATCTCGTCGCCACCAGCGGCGACTTCCCTGCCGGCCAGATTCCCGAAGGAGTCACCGCCGACGCCTACTACCAGAAAGCAAGCGGCGTGCCCCTCATGTTGACGGCGATTGCCATTCCGCCAGTGCCCGGCATGCCGTCTCGTGACGCATCCAAAGCCGTCTGTGGTCCAGCAAAACAGCAATGACGCCAGAGGCGCGGAGTCCGTCACCATCGCCTGCCCGGAGTGCTTCAGAACCTTCCCCCGGCCCATCGACAGCATCACTCAGCCCGTCTCTGGCGCAACCTGCATCTATTGCCACAGGTCGATCTATTACGACGCCGCCAAAAATCCCCGGCTGCAATCTCCGCCACCTTCCCGCCCAGTCCCCGCGCCTCGATGGATCGAGAATCGTGGGTCCCGCGCAGCATCCTCGGCCGCCTGAGTCCAGGCGAATATAGATGCCTCATCCCTCGCGCAGTTTCATCGCGCGAGAGGGTGAGAAACCAGGAGCCCACCCCGCCTCCAGATCAAAAACAAAAGTGTCGCTCCCGCGTCACCCCAACTTGAGCGCCCCGCGCTCCGTTCCGACCCCCGCACGGCTCCCGCACTTCCCAAAATAAGAACCCAATTCCCGCGCCACCCAGCGCCGCGCGGTCCACCCGCAGATCGAACCGGAACGCCCGCACAACGCAGCTATCATCGCCCCATCCGTACCCCTGCGCGCGGGCGAATCGCAGCCGCATCGCACACGGTTCCAACAACTTCGCCACACCAAACCCGGAGAGAACGCATGATCGAGACCCTGCTACGCTGCGGCCGCGTCACCCGCCACCTGCCCTACGTCCGCGGCCTCGGCCTGCTGCGCAAGGTCTACGAGCGCCTCCTGCCCCGGCGCGACATGCTCCTCAAAGTCAACGACTTCGACGGCAACCTCACCATGGAAGTCGATGTCCGCGAGATCATCGGCATCAATCTCTGGCACCGCCCCGCCTTTTTCGAGAAAAATGAGCGCGCCCTCTTCTGCGACGCCATCACCCCCGGCTGCACCGTGCTCGATGTCGGCGCAAACATCGGAATTTACACCCTGTTAGCCGCCAAGCGCGGCGCGCGCGTCTTCGCCATTGAGGCTGATCCCCGCAACGTCGAGCGCCTCGAGCGCCATCTCCAGCTCAACGGCCTCGCCTCACAGGTCACCGTCTTCCCCATCGCCGTCGGCGACAGCGAAGGCTCCATCTCCCTTTTCCGCGCTCCCGGCAACTCCGGCCACTCCAACGTCTTCGAGGGCGTCGATCCCGTCGAGGTTCCTCTCAAAACCATCGACTCCCTCAACCTGCCGCCCATCGACGTCTGCAAAATGGACATCGAAGGCAACGAGCTTCGCGCCCTCGCCGGAATGCAGGCCACCATCGACCGCTCCCCCGGCATGAAGCTGCTCGTCGAGTACGCCGAGGCCCTCGGCCGCACCGACGGCATGCTCCCTTTCCTCTGCTCGCGCTTCGCCCCGGTGTACGCCATCCGCTATCCGCCCTTCGCCCCAGTCGGCCCACTCACCGCCAGCCAAAAGCCGCCTGCCTTCTGCAATCTGTGGGCACAGCGGGGGTAGGTTTCAACCCCCGCGGGCGTTCGCTAAAATAATCCTCATGGCAGCCCTGATTGACGCAATCGACATCAAGCGCAAGATGTACTTCGAGTTCGAGAACGCCCCCTACTACTGCATGGACGTGGAAGTTTCCACGCCGACCGCGCGCGGCGGCCAAACCCTCGTCCGCTTCAAGATGCGCAACCTGCTCACCCGCGCCGTCTTCGACAAGACCTTCAAGGCAGGCGAGAAGTTCAAGGAACCGGACCTCGAAACCGTCGAAGTCTCTTACCTCTACTCCGATGGCGACGGATCGCACTTCATGGATCAGGAAAGCTTCGAAACCATTGATCTTGCGGCCGACAAGCTCGGCAACGCCCTCGACTACCTCGTCGAAGGCGCGCTCCTGCAGCTCGACAAGTTCAACGGCAACCCCATCGGCCTGCAGCTCCCTGAAAAGGTCGAGCTGACCGTCACCTATACCGAGCCAGCCGTCCGCGGAGACACCTCGCGCGGCGATGTGACCAAGCCCGCGAAGCTCGAAACGGGCCTCGAGGTCAAGGTTCCCTTCTTCATCAAGGAAGGCGAGAAGGTCCGCGTCTTCACGGAGACGGGTGAGTTCGCCGGCCGCGCCTGAGCGCGTCGTGCCCGGGTCAGTGGGCCGGCGTTATTTGTCTGACTGAGTGTCTTTTGTGAAGCTGGCCTTGGCAATCGAGACCCAGCTGATCATCACCACCAGCACGCAACCCGCCAGCCCCGTAAAGAAGAGCACTTCGATCGCGCGGAGAAGCCAGACAGCAATTTTATGGGGCATCGGGTTCGGGGGAATTCTACCTTCCCGCTGCATGGCCGCGCAGCTATACCTTTGGATAGTTCTGCGGCTAGGAGCGCCGGGGCAGATCTGTGCAAGCTTAATACTCTACGCCGGGCCTCGCCCGCTACCATGGACAGCAGGCACGCATGCACCTCCCCAGCGGCGCAACTCATTCTCTAAGCTCTAGCTGGCTCCGTTGCGGCGGCCAGGCACTCCTCTGCGCCGCCTTTGGCGTCTCCGCCGCATGCGCCCAGACGCCAGCCGCCGACGCCCCCCAGCCCGTCGTCACCATGGCGCCGCATCCGGATGGCGCGCGCTATTGGCTCTCCGGCCAGGCCAACATCATCTTCCAGGGCAGGCTACCGTTTCACGCGCCGTATCAGGGCGTGAACAGCTTCCATAATTCGGCCGAGTACAAAACATCGATGGTGGGCACCATTTACGGCGCGGTGCGGCCCACCCACTCCATCCGCTACAACACCGACCTGATTCTCGATCTGGAGAGCGCCGGTGGCCGCGGACTCAGCGAGGGCCTTGGACTGGCAGGTTTTACCAACATCGACGTAGTGCGCAACCCCAACCTCGGTTCCGTTCCATACCTGGCGCGCTATCAGATTCACCAGGTCATCGGCCTGACCGACGAAACCGTCGAGCAGGACTCGAACTTCTTCGCCCTGGCCGACAAGGTTCCCGTGCGGCGTGTCGAGTTCCGCATCGGCAAGATGACGCTGCCGGATTTCTTCGACGCAAATGAAGTCGGCTCCGACAGCCATCTGCAGTTCATGAACTGGACGACGGTAAACAACGGCGCGTGGGACTACGCGGCCGACACGCGCGGCTACACCGTGGGCGGCATGGCAGAGTATGACGACCGCATCTGGAGCCTGCGCTACGGCCTGTTCGCCATGCCCACCGTGGCTAACGGCATCGATCTCGACTGGGCCTTCAGCCGCGCGCATGCGCAAAACGGCGAGTTCGAGCTGCGCAAGAGCTTGCTGCCCGGGCGCAAGGGCACGACGCGCGTGCTCTTCTTTGCCAACCGCGCGCACATGGGCACCTATCGCGAAGCGGTCGACGCCTATCTAGCGGGCACGGATCCGACGCCGAACATTCTGGCGCACGAGCACATCGGGGCGCTCAAGTACGGGTTTGGCTACAACACGGAGCAGGAGGTAACGGCAAACCTGCGCCTGTTTGGCCGCTTCGGATGGAACGAAGGCCAGCACGAGTCCTTCGCCTACACCGAGGTAGACCAAACCGTCGAGGCAGGCGGCGACTACGCGGGCAATCAGTGGCATCGCCCCAACGACAAGATCGGCCTCGCCGTGGTCTCGAACGCCATCAAGCGCGACCACCAGAACTATCTGCGCTACGGCGGTCTCGGTTTTCTACTCGGCGACGGCAACCTGAACTACGGCCGCGAAAACATCGTCGAGAGTTACTACACGCTGCATGCCTGGCGCGGCCTGTTCTATGCGATCGACGTGCAGCACATCGACAACCCCGGCTACAACCGCGACCGCGGTCCGGCCTGGGTGGGCTCCGTGCGCGCGCACATCGACTTTTAAGAGAGTGACGCGGGCTACTTGTTTGCGGGCTGGCTCTGCGGCTGCGGCGGCAGATCGTAGATCACTTCGCCGGGCTTGGCGTAGTGCAACTGCTCGCGGGCCTCGTGCTCAATGGCGCCGGGATCGGTCTTGAGCCGGTCGACATGATCGCGCAGGTGGGCATTTTCCTGCTGCAGCGCGTCAATCTCCTTGCGCAGTTCCTTGTCCTTCACGCGCTGCTGCTCCCACGCGGAGAGGCCATGCTTGCCGTTGACCACGCCCCAGCCGAAAATGAGAATCAGCGCGACCGCGACCGCGGTGCCCGCCGGCCGCCACATGCCTTGCGCCCATGCCAGCACGCGGCTCCGCAGCGGCAGCGTCTCCGCTGTGGCCGTGGCATTCGTCGGGATGGTTTCTTCGTGCATAGTTCTTCAGTTTCTGAGTTGAAGCGGCCATGCCCTCTCGGGTCAAGGGCAACTTCCCGCGAACCTGCGTGAAGGAATCAACCTTGGCAAACGCGCCGCACTGCACGCAGCGCCCTTCCAGCGTCGCAGCGCAACCGTACACTGGTGCTGAGAACTTTGGATGCACAAACCGACTCCACAGCCCGCATTGTGCTCACAACTGTGGCAGACACCGCCGAGGCGCAGAAGCTGGCGCGCACGCTGGTCGAGGAACGGCTTGTAGCCTGCGCCACGCTGCTGCCTGCCGTCGAATCCATCTACCGCTGGCAGGGTGCGATCGAGTCCGCGCAGGAAACAGTGCTGCTGTTAAAGACCAGCACAGAGCGCCTGGCCGCCCTGGAGACGCGGCTGCATACGCTGCACAGCTACCAGACGCCCGAGTTCCTGGTTTTGCCCGTGGAGAGCGGCAGCCGCGGCTACCTCGACTGGCTGCTGGAAAGCGTGCGCCAGGAGTAGCCGAGCAACCACAGGCGCGCCTTGGGCCATCTGGTATTCTTGGCTTTTGCAGTCATGCATTGGCTCGTTATCGCTCTCGTGGTTTCGCTCGCAGGACTGCTGGTAGCAGTTGCGGGTATGGCGCGCCATATTTGGCTGCATCGCCGCCGTCTTCGCGGCTCCGGGCCCGCCGATCCAGTTGCACCGGCCAGTGAAACAGACTTTGAATCTGAGCCTTGAGGGAACATCCGTGAACAACGAAATTTCCGCACCGCTCGCTCCCGCAGCCTCGCGCACCGCGCTGCCCGCCTGGCTTCGCGTCACCGGCACGCTCGCGCTGGGCACCGCTTTCCTTGCCCTCTGCGCGCATGTCGCCATTCCGCTCTGGTTCACGCCAGTGCCGCTCACGCTGCAGCCCTTCGGCGTTCTGGTGCTCGGTCTGCTGCTGAGCCCGCGCATGGCCGCGGGTACTCTGGCCGCGTACCTGGCCGAGGGCGCAATGGGCCTGCCCGTCTTTACTCCGGGAGCTGCCGCTCTCACCGGCCTCCCGCATCTGCTGGGCCCCACCGGCGGCTATCTCATGGCCTATCCGGCGGCGGCGCTTTTGATTGCGCTGCTTCGCCCGCGCCTGGGCCGCGGATTCTCCGCGAGCCTGGCAAGCGCGGCGCTTGGCGATCTGCTGATCCTGGCCTGCGGAGCGCTGTGGCTTGCGGGACGCACGCACGCGGCTTTGCCGGCGACGCTTTCGCTGGCGGTCGTGCCGTTTCTGCCCGGCGATGCGCTCAAGATCGCTGCCGCAGCCGGCGTGGCGAGTGGCTGGCAGCGGCTGCGCCGATAAACCCTCCGCTGCATCCAATTCATTGCGGCATATTTGAAAGGACCTTGGTATCTCTGTGAACACTCAATCCCCCGCTGCGGCTCCTGCGCAACAAGTGATCGATATCTCCATCGCGCACAGCCCCGACTCTGACGATGCCTTCATGTTCTACGGTCTCGCCACCAACAAGGTGCGCGTGCCCGGCTACCGCTTTACACATACCCTCTGCGATATCGAGACCCTGAACCGCCGCGCGCAGAACGAAGCCTTCTTCGATGTAAGCGCGATCAGCTTTCACGCCTACCCGTATGTGCAGCAGAGCTACATGCTCATGGGCTGCGGCGGCAGCGTGGGTGAGGGCTACGGCCCCATGGTCGTCTCCAACAAGCCGCTCACGCCAGAGGACCTGGGCAAGATTCGCATCGCGGTGCCCGGCGAGCTGACTACAGCTTTCCTCGCGCTCAAGATCTTCAACCCCGATGTTGAAACGGCCGTTGTTCCCTTCGACCAGATCATTCCTGAGATTCTCGCCGGCAAATACGACGCGGGGCTCATTATTCACGAGGGCCAGCTCACCTACAGCTCCAGCGGCCTCTATCGCGTGCTCGATCTCGGCATCTGGTGGCGCGAGCAGACCGGTTTAGTTCTGCCACTGGGCGGCAACGCCATTCGCCGCTCGCTGGGCGCGGAGCAGCACAAGATCATCTCCAAGGCCCTGCGCGACAGCATTCAACACGCGCTCGATCATCGCGAGCAGGCTCTCGAATACGCCATGCAGTTCGCGCGCGATCTGGACAGCTCGCTCGCCAACCGCTTTGTGAGCATGTATGTCAACGACCGCACCCTGGATTACGGCGCTGACGGGCGCGAAGCCATCCGCAAACTGCTCGACACCGGCTACGAGCGCGGCGTGATTCAGATCAAGCCACAGGTCGATTTCGTCGACTAGCATTCCGCGCGAAGCGTTGGCCGCAACTCCAATGCTCCGCGCAAGATGCCTTCGGTATTAGTTCTGCCCAAGATTTCAACAGCCATTCCCTCAAGCATCCCTAACCTGCGCCGATGCACCTTTTATTGAGGTGCATGGATGCACGCGGAACTTCATCCCACGATCCTGCTCGCGTCGCACGATCCATCCCTGCTCGCGTCCATTGAACCGGTTCTGACCGCGGCCGATGCCCAGGTGAAAGTGGTGCTCTCCGGCGAAGCGGCGCAATCCGCGCTGACAGGACCCCAGCCGCCTGACCTGGTGCTGCTGGACGCACAGCTGCCCGGCGTGCACCTGGGCCAGATGATCACAACAGCGCGCGGCGCGGTGGGCGGCCAGCGCTGCCCCATCGTAGTGATCGCCGATGCGCTGGGCAGTGAGTGGGCCACGCATCTGCGCAACGGTGTGATCGACGATCTGATTCCGCGCTCGGCCACCAATCCACACTTGCGCATCCGTCTCGACATTGTGCTGCGCACCTACCGGCGCATGCGCGACCTGGATCAGTTGCGCGAAGCCACAGCGCTCAGCGCGCAGCAGGACCCGCTGACTCGTGTCTACAACCGCTCCACGCTGCTCTCCATCCTCTTTCGCGAGACCGATCGCATGCAGCGAATGAAGACCCAGCTCTGCCTGCTGCTGTTTGACATCGACGACTTTGGCCACTGGAACTCCCAGCTGGGCACCGAGGCCTGCGACGACCTGCTGTGCCAGACGGTAGAGCGCGTTGGCCGGTTGCTACGCAGCTATGACCTTCTCGGTCGCGCGGGCAAAGATGAATTCCTCACGATTCTGCCCGGCTGCAGCACCGTCGACGCCGTGCTGCTGGCCGAGAGGTTGCGTATGGACGTGTTTGCGACGCCTTTCCAGCTGGCCGGCCAGGCGATCCGCCTCTCGGCCTGCTTTGGCATCGCATCCAGTGAGGGCCGCTCGCCGGTGGTGGTGCTGCGCGAAGCCGAGCTGGCCCTCGATCAGGCCAAGGAGATTGGCCCGGAATCGATCCAGTGCTTCGGCAACTGCACGCAGGCCAAGGAGCCGGTGGCGTTTCTAGCGCCCGGCTCAGGCGATGAATTGCTGGCGTGGTGAGTTTGCTGGCTAACGGACCGTGGCGTGCGGATGCTCGACGGCCTCGCTAAGAAACTCCTGAAAGACATCGTTGGACAGCAGCCGTCCGCGCGCGGTGAGCCGTACCGCGTCCCCGTCACGGGTGAGCAATCCATCCTCGATCAGCCGCGCCGCCACATCCAGCGCCCGCGCCACGCGCTCCGCACCAAACTCCTCGCGCAGTTGCACCGGCCGCACACCGGCGTTCAGCCGCAGGCCCAGGAACCACGCTTCCTCATGCTGGCGCTCAGGTGAAAGCCACGCCGTCTCCGCCGTCTGCGGACCGGCCAGATACGCCTTCAGGTCGTCGGTCGTGGTCGCCCGCAGCACATAGCCGGATTCGCGTTCATTGAGCGCCGACGAGGCATCGAGCCCAATGCCCAGATAGGGCTGCCGCTGCCAGTAGCGCAGATTATGCCGCGAGGCAAAGCCCTGCTGCGCAAAATTCGAAATTTCATACTGCGCGAGTCCCACGCCCGCCAGTGTTTCAATCGCAGTCTCGTACATGCCCGCAATCGCATCGTCCGTGGGCACCAGCTCTGCGTAATAGCGCGCGCCGCCAGCCAGCATCTCGCGCCCCAGCCGCGAATCCTCATCGACTTCGAGCATGTAGACACTCGCGTGCGGCACGCCGGTATCGACGAGTACGAACAGCGATTCGCGCCACGACGCGAATGTTTGCCCGGCCAAGCCGGCAATCAGGTCAAGGTTCACGTTGGCGATGCCCGCAGCGCGCAGGCGGCGCACATCGTCCAGCACCATCGCGCGCGTGTGTAGTCGTCCGCTCACGTGCGCCTCTCGATCGATGAACGACTGCACGCCCAGACTCGCGCGATTGACGCCGGCACGGGCCAGCGCCTCAAGTGTCGCGTCGCCGATCTGCCCGGGAGCGCACTCCACCGTGATTTCGGCGTCTGGCTCAACCGCGAACTCCGCGCGAATGGCCGCAAACAGACGCGCAATCAGGTCGGGCTCCAACACGCTCGGCGTGCCGCCGCCGAAGTAGATCGTGTCGACGGCGCGCGGCAGCGCGACGCCCGTCCCCGCGGCCCATGCTCCTGCGCCGCGCAGGTCTTCAATCAGGCGGTCAACATAGCGCGCATGGTCGCTGGCCGGGTACACGCCCGAGGCGAAGTTGCAATAAGTGCACTTCGAGCGGCAAAACGGAATCGAAATGTAGAGGCCGATCCGGTCCCGCGCTGCGCCTGCCATGCCTCCATTGTTTCACGCTGCCGGCGCGCGCCGCGCGGGCTCATGCCAGAATGAAAGAAGGAGACTTTTTTGAAAGCGTGGCCAATTCTGGGCGTCGCGATTGTCCAGACCATCCTCTTCCTTGCGCACTGGTTCCTCTATTGCACCTGGATCGACTTCGGCTGGCCGCTAACCGCCGCCGCAACGCTCACCCTGCGCGTTGCGCTGGCCGTGCTTTCTGTGATCTTCGTGATCTCGACTGTCCTTGGGTTTCGTTTCAATGGCCCGATCGTTTCGTCCCTCTACAAGATCTCCGCCGTCTGGCTCGGCCTGCTGAACTATCTCTTCTTCGGCGCCTGCCTTGCCTGGCTCATCGATCTCATCCTGCGCTTAGCTCTGCCGGGGACGGAACATCTGACGGCTCGTCCCTGGCTCGCCAGCGGTTTGCTGGCCGCATCCGTCGCCGTTTTTCTTTACGGTGTCATCAACGCCCGCATCCTCCGCGTACAACACGTGACGGTCGCGCTCGACCGCCTGCCCGCATCCTGGCGCGGCCGCACCGCGCTGGTGGTGAGCGACATGCACCTCGGCAACGTAAACGCCGCGCATTTCGCGGCCCGTGTCGCCGGAATCGCAAAGCGCCTCAACCCGGACACAATCTTTCTGCCCGGCGATCTCTTCGACGGAACGCGTGTTGATCCAGCAATCATCGCCGCGCCGCTATTCGAGTTGAAGCCGCCGCAGGGCATCTTTTTCGTTTCTGGCAATCACGAGGAGATCGGAGATGCTGAGCACTATCTCGCCGGGCTGCGGCAAGGCGGCGTGCGCGTGCTTCGCGACGAGCGCGTCGAGGTCGACGGCCTGCAGATCATCGGCGTCGACTACCGCACCTCCACCCACCCCATCGCGCTGCGGCAACTGCTGCTCGGCTTTCATCTCAGCGAAGCACCGGCAAGCATTCTGCTGCAGCACGTGCCCAACCGGCTTCCGATTGTCGAGCAGGCCGGCGTGAGCCTGATGCTTTGCGGCCACACGCATGGCGGCCAGGTCTTTCCGTTCACGTGGATCGCGCGCCGCGCCTTTGGCAAGTTCACCTACGGCCTGCAACGGTTCAACACTCTGCAGGTGCTCACCTCAAGCGGCGTGGGCACGTGGGGTCCGCCCCTGCGTGTCGGCACACAAGCCGAAGTCGTCTTGCTTACCTTTGCCTAGAAGTGTTTTCATGGTCCTTCCGTCTCTCCAGGCCATACTGCGCGCGGATACGAGGATCAACATGACCGTACACAGCAAACGCTTTCTCGCTTTTCTGGTGCTCTTCCTTTCCTCTGTCTTGCTGAATGCGCCCGCGCAATCCAGTCCCGCACAGCCCACCGGTCCCGATCTCAACTTCCCCACCGTGCTCTACGGCGCGGCCTACTACAACGAGTACATGCCCGGCGATCAGAATGCCCGCCTCGAAAAAGACGTGGCGCTGATGAAGGCCGCCGGTCTCAACGTGGTCCGCATGGGCGAGTCCACGTGGAGCCTGTGGGAGCCCGAGGACGGCCACTTCGACTACGCATGGATGGACCGCATCGTCGACGCCATGGGCAAGGCCGGCATCAAAGTCATCCTCGGCACGCCCACGTATTCGATTCCCGCATGGATGGCGCATCAGCATCCTGAAATCCTCGCCGACCGCATTCCTCCCGGCATGTTCGGCGGCAAGGCGCAGCCCGCGGTCTACGGCCTGCGCCAGAATATGGACACCGATTCGCCCGCGTATCGCTTCTACGCCGAGCGGCTCATCCGTCACATCGTCGCGCACTACAAAGACAACCCAACCGTCATCGGCTGGCAGCTTGACAACGAAACCTCCAGCTACGACGCCGCCAATCCCGACGTCTTCATCGGCTTCCAGCACTATCTCGAAAAGAAGTTCGTCACGCCGGAAGCGCTGAGCAAGGCATGGTTCCTGAACTACTGGGGCGAGAACCTGCACACGTGGGAAGACCTGCCCAAGCGCGACGGCACCATCTCCACCGGCTACAAGCTTGAGTGGACGCGCTGGAGCCAGATGCGCGTGACCGACTTTCTGCATTGGCAGGCGGAGCTGGTGCGCGAGTGCGCCGGCCCGCGGCAGTTCGTCACCACCGACTACGGCGGCATGATGAAGCGCGACGTGAATGAAGAGGCCGTTGCCGAGGTCGCTCGACATTGTCGCCGACAACATTTACCACGGCACGCAGGACCACTACGACGGCTCGTTCCAGTCGCTTCAGAGCGATTTCTCCCGTTCGCTCAAGCACGCCAATTTCCTGGTGACGGAAACCAACGCGCAGACCATCGGCTGGACTTCGGCGGCCAGTTTCCGCCCTATGACGGCCAGTTGCGCGAAGATGTGTACACCTATCTCGCCAACGGCGCCAACATGGTGGAGTACTGGCACTGGGCTTCGATCGCCGCCAATCAGGAGACCTACTGGAAGGGCATCCTTTCGCACGATCTTGAGCCCAACCGCGAGTACGCCGAGATGACCCGCACCGCGCATGAGCTTGAGAAAGATCGGCCCGCAGCTCGTCGGCCTGCAAGATTCACAACGATGTCGCCATTCTCTGGAGCCGCGATTCGGCGAACGCCATCAGCTTTATGCCCTATGGCGGCGGTGTACCCGCGCGCAGCTGGACCGGCGAAGCCAGACGGCTACGCTTCGCTGCGTGCAGCAGTTGCACCACTCGCTCTACGACCTGAACGTCGGCGCGGATTTTGTCTTTCCCGAGACGCAGGATTTCTCGCATACAAGCTGCTCATCGTGCCCGCGCTCTACATCTCGGACGACGCTCTGCTCCAGCGCATCTCCGACTACGTGAAGAACGGCGGCCACGTAGTGATGACCTTCAAGAGCGGATTTGCCAACGAGAACTCCGCCGTGCGCTGGGTGCGCGCGCCGGGGCCGTTGCGCGAAGCGGCGGGCTTCAGCTATCAGGAGTTTTCGAGCCTCGAGCATCCGCTCGCGCTCAAGGGCGATCCCTTTCACGTCGGAGACGCGAACAAGGTTCAGTACTGGGCGGAGTTCCTGATGCCCGAGCACGCCAAGGCGCTTGCCTATTACGACCATCCCTTCTTCGGCAAGTGGCCCGCGATCACGGAAAACAACTTCGGCACCGGCACGCTGTTGTATGAGGGCACATATCTTTCCGACGAGTTGCAGGCCGCGATCATGAAGCACGCGATTGAAGAGGCCGGGCTCACTTCGAGCGATCAGCAGCTGCCCGCGGCGGTGCATGTGCAGAGCGGCATCAATCGCATGGGCAAGCGACTGCACTACTACTTCAATTACTCCGCAGCGCCGGTGCACGCGACCTATGCGTATGGTGCGGGAGCTGATCTACTCGATGGCAAAGCAGTTTCTCACGACGAAGAGCTTACCCTCGAGCCATGGGACCTGGCGATCGTAGAGGAGAACTAGCGGCAGCTGTGTCGCCGCGGAGCATTCAGAGAGATTTCTGCAGCACAACAAACTCCAGGTCGTCGCGCAGCGGCGTGCCAAAGCGATTGTCCCCGTAGGGAAACGGCTTGGTCTCGCCGGTTCGCGCGTAACCTCTGCGCTCGTACCAGGCAATCAGCGCCGAGCGCACATTCACAACGGTCATGCGAATGCGGCGCGCGCCTCGCTGCTTTGCGAAGCCCTCCGCCGAAGCCAGCAGCGCACGGCCGATGTGCTTGCTTTGTAGCGACGGCCTGACGGTGAGCAGGCCAAGATACCAGTCGCCGTCTTCTCCGGGATCGAGCCACACGGTCCCGAGAATGGTTCCATCCGCAGGGTCGCGATGGAGAAGAAACTGCGCGTCAGGCTTGGCTTCGAGATCCGCGCGCAGCAGCGAGTCAGTCAGGCGCAGGCCATCGATGATGCCGGACTCGATGTTCCAGCTCGCCTCCGGGCCGGAGCCACGAAAAGCGAGATTCACGAGATCGATCACAGCGGGAAAATCCGCTTCGAGAACGGGTTCTAGTTGCATCGCCCTCAGTGTATATCGCACAGATTCAGCGGAAACAGCCCGCGCTTCGTATCATTCCGCTTCCGGCGGCACCTGCTCCAGCAGCCGCTTCCACGTCTTCTGGTTTCTGCGGAAGCTCTTCTTCAGGTCCTCGAGAATGCGCTCGAAGTCCGCAGTTGGTGCGCAGGTTGTTCCACGCCGGATTTTTCTGGAACCAGGGATAGTTCTCGTTGCCGAGATAGATCGCGCGGCGCAGCCAGTGCAGCGCCTCGCTCGAGTCGCCCTCGACCGCGAAGTAGCGTCGCCAGCCGATAAGCCATCTCGCTGTCGGCCTCGGCCGCGGCCAGCGTGTCGTCCTTCAGCAGCGCCGCAGCGCGCTCGCGCTCGCCCACCTGCACGTAGCACATCGCCAGCGTCGGCACGGCGATGCGCAGCGACTCATCGTCGCGAATCACGCCCTCCAGAATCTCGATCGCCGCGTGCAGATTGCCCATGCGCATCTGCTGGTAGCCGGCCGACGTGCGCAGCAGCGGATGCCGCGGCTCGAGTGCGAGGCCCTTTTCAAGCTCGTCGCCGGCCAGCTCGATCTGGTTCTGGTAGTGGTAAACGCGCGCGCGATGGTTATAGAGAATCGCCGCGTTCGCCGGATTCAGCTTGAGCGCGCGGCTGAACTGCTGCAGCGCCTCGTCGTACATGCCGTCGCCGCGCAGCGCGATGCCGGCCACCATGTGCACGTTCCAGTCGTTGGCCGCGCTGGCGAGCAGGTTGGCGATGCCGTGCCGCGCCGACTCCTTTTCGCCGCGCGAGAGCAGCATGTAAATGCGATAGAGATTCGCCTCGGTCGAATGCGGGATCGAGCTTGAGCGCCTCGTCGAAGGCGCGGCGCGCATGCATCACGTGAATCTGCCCGCCGAAGCCGTGGCGCACATACTGCAGTTCCGCGATGCCGAGCCCGCTCCACCCCGCGGCGAACTGCGGATCCTTCGTTGTCACGCTGGCAAACAGCGCATGGGCCCGATCCAGATCGGCGCGCGAGCCGGTGCGCACCATGAACGAGCTGAGCAGCGCGCGCGCCTGCAGATACTCCTCGCTCACCGGACCGGGCAGCGAGCCGTCATGCGGTCGCACGCGCGCGGCGCATCAATCTGGTCGCGCGCGGCGCAGCCCGTGCAGCGCGGCAAACACTTCGTTTGAAATTTCAGTCTGCACCGCGATCAAATCCAGCGACGCCACGCGGATCGCTCCGCCGGAGCGCACGCTCTGCGAGCCCACATCGAGCAGTTGCCAGTTCAGATCGAAGCCATGCTCCGAGCGCAGAAAGCTGCCCGCCAGCACAAACGAAACCAGCATCTTCTGCCCGACAGACAAGCGGATCCATCTGCGCGATCGGCACCGACATCAGCGTGCTCGACGGCCGCACCACGAGCGCCGGGAATGCGCGCCAGCCGCGCGGCAATCGCGTCGGCCAGCGCATAGCCATAAAGCGGCGCAACCTCTGTCGCACCGAGATTCGCAAACGGCAGCACCACCAGCGAATTCTGCGGCGCGCGCTCGCTCGGCCGACTCGCGGAAGCGCTCGGCGAGCATCGAGAGAAACCCAGTCGCGCGCTTCTCCGCCTCGGCGCCCGGTCGTGGGCAGGTTGGCCGCTGCGTCGCCGGGAATGACGCCGGTCTCGATCTGCAGCGCCTTCATGATCGTCTTCAGCGCCTCGCGCACTTCGGCCGCTGTGCCATAACGCGCGCCGGATTTTTTTCAAGGCACGTCGCGATCACGCTCTTCAGCTCCGTGGAGATCCCGGGAACAATCTCGCTCAGGTCGGCCGGATCGGAGAACTGAATGGCGCGAATGGCCTGAAAGTCCTCGGCATCGGGCCGCGCAAAAGGATGCCGGCCGCTGGCGAGCTCGTACAGAATCACGCCCAGCGCCCACACATCCGACTGCACGCTCGACTGGCCGGTGACGAACTGCTCCGGCGCCATGTAGCGAATGGTGCCGCCGCGCGCGGTGTAGGTCGCGGCCATTGACGCGTCCTTGGCCAGCGCCGGCTTGGCGGGATCGAAGCTGGCGTCCTCCGGCTGCAGCCGCCGCGCCAGACCGAAGTCGAGAATCTTTACCAGGCCGCCGTCGGTCAGCATCACGTTCTGCGGCTTCAGGTCGCGATGAAAGATGCCCAGCGTATGCGCGGCCTGCAGGCCGTCGGCGATCTGGATGCCAACCGAAAGCACCAGTTGCGGCGTCGCCGGGCCCGCGCGCGATCAGCTGATCGAGCGACTGGCCGGGCACATACTGCATCACGATGTAGCCTTCGTCGCCGCTCTCGCCCACTTCGTAGATGGCGCAGACGTTGGGATGCTCGATGGCCGAGGCCAGCCGCGCCTCGCGCAGCACCGTGGTGCGCATCTGCTGCGCGGAGAGCAGGCCCGGCGCGCAGAATCTTCAGCACCACCGGCCGCTGCAGCAGCGTGTCGTTGGCCAGATACACCACGCCGCTGCCGCCCGCGCCCAGCTTGCGCACAATCTCGTAATGTTCGATGGTTCTGCGCTTCATCGCTCTCTCCAGTGTACGTGCGCGACAGGAGAGATCGGTTCACGCCGCGAGACGGCGGCGCGGCCGCGACCAAAATGAAACCGCGTCAGTGTCCGCGGCGCACTTCGCCCTCTTCGGCTGGCGGCGGTTCCTTCGCCAGCCGCTGCTGGCTGCGCAGGCCCAGCACATACATGGTCAGCCCGAAAGCAAGCAGCACCAGCCCCCACCAGAAATTCGCGTTGATGCCCAGGCTCTTGCGCATAGAGGCTGCGTTGCTCATGCGTGTGGCAATGCCAAAGACCGTGAGGATCATGCCGACCAGCGTGAACATCAATCCCATGGGAATGCGCAGATCGAGACTCATCGATGCTCCTCCACCTCAGAAAAAGAAAATATTCAACGCAACGGCGCCCAGCAGCACGGCAATGGCCAGCGCTTCGGGACTCTTCCACCAGCGGTCGTGCGCGCGCGGCGGCTTGGGTGTAAGCGAGTGCACCAGGCCCACCAGCTCCGCCTCGGGCCGCGGCCTTGGTGCACAGGCTCACGACCACGGTGACGATGAAGTTGGCGCTGAAGGCGAAGATCGCGCCCTAGAAATTCTGCGCCATGTCGCTGGGATAGTGATGCACCACCGTGATCCATCCGCCGTGAATGCCGGGATGCGCCTCAATCGGCAGCGTGAGCCCGTGATGCAGCATGGCCGCCGCTGTGCCCGGCGATGAGCCCTGCAAATGCGCCATGCCCGGTCGCGCGCTTCCAGAACATGCCCAGCAGGAACGTCGCAAACAGCGGCGCATTCACAAAGCTGAACACCAGCTGCAGCGTGTCCATGATGTTGTTGAAGTTGATGGCCGCGTACGCTGTCGCAGATCGACAGCAGAATGCCGCCCACCGTCGCCCATCGGCCCACGGCCAGGTAGTGCCGGTCGCTGGCGCCCTTGTGAATGTAGGACTGGTAGAGGTCGTAGGTGAAGACCGTGTTGAAGGCCGTCACGTTGCCCGCCATGCCGCTCATAAAGCTGGCCAGCAGCGCCGTCAGTCCCAGCCCCAGAATGCCCGTGGGAAAGTAGTGCAGCAGCATGTTCGGCGTGGCCATGTCGTAGTCCAGCAGCGGCTGCCCGCTGGCATCGAGCATCGGCTTGCCGGTCACGGGGTTGATCTTCGCCGGAACCAGCCCGCGGCCCTCTTCCACTTGTTGCGAGCACCACATTGGTCTCGTGATAGATCACGCCGTTCTCGTTGCGCACCACGGTCGTGGTGTGCGGCGTGGGCAGCGCCGATGGCCAGCAGCCCCGGCAGAATCACCAGGAACGGAAACAACATCTTGGGCACCGCGGCGATCAGCGGCACGCGCCGCGCCGACTCCATGTTCTTTGAGGCCATCGCCGTCTGGATCACCAGAAAATCCGTGCACCAGTAGCCCGAGCCGAGCACAAAGCCCAGCCCCATGCCGAGGCCGATGATCTCGATGCCCATGGGGTTGGTGCTGGCGTGCATCACGCCCTTCCACTCGTGCATGTAGGCCATCGGCACCGAGGCCTTCAACCCGCTCCAGCCGCCGATATTCTTGAGGCCCAGCAGCACCAGCGGCAGAAATCCCGCGATGATCAGAAAGAATTGCAGCACTTCGTTGTAGATCGCGCTGGTGAGTCCGCCGAGAAAGATGTAGAGCAGCACGATCACCGCCGACAGCACGATGGAAAAAGTAAAGATCCCGTCCTGCGGCCAGCCCAGCGCGCGGAACAGTCCATCGAAAACATGCAGCGCCTGGATCAGCCGCGCCATCGCATACATCGAGATGCCGGAGCTGAATACCGTCATCACGGCAAACGAGCAGGCGTTGAGCGCGCGCGTCTTTTCATCGAAGCGCATGCGCAGAAACTCGGGCACCGAGCGCGCCTTGGAGCCGTAATAGAACGGCATCATGAAGATGCCGACAAAGATCATGGCCGGAATAGCGCCGATGCCGTAGAAGTGCGCCGTCTCCAGGCCGTACTTGGCGCCCGAGGCGCCCATGCCGATCACTTCCTGCGCGCCCAGGTTGGCGCTGATAAAGGCCAGGCCGCAGATCCACGCCGGCAGCGCGCGCCCGGCCTGGAAGAAGTCCTTGCTGGTCTTCATGTAGCGCTTGAGGGCAAAGCCGATGCCCAGCACAAACACGAAGTACAGCAGCATGATCAGCCAATCGACGGAGGTGAGGTTCAAGACTTCTCCTTGAACGCAGAGCGGATGCAGCGGACGCGAAGGCGGTCTATCAGTCAGCGGACAGGCAAGAGAATCGCGCCAGGGTACGAACAACACTCTAAGCAGGCGGACAGGAGGCAAGTCCAGCGGATTTTGAAAATGTTTTCATGTGCTGCCATGCAGCACCCTCTTCGAGCATGATGCGCAGGTTAAACTGGAACATGCATGATTCCTACCCTCGCCTGGACCCCGGAAGGCGTCCGCTTCATCGATCAGACCAAGCTCCCTCTCGAGGAGAGCTACGTGCTCGCCACCACCTACGAGCAGGTCGCCGACGTCATCGTCACCATGGTCGTCCGCGGCGCGCCGGCCATCGGCGTCTCCGCGGCTTACGGCATCGCGCTCGGCGCGCAGCACACCAAGGCCGCGACAACCGCAGGAGTTCGCGCCCGAGTTCGAGAGAATCTGCGACGCCTGGCCGGAACCCGTCCCACAGCCGTCAATCTCTTCTGGGCCATCGACCGCATGAAGAAGCTCTTCGCTGCGCTGTTGACGCGCGGGCGCGACTCTCGACCCAGATCAAGGAAAAGATTCTCGCCGAAGCCCACGCCATGTACGAGGAAGACATCGCCGCCTGCAAAGCCATGGGCGCATTCGGCGGCGAGCTGCTGCCCGAGGAAGGCGGCGTGCTCACCCACTGCAACGCCGGCGCTCTGGCCACCTGCGGCTACGGAACCGCGCTCGGCGTCATTCGCTCCGCCGTCGAGCAGGGCAAGCACATTCACGTCTACGCCGACGAGACGCGGCCCTTTCTGCAGGGCGCGCGCCTCACCGCATGGGAGCTGATGGCCGACGGCATTCCGACCACCGTCATCTGCGACAACATGGCCGCCAGCCTCATGCGCGCCGGCAAAATCAAGGCCGTCGTCGTCGGCGCAGACCGCATCGCCGCCAACGGCGACTTCGCCAACAAGATCGGCACCTACAACGTCGCCATCCTCGCCAAAGAGCACGGCATTCCGTTCTACTGCGCCGCGCCCTGGTCCACCATCGACACGGCCACAGCCACCGGCGATGCGATTCCCATCGAGGAGCGCAGCGCCGTCGAAGTCACGCACCACGGCGGCAAGCAGCTCACGCCGCACGGCGTAGGCATCTGCAACCCGGCCTTCGACGTGACTCCAGCGAAGTACGTCACCGCGATCATCACCGAGCGCGGCGTGCTGCGCGCGCCCTACGCCGAAGTCCTGCGCGCGATGGAGCTGGTCAGCTAGCCGGCGCCACGCGTTTACAGTGGGGAGTGGTGCATCCGCTCCTCGCCATCTTCCGCCTGCGGCAAAAATCCCTGCCCCGCGCGCTTCTGCTCTCGCTGGGCGCGTTCGCCGCGAGCCTGCGGCTGGCGGGCTTTCCCGACATTCAAAACCTGCATGGCTCCAACTGGCAGTTCGTTGCCTTGCTCTTCGCCGCTCTGGGGCATGGCGGAGACGGCCCGCTGCCTGCATCGCCGTGGAGCCTCTACCACGCCGGCATTCTGATCCTGCTCTACGCCGATCTCATGATCCTCGCCATGATCGTGTTCCTGGTCGGCCTATCGCACTCAGCGGTCATCGCGCTTTTCCTGCTGTCGCAAGTCGGTGGCCGCCGTGTAGCATGGTGCTGAGCAGCAGCGACTCACGATCGCATTGCGCGAGATGCCGGAGGAACACATGCTGAAGGGCTTTCGGGATTTTATTCTTCGCGGCAACGTGCTCGATCTGGCAGTCGGCGTCATCATCGGCGGAGCTTCGGCACCGTGGTTACATCGCTGGTCAAGGATGTCTTTACCCCGTTCATCGGCAGACCTGGTGGGCAAGCCGGACTTCAGCGCAATTGCAAGCTCGGCAGCGTCATGATCGGCAATTTTCTAAACGCTGTCGTCTCGTTCCTGATGGTGGCGGCGGCGGTTTACTTCTTCATTGTGCTGCCCGCCAATGCGCTGTTGGCCCGGTTCAAAAAGCCCGACGCGCCTCCGCCAGCTCCGGAAACGAAGATCTGCCCGGAGTGCCTCAGCGATATTCCCACCGCCGCAAAGCGCTGCGCCTTACTGCGCCCAGCTCGTCGCTTAGATCCAGCGACCGCAGCGCCGGCGAAAACAGCATAGAACGCTACGTAGATCAGCGTCGCCGCGCCGGCCATCATGGCCAGCGCATGGCCGGTGTCGAATATGCCGCGAGAGCTCATCCGGCCAGCAGCGAGCCCAGCGGCGGCAGCCCCAGAAAGCCCGTCGCGTAGATGCTCATCACCCGCCCGCGCATCTCGTCCGACGAGAGGTGCTGAATCGACACGTTGAAGCACGAAATCATCAGGATCCCGCTGTAGCCCTCGCAGAACGCCAGCACCGCCGAAAGCGCAGAAACTGTGCGACTAGCTGAAGCCGATGATCGCGGCAAAGAACGTAATGCCGCAGATCGTCGACCACCTTGCCGCGATGACGAATCACGCCCAGCACCGCCACGGTCATCGCGCCCAGCACCGCGCCGAACCCCGAGCAGGCCATCAGCCAGCCCAGCCCGCTCTCGCCAGCATCCAACTGCATCTTGGCAAAGTACGGAATGAAAGTGAGAAACGGAATGCCCAGCAGCGCGAAGGCGGACGGTCATCCATCACCAGCACCAGCATCTGCCGTTCGCTGCGCAGATAGGCAAAGCCCGCCGCGCAGGCTGCGCCACATGCGTCTCGTGCTTCGACCGGCTTCTCTTCGGGATAGTCGCATGCGCGTCAGCGCCCACAGCACCGCCAGAAAGCTCAGCCAGTTCAGAAAGAAATTGCCCGCCACGCCAAACAGCGCCATCGCGTAGCCGCCCAGCGTCGGCCCCAGAATGCGCGACATGTTGAACTGCGCCGAGTTCAGCGCGATGGCGTTGGTCAGGTCCTCGCGCTGCACCAGCTGCGGCACCATCGCCTGGTAGCTCGGCGCGTTCATCGCCATGCGCCACGCCATTCAGGAAGGCGATCAGCGCCACCTCCCACACCGTGATCAGCGGCTTGCCGTCTGCTCCTTTGAAGAAGGCCAGCGCCGCCAGCAGAAACGCCAGCAGCATCATCACCGTCTGCGTCACCATCAGCAGCCGGCGCTTGTCCACGCGGTCGGCAATCACCCCGCCAAAGAGCGTGAAAAACAAGAACGGAATCGACCCCGCAAACGCCACCACGCCCAGCCAGAAGGCCGAGTTGGTCAGCAGCAGCACCAGCCAGCCCTGGGCCACGTTCTGCATCCAGGTGCCGATGTTCGAGAGGAAGTTGCCGCTCCAGAAGAGCCGGAAGTTGGGGTTGCGCAGCGCGCGCACGGCCTGCGGGAACGCGGCTCGGTTCAAAGCCCAACGCCGCGCCTTCTGCCGCGATCAGCATCTCCGGCCCCGGTCCATTTCTCTCGTTCGCGTCCACGGCCGCCCCTTGCCGATCCCGTGCAAGGGACTGCCTAAACTACTAGTGTAAGCTGAGTGGAACTTCGGCGGCTCGCTCGCCGCATGCGCAAACACGCGCACGCATTCCCTCCCGAAAGGCCTGCCCATGCTCCTGCGCAAGCTTCCCGTTTTGCTTATGCTCCTTGCCCTTGTTCCCGCTCCCCGGCCTGCCGTCTCTGCCGCGCAGCGAGCCATCTTCAGCATTCGGCTACTCCGACTTCAGCAAGGAAGCCGCGATCGAGAAGACATTCCTCGATGTGCCCAACGCCAAACTCGCCGGCGAAGAGCTGAAGACGCTCACCGCCGAGCCGCACATGGCCGCCACGCCCGAAGACCACAAGACCGCCGACTATGTCGCCGAGAAGTTCCGCGCCGCCGGCCTCGAAACCGAGATCGTCCCCTACCGCGTGCTGCTCAACTGGCCCAAAGTCGTCCGCGTTGAGGCCTTCGACGCAGCAGGCAAGCTGCTGATGTCCGGCCCCACGCCGCGAGCACGTCGCAGGGCGATCCCGGCCAGGACGATCCGCGCGTCGTGATGCCCTTCAACGGCTCGTCCGGCTCGGGCGATGTGACCGGCGAGGTGGTCTACGCCAACTACGGCCGCCTCGAAGACTTCAATCAACTCGCCGCCGAGCACATCGATCTGCACGGCAAGATCGTCATCGTCCGCTACGGCGGCAACTTCCGCGGCGTCAAGGTCTACATCGCCGAGCAGCGCGGCGCCATCGGCGTGCTCATCTACTCTGACCCGCAGGACGACGGCTACTTCAAAGGCGATCGCTATCCCATCGGCCCCTGGCGTCCGGAGACCGGCGTGCAGCGCGGGTCGGTGCAATATCTCTTCAAGTATCCCGGCGACCCCGAAACCCCCGGCGTAGCCTCCACGCCCGACCTGCCCGACTCCGCCCGCGTCAACCCCGATGGCAACCAGCCGCACATCATCTCCATTCCCATCAGCTACCACGATGCCGCGCCCATTCTGCAGGCGCTGAAGGGCCCAGGCGTGCCGCAGGGCTGGCAGGGCGCGCTTCCCTTCCGCTATCACATCGGCGCCGGCGGCGTCCGCGTCCATCTGGTCTCCCAGCAGGATTACCAGCGCCGCACCATCTGGGACGTGATCGGCACCATCAAAGGCTCGGAGTTCCCGGACGAGTGGGTCGTCGCCGGCAATCACCGCGATGCCTGGGTCTACGGCGCGGTCGACCCCAACAGCGGCACCGCCGCCATGCTCGAATCCGTGCACGGCATCGGCGCGCTGCTCAAGCAGGGCTGGCGGCCCAAACGCACCATCGTCTTCTGCAGTTGGGACGCCGAAGAAGAAGGCCTGATCGGCTCAACCGAGTGGGTAGAGCAGCACGCCGAGACCATGAACCACGCAGTCGCCTACTTCAATGTGGACGTGGGCGTTTCCGGCACCGAGTTCTCCGCGGCCGCCGTTCCTTCGCTCAAGCAATTCGTCCGCGACGTCACCCAGGCCGTGCCCAGCCCGTGGGCGGCACCGTCTATCAGGAGTGGCGGCTCAATCGCGGCCGGATCACCAACGAGCATCGCGCCTCCAACGCCCCGCCGCAGCCCGGCGAAGAGGTCCACGTCGGCGATCTTGGCTCCGGCTCCGACTTCACGCCTTTCCTGCAGCATGTCGGCGTGCCCTCCACCGACATCGGCTCCGACGGGCCCTACGGCGTCTATCACTCCACCTTCGACGACTACGCCTGGTTCGTGATGAACGCCGATCCCACACTTCGTCTACCTGCAGGAGATGGCGCGGGTCTTCGGCCTTGAAGCGCTGCGCATGGCCGACGCCGATGTGCTGCCCTACGACTATCGTGGCCTACGCCCGCGAAATCACGTCGTATATCAGCGCCGCCAAGCCACAAAGCCGAGGATGACGGCCTCGCCCCGCTCGACTTTGCCGCCGGTCGATGCCGCTGCCGACCGCTTTTCCGAGCCGCGGCCAAGGCCCACGCCCTGCAGATCGCGCCTCCCGGCGACCTCGCGCACCTGAACCAGGCTCTGCGCGCTGCCGAAACCGATCTGCTCGCCGCCGCAGGGCTGCCCAATCGCCCCTGGTACAAGCACACCATCTATGCGCCCGGCGAGTACACCGGCTACGCCGCCGTGGTCATCCCCGGCGTCAATGAAGCCATCGACGCCAACAACGCCGTCCTCGCCCAGCAGCAGCTTGGCGTGCTCACGCAGGCCCTCGATCGCGCCGCGCAAACCCTTGATTCAGCACACTGAAACTGCCGCGCCCGATTACGAACCGGCGCGGCCGCAACCCTCCCGTCGTGTGATTGAAATCACGCCTGTTGCCTCCAGCCGTTGACCCGGCCCGTCCACGCTCGTATCGTTAGAGATGAGCTATGAAGAAATCCTCCGAACTCCGTGCGCATCGGCATCGCGGTCGCCATCATCCTCGGCACCATCGGCTGGCTTGCCTTTACCGGCTACGGCGCCAACAAGAGCTACTACGTCACCATCGCCGAGCTCGGCGGCATGGGCGACAAGGCCTACAAGAGCCAATCTGCGCGTCGAGGGCTTCGTCAAGCCCGGCTCGATCGAGCAAAACGGCACCCACGTCACCTTTGTCCTCGAACGAGTTTGAGAGCCACTCGCCCAAGGCCGCAACCGGCCGCCTGCTCAAGGTGAGCTACAAGGGCACCGAGCCGCCGCCGGACACCTTCAAAGACGATGCGCAGGCCCTGGCCGAGGCACCTATGGCCGCGACGGCGTCTTCCACGCCACGGCTCTGCAGGCCAAGTGCGCCAGCAAGTACGCGCCCGGCAGCCCAACCCGGCGCCGCAGCCGGCCAGCGCCGCTCCAGCCAGTCCGCGCGCCATCGGCATCGGCAACCACCAGCCTGCCAATCCCGCCGCCGCCAACTGAGCGAATGACCATGCCCGCACCCGAGGCCGCCAGCTCGACCCTCTGCGCCCGGCTCGATCAGGTTTCCAAACTCTTCGGCTCCTTCGCCGCGCTGCGCCAGGTCTCGGTCGATCTCGAGCCGGGCCGCTGCTACGTGCTGCTCGGCGAAAACGGCGCCGGCAAGTCCACGCTGCTGCGCATCCTGGCCGGTCTGCTGCGGCCCACGCTTCGGCACGGTCAACGTCTTCGGCGACTTCGACCCGCACGAGGCCCGCGCCCGCATCGGCTACATGAGCCACGCGCCCATGCTCTACGACGAGCTGACCGCCGCAGGAAAATCTCCGCTACTTCGCCAGCCTCTACCCCGGCCGCCCCTGCCTCACGCCCGCCGAAGCCCTGCGCCAGGTCGGCCTCGATCCCGAACTCGACCGCACCCTCGGCCAGTATTCGCAGGGCATGCGCCAGCGCACCTCGCTGGCCCGCGTGCTGCTGCCCGTCCCCGAGCTGCTGCTGCTCGACGAGCCCTTCTCCAACATGGACGTCGAAAGCGCCCAGCAGATGGTCGAGCTGCTCGCCGGCTTCCGCCAGAGCAACCGCACCATCGTGCTCACCACGCACCAGCGCGAGCTGGCCGCGCCCATCGCCGACTGGGTGCTGCGCCTCAAGGCCGGCCGCGTCGCACTCCTTCGAGCCAGGGAGCGCCCACGCTATGAAGACCAACGGCGCGCGCTTCCTCGAATCCCTCGGCATCCCTTTCGAGCTGCGCGAGTACGAAGTCGATCCCGAAGATCTCTCCGCCATCACCGTCGCGAAAAAAATCGGCATGCCGCGCCGAACAGGTCTTCAAAACGCTGCTGACCACCGGCGGCCCGACATCGTATCGTCTTCGCCGTCATCCCCGGCGACGCCGAGCTCGACTTCAAGAAACTCGCCCGCGCCGCCGGCCTGCGCAAAGCCGAGATGGCTCCGCTCAAAGACGTGCAGCCGCTCACCGGCTACATCCGCGGCGGCGTCACCCTCTTCGGCGCGAAGAAAGCCTATCCCGTCTTCGTCGACGAAACCGCCATCCTCTTCGACCAGATCAGCGTCTCCGCCGGCACGCGCGGCACCCAGCTGATCCTCAGCCCGGACGATTATCTCCGCGCCGCCCAGCGCTCGCTCGATGTCCCAGTCGCAAACCGCCGACCTCACCAAAGACGGACCGCATCCCGAGGGTCACGCCGAAATGACCCGCGCCCTCTGGACTCATCTCGTCAAAGACCTGCGCATCGAGTGGCGCTCGAAAGACGCCATCAACTCCATGCTCTTCTTCGCGCTGCTGGTCGTGGTGCTGTTCTCCATGGCCTTCGACCCGCGCGGCGCGTTCGCGCAGCAGATCGCCGGCGGCGTGCTCTGCGTGGCCACCATGTTCGCCTCGGTCAGCGCGCTGAATCAGGCCTGGGCGCGCGAAATCCGCCACCAGGTCATGGACGCGCAGCGCATGGCTCCCGCCGCCGGCGCCGAGCTCTTCCTCGCCAAGGTCCTCGCCAACTTTCTCTTCGTCACCATCGTGCAGATCGTGCTCGCGCCCGTCTTCCTCGTCATGTACAACCTGCACATCGAGGGCCAGGCCTGGCAGCTGGCGCTGGTTCTGCCGCTCGGCACATGGGCGCTGGTGGCCAACGGCACCTTCTTCGCCGCGCTCGCCATCCGCAGCCGCAACCGCGAACTGCTGCTGCCCCTGATTCTCTTTCCCATCTTTCATTCCCGCGCTGCTGGCCATGGTGCATGGCCACCACGCTCCATCCTCACCGGCGACAGCGACCCCACGCTGTGGATCAAGCTGCTCGCTCGGCTACGACATCATCTTCACCACCGTCAGCCTGCTGCTGTTCGACGTGGTCTTCCATGCGGAGTAGCCGCCCATCCTCCGATGGAGGCCGAATCTCAACCCACGGACGTACACTGTAGCGTCCGCACCCAAGGTTTCACCATGAAAAAACTCGCCATCGGCCTGTATGCCGCCGTCACCGTCGCGCTCATGATCTGGGGCTTCTACCAGGCCATCTATGTCGCGCCCGACTGACGCCATGCAGGGCGAGATCTTCCGCATCATCTTCTACCACGTGCCTTCGGCCTCGGTGGCGTTCCTGTTCTTCGCCATCAGTCTGCTCGGCTCCATCGGCTATCTCGCCTTGCGCCGCAGCCACGCCAGAGCGCGCGCAGATCGCCGACGCCTGGGCGCTCGCCGGCGCGGAAGTCGGCGTCGTCTTCTGCACCGTCGTGCTCACCACCGGGCCGCTCTGGGGCCGCCGCGCCTGGGGCATCTGGTGGACGTGGGACGCACGCCTGACCACCACGCTCGTGCTCTGGCTCATCTACGTCAGCTATCTGCTGCTGCGCCGCTTCGCCGCCGGCCCGCAAGTGCAGACGCTGGCCGCCGTGCTCGGCATCTTCGGCGCGCTCGACGTGCCCATCGTCTACATGTCCAACCGCTGGTGGCGCACCCAGCATCCCGCGCCGGTCTTCGGCGGCGCGGAGGGCTCCGGCATGGCCTGGCCCATGACCCGCGTGCTGCTCTGGAACATGCTCGCCTGGTTCTGCTGGGGCGTCCTCATCCTCGGCCTGCGGTACGCTGTCGAGCGCAAACACCAGCAGAACGCCGCGGCCGAAGCCGAAGAAGCGCTCCAGGCCAACGTTTAAGTTCCCACCCAGGCTTCGTCCAAGCGAGGAAAAATATGGATCAAGCCGCCATTCTCGATCACCGTTTCCTGATTGCCGCCTACACCGTCACCTGGGTCATCCAGCTGGCTACCTCTCGTGGCTGGGCTTCCGGTGGCGCGCGGAAAAACGCGCAGCGCAGCGCCGCAACAGCAGCGCGCGTTAAACGCCGCTCCGGCGCGGGCCGATCCGCCGCGCGAGTCCGGCGCTTTGCCTTAAACTTGTAAGGTTAAGAGGCAACCGATGCTCGTCGTCATGAAGGCGCAGGCCACGCCGGAAGAAATCCAGGCCGTCTGCGACCACATTGAATCCCTGGGCTTCCGCGCCCACCCGCTGCCCGGCGCGCAGCGCACCGCCATCGGCATCACCGGCAACCAGGGCGAAGTCGACCGCGGCAACCTTGAAGACCTCTCCGGCGTCGCCGAAGTCATCCGCGTCTCCAAGCCCTACAAGCTCGCCAGCCGCGACGTGAAGGAAGAAGACACCGTCATCCGCTTCCCCGGCACCGACGCCGCCATCGGCGGCCGCAACCTGGCCATCGTCGCCGGCCCCTGCTCCATCGAGAGCCGCGAGCAGGCCTTCGCCATCGCCGAGCAGGTGGCCGCCGCCGGCGCGCAGTTCTTCCGCGGCGGCGCCTACAAGCCGCGCACCTCGCCCTACGCATTCCAGGGCCTGGGCGTCGAAGCGCTGAAGATCATGGCCGAGATCCGCGACCGCTTCGGACTGCGCATCATCACCGAAGCCATCGACAACGAAACCCTCGAACTGGTCGCCGAGTGGGCCGACGTCATCCAGATCGGCGCGCGCAACATGCAGAACTTCTCGCTGCTGAAGCATGCCGGCCGCCTGCGCAAGCCGGTGCTGCTCAAGCGCGGCCTCAGCGCCACGCTCGACGAGTTCCTCATGGCCGCCGAGTACGTCATGAGCGAGGGCAACTACGAAGTCATCCTCTGCGAGCGCGGCGTGCGCACCTTCGCCGACCACACCCGCAACACGCTCGACCTCAGCATCGTTCCCGCCGTGCAGCGGCTCAGCCATCTGCCCATCCTGGTCGACCCCAGCCACGGCACCGGCAAGCGCGACAAGGTGCTGCCCATGGCCCGCGCCGCGGTCGCCGTCGGCGCCGACGGCATTCTCGTCGAGGTGCACAACCAGCCGGAGAAGGCGCTCTCCGACGGCCCGCAGTCCATCTATCCCGACCAGTTCGCGCGCATGATGGACGAGATCGAGCAGATCGCGCCCATCGTGCACCGCAATCTGCCCCGCGGCATCCACATCGGCACAGCCGCCAGCGGACGCGCATGTCGCCAAAGTTCGATAACTCTTCGATTGTCATCCTGAGCGCAGCGTTCTTCAGCGCCGCGAAGGACCTGCTTCTCGGGATGCGAACATCGTCACGAAAATGGGTGCCCCATGTCTCGATCTTGAGACATGGGAAAGCAATGCTGCTCGCTAGCCTGCTCGCCCTCACCGCCTGCCGTCCCCACGACTTTCCCCAGTACCCCGCCAACTATCGCGAGTACGCCTACGTCACCAACGGCGGCAGCGGCACCGTCTCCGTCTACGACGTCGTCAACGTCCGCCTCGATCGCGAGATCCCCGTCGGCGCAGAATCCCGTTGCCGTCGCCGCCAGCCCCACGCGCAACGAAGTCTACGTCGTCAACTCCGGTGCACCGGGCGGCCAGGGTTCGATCTCCGTCATCAACGCCGAAAACAACTCCGTCGCAGCCACAATCCCCGTGCACCGCCAGCCCGTGGCCCTCGCGCTCGACGCCGCAGGGCGACCTGGCCTACGTCGCCAACTCCGGGTCGAACAACGTCTCCGTCATCGATCTCAAGACCCGCCGCGAAATCGCGGCGATCGGCGCCGGCGAAGAGCCCGCAGCCGCTGCGCGTTTCGCCCGACGGCAAGACGCTCGCCGTTGCCAACCGCCGCGGCAACTCCGTCAGCCTCATCGACCCGGCAACCCGCCTGGTCCGCGCCGTCTTTGAGGGCTGCCCCGGCGCAAGCGATGTCGTCATCCTGCCCGACTCGTCCAAGGTCTTCGCAGCCTGCTCCGCCGGCCACCAGATCATGGCCATCGCGCTGGCGCACGCCGCCGGCAAGCCCGCTGCTTCGACCCCGCGCAGCCCGATCGCGTGGAAGCCCTGCTCGACGTGGGCCACCAGCCCGTGCAGCTCGCGCTCAAGCCCGATGGCGGCGAAATCTTCGTCATCAACTCGCAGAGCGATTCCATCTCTGAGGTCATCACCGGCACCGACGATGTGCTCGGCGCGTACCTCATGGGCGCCGACCCGGTGCGCGGCCTCGTCTCGGCTGACAACTCGCTGCTCTACGTCGGCAACCTGCGCTCGCAGGAAGTGACCATCTACGCCATCGATGACGGCAAGCGCGAGGGCGCCATTCACGTGGGCGACGGACCTTCGGCGCTGGCCTTCTCCACCGCGGGCCATCTGCTCTTTGTGGTGGATGCGCGCTCGGGCGACGTGGCGGTGGTCCGCACCGCCTCGCACTCGCTCTTTACGCTGCTGCCCGCCGGCCGCGGACCAAATGCGATCGCCGTGAAGGCTTTCAAGCTGCCGTAGCGGCTACTTCTTCCCGTTGCCATAGCGCGTCACGCTGAACTGCGCGCCCGCGAACAGGATCAGCCCCGAAACATAGGCCCAGAACAGCAGCCCCACCGACACATAAAACGGCCCATAGAGGGCCTTCAGGTCGAGAAACGGCAGCACTGCAACAAAGATGTTTTTCGCAATCAACCAGCTGATGCCAGTCACGATCGAGGTGCGCAGCACATGCTTCGCGGGGATGCGCCGGTTGGGCAGCAGCCAGTAGATCGAAAAGAAAAACAGGATCGAGGCCACGCCGGTCGAGATCGCCAGCCACAGATAGCTGATGCCCTCAAAAAACATATTGTCAGTGTGGCCAAAGAAGAGAAAGCCCAGCACCTGCCGCTGCCACGTGCTCAGGAAAATGCTGCCCATGGCCAGCAGCACCATCAGCACCGCCAGGCCAAAAGCGACCAGCTGGTTCATCAGGTAATTGCGGCTCTTGGCCACGCCCCACGCCTGGTTCAGCGCCACTTCCAGCGGCAGAAAAATGCCGGTGCAGGAGATCAGAATCATCACCAGCGAGATCCACTGCACGCTCTGGCGCGCCGCGGCATTGGCCAGACTCGCGGCCACCCAGTCCTGGTTCGAGGGCAGAAAGTAGTGCACCATCTCGCCCACCACCCGCACCATCATCGACGAGTGAAAAACCGCCCGCGAAATGGTGTAGAGCAGCACGATAAACGGAATAAACGAAATGATGGCCAAAGCCGCCACGCTGAAAGCGTAGGTGTGCACTTCGCTGTCCAGCAGGTAGCTCATCAGCGACGCGCAGCTCCTGTGCAGCCGGTACCATTTGCTCTGCGTGACAGGAACCACGGAGGGGTCAGGAGCAGCAGGCTTGGCGACCGCCTCGATCAGCGTACCGGGATTTGAGACATCGGCCACTCTGCGGCTTCCTTCCTTATTGGGACACGCTCGGCCGAGCCAATTCGGCCCGCCGCGCTGCCCGTAGCCCCCTAGGCACAGGTCTCTTTCAGAATAGACGCTTGTGCCTTCGCGCCGGAGCGTCTGCGCCACCGCACTCTGCCCGCCGGTAACAATTTTCCCCTTGCATCCCATTCCGTTTCCTGCCATAACTGAGGCACGGCGCGCCGGGGGGCGCGTCAGCATTCCTCACAAGGTAAGGCCATTCATTGGATGTCTGTTTTTTGGGGAACAGAGCTACAACTCCGGTAGGGTTTTCGAGCTGCCTCTGCGCACCGCATTTCGGCGCGTCGGCGGCTCGTGACGTATCTGGGTTGCTGTCGCACCTCCCAGGCTCGCGGCAGGTTTCTTCGGCACTGCATCCCCTCAAAAATTGAAGGAGATCGTAGATGAAGGAACAGGGTGTAGTGAAGTGGTTCAATGGCGCCAAGGGCTACGGATTTATTCAGCGTTCCAGCGGTGAAGATGTGTTTGTGCATTTTTCCGCCATTCAGGAAGAGGGTTACAAGACGCTGAATGAAGGCGAATCCGTCGAGTTCGAGTGCCAGCAGGGCCCCAAGGGCCTGAGCGCAGCCAACGTGTTGCGCGTGGTGTAATTCCCGCGCACCAGCGGCCACAGGTTGTTGGGTTTCGAATTTTCAGATTTCCGTCGGGCCCAAAGATAACTCCAGTTTCGCGAGCGCCCACCGGGCCGCCCCGCGCAGAGCCTCATCTGCCGCGTCAGCCCACGCACGTAGCCGCGGCGCAAACGCTTGTGCGCCGCTGTTGCCCATGGCAATTGCCACGTTGCGCCGGAGGCCCGCAAAGCCTGCCCTGCGCACCGGCGAGCCGTTAAACACGCGCTCAAACTCCGCCTCGTCCATCGCCGCCAGCCACTCCAGCGCCGGATTCACCAGCTCCGTGCGCGCTTCAAGCTGCGCATCCATCGCAATCGGCGATTTGCGATTCCACGGGCACACATCCTGGCAAATGTCGCAGCCAAACACCTGTCGCCCCATGCCCGCCATCAGCTCCGGCACAATTGCCCCCTTGTGCTCAATCGTCAGATACGAGATGCACCGCGTCGCGTCCATCTTGTATGGCGCAATCAGCGCATCCGTCGGGCAGGCCTCGATGCACCGCGTGCAGCTCCCGCACTGATCCGGGAGCGCCGAGGGCGCTCTTTCCTCTCGGACCGGCAACGATGTAAGTAGCACCGCCAGAAATCCAAACGACCCCAGCTTCGGATGAATCAGGCACGTGTTCTTCCCCGTCCACCCCAGCCCCGCAGCCGTAGCCAGCGCCCGCTCCACCACCGGCCCGGTATCCACGTACGCGCGCGACTCGAATGCTCCCAGCTCATCGTGCAGCCGCGCCTCCATCGCCCGCAGACGCTTTAGCAACACTTTGTGATAATCCGACGGCCGCCGCGTCCCCGCGCTCGTCCACGCGGCTCGACCACGCATAGCGCGCAATCCATCCCGCCTCGCGCGGAGCAGGATCAATCGACCGGGGCTGCGCCGCGTTGTACACCGCAAAGCACGCAATCGCCGACCGCGCCCACGGAAACGGCGCATGAATCCGCGCCCGCAGCAGTGCTCCCTCGTCGCTCGCACGCTTCAGATAGTCCATCGTCCCCGCGCGTCCCGCTGCAATCCACTCCTCAAAGCGCGCCGCATCGCGAGCCTCATCGCCATGCGGCAACGCCACCAGGCCGGCCTCGTCAAATCCCACATCGCGAGCCAGCGCGCGGGCCCGCTCCAGCGTCAGCCCGTTGGCTGCCGCCGCACCGCCCGTACCTGCCTGCTCAGGATTCATGGAACTTTCCCGCACGCCTTCTGCGTACCTTTCTCAACCTGTTCGATAGTGGACGCCGGGAACGAATCCGGACACCCCACCAGCCAGAGCTCAACCCCGGGAACGCTGCATCTCCCGTAATTTCAGCATATTCCGCGGCAGCGGTCTTTGGCAGGCAGGTTGCAAGTTCTAAGGGCAAGGCAAGACGGAAGTCCGTTCATCCCCCGCCCGGCCAGCGCCGGCGGCAACGGTCAACCTGAGGAGGTACATATGAACAGCACTCTTATCAATTCGACAGAAATGCTCTTGATTGAGCCCAGCGACCTGCATGAGCTGGTACGCGGCCAGGAGCAGGCCCTCGTCGAGCGGCTCACTCCCGTCGTTGCGCGCCAGAGCACCACGCTCGATCTCTCCCACGTGGAGCGGATCGACGCGGCTGGTATCGCTGCGCTCATCTCGCTCTATGGCTGCGCCCAGCGCGCCGGTCACCAGTTCAACGTCATGAACGCTTCACAGCGGGTCGCGGAAATTCTCGCCATCGTGGGCCTCGACCGCATTCTTCAATCTCGCAATGCGAACACCCATCCGCAGCCTGAACCCCAGTTCGCCCGCTCCGCGGCCTGATTCCCCTTCAGGCACGCGGCCGCGGGCCTACTACGACTGATGTAAACTTTCCGCTATTCTCTTACGAATCGAGGACGAACGGTTCGAGGTGCGCAATCTCTTTCACTATCTGACAGCTGCAATCTTCCTACTGCCCGCGATTGTGCTCGCACAGCCGTCCGCATCGGACGCGGCTTCGGCGCGCTCGTTCTTTCAGTCGATCTATCGCAACTACGGCAAGAATGGGAAAGGCATCGATCCTCTCAGTCCGGCCGGAGCAAGGGTCTTCGACCGGTCGTTTCGCGCATTGGTTCGTGCAGACGCGCGCGCAGCCGGGCCCGGTCAGGTCGGTGTCGTCGACTTCGACATCCTTTGCGCCTGCCAGGATTGGGATAACATACGCGACTTGACCGTAACGCTGCGTCCGAGCGAGGACTCGATCACAACTGCCGATGTTTCGTTTGGATTGGGAGACAGTCCCGATGCGCGCCGGAAGATCGAGGTCGCTCTGGTACGCATTCAGGGTGAATGGCGCATTGACAACGTCATCGACCGGAGCGATCCGGCAAATCCATTCGATACGCGTGCCGCAATTCTCAGAGAGTTGGATGAACTGAAACATCGTTCGGCGGCAAAACCTCGAACCCGATAGGAGTGGCCCTGTGCAACATCCCATATCGCGGTTCACAGCGCGCGTTTTGGCACTACGCCCCATCGCTCCTGCCCCTGCCTCGCTTGCATTTCGCCAGTTTTACGCCTGATATGGCTTAGGCGGTGAAATTTCCCAGATCATCGAAGAGCCTGGCGGCCAGCCCCTCGTCAACAGCCTGTAACGACCACCACACGCGCGTGTATACTTGCCGCGCAATTTGTACTTGGGAATGCGCACGCCGCAAGGCACAGTCGAAATGTCTGGATGACTGCACGCGCTTGGTCAATTCCTGTTCCTACTGCTGACAGGCCAGGCCTACGTACCGCCACCCTCCATGGAAACCGCTTTGCGGTCCTCGGCGCATCATTTTTTATGGCCGGGGAAAAATCCAAACCGGAGGCATCATCTCCATGACGCTAGGCGTACTGGATCAGCAGCTTGCCGACCAAGCAGGCTCAACCGCAACCCCAACCCAATATGTGTACTTCTTTCGGCGGCGGCGCTGCCGATGGCAACGGCCGCATGAAAGACGTGCTGGGCGGCAAAGGCGCCGGCCTGGCCGAAATGACCAATGCCGGCCTGCCCGTCCCTCCCGGATTCACCATCCAGACCGAAGCCTGCCGCGAATACATGCGCGGCGCGCTCAGTCCGCAGATCGACGACGAGATGCACGCGGCCCTCGAGCGGCTGGAAAAGCTGCAGGGCCAGAAGCTCGGCGCGGGCGAAAATCCGCTGCTCGTCTCCGTCCGTTCGGGCGCAAAGTTCTCCATGCCCGGCATGATGGACACCATCCTCAACCTCGGCCTCAACGACCAGGCCGTCGAAGCGCCTCGCCAAGCGCAGCAACAATCCTCGCTTTGCCTATGACTCCTATCGCCGCCTCATCCAGATGTTCGGCGACGTGGTGCTCGACATTCCCAAGAAGAAGTTCGAGCACATCTTCGACAGCGTCAAAGATGCGCGAGAAGGTCAAGTTCGATTACGAACTCAACTCCGACGCGCTGAAGGAAATCATCGTCCGAGTACAAGAAGCTGGTGAAGAAGGAAACCGGCAAGGACTTCCCGCAGGACCCGCTCGATCAGCTCGTACAGGCGCGCGACGCCGTCTTCCGCAGCTGGCAGAACGAGCGCGCCAAGACCTATCGCCGCATCAACCACATCGACGACTGGCTGGGCACCGCGGTCAACGTGCAGGCCATGGTCTTCGGCAACCTCGGCGAGAACTCCGGCACCGGCGTGGGCTTCACCCGCAATCCCGCCACCGGCGAGCACGTCTTCTTCGGCGAGTACCTGATGAACGCGCAGGGCGAGGATGTCGTCTCCGGCGTGCGCACGCCGCTTTCCATCAGCGAGCTGGAGCGCGCCATGCCCAAGGTCTACGACCAGCTCCGCGCCATCACCTGGAAGATGGAAAAGCACTATCGCGACATGCAGGATTTCGAGTTCACCATCCAGGATGGCAAGCTCTACATGCTGCAGACGCGCAATGGCAAACGCACCGGCCTCGCCGCCGTGCGCGTCGCCATTGACATGGTGCGCGAAGGCCTGATCACCCAGGAAGAAGCCATCTTCCGCGTCGAAGCCAACCAGCTTTACGACTTCCTCGTTCCGCGTCTCGATGAAAAGGGCGCGAAGATCGAAGTACTGGCCACCGGCCTTCCAGCCTCGCCCGGCGCGGCTGTCGGCCAAATCGTCTTCACCGCGGAAGAAGCCGTGAAGCAGCACACCCACGGCCACATGCAGAGCATCATCCTCGTCCGCGGCGAAACCACGCCGGAGGACATCGGCGGCATGGAAGTCGCCTCCGGCATTCTCACCTCGCGCGGCGGCATGACCTCGCACGCTGCCGTCGTCACCCGCGGCATGGGCAAGTGCTGCGTGGCCGGCGCCGGCGATTGCCAGGTGGACGAGGCCCGCAAGGAGCTGCGCGTCAAGGGCAAGACCTTCCGACACGGCGACTGGATCTCGCTCGACGGCACCACGGGCCGCGTCATCGATGGCAAGCTGAAGACCATCGCTGCCCGCCCCGACGATCCGGATCTGGTCAAGTTCATGAGCTGGGTCAGACCCTCTGCGCCGGCTCAAGATCCGCGCCAACGCCGACGTGCCCCGCGATGCCAAACAAGCCCGCGCCTTCGGAGCAGAAGGCATCGGCCTGTGCCGCACCGAGCACATGTTCTTTGCGGAAGGCCGCATCGAGCACGTGCGCTCCATGATCCTGGCCGACAACGAAGCCGACCGCCGCGAAGCCCTCAAAAAACTATTGCCCATGCAGCGCGCTGACTTCGTCGGGCTCTTCAAGGCGATGGAATCGCTGCCGGTCACCATCCGCCTGCTCGATCCTCCGCTGCACGAGTTCCTGCCCCAGCGCGAAGACCTGCTCGTCGAGATCGCTCACCTCGAAGACCTCAAGCCTCGCTCGCCCAAGCTCAAGGAGCTGCGCACCGCTGCTCGCGCGCGTGCAGGACCTGCATGAGATGAACCCCATGCTTGGCCTGCGCGGATGCCGCCTCGGCATCGCGTTCCCTGAGATCACCGAGATGCAGGCACGCGCCATCTTCGAGGCTGCGGTCAACGTGAAGAACCACGGCGGCGATCCGCACCTTGAAATCATGGTGCCGCTCGTTGGCTCCATTGAGGAGATGCGCAACCAGGCCAGCATCATTCGCCGCGTAGCCGACAAGGTCTTCAAGGAAAAAGGTTCCGCCGTCGACTACATGGTCGGAACGATGATCGAACTGCCGCGCGCAGCCCTCACTGCCGATCAGATTGCCGAAGAAGCCGAGTTCTTCAGCTTCGGCACCAACGATCTCACGCAGACCACCTACGGCATCTCGCGTGACGACATCAACCAGTTCCTGCCGGCCTACCTCAAGAACGGCATCTTCAAACAGGATCCCTTCGCCACCCTCGATCAGGCTGGCGTTGGGGTGCTGGTGAAGATGGCCACGGCCAAGGGACGCAACACCCGGCCTACGCTCAAGGTGGGCATCTGCGGCGAACATGGCGGCGATCCTGAGTCCGTCAAGTTCTGCCACAAAATCGGGCTGAACTACGTATCCTGCTCGCCCTTCCGCCTGCTCACGGCGCGGCTCGCGGCGGCGCAGGCAGCGCTGGAAGAAAGGATGACGGGACCAAACCTGCACACCGGCGCAAAGTAACGCAGCAGCGGATTCAACAACGAAGGCGCAGCCAATCAGCTGCGCCTTTGTTGCGTCTGGCGAGCCTCACCGCACCCCATGTGCGATCATCGTCTTCACAGGTCTCTCTCCAATCGAGATTGCACTCATCCGCAACACATCCTCTCGATTTCATGCATCTTAACGATCAGACGGTTGCAGTTCTTCTGCTGTTCAATCGCGCGACGCTCGCCAACCTGCACGGAAAGGCAACCACGCACATGCTCATTCGACTGGGGTACGACATCCAATTCGATATCCCGGCCGCTGTGCCGATGGTCGCTCTGCTCAACGTGCATCCCTCGCGCGTAGCGGACCTCCTCGAGCCCGACGAGTTGCAGATCGAGCCGGCGGTCGACGTCACCAGCTACATCGACAGCTTTGGAAATCGCTGCTCGCGCTTCGTCGCTCCGCAGGGACACCTGCGCCTCAGCAGTTCCACTCTCCTGCGCGACTCCGGCCTGCCCGACCCCGTCAGCATCTACGCGCGCGAACCCTCTGTGGCCGACCTGCCGCATGAAATGCTCTGCTATCTGCTCAGCAGTCGCTATTGCGAGGTCGACTCGTTTTCCAATATCGCGTTTGAACTCTTCGGCAATATCGAGCCCGGATGGAATCGCGTGCAGGCCATCTGCAACTGGGTCCACGCAAAGGTTGAGTTCAACTACCAGCAGGCCCGGCCCACCAAGACTGCGCTCGACGTCTACACCGAGCGCGTCGGCGTCTGCCGCGACTTCCAGCATCTTGCCATCACGTTTTGCCGCGCGCTTAACATACCGGCGCGCTATGCTACCGGCTACCTGGGAGACATCGGCGTGCCAGTGCGGCTACCCATGGATTTCAGCGCCTGGTTTGAAGCCTATCTCGACGATCAGTGGTGGACCTTCGACGCCCGCAACAACGAGCGCCGCGTTGGCCGCATACTCATGGCCACCGGCCGCGACGCCTCCGATGTGGCGATGACAACTTCCTTCGGACGCGCAGACCTGGCTTATTTCTTCGTCGCAGCGGAAGAGGAAAAGCCGCTTCCCGCCGCGCGTTAAGACGCTACTTCGTGTCCCCACCCGGCGCGTAATATCCCGCCCGCGTCAACACGGTGTAGTCATCTTTGTTCGCCTTCAGCAGCACCTTGTGATATCCGCCGTCGTTGTCCACCACGTCCGGCGTGTAGCTCAGCAGATATTGCCCGTGCAGTTCCTGGGCGATCTGCGCGTAAATGTCATCCAGGTTCTCGTGCTTCTTGGCCTCGAAGAACCGCCCGCCGGTCCGCTCCGCAATCTGCTGCATGATCTTCTTGCCATCGACCGAAGGCTGTTCTGATCCGCCGTGGTGTCCTCCACCGCCGCCCGGATACCCACCACCACCGCCGGGCCAGCCGCCGCCCATACCACCGCCGCCGCCGTGATGTCCGCCACCGGGGAAGCCACCACCGCTGCGCTCCTGCTCGCCCTTGAAGTAGATCGTGTAAATGCTCACGCTCGCGTGGTCAGCTGCATCCAGCGCCTCGTTCATTGTCTCTTTGCTTCCGCGGTCCACACCGTCGGAGAAAATCACCAGCGCCTTGCGTCCGTCCTTGGGCTTCATCAACTCATCCGAAGCTAAAAAAATAGCGTCGTAAAGCTGCGTGCCGCCGCGTCCGCTGGGGCGTTCGCGGTCGTCGCCGGTCGTCTCTGGCCCATTGCGATCGTCCTGCGTGCGCGAGGTCGGCCCCATCTCGTCAATCTCGTGGTGCAGCGCATCGCGCGACGCGGTGAAGTCCTGCAGCAGTTCTACCTCGCGGTCAAAGTGAAGAAGAAATGCCTGATTCTTCCCCGGCGCGCCGCCTGCGCCATCCGGCAGCATCTGGTCCACAAACTTGCCGGCAGCCTTGCGCTCATCTTCCATCGCGCCGGAGAGGCTGCGGCTGGTATCCACCAGCAGACCGATCTGAAAAGGAAGATCGCTCTCGATCGCGAAGCTCTTGATGGTCTGCGGGCGGCCGTCTTCGGTCAGCGTGAAATCACTCTTGGTCAGGCTGGTCACCAGATCGCCATGCTTGTCGCGCACCGTCACCGGCAGCAGCACCTCGCGCGCCTGCACATGCAGAGTGACCTGCGACGCATCTGCAGCTGTTTGCTGCGCTGTGCCAAGTGCGGGCATACAGGCCAGCACACCAAGAACCAAACAGGAGAAACGTTGCTTTCGCATCATGGTTGGAGTCCTGCGCCGTAGAGAGGGATGCGGCGCATATTCAATGTATTAGACGTGTCTGGTCTGCGCTTGTTGACGGTAGAGTTGAGGCCATCAGCTGGCATTGGCTGAGTAGGAAGATCCCAGCCGCGCAGGCTCTTTGGCCGGACCCGCCGCGGGAGCCTCCGCCTGCGTTGTGCTCATCCGGCGTCCGTGGCAGCGCGTAATCATCTCCAGACCCTGCGGCGTAATGGCTGTCTTCGCATTTTCGTCCTGCGGGTCAGAGGGCGACCGCTTGGCTGCAGCCATCAGGCCCATGTCCGCCAATTCCTGAATCGAGCGAAGCGTCTTCGTTAGATTCGAGAGATCAAGCGCCTTGGTCAGTTCCGCTGCCGTGCAGCAGTTCACCGTGAACGGCCCAGCGATGGGCCCGGGCCGGGCAGCGCGCTCGCTGGCGATGCCCAGGATGCGTAGATGCACCGGCGCAAGCTGGCTCAGGATGTCAATGAAAACCGCATTGGATTGATCCTCGCCATCGCTCGAGCAGGAAGTGACAAGCAAGCCAGCCCACATCTCCTGGATCCACTCCAGATCGGCCCACGACCCCGTATCGAGAATCCGGGACACCAGTTCCACCGGTGCGATGCCGGGCTCGTCGCCCGTGCGCGTCAGCATGTCTTCGGCAATATAGGCAATGCGCACCGCGCTCGCCACCCGCACATTACTGAATTCCTTGTGCAGCATCTGCTTGGCTTGGTCGGCCGCCGCCGGGCACACGCGCCGGATCGTACCCAGCGCCCGGGCCATGCGCATCTCGTGCACAATGTACTCCGGCCCCGACTCGTAGGTCTTGCCGCGCACCGCGCACTCCCACAGATCCAGATCGACTCCCTGAGGAAAATCGAAGGCCAAACCCACGCCATCAGCGCCGCGGCGCACCGCCCCGGCACGCACGTCGATGCGCTTGTCGCGCCGCTCCTCCAGCGCGCCGCCAGGCTGCAACGTCAGGTCCACGGCCATGCCCGGCTCCCACGCATCATTGGTGCGCAGGAAAACACCCGACGAGCTGATGTCGCCGACATCGAATTTGCGCGGGGTGCCATCGAGGGCGCTATAGGCCACCAGACCCTGCGCTGGCCGGCGAATCGAACTGCGCCGCTCCTCGCTGTAGCTGTTCGGGCTGAGCCACTTCAGCAGCCGCTCCAGATGCTCCCGCACGCTTGTTTTTCCGGCAGCTTCCACATGCTTTTGGATGCTCTTCCACGCGGCAGGCAGCTGCTCCTTCGCGGGCGTCGTCCGGCTCGCCTCCGCTGGCTTGGGCAATTTCCCGTTTTTGGCAGACTTCACCGCAGGCTCGACAACCTGCGTCTGCTTCGCGGCAACCGGCTGCGGCGCCACGGCCTCAGGAGGGCGCGGCTTGATCTCTGCTGCGTGCGCCGCGGGCGGCTGCACAGGCTGAGCAACGGGCGCGGATTCAACGATGAACGGCGTCTGCCGGTAGGCATTCTCTTTTAGCCGCGGAGTGGTCTGCTTTTCCTTCGGCGCGCGTTTGCGCAGTGTCTTGGGCTTGCGCGGCCGCACCCCTGGCCGGACATATTCCTTGGTCTCGCGTTGCGGCGGCGCAGGTGGCGTCGCCGGCCCCCCGGCCGCAACCAGTGCCGGATCCGCTTCGACAATCATCAGCGGTTCAGGCGCAACCGGTGCCGCGACACTTGGAGCCGCCGGCATTGCCATCATCGGCTCCGGCGTTGGAGCGCTTTCTTCCGCGGAAGCTGCCACCGGAACCGCGCTGATGTGCAACTGGTCGCCCACCACCGTGCCTGAAGATCGAATCGACTGGAAGGGCAGCACCAGCGCCGTCACCGCCGGCGCGCGAAACTGCGGGAACTCCCCCGCCGGCAGCAGTTCCGCCACCTCCAGCACCCGGTGCTCTTTGTCCAGATACATCAGGTCCAGCGGCGAGATGCGCGGCACCATCGGAATGCCGTGGAGGTTCTTCAGCCAGAAGCCCTCGGCCTCTTTCCCGGCCAGCCCCTCGATCAGCACCCGCAGCACGGTAAGGTGCTCGAATGTGGCATCCACCACATTCACACCTGCACTCACTGAGCTCTTGCGGGTTCCGTTTTCGACGCGCTGCTTCTGGGCTTCCATCTAACCCCACTTGTATGAGCGCCTTCGCTCCCTAAATTCCGCTCAAAAACTTCTAATCGAAAAGGCGCTGCAATCGCTTCTGCCCGGCTGGGCACACGTCCGCAGCCGGAAACTCCAACTCCGGTCCCCATATGGTACACCGGGATGCACATTTTACATCCGAATAGGGCCTACAACTTTGGTGTATTGAGGGTTAAGAGCGCCTTCCAGCAGCCTACGCCGCCGCGAACTCCACTCCCAGCACGGTAATGTCGTCTTCCTGCCCAAAGCTCTTCGCCTGCTCCACAATCGCCGACACATGCTGGCCGCTGATCGCACGAGCCCGGTCGAACCCGAACATCTCCTTCGCCAGGTTCGTCGCCTCCACCACCCCATCGGTCATAAACATCAGCTTGTCGCCCGTCTTGAGCGTTAACGTCCGCACGCCATACTCCGCCTCCGCCGAGATCCCCAGAGGCAGCGAACCCTCAAGTTCCAGTTCCTTGCTATTCAGGTACGGGGGCAGGTGTCCCGCATTCGCCACGCACATCTCTCCATTGGGGTTCAGCACCGCCACAAGGCAAGTGGCGAAATGCCCGCCAGACCGCCCGATCATGCGCCGGTTCAGGGTCGAAAGCATCAGCGCGGGATCAAAGTTGTGCTCCGCCTGGTTGCGGATTGCGCCCACCAGCACCGCCACCAGCATGGCCGCGCTCAGCCCCTTGCCGGAGACATCGCCGATCACGATCAGCAGGCTCCCGTCGGGCTTCGACAGCGTCTGAAAGAAATCTCCTCCGACCGTCTGTGCGGGACAATACTCTGACTCGACCGTGAACGCGGGCGAAGCAAGAATCTCCGGCACCAGCACGCGCTGCTGCAACTGCTGCGCCTGCTCCAGATCCTTGCGCGCCGCCTGCCGCGCCAGCGACTCGCGCACCTGCGTCCGCATAAAGCGCCGCAACGACAGCGCCCCGACGACCGTGATCATCAGCATCATGACGATGTCGGCGATACCGATGCCAAACCCGTACGGGAAGAACTGGTTGGGAATATCGAAGGTATTGGCGAGATAGGTGCCGAAGGCGCCGTACATGCCCAGCACAATGGGAAGCGCCGCCAGCAGGGCTTCGGTCCGGTCGCGGCGAAAGCCTTCCACCAGAATCGCAATTCCCAGCAGCTGGTAGGGAACCATCACCCAGGCTGCGGCCGTCACGGCTCCATGCAGTGCGGATTGCGACAGGAATGCTGGGTTCAAGTACGGCAACTGCGCGCCCAGGTTAAGCAAAGTCAGGACCGCGGCCAGGATCCATGCGGTGCGCGGAATCCAGCGCTTTTCGTGCAGACCAAACCAGTTCCACCAGAACATGGTCCACAGCGGCAGCACCAGGATGCTTCGCCAAATGTCTTGTTCAATGTTCACAACCGTGGTCAGTGTGCCGAGCACAGACACGGAACTGCTCACAACCGCCCATACCAGCGCGAAGACCAGCCACATCCATGTGCGCTCATGCCGGTTATACAGCCAGGCCCACAGCGCCAGCGGCGTCGCCAGCAGGAAAAGGAAACCCCGCAGCACGGCCCCAAATGTGCCGCGTAACAGCACATCGTTGTCTTCTGCCTGCATCAGTTGCACGGTCGAGGCCAGTCCAAGCGCCGGCGGCCCGTGCAACCCGCCCACGTCGGGATTGGCAAACAAGGTGCCGGGATTCATGTAAACCCTGACCGCCAGTTCATAGATGCCATCCGGCCCGGGCGTGGGGAGCGCGTAGGAAGCGGGCTGCGAGTAGTAGATGGTGACGTGATCTTTGCGGAATCTGCCATACTGGCCCGCCAACTGTCCGTTGGCGTAAACCTCAAACCCATCGTCAAATGCTGCCGGCATTTTTAACCAGACGGCCTGCCGCGCATCGTTCACCCGCAGGCGCAGCCTGTACCAGGCATAGCCGCTGAGATTGGGATAGCCCTTCCGCGTCCAGCCTGGCACATAACCGGAAATGCCCGACATCAAATTTACGTCCCCGGCCTGTGGGGTGAGATCCATGGCCGCCCAGCGCGAGTCGTCGAACCCCAGCTGCGCCCACACCGGCGCACCGTTCGCCCACGGCGAATCGCCCGGCTTAAACTTCCACGGCCCGGTCAGAGCAACAGCCGAATTGCCCAGCGTGATCGTCTGCGCCGCGGAACTGGAATTTGGTGGATTCGCCTGCGCCTTGAGCGGAGTCTGCGAAAGAGACAAAACCGCAAGGGCAAGCGTAGCCAGCAGCAACCCTGGTTGTTTCATTGTTGGGAGGGTACCACCGGAGCGCAGGCGAGGCTACGGCAATCTCTATTGCATCCACTGCCCAGACCAGGTTGATCGCAGAACGAGCAGAGCTCGGAATTGTGCAGCAGCAGGATTTTCTTGACTGGTAGCGCTACCGGGAATCGAACCCGGGTTTTAAGATTGAGAATCTCACGTCCTAACCCCTAGACGATAGCGCCACTTTGGTGGAGGGGAGCCGTTCGCCGCTGGCGAACCACTCGTTCTACTGTAACAAAAAAGCGGCTGCGCGCCAAAGCTCTCGGGGGCCGCCCCGCAGGCCCATCACTGCCGCTCAGATGCCCAGCTTGCGGACCTCATCGTTGTAATACTTGCGATACAGAATGTCCCACTCCTGCGTGCCTTCCAGGATGATCTTGCGCTGCGAGGCAATCTTCAGCCGGGCAGCCTGATCGATGCCCGCTTCCTGCGTCAGCAGCACTTCGAGCGCCTTGCGCGCCTCCTGGCGGATGGTGTTGCGATCCTCCATGAAGCCTACCTCGTCGATCTCCGCCAGCGTGTCCGCCACCGTGTGGGCCAGCTTGTTGAGCTTGTCGCGGCTGATCCTCATAGCACCGCCTTGTACTTGCGCGCCAGCTCGGTCTTCACCTTCTTGAACATCTCGGCATACTGCGCGCCGCTCTTGCGCATCTCGTCGGAGTATGCATCGAGAATCACGCGCACTTCTTCATTGATGCGGTCCTCGAGCGACAGCTCGTCAATCAGGCCAGATGTCACCCGCGCCTCAGTAGCTTTCAGGTCGCTGGTGGAAATCAACTTGGCGTCGACGAGGTGCTTGACCGTTCGGCGGGCTAAATACCCGATGTATTCACGGGAAAAAATCATGGGCTGAAGGATGAGAATACCGCATCGCCCCGGCCGCTGTACACACTTGCAGCGCGAGTTAGAGCGCCATGCTCAATTCCACCCGCTCCAGGCTGCCCGCAGGCCCGCCCGGCAGCTCCATCCCCTGCCCGGCTACCGAGTGCACCATCGCGGGAGTTGCGGCATCAATCTCATAGCTCAGCACGGCCGCCCGATGCGCATCGGCAGCCGCCCAGGTGGTCGGCACCTCAACGGCGCAATGCGCCACCGAGCCCGTCACCGTAGCCACACCCGTCGCGCCCTCCGCCATGGGTGCTAGCATCCCCGGCCGTCCTGCGGCCAGCTGCGGCATAATCCGTACCTTGCACGTGATCACGGCGTTCGAAGGAATCGCATTCCCCAGCCGCACGTTGAATTCGATCCGGTACCCTGAAGCCGCATCGGCAGGCTGCGCAGTCCACGCCAGGGCGGCCGCCACGCCCACCATCACTACGCAAAACAGAGTGCGTTTCATGCGGTCCTCCGCACTCTGAATATCGTCTACCCGCACCCGCGCCGCCAGCGCATTCCATACCCCCGCCGGTACGCAGGTCACTGTTGCAAAATCAGCCAGCCGCTTCAGCGCAGCCGTTTTCAGCTACGGTGCGGGCAGCTCTTCGCATTGATGCAGCTATCGGCCATGCGCAGCCGCTCCACCGGCCGCCCGCCCACCAGGTGCTCGCGCACAATCTCCGCGGCATCTTCTGGCGTTACGCCGCCATACCAAACCGCCTCCGGATACACGACCACGGTCGTCCCGTGTTCGCACTGGTCCAGACAGCCGGATTTGTTGATGCGCACCAGCCCCGCAAGTCCAGCGGCTTTGGCCTCCTGTTGCATCGCGGCGTGCACATCGTTCGATCCTCGCGGTGCACACGAGGGGCGCGGCGCACCTTCGGGACGCATATTCGTGCAGACAAACACGTGATGTTCAAAAACTGGCAAGCGGTCGATCCTCCTGCCTCCAGACTAACGGCTCCCACCGCTGCAACGCCCGCATTCCCGCGCGCATCTTTCTTTCCACAATTCGCCCGTCCCACCCCTCCGCCATCTGCGAGAATGAGTGCTTGACTATGAGCACGGATAATCTGCTTTCGCTGAAAGACGACATGGTGGCCTTCATTGAAGGGCATGGCATGCGCCGCCTGCCCGGCTACATCACCGAGGACATTCCTTCCGTCCTCTGGGAAAGCCAGGCCAATCCCGACGCGTGGAAAGACTTCGTCGAGATGGCAAAGCATGTCGGCGCGCCCTTCATCACCTTCAGCGAAATGACGCTCGAACGCGAAGAGCTCGACGCCCTCATTGAAGAAGCCGGCGAGATGAACTTCCCCGATGAGGAAGCCAGCGAGCTCGTCGAAGCCCAGTGGCTGCGCAAGTACGCCGGCATGGTCGGCTACATCCAGCTCGGCTTCGTGTATCAGGGCATGGCCTTCCTGCATGAGACCACCACCGAGTGGTATGAGCGCTTCCAGTCGCTGCTTGAAGATATCGAACACTTCCACGACATCGTCATCGACGAGCACGACCACCACGACGACGAGGACGAGTAGCGCGCGTGGCCACCGCAGGCACCGCGCACACTGCCGGTAAACGGCGCAAACCGCGTCAGCGTTGGGTCATTGCAGAAGCGCATTCCGCCGAGGCTGAAGCTCTCGCCAAAGCCGCGCAACTGCCCCAGGTCCTCGCCGAGCTTCTCGTCGCGCGCGGCATCACCACCGCCGACGCCGCCTTCGCTTTCCTCAATCCCGACACCGCGCAGCTTCACGATCCTCTGCTCATGCTCGGCATGGCCACAGCCGTCGCGCGCATTGAGCAAGCCATCGCCGCCCGGGAGCCCGTGCTGCTCTACGGCGACTACGACGTAGACGGCACCACCGCCGTCGTCTTGCTCAAGACCGCCATCGAAATGCTCGGCGGCATCGTGCGCTTCCACGTCCCCCATCGCATCCGCGAGGGCTACGGCCTGCAATCGAGCGTCCTCGAAACCGCGCACGCCGAAGGCGTGCGCCTCGTCATCACCGTTGACACCGGCATGCGCGCCTTTGCCGAAGCCGAAACCGCGCGCCGCCTCGGCCTCGACCTCATCATCACCGATCACCATCTCCCAGACGCGAATGACGCGCTGCCTGCGGCGCTCGCAATCCTCAATCCCAATCAGCCCGGCTGCGGCTATCCTGAAAAATCGCTCTGCGGCGCGGCCATCGCCCTCAAGCTCGCGCAGGCGCTCCTCGAGCGCCGCGACCCGGAGCGCTGCCGTGAAAAAACTCTGCCCAGCTTTCTCAAGATGGCCGCCATCGCGACGATCGCCGACGCCGTTCCCCTGCGCGGCGAGAATCGCGTCATCGCCGCGCTGGGACTGCGCGAGTTGCGCCGCCCCACCGGCGTGGGCCTGCGCGCACTCTTCGCCGCCGCGCAGCTCGACCCCGCCAGCAAGGCCATCACCGGCTTCGACGTCGCCTTCCGTCTCGCGCCGCGCATCAACGCCGCCGGCCGCATGGACGTAGCCTCCGAAGTCATCGAGCTCTTCACCACCCGCGACGCGGCCCGCGCCACCGAGCTCGCCGCCAAACTCGAACGCCTCAACCGCGAGCGCCGCGATACCGAGGCCTTCGTGCTTAAAGCCATCGAAGAACGCCTCGCCACCGACGACGCCCTCGCCGCCGAACGCCTTCTCATTCTCGACGGCGACAACTGGCATCGTGGCGTCATCGGCATCCTCGCCTCGCGCGTCGTCGAGCGCACCGCCAAACCCGCCATCGTTATCTGCGTGGAAGATGGCGTCGCACACGGCTCCGGCCGCTCCGTCGATGGCTTCCAACTCCTCGAAGCCATCGAGACTTGCGCCGATCTCTTCACCCGCTTCGGCGGCCACGCCTTCGCCGTCGGTTTCGGGCTACCGGCAGAAAAACTCGACGAGCTCAAAGCGCGTCTCAGCGCATACGCCGCCGAGCGCCTCGCCCTCCGCGAGCCCGAGCGCGTCCTCAACATTCACGCCGAGCTGCCCGTCGATCGCATCACGCCCACCCTCGCCGGCTGGCTGCGCAAGCTCGAACCCCTGGGCCACGGCAACGCCGAGCCCATCTTCATCGCGCGCGATGTGCGTCTCCTCGCTCCGCTACGCCTGATGAAAGAGCGTCACATCCGCCTCGAGCTGGCCCAATCCGCTGTCCCCGCAACGCGCCCCGGCGCCAGCGGCTCCATGCGCGCCGTCGGCTGGGATCTCGCCTTCCGCGCCGCCGAGCTGCGCCTCGCAGAAGGCAGCCGCATCGACGTCGCCTATCGCATCCGCGAAAACGACCACCCCGAGTACGGCGGCATCGAGATTGAAATCGCCGGCATCGAGCCGCACAACCCCTGAATCATTCCTCCAAACGCAGCAGGGCCCGCGGCGAACCGCGGACCCTGTGGCCTTGCCTCCATCTCAAGCCTTAGTGCTTGTGATCGTCGTGCTGCGGGTGAGACTGCTCATGCTGAGGCGCAGGCCGGCTCTGCGGAGCAGGCCGCGACTCGTTATGCGGCTGACCCTGCGGTTGCCCCTGGTAGTGAGGTTGCCCCTGAGGCTGTCCCTGGGTATGAGGCTGTCCCTGAGGCTGCCCCTGGTGGCCCAGGCTGCTGTGCGGCTGAGCCTGCGGTTGGCTCTGCATATGCGGCTGGTTTTGATACTGCGGCCGGCCCTGCATGCCACCTTGCGGTTGCGCGCCATGGTTGTTGTTGAACGACTGCGGCCGATCCACCGCCGTTGTCTGCGGACGTCCGCCATTCGCCTTGAAGTACGAGTTGTGATCGTTCCGCGCCGCCTGCACGTGCTGCGTCTGGAAGGATGTCGGCGCCATGTGCTGTTCGTGCATCGCCGCGCGCTCATCCGGTCCGGGCCGATGATCAATGCCGCCCGGGCCGCCGCTGTACGCCACGTGATGGTCATTCCTCACCGTGTAGCGATCCACGACGGTGCGATCAACATAGGTGTTGTGAATGTAGCGATCGTTCACGTGCACCACCGCGGTGTTGTACTCAAAGTTGTGGCCGCGCCACATGCCGCCCACAAAGCCGATGCCCATGTAGCCAAAGCCATAGTTCACGCCGCCGTAGTAGCCCACATGCCGGCCCCAGTAGCCGCCGTGCCACACATACAGGCCGTCGCCCCAGCCCCAGTAGCCCGGCGTCCACAGCGCGCCTTCATAGGGCGCAGGCACCCACGTGCCCGGAACCCAGTAGTAGCCATCCGGCCCGTAAGCCCAGTAGCCCGGCGTCCACATCCAGCCCGGCTCGGGACACGGCGGCTGGTCATAGACCGGCATCACCGGCGGGGCAAAGCCCACACTGATAAACACACCCGCATAGGACGAAGCGGGAATCGCAGAAAGCACCAGCGCCACAAGAACCCAACGTGCCGCACGCAACAGTTTCATGGAAAAACCTCCTCGTACATCTCTGCCCGCGGCTGTTGCACCTCGTTGTCGCGGGTCAGTTTCTTGCTCGTTGCGCTGGCTCGCGTCCTGTTTGGGAGAGCGGAGGCGCGCGCTTCAGAGTACAACCTTTTCAACCCCCGTAAGAATGAGAAGTTGTCAAAAAAGAGTGCGCTCGCAGATTCCTGCGCGCAGGCCATTCCCTTTATCTCTTTGAAACAAAATGGATTTTCAACATCGCGCCGCCTGACCGGGCAAATCGCCAATCATCGGTCGTTGCAAGCTCCGGTGATAGACTCACGCCATGCCGCGCGGCATCTTCATCACCTTCGAGGGGCTTGACGGCTCCGGTAAAACCACCCAGATCAAGCGTCTGGCGGCGTGGATGCAAAAGCGCGGCCTCGCCCCCGTCCTCACCCGGCAGCCCGGCGGCACCGCCTTCGGCGACCGCGTCCGCGGACTGCTGCTTGACTCCGCCTCCGTACCTATCGCGCCCATGGCCGAGATGGCCCTCATGTTCGCCGATCGCGCCCAGGCCATCGCCGAGGTCATTGAGCCCGCGCTCGCCGCCGGCCAAATCGTTCTCTGCGACCGCTTCACTGACTCCACCGAGGCCTATCAGGGCGGCGGCCGCAGCATCGGCTCGGAGACCGTGCTCGCCCTGCACAAGCTCATCTGCGGCGAGCTCAAGCCCGACCTAACGCTGCTTCTGCTGCCTTCGCTCGAAAGCAGCCTCGACCGCGCCCGCCGACGCAACGACCGCCAGCTCGCCCAGGAGGGCCCCGACGAAGGCCGCTTCGAGCAGGAGCAGGAAGACTTCTTCCGCCGCGTATGGCAGGCTTACAAGACCATCGCCGCCCGCGAGCCCCAGCGCGTCGTCCTCATCGAGGGCAATCTCACCATCGACGAAGTCCAGGAGCAGATCGTCGAAGCCGTCGCCGAGCGCCTCGTCTCCGCCAAGCAATCCGCCTGAGCTGCTGAGCTAACAATCCGCGAAATACATCAGTGCTTGCTCACGCAGGTCTCGCTCACACGCGAACATTGATTGTCTCGATTGCCTCGCCCCGTCGAATCCTTTGAAGCTGGCGATGGAGATATTTCTCCGGCGTCTCCGGATCGCCATTCCCCTCCTCATCCATGTCCTCGCCGCGTTGCGCCTCCACAACCTGCGCCGTGCTGGGGCGGTAAAGGACCTGCACAAACTGGAGTCCCATCGCCACGCTCAAGCCGCATGCCCGAATCATTGAAAGCTTCCGCGCTGGCCTTCGGCCCTTCCGCGCAAACATGATGCGCAGCCAGGAATACCCAAGAATCGCAACGATCGCCAGAAACGGCGACGCCATCACCAATACGCCCGCGGCGTAGAAAAGAGTTGAGCTCATCGGAACCATCCATTCGCGCGCAGAACTTCGCAAGAGATAGGTCAGAGGCACACTCCAGCAGAAGCTGGGTGCATCGAGTGACCTCGTTCAGGAACTATGCGAGTCGGAATGGGGGCGGACGTTGGAAGGATGCTGCAAGAACTGGCGCCTCGGGCGCACGGCCGAGATACATGTAGGCCAGCGGCGACAGGAGACTGAGCGGCGAAATGACTCCGACAACGAGCAACGGGATAAGCGCCATCAAAGCGCCGGAGTCGCCCGCATGTCCATGCGGAATCAGCAGAAGAAGAACCGCAATACCAATGGCCAAAACCGCAACCCACAGCCAGCCGCGATTTTGATGGAGCGCCTTCACAGTGAAATTACTCTAGCAAAATAGGAGAGTGGCGGGGAAATGCTCTTGCGGCGCTGCCCCTCGCCCGCCCGTCATGGCCCCGCCAGCGCATTTGTGGGAAAATAGAAGACGGAAGGCTCACGATGACTGGACCCCGAAACAGGAACGCATGGCTATGGGTGGCAATCGCCGCCATCTCCCTCGCGTCCGTTTCCCGCGCCGAAGCTGGCGTACAAAGCGCCAAGGCTTACGCGCATCCGGTTCTGCAGTTCCTGGCCAATCACAGCCAGCTTCCCGCTGCCAAGGCTCGAGATCCTCGGTTTGCCCAGCGCGGTTCCAATGCCGCCTCCATCTTCCGCGATGCACGCACGGGCACGTGGATGGCGATGCTGCCCGTCTTCTTCGTCGGGCTTATCTCGCCGCTCAGCCTGCTCGCAGCTCTGCCAAATCAATACCGCAGTCAGGCCCCCGCTGCGCCGCTCCTTCCAGCTTCGTTCCAGCGCCCCCCACCCCACCTCGTGTAGTCCGTCGCTCGCGCGGCGATGCCCGGCGCACCCTTTTCCGGTGCGGCCTCGGCCTTCGCTGCAATGCATGACCCAGACACTGCCCGATGGAGATTTCCCGTGTTCTTCGATAAAGCCCTCACCAAAGTCTTCGGCACCGCCAACGACCGCGCCATCAAGCGCATGCTGCCCGTGGTTGCCGCCATCAACGCCCTCGAGCCGGAGACGAAACAGCTCTCCGACGAGCAGCTCCGCGCCAAGACGACTCGAGTTCCGCGCCCGCATCGCCAAGCGCCTCGAGGGCATCACCGACGCCGACGACCATCAAGTCCGCCGAGCGCGAAGCCCTCGACGAGATTCTGCCCGAAGCCTTCGCCGTGGTCCGCGAGGCCGGCTGGCGCGCCGTGCAGATGCGCCACTTCGACGTGCAGCTCATCGGCGGCATGGTTCTGCACCAGGGCAAGATCGCCGAAATGAAGACCGGCGAAGGCAAGACCCTCGTCGCCACTCTCGCCTGCTATCTGAATGCGCTCGCCGGCCGCGGCGTCCACGTCGTCACCGTCAACGACTACCTGGCCAAGCGCGACGCCGAGTGGATGGGCAAGATCTACGAGTTCCTCGGCCTCACCGTCGGCGTCATCGTCCACGATCTCGACGACGACCAGCGCCGCGCCGCCTACGCCGCCGACATCACCTACGGCACCAACAACGAGTTCGGCTTCGACTACCTGCGCGACAACATGAAGTTCGACATCAAGGACTGCGTGCAGCGCGGCCACTACTACGCCATCGTCGACGAAGTCGACTCCATCCTCATCGACGAAGCGCGCACCCCGCTCATCATCTCCGGCCCCACCGACCAGACCACCGACAAGTACGCCCGCGTGCGCAAGATCATCCCTCAGCTCGAGCTCGGCGAAGAGGTTGACGCACTCGATCACAAACGCCAGGAAGAACTCGGCATCCAGCTCGTCGAAGGCGAAAAATATTTCTCCGGCGACTACGTCGTCGACGAGAAACACCGCACCATCGGCGTCACCGACGACGGCTGGATCACCATCGAAAAGCTGCTCGGCATCGACAACATCGCCGACGCCGAAAACTGGGATCTCAAGCACTACGTCGAAACCGGCATCAAGGCCCACGCTCTCTACAAGCGCGACGTCGACTACGTGGTCAAGGACGGCGAGGTCATCATCGTCGACACCTTCACCGGCCGCCTCATGCCCGGCCGCCGCTGGTCCGATGGTCTGCATCAGTCCATCGAAGCCAAGGAAGGCGTCAACATCCGCAAGGAAGACCAGACCCTCGCCACCATCACCTTCCAGAACTACTTCCGCCTCTATCAAAAGCTCAGCGGCATGACCGGCACGGCTGAAACCGAAGCCGCCGAGTTCGAGAAGATCTACAAGCTCGATATCGTCGTCATCCCCACCAACAAGCCGCTGCTGCGCATCGAGAACTCCGACGTCGTCTACCGCACCGACAAAAGAAAAATACAAGGCCGCCGCCGACGAGATCGCCGAGCTGCACGAAAAGAAGCAGCCGGTGCTGGTGGGCACCACGTCGATCGAGAAGAGCGAACTGCTCTCCGCCATCCTGCAGCGCAAAGGCGTCAAGCACGTCGTGCTCAACGCCAAGCAGCACGAGAGGGAAGCCGAATACGTCGCGCAGGCCGGCCGCCTCGGCATGGTCACCATCGCCACCAACATGGCCGGCCGCGGCACCGACATTCTGCTCGGCGGCAACGCCGAGTTCATGTCCCGCCAGGAGCTCGTCAAGAAGGGCCGCGCCCGCGCCATCAGCGTGGCCGAGGGCGCCATCAGTCCCTATGGCTCCCGCACGGCTTCCTGCGCTTCTACTACGCAGGGCCAGGAGTTTGAAGTCGCCGAGCCCGATTGGACCGAGGTCTATGCCGTCCACGCCGCCGCCGCCAAAGCCGAGCACGACAAAGTCATTGAAGCCGGCGGCCTCTTCATCCTCGGCACCGAGCGTCACGAGTCCCGCCGCATCGACAACCAGCTCCGCGGCCGCGCCGGCCGCCAGGGCGATCCCGGCGCATCGCGCTTCTACCTCTCGCTTGAAGACGACCTCATGCGCATCTTCGCCAAGCAGTGGGTCTCGCACGCTGCTTGAGCGCCTCGGCATGGAAGAGGGCGTGCCCATCGAGTCGCGCATGATCTCCAAGCGCATCGAGGGCGCGCAGAAAGCCGTTGAAGGCGCAGAACTTCGAATCCCGCAAGCACCTGCTCGAGTACGACGACGTGATGAACAAGCAGCGCGAGGCCGTCTATGGCCTGCGCCGCCAGCCTGCTGGAAGGCGTCGAGCAGCGCGAGCTGATTCTCGACGACTATGTCGGCGGTCTCCTCAGCGACGCGCTCGACGAATTCGCCGGCGAAAATGTGCGCCCCGATCAGTGGAACCTGAAGGGCATGGACGAGAAGCTCGTTGGCCAGTTCGGCATCAGCCTTGAATCCTCAGGCGTCGACGCCGAGCAGCTCTCGCGCCACGAGCTCGGCGACGCCATCTTCGAGCGCCTCAAGGCCGAGTACGAAGCCAAGGAGAAAATCCTCGGCGCGGAGACGATGCGCTACCACGAGCGCATGGTCATGCTCTCCGTCATCGACGGTCTGTGGAAGGAACACCTCCTCGAGATGGATCACCTCAAGGAAGGCATCGGACTGCGCGGCTACGCACAGCAGGACCCGCTCGTCGCCTACAAAAAGGAATCCTTCGACATGTTCGAGGCCATGATGCAGAAGTTTCAGGAAGACACCGTGCGCTTCCTCTTCCGCATGCAGATTCTCGGCCCCGACGGCCAGCCCATCAACGCCGCGCCTCAGCCGCGCCGGGCTGTTCCTGCCGCGCCACCCGTCGCCAGCGCTTCCTCGCGCATGGAGCTCGGCGATGGCGCGCCGCGCGAAGTCGCAATCCCCACGCGCTCGGCCGCGTCCACCGCGTCCACCACCATCGATGCGCTCGAAAAAGAATTCCAGCGCAAGAAGCAGCGCGAGCTCGCCGTAGCCAGCCGCGCCGGCGCGGGAGAAGCCAGCCAGCCTCAGCAGCGCCACACCGGCGAAAAGGTCGGCCGCAACGACCCCTGCCCCTGTGGCTCCGGCAAGAAATACAAAAAATGCCACGGCACCGAGCAGTAGCGCGCAAAAAATGGGCGGCGGAGCATCCCTGCGCTCCGCCGCCCCAATAAGCTTGCTTACTGTGCCAGGTTGAAGTTGATGTCGAGACTGACCGTCGACTCAGCCGCCGCCGGCGCAAACCGCCACTTCCGTACCGCGTCTTCTGCCGCGGTTGAAAGCATCTGGTTGCCGCTCACCGGCTTCACATCGGTGACTTTGCCGTCCGCATCCACCGTCACGTCCAGCTTGACAACGCCCGAGATCTTCATGCGCTTGGCAATCTCCGGATACACCGGCGCCACGCGCGACTTGATGGCGCGCTCTTCCGCGTGCATCGGCAGAGCCATTCCCGCCAGCAAGGCCACGGCCATCGCACGCCCCATCCAACTCCGCATCTGCTTCGACTTCATTCCGAATCCGCTCATCTCCGCCACTCTCGTCGCTCCTTCGCTTGAAATAAATTTATTGGTCGCTGTTTGCATCGGCATCCTCAGCCCGCGCGTGAGCGCACTGTCCTCTGCCGGGACACAATTGCGAACACACCGCGCAATCCGCAACGGCCCGGTTAGGCCGTTTGCTGCCAGCTCTTGCGCGGTGCACTTCGCTGCTAGTATGTGTATCGGCCCGCGGGCCGCGCGCGTCACACCGCGATGGTTATTTCAGTCATTGGAAAGGGCGTGCGCGAATTGGGGACACTGCGGCCCGGCTAGCGGGCCGCGCCTGCCACATCGGCAAACGTCAGGTGCTGCGCGGTCGAGTGGTGTTCCTCGCGCCACAAATCGAACAGCCGCCCATAGCTGAGTGTCATGTACTGCGCGGGCTCCACGCCCAGCCGCTCGGCCGCGCGATCGATCCACTCGTCGGTGCCTTCAAGCTCGGCAAAGTTGCCGATCGGCGTCTCGTCCACCACGCAGTGGCCTTCGCCATCGCTCCACTCGCTGCGCCACTTCTCATACCGAAACGCCGCAACCAGCCCCAGCGAGCGAAAAATCTCCTCGACCGCCGCGCCATCCGAGACCGTGGTCTCCGTCTCGATGCGATGTTTGTGCGTATCTTCCCCAGGCCCCGCATCCGGCAAGCGCTTGTGCGTAATCCTCCACGTAGCCCCATAGCGCCGCAGCCGCAGAATCTCCGTCCGCGCCCGCATCGCGCGATCCGGCGTGTCGTAGAGAACATTGCTCTCAAAGGTGCGCGGCGTCTCTTCGTGAAAACCCGCCGACCTGAGCCGCGCCGGGAGCGCTCCCACATCGTCCACGCGAAACTTGATCTCTGTCTCGATCGCCATCGTAAGCAGTGAGTATACGGCAGCCCCCTGCGTCAACAACGCAGCAGCTCTCAGTTCGAAAGCGCCTGCCGCAGCGGCACGACGCGAAAAGCCCGGCGGCTCGCCCGCCATGCCCGCGCATACGCGAGCGCCGTCGTGGCTCTATTCGACAAGCTCGTCCACTTCGACCAAAGGCTCAGCAATCCTGCCGGAGCCTGACCAATCAGCCATTCCAATTCGTGATCGCGCTTCGCAAATTCCCGCTCCCATCGATCCAGCAGATACCGCGCATGCTTTCGCTCTCCCTGCAAGAGCGTCTTCACAATCGCTTTCCTCTCGCGCTCCGCCACGAACCGCCGTGCCTTGCGCATCGCATCCGGTGTCACCGCGGCACAGCTCTCCAGAAATTTCAGACTCGGCTCCAGGCTCCCCGGCACGTGCAGCTTCACCGCCGCCTCTTGTCCCACGCAGCGCCGATTCCCCGCATCCACATGCCAGATCGCAGTCGCCATCGGGCTATACGCCACCGGATACATCGCCGCCAGCCGCAGAAATAAATCCACATCCTCGCCGAACAGTTGCCGAAATCCGCCCGCTGCAAGCAATGCATCTCTGCGCGCCGCCGCTGCCGTTGGCAAAGTCATCGTGCCATCCGGCGCTGAAAAATAATCCATCACCAAACCATTCGCTTGTACATGTCGCCGCGCCAGCCCGACTCTCCGCCGCATCCCGCCTCCGCGGTCAATCCAATATGCAGCGCAGCACAAACCCGCGTCCGGCGCAGCGTCCATCAGGTCCCGCATGTTTTCCAGATGATCGGGCAGCCATTCATCGTCTGCGTCCAGGAACGCGATCCAGTCGGCGGCCGCTTCCTCAATCGCCAGGTTCCGCGCCCGAGCCACGCCCGCATTGCCCTGCCGGATCAGCCGAACGCGCGAATCGGTGAACGCGCCAACCTTCGCCGCGCTCGCATCCGTCGAGCCGTCATCCACAATCACCACTTCAAAATCGGCAAATGTCTGCGCCATCACCGAGCGCAGACAGCGCTCGATCTCGTCCTGCTTGTTATAGAGCGGAATCACAACGGAAATTCGCGGACGCACCAGTTCATTCCTCTCGCTACCCGGCAATCGGGTCAGGGGCCGCTTGCTGCGCCCGGTGTTGGAGATGCTCCGAACCGCGCGGTCCAGAGGTTGCTTCCATGGCTGACGATTTAGATGCACCTTCGCGCCCATCCGCTGGCTTCATCCACCCCTCTGGTAACCCGAAATCAATCAACCGGCCGCGACCAGCGACAATAGAGATATGCCCACCCTCCGCCTCTGCGCCGATTCCGCGCGCCTTGCCACTCCCGAGGCGCAGCGCTCCCTCGCCCGCGCGGCAGAGATTCTGCGCTCCGGCGGTCTCGTCGCTCTGCCCACTGAGACCGTCTACGGCCTCGGCGCCAATGCCTTCGATCCCGACGCCGTCGCCCGCATCTTCGCCGCCAAAGGCCGTCCCACGTGGGACCCCATCATCGTCCACATCGCCGACGAATCGATGCTCGACAATCTCGTCACAGAAATCCCCGAAGCCGCGCGCAAGCTTATCGCCGCCTTCTGGCCCGGCCCGCTCACCCTGCTCCTGCCCCGCTCCCCGCGCGTGCCCGACGCCGTCACCGCCGGCCGCCCCCTCGTCGGCATCCGCATGCCATCGCACCCCGTAGCGCTCGGGCTCATCCGCCTCGCCGGCGTGCCCATCGCCGCGCCCAGCGCCAACGTCTTCGGCCACACCAGCCCCACCACCGCCGCCCACGTGCTCCACGATCTCGACCGCCGCATCGACGCCATCCTCGACGCCGGCCCCACCAAACACGGCGTCGAATCCACCGTCCTCGACCCCACGCAATCGCCCATGGTCATCTATCGCCCCGGCGCCATCACCGAAGAGCAAATCCGCGCCGTCGCCGGACCCGTCAAGCTCTTCCAATCCACCAAACCGCTCGCCGCCGCGCCGCCAGAAGCTCTCCCCTCGCCCGGCGTCGGCATCCGCCACTACGCTCCGCGCGCCAGCCTCTTTCTCATCGATGCGCCCTTCGCCAATCTCTCGCGCGGCCTCGTCGAAGCCGCCGCCCTGCACCCCAAAAAGCGCATCGGCCTTCTGCTGCCCGCCGAGCTCACCCGCGACGCGCATCTCATCCGCCTGCGCGTGGAAATCTTTCCCTGGGGCCGCTGGTCCGCACCGGAAGAGCTCGCGCACAATCTCTACTCTGGCCTCCGCGCCCTCGATTCCCTCGGCTGCTCGGTTATCCTCTGCCCGCTCCCACCCGCCGAAGGCATAGGCGCAGCCCTCCGCGACCGCCTCCGCAAAGCCGCCGTAGAATAGCTTCCCCGCAAACAAAAAACAGGCCGCGCACAGCGCAGCCTGTTTTTGATCCCTGAACCCTGACCCCTGATCCCTAGCTAAACAAATCCTTCATCTTATCCAGCAGCCCCGGCGAGTGCGGCTTGTTCTCCACCGTCATCGACTCCGCCAACTGCGTCACCAGCTCCCGCTGCGCCCGCGTCATCTTTTTAGGAATCTGCACCACCACGCGCACCACCAAATCGCCGCGGCCTTTCTCATTCAAATACGGCACGCCCTTGCCGCGCACCCGCAGTTCCTTGCCGCTCTGCGTGCCTTCCGGCACCTTCAGCGTCACCGCGCCGTCAATCGCCGGAACCTCAATCTCCGCGCCCAGCGCCGCCTGCGGAAAGCTGATGGGAATCACGCAATGCAGATCGTGCCCATCGCGCTCAAAGAAGTCATGCGCGCGAATCCCCAGCACGATGTAGAGATCGCCGCTCGGCCCGCCCGCGCGCCCCGCATCGCCCTCGCCGCCATAGCGAATCCGCGTGCCTTCCTCAACGCCCGGCGGCACCTTCACCGTCAGCTTCACTTCTTTGGCACGCGCGTCTCGCCGCGGCAGGTCGTGCACGGGTCGCTCACAATCGTGCCCGCGCCGCCGCAGGCGCTGCACGTCCGCGCCACACTGAAAAATCCCTGCTGATAGCGAATCTGCCCGCGTCCCTGGCACTGCGGACACGCCGCCGGCCCGCGCCCGCTCGCGCTGCCCGATCCATGGCATGTCCCGCAGGTCTCGAGGCGGCGCATCCGCACCTCGGTCTCGGTGCCGAAGATCGCGTCCTCAAAATTGATCGCCAGATCGAAGCGCAGATCCTCGCCGCGCCGCTGTCTTCCCTGCCGCTGCTGCGCGCCGCCCACGTTGAACATCTCGCCGAACAGATCGCCGAAGATGTCCCCCAGGTCCACGCTGCCGCTGAAGCCGCCGCCAAATCCGCCCGGTCCGCCCGCGCCCACTCCCGCATGGCCGTAGCGGTCATACGCGGCGCGCTTGTCCGCGTCGCTCAGCACCTGGTAGGCCTCGCTGGCTTGCTTGAACTTCTCCTCCGCCGCGCCGTCGCCCGGATTGCGGTCAGGATGATACTTCATCGCCTGCTTGCGATAGGCGGTCTTCAACTCCTGGTCGCTCGCCTCGCGCGAAACGCCCAGCACCTCGTAATAGTCAGCTTTGCTCACGTTTGCTCTGGAACTCATTTTCTCGAATAGAACTCGCAGAAAACCGTCGTTCGGCGTGTTCCTGAAGGGTACGGGCTTCAGCCCGTACATTCAATTCCTCGGCGTATTCCCGGGCTCTAGCCCCTGAGGGAATGCGTCTCCAACTCACCGCACAGGCGGCCGCTACTCGTTCTGTTGTTTGGAATTCGACGCCACGCGCACCAGCGAGGGCCGCAGCAGCCGCTCGCGCAGCCGGTAGCCCTTGCGAATCTCTTCGGCCACATGCTGGTCCGGCATGTCCTCGCGCTCCACCGTGCCCAGCGCCTCATGGTGGCGCGGATCGAACGGCTCGCCCACCGTCGGCACGGCCTGCACATTGAGCCCGCGCAGAATCTCTTCCATCTGCTTCACAATCAGCTCAACGCCCGAGCGCAGTTGCTCCGTCGTGCCCGTCGCCTTCAGCGCCAGCTCAAAGTTGTCCACCACCGGCAGAAACTGCTCCACCACGCTGCCCACGGCAAAGTCGCGAAACTCCTGCTTCTCGCGCTCCGCGCGCTTGCGCGCATTCTCAAACTCCGCCTGCAGCCGCGCCAGCCGGTCCACAAGCTGGTCGCGCTCGGTCTTGAGCTTGTCATACTCCGCGCGAGACACATTCTCTTGCTCCGCCGCTTCCGTCGCAGCCGTCTCTTGAGCCGCTTCCGTAACTTCTGTTTCCTGTTCTGTCATACCCTTACGCATTCTCCCGAAGACTTTTCCAATCTGATTCCCAATCTCATCCCCAATCTTATCCAATGATAAATTGGCTAAATTCCGCGCCGAGTCGCGCCCGCTTTCGCTCTTCCCTTCCGTATGTTTGGGGGGTCGCGGCACGGCTTGTCTACACCACCACTTGAGAAGAACCGCCGCGCGCTGTCTCATCGGCCTCAAACAGCCGCTCGCTCAACCGCGCCACATACCGCACCGCCTGAATCATCTCCTGGTATTGGATGCGCGTCGGCGCAATCACTGCCACCGTCCCCACATTGCCGCCACCCAGCCGCGCCGGCGCGCCAATCAGCACCAGGTCCTGCATCGCGGGCGAGGCCTCATCCAGCCCCACAACCACCCGCACTTCCTGCTGCCGCCCATCCACATACGCCGTCAGCAGATCCACCAGCCGCTGCTTGGCCTCGAGCGCCAGCAGCATCTGCCGCAGCCGCTCGCGGTCAGCCTCGGCCACAATCAAATTCGCCATGCCCTCGACAAAAATCGCCGGCCCCTGCTCGCTCACTGTCAGCGCTCCGCCGCGGCACAGGTCTTCCAGCGCACTCAGCAGCTCCGTATACGCCGCACGTTCCGCTTCAATGCGCCGCGCAATCTCCGTGCGAATCCGGTCAATCGGCCAGCCATGAAAATTCTCATTCAGATAGCGCGCCGCCGTCTCCAGTTCCAGCGCGGTCAGCTCGCGCGCCATCACCAGCACCCGGTCCTGCACCGCTCCGGCCTGCGTCACCAGCACCGCCAGGATCCGCCCCGTCGCCAGCCGCGAAAAATGGATATGCTCCAGAATCTGCTGCGCCGTTCCCGTCGCCAGCGCCACGCCCAGCCCCTGCGAAATCAGCGCCAGCACATGCGACGTCCGCTCCAGATAATCCGTGCTGCTGGTCACCCCGCTGAAGCCGCCGTCAATCTGCTCGCGCCGCTCCTCGGTCAGCAGATTCACCGGCTCCGCCGCGCCTCGCGCAATCCGCCCCATCGCGGCATCCGGCCGCGTAATCTGTTCCACGTAGTAGCGGAAAGCCGCCGGCGTGGGCACGCGCCCCGCAGACGAGTGCGCCTGCTCCAGCAGTCCGCTCTCGCCCAGCGCCGCCATCACGTTGCGAATCGTGGCCGAGCTCAGCCCCTCCCGATTGGCAAAGGTGTGCGCCACCGCCTGCGAAGCCACCGGCTCGCCGCTCGCGATATACATCTCGATAATGGCCGTCAGCACCGCCCGCTCTCGCGGGCTCACGCGCATCTCAGGCATCGATGGCTGCCCCTCCGGGCCGGATTCCCACCCTCTTATCCCGTGCATTAGGACCTAAACCCCTGTTTCATCAGATGCATACGGCAGGAAATGGATGGAATTATCCTCTTTAATTGTAGGGAGATGCGCACTGCGGTGTCAACCGCGGTCCCGGCGGCTCCCCGGCAACAGTTTTGCCTGCCGCCGCCAGGTTCACGGGCGCTGCCTTCTCTACAGGTCAGCGACAAATGCCTGTATACGCCGTGCCGGAAGCTGCGTAGACTCGGGGCACTCTATCAAACCCAGATCCTGGAGGATCCCCGTATGAAACTCGCTGCACGTATTGCGATAGTGGCGATCTTCGCCTCCCTCGCGGCGGTCTCCGCTGCACACGCACAGGTTCCCTACAACCAGAGCACGGTGGAGCGCGTCACGCTTCTTTACGTTGTTCCCGGCCACTTCAACGCACTTATGGCCGACATCAAAAAGAACGTCATTCCCCTGTGGGAGTCGGAGAAGGCAGCCGGCCTCATCGTCGACTATCAAATGTTTCTCAACCAGACCACCGCCGGCTCCGACGACTGGAGTCTCGGCTACGTCATCATCTACAAAAACATGGCCGCGCTCGACGGTCTGCCCGACAAGGTCTTCGACCTGCGCATGAAGCAGTACGGCGATCAGGACTCCGAGCAGAAGGTCATCGACAAACGCGTCGAAAACGCCCACGTCGTCACCAGCTACCTGCTCCGCGACATCACCGTCCGCTAACCCCCAACACAGCTCCCACTCTGGCAGCGCAACCCGCTCCCGCTGCCAGCTTCCCTTTCCCGCCGGGTGCCCCCGGTCCCTCGCCTTTGGGGACCGGGGAACGAAGCACACAAACCACAAACTCCGGCTGGCGGCACGTGCCCCATCCATTGCGCAGCTTCATCGCGCAATAGGTGGGAAACCACAAACCCATCTGAGCCAAATCCCAGGCCTCAATCAGCACGACCATGGGTGCCCCAGGTCTGGATTTTCGGACCTGGGAAAGCAACCAACTATCCCCGCCGGGTGCCCCCGGTCCCTAGCCTTTGGGGACCGGGGAGGAAGCCGGGGTGCCCCATTCTTCGCACGTTCTGTGCGCGATGGATGGGAAGGCACGCCCCTCACCGGCCGTTTTATCCTTAGCGGAGCATCGAGAAAGACGAGGCGCTCCACAATACAATGCGGCAGGCGACATGACCAACGGCTTCCAGATCACCAAGCGTTACGTGCTCGGCCCGGGCGGCGAACAGGTGACCGAGTACGCGGTGAGCGGCGGGACGAGCACCTGGGTGCATACCAATGTCTTCGCCGCGGGGCAGTTGCTGGCCACCTACAGCGGCACGGATACGTACTTTGCGTTGAACGACTGGCTGGGTACCAAGCGCGCGGAGGTGAGCGCGGGCGGCTGCTTCAGCACCTTCAGCAGCATGCCTTTCGGCAACGGACTGACGGCTGCCACCGGCAACTGTCCTGACGCCACCGAGCAACATTTCACCGGCAAAGAACGTGATACCGAATCAGGTAACGACTACTTCGAGGCGCAGGTATTACTGCAGTACCATGGGCCGGTTCATGTCGCCGGACTGGAGTGCCAAAGAAGAGCCGGTACCGTACGCAAAGCTCGATGATCCCGCAGTCGCTGAATCTGTACAGCTACGTGGGCAACAATCCACTTGCACGGGTGGATGCTGATGGGCACTGCTTCCCGCTCTGCCTCGCAGTCGCCGGCGGAGGAGCGCTCCTTGCAGATGAAGCTCCATTGGCTTTGACCGGACCGGTCGGATGGACAGTGATTGGCGTTACCGCGGTCGGTGTTCTTGGAGTTGCAGCATATGAGCACTTTCACCAAGATGCGCCAGCTCCAGCGGCGACCCCAGCCGCACCTGCGATTCCAGCGAGGCCCGCGATTCCGGGAACGAATGTGGGGAGCCCTGGTAAAAGGCAATCTGCAAAGCCGGGAAAAGGATCACTGCAGGCCCTCTGGCACCTGAGCATGGTGGAACTGGTGATGCCGGAAAAGACTTCGGTAAGTTGACTGGAGGAACAACAGGGATCAATAACCCCGGTGTTCCGGAAGGCACGGTGATGGGCGGCAATCCGTGGAATTCAGATGTGTCGTCCTGGATGCCTGCAACAGAAGGACCAAAGATTGATATTCCGGCGATGCTTTGAAGCCTGTGGAAGAAACGCCACACTACCCAAAGCCATGATAACACGCTGCGATTTGAATTGATTAACATTGCGGATTTGACCAAAGAGCTTGCAGTTCCTGTAGTGTCGACTGCCATTTAACTGCATGCCTCTGTAGGGGGGGTGAAAAACCGCTCACCCTGTGGAGAAATCAGGTCAGGAATTTGGATCACTTGCTTATGAAAGACGTTGCTGAGCAATTCGAGCTTCCAGTTTTAGTTTGACGACGTGAACGACACTTCGACAAAGTGGAGTGAACATCCAATTGGGGATAAGCCGTACGAGCGCATCCGCCGTGTATCAACCGCGATAGAAGAAGATGCCATTCAGCGAAGCAGCTTACTTCTGATCCGCATTCCCGCGCTACGTGTGACGATACTGCCGGATTCGTTTCCATACTCGCTTTCAATTAGCGCGTGCCCGCATAGTCCACGTGAAGTCGGATCCTGAGTGGCCGTTCGAAGCATTCGAGCTCGCACAGATCGTTTAGATGTACCTCTGCGGTGACCCGTCCCTCGTTTTTGGATGACGCTATTCGGTACTATGGCGGTGCCCCCTTTTTTGCACGTTCTGTGCGCGATGTCTGGGAAGGCACACCCTTCACCTGCCGTTTTATCCTTAGCGAGCATCAAAAATGACGAGGCGCTCCACAATACAATGCGGCAGGCGATTTTACCAACGGCTTCCAGATCACCAAGCGTTACGTGCTCGGCCCGGGCGGCGAACAGGTGACCGAGTATGCTGTGAGCGGAGGGACGAGCACCTGGGTGCATACCAATGTCTTCGCCGCGGGGCAGTTGCTGGCCACCTACAACGGCACGGATACGTACTTTGCGTTGAACGACTGGCTGGGCACCAAGCGGGCGGAGGTGAGCGCGGGCGGCTGCTTCAGCACCTTCAGCAGCATGCCTTTCGGCAACGGACTCACGGCTGCCACCGGCAACTGTCCTGACGCCACCGAGCAACATTTCACCGGCAAAGAACGGGATAGCGAATCCGGTAACGACTACTTCGAAGCGCGCTACCACTCCAGCGCGATGGGACGGTTTATGTCGCCTGACTGGTCCGCCAAAGAAGACCCGGTACCTTACGCAAAGCTGGACGATCCGCAGACGCTCAACCTTTATTCATATGTTGGGAACAACCCTTTGGTACGAGACGATCCTGATGGTCATGCCTTTGGATTGGACGATCTCGTCGGTGCTGTTGGAGGAGCGGTTGTTGGGATGGCAACTGAAGCTATCAAGGACGTGGCAACTGGTCAGAAGATCACGGCTGGAGGAATGGCCGGGGCTGCGGTGGGAGGCGCGATTTTTGGTGAGGGTATTGTCAACATGCCCGAGACATTGGGAGGTTCGGTAGTAGCCGCAGCAGCTCTTAAAGGCGCAGCCCAAGGTTTTGTTTCCAATGCAGTGCAGCAAGGCGTTGATAACTTAACTGGAGACCAAAAGGGCTTCAGTTTGAAGAGCTCAGCTATCAGCACTGGCCTTGGGGCAGTTACGGGGGGCCTAGCGTCCAAGATGCCGGCACTGAAAGTGCCTGGCATTAGCTCCGGCCGCGGTAATATGCAGGCCGTCGCTAAAGGCGTCGCCACGAAAATCGAAAAGGGGAGTGCGTCTTCTATGTCGTTGAAGACAGCTATCAAAGGCGCCATTGGTGGGCAGGTTGCGAACGCAGGAAAAACGGCGGCCCAAACCTATGGGACTACGGTGACGACATCCATCTGTAATGCAAACGGCGGCGGTTGCAAATGACGGCGCTTGTAGAACCTACTCCGCTTAAGCGAACGGTCAGACCATATGTCGGCCTTGCCGTCATCTTCGTTGGGTTTACTGTCTTTTGTATTCTCGTATTCGTTAAGACTTCAGAATCTTCATTTCTGTGGTTACCTATAGTGCCTTGGCTGTTGTTCGGGGTCTTCATATTGTGCTTCGGAATGAAGTACAAGGTGTTTTGGGACGAGGAAAGTGTGATCATGCGCGCGAGTGGGGGTTCAGAACGGCGCGTACCCTTTGACGAGATTACCAGCGTCAGGAAGGAGGTCTCGTCAGCTAGCGACGTATTGGCTCAATCGAGACCTTTCAGGAGAATAGTAGTTTGTGGACGCAAGAACGATCCAAATGCCCGAGTGGATATTTCATTGCGCCACTTCGATCTGGACGACATCAGTCAACTCTTGACTGCGATTCACGCCCATCGACCTGACCTCGATATACCTACGATTCAAGGTGGCAAAGCTTCCCGTCGGCGGGGAGCCGCCTCTTGAATCGGACATAGCGGTATGATGCGCCTCTGCCGCGTGTGTACTTGGCGCAGAGCCTGTCGTCCCGCCACGTAGTACCGGCAAAGAACGCGATACCGAATCAGGGAACGACTACTTCGGGGCAAGGTACTATGCGAGTTCAATGGGGCGTTGGATGTCGCCTGATTGGAGCAAGACTCCCGAAGGTGTACCGTACGCCGACCTAAGCAATCCGCAAAGCCTGAACTTGTACGCCTATGTAAAGAACAACCCGTTGTCTCACACGGATGTGGACGGACACGGGGAACTTTGGGATAAATTCAAAGCAATCTTCTATGCCAAAGTGAGTATCGGACCGGGCGTCGGTGGCGAGTTAAAAGCCACACAAGCAGTTAAGGGTACTGCTGAGGCGAAGGCGGGGGTGGAAACAAAGGCAACCGTCAAAGGTGAAACGACTGTTCTCAAAGCGGAGGCCAGCCTCGGCGTAAAGGCGGGCTCGGCGGAGTTCAAGAAAACCGCGTCAGTCGAGATGCAAGTTGAAAAGGATGGAAAGTTGGATATTCAGAAGCCTGAGGTTAAGCTCGGTGAGCCGAGCGCGGGGGCGGGACCAGTGGAGGCGAAGAAGGACGAAATTGGAGTTTCAGTTCACGAAGGGGCTTTTGGCGGTGAAGTGGGCGTGGATGTCGACAAAGCGAGAGAATTTGGCGGCGCTGTAAAGGAGCACGTCAATGCAGCGATAGATAACACTGTGAAGAAGGTGCTTCCCAACCAAAACTAGACAGGCATGCATTCAGGTCGCGTGAATGCCCTCGGAAGGAGTAGTCAATGAGCTACTACGTAATCAAGAAGAAACACGCAATTCCTGGGTTCTTGTTTGCAGCTATTGCGTCGTGGGAGATTGCAAACGCAATAGTAATGACCCTCAGCGTGGCTCTTTGGTTGAGCATTTGGGCAAATATGCATATTGATGATTGGTTCAGGTCGTTACCGGGACTTCCTTCAGCGCTTGTGTTTCTGTGTATCGCGTATTCACTGCTTGGGGCAGTCGGACTCTACGTAACAATGTGGATTTATTGGGTGGCGGTCGAGCGTTCATCAATCCCTTCTCGAATTGCGTGGCTCTTGGCTCTTCTTTTCGGTTTGCACATTGGAGCGATGATCTATGCGCTTGTTGTATGGAAGAGAGACATCATAAAAGTGCAAGGTCGCCAACCACTCGATGCTGCTTTGTGACATTATCCGGCGGGTGGCCCCGATCTCGATTTTGAGACCGGGGAATGACGTACGACGGAGTTGTCCATATCTATGACGATCTCCGTCGTCTGTGCATCCACGTCATGTTTTTCGCCATCCCGTTTCACCGGCAAAGAACGTGATTCCGAATCCGGCAACGACTACTTCATGGCCCGCTACTACAACAGCGCCATGGGCCGCTTCATGTCGCCCGACTGGAGCGCGAAAGAGGCGCCAGTTCCGTATGCGAAGCTGGACAATCCACAGACGCTTAATTTGTACGCATACTTGAGGGATAATCCGCTCGGCGGCGCCGATGCTGATGGGCACTCACCAGGCGGTGGTTGCACTTCTTCTCCGAACGTGTGCCAAAAGGCGACGCAAATAGTTTCCGATCCGAAGAAGTTGGGAACCGACTCAATAAAGCTGGCTAAGAGTGCGAAGGTGTCAGTAGAGGCGGGGGTTGGAGAAGAAAAGAAGGTCAATGTGGCGGGAGTAAAAGGGGTGGTCGGTGGCTCTCTACATATGAAATCAACCTTTGCGCTGGGCGACCTAAGCAAATCCACCGTTTCTGTCGAAGCAGAGGGAGGAGCAGGCGTTAGTGTCGGAGATCATAGCGTTGGGCCAACAGCGAGTGTCGGGCTCGAAGGCGATTTGGGAGGAAGTGTTTCGCCGAAAGCCGAACTTGCAGGAGAAGCTTTCGGAGCCGAGCAAGGGTTAACGGGCCAGCGCGAAACGACATTCGGTGGCGCAGAATATGAAGGTGTGGGAGGGGGTGTAAGCCTCACAGTGAGTACCGAAACACTTCACGCAGTCGGGCAAGATTTTGCATCGTTCTTTACGGGAGCAAGCACGCCTGAATCGAGTGCGCATGAATAGGGTCGATAAGGTCGTAGCCATCGCCTTTAAAACGCTCATCATCTTGTATGTGTTAGCAGTCGTTTTTCGAACTGAATTTCGGCCGGACATTTACAGGATGGTGAGCGTCCCACTCGAGTATTGCCTCGGGATAGTACTTGTTTACATCGGCGGACGATGGGCCCAGACAAAACTTGGCATTTCTCAAAACGGACGGAGGAAATTGAATACTCGCGGATTACTCAAAATCTTGGGCGCACTTACCGCTCTGGTCGTTTTAGGCGTCGCTATAGAGTATTTCTTTCACAACTCATCGCTGACGCAGCAAGCGGTACAGCACCTGCAAGCTTCTGCAGAGGGGCAAGATGCGTTGGGTGCTCCAATTCAAATCGGTTGGTTCATTACCGGGTCAATCCAGGTAAAGGGGACGGCGGCGCAGCAGATTTCTCCATACCCGTAAAAGGGAGCAAAGCTAGAGCCGAGTTGGAAGTCAAGGGTACGAGGAATGAGGGATCTTGGCATGTCACTGATCTTTACTTGATTGGCGATGGCAATAAGACCGTAGTGCAGATCCCGCACTGAAGGCGGCACAGCTTGCATGTGCGACGAAGAATATCACTATGGCGCAGGCCTCCGCTATGCGTCGGATGTGCGTTTTGCATCATCTCGTTTCACCGGCAAAGAACGAGACACAGAATCAGGAAACGACTACTTCGAAGCCAGATACTATGCAGTGCAATGGGACGGTTTATGTCGCCAGACTGGAGTGCTAAAGAAGAGCCGGTACCGTACGCGAAGCTGGAACCCGCAGACGCTCAACCTATATGTCTACGTACTGAATAATCCGCTAATTCACATTGATGCCGATGGACATGTATGTGGCGGCCCGGGGGACCCTTGCCCGTCTAGCTCCCAAGCTGGGACCTCACAGAGTGCGCTCGGCCAGCAAATACAAGCAAAGATGTCTCCGACTGCTGAAAATTTCAGCAATATAGGCGGCACAGATGCCAACAGCGACCACATCAATTACTCCGTCAGTTCCGGGGAAGTCTCCCGAGACAACCACGTAGATGGCGACTTACCTAATGTGAAGGACTTGGGTACCGGATATTCCGGGAGGGGGCGACGGGCTCAACAACCCGAGCATGGAGGACGTGTCAGGTGCCAAAGGGAAAGCCGATGCTGGCCCTATTCCCGAGGGAACATACGCAATCGGCAAGCAGCAAGACAATGTAACAGGCTCCGGCACAAAACTAGTCGGTTCCGAGAGGCTTACGCCTGACAAAGGGAATGACGAGCATGGTCGCGGCGGCTTCTTAATCCACGGGGATAACAGTCGTCACGACCATAGCGCCTCAGAAGGCTGTATCATAACGAGTCGAGGAACCCGCGACGCAATCGGGTCAAGCGGTATCAAGACTCTCACGGTGACCCAATGAACAGAATTCGACAAATCATAGCGTGTATGTTCGTTCCGCTTTTCCTTGCAACCGTCTGCGCCCAAGGCCAGAAGCCCCGCACTCAGACAGGGGGGGGGGGGGGGGAAAAAGACGTAGCGCGCAGTGGGAGTTCTTCGCTCGATACGGAGATCAGTGGAACTTCGGTGCGGGTCGTGGCAACGACATATCAGATGGACATCGGAAAGCAAGAAGTGCCGCCGGAGGAACGGACAAACAACTGCACGTATTCGAGCTTCCCTTGTAGCCAAATCAGCAGTCTGAGGATATGGGGGTAAAGGGGGACCAACTTTTCTGCTCCGAGGTCGGTATTTCCGCGGACTGCGCCGACGTTGGCAATATGCGCCTCACAGTGGAGGCAGGAATCTACGCTCTGACGCTGGCTGGGGGCGACGCATCCGAAGCATACAGCGTTAAGGTTTTCTTCACTTCTGAGCAGGTGAAAAAGCGCGAGGTGTACGATCTCGACATCTTGGCAGTTTGCGTCAGAGTACAACGTACGCACCGCCGCCGGTTCTGGACTAGCCGTTGACGCTTCCGCAGCCAACCGCCTTCGGGGCGGCTTGCTGCGTTTACGTCTGTAAACAGTAGTGGCACGATCCACCGAAGAGCACGCTGCTACGCATCGGATTTAGGTAGGACACGTCTCCCCCAGATGGGAGCTGCAGAGTAACTTCGGTTGCTGTCGGTAACTCAAATCCAAAAGTGAGCGTCTAAAGAAAAAACGCTCTCGGTGGTTGTTGGCCTTGAGTGCGATGCACGTTGCTCGGGGTGCATGTGGATGGCGACTTCCCCTCGATCCAAACGCGAGAGATTTTTCCTTTAGCAGCCTGACGTTGAACGCAGCCTGGGCCGCACGCGAGTCGTGCGGCCTTCGTGCGTGTGGCCGTGGCGGTGGGCAGTGAAGCGCGAAGTGCGGAGCAAATCTGTCGGGACGAAAGTCTCCGAAGCGGAACTGCGGGTGCTGGAGTCGCGGGCCGAGCGCGCAGGTCTGACGCTATCGGAATGGGTGCGGGATGTACTGATTGGTTCGAGTGTCGAGCAAGGCACAATGGCGGCGGAGCGGGCGATCCTGGCCGAGGTGCTGGCGATGCGGACGATCCTTCTGAACTTCACGCTGAAGGTGGTCGAAGGGAACCCGATCCCGGAAGCGTCGAGCAAGAAGCTGATCGAGTGGGCGGACGCGAACAAGATGAAGCGCGCGTTTGAAATCCTCGCGAAAAGTTCGGCGCGGGAGGAGCGGATGCAGACGGCGGCGCCGGAGCCTGCGTTGCCGCAGCAGCCGGTAGCGGCGGCGCCAGGCAAGGAATTTTAGGCCAGGAGTTTTTAGCGATGCTGACACTGTCGAAGCCGATCTGAAGACGAACGTCGGTGCTAAGAACGCTGGCGCTGCGGCAGATATGGCGAACAGAGGAGCCGCGCGCGATGCGCCGCTACTAATTACGGAAAGAAAGCAGCCATGAAGAACTTAATGAAAGCAATCGCCCTCATATCGTGCTCTCTTTACTCCCCAGTGCAGCAGAGCCAAACCGTCGCGAAGAGCGAGAACCTTGCCATGTATCTTGCCCCTCGATCATCAATGGGGTGCGTTGGAGACAGGAACTTGATCGTGGACGTTCTTGTCGTCAATGAAGGAGCGAACGAGCAGCCTCTTGATGTTGGGAAATACTATGAGCTCTCGGCTTCTCAACCATATCGAATGGAACCTCCGAAGACGGTGGTTCTGGAGGGATGAGCATAATCCCGGATCGCGTTGGTGGTCCTCCAGCTTCAACTCGAATGGTCACGCTTAAGCCTCACGAGGTGTACAAAACCGAACTGTCCATACCTCTCGAGTGCCCCCTTTTTTAGTCATGCGGGCTTATACGCAGCCATGCCCTCGATCACGATAGGGAGTGTGAAAAGAGCAGCGTCTGCAAAGCAGGGGCTGATCTTCGAGCTACGGGCTTGCGAGTAGGCCCGTAGACGCGCTGGCGAGCTTCCAGCGTCATCGCAGTGCCTTCGGACGCTCCTACGCCGCGCTTAAGCCGCCGCAGCAGCATCCTCGCCCTCGATGGAAACCGTCGTTGGAACGTGGGCCATGCTTCGCATCGGAATTAGGTGGACACGTCACCCCGCGCGGGTTGCTGCGAAGTTGCTGAAGGTTACCGGGGCGGGAACCATTGGAGTGCTCGGACTTTCATGTGCCAGATCTGATGAGAGACTAGACAAGGAGCCGCGTAATCGAAGTGGCTCTGCTCAGCGTGAGCCCGCTCCATTGTGAATCGTCGCGCGAATTCTGCTGAGCGCCTCGGATAGATGCTCTATCACTTTGCATTGGTAGAGATCTGTGACTTCGGCGATCTCGCTCGTCGTCAATTCCTCGACGCAATGAAGCAGAAAGACGATTTTCTGCTCGTTTCTTAATCCGCATATTGCGCACCAGACACGTTTGATCTTTTCCCGTGCCCCAATCTGATCGTCAATCGATCGCTGATCCTTCGGGAGCCAGTTGTCCAGGTGAGCAAACCCCGCGGTCTTCACCTCCGTCTTAGGACATAACCAGAGTTGTTGTTGCCACCAATGGCCCCTCTCCAAATCGACAGCCACGCGCATCAACGATTTTCTGGAGATCGAATGGTTATCGCCTGCCGTCCACTTGCCAAATGCAATTTCCGTACAACGCTCTGTGAGAGTTCTGGCCAGCTCAGGGTCGCCGAACGAAGCCAGGAAAAACCGGAATACATAGGGCCGATAGCCGCGAAGAATGGTCAATAGTTCGTGCATGTGTACCCTTTCATCGTTGTCATGGGTATCGCGTTTCCCACGTCCACAGTCGCCTAATGAGCTAACTTCCATGTAAACCATCTTCGAATCAAACGAAATGAGTGTGAGCGTCGTCGTAATTCATAGTGGTGGGACATCGGCCCACGATCGCCGCTGAGTGAAAGCGCTTTGAGGCCCCACTTCCTCTTGGCGGTTCCACTTGCTTCGGGAACCTCTCTCCTTCACGCAGGAGCCCCCGATCTCACACATCCACAGGATCTCCGCATTCGACTTCATCGACCGTTAGCGATCTGTCCATCGCGCCTCGTTGTCTCCGAATACCAAGGTTGACTGGCTCTCTGGGACGGCCACATTCTCTGGAATACGAGCCTGACGGGTCAGTCGATAACAAGGGTCATTGTGGTAGTGGCGGTGAGACTCGAGTTCGAGCTGTCTTCACCGTCGATCTCCAATGCGTAACTTCCCGTGGGAATCCCCGACGTCCCGGCGGAAACGGTAACGCTCGAAGGAGAGACGGACAGCGAAAAGCTCTTGGACGACGAACCGGAGCTCGTGGTGCCGCAACCAGAGAGGAAAAGCCCTAGCACCGCGAGAGCAAGGACGCATGAGAGGATGCGGATCCGACGCATGCGCACCCCGACAAGGCCAGCGAGGAGCAGCCCAACCGCGCCAAAACCAGACGCCGTGAAAGGAAACATGGTGATCGAGGAGAGTTTGGCTGTTTTAGCGCCGTGGAAGGCGTGGACTCTTCCGCTCCGGACCGAAGCACTGGAACAATTCGACGTGCCGGTGTATAGCGTCAATGTTTCGCTTACCGCGCTGGCGCCACTCACCGTGGCGTTTGAGACGCTATAACAGGCGTAATCCTGGAGATACGTACTGGAGGTGGAGAGCGACAAATCTACGGTTCCGGTGTAGCCGCCCGAAGGGGTCACGGTTACGGTAGTTGAGCCCGAGCCGCCGGAGTCGGTACCAGAGGACGAGCCGATCGTGACCGTGGCGGCGCCAGCAGACGGCGCAAAGATTGCGTTTCCTGAATATGTCGCGCTGATGACGTGGGTTCCGGACGTGGTCGAAGAAAAGCTGTAGCTCGCCGAGCCGTTTGACAAGGCCAGAGAGGAGGTTTTGATTGTGCCGTCCACGGCGATCGTCAGCGTGCCGGCTGGCGTAGTGGTGATGGAACTCGATTGCGCAGATACCGCGATGGTGATCGTATCGCTGGCTCCGGAGGATGGCGTGCTGGTGACCGCGGAGAGAGTAGTGGTGGTGGCCTCGAGAGAGGTCGAACTACCGGCAGTCCAAGCGGCCATCAGGTTATAGAAATCAATCGAACCCAGACCGCTGGCCTCGTCGTATCCCGTACCCGCGTAGTAATTTGACTCGCCGGAGGACGAGCAGTAACTTGATCCCGCTGTACATTCGTTGCCACCGTTGGTAATGTCATGAAACGCAGAAGCGTATGTGCCGGAATCGGCGGCCAGCTTATACAGCGTCGAGTTGACCAGGCCTTGACCTGTCGAATTCTCTTTTTGGTTGATGATGGCCAGCATTCCAGCAAAGATCGGCGCCGCGAAGCTGGTTCCTCCGGCAACGGTCAGATACTGATCGTTGCTGTCGCGAAAGCCGTTCGAGCAACTGCCAGTGATTCCGGTCGCACTCGAATCGCTGGAACAATAGAGATATCCGGCATTATCCGGAGACGAATCCAAGGAAATGTCCGGCACCAGACGAAAGCTTCCCGAGGGAATTCCTGTTACTCCACTTTGCCAGCTCGGTCGAGCTGTGTAGATGCTCGCTCCTCCACCTCCCGAGGAAAGAGCATACTCCGCACCGTATTCGGACGCCGCCGATGCGGAATCATCATTCCACACCTGTTCTGGGATGTAGGACTTGGCCGAACCGATAACATCGCTCCCACTGGCAGTCTCCCAGTAAGTCGATGCCTTTGAGCCGCACGTGGCGGTGCTCGAAGAGGAAGAGGTCACCTCGCAGATATCTGCCGAGGGAAACTCTGTGCCGCCCATGGCCGCGGCATAGGCGCTGCTCGCAGGATAGTTCACGGCCAGCGCTCTCTCCGCCGTCGTCGGGGTGTCGTTCGTCGTCAGGTCGGCATAGCAGGCAGACGAGCCCGAATCGCCTGATGATGCGATGATGCTTTGCCCCTGGCTTGCGCCTTGCTCCAAGATCGCTTCCAAGGTGGAGTAGTCACTAGAGCTCATGTCCGGTTCGCAGGCGCCATAGCTAACGCTGATGATGGGAGCGATGTCGGTATCGACGGCATACTGAATCGAATCCCAGACGCTGTAGTTCTGGTTGTTGCCGACATAGACCAGATAGATGGTCGCACCCTTGGCGATACCCCCTGAATACTCGAGATCAATGTCAGACTCCGCCTCGTCGCCGGACGAAATCGCGGCGGTTCCCGATCCCGGTACCAGCACCACCGTCGGGTCTATTGCGGTAAGTCCTGTGGCGTTCTGAAAATTTTCGATGTCTGAGACGCTGATCTCCGACTGGCCAACGACGGCGACGGACTGGCCGATACCGTTATAACCGTCGTTGTAGGCGGCGTTGATGTCGTAGATCGTCGCCACATCTTTCGGGGTAAGATAGTCGCTGCCTGATTGACTCGAAGTGAAGTCCGGTTTTGCTGTGATTGCCAGATCTTTGTGAAAGCGCACCAGCGGCCTCGGCCGGAAATCATCGAGATTTCGAACCGATCGGACCACAACGGCCAGAGCGGAGGGAATCATGAGTTGAGACGCATTCGCAAAATGCGTCTTATTGCCGATTTTGTAGTTGTCGACCTCGGTCTGAAACGCCGCCTCGACCTGGCCTACTGTTCCGGAGAACCTAATACTGTTGTGGCTTAGAGCCACTCGATCAACGGTAAAGCCGTGCCGCTCGAGCCAGCTCTGCACCTCGGCGAGATCGCCATTGCTCAACCCAAAACGACTGGCATACTCCTCAGGGGTGAGCCATTTGTGGTAATGCGCTGAACCCGGTGTCTGTTGTGCTTTCACGAGCGCATCGAGGTCCGTTTGCTGTTCGGCGGAAGGTTTAAAGTACATCGTGATGCCGTTGATTGTGGTACCGGAAGCAAGCCGGCCAACATCGTTTTGCGTTTGAGCGCGGGGATTCACCGAACCAGCTAGAACCGCCAGAGAACTGGAATTAATCTCTGCCGTGAGGCGGTCAGGAGGCGTTTGCCCCTGGACCAGAAGAGCACCTCTGTAAAAGGTCAGAGCGGCAATTGCACTGAGCGCGCTGAGGGTTCGCACGGGCACCTTCTCTCTCTTGCATCTGAATGTGCAAACAAGAAGAACACCCTTAAGACGTTGCAGATCTATGTGTTGCTCAGGAAGAAATGTAAAAGATTGTAAATGAGTTCTGCCCGTTGGCTGGACGCAACCAATCCAGACGAAGATGAAATGGCGGAATCGCGATGGATAATGGACTTCCGCGCAGGAGCAGATCCTTGTGGACAGAAGGGTCTGAGAGATGCAAGGAATTTAGCTTCATCCCGCTCAATGAACCGGCAGCAGCCACATCGTGCCAGCAGGATCGGTATGGGAGAGACGAAGCAGGTGCGGAGTCACAAGGACCACAAGCTCCACACTGGTCGCATCCTTCTGCCTGTCGGTCGCGCCGAATCCTGGATATCCGCTGATCGCCAGCGCGTCTTGCCGCGAGATCACACTGGTGATCAATGCGCTGTTTCCGAAGTGAACCACTATATCGCCGGAATACTGCCGATTCGCAAGCACCGGTACATCGTTGATCGAGGACCCGGCGAGCGAAGATACCTTGAGATCGACGCTCAACGCGACCCTGTCCGCGTTTTCTATCGACGGCGTAAGCTTAAGAGTCAAACCAAGATCCTGATACTGAACCTCAGGAACCGTCACCGTAGAGGAGCTGGAGGATGAGGTTCCGCTGAGAGCGGTATATCGTGACGACACGATCGGGTAGCGCTCTCCACTACGAAAAGTGGCCTCTTGATGATCGAGGACACGGAGCTGCATCCGATTTAGGGATCGGACATCTGAAGAGTTCAGCAGCATATTCGCGTTCGTGGTGTTCCACTCGACTCCCGTTTCTGTTAGGCCGCCACCGAACAGCACAAAGGGATTATTGAAAACCGTGCCCGAAATCTCGCCCGAAGCAAGCAGCGCCGCAAGAATAGCCGTATAGTCTCCTGCACTTGCCAGGCCGCTCGATATGATTTCCTGTACGAGCGTCGAGTTGTTGGCGATGAGAGAGTTAATCTCCGACCGGACATTAAATAATGTGATGGAATTGGGGGGCGTTATGCCGGCATTGGTGTCTTTGGTCCGATCGATTTCATAGACATGCACCTCCATCCATAGCTCGCTGTGCCCAGTGAATAGTTCCTCGTATGCTCCGTTCATCGCCGTCAGTTCGGCTTCGGGGGCTCGTACTGACTGTTCTACCCCGATTGTCCTGGCTTATCCCGTGCTCGATTCCAAAGATAGTCTTGGCGGCGCCTTGCATCTCGGTCAACTCCGCACCGGTAAGGCCCGGCATGGAAATCTGCTCCTCAAGCAGCTTTTCATATTTCCCTCGACCTTCTTTTGTATCGCGCAGTACCAGAACCTGCAGTTGGACTAAGCGGAACAAAGAACGTTCCTGTGGCAAGTTTGAGGAGGCTGGCTGCGTCGGCAAAGGTCAACCGGGAGACGTCAAAGCGAACCTGTCTACTTATTACCGACGCGTCAATGGCGGGTTGAATGCCATATGCGCTCAGGACTTGGTCGATCAGGCTCCGTTCGTCGATGTGGAGGCTGAAATCACAGAGTACGCTTTGCGGTTTCAGGACGACAGGTATGTTCGGCGCCCCACTCTCCGGAGCAGTGGCGATGTCTGCAGATGTCTGTGACGTATCAGGAGCGGGGCCTTCACTGGAGCAGGATCTCTGCTGAGCAGAGGCTTCAAGAACAGAAAAGAACACCAAGAGGACGCAGATGCTGATGAGTCGCGAGGCCACAAAGGCATTCGTCCAGGTTCCGTGGTTCGTCTTCATTCGTCTGTGTGCTCCGACGGCTGAGGGGCATCAGCGGTGAGGTCCGGCCAGGGGTTGAGCGGGAGGCACAGAAACTTCGCGGATCTGGACTCCGTTCTCAGTCCCCGTGTCAATCGGCTCTGTATTACCATCCGACGCGGGCGCACGTACGATATGCGGCACGATCATGAAGATCAGTTCATCGGAAGTCACTTCATGCTTCTGCGTAGAGAAGAAGTACTTCATCAAAGGGATTTCGCCGACGCCCGGCCATCCGCTTACAGACCGAGCGTCCGACTGCTTGACCAAACCGGCCAGAATCGTCGCTTCGCCGTCCTTCAGGCGGATTACCTGATCAGACTTTTCCTGACTGATGATGGGTTCGTCCACGTCGTCGATCGTCTCGGTTCCTGACTCGGAGGACACTTCAACGCTCAGCTTCAGCGTCACGTCTTGAGCGCTATGGATAGAGGGGGTCATCTCGACATTCACGCCTACATCCAGATATTGAAACTGGGTTTCCGCCGACGCCGAGGTAGAACCCGTGGCCACGGTATAGGTTCCCGTAGCCACGGGAAGCCTCTCGCCGAGTTTGAGTGTCGCTTTCTGGCCATCCACGGCTCGTAAACGGGGGTTCTGAAGTACGCGTGTGTTGGAGTCCGTAAGCAGAAACTGCGCCGCTGCGTTCCCGATTGAGATGCTGTAGGCGGAAGTATGGCCGATCTGATTCAATGTTTGCGAGGAACCGGAGCTCACGGTCAACGAAGTTGGAGGTGAGAGGCCAATTTCCCGCAGCTTGTCTCGGCTGACTTCCATCACCGTAACATCCACCAGCACCTCAGGCCTGGGCTGATCTAACCCTGAGACAATCAGCTTCGTCAGTTGCAGTTCGTCTGGCGTCCCACGCATCATGATTGCGTTCTGACTGACCACGGCATATATTTTTGCATTCGGGAGAAGATTCCTGATGGCTGTCTGTACGTCGTTTAGGTCGCTCTGTTGCGTAACATTCTTGAGATAGAAGATCTGCACCGCTTGCTGACTCAATGCTGTCCGTTTCATGCGCGTGTCCTGCGCTATAAAAATCGTATTGTGCGTGACCGGCTTCCAAAATGTATTCGAAAGGTCTCCAACAATTCGCAATGCCTCGAGCGGGGTGACGTCTTTCAGATCAACTTGAATACGTTTCGAGTTGTAATCCGGGTCGAATAGCACGTTGAGTCCTACTGCCTTGCCAATGGCCTCATAAATATTCCGGCTATCTTCCGCCATATGCAGCGAGAACGCTTCCTCGGGAAGTACTTCGAGCATCGGGGGCGGCGCCATCCTCTGCGCCGGAGCGTTCAACTTCTGTTCGCTCAGATCCTCCTGGTGAAGCTGCTTTTGCAGCTTGCGCATCCCCGTTGCCGCGATGTCGTTACTGGGATCGATGTCGAGGGCTTTCAGGAAAGCCGCGAGAGACCCAACCACATTGTCTGTTTGAGCGAACCTTTCGCCCTCCATGACGTACTCGGCTGTGGCAGAGGTGCGGAGTCGCTCGTAGGCAACGCGATACTTGATCTCCTTGGGATCCAAGTCGAACGCAGCCTTATATGCGTGGTACGCGGCGATTACGTCATCCCTCTCTTCAGCTGTCTGTCCGCGGCTGTAGTAGGCGTTCGCTGAATCTGCATGTGCGGCCAGAGTGGGAAACACAACGAAATAGATCGCAAAGAGCAAACGAAATGACATGATGAACATGCGCTTCAAATTCGGTGTAACGATCATTCTTTGCCTCTGTCTCCGGCCTATGTGCGTGCCGCACAATCCCGCAAGTTGATCGTGAAGCCCAGACGCAGCATGGGCCTCTTTTCGAGTGTCTGCAATGTCAAGACGGAAAGCAGGTCCGAGGCGCTCGTAAAGGAAAGTAAAGGCTCCACTCCTGCATCATCCTTTAGGGAGCGGGCATGTCCCCTGATCCCGAGCGGTTGATTGGCACTTGCGATGGAAAAGCGATCTTTCTCTTGTAAAGCAATTTGGCGGTGATTGTTGTGTAGGCGCGCGCGATGACCGCACAGAGAGAACGGGCTCACCTTACGGTTGAGGCGAAGTACTGGTAGCCGAAGCCGGCGCGGGATTACTTGATCCACTACTATCTGTCAGCTGTGGGCCAGGTTTCATACTTTCAATTAACTGCTCAACAGGAATCGCAGCGGGTGCTTGCCAATCCACGGAAACCGTAGTTGTCACATCGGGCGTATGCATCGGAACATTGGAATTGCTGGGCAGGACTTTTTCAGGCAACGAGGGGTTAGGAATTGAGGTTCCGGGCGGCACTGGTGAAACAATTTCCGGGGTGACGATGACGATGAGCTCCGTATTGGCCTTGGTTCTCGTCATACTTTGGAAGAATTTCCCAAGGATGGGAATGTCACCAAGAAAGGGGATCTTCTCAAAAGTCTCGTTAACGGTGTTGTCGAGCAAGCCTCCGATCGCGAAGCTTTGGCGATCGGCAAGTTCGATCTCAGTTTTGACCCGACGAGATGTAATCGCCGGTTCGGTGAACCCGGAGATCGTAACAGCATCTGCGAAGTCGAGTGCGCTCACCTCCGGCGCCACTTGCAGGCGAATGCTCCCGCGTGGAGTAATTATCGGAAGAAAGTTCAGTCGAATGCCGTATTCCTTGAATGCGATAGTGACAGCGCTGCCGCTGCCACCTCCCTGAACCATCGGAAAAGGATATTCACCGCCGGCCAGGAAGCTGGCCTGTTTCCCGTTCTCTGCCAGGATGTTGGGCTCGGCGAGCGATTCGGCCAATCCACGCTGCTCCAATGCTTGAATCGTGGCTCCAAGGTTCAGTCCCGAGTCGTAGACGAAGAGATTCAACTCGTTGGAGACGGTTAACGATGAACTACTGGACCCGGTGCCGGGTGTGACGGTTGGCGGCGAGTATTCTCCTGTCGAGACGGTTCCGACCGTGTGACCGGTGCTGAAGAGGTTGATTCCGAGTTGCTTCTCCTTTGTTCGATCCACGCTGATGAAACGCACTTGCAGCAGAATCTGCGGTGCCGCGGCCGGGACCTTCACGTTCAACAGATTGATGACTTTTCCCATCGTTCCTGCGATCAAGACGGCGCGGTTCGAACCGTTCAGATCGTTCACTGTGCCGCGAAGGTAGACGTTCGAACCTTCCGCGGTGACATTCACGTCCTGTCCGGGCAATTCGGCGCGCAGCTGGTGCCGGACAACCCCGAGTGCACTGGGAAGCACTGTGACATTAAAGAACTTACGCCCACCGTCTACGTCCCAAATAATCAGCGAAGTTTCGCCAGCCGCCTTCCCATCAACTGCGATCTGCGTCGGACTAATTCCGATCGCCTGAATGAAGTCGCCCAATCCGACGAGGACGCGAGTAGCCGGTCGCGCCAGATCAATGACGACGGCTTTGCCAACTGTCAGAGAAAGGTCGTTAGCCGTGTCCTGCTGCGACGACTCAACGGGCTCCATCACCGTCTTGGTCGTAGACGGAAGTGCAGGCGACTGTGTACTTCCTTGCTCCGCTCGAGTGACTGCCTGCGTGCCCACTGCAGTTGCTTGTCCATGAATTGCAATGGAAAAGCTTAAAGCAAACGCAGACACTCCGAAGCCAATGATGCAGGCGCTGACTGCAGCTTTCACGATTGCCCTCCGGGTATAAATGACATCTTTAGGGGATGCCTTCTTGTTATTGCTTCTCGACAAGGCGAATGGTTGTGCACTGACCTACTCGGAGTAACTGAAAAACGCGTGCATCATCAGAACGGAGGTGTTGCATGGGAGCAGCAGGTTCGCGTGACTTCGGCAACCTTCTAACACGGTTTCAAACGCATCCGCCATTGGCCGAGTCTCTGCTCATTCTGTTATATGGCTGACGGCGTGTTCTAGGGTTGCGCTCGCATCAGAACGTAAAGGTTTGTAAAGAACTCTCAATCAGCACTGGGAGTTCTGCACTGGAAGTGCCAGTCGATTAGGATTGCTGATCGAAGTCGCGGATCAACTTCGCGCCCAGACAGCACATAAGTTCTGGATCAAGAAATGGTTGATCTCACGCGCGAGGGTTCTAAGCCAAAAACTGCGAGGCTGCAGACTGAGGCTCCAAGGCGACAACCCAACAGAAATGGGCAGGGGGCAGCTTCTACCGCTTGGGATGGGGTATAAACGGTGTCGATCAGGAGCGATCGCGTTGAGCGATGTTCTCGATTCCGGTAGGCAGAATGATTGCGACTTGTAAGCCCGGATTGAGGTTTTTGGCGCTAATGGCGCCATGGTGCAGAAGCACAGCCCGGCGCGCAATCGAAAGACCGAGTCCAAGTCCTCCCGACGCGCTGTTCCGGGATTGGTCTACACGCACGAAGGGATCGAAGATTTGAGTCAACAACTCTTCCGGCACCCCCGGCCCATAATCGCCGATTGTGATTGTGATGCCGGTAGAATCCCGTGCCGCCACCGCAGAGATGCTGGACCCCTCCGGGGAAAACCGGATTGCATTCCGCAGTACGTTTTCCACCGCACGACGCACCAGTTCGGGGTTTCCATCGAATTCGAGCGCATCGTCAATCTGACCGGAGATGGCCACGTTGCGTGCCTCGGCCTCAATGACGCAGTCTCTCATAACTTCCTGCATTAGCGACGTCAACGAGAACCGTTGCGTTTCCCGTGATGAAGGATCTCCTTCCACACGGGTGACCTCGATGAGGCTATCAAGGAGTTGCGAGAGTCGAACGATCTCCCGGCGTACACGGTCAAGGGCTTCATCCGGGTTTGCAGCGTTTCGCATCAGTTCGGCAGCGAAACTGAGTCGCGCGAGTGGTGACCGGAGTTCATGAGAAACATCCTGCAGTAGCCGCCTCTCTGCAGTGAGAAGTGTCTCGATACGGTCCGCCATGCCGTCAATCGAGCGCGCGAGATCCCCGAGTTCATCCTTCCTTTTCGAATTAACCCGCACTTGCAGGTCCCCTTTGCCAAATCGATCGACGATGGCGGCAACGCGGTGCAAAGGCACAACAATGCCAACCGACAGAAACCAGCCGAGAAGCGCGATCGCCAGCGCCAGCAAAACAAAATACGGTATAAAGTGCGTGGGAGCCATGGGAGGAGGAGGAGCAATGACGAGTAGATGGTATTTTCGGTCCGCGGACGTCGTCACAATGAGGGCTCGGCCATTGACAAAGTGAGGGCGATTCGGCGAAGTGTGCTCTGCCGATAGCGCCTCGCCATAGTTCGCCCCAGACATCAGGTCCCGTCCGCGGGAGTCCAGCAAGTAACGTGTTCCCTGCATCGCCGAGTCCATCTCCGCAAGACACTCCTTCAGCGCAGGCCCCCCTCCAGTGTCGTAGGCCCTGCGCGCCTGCTGAAGTTCCAGCCGCATTGAGGCGTCGAGAAAGCTTCCCGCAATGTGATGAGCAATGTGATCGGAAATGATCCATGCAGCAAGAGACGAAGAGAGAAATACCATCGTAAAAATGACGAGAATGCGGAAGCGCAGCGACTTCATTGCCAGTTCGTTCCTTCGGTAAGAATGTAGCCGACCCCTCTGACTGTGACAATCTGAGCTAATCCTTTACCGTCTAGTTTCTTGCGCAGGTGACTCATGTGCACGTCGACGCCTCGCTCCAGCGGGCCAGATTCACGCTGGTAGAGGATGGTCGATATCTCGTCGCGTGAAACTGCGCGTCCTTGAGCGCGCACCAGTAGTTCAAGAATCTGATATTCAGTGCCGGTCACATCGAGCGGCTCACCCCCGTACTGTGCGCTTTGCGCTGCTACATTCAATTCGAGGAATCCGGAACGATACGACTCGGGCTGGGTGAGCGCACCCCCTCGCCATCGGCGCACGACTGCGCGAATTCGGGCAAACAGTTCCTCGGGCAGGAAAGGTTTCGGCAGATAGTCGTCCGACCCGCTGTCAAGGCCCATGACGCGATCTGTTCCTTGAGTACGGGCCGTCAGCATAATCACCGGAATTGAGCTGCGCCGGCGAATCTGCCGCAAGACGTCAAGCCCATCGAGGAATGGCAGCATCCCATCAAGGATAATTAAATCGTGCTTTCCGCTGAGAGCCCGCTGCAGGCCATTGCGTCCATCGTGGGCGAATTCTACTTCGTAACCGACCCGAGCAAAATACTCTTTCATCAGACGGCACAACTCGACATCGTCATCTACCACCAGGACTCTCAGGCTGTCCCCGGTTTCCGCTGTCTTCGAGTAATGAGGTGTATCACTCATACTGAACCCAAGTAATGCGTGGTCGACCGATACATGAATCCGTTAGTCAGTGTCTGCAAAGTATGACTCCGGTTCGATGTCAATGTGTGCAATTGAGAACATGTGCACCGTCATTCTAAGAAGGCAAGACAAATGAAGGCGAGCGTGAGATTTGGCAATCGTGCAGGCCACAATACCGTCCACGCGAATCGCTGCGTGCGTTGTGCATCGTTGAAGATTGTGTGCAGAGGCGAAGAGATTAGAAGCGCGAGGGTGGGCGATCGCCTTGATCATCAGGCGGCGGAAGTGGCGGACCATCCGGTGGCCGAGCGCCGTCCTCCCCATCCAGACGATTCTGGTCCTTCTCGTATTTTACGCGCTGCTCATCGGTCAGGATCGGCGAGATCCGACCAACTTCATCCTCGTGAATGGCGCGCATTTTGTCGAATTGATCTTCCGAAGAAAGGGAAGAGTCCTGAAATAGAGCATCCATCTTGTTCTTCTCTTCAGCCAGGATAGGCCGAATCTGTACTTTTTGCGCGTCCGCCAATCCATATCGCTTCGTCATTCTGGTTAGCTGCTTGTCGACGTTGATCGATGGCGGAGTATCCATCGGACCGGGCAGCGGTGGTCCCGGCTCTTGGCACAATGCGGTCTGGCCAATTGCGATGAGCGCGAAACCTGTAAGTGCCCACATTGCAATCTGCATTCTGCGGTTTACATGCGCCATGAGAATCTCCTTGCATTAAGGTTAGTGTTCGGACAGTTGCCGCACTTCGCCGCGGAGGCAAACGCGGTTTTCTTTAAATGTATTCTTGTCAGAAGAATCCTAGTCAAACGACCGCCGAACAAATGTAAAGGATTGTAAAGGTGTTCATCGTTCCATGTTCATCCCAGTCTAAGAATGATCAAACAAGTGTTGCTACTGACTGGCAGAGAACGCGAACTGCGGCAATTCAACTCGTTTCCGATGGCATGCAATCACATGGAAAGGACATGAAAGCAAGATGGCTGAGGATAGAAAGAGCGACCAAGTTGAGTCGTCATCGCCAACCGTCGACCTGCTACAAAGAATGCGGGGAAGTGGGGTCTCTTTCAACTGCGCCGTCTGTGGGCAGCGAATGGATGAGCTGAGTGACGATGGAATTTGTACGGTCTGCAAAGAAGCCCTCGCTTCGTCCTCACCGGTTCGGTAGAGACAGCCCAACCTTAGGAATTGAAAGGTCGCAGGTCACATCTATTGCGTGACCGCGCCACCGAAAACTCGGCGCTGGCCGTTGGGCTGGCCATTGGCGCCGCTTCTGTCAGATGGCAGGAGCATCGCAAGAGGGTGGAAGCGGGCGGCAATACTCCAAAAAGTGCGGAGCCTATCAGTCCGATTTTCGCCAAACCCGTCACTTCATCCTGATGACCGCGGGATATAGACTGAAATCTTAAGACGACAGTAGCGAGACGCGATCATGCGTGAGGATTGGAATGAAAATTGGGATTAGCGCGTTTGCCTGGACTTCTAATTTCAGATCTTCGCATCTTGAACTATTGCCGGCTCTGAAGGAGTTGGGTCTGAACGGAGTGGAGATTCCGATGTTCGACCCTATGAAGTTGCCCGCCACAAGCATCCGGGCAGCTTTTGAGAAGAATCAGCTCGAGTGCACCGTTTGTGCCATTCTGCCGCCTGAGATCAATCCACTCAGCGTGGACCACGAAACCAGGCGAAGAGCCAGCGAGCATCTCAAGCGATGCGTCGACGTGGCAGCTGCCATGGGTGCAAAGCTGCTGGGCGGCCCTCTATTTGCTCCCATTGGTTATTTGCCCGAGCACCGCCCGACGGAAGACGAATGGTCATGGGCAGTCGAGGTGTTTCAATCTCTCGAAGAAGCGTTGAAGTCGACGAACATGCCGTTATCCATCGAACCAGTAAATCGTTCTGAAACATTCTTTGTCCGAACAGCAGAGGAAGCAGCGCGGCTATGCGATCGGATCGGCAATCCGCACATCGGCGTCACCATTGATACGTTCCACGCCAACATTGAAGAGACTAGTATTTGCGGTGCGATCCGCTCTTTGGGGCCGCATTTGAAGCATATTCATGCAAGCGAAAATGATCGCGGACCTCTCGGCAGCGGGCACATACCTTTCACCGAAATCGTCTCGACGCTCCAGGAAATGCATTATGAGGGATACGTGATGATTGAGGGCTTTGGCTACAGGGCGGAAGAGAAAGAAGGGCCAGGCTATCTTTGGGCAAAGCAAAATGTCTCCCCTGAGGAACTCGCCGCGGAGAGTTTTCGGTACCTCGCAGATTTGATGGCGGGCTAGGGTGCTGTGAAGTTAATTCAGCACAGCAAGCAAATAGGAACTTTTCCCGCGATCCGCTTCCTGTTGCCTACCCGGATCGTTCCTGCCAGCCTTGCTCCACTCAGTCGTGCACATCAGTTCAATGAGGCATTGCGTCTGGAAACGGTGAAGACCATGCGCTCGCAGTCAAGATGAAGGAAGATCTTGGCGGCGCCCGAGAAATCGTCGCGCCTTGAGGCGAGGCGGAGATGGCGAGTTCAACTCGAGCCGCACCGGTAGAGATTTTTCGGCTCGCTGCTGGATTAAGAGCGTTCAATTCACAAATTTGCTAATCGCTACGTGCCGTTCTCGGATATCAGACGATTCGCTGCCGTTGCCCAAAATAGAAAGAGCCTATCGTCTTATTAATCAAAGGTTTATGGAATAAAATGTTCAGCGATCTCCGGTGTCGACTGACCGTGTTTGTGCGTGACCGGCAGCGGCGCGACATGAAAGAAGCGCCGTCAGGACAAAAGATATAGACATTGTCTAGGGTAATCTATGGAGTTGCTCACTTCGCTCGGCCGAAAAGCCAGGCTCGGGCAGCCCAGACGCTGAACCATCGGAGAGAAGCCGCAATGGCAAATCACAAGTACAGAGAAATACTCGAAAAGGTTCAAGAAGACATTCAATCAGGCCGCTACAGCCCCGGCCAGAGGCTACCGAGCGAGACAGAATTGGTTAGGCGGTATGGGGCATCGAGAATGACGGTTTTCAGGGCGATGCACGAGCTGCAAACAATGGGCATTGTTGTGCGCCGAGTCGGTTCCGGCACGTTTGTTGCTCAGAACTCAAACTCAAAGAGTCATGTTTTTGGATTGCTGATCCCGGAGCTCGGTCAGACCGAAATCTTCGAGGTAATCTGCAAGGGCATGATGGAATCCCAGGAAGCTGCACGGCATTCGCTGCTGTGGGGGAACTCAGCCTCCAGAGAGAACGAGAAGGAAGAAGTAGCAGAACAATTGTGCCATCACTTCATTTCACAAAAGGTATCAGGGGTATTCTTTGCGCCAGTCGAATTCTCAACAGGAAGGTTCCAGGCCAATCACAGAATTGTCGAGGCGTTCGATAAGGCTGGGATCCCTGTCGTCCTGCTCGACAGATGTATCGAGCCATATCCGCGGCGCAGCAAATACGATCTTGTCGGAATCGATAACCGGAGAACCGGCTACTTAGCCACAGAACACCTGATTCAGGCGGGGGCGAAGCACATCGCATTCCTCGCGCGGCCAAATTCAGCTCCCACGGTTGATGCACGTATCGCTGGGTACCGTGAGGCGCTTCTGGCGGTATCCAAGGACGGGTTTCGAGACTCTGTGCATTTCGGAGATCCGTCCGATCAGAAATTTGTGAAAGCTATCTTTAGGAAAGATCGCCCGGATGCATTTCTCTGCGCCAATGATTTCACCGCAGGTAAATTCATGCACACGCTCATCTCGATTGGCCAGCGCATTCCCGAAGATGTTCGGATCGTCGGTATCGACGATGTGAAATATGCAAACCTGCTGCCGGTACCACTGACGACTCAGCGCCAACCGTGCCGGGATATCGGACGAATCGCACTTGCGGTAATGCTTGATCGCATCTCGAACCCCGATCTGCCTCCAAGGGACGTTTTGCTCGGATGCGAATTGATCGTTCGCCAATCATGCGGCGTGCGCGCGGCCGATGCCAGAGAAAAGTAAGAGTCGCAGCCTTCAGGATTTCCATGTTCCGCAGGCACGACTCGCTGAGTTCGCCCATGTCCTCATTGCGATAGGTGTATCGCATTCGCTCTGGGCCGTGAACAGATGCTGCAGCGATGCCGACAACGCTCTTAAACCGAATGAGACCCGCCGCAGTTGTCTGGCCGTTCTCTTGCTGCTCCCGAACTGTGTTCAGCGCGAGCGGTTTTTGTCGGTACGTCGTGATGTATAGACAACTTTTATCTATTGGCCTGTATAAATCATTGACAACTGTCTCGTGAGACGCATAGAAGTTCTCTTCGGGAATGGTGATCTCGAGTTCCGCTCCTCTTTGAGTTCGTGTCGCTTGACGGCAGTTCTCCAGGGCCGCAGAGATCGGTAATGCCAGCGGAAATTCGAGCGAGCCAATTTGGGAGGAGTGACGAGATGTCTGGAATTCAAGATGCATGTGGTCAGCAGGGCTCGGCGCCACAGCGGTCTAAATTTTTAGGAGGCAGCATGTACGAGATTTCGCAGGCTCTTTTTTCGCTAGGGAGTCAGAAGAAAGTCACTTGGCACAAACCCGTTTCGAGTTTTATCTGGGTGGCGCTTATTGCGATCAGCTGCGCGCTAAATCCGGAATCCGCGAGGGCTCAAACAAGCTATGGGAATGTAGTCGGAACGGTAACGGATTCTGGGGGGGCCGTCATCGCTGGGGCTCATGTCCAACTGACAAACAAGGGAACGAACGCCGAGCAATCCTCCGTCACCGGATCGGCTGGCACATACACCTTCATCAACCTGAATCCCGGGGAATACAGCATTAAAGTCACGAACCAGGGTTTCAAATCAGCCACGAATAACCAGGTCGAGGTCAGTATCGGCGGGGCCACCCGGGTAGACCTGACATTACAGGTTGGTGATGTATCGCAATCTGTCACGGTCACGGGCGCAAGCGCAGACCTTCAAACCGATAGCGCGACGTTGGGCGGCGTGATCGAGGGAGTACAGGTGCAAGAGGCCCCCCTGAACGGGCGGAACGTGAATAATCTTCTCGATTTCGTACCTGGCGTCATACCGGGCGGCGGGACTGCAGGCAGCACAATGGCAAACGGCGGAACGGGCCAGGTCAGCGCGAATACGCAGGCGATCTCGTATGGAAACTACCAGATCGGGGGCGCATTCAGTGGACAGAGCCTGTTCTTTATCGATGGCGTCGGATCCAATATCTCTGAAAACAATGTGAACACTCTCGTGCCAACGCAGGACGCCGTCCAGGAATTTCGCGTATCGACCAGTGATGTCAGCGCGGAATTTGGCGGATACGGTGGCGGTGTGGTTCAGATTTCAACGAAGAGCGGCACCAATCAGTTTCATGGAAATGCCTACGAGTATCTCCGGAACACTGTCCTGGATGCGAATGACTGGTTCTCCAACCATGCGGGGCTGGGCAAAGTTCCCCTTCACCAGAACCAATACGGAGCCAATCTGGGCGGCCCGGCACTGAAGAACAAGCTCTTCTTCTTTTTCTCGTGGGAGCACGAATCTTTGAGTTCTGCCTCTCCTGCCAGCTACGTGATGCCGACGACGGCAGAACTGAACGGAGATTTTTCCAGCGACCCGCAGACGATTTACGATCCAACAACGGGACAACCATTTCTCGGCAACAGCATTGCCGGCAGAATAGACCCGGCCGCTCTGAAGATCCTGCAACTCGAGACACCGAAGGAATCTTTGGTAAAGCAAGTTCCTTACGCCAACAATACGTTTGTTTCCGTCCCTGCCGTCGGAGTTCAAACACAATACAACGCCCGCGATCGACGCCAGCCTGGGCAAGGACACGGTCTTCACACGCTACACGTTCTGGAATCCGCACAATGTGTCCGTCGATCCTTTCGGGAACAAGACCGGCGCAGGACCCACCGGCAACTACACCCAGGAAGCCGTCCTGGGAGACAATCACGTCTTTACTCCGAAATCGATTGCGGAGTTGCGGCTTCTCCTATCTGGAGAACTACAACTTTCAGGATCCGCTGAGCAATGGCTTCGATATGTCGACGATCAACTCAACTGCGGGGCAATCCCAGCCGATAGCGGTGCCGCATCCTGGTCTCTTCCCGCATTGGCAATTCAGGGATATAGCGTAGGACCGAACCTGTCGCAATTGCATTGGAACAACGATGTCTGGGCTGTCAGTCGGCAGCTTCACCAAAATTTTAGGAAAACACAGCATTAAAGCGGGCGGCAATTGGCGGCAAGTACTGTGGGAAGCCTATGGAGGCAGCGGCGGCGTCACGGTCACCTCGCATCCCCGGTTTACCGGCAACCCGAACGTTGCTGGAACAGGCAATGCCCTCGCCTCATTCCTGCTTGGCATCCCTTCGCAGACAAGAGTACGACGCTCTATCTTCCAACGTATGCATTTCTGCACAACTACGGCCTATTCGTCGAAGACACCTATCAGGCTACGCCGAATTTGACGGTCACTGCGGGGCTTCGCTGGGAACAGCCCGGCTCGTTTTCGGAAGAACACAACATCGGTGCGGTCTTTCTTCCCGAATGCGCCTCTGACCATCGGCGGCATCAGTTCGTATACCAATCCGCTTGGCGCGACGGTGCAGCTGAAGGGCACAGGCGGCACTGTTGGATTCACCGCTGCATCCTTCACGGAGAGAAGAATCGCTTCATTGGAAGACATTCTCTCCGCGTCTGGGCGTTGCCTACCGCTTCGATTCCAAGAGCGTCATTCGTGCCGGGCTATGGCATTTCCTTCTTCCCGGCTGTTCTCGATCAGGACGGGCCTCAGCTAAGTTCGCTCACCCGATCCGCGACAAACAACCTGAATACGGCTGGCCAACCGATAGGCGCCACCGTCGCGAATCCATTTCCGACCGGAATTACGCCGGCCCTCGGCCACTCCCAAACTGGCATTGATAACCTGCTCGGAAGCGGCGTCTGGGCGCGCGCCGGAGACCAGCCGCTTGGCTACTCGCAACAATGGAACCTGGCGGTGGAACGGACCTTCGGCAGCAGCTCACGGCAAGTCTTGCCTACGCCGGATCCAAAGGAACGCACCTGATTATTGCCTCGCCCTACACCGGTTCCGGCCTGCAACTCAATCAGATTCCTGACCAGTATCTCTCTCATGGGCAATGATCTGCTGACTCCGGTTGCGAACCCGTTCTACGGCGCGCTGCCTGCGGGATCTGTGGCGGGCGGCCCACTATCCTCAAGGGCAGACTGTTGATGCCCTACCCTCAATATCCACTTGGGCGTTCTGCAGCAAGACGCTCGCATCGCCGCCTCGATCTACAACGCGCTCCAGGCATACTTTACCAAGCGTTTTAGCCACGCGGGGATTGTTCAGGCCGCATATACGTGGGCAAAGCTGATCAGCGATACCGACAACACCAGCGCCTTTCTCGACGGTCAAGGCGGTACAGGCCTGGTCCAGGACCTATACAACCTCAAAGCTGAGAAGTCGGTCAGCCAACAGGATATCCGGCACAACTTTGTCGCGAACTACGGGCTCGATCTGCCCTTTGGACATGGTCAGATGTACCTCTCGCCATATCAACGCGTGACCAACGCCTTCATCGGCGGTTGGCGCGTCAATGGAATCACGACTCTGAGGAGCGGCGTTCCAATCGCCCTTACTGCGAATCCGAATACGCTTGCGCAAGACTTTGGAGGCGGTACTCCGGGGTTTGGTCCGGGTAGCGGCATCATCCGGCCAAACTATACCCCGGGATGTTCGAAGAGTGTATCGGGCAACCGTCAGGTCAGGGCAATTAGAGTGGTTCAACACAAGTTGCTTCTCTGAGCCTGGACCCTTTCTCGTATGGCAATGAACCCAGAGTTGACTCGGGCTTGAGGGCTGCTGGAGTGGCGAACTTTGATTTCTCGGCCAACAAATCCTTCAATGTGACCGAGAAGGCCAAGCTGAAGTTCAGCGGTGAAATATTCGACCTGTTCAACCATCCTCAATTCGCTGAGCCCGGCGTCGGTTTGGGGCCCAGCTTTCGGCGTGGTGAATCATCAAGCAGCCTTCCACGCACGGTCCAGCTTGCTCTGCGATTTACCTACTGAAAAAATGGCCGGTCAACATAACGTCGCCTCTGCGGCGCACTGGAATTTCAAGTGCGCCGCACCTGCACCCGACCAGAGATCCTCTACTTCGTTACTCTGCGATGGAGAATAGAACCCATGTCACTTCGAATGTTCTGTGCTCGTCCTTGCTCTCAGTGCCTTCATAGTCGCGAAGGAGGCGAAAAGTGCTCTCGCGCAGGACAGTCCGCAACAGTCCCGCGAGAAGGTTACAGTTGACGCGGATGGCACGGTCGAGATTCCTGCTGAATCTGTTCCACTCTCCAGTTTTCTGAGTCCTGAAGCCAAAGCCTATGTCACCCAGCATCTCCACGATATGCAGGACCCCGAGCTTGCTAAAGCAGGACGATGGTGTTCCGCGCTTCATGAAGACAATGCTGGCGCGCGATGAGCAGATCTTCGCAGTCGACAAGGAGGATACGCGGATCGGCGGCGTGCATGCCTATGTGTACACACCGAAATCCGGCATCTCCGAGGTGAACAAACAGCGCGTCTTGATCAATCTTCACGGGGCGGATTTTCCGGATGCTGGCCCGGATGTGCTGAGCTTGAATCGATACCAATCGCCGCGCTGATGCAGATTAAAGTCGTCACCGTGGACTACCGTGAAGGTCCAGAGCACAAGTTCCCAGCCGCCAGTGAAGATGTTGCAAGCGTCTACAAGGATCTTCTGCGGACTTACCCTGCGAAGAGCATCGGCATCTACGGCTGCTCCGCGGGGGGAATGTTGACCGCGATGTCTGTTGCATGGTTTCAAACGCACAATCTTCCTTCGCCGGGCGCGATCGGCATCTACTGCGCCTCAGCCGGAAGCTTCGGAGGCGACGCAACCTACATCGCCTTTCCTTTCGGCGAAGGGCGCATTCCAATGTCTCGTCCTCCGGGAGCCGCGCAACTCGGATACTTCAGTGCCGCAGATCCCAAAGATCCCATGGTCTCGCCGATCGATTCCTCCGAGATACTGTCGAAGTTCCCCCCCACGCTCCTGATTACCGGAACCCGCGACTTTGCCATGAGCGGAACGCTCTATACCAACACGCAATTGGTCAAACAGGGAGTCACCACCGAATTGCACGTTTGGGACGGCTTGTTCCATGGCTTTTTCTACAATGCGGACGTGCCTGAATCGCGGGACGCCTTTAACGTAATGATCAAGTTCTTCGATTGCCATTTGCGCTGATGGCGCGGCGCGTTCGGACATCGGCTGCATCCCTTAGTAAAGGGATGTGTGGGAGTATGGGACCTTTGTGGCGACTGGCCACGGACCAGTTCAACAAACTCTTCGACGTGAGGGTGAGAACGAAGATGCGAGTGACAAAGTCGAAAGTTGCTGTGAGTTTGTTTTTGTTGGTAATGCTGAGTTCGCTGGTTTCCGCTCAGGTCGTCAAGGATCAAGGACGCTGGGTGAGCGCCTGGAGCACCGCGGTTCACGCGCCCTTGCCGTTTCCGGGCCTGCCGCCTTCGCCGGTTTTCGAAAACCAGACGCTCCGAATGGTTGTTCGGACCAGCATTGGAGGCGAGCGCCTGCGCATTCGCTTTTCCAACGCGTATGGGCTGTCTCCCTTAGAGATTGGAGCGGCTCACGTCGCGCTAATCGATCATGGTTCCTCGATCATCGCTGGCTCGGATCACGCGCTCACGTTCTGCGGCCAACCCGGCGTGAAGGTGCCTATCGGCGCACCAATCTTGAGTGACCCACTGGATATGAAGGTTTCGCCATTTGCGGAGATATCGATCAGCATCTATTTGCCCCACAGCACGTCCGCACTGACGACTCATTTTTGGGCGCAACATGACACGTATATCTCCGGTCCCGGCGACTTCACCGCACAGTCTGAGATCGCGAACCCGTCCGTGAGGACATCCTGGTACTACCTCTCCGATCTCGAGGTATGGGCAGGCAACCGGACTGGCGCGCTCGTTACCTTCGGCGACTCGATTACCGATGGAGTGGGCGCCAAGCAGGGAGAATATGACGACTGGCCGGACCAACTTGCGAAGCGCCTCGCTTCGCGCGACGGTCGGTTCGACCTCGCGGTTCTCAACGAAGGCATCGGTGGGAATCGCATCCTGCATGACGGCGCAGGGATCAATGCGCTCGCTCGTTTTGACCGCGACGTGTTGGCTCAGCCAGGAGTCAGTGATCTCATCGTGTTGGAAGGGATTAATGATATCGGATGGCCACAGATGAAACCGAGGCCCTCGAAGGACGGAGCCGTACCTAAGGCCGGTCCATTCGCTACGGAAGGGGTCACGGCCGAGGATCTGATCGCGGGCATGCAGCAGATTGTAGACAGAGCCCATGAACATCACATCAGGGTGTTCGGTGCAACCTTGACTCCGTACAAAGGAGCCGACTACTTCAGCGAAGATGGAGAGCGGGTACGTCAGGCCGTAAATCATTGGGTCCGCACCGGCGGGGCTTTTGACGGCGTCGTCGATTTCGACGCTGCAGTGCGTGATCCGAATCATCCGGCGGAGTTCCGCCAAAGCTATCAGTCCGGCGATCACCTACATCCCAGTGCCATTGGCTACAAGGCTATGGCCGATGCCGTGGACCTGGCCTTGCTACAGAACTCCGGCCGTTAGGGGGAGCTTTGTGAGACCGACGCTGGAGGTTTCAGTATTGACGCCAGAGATGGAAGGAAGGATGACGCCAGATGAAGGCCGGCCTGGGGACAATCATTGCGTTGGTGCTGGTGGGTGAGATGTGTCTTGGCCAAGGGGGATATACGGGGCCTGCGCCAACCAATGTACGCGGTGCAGACTATCCACAGCTCAATTCGGATCTGAGTGCAACCTTCCGTGTTCAGGCGGCGCAGGCACAAAAAGTGCAGCTGCTAATGGAGTTGGGCCAGTCGGTCTACGAAATGGTCAAAGGCGAAGGCGGTGTTTGGGAAGTGACTACGAAGCCCCTGCTGCCTGGTTTTCACTACTACGCTGTCTCTGTCGACGGCTTCGTTTCAAATGACCCTGGTAGCCGAGTGTTCCTTGCCGCGGGCAAAGAGGTGAGTGGCCTTGAAGTTCCAGCGCCGCAATCCGACTTCTTCGCGATCAAGGATGTGCCGCATGGTACGGTTAGAACCCAATGGTATTCATCGAAGAAAACCGGGGAGATAAGGCGGATCTTCGTCTATACGCCGCCGGGTTATGATACGTCGAATCAGCGCTACCCAGTCCTCTATCTCCAGCACGGGTTTGGCGAAGACGAAGCGGGCTGGAGCGAGCAGGGCCATGAGAACTTCATATTGGACAATTTGATCGCGGCCCACAAAGCAAAGCCGATGATCATTGTGAATTCTAATGGGATGGAGGATGTTGAACTTGACCCTCCGCCGCCTCGATCGGCAGATCAAGAGGTGAATCCGTCAAGGGCTGCCGCAGCTGTGGCTAGGTTCTTCATGGATCAACAATATGAATTATTTGACACCATGCTTACTCGAGATCTGATTCCTTACATCGACGCTACATTTCGTACGATTCCCGACCGTGAGCATCGCGCGCTTGCCGGGCTTTCGATGGGTGGCGCGCAGGCATTGCGCGTCGGACTTCGTCACACGGATCAGTTTGCATATATCGGGGCGTTTAGCCCGGCGATCGATATCACGGATACACAAAGAGATTACGACGGGGCCCTGGCGAACCCGGAGAAAGTGAATCAGCAACTCAGGCTTCTATGGATCGGGATCGGTCGCGAGGATTTCCTGCACGCTCCTGTGAGCGCCTCTCATCAGATGTTGCATGAGGCCGGCATCAGGCATGTGTGGATCGAGAGTTCCGGAGCACATGTATGGACGGTGTGGCGGAAGTATCTAGCTGATTTTGCACCGAGGCTCTTTCAATGACCAAGCCCGCACTGATGGTTGGTCTGGGAGAGATATTGTGGGATCTATTGCCATCTGGAAAAGTTCTCGGCGGCGCGCCCACCAACTTCGCGTACATGGCGAGCGTCCTTGGAGGCCTTGGAGTTGTTGCCAGTCGTGTAGGGAAGGACAGCCTAGGTCAAGAGGTCTATCGACAGCTAGAGCAACTGCAATTGGGCACGGACTATCTACAGGAGGATGCTGACTACCCCACGGGGACGGCAACGGTAGCAATTGATTCGGCTGGCCAACCGACGTTTGCCATCGGTGAATCGGTTGCCTGGGACCGACTCGAATGGACCTCCGAATGGTTCAAGCTTTCCATGCAGGCAGACGTGATCTGCTTTGGGTCCCTCGCGCAACGGACCTCCGTCTCTGGCGGGACAATTGACTCCTTTTTAGCCAACGCAAGACCGGATGCGCTCAAAATCTTTGATGTGAACCTTCGTCAGTGGTATCACAGCAGGGAAGTCTTGGATCGATCCCTTCAGCACGCAAATATCGTGAAGCTTACAGATCACGAACTGGTCTCCGTGGCGACCATCCTGTCACTGGGAGAAGGCAGCGAGGAGCGGCTTGCTCGACAGCTTCTTCAGCAATATCAATTAAAACTCGTATGCGTGACGCGCGGCTCGCGGGGCAGCTTATTGCTGTCGGAGAAGGAGGCGGTCGGTCACCCGGGCTTCGCTGTGAAAGTGGTGGATGCGATCGGAGCTGGCGATGCGTTTACCGCCTGCCTCGCACATCACTTCGTGAGTGGCCAAACGCTTGGCAGCATCAGTGAGCATGCCAACCGCTTCGCGTCTTGGGTCGTTACACAGGTGGGAGCGACGCCTAGAATCAATCGACGACAGCTTGAAGAGTTCATTCCCAGAAGCGATGATGCGAGAAGATCCCACGGATCTTGAGGATTTTGATGGATCAGGTTATAAGAGTCTTCGGCACTTTCACTGGTTGAGAAACACATTCAGGTGGCCTCCACGCGGTGTAGAGGCATCTATCACGTCGGCTTGAGTGCCGCACAGTAGCCTCTGGGCCACGACCCTAATAGGGTGCACAGTCAGGGCCGAAACATGTCGGGCGTTTGACCACACTTGGGCCACGAATGCATAGCGCTCCGGTTGCAGGAGTCAGGAATATTCCGAACAGCTCCGTAGTTTCTTTCGCGGTGATGTGTGTTCCATTTATAGAGACAGTCGCCACTATGACTACCGAAGGCCTTCACCGTATTGATCAATTCTTCATTCAACCGAGAGTAACGGGAGTAGCGCCTCGTAGCCTTGTATCGCTCTATATGAACAGAAGCTCTTCTCTCGCGCCTCACAGCCCATTCTCGAAGCATAAAGGGGTGGTCAGCCAACCAGCCGACCTACCCCTTGGTTACTTCAGCGAAACGCGCTTATGGGATGTAGTACGTCCGCGCTTGCGCCTGATTCCCATTACTGTCTTGTACCTGAACCTGCCAGTTGTAGGTCTGCCCCGTGGTCAGGCTTCCCACACTTGGCGTGTTGCCCGTGTCGCCGGTGGGATCGGTGCCCCAGGTGATCGATGTAATCGAGCTGGCGAATCCGTTCGAGTTCGAATCGCTGCCCGGAATCTGCCAGATCGTATTTCCGTTATTGTCGGTCAGGTAGAACTGGTACGTATAGTTGCTCGCATTCGCGGGGTCGGTCCACGTGAATGTGGGCGTTGTGCTGGTACTGTTGGTTCCGGCTGGCGCCAGATTCGTCGCCAGGTTGGCCGCCGTCAGTACCCCCGTCACCGTGCCGGTTACAGTCCCGGTTGTGCCATCGCTGTACGTCACATCGAAGGTATACGTGTCTCCCACCTTCGGCACCGTGCTGCCGATGGCCGCGGAATACTGGAACTGTGGCGTGCCGCAGTTGGTGCATACGCCGATATCCAGCGGAGTAAGGACATCGGGATTGCTGGCCGCGGCGATCGTCACCGCAACCGGTAGTTTGTTCGCCTCGCGCAGATTCAGGCTCACGTTGTAGCCGGTTGCCGTGCCGCCAGAAGTTGTCTGTTTCCAGTACTGCGTCAAAGCGGTGGCCGCGGCGTCTGCCGTGGGCAGCGTTTCATCCTGCCCGGTCAGGCCGCCCGAGATGGTAACGGTAGTCGAGTTGTTGTTGCGCGTGTTGCTCACATCGCCCGCATCGATCAGGCCGTCGTTGTTCTGGTCCAGTATCCCGAAGAAGAAGTAGTTGCTTCCACTGGGCACAGAAACCGTAAACGCGTTTGCGCTGGAGTTTGAGGGAGCCGTAATCCGCGTGGCATACACGCCGCCCGTGGATTGGCTGTAGTAGCCCACATACAGCGGTCCTGTTGGCGTAATCCCCGCCGGAATCGTCACCGCTCCGGTAATGGTGTTGTAGCCCGACGGCGCTCCGATTGTGACGGCCGTCGGAGTCCCGCCGCCAAAGACCGTCCACGGCGTGTGCACGGTTCCGCCGGAAAGTTCGCCGCGAGCGCGGAAGTAATATGCCGTGCCATTGGTGAGCGTGCCGGTCATGCCCGCAAGGCTGTTGTTCAGGATCCACACGTTGCTGTTATTGCCGATCGCGGCGTAGGAGTAGCTGTCCGTGCTGGTAAAGTTCGAGCTGGTGCTCCACTGTACGGTGTAGCCGCTCACCGCTTCCACTCCATTGTTGTTCGCGATGTCCTGGTAGGCAATCACCACGCCGCTGTCGGCCGGCGTGATGGCATTGATTGACGGCCCGGCCGATGGCGTGGTCACGGTCGGATCTGCCAGCGTCGCCGTTACGCCGCTCAGGTCTGACGTAGCCACCGTAACCGATGCGGTCGTTCCCGCGGGGTTCGTTGTGTTCGCCGCGCCTTCTCCAAGGTTGTCCATCCACGCTTGCAGCGTGTAGGAACCCGGCGGCACGCCATGAATGGTAAACGTTCCACCGGAGGTAAGCGCGGACTCCGCGATGCTGGTTCCATAGCTGTAGCCGGTGCAGGTGGTGCTGTTCAACACCAGGTACACCTGTCCCGTCTTCGTTCCGGCATAGGTCACCGTGCCGGAGACGGCATATCCCACAGCAACCTGGAAGTTCTCGCCACTCACTGCGCCGTTATCCACCGTCACGCTCGTCAGCGTCGCCGGGAAGAATGCGGAACTCACCCCGGTAATCGACGGCGTAATGGTGTACGTTCCGTTGGGCACGCTCGCAAACGAGTAGTTCCCGTCGGCGTCCGTGGTGGTGTTCTGCACCGGATTGGTATTGATGCTCACAGCAAAGGTGGGGAGGGCTGGATTGCCGCAGTTGTTCGCGTAGCTGATCTGTCCGCTCACCTGCGAGCCTGCGCTGTTCACGGTTACGGTGTAAGTGAAAGGACCAGCCGTGGCGCTGGTGCTGTCGGTCACCGTCACATTGGTCAGGGTGACGGTGCCCGTCGATGTCGGCGTGCCACTGAGAGAAAGCGCGTCGCCGCCGGTGTTGTACGCCGTCAGGCTGTCGGTAAGCGCGACCCCCGAGCCGGTCACCGTGACTCCGTTGATCTTCCATGTGTAGGGAGCCACACCGCCCGACGCGCTGATCGAGCCGCTGTATGCCTCGCTCACCGTCGCCGTCCCCAGCGAGCCGGGATTGGGCGAAGGCAGTATGAGTGGCGCGTTGATGGTCACGCTCAGAGCTTGCGTGGCGGTGTTGTTGCCCGAGTCTTTCACTTGCGCGGTAAAGTTGGCCGTGCCCGCGCTGGTGGGTGTGCCGGAGAGCACGCCCGTGCTCGACAGGCTCAGGTTGAACGCCGATAGACTGCTCGTCCCCGTTGTGGACCAGGTGTAGCCCGTGCCCGTTCCACCGGCCGCAGCCAGAGTCTGCGAATACGCCTGGTTGGTATACCCCGACGGCAGGCTCGTGGTGGTAATGGTCAGCGCATTCGTCACCGTCACCGTAAAGGTCGCGGTCGCCGTATGGCTGCTCGAGTCGGTCACCGTGGCGGCGAAGGTCGCGCTGCCGGTCGTCTTAGGCGTTCCGGTGACAGCTCCCGCCGCGGAGAAGGTCAGGTTAATGGCGGCCAAGCTATTGGTTCCCACCGTGTTAGTGGACCAGGTGTAGCCGCCAGACCCGCCTGTGGCGGCCAGCGTCTGCGCATAGGCCGTGTTGATCACCCCGCCAGACAGCGTTGTGCCTGTGGAGATGGCCAGCGAAGCTTCAATGGTGACAGAGAAGTTCGCCGTGCCCGTATTGCCAACCGAATCGGTTGCTGTCACCACGACGTTGGAAACCGTGCTTGTTGTGGCGCTGTTGGTCGGCGTTCCCGTAATTGTGCCCGCCGAAGAAAGGCTGAGCCCGGCGGGCAGCTTGGAACCGCTCGCCGCAGCCCAGCTAAACGTGTAGCCAGTGCCGCTTCCGCCCGTCGCCGTCAGCGTCGTCGCGGGGTACGCCGTTCCTGGATAACCCACCGGCAGCGTCGCCGAGCCAATGCTCACGCCTGCGGCAATCGTCATGGTAAAGGTCGCAGTCGCGGTGTTCTCGGCGGAGTCCGATACCGTGATGCTGAAGCTCGGCGTGCCCGTCGCCGTCGGCTTGCCGCTCAGAAGGCCGCCGGACGACAGCGTCAGTCCCGCCGGCAGAGTGGAGCCGCTCGCCACCGTCCAGGTATAACCCGTGCCCGTGCCGCCCGTAGCCGCAAGCTGCCGGGAGTAGTTCGAACCGGTGTAGCCCATAGGCAGCGTGGTTGCCGTGGTGATGCTCACGCCCGCATCCACTGTGATCGAGAACAATCCGGTAGCCGTGTTTGAAGCCGAATCCGTCACCTGGACCGAGAAGCTTGTGGTCGCCGGAACCCCGGTCGGCTTGCCGGAGATCGTGCCTGCGGTCGAGAGGCTCAATCCCATGGGCAGCGTCGATCCGCTCGCCAGCGTCCAGGTGTAGCCCGTGCCCGATCCGCCCGTCCCGGCAAGGCTCGTCGTCGTGTAGTTCGTGCCCACGTAGCCAGTGGGAAGCGTTGCCGCGGTCACTTTGAGCGCCGGGTAGGTGACGGCGATCGAATACGCCTGCGAGGTGGAATCGCCGAAACCGTCGGCCGCCGTCACGGTAAAGGGGAACGTGTTCACCGCGGTTGGCGTGCCGGTAATAGCGCCTGTGCTCGTATTCAGGCTGAGTCCCGTGGGCAGAGCGCCGGCCGTGATGCTGTACGAGAGCGCACCCGCTCCGCCGGTAGCGGCCACTGACCCGGTATAGGAAGCGTGATAGGTCGCGGCAGGAATCGAGGCCGGGAGGGGAAGCACAATAGCTGGCGCCGCGGCGATGTTGAGACTCAAAGTCTGCGACGTTGCGGTCAGGGCCGTTGCCGTGCCGGAGTCCGTAACGGTGAACACAAGGCCGGTGTAGCTGCCCGCGCAGGAGGCGTGGGGCGTGCCCGACAACGTGCCTCCTCGACAGCGTGAGGCAAGAGGGCAGCGTCCCGCTCGTTAGTGCCCATGTATACGGCGCGATGCCGCCGGATGCAGCCAGCGCCTGCGAGTAACCCGATCCCACTGCGCCTGCAACCAGCGAGCTGGTGGTCACGGAGACGGTGGCGGGCACGGTCAGTGTCACCGTCCCGGTCTTGGTCGTATCTGCCGCAGAGGTCGCAGTAATCGTGATGGATTGCGCCGAACTGGTGGCCGCAGGCGCAGTATAGGTCGAAGAAGTCGCCGTCTGACTCGATAAGGCGCCGCCGCCGCTTACGGTCCACGTCACGCCGGACCCATTCTTGTCGTTCGACACGGTTGCCGACAGCGTAACCGCGTCCGCGCCGTCCACCGTGGTGGCCGATGCCGTCACCGACACGCCAATTGGCTTGGAGCTTCCGCCACAGCCGGAGAGGCCCAGCACTATTCCCGCGAAAACCACGGCAAACAAGAGCGAAACAAGATTTCCCAACGACAACGCACGCGCAATCCTCTGCATCGAAACCCCTCCAGAGACGAAGGCCACGCCTTGCCGGTGTGCAGCGATAGCTATGGCTCCCACGAAGCTCTGCCGGTTAACGCGGATTTACGGGGCTGAATCCGCCACGCAAAACGGAGGAATTGCAACGAGCCGTACACCGGAAGTAACGTACTGTCTTGGATAGCCCTCCCATGTCTCTGTTTGCTTGACAGCATCGGCAGGTTCCTTTGTACTGAACCTGCATTCACGTCACATTCCTGGTCATGCTGGAACTGCGCGATGAGCTTCGGATCCGCCGATTGGGCCCAGGTTAAGGCACTGTTTCAATCGCTGCTCGATTTGGAACCCTCTGCTCGTCCTGAGTTCCTTAACCGGCAGGAGATATCCCCGGAGTTGCGCCTGCAGTTGGCCGGCCTGCTTCAGGCCCACGAGGAAGCCGGTTCGTTCCTGAATCCTCAGGGCGCGCTTGCCGGCATTCCCGCGCCTGTGTCTGCGGCGCGGCACAGCCGCATCCAGGCCGGTACCTTGCTCGCGGAGCGTTTTCAGGTGATTCGCTTTGTCGCGAGGGGCGGCATGGGCGAGGTCTACGAGGCCGAAGACCTCGAGCTGCGCATGCGCGTGGCCATCAAAACCATCCGCCCTGAGATCGCCGACTATCCGGGCACGCTCAGCCGCTTCCGGCGCGAGGTGCACCTCGCCAAGCGCGTCACCCACCCCAACGTCTGCCGCATCTTCGACATCTTTCGTCATCGCGATCCAGCCGCCGGCGACGTCGTCTTCCTCAGCATGGAACTGCTGACAGGGCAGACACTTGCCGAGCGCATCCGCGACACTGGACCGCTGCCGGAAGCAGACGCAAAGGCAGTCCTGCGCCAAGTGGCCTCCGCGCTGGAAGCAGCTCACACCGCTGGCATTCTGCATCGCGACCTGAAGCCGGGCAACATTCTCCTTGAAGCCGGCGCGGGCGGCGGCATGCGCGCCGTCATCACCGACTTCGGCATGGCCTGGAGCGGCGACGCGCGCTCCGGCGCCGCCATGACCGCGAGCGGTCCGCTCGCCTTCGGTACGCCGGAGTACATGTCACCCGAGCAGATTGAAGGCAAGGAACTCACGCCCGCCTCCGACATCTACTCGCTCGGCCTCGTGAGCTATCAGGCCGTCACCGGCGTGCGCGCGTTTGATGCCGATACGCCACTCTTCTCCGCACTGCGCCGTCTCAACGAGCAGCCGCCCACGCCCAGCCAGGTGCTGCCGCAACTCGACCGCCGCTGGGACAATCTCATAGCGCGCTGCCTCCATCGCGACCCTGCGCGGCGATTCTCCTCCGCCACGGAGTTTGCCACCGCGCTCGACACGCACGATCGCCGCGCGCCCCTGCTCCGCGTTCCGCGCTCGATTACCGCTACGCGCTCCTGGCTCGCATTCCACCGCTGGCTGGTGTTGTCGCTCGTGGCGACGTTAATCGTGCTCGCAGTGGGCGCTTCGTTTCTCTTCTGGCGCGGGCGCAAACAGCCCGCCGACGCACTGCCCGTTACGCTGGTGCTCGCCGACTTCGTCAACACTACCGGCGAGCCTGCCTTCGACAACGCGCTTAACGTCGCGCTTGCCGCCAAGCTGCAGCAGACTCCCTATCTCACACTGATGCCCGAGCAAAAGATCCATCTCGGCCTGCGCTACATGGGTCTGCCCGCGCACGAGCGCCTCACCGAAGAAGTTGCGCGACAGGTGTGCGAGCGCGAGGCCGGGCAGGTCGTGTTGCAGGGATTCATCTCCACCAGCGCCAAAGGCTATATCATCGGCCTGCGTGCCAGTCAGTGCCACACCGGAGAGTTGATCGCCGTCAAACAATTCCCCGTGGAGTTCCGCGACTCGGTGCTCGATGCCCTGGACCAGGCCGCCGACGCTATCCGCCCCAGCCTTGGCGAATCGCGCGAATCCATCCTCAAGTACGATGTGCCGCTGGGCGAAGCCACCACAAGCTCCGTTGAGGCAGTCACCGCGTTTGCGCAAGGCACCCAGGCATGGAACGAAAAGGGCGAGGCCGCGGCGCTGCCTTACTTCCGGCGCGCCACGGAGATCGATCCGAACTTCGCCATGGCCTATGCGCGCCTCGGCACCGTCTATGGCAACATGGGCGAAACCCAGCGCGCCAACGAAGCCATGCGCCAAGCCTTCGACCGCCGCGATCGCGTCACCGAGTGGGAGCGCTACTACATCGTCTCCCACTACTACGGCTTCGTTACCGGTGAAGTCGACAAAGAAATGCAGACTTACGAAGAGTGGGCGCGCGCCTATCCCCACGACATGGCATGGACCATCAACCTGAGCGTCGATCTTGCCTTCACCGGCCAGTACGACAAAGCCATCGAGTTGCAGCGGCGTGCCATCCGCGAGATTCCTGGCCTCTCGCCGAGTTATGGAAACCTTGCCCAGCTCTATCTGGCCATCGACCGCCCTGATGAGGCGCGCTCGGTGCTCGACCAGGCCGAACAGCTCAACTTACAGGACGTGAACATTCAGCTCGACGAGTACGAGCTGGCTTTCTATCGCGACGACAAGGCCACGATGAGCAAACTGCTCACCGGCGCGTCGCGTTTCCCGGGCGTTGAAGACACATTGCTTGCACAGCAGGCGGCCACCGAGGATCGCTCTGGCCGCGTAAGCGCCGGAGCGCAGCTCGCTGTCAAAGCAGCCGCTGTAGCCGCGCGGGCTGGCTCCGCTGAGACCAGCGCGAACTGGCTCGCCGGCGAGGCGGTTCGGCAGGCCGAGATGGGGCGGCAGGCCCAGGCGCGGCAGCTCGCGGCCAAAGCCCTGTCCAACCCTGCCGCGGCTCGTGGCAGCGACGTGCAATCGCAGGTTGCGCTTGCTGCGGCACAGTATGGAGACATCAAGCGCGCGCAATCCCTGCTCGCGGAGCTCACTGCGGCGCATCCGCTCGACACGCTCATTCGGTCCTACTGGGCGCCCGTGATTCGCGCGCGCATTGCCTACGCCCAGGGACATGACGCGCAAGCCATTGACGCGCTCAACGGAACTGATGCCTACGATCTCGGTATCTTTACGCCCGGCCAGTGTATGGATGCCGCCTACATACGCGGCCAGGCACTCCTGCGGGAGCGTAAAGGCGTAGAGGCGGCAGCGGCCTTTCGCCATGTGCTCGAGCATCGCGGCCTGGTGCTCAACAGCCCAACTTTGGCTATGGCGCAACTAGGCCTCGCGCGTGCGCTCGCGCAGTCTGGCGATGCCGCCGGTAGCCGTACCGCCTATCAGGACCTCTTCGCGTTTTGGAAAGACGCCGACTCCGGCTTCGTCCTCTACCGGCAGGCACAGGCCGAGTATCGCGCGCTGCATTGATGAAACAGACTCTCCAGTCCGGTAGAATGGCAGTTCAGCGTTTCCAGTTCATAGCGGAGTCTTTCTTTACATGGAAGCGTCTTCCAACGAGGTCACAGCGCTGCTCGCACGCCTCTCCAGCGGCGATAAGAGCGTGATTGAGCACCTGATGCCTCTGGTCTACGGCGAGCTGCATCGCCGCGCCACGAATTACATGCGGCAGGAGCGCGCCGACCACACCCTGCAGCCCACCGCCCTCGTAAACGAGGTCTATCTAAAGCTCGTGCAGCAGCGCGAAGCCAACTTCAAGGATCGCGCTCACTTCTTCGCGATCGCAGCCCAGCTCATGCGCCGCATCCTCACCGATTATGCGCGCGCGCGCTTAAGCCTCAAGCGCGGCGGCCCGGAATCGGCCGCTGCCGCTGAGCCGCTGCAGTTGCGTACTGATCATCCAGCCGGCATGCTGGCCGTCGACGATGCGCTGCGCAAGCTCTCCGCCTTCGACCCACGCCAGGAAAAAATCGTCGAAATGCGTTTCTTCGGCGGCCTCACCGTGGAAGAGACAGCGGAGGTGCTTGGTATCTCCACGCGCACAGTGGAGCGCGAGTGGACCATGGCCCGTGCCTGGCTCTATACCCAACTCAAGACACAGACTACCAAGCCCTGATTCAGCAATTGCTGGACCTCATCGTGGAGTGCCCGGTTCTTACTGTAATCCCCTTACGTGCCACCGTCAGCACGTTGTGCTTTGCGAAGAGTACATCTTGCACCTTCTTTGCTTGTTCGAAGCTGTGCATTCCCTTCAGCCGGAACGACGTTGAAGCGCACCATACCGTTCGAGATCGTCGCGAGACAGGATATACGTGGACGCCGAGTTCAGGCTTGTCGGAGAACAGTCAGCGCCCGGAGTGACGCAATATCGTCAAAAACTGGTTCGCTTAATTGGGGATCGGAATCCTCAATCTGTACTTCATGACGAGATCATTCGAAAGCTCGATCTAGGTAGTAAGGTCTTTCGCGCCCTTATCTTGAAATCAAGGCTTGCCATTCCATACACCACGGTGTTTCTGGAACTTGACTGTGGCTACTGGAGTCAGGATTCCGAGCGGCACCTCCGGGAGTCGATGGCTCGGCTTCGCTTTCACCAGGACGACGGTATCTGAGCCGGAGTCGCACCATTCAAGACTCCTCTCATGCCAGTTACACTCATTCTCAATCGCGCAAAATTTGCTGGGCACTCCAAGATCATCTTCTCAAGGCACTAGTCGAAATGCCGCTCCGAAATTGAGTTCTGTAACAGTCTCCTTCCTCCCGCGCAACGCCCGCGCATGTATTCGTACAAAAATAGACTCTATAATTCGTCTCCTCAAAACTTGCGTCGTACAAGCGGCCTAGCGAAAAAGAGGGGATACTAGGGATACCGATTTTTGTGGAAATTGGTTACCCAGGGTAGAATGCGTAGACAATAGAGCAAGCGATAGACTTGAGGAAAGCCACTTATTTTCATAGCCGTACAGGGCAAGTCACAGGAATGCAGTAATATGGCTGGTTTCGGGGGCTAGGCTTCGAATCCCTCCGCCCCGACCAACAAAGTCAACAACTTAGATAAAACATCCGCACTGAAACTCAATCTCTGTACCCTGGACCGGCGGTCTTAAACCAACAAGGAAGAGTACGAACCTATTGAAGCCTGGCATAGGTCTCAAATACTGCAACCACTGCCTGCTTTGCCTCATTGTGCGTGTGTGAACACCTCTCCAGCATGTTGCTGCGCATCCAGCTTGCCATCGCTTCGAATGTGGCGTCGGCACCCGTGCCGACGCGATACGCGAAACAAACGAGGGGCGCAAATCGTGCCAGCGGATGTTCTAAATCACCTTTATGGTGTTTTTCTTTGTCTTTTTAGATCGGGTGGTAGTCCAGTTCGCAATGACAAAACCTGCCTTTTTCTTGGCCCAGTTCAACGCGGATTCCAAGAGGCAATGGGCCTGACAGGGAAGGCCCTGGATCTTCACAACGTCTTTCCAAACCCCGTCGGGCTACACTCGTCGACGGCTAGTGCGGCGGTTCCTCAATGGTCAGAATCTGGTCAGCGGCAACATTGTGCAACTCCTGACGGATTCCGCTTGGCCAACGGATTTCAATATCTTTGATCCGCCGGGCACCACCCAGGCCAAAGTGCACCCGACTGTCACTCGAGGACGTGTAACCGACCGCTGTCGTCACTTCGTTCCACTGCTGCCGTCCATCTTCACTTGTAATGTGAATCTGTGCTCCGATTCCCATGCGATTGCTTTTGGTCCCTACAAGTTTCAATAGGATCCAGTGGTTCCCCGTATTGGAAACGTTGCGAAGAAGCTTGATCGGTCCGTTGAGCACTGTCACCACAGCGTCGATGTGTCCATCGTTGAACAGGTCGCCAAACGCAACCCCGCGGTGAGCGGCCGCAAGTTGGAAATCGGGTCCAGCCGTGGCGCTTACATCGGCAAACTTTCCATTGCCCAGGTTACGGAACACTGCATTCGGCTCCGGATATTTTCGGCTCGGCGTCAACTCGCTGATGTTATCAAGCACATTGGCCCTTGCTACAAAAAGGTCTTTCCATCCGTCATTATCAAAATCGAAAATGCCATTGCCCCATCCCGACATCTCGTTGGTCGACTGCAGTCCGCTGGAGTCAGTTGCATCGTCGAAAACTCCGCCTCCGGCGTTCACCAATAAAGGAAACATCTGGTGTTCTACGGCCGTGTACCAGATATCAGGCAACCCATCATTGTTTACATCCCGAAAATCCGACCCCATCCCTGAACGCGTGAAACCCTCCTGAGAGTAAGCGACGCCCGCTGCCGCCCCAACTTCTTCGAACTTTTTGCCGTGAAGATTGTGGAAGAGGAATGCCGGAGTCGTATCGTTGGCCACGAACATGTCGAGAAATCCGTCGCCGTCATAGTCTGCAAAGGAGACACTCATGCCCTTGCCCGCATGCGCCGCGATGCCCGTCTCTTCCGAAACGTCGGTGAAGGTCCCGTCGCCGTTGTTGCGGTAAAGAGTGTCATGAAGGGAGGTGTAATTCTTGGGATGACAGTAGGCCCGCACTCCGTCCTTCAGCAGGCATACCGGATCGTGGTTTACCTCCCAGCCGCAGTAATTCACCACGAACAGGTCAAGCAAACCATCGTTGTTATAGTCGAACCAACCCGCGCCGACAGACCACATTTTCTTGCCGTTCATCGTGGCGCCGCTCAGTCCGGCTTTCGCGGTTACGTCTGTGAATGTGCCATCCCCGTTGTTGTGAAACAGCTGGTTGCCGTTGACGTTGGCAAGAAATATGTCCGGCCAGCCGTCGTTGTCAAAGTCGCCCACAGCAACGCCCATTCCATAACCCGCGCCGGCGACTCCCGCGCGTTCGGTGACGTCGGTAAAGGTGCCGTCGTGATTATTCCGATACAAACGGTTCCAGTATTTCGGAGATTCCTTTTGCAGCGAAGGTATGGCCGCGCCGTTCACCACGTAGATATCCAGCCACCCGTCTCCGTCATAGTCGAGCAGCGCAACTCCGGCAACCATGGTTTCTATCTGATTCTTGTTTGCGGTCGGGGAGTTTTGAGTTGTGAAGTGCAGGCCTGCTTTGGCAGCAATGTCCTCGAACCGAATGGTCCCCGATTTATCCGATGTTTGTGCCCGGGCAGTCGAGCTGACCAATGCAGGAGTCACTGCGACAGCGGCGACCAGACTGACAGGAAGTATCGCGGTCAAGAAACGCATGAAGTGTGAATGGGCCATATGGTTCGCTTGCCGAGATCGTTCCGCAATCCGATGCTTCAAAATGATATCCCGCCTCTTCATTTTGGCGAGACTCATTGCCAAGCTAAATGGACGCGGATGTCCTATCTCTATTGCGGGCTCTCAGAGCCTTGCCCGGAAGTGAGAGTGCTGTGAATGGAGAATTCCTTTTGCGCTTCCTCGTCGTGCCCGGATCTCTGGAGTGCCGTAGCCAGCGTGTAGTGTACCTCGGGATTTCCCGGCGTGAGGCGCTCCGCGATACGCAGCGGGGGAACTGCCTCTTCATATTTCTTCAAACTCACAAGGCAAAGTCCCTCGCCGAGATAGGCCTCGGCAAAATTGGAATTGAACTTGATCGCCTCAGAGAATTGTGGAATTGCCTCCGCGCATTTCTCATCCCTGCGCGCAAGTTCTCCCAAAACGTAGTGTGCGCCCGCATTACTCGGATCGATCGCAATTTCCTTGAGGAACTCTTCCCTGGCGCGTTCCGCGGTATCGGGTCCTGCATCCGGCCGCGAGAGTAGCACCCTGCCCAGCAGGAAGTGAATGCCGCGAACGTTCGGGTCTTTTTGGATGATCGCTTCGTACTCACGCTGAGCAAGTTCCCACTTGCCCTGCATTTCAAGGGCTTCAGCGTCCAACTTATGTGCGGCAATCGATTGCGGAGCATCGCGGCCAAGATCCTGGGCTGTTCGCGTCGATAGGTCGGAATAGGCGTGAACGATTACAAAGAGGACATCCGGGTCCTTGCGAAATTGCTTGGTCAACAACAGGATGAATTCATCCGTCGAGTCACGGTCATCCAAGGCCAGGGAACAGCGAATGCCGAGCACGCCAGCCTGTTTCCGCACATCAGCGGGGACGGTGGCCGCCATTGCATGTTTCAGTGCAGAGATGCTTTCGCCGCAGCGTCCCTCTTCCGCCAGACTGATTGCTTTCTCGGGAGTTAGAACAGGTCGCAAACTGGGAGATGGGGCTTGCTGAGCGAGCAGGATCGACCCTTGCCAGAAACATCCCAGTAAGGCGGGAATTGCCGCGGCCTTCGCCAAGTATCTACACATCTTGAAGTGGATTTCGAAGTTCCTTCTCTAAGATGAAACGCAAATGATGCAGGCGAGGTTGCTCGCCTGCATCATTATACGTGCCTTGTTTTCAGTAGTAGAGTTTCAGCGCCAGCTGTATGTTCCTTGGCGGTTGGGCACCGGTAATCTGTCCCATCGTGGATCCCAGACTCATGTTGGGTGCGTTGTATTGGACATGGTTGAAAGCGTTGATGAAGTCGGTCCGGAACTGCAACCGGAATCGCTCTCTGATCGGGAAATCCTTGTGCACGCTCATGTCGACGTCGGTGTAACGGGGCGAACGCAGTCCATCGAGTTGAGGTGAGCAATTGCCGAAGCTGCCAACGCCCGGATCGGTGAATTGTCCTGAATTCTGGAACCACCAAATGCCTATCCCCGATATCGGTGTCTTCGTGATCGGCGGAAGGCCGTTGCAGTTCGCTCGCGGGCCGCGCGAGTTTGTGCCGGAATTATCGTTGCTTTCATAAACCGGCAATGGCCATCCGGTGCGGAAAGAGACGATAGGGCTAACCGCCCATCCTCCAATCACTTGATTGACCGCCGCATTGACGTTTTTCCCCAACATCTTTCCACGCCCCACGGGAAGATCGTAAACCGCATACGATGAAAGTACGTGCCTGGCATCGTAGTAGCATGGCGCATACTCCGATCGCTGATCATAGACGTTCTGCCAATATGCATCGGCACTCAGGGCATTGTTCCACGCGCCATAATACCCCGTGTTGTCAGACATGCACTTGGAGAAGGTGTACGAGACCTGATATTGCAAACCGTGGCTGATCTCTTTCTGCAGCACGGCTTGCAATGAGTTGTATCTCATGGTGCCATTGGACTTGGTGCCTGAAACTTGCGCACTAGCGCCCAAAACGGCGTAGAGGGTCGGGTTGGCAGCGAAATAGGGGCTGGGCGCTGTGCAGGGAGGAGTGCTGCAAGAGGAATTCGGCAGCAGTTCTCTCTGGGCATAGTCGAAGGGCACCATCAGGTGAGTTCCCCTCTGCCCCACATACCCAACCTGGGCCGTCAAATTACCGGCAAATTGGTGTTGGACCGCCGCACTGTATTGATCTGCGATGGCAGGCTGCACTTTGGGATCCCAAACCCGGAGGTTGGCCCCAGCGTAGCAAGCATAAGCTGGCGCAGCGCAGGAGGCGCCAGTAGCCGAACCCACAATGCCGTCGGTTGAATCGGTCAGAGGTAGCGGAAGGCCGGAATAGACGGCGTTGATTTCTGCCGGAACGAAAGGTGGATTAAGCGGCAGACGAAGGTTCGTGCCGGTACCTTCCATATACGACGAAGTTCCAAACGCACCATGGAACACCGTGCGTCCGCCCAATGCTGCTGGAGTCCACGCGAACCCGATGCGCGGCTGGAAGTCCCTGCCTCCATAGAAGCCATCGTAGAGAGCACGACTGGCCCCGTTCTTACCGGCGAGGTCGATATTGCCGGTCGCGATGTTGTAGTTCGCTTGCTCGTTATTGGCTTCCACCCAGGGGGTGTGCGCCTCGTACCTCAGACCGAGATTCAAGGTTAAGGTGTTCGTGATGCGCCACGTGTCTTCCGCATAACCCGCGATGACGTTGCTGGATTGCTGCCAGGTATTCCCGGTGCTGATCCCGCGACCGTATTGATAGTCGAGGCCGAGGATAAAATCGGCGCCACCGTCGCCTCCGCCGCCTGCATCCGTGGGACTGGTATACCTTCCGTCGAAGTCCAGGTTACCAAGTTCACCGTTGTTACCGGCGTAGAAGGTCTTGAGAGTCTCGTAGTTCAGCTGACCGCCAAACTTGAAGTTATGCCGTCCGTGGCTCCAACTCAATCCATCGCCGAACTGCCAGACGTGGTCATCGAAGCTCTGGGTCTGCTCTTGAGTTCCCAGGCTGGTCACGGCTGTATTGGTGAAGTCGAGATTCAACAAACCAGGAATACCTGCAGGATTGCCGTTCCCTATGCCCAGCGTGTTGCCAAACTCTCCAACGCCCGATGCCCAGGTGTTGCCGGTATTCAGCACGATGTGGCTCCAGCCAACGCGGGCATCGTTCACCAGATTGTTTCCAATCACGCGACTCCAGTCGCCGACGGTGTTGTAAATCGGTGTTGTTCCGATGCTATTCCCCAACAGTGCCTGCGAATTGGCGGATGGATTGTTTTGATACGCCCTGGTGAATCGATAAGAGATATTGTCCTTCTGCGAGGCCTTGAAGTCTATCTTGAGATCGCCCTGCTCCTCATTTTCGGCTGAATTACTCGTATTCACCGCGTTGCTTTGCAACTGGGTGTTGATGGCAGCCGGATACAGACTTGACGAAAACAAGGCAGTCGCTACCGGGCTGATCATGGCAGCCGGGATTACGTTGTACGGAAAAGGTTGGCGCGTTACAGCGGGCGTTGATGAGGAAGTGCATGGCGCGGTAAAGGAGGCGCAGGGGTTGTATAACTGCACTCCGTTGGCCGTTTGTGGGTTAGCGTTCTGGCAGACCCCTGACGAGTCGAACGCTCCGCCATTTTGCGTGCAAATATCACCGTAGTTCCCGCCTCGCTCTGCGGCTGTGAAAACCGCATTGAGACTCTGCGAATTCGGGGTATCAAATTGCTGATCCTGAAAGTCGGCAAAGAAGAAAAGCCTGTTCTTGATAATCGGCCCTCCGACGGTACCGCCAAACATATTCCAGCGCAGCGCAGCCGTAGGAAGCACAGGACTGACCAGCTTATTCGACCAGCTATTTGCGTTTAGAACGTTGTTGCGGAAAAACTCCCAAACATCGCCGTGATACGCATTGGTGCCGGACTTGATCGTCGCGTTGACGATTCCGCCTTCAAAATTGCCGAACTCTGCCGGTGCGTTACTCGTAATCAGGTTGAACTCCTGGATCGCGTCCGGAGCCGGCGTGTAACCCAGCAGATTATCCGAGACCTGATTGTTGTCCATGCCGTCGAGCATGAAGTTATTGGCCTGCTCGCGATTGCCGTTGATCAACGGACGGCCGCCATAACCGGCGGTATTGTTACCGTTATTGAAACTGCTTGGGTCGGTCGAAACCGAGCCCGGCGCGAGCAGCGTCAATTGCACGTAATTGCGCGATGCCAGCGGAAGGTTGTCGTTGGTTGCAGAGTTGATGACGGTGTCGATCTGTGTCGTCTGTGTTGCAAGGACCGGCGCTGCGCCGCTTACTTCCACCGTCTCGGTCGTCTGACCGACTTTCATCGTCACATCGACACGAGCTACTTGATTCAGCGTAAGCACAAATGCCGGGTAGGAGGCCGATTCGAATCCGCCTTTTTCGACTTTGACTGTATAGCTGCCAACGGGAAGTTGGGCGATCCGGTAAAGACCGCTGCCGTTCGTCACAGTGGTGTAGGTCTGACCGCGCTCCTGTGACGTCGCCGTCACCGTGGCTCCGGGCAATACGGCGCCCACTGGATCCGTGATTGTGCCGGTAATGGAAGCCGTTACTTCCTGCCCCCAGCCTAATTGACAAATTCCGGCCACAGCCGCCAATAGAAGGAGTGAACGGAACAGCATAGAAAAACTCCTCATTACATGCCTCCTGGAATTTCAACAAGACTTCATCGGTTATGCCGCAATTTGAAAGCGTTCCTTCGTGAAGGTCTACCTGCCGACGCCGGCTTGACGGTAGCGTCGAGATTCGCGCCTCGCTGCCGTTGGTTCCATTTCCAACCTCCTTTGTTATCGTTAGAAAGAAAGTTGCTGCGACTACCCGCTAGAAGGAAGAACAGCCTGCATGGACGGCGATGGAAGCAAACTACACGGAATTCTGATCAAATACAAGATTAAATTTCATTCAATTGATCATGGGCTCCCGCAGCCGCTTCAAAGTCTCTATGCCGGGGCTGCACCGGTGGCGGGGTTCTCGGCGCTGCTTGACCAGGGATGGCGCGTAATCTGGTGGCGACTAAATCGGATTATCTGGGGAATGCGCCGGGCCGCGTAGAGCCGGCCGCATGCATGGCCTGCGCTGGTTGCAACGGCCGCGAAGTCAAATAAACGTTCGTTCTTGCGACTGCCTTGGAGGCAAAACTGATGACGCTAATTCCCGTCCCTTCATGCAAGCGATCCGGTCTACTCTTGTTCGCGGCGGCAGCCAGCCTGGGCTTGCTGTTGACCCGGGCGGCGGCAGGGCAGGCGGTGCAATCGCCTTTCCCGCCCGCCCCCATGCAGCCCGCCGCCCGCGACGGGGCCGAGTACCGCTGGCTCAACAAAGCGGTCCTGAGTTCCCGGTTGTTGGACGAGATGGAAGACCTAAGCGGCTGGTCGTTCAAGGGCGAAGGACAGATGAGCGTTTCGTCCGAGCACTTCAAAGAGGGCAAGCACTCGTTAGAGATCCGGTCGACTTTCAACATGGGCCGCGTCGATGGGAGCGGCGACTGGGCCGACCTCGTTGCCACGCGCAAGTTCCCTTCAGAGGACTGGCGAGGTTTCAATCGCATCTCCGTGTGGATCTACCCGGATATCGACGGAGCGCCAGCCATCTCAGCATCGCTGGTGCTGCACAACGAAGGCGCGCACCTCCTGCCCGATTCCGCGAATGAGGGCCGCGACGACTCCATCCCGCTGAAGAACCGCCTGTGGAATCACGTGGTCTGGGAGATAGCGCCTCTCGACCGCGACAAAGTCACGGCTCTGGATATCGGCTACGGAATGCCCAAGATGTTCCCCGATCCCGGGGACAGGACGGTGCTCTACATCGATCACCTCACGCTGGAGAATGTTGTACCCGATCATGTGGAGGGCTGGGATGTTTCGCCGGGCCGCATTGCCTTCAGCCATTCCGGCTATATGACTGGATCGTCCAAGAGCGCTGTTGCGAGCGGCCTCAAAGCCGGCAGGTTTTCGCTGGTGAATGCCTCAACTGGGGCCACTGTCGTTACCAAGCCAGTGGAGCAGAGACAGACCGCGCTGGGCAGCTACCAGGTACTCGACTTCTCAGAGGTACAGGAGCCGGGGCGCTATCTCTTACGCGCCGGCTCGGTGACCACTCAGCCGTTTCAAGTCGGCGACGATGCGTGGCGCGAGAGCGTACTGAAGGCGCTGAACTTTCTTTACAGCGAACGCTGCGGAACCGTAATCCCCGGTATTCACGGCATCTGCCACCAAGACGACTACACCACCCACGATGGCAAGCGGATCATCGTAAATGGCGGCTATCACGATGCCGGCGATTTGTCAGCAACGGGCAATACGCCGGGGATCGCCTACGCACTCTTCGATCTTGCCGACCGGCTTAACCGCCAGAAGCAGGATCCCGAACTTGCCCAGCGCGTGATGGAAGAGGCGAAATGGGGCCTGAACTGGGTTCTGAAGACCAGCTTCGGAGATGGGTTCCGCAGCACCGGACAATTGATTAGCTACTGGACCGACGGCATTCTGGGCGATGCCGACGATCGCCACGGTGAAGCGGTGAACGATCCGGAGTGGAATTTCCGCGTAGCCGGAGTGGAAGCGCTCGCGGCCCGCGTGCTGAAGGACGCGGGACAAGATGCGGACGCGGAGCTTGCCAACCGCAGCCTTGCTACGGCGAAGCAAGACTGGACTTTCGCTATGGAGGGTTTGAAGACAGCCAGTCCATTGCCGGAGGTCTACGGACAGAAGGATGAGTTGGAGCGCGTTTCCTTTGGCGTGATCGCTTCGATTGAGCTGTACCGAGCCACAGGCGACAAATCCTACGCCGAGGCAGCGGTACAACTGGCCGACAGCATCCTCTCCTCCCAGGAGCGCACGCTGCAACCCTGGAGCATTCCGATGACAGGCTTCTTCTACACCGGCCCGTCGCGCGAGAACATCTTCCACCGCTTTCATATGGGAGAAGAGGAACAGCCGATTGTCGCTTTGGCGCAACTGTGCCAGACGCTGCCTGATGATCCGCATTGGATGCAGTGGTACTCCGCCATCGTGCTGCACGCGAAGTACTATCAGGAAGCAGTGGCAACGGTGAATGCTCCCTACGATGTGCTGCCCGCAGCCGTCTATCGCGAGAGCGAAGTACGTTTTCTTCCCGAATCCAAAACCTGGACCCCCCTTCGCAAAGCAGATCGCGATGACTACATTGCGCAGATGCGCCGCGGTATCCCGCTGGGCGGCGGGGCCTATCTGCGGCGTTTCCCCGTGTGGTTCGATTTTCGCGGCAACTCGAGCGTTCTGCTCTCCGAAGCCAAGGCGCTTTCGGTGGCCAGCCAACTGCGCGGCGACGCGCTAGGCGAGGACTTGGCACAGAAACAAGCGCAATGGATTGTCGGCCGCAATCCTTTCTCAGAGAGCATCATGTATGGCGAGGGGTACGATTGGAACCCTCTCTACAGTGTCCGCTCAGGACAGATGGTCGGGGCTATTCCGGTGGGCATTGAAACCAGGGGCACTGCGGACGCGCCCTATTGGCCGGCACAGATCTGCTGGACCTACAAAGAGGTCTGGACCCAACCGGTGGGTGAATGGATTTGGCTCATGCATGACTTGAGCGGCCCCGCGGTTGTGGAAGGCGTTGCAGATTCCGCCAGCGGTAGCCCTGTGCAGATTGTCGATGAGAACACCGGACGCGTGCGGACCGCCGCGTGGGAAGGGACCGCGGGGCATTTTCGCGCCGTGGTTCCGCAGGGCCATTACACGATCCGGCAAGGCGCGGAGCATACTTCGTTGCTGGCTCTCTCCGCTGGTTCTTACCGGTTGGATCTGCGCAAGGGAAAGTCAGTCGACTTGGCGGCTCAGGTGCAGATCGCGGGTCCGCGGGATATCGTGGTGCAGCTCGAGGCCGAGGGCAGCGGACCGCATCGGTTTACTCTTCTTGCCGATAATCTGAATCTCCGCGAACCAGCAGAACAGGGAGTACGACTCGAGAAGGGACGCAAGCAAGCCGTCACGTGGCACGCCCGCATCGCGGATGTCCGCACGCCGTGGGTCGGCGTCGTCGTTCAGGATGGAGATATGGGGAAGCGCACTGAGCTGACCGGAGTGGCGACAGGACACTGACGCGCTGACGCCACGGGCGGCGCTGCTTTTTCCGAAGATACGCCCAGTCCCAGCGCTTGGAGCCGGGCGAGCCGTCATTCACCAGAAATCTTGGTGGCTTCCAATTCGGCTGTATCGAGCGCGAAGCGCAGTGCTCCAATGATCTGCGCATCCCGGCCCAATAAGCTGTGGGTGAGCTGAAGCGACGAATCCATCTGCCATTCAGTTAACAGCCGGTTGACCTCGCGGAGGAGCGCCGGATGAACTCCGATCCCGCCGCCCAGGACAAACAACGGGCAGTTCAACACCGACCAAATGTTGCAAATGGCGTAAAACAAGATGCGCGCGGTTTGGACAAGAATCGTCTGCGCCAACGCATCTCCCAGCAGAGCATGATCGAAGATTTCGGTGGCAAGCAGACTGCTCGGCAACGCCGTGGCATCGTCGTTCCAGAGAATGCGCCACTGGGCTTGAATGCCTTCGCCTCCGATCATCTCTTCCAGAGCACCGGGCCGGCCGGTTTCGCGTTTTGTCTCGAGCGTGCCGGGCACCAGCATGTAGCCGACTTCACCGGCGCTCCAGTTGGACCCGCGATGAATCTGTCGGTTGAGAACAATACCCGCGCCGACACCCGTTCCGATGCCCAGAAAGACAAAGTCGCTTGCATGCTGCGCGGCACCCAGCCATCCCTCGCCCAGGGCCGCCAGATTGACGTCGTTGTCGATGGCGGCGGGAACATGCAGGGCATCCTCCAGCAGCGCTCTGAAAGGCACGTTGCGCCATCCCATCAGATACGAAGTGGCAACGACGATTCCATCGCCGACGTTGGTTGCACCCGGCGCCCCGGCGGCGATTGCCTTCAGCGACTCCGCAGGCGCCGAAATCTCGTCCAGCATCGCCTGCACTCCGTCGCGAATCAATTCAACAACGGACTCGGCGTTACGAATCCCGATGGTGGATGCGGACCATCGCGCGGCGATGACGCCCTGGGCATCGGCCAGAGCAAGGCGCAGGTTCGTTCCGCCAATATCGGCGCCGGCGACGTAGCTCGGCCCAGAGCCTGGCTGAGCCTGCCCAGCGACGGCATGCTTGCCAGATGCATGCAGGTTCGCCCCAGATACGGGCTGGGGGAAAGGATTGGTCATAATGGCGGTATCTTTATTGCGCAACTGCGTTTGCCTCTGAGCTGATGCTCTCCAGTTCGCGTCCTCGTGTCTCCGGGATAACGAACCGGACAAAGAACAGGGTGAGAATGCAAAAAGCCGCATAGATCAAAAAGGTCACGGAACTCCCCGCGGCATGAATGAGAGATAGAAAGGTCACCGAAACCACAAAATTGCAGGCGCCGGAGCCAAGGGACGCGGCGGCAACTCCACGGCCGCGCACCCGGAGCGGAAAGATTTCCGACACGAGGATCCACGCAATCGGGCCCATGCTGAATGCGAAGCAGGTGATGTAGACCATCAGGCAGATCGTGGCCACGATTCCGGGCGGCGCGCCGAAGGCGCTCGGGGTATGAAATGAATAAGCCAGCAGCACCAACGAGATGGTCATTCCGCCCACGCCCCAGTAGAGCAGCGGTTTGCGCCCCACGCGATCGACCAGGACCAGGGCGATGATGGTGGCCAGCACATTGGTGACAGCCACAGATCAGGGTGGCAAGGATCGCATTCTCGCTCGACGCGATTCCCGCGAGCGTAAATATCTTCGGACCGTAGTAAATGATGGTGTTGATGCCGGTGGCCTGCTGGAGGACGGTGAACCCCACGGCAATCAGCAGCGACATGCGAACCGCGGGAGACCAGAGCGCGCTCCAGCGCTGCTCTATCTTGACCTGCAACCCGGCGCGAATATCTTCGAGCAGCATTTGGGCTCCGGGCCCGTCGGTGTAAATGCTCAGCACGGCTTCGGCTTCACGGTCGCGGTTCTGTGCCAGCAGCCAGCGGGGACTCTCCGGAAGTGTGAGGATGCAGACGAGGAAAACGGCTGCCGGAATGGCTCCAATGCCGAACATCATCCGCCAGCCGTGTTGCGATGCAAGCCAATAGCCGACCAGGTCAGCCAATGCAATCCCCACGGTGAGCGCGAATTGATACAGCCCGATGAGCATTCCGCGGGATTGCGGCGGCGCCAGTTCCGAGACGTACACCGGTGCGGTGACGGAGGTGAAACCGATGGCGATCCCGAGAAGCGCACGGGCTGACGATGAGCAAAAAAACGTCAGGCGCGGCGAAGGCCAGCACAGAGCCGGCCAGAAACAGAGCTGATCCCCAGAGCAGGGTCGCGCGCCTGCCAATTCGGTCTGCAATCACGCCCCCGCTGAGAGCGCCGCCCATGGCTCCTACCAGCACCACGCTCACAACCAATTCCTGCATGATGGTGGAGAGCTGGAAGGATTCCCGGACATAGACAAGGGCGGCGGCGATGACGCCCATGTCGAAACCGTAGAGGATTCCGCCCAGCCCGGCGATGAACGAGACCTTCCACAAGAATCCCAAGCGAACTTTCGGTTGGGTAGGCACTGCGCTCGCGGACAAGGCTTCCCCCTGCATTGCGGATATACGCATCCTGACCACTCAGAGTTCCATCACGCCGTACTGAAAGCGGGGCGGCAAACGGCACCCGGTGCGCTCCACCATCGCCAACGTCAGAGCCTGCGGAACCAGCAGCGAGGTGATGCCTTCCCATGGCTCTGGCACTTCACCGATCCTCACTGGAAACAGCAGCGCGGACGGCGGGTATTCCTCATTCGAAATCAGCACAACCTTACCCCCTCGACGGTTGCACTCCGCTGCGAGCTTGACGCCAAGAGCGGCCGCCCGTCCCAGTGCAAAGATAATGGCCACGTGGGACGCATCCACATCCAGGGTGGGTCCGTGCTTGAACCCCGCGCCCGTATGCGGCGCCGCGCGAAAGCCGCTCATCTCGCGGATGGTCAGCGCGCCCATGATGGCGCCGCCATAAGCTGCTCCCCTGCCGATAATCTCAATACTGGCTGCGCCACGGCAGAATGATTCAAGGTCGGCGCGCAAATCGAAGACTGTTTCCAGGTCCGCGGCAAAGCTCTGCGCCGCGCGTTCCGCATCCCGCTCCCACGCAATGCCGAGCATTTCCGAAGCCAGAATAATCGCCGCCGCGGTTGCGTTCGTATAGGTCTTGGTGGCGCAGCCGTATTCCGGTCCTGCCAGGATGGGTAGCTTATTCGCGGCCATTCTCCAGCACGTGCTGGCGGAGTTGTTGCAAAGCAGGCTATGCTCCTGCCCCTCACGCGCCCGCATCAACCCTACCAGTTCCGCGCTCTCCCCCGAAGTGGTCAATAACACGGTAAGCGCAATGTCTTTATCCAGAGACCGCGCGTATTCCAGCCATTCGCCGGCGTCTACCGTGAACGAAACTCGCCCGTGGGATTGCAGCTGGATGGAACCGGCGATGGCGGAACAATAAGAAGCGCCCATCCCGACAAACAGCACTGCGCCGGGCCGGGCCGCGAGTTCGCGAAATGTTTTCAATTCGGCGCGGATCGCCGCGTTGCTTCGGTACGCTTCGATGAGCTGACGCAGGCACGCGGGTTGTTCGCGGCACTCCAGTTCCAGAACTTCGGTTCCGGTGGCGTTCAGCAGCTCGGGCGGCGGCACTACTCCGCCAACCCACCGTGGCTCTTCTTTCTTGCTCGTGAGTTCGATCATGTGCCTACTTCCTAATGTTTACTAACTATTGTCGCACAGATTCAAAAAGACAAGAACCGTTCGAGCGCCATCCGCAAATCCGGCGCGCCGCAAGTGACGGTAAGGGATACGCTGTCATATAGTAGGCCTGAGACTCCTTCTAGTAAGCCTGAGATTCCTTCGCCGCACTGTGAAGAAGTGAAAAAGAAGATCATTCCAATCGGCCGCCCGTCGGTGCTGCGCTTCACCAATGCCCACGGCATTCTGAAGCTGCTGCGCGAGAGCGGCTCCTGTTCGCGGGCCGACCTGGTGCGCGCCTCCGGCCTGAGCGCGCCGACCGTTACCAACGTCGTCAGAGACCTGTTGGCGGGGAACCTGGTTGAGCCATTGGGAGAAGGCGAATCCAGCGGCGGCCGGCCCCCGGACCTGATCCGCTTCAAAGCCGAACGAGGATGCCTGCTGGGCATCGAAATCACCGCGGCCGGCATGTCCTTCCTGCTGACAGACCTGAACGGTAGCGAACTCGCCGTGCGTGCGGTCACGTTCTCAAAACGCCGCACTACTCCTGACGCCATCTGTGCATACATTGGCGAGGAATTGAAGGGGCTGCTGAAGAGGCAGCGAAGACCCGCAGACCAACTGCTGGCCGTGGTGATTGGCGTGCCCGCCATCGTCAACGTAAATGAGGGAAGCGTGCTTTCGATCAGCACCTTGCAAGGCTGGCGTTCCGTGCCACTACGGTCCATGCTGAGCAAGATCGTGAGCTGCCACATCATCGTCGAGAACGACATGAACCTCGCGGCGCTGGGCGAGCAGTTCCTCGGCGCCGCGCGTTCGGAAAATGACTTTGTGCTGATTCACATGGGCGCGAACGTGGGCGCGGGTATCTATTTAGGGGGCAAGATTCACCGCGGTGCGCAATGGTCGGCGGGAGAGATCGGTTACCTTCGGCTGCCGTCGATCTCCCGGCGCGCACCGGCGATTCACGAGTTTGGCGAATTGGAATCGGTGCTCACAGACTCGGGCATCCTCAGGAGCTGGCGCGAGGCTTGTGGCAAAGCACCGCATGACGCAAAGCATTTGCATCAGCCGGCCGATGCTCAGGGGGTCCTGAACCTGGCCCAGGCAGGGAACAGCTGTGCCGTCAATATCATTCGCCAGCGCGCCAAGATCGCGGCCGACATCGTGATCAACTTCTCCTTGATCCTGAATCCCGGACTGGTCTTGCTCGGCGGCGAAATCGGTAGCCATTCCGTGATGATCGACTTCGTACAGCAGCAGCTTGCAGGCAGCGAATTTGCGGTGACCAAGATCAGGCCCAGCGCATTGGGACACCGCTCGGCACTGTGGGGATCGATCGCGCTGGCGCTCGAAGCGCTACCCGCGATCCTGATTCCTCATCCCTCGGCCTGAGCCACAATTCACGCGCGGGGGCATTTACTCCTTGGCAGGCTCAGCTCTTTGTTATACAACGTTACAAAGCTGCCTCGGGGCAATCTGCAGCTCCTGAGCCGTCCGGTGGAGGGACACCCCATGCGCATCATCACTCATCTCATTCTGGCAATGGGCATGGCGGCGACCGCCTGCTGCCAGCAGGCTCACCCCATCCTGGCCATCGGCTCACCTGCGCCAAACTTCGCTTTGCCTGGCGTGGACGGCAAGGTGCACAGGCTGAGCGACTATGCCGCCAGCCCGGTGCTGGCCGTCGTCTTCACCTGTAATCACTGCCCCATCGCGCAGATCTACGAGCAGCGCATCGAGAAGCTCTATGAGAACTACCGCAAGCGCGGCGTGGCTGTCGTCGCCATCCAGGGTAACGACCCGAAGGCGCTGACCATCGATGAACTGGACTCGTCGGACATCAGCGACACGCTGCCGGAGATGAAGATCCGCTTCGCGTATAAGCATCTTCACTATCCCTATCTCTACGATGGGGACACACAAGCAGTGACCCGCGCCTATGGTCCGCAGGCGACCCCTCACATCTTCATCTTCGACAAGGACCGGCGTCTTCGCTACGAAGGCCGCATCGACGACAGTTACGAAATCGAACACGTGAAGACGCACGATGCGGAAGATGCGATTGAGGCATTGCTGGCGGGCAAGCCCGTGGCTGTGACGCACACCGGCGCGGTGGGATGTTCAACCAAATGGCGGGAGAAGGAAGCCCTTCGCGTCGCGTACGAGCAAAAGCTCGAAGCGCAACCCGTTACTTTGGAACCGGTGGATGCCGAGGGATTGAAGAAACTGCGGGCCAATGCCACGGGGCACGTCACCCTGGTCAGCTTCTGGGCCACCTGGTGCGGATCGTGCGTAGCGGAGTTCGCCGATCTGCAGGATACGTTTCGCATGTACAGCGATCGCGATCTCGAATTGGTGACCGTCTCTGCCAACATGCCCGACGAGAAGCCCGCGGTATTGCGCTTTCTGCAGAAAAAGCACGCCACCAGCAGGAACCTGATCTTCGCCTCTGACAACGCCACCGCACTGCAGGCGGCGTTCGATCCTGCCTGGCAGTCGGCAGTACCCTACACCGTGCTTCTCGGCCCAGACGGCAAGGTCCTCTACAGTTCTCTGGGCTCGGTGGACATGCTGGAGTTGCATCGCAGGATACTGGCTGCCGTGCCCGCCGCGTACATCGGATTCAGCCAGTATTGGGCCTCGAAATAAATCCGGGCCACGTTGAGCTATGGGTTCTGTTTTTGATGAGCAGCCCAGAAGATGGAGTTCCTGAAGATGGTGGTGAAGGCCGGGTTCTGGAAGAGCTCCGGATGGTGGCCCATGAAGATGTAGATATTCCGGGCCTTGTAGTGTTTGTTGGTCCAGATCACGGGATGGTCGCCCATCTTCACCTTGGTGTCTGGCGAATATGTGTTCTCGTCCACGCTGGCCAACACGTGCACGTTGGCGCGCGGAGACCTGTTCCATGTGTACCACTCTTCCTTCTGCACAAGGAACGGCGAGGCGACCCCCTTCATGGCCGGATTCGACGGATCTTCCACCGTCACCATTCCATCCGCGAAACCCGGAATGTAGTCCGTGAAACGAATGTCGCCCATGAACTTTGAGAACCACGGCCACATCTTGAAGCCGTCGAACTCGCCCAGCAGAGTGGCATGATGAAACCCGATCCAACCTCCGCGGCCCTTCTCGATGTAGCGCACAAAAGCAGCTTGCGCCGTCGGCGTCCAGTTGTAGGGCGGATAGTTCAACTGGATGAATAACCGGTGCTCAGAGAGATATGCATCGTCGATTTTGTCGGTGTTTTCAATATAGTCCACCGCAAAATTGTCCTGCGTGGCCAGTGCGTTCAGCCATGCCGTCGCCGCAACCACAAATGGCTTATGAATCCCGCCATGCTCCGCGAGCACAACCACACGGAATCGCGGCGCCTTCTCCTGGGCATTGGCGGCGCTCGAGATGCAAAGCCCCATCGCAACAACCGATAGCGCCAATACGTATATGCCTCGAACACTCAGGCTGCTTGCTGCACGTCTCATCGCTCTTCTCCCTTTTGCCCCAACCGCTGCAACGGCTCTTCTTCCTGCGTCGCGGCTACTCTCCAGGTGCGCGCCGCGGCGTCATCTCCAGCGCCCACACGGCCATCGGCCGCATATACATCCCCGCGCGAAAGTTCCCGGTGATATCCCACGCTTCGGGCGTGCGAAACCAGTATCCCCTGCTCTCGTAGATAACGTGATACAAGCCCCAAGCGGTCTTCCATGCATCGTCGTCCATGCCGTGGCTCTTGAGCATTCCGGCATAAGCAAAGGTGGTTCCCACCCAGACTTCCCTGGCCTCGGCATTCGCCAGGATGGCGCCGTCGGCGGACATCCCATTCGCCGCACCCATTTCGCCGTTGCCGAACTTCATCACGTTCACCGCGAATATCTTCTTCAGCGCAGAATCCTGCATCTTGCGCGGAACGATGTCGCCCAGCCCGGTCAGATCGGCATACCATTGGCCCGCAAGCTGGTCGGTCTGGATGTCGTCTTTCGATTCACTGCCGGTGTCATACCGGAAGTACGTGCCATTCCAGAGTTGCGTGACGTAGGTCTTCTGTCCCTTTAGAAAGAGGGCGTGATAACCGTCGGCCGCTTTTGTGTAGCCCAGGACGCGGCCCATCTCTTCGGTGGCGCGCAGTGCGGCCAGCCACAGGCCGCCGGAGTACGCACTCACTCCGCTCACCACCCAGTCGTCGTATGTCTGGTCGGGATAACCGCTGTTCTCCGGAATGCCACCTCCACGATCGAACTGGCGCAGATACTCGACCGCCGCCTGCACCGCGGGCCAGTTTTCCCGCAGGAACGGTTTGTCGCTGCGCCCGGTGAGTACATAGTCGCGATAGACCATGAGCACGAACTTGGAGTTGAGGTCTTTCCAGTCATTGGTATCCTGCCAGCCCGGTTCGTTGACGGCGACAAACGGATCACCTTCCGGAACTCCCAGGTCGTGCGGAACAGCGCCCAGTTTCTTGCGTTTGTGCGTGACAGGCTCGCCGGTCTGCATCGACTTCCATACCCACAATCCCTGCTCCGGCCACTCTTTCTGCACCGTCTCCGCAAACTCGCGCAGGGACTGCTTATCGATCTCCGGCCAGAACTTGAGCAACGGCAGCGAGCCGTAGAATCGCACGTCGAGCGTATCGTAATACGCGTAGTCGAAGCACTCCAGCAGCGCGAATTTGGCCGGTGCTTTCGCATCGCTGTCCTCTTCGCGTCCCCAAAAAGTGCCGCCATCGGTCAGCGCATAGAGCTCGTTAAAGAGCATGCCGCGATACCAGAGCGGCTTGCTCGCGTCCTGGATGTAGGGCGCCTGCCATGCATCCAATTGGTTGCTCCATGCGCGCGCATTCAGCAGGCCATCCCGCGCAATGGCCCATGCGTTCCGTCCAGAGGTCCCGTAGAAGTCGGTATAGCGGCGATCCCACCGGCGTCCTTCTCCGAACTGAACGACAGGGAAGTCCCACGCGATGACCATGGGAATCACGCGCTTCTCGCCTGGCTGCAGCGTAAATCGCACGGCGATTGCCCCCGCCAGTTCTTCCTTGTCGCTCACCCAGGATTTGGAGTCGTTTGCCAGGCGCCCATCTTTCGCAAACGGCGCCCACACCGCTTTGCCGTCTCCGCTGGCCTGAAAGGTGGTTTGATAGCTCACCTCCACGCCATCCGCGTCGAGTGCGGCGATCGCAAACTCTCCATCCCACTCGTTGGGTCTTGTTCCGGCGCGTTTCCGGTCGAAGACAATCCCCTTCATGGTGCCGGCCTGGCCCAATGGGCTGCTCTTGCTGGTGTTGTAATTTCCCTGGTTCGGAGCTCCTGTAAAGTCGCGCGTGAAGGTGCGGAACCACCCCGCCATGTTGCTCCATGACAACAACACCGAAACGGTAACCGCCTTATCGGTAGGGTTCTCCGCATGCCACCGGTATACGGCCACAGGGTAACTGGATTCGCGGTAGTTTCCCGGAAGCACCGGCGAGAACTGCTCCAGCGTCACGTGCGCGGGAAACTTCTTCCATTTGTAGTCGAACCACGACTTGGGATAGAGCGCCGCATATTCGCCGGCGCCCACCGGGTAGTCCCATTGCCACGACGATAGCTGGCCGCCATCCGGATGGCCGTTCATCAGCACTTGCGCGGTTCCCGCCGCGTCGCCTTCGGCGCGCTCATACAACGCAAACTGATCCGCATACACGGGCTGATATTTGTGGACCCCGGCCTTGATGTGCCACCGTGCGAAGTCGCCCCGGTAGCTACGCGAGAAGGTTCCGGCCCCGAAGCCCCCCACGGGCGCGCCTTGCCAGTAGCCATCGTCAATGCCGCCGGGCGAGCGACTCACCCCTGGATTCTCAAGGGGCAGACCGAGCGGCCGTCTCCACGCCGCGCGCGGTATGCCATCCTGCCCCTGAGCGCCACAGGCCGGCAGCACACAGAATGCCGCTAGAAGGAGCAAAAATCTCCGCGTCGTCAAATGTCCCCCGATGGTTCTCAATCGGCCGTGGCGAGTGAATAAGTTGGGGCGCACGTTGCGTTCCTATCGCGCCTGAACGTTGCCTGCCGGTGAAGTGGACTGACCGCCCAGCCAGAGCAAAGCGCTTTCAAAAAAGCGGTTCTGCTGCGAGGTGGTGAATATCTGGTTGCCGTGTCCCATGTTCGTGTAGAGCATGCGATATTTCGTGTTCGTCCATGTAACGGGAATATCGCCGCCCTCCAAAGTGTCCTTGAAGCCAATCGGGTAGTTTGATGGAGCAAGCGTCATCAGGACTTTGACTCCCGGCGTTTGGCGCGGATCGGGATCCCAGCTGTACCACTCATTTATAGGTGATAGAAAGCTCGCTGGGACGCCCTTCACGGCAGGGTGTTTTGGATCGTCCACGTTAAGCACGCCAGGCAGCGGAGGCCAGCTGTTTCCGTAGAACATCGTGCCCAGAAAATCGGCAAACCACGGCCAGACCTTGCGACTATCCATCCAACCGGCAATGTGGAATCCAAGCCATCCACCGCCGTGCTCCATGTACCCTTCAAAAGCCGTGCGCTGGGCCGCGGTGGAAGGGGCATCGTCAAGCCACATCACCACCTGGTACTGCTTCAGCACCTCCGGGTTCATGTCATTCCAGTCAGCGGTAGACTTGAACTCGAAGCCGTCGCGTTTCGCCATCTCGGTGAAGAATGGAATGGCTTGCAGAGCGAAGTCGACATGGTCCTGTTCCACATTGGTCGAGTAGAACGCGAGGACGCGGAAGCTCGGCTGCTGGCTGAACCCCACAGGCGCCAGAAGCGCCATCATCATGAATAAACAGAACGCACGCATGTGCCGCTTCATCGGAGCCCTTCGCGCCCGGAGCCAGCCAATTCGACACCGGACTTTCTAATGGTAAATAATATAGTAGTCTCAAGAGGCCATTCACAATATGGATCATCAGAATACTTTCGCGCACGTGCTTTCGTTCAGGTTTGCAGCCGCGCTCCGGGCAGGCGCGCTTTGCGGTCTTTCGCTTGCCTGCGCCGCGGCTTGCCATGCGCAGGCCGGCAGCGGCGCGCCGCCGGGCCGGCTTATCACCAGCATGGGCGTTGCCGTAAACTCCGCGACGCATAAGGCCTATGCCGTGGATGAACGCGATGGCAACGTGATGGTGATGGATAACGCCGGAGCCACGCGGACCGTGAAGGTGGGCGACAACCCCATTGCCCTGGCCGTCGACCGCGAGACAAATAAGATCTACGTCGCGAATGCCGGCAGCGGCTCCATCAGCGTAATCGACGGCGTCAGCGACCGTGTTGTGGCGACCATCCCGGGCGAGGCGCATCCGTACGCAATCGCCGCGAACGACGCGACCGGCACAATCTACGTCACCAACACCTACAGCGACGTCGTCACCGTGATCGACGTACATACGGACAAGGCGCATCCGCTGAACGTCGGCGGAGCCGACGGCATCGCGATCGACTCTAGCACCAACACCATCTTCCTGACCCACTACGAAGACCCGGAACTCCGAATCGTGGACGGCGCAACAGGCGCGGTGCGGAAGGTCAGGGTCGGTCCGCATATTTGGGGAATGGTGTTTGACGAAGGCTCAGGCTCTCTCTACCTCGCGCATACCGTAACCGCTGAGGTCGTATCTGTGAATGAGAAGACGCTGGCCGTTCATACCATCCCCGTGGGGCAAATTCCCTGTGCCCTGGCGGTGAATCCGGCGACGCAAAGGCTCTATGCCGTCAACTACGGCGACGAGACGTTGAGCGTGATCGACCTGCGCTCGCAGCGTGCGATTGCCACGCTCCCGGTAGGCCATCACCCGCAGGCCGTGGCGGTAGATCCAACGCGTAACGTCATCTATGTCGCGAATGTTCACGGTAACACCATCACAGCCATCGACGGTCGAAGCAACCGCGTGATCGGGGCACTCGCCGCGGGTGAACACCCCTACGCCGTAGCCGTGGGCCCGGAGACGGGAAGGGTATTCACCGCAAACTACGGAAGTCCCGCTCTCACGCAAGTGCAAGTGCCGCATCGCGCCGCCAACGGGACGCGCTGAGGAATCAGCTTGAACGCGCCCTGGGGTTCGCGTCTCGGTTCACAGGTTCTTCTCAATCACCTTCAGCAACGAGTGCGGAGCCGGAGCATCGCTCAGTAGTTCCCAAATCATAATGCCGCCATATTGCTTGCCGAGTTGCGTCTCCTGGGCCATGCTGTCTTCGCCGACGTAAGAATATTCCTGCCCGTCGTCGAGCGCGCCGCCTCCAACTACATTCACCTTCCAGGCATTCGCATACGCAGCCAAAATCGTGTTGTAATCCTCTTCCTTGGAGTCGCCGGCGTTGGAACCAAAGAAGGGCACACCGAGAACGATTTTGTCTTTGGGGACACCCTCTTCCTGCGCATAAAACTCAAGCGCCGTAACCGCGTTGGCATACGAGGAATAGTTCATCACATTGATGAAATCGAATTGATGGAGGGCCGAACTCGGCATCGAGGGCTGAAGGTACTTCGCAACTGCGCCGGTCACCTGTTTGCCCTCGGCGTGCAAGCTCAACGTAAGCAGGGATACAAAGCTCGCATAGGGTTGGCCCATATTGGCCGGATCCTCAATGTCCACGTCCACACCATCGAAATGGTGTGCGCGGGCATATCGATCGAGAGACGCGACCAGCGGAGCCGAGAGCCCGGCGTTGTAAAACTGGATGATCATTTGGTCGCCGCCGCCGCCGCCAACAGACAGGAAAACCTTGACGCCCGCCGCATGCGCCGCGGCAACGACCGCATCAATGTCTGAGTCCGTCTGGCCCTTCACCGAAAAGGCCATGTCGCTTTGCGCAGAGCATGTGCCATAGCATTTAGGTGGATCGCCGAACGCAAGGTTCAAATCCGTCATCCTGGAAAGATCCAGCGTTTTGATCGAATCCGCGAGGCTGACCCCCTTGTGAGCAGACAAATAGCCGACGAGCCGCGGCGTCGAGGGCGCAGCAGGCCCAGGTGCAGCCTGGTCCTGTGCGCAGGCAGCGGCAATGGTTGAAGTGGCAAGAAGCAATGCAATCCCGGCAACTTGCAGCCGGAAGCATTGCAGCCAGCGAAGGCAGTGTCCTCGTGTCATGGTTTGTTCTCCGGGGCGGGATGGCCGATCGTAATTCGGCCGCGACAGCATATTGAGACGCCCTCATTGCGCGTCTTCGAAGAGTTGGTGTCCATTCACCTGCGCATTGAGCAGAATCTGCGTCGTCCTCTCCAGATGCGTGGCCAGCAGCGGCACCGCGGTCTTTTTATCACGCGCCAGTGCCGCTTTCACGATGGCGCTATGTTCCTTGTTCACGTTGCGGCGGCGGCCGGCAAACGGCACCGACAGCCGCCGGTACCGTTCGCTCTGTGCATAGAGCTGCGTATGCAGTTGAATCAACCAGGGACTGCCGCAGCCATCGATCAATGCGAGGTGAAAGGCTGCATGCGCACTTGCCCACTCCTCGTTCGAGCGGGCGGGGTCCTCCGGTTCCAGCTCTGGAGTCCTCGCCAGCGAATGCGCAGCCGCAATCAGGCGCGCTTCCCAGTCCACATCGCCTGAAGCAATCGCTCGCTTCAGGCAGAGGGTGTCGATTTCTACGCGAACCATTGTCAGGTCGACCAGATCGGCCGCGGACATGGGCGCGGCGCGAAAGCCGCGCTGTGGCTCAGCCACCACCAGACCTTCCGACGTAAGGCGAGACAGCGCCTCGCGAACTGCTCCCAGGCTCACGGAAAATCTGTCGCAAAGCTCCTGGATCTTGAGCTTCTTTCCGGGAAGAATGCGGCATGCCAGCAGGTCTGCGCGCAAACCTTCATATGCGGCCTGAGTCAGGTTAGCCGAAGGCTTCTTGGCTATCGTATTTGCCGCGCTTCTCATCTCCTGCCGCCTCAATGGATTACCGGCTCAGATTGTGCTTCTCGGTAAAATAATATATTATCTGCGGATAAATATACAGAATATGGGGCCGAAAACGGCACGCTTTCGGCCAGAGTTGGCTCGTATACCGCAGGATGTACACACAGAAAGGCGTCTGTCGATGCGATTTGCTGTATTCAGTAACGGAGGCCGGGAAGGGCTGGCGGTGGCGGGCTCAAACGGAGAATTCCATGGCCTGCTCAGCGGCGAGGCACCGTATCCAGGTCCGCTCGATGCTCTCGTCCGCCAGGGCCGCACCGCTCTCGATGCCGCTGCACTTGTGCTCCAGCGCGGCCCGCTTGTAGACCTTGACCAGGTTACGCTTCTGCCGCCTCTGCCTGCACCGGGCAAGATCATCTGCGTGGGACTCAACTACGTGGATCACTCCCTTGAGAGCGGCTTCACACCGCCGGACTATCCGACCATTTTCAGCCGCTTCTCCTCCAGTCTTGTCGCCGCCGGCGCGCCTATCATCCGCCCAAGGGCCTCGACCCAACTTGACTATGAAGGCGAAATGGTCGCAGTGATTGGTGCCGGCGGGCGCCACATTCTCCAAGAGAGCGCACTGAATCACGTCATCGGATATTCGATCTTTAATGACGGCTCAATCCGCGACTTTCAGAAGAAGGCTCCTCAATGGACCGTGGGGAAGAACTTCGACGGCACCGGAGCATTTGGCCCGTACCTGGTGACCTCCGATGAACTCCCTTCCGGTGGAAGGGGACTGCATATACAGACCCGTCTCAACGGAGCCGTGGTTCAAGACGCCTCGACTAGCGACATGGTGTTCAGCATTGCAAGGCTTATTTCCATTCTGAGCGAAGCCATCACCCTGTCGCCCGGCGACATCATCGTGAGCGGCACGCCAGCAGGCGTGGGAATGGCGCGCAACCCACCCCTTTATATGAAGCATGGAGATGTTTGCGAAGTCGAAATTGAGGGGATCGGAATTCTGCGCAACACAGTTGAAGACGAGGGAGCAGAGCACTTGCCGCGGAGCGCTGAGTGAATCACGAACTTCGAGCCGGGGACGGCCATGCCAGTGAGTGAAGCAGCTTCGAACCCAAAAACCGGGGAGGTGCGGCTGCAGCGGAATGTGCTCTCGTTGAGCCATATCGTTGCCACCACCCTGGCCAGCATTGCGCCCGCCATGAGCTTCTTCTTTGGCTTTTCAGTCATTGTGCGCGGAGCAGGACTTGCCGCGCCTTTAACCATTCTCGCTGCCATGTTGGTCATCCTGTTTCTGACGAACACAATCGCGCAGTTTTCGCGCTTCACTCCGTCCACCGGGTCGTTTGTGACCTTCACCGGCAAGGCGTTCGGACCTTCCATTGGCGCGGCGGTCTCCGTCTTTCTTACCTTTGGATATGTTGTAGCGTCATCAACCGTTGTGTCTATCGCGGGAGTCTGGATCTCTGAAACGCTGAAGACCTTTCTCGGTCTGTCGCTCAACTGGGCAATTCTCACAGTGCTCATATCGACAGGAACGGGCTGGCTGGTGATGCGTGGCATCGGACTTTCAACCTTCTGGTCCGGCATTTTCTTTTATTTTGAGGCGGCCCTGCTGATCCTGGGCAGCATTCTCATGATGGTTGCCCATCCCAACTTCCTCACTCTTGCGCCATTCCGGCTTTCACACCTTCGTGGTGGTCTGGCCGGGCTTGGAGCGGGCTTTCCGTTGGGCATTTATCTATTCATCGGCTGGGAGAACTCTGCCTCCCTTGCTGAGGAAACTCAGAATCCGCGCTTCAATATTCCGCGCGCACTGATGACCGGGACGCTCGCAATCGGCGTGTTCTACATCTTTCTGGCCTACGCAACCACGGTTGGATTCAGCATGAATGAGCGCGCACTTGGCGCATCGCAGATCCCTTTTATCGACGCGCTGCGGATCTCGGCTCCTTCGCTGCTGGCTGTGGCCTATGTCGCCGGTCTTACCAGCATTCTGGGCTCGCTCATTGGCCTCGTAAACTCTCAGTCACGCATCCTCTTCAACTCCGGACGTGAAGGTTTGCTCCCTGCATTCCTCGGTAAAATCCACCCGCGGCACCAGACCCCCCACAGTGCAACGTGGGCATTCCTGGCCATTGCGGTCTCGCTCATCCTCGGCTTCTGCCTTTTCGGCGGAGTGTCGCCTCTGAATTACTTCGGCTTCGCCGGCACGCTTGGAACCATTCCCATCATCCTCACTTACATGCTGACGAACCTTGCGCTGCCGGTTTACATCATCCGGCACCATCGTAGCCAGCTCGATGTGCTGCGCCATATCCTGCTGCCGGTTGCAGGTACGCTTGTCATGCTGTTTCCGCTTTGGGGCCTCATTCAACCAGGCCAACCATGGCCTTACAACGTCTTTCCGTGGGCTGCGTTGGGGGTTCTCGCCCTGTCTGTGGTCTACGGCGTCGTCATCGCGCGGATTTCGCCCGGCCTGGCCGGCCGCATCGGCGCGTATGTGGCGGATCAATAGGATCAGCTTTACATTTGCTACGGAGGTAATTGCTATGAAGCCAGTTCTTTTTCGCGGCGCCAGTATTTGGGATGGCACCGGCGCGGCAGCCTTTCCCGGCGATGTGCTTGTTGAAGGCAGCAGGATCAAAGCAGTTGCGCCTGCGCCGGAACGGCTCGCTGTGGACGGCGCGACCGTCATCGAAGCCCGCGGCAGAACGCTGATGCCCGGGCTCGTGGAAGGTCACGCTCACATTTCCTTTGGTGGGGCCGTGAATGACTCCGACCTCGGCAACATTCCTCCCGAAGAGCATGTGCTGCTCACCGTGCGCAATGCCAAGACGCTGCTCGATCACGGCTTTACCAGTGCCTACAGCGCAGCGACATCAAAGCTGCGTCTTGACGTTGTCATTCGCAATGCCGTCAATGCGGGGGAGTTTCCCGGTCCGCGTATTCGTGCCGGCAGCCCGGAGATCACCGTCACCGGAGGTCTTGGCGACGAACGCAAGGCGCATATGTACTTTGAAAGCTTTGGCCTGATTGCCGATGGCGTGGAGGAGATCACGAAGGCCGTGCGCTTGTGCTGCCGCGAGGGCGTGGACAACATCAAGCTCAACATTTCCGGCGACGACCTCAGCCCCGCCGCCCACGGTGGCCTCACGGTCATGACGGAGAAGGAGATTCAGACCGCGGTCAGCGTCGCGCGCGATTTCGGCAAGAGGGTCAACTGCCACGCCCGCGCGGCGGAATCTGTTAAACGGGCTGTTCGCTGTGGGATCGATGTGATCTATCACTGCGAATCGGCAGACGAAGAAGCGATCGATATGCTGGAGTCGGCCAAGGATCGCATCTTTGTCGGACCTGCAATTGGCATTATTTACAGCACGCTGTACGAAGGTGAGAAGTTTGGCTTCTATCGCGATTCCGAAGTTGGGCGCAAGATGCAGCGCACAATCGATACAACGGCTGCGGTCTATACCGAACTCCGCAAGCGGGGTGTGCGCGTGCTCATAGGGGGAGACTACGGATTCGCTCAGTCGCCGCAGGGAGACAACGCCCGCGACCTGAAGCATTTTGTCAATCTGCTAGGCTTTTCACCCAGCGAGGCGCTGCAGTGCGGCACTCGCATAGGGGGGCAGGTAATGGGGATGGGCCACGAACTCGGTCAAATCAAGGCAGGGTACGTCGCCGATTTGCTTCTGGTTGATGGCGATCCACTCACGGATCTTGACCTGGTTGTGCATGAGAAGAATCTGCACGTCATCATGAAGGAAGGCGCGCTTTATAAGGACATCTCCGCCACCAGCGCTGATGAGCAAACTGGCCCGGCCTGATCGTGTGTGCCGGTGGAGCATACCCATGATCCACCTCTAGCCAGGCAACGCCGCGTGAACGAATGCCGGACCATTTCTCCCAGCGGATGTTATTCCTTCCTGACAATCGTCCTTTGGTAGGAGGATTGGGAAAGAAGAGCAAGCCAGAGAATGCTTGCGATTCCCTGAAGCGGTGAAATGTTCAGTTGAATTCAACAGAGAGAACGGCATCGTGGTCACTCGGGAGCGAGGCGTCGAGTCCCTCCGCCCCGAATAGGAGCCTTGCTCAACACTTCACTCACACATCCCAGCTTCCACTCTTCAACGCAGGATGGAGAGAAGCCGTGATGGCACATGAAAAAGGCGGGACGCTCGATTGAGCGTCCCGCCTGTGAAGCCTGCATCTGCAGAGAAATGACTTCTCCCGGATGCGCGTTTGGGTCTACGGGGTTCCGTTCGGCATCAGGCGCGGAGTCTCAAGGCTGCCGGCGATAAAGCTGAAGATATCGTCCAGACTCACATCAGTGCCGTTCGATCCCACGCAGCTCGTGTCGTTAGCTACCGCCATGTGCCGCCCGCGACGTAATCGGAAAAGAATGTCGAAGTCGACGATGCCATCGCCTTCATGGCAGCACATGGCGTGAGACCAGAGGGAGAGTTGTTGGTGCAGGTCTCGGTTTCATTCGCACCGGTGCCGGAGGTGGTGCAATTGCTCGGAACCGTGCCGGATATGGGGTTACTGCAACTGATCTTGGCTGGGCTGCCGCTGCTGATGGTGCAGGTGGCTGTGGCGGCAGCGGTCCCTTTGGATGTCGTGAATTTCAGGGTGCCTGACGTTGAATCGGTTGCACATCCCGATGATTGGCTTCCGTAGGCAACGGCGTATACGGTCGTACCTCCAGCGGTGGCGGCATTGGCGGCGGCGATAGCCGCTGCATCCGATTGCTGGCACGTGTTAAACGGTGAAGGGATCCCTGCAAGGGTGGTGCTGGAACCGTAGTTGTCGTCGTAGCTCCCCGCCGTGATATCCGACGTACTCGAGTCGCCGTCGCTGAGGATAATCATGATGTTCTGCGTCTGGGTAGGCAGCCTGGCGTTGTATTGCGCCACGAGGTCAGTCTGCGCCTGGGTGATGATGCCGGCGTAGTAAGTTCCGGCTCCGCCCAGCGAGATCAATCCGCAGCCGCTCTTGGCCGGAATTCCATCTCCGGCCGCCTGCGCCAGGAGCGAGTTGTTATTCACAGCGCTCGATTCCGTTCCAGACGATGTGACAGTGCTCGGATTGGAATTCGCATAATTCGAGGAAAAGCCGATGAGCTGGTAGGTAGGTACCGTGGGGTAGGTGTAACTGGAGATCGCAGAGCCGGTGAGGGCTTGGTGCCGCCACAGGTCACGTCGTTGGTGGCATTCGCGCTCGAGGTCAGTCCCGGGAACGTATAGAGCGCGACTTCGTCGAAAGGACTTCCCACGTTGACCTGGTTGCCTGACGTCGAGAAACCACTCCCGCAGGTTGAACCATACGCGCAGGGGGTAAGATCGCCTAGCAATTCAAGCACACCCTGCAGCGAGCACTTAACCCTTGTCAGGCTTCCGCAGTCTGTCGTCTTACCATCAGACGAGTTCATCGAGGCCGTCGTATCCACGACGATGGCGACGTTATAGGGCTCGCGCGCGGTCCCTCTCATAGCGGCGGTCGATTGCGCGTACAGCGTCATGTTGGGAAAGCCGATGATCGAAGCAAAATACATGGGAATGGTCACTTGTTCGGCGACCACCAGCGCGTTGGCGCCGGTCTTGCAAGCTGTTACGTTCGACGACGCCACTGCGCCGGACTGGGCGAGGTTGGCGTTGGGCAGCACGCCCCAGCCAGCAACCGTCGACGAGCAATAGAACGACGGATATCCACTAACCATCGAAGCGTTGGGCAGTATGGAGTCCCTGGCGTTGTTGTTCCCAGGCACCGCGCTGAAGAGCGTGGCCTGTGCTGTCACAGCGGCGTCATTGGCTGCCGTCGGCATCACCTGCGCTCCGGCCATCACGGCCGCGTCGGTTGCCGACTGCAGCATGTGATAGGCAACGATGCCGCGGCCGATATCGACCACCAGCGAGCACAAACCGGCGAACAAAAGCATCATCAGGATTGCTACCCAAGGCAGAACCTGTCCGCTCTCGTTCCTGAAAATCCGCTTCACTATGGACTTAGCATTCATCGTTCACTCTCCTGAAGTCTCGCAGACCAAAGGTAAGAGACATTATTGGATCACTTCTGCGGTTTGCGCCTGCAGACTCATGTTACTGGGCGTCCAGCCATACACGGAAAGGACGAAGGGATACGTTACCGTCACCGTGGCTGTTGTGCCGGCCGTCATGCCGTTCGAGGTGTTGCTGCAACCGCCCGATCCAGAGCTCGTGATCGTCGACCCGGAATAGCTGTTTGAACCAATGGCGAAGGTGAAGGTCATGTTGGCTGGCGCCAAACTTGGCGCCGCATTCTCGATCACCGTCTCTGCATCCGAACACGGGGTGGTGGAGACGCCGCGGCTCACGGCGAGGGAGCGCGCGCCCACATCGACGGCATGCGACAAGACGAGGAAGTTGTTGAGCAGCAGGCCAAAGCCGGTCATGCCGGTGATCATGAGCATCATGATCGGCAGAGCGAAGGCCATCTCGACCAGCGCTCCACCCTCGCTGTTTGACCGCAGCGTGCGGCGCAGTCCGCCTTTGAGCATGCGTTCAACTCGATTACGAAATCCACTTCTGCCAAAACGACCCATAGAATATGCCCCCGGAGGAGTAAGGGCGATTCTCGCCCTGGCTCCGCGCAGCTTGGTGCTCAATGCCTTATGCAGATCCACAGCGCTGCCGTACATGTACAGGCCAGCTTCACAGATAGCCTTTGAGTTCAAAGAGTACCGGAACGATTGGACGATTCGCAATCAATATAAGGTGTTAGCGTCGCCCTTCTGGTAACGTGCAAATCCGTTACGGAATGGGTATGCCGGGTCGTTTGGTCTCTCTCTTGCATGGCGGCGCTGCCGCGAGAGTGTAACCTCCAGTTTTCTATTCAACGACGCCCTGGTTTCCGCGCTCACGGCGCCTTCGCTGCCCATGGCAACATAAGGGTATTTTAATAAACCATTTACGGCGACATCAAGGCCGGAACTTATCCGCTCTGTTCGGCCTCGCTCCGCCGCGTGTATGATGCCTGCGCCGCGATTCCAGCGCCTGCGCCCGCGCGGTACCGAATTTCCTGGAGGAACTCCCGATGGCGACATTGACTGCACTGCATCCGGGCAAGCTCAGCGACCAGGTGAGCTTCCGCCCGCGCTATGGCAACTACATTGGCGGCAAGTGGGTCGAGCCCGCTTCCGGCCAGTATTTCGAAAACGTCACCCCGATCACCGGCAAAACCTTCTGCGAGATTCCGCGCTCCAACGCGCAGGATATCGAGCGCGCGCTCGACGCTGCGCACGCCGCCCGCGAAGCATGGGGCCACACCAGCCCGACGCAGCGCGCCATCATCCTGAACCAGATCGCCCAGCGCATGGAAGACAACCTCGACATCCTCGCGCTGGCCGAGACCTGGGACAACGGCAAGCCCATCCGCGAAACCACCGCTGCCGACCTGCCGCTCGCCATCGATCACTGGCGCTACTTCGCCGGCTGCATTCGCGCGCAGGAAGGCACCATCTCCGAGATCGACCACGACACCGTGGCCTACCACTTCCACGAGCCGCTCGGCGTGGTCGGCCAGATCATTCCGTGGAACTTCCCGATCCTGATGGCGACCTGGAAGCTCGCGCCCGCGCTGGCCGCAGGCAATTGCGTGGTGCTCAAGCCGGCCGAGCAGACGCCCGCCAGCATCCTTGTCTGGGCCGAGCTGGTCGGCGACCTGCTGCCTCCCGGCGTGCTCAATATCGTCAACGGCTTCGGCCTCGAAGCCGGCAAGCCGCTGGCCTCCAGCTCGCGCGTCGCCAAGATCGCCTTCACCGGCGAAACCACCACCGGCCGGCTCATCATGCAATACGCCAGCCAGAACCTGATCCCGGTCACGCTCGAGCTGGGCGGCAAATCGCCCAACATCTTCTTCGCCGACGTCTGCCACGAAGACGACGACTTCTTCGACAAGGCCATCGAAGGCTTCGTGATGTTCGCGCTCAACCAGGGCGAAGTCTGCACCTGTCCCAGCCGCGCGCTCATTCAGGAGAGCATCTACGACAAATTCATGGAGCGCGCGCTGAAGCGCGTCGCGGCCATCAAGCAGGCCAACCCGCTCGAGCCCGACACCATGATCGGCGCGCAGGTGTCGAACGAGCAGCTGGAAAAAATCCTCAGCTACATCGACATCGGCAAGAAGGAAGGCGCGGAGCTGCTCGCCGGCGGCGAGCGCGCGCATCTGGGCGGCGAACTCGATGGCGGCTACTACGTGCAGCCCACCGTCTTCAAGGGCCACAACCGCATGCGCATCTTCCAGGAAGAGATCTTCGGACCGGTCGTCTCCGTCACCACGTTCAAGAACGAAGCCGATGCGCTTGCAATCGCCAACGACACGCTCTACGGCCTGGGCGCGGGCCTGTGGAGCCGCGATGCCAATCGCTGCTATCACCTGGGCCGCGGCATCCAGGCAGGCCGCGTGTGGGTCAACTGCTACCACGCCTATCCCGCGCACGCAGCGTTTGGCGGATACAAGCAATCCGGCATCGGCCGCGAAACCCACAGCATGATGCTCGACCACTATCAGCAGACCAAGAATCTGCTGGTCAGCTACAGCCCGAAGAAGCTCGGCTTCTTCTAAACCGGGCTCAGAGTCCCGCACGAACATGGGTGCCCCAGGTCTCGCGTTTGAGGACTGGGATCACCACAGACCTTGATCCCGTCGAGGCTCGCCTATGCCGGAACTCCCAAACAGGTCCTCGCCACCGATCTCGCCATCCACCTCATCCGCGTCCTGCGCGAGAAGCATGGGCCGCTCATGTTTCACCAGTCGGGGGGCTGCTGCGACGGCAGCTCCCCGATGTGCTATCCGCGCGGCGAATTCATCGTCGGCGACTCCGACGTGCAGCTCGGCGAAGTCGACGGCGAGCCCTTCTACATGAGCCGCAGCCAGTTCGAATATTGGAAGCACACCCAGCTCACGCTCGATGTCGTGCCCGGCCGTGGCGGCATGTTCTCGCTCGACAACGCCGAAGGCGTGCGCTTCCTCATCCGCTCCCGCGTCTTCGACGACGAGGAGATCGACGACTTCGCGCCGCGGGCCGCATCTAACGTTCGGCTCGTAAGATAGGTATCGCTATCATCATCGAGTTGCCGGAGACATCTGCGTGAAAGAAGTCGTCATCGTCTCTGCCGTCCGCACGCCCATCGGCAAATTTCAGGGCTCGCTGCAGTCGTTTTCCGCGCCGCAGCTTGGCGCGCTCGTCGTCCGCGAGGCCCTGCGCCGCGCAGGTCTTGAAGCCACCGCCCGGCGCCGAGCTTGTTCCGACCGAAGCATCGAATCCGCGCAGAGATCAGACGAATGCATCATGGGCTGCGTTCTGCAGGCCGGGCTCGGCCAGAACCCTGCCCGCCAGGCGGCCATTACGGCGGCATTCCGCCGAGGCCAGCGCCCTCACCGTCAACCAGGTCTGCGGCTCCGGCCTCCGCGCAGTTGCCCTTGCCGCGCAGGCCATCCAAACCGGCGACGCCGACATCGTCGTCGCCGGCGGCATGGAGTCCATGACCAACGCGCCCTATCTGCTGCCCCAGGCGCGCGCCGGCTATCGCATGGGCAACGGCACCCTGGTCGACGCCATGATCCACGACGGCCTGTGGGATGCGTACAACGACTTCCACATGGGCGCGGCCGCGGAGATGGTTGCCGAAAAGTACGGCATCATCGCGCGACGAGCAGGATGCCTTCGCCGCTGAGTCGCACAGCCGCGCCGCCGCGGCCACGGCGCAGGGCGTCTTCCGCGACGAGATTCTTCCCATCGAGATTCCCGCGGCCAAGAAAGGCGAGCCGGCCACGCGTCTTCGATGCCGACGAATCCATCCGCCCCGGCACCACCGTTGAAATCCTCGCGCGGCTCAAGCCAGCGTTTAAAGAAGGCGGCACCGTCACCGCGGGCAACGCGCCCGGCGTGAGCGATGGCGCGGCGGCTCTGGTCGTCGCCAGCGACGCGCGGGCAAGGGAACTGGACCTCAAGCCCATGGCTGTCATTCGCGCGCAGGCTCTCAGCGGACGCGACCCGGCGTGGTTTTCGCTCGCGCCCATCGAGGCGGTGCGCAAAGTTGCGGCCAAGGCTGGCTGGTCGCTCGCCGAGGTCGATCTCTTCGAACTGAACGAGGCCTTCAGCCGTGCAGGCCCTGGCCGTGATTCGCGAGCTCGATCTCGATCCGGCCAAGGTCAACGTCCATGGCGGCGCGGTGGCGCTCGGTCACCCCATCGGAGCCAGCGGCGCGCGCGTGCTCGTCACGCTCCTCCACGCCATGCCGCGGTACGGCAAAAAGAAGGGCATCGCGGCGCTTTGCCTCGGCGGCGGCAATGCCGTGGCGCTGGCCGTCGAACGCGGCTCCATGAACTGCCGCCTGCGCAGACTGTCCGATATCGAACACTCGCCCGCGCCAGCGGTCACCGCATCCGCTTCACCATCCAGATCGACCATCCTGTAACTCCTAATCGCTATCAATCATTCCCACGCGTCCGTCTTTGGCACGGCAAGTGCTCCTCTCTTTGTGTGATGGATATCGCTCGGCCAGACATCAGGAAGAAGAAGAACCGCCAGCTGTTGTATGGGCTGGCATCGGGGTGGTGGTTGTCGCGGCTGCAGTATTCGCGGTTTCCCGGCTCAAGCCGGCGGCACCCACCGGTCGACCGCTCCACCATCTGGACCGACACGGTCAAGCGCGGCCCCATGATCCGCCAGGTGCGCGGCTCGACCGGCACGCTGGTTCCGCGCGAAGACTCGATCGAGCTCATCCCGGCGCAGACCGACGCGACGGTGGTGCGCATTCGCGTGCTGCCCGGTGCACAGGTTACGCCCGACACCATCCTGATGGATCTGGCCGACCCGCAGCTGGAGCAGGAGCTGCTCAACGCGCAGCTGGCAGCTCAAGGGCGCGCAGGCCGACTACAAGAGCCTGCAGGCCACGCTGCAAAGCACGCTGATGGACAAGAAGACCGCTGCAGCGCAGGTCAACTCCGACTACACGCAGGACCAGCTGCAGGCGCAGACCGACAAGGCTCTGTTCGATCTTGGCGTGATCTCCGGCCTCGCTTACAACAAGTCGAAGAGCACCGCCGACCAGCTCACCACCCAGCACCAGCTCAGCCAGCAGCAGCTCGACGTGAACCAGAAGGCGATCGAGGTTCAGCTCGCTTCGGCGCAGACCAAGATCGACCAGGCCAAGGCGCTGCTCGACCTCTATGAGAAGCAGTCAGCCGCGCTGCAAGTGCGCGCCGGCATCTCCGGCACGCTGGCGCCGCTTGCCACGCCGGTGCAGGTGGGCCAGCACGTCACCGCCGGCACCTCGGTTGCCGAGGTCATCCAGCTCGACAAGCTGAAGGCCGCGCTGCAGATTGCCGAGACCCAGGCGCGCGACATTCAGATCGGCCAGCCGGCCTCCATCGACACGCATAACGGCATCATTCCCGGACATGTGACGCGCATCGATCCTGCCGTAGTGAACGGAACGCGCACCGTTGACGTAGCATCTGGATGGGCCGCTGCCTCCGGGCGCGGTCCCGCAGTTGAGCGTGGACGGAACCATCGATCTGGAGCGCATGAACGGATGTGCTCTATGTGGGCCGTCCGGCGCTGGGCAACGAGAACTCGACGCTGAGCCTGTTCAAGGTTGATCCCGATGGCAAGGGAGCCACGCGCGTGCCGGTCAAGGTGGGCCGCGCTTCGGTCGAACAACATTCAGGTGCTCGAAGGGCTGAAGGAAGGCGACACCGTGATTCTTTCCGACATGTCGCGCTACGACAACGTGGATCGCGTCCGGCTCGAGTAAGCTTCGGAGCATGCAGCGACATTGAGCGACGACTGACGCATTGACGAACTGACAACTGACAACTGAATCACGAGGGGGATTGAATGGCAACACGACAAGCTGATTGAAATTGAAGACCTGACCAAGGTCTTCTACACCGATGAAGTGGAGACGCACGCGCTCTCCGGCATTCACCTCACCATCTCGCGCGGCGAGTATGTGGCCATGTCCGGCCCCTCGGGCTGCGGCAAGTCCACGCTGCTCTCCATCCTGGGCCTGCTCGACACGCCCACCGGCGGCAGTATCTGCTCAACAACAAGCCGGTCGAGAACCTGAGCTTCAGCGAGCGCTCGCGCATTCGCAACCAGGAGATCGGCTTCATCTTCCAGAGCTTCAATCTCATCGGCGATCTCACCGTTGAAGAGAATGTCGAGCTGCCGCTGACCTATCGCGCCGGCATGCCCTCGGCGGAGCGCAAGAAGCGCGTGAAGGAAGCGCTGGAGCGCGTGAACATGGCGCACCGCATGCGGCACTATCCGGCGCAGCTCTCCGGCGGTCAGCAGCAGCGCGTCGCCGTGGCCCGCGCGCTGGCTGGTTCGCCCTCGATCCTGCTGGCCGATGAGCCTACCGGCAACCTGGACTCGAAGAACGGCGAAGCCGTGATGCATCTGCTCGCCGACCTGCACCGCGAGGGCTCGACGATCTGCATGGTGACGCACGATCCGCGCTTCGCCAAGCATGCCGCAGCGCGAAGTGCATCTCTTCGACGGCAAGGTCGTTTCCGAAGACGAGCTGAAGAAGCTCACCGAAGAAGTGGAGGCCTGAAGTCGTCGAGGTCTGAAATCGTGCGGCCTGAGCCGCGAGCCTGTTATTGTCCCGCACCGCAGCTGGACCGCCGCGGCGCACCGTCGTATATCTCGGCGCGGCTGCGCCTGCGCTGTTTCCGCACCGCGGCCGGCAACGGAGAAGAATCGCGATGAGCCAGTTGTTCAAGGATGTTCGCTACGCACTGCGCCAGTTGCGCAAGTCGCCTGGCTTCGCCCTCACCGCGATTGTCACGCTGGCTCTCGGCATCGGCGCCAACACCGCGATCTTCACGCTGGTGCAGGGCATTCTGCTGCGCACGCTGCCGGTGGCGAACCCCGCGCAACTCTGGCGCATCGGCGACAACGACGATTGCTGCGTTGAGGGCGGATTCCCCGGCGGCGCCAGCGACAACGGCGACTTCACCATCTTCTCCACCGACCTTTATCAGTATCTGCGCGCCAACACGCCCGAGTTCCAGTCGCTTGCGGCCATGCAGGCCGGCCAGTGGAACTGGGCCGTGCGCCGCGGGAACGCTCTGCCCAAGGATCTGCACGGCGAGTTTGTTTCCGGCAATTATTTTTCCACCTTTGGCATCAACGCGTGGTCCGGCCGCGTCTTCTCTGAGGCGGATGACACGCCCTCGGCCGCGCCAGCCGTTGTTCTCAGCTACCGGGCATGGCAGGGCGAGTACGCCTCCGATCCGAGCATCGTGGGCTCCACGATCTACATCCAGACACGTCCCTTCACGGTCATCGGCGTCACGCCGCCCGGCTTCTTTGGAGATCGCGTTGCGCAGACGCCGCCGGACCTGTGGCTGCCGATCAACACCGAGCCTTATGTGCGCGGCCCGGGCTCCATCCTGCATCACGGCGATTCGCACTGGCTCTATCTGGTGGGCCGCCTGCGCCCCGGGCAGAGCATCCCCGCGCTGCAATCGAAGATCAGCAACGCGCTGCGCCAATGGCTGTGGACGCGCGGCGTGCTGACCCAAAATGGCGGCGGCACCATCATTCCCAAGATGCACGTGGTGCTTGTGCCGGGCGGCGGCGGCATCCAGAACCTGCAGGACTACTCGGGCAAGGGTCTGAAGATGCTGATGATCCTTTCGTCGATCGTTCTGCTCATTGCCTGCGCCAACATTGCCAATCTGCTGCTGGCCCGCGCCACCACGCGCCGCGCGGATATCGCTGTGCGCATGGCACTCGGCGCATCCCGCCGCCATCTCATCCGCCAGATTGTCACGGAAAGCGTGATCCTCAGTTGCATCGGCGGCTTGGCGGGCGTTGCCCTCGCGTACCTGGGCAGCCGCACGATCCTTGCGCTCGCATTTCCTGACGCGCCCAACATGCCCGTCAACCCCAGCCCCTCGCTCACGGTGCTTGGGTTTGCATTCCTCATCTCGCTCGTCACCGGACTGCTTTTCAGCACGGGCCCTGCGTGGCTTTCGTCCCATGCCAAGCCGGCCGAGGCGCTGCGCGGCGTCAATCGCTCCACCAAGGACCGCTCCTCACTTCCGCAGAAGGCGCTGGTCGTGATGCAGGCGGCGCTCTCCATTGTGCTGCTGTGCGGCGCGGTGCTGATGACGCGCACGCTGACCAACCTTGAGCACCAGGATTTCGGCATCGCCACGCACAATCGTTACGTGCTCCACTTCGATCCCGATGGTGCGGGCTACACCGTCGATCGCATGCCCGCGCTCTACCGCGAGGTCGAAGACCGCTTCAGCGCGCTGCCCGGCGTGCAGAAGATGAGCCTCGCCATGTACAGCCCGCTCGAAGGTGACAACTGGGGCGAGTGCGCAATCCCGCAGGGCCATCCTGCGCCGCGGCCGGGCGACAAGTGCGGCTCGACCTGGGTGCGCGTGAGCAAGGACTATCTCGGCTCGATCGGCGTGCCTATCGTGCGCGGCCGCGACTTTTCCGCGGAGGACACCGCGACCTCGCCGGGTGTGGTGCTGGTGAACGAAACGTTCGCGAAGCAATTCTTCCCCAACCAGAATCCCGTTGGCCAGCACTTTGGCATCGATTTCCCGCAGTACTCCGGCGCATGGCAAATCGTGGGCGTGTTCCGCGACTTCAAGATGAACAATCCGCGCGACCCCGTGCGCCCTGTTTATCTGCGCCCGATCACGCAGCAGTACAAAGGCTACACGCAGCCCGAGATGATCGGCGGCGAAGTGCAATCGATGAGCATGAACGCCATCATTCTCGACTTCAACGCGCCGCCGGACAACGTTGAAACGTTGGCGCGGACCACTCTCGCCGGCATCGATCCCAACCTCACCGTCACCGATCTGCGCACGCTGAGCGACCAGGTGGCAGGCAACTTCGATGAAGAGCGACTCGTCGCCCGCCTGACCACACTGTTCGGCGTGCTCGCGCTGATTCTCGCCTGCATCGGTCTCTATGGCGTCATGTCGTACTTCGTGGCCCGCCGCACCAGCGAGATCGGCATCCGCATGGCGCTTGGTGCAACGCGCAACTCGGTAGTGGCCATGGTGCTGCGCGGCGCGCTGTGGCAAATCCTCATCGGTCTTGCGCTTGGCATTCCCGCATCACTCTACGCCGGCTATCTGATGAAGAGCATTCTCTACGGGGTAGGCAGCTACGATCCCATCGCGCTCACTCTCGCGCCTGTTCTGCTGCTGGTGTGCGCCGCCGTTGCGGGGTTTATCCCAGCACGCCGCGCGGCCAGCATTGAGCCCATGCAGGCCCTGCGCACCGAATAAGGAGCTGCACGCATGAACGCATTTCTACAGGACACGCGCTACGCGCTGCGCCAGTTGCGCAAGGCGCCCGGCTTTGCGATCACCGTCGTGCTCACGCTGGCTCTTGGCATCGGCGCCAATGCCGCGGTCTTCACGCTCTTCGATCAGGTGCTGCTCCGCATGCTCCCCGTTTCGCGCCCGCAGGAGCTGGTGCGCTTCGAGTGGACCGGCGGATTCCGTGGCTCCATGAGCAGCTTCGGCGGCGACTCCCACAACTACTTCTCCTATCCGATGTACAAGGATCTGCGCGATCAGAATCGCGTCTTTGACGGACTCGTCGCCGCTGACCGCGCCAGCGTCGGCCTCTCCTGGCACAATCAGGCCGAGAGCGAAGACGCCGAGATTGTCAGCGGCAACTACTTTCAGATGCTCGGACTCAAGCCGGCTGCCGGCCGCCTCCTTACGCAGCAGGACGACACTGCCAAGAATGCCAATCCCGTTGTTGTGCTCAGCTACAACTACTGGAAGACGCGTTTCGGCGGCCAGCGCGATGTCATTGGCCAGGCCATTCTGGTGAACGGTCATTCCTTCACCATTGTCGGCATCGCCCCGGCCGACTTCGACTCCGCCATCGGCGGCTATCGTCCCTGCGTCTTCCTGCCCATCAGCATGGAGGGCGTCGCCATGCCCTGGCGTGTGCCGCAGGACGATCTCACCAATCATCAGTCGGTCTGGCTCACACTCATCGGCCGCCTCAAGCCGGGCGTTACGCGCGCGCAGGCGCGGGCCAGCCTCGAGCCTCTCTGGCATTCGCTCCGCACTTACGAGTTCTCGCTCTACAAGGACAGCTCCGCTCGCTTCCGGCATGCCTTTGTCGATGTGTCGTCCCTCAAGGTTCTCGACGACTCAAAAGGCTTCTCGCCCAACCGCGAAGATCTCTCCAAGCCGCTCATCATCCTCATGAGCATGGCCGGCCTCCTGGTGGTTCTCTGCGCCATCAATGTGGCCACGCTGCTGCTGCTGCGCGCCGCGGGCCGCGCCCGCGAAATGTCCATGCGCTATGCCCTGGGCGCGCGTCGCGGCCGCATCATCTTGCAGCTTCTGGCTGAAGGCGGCCTGCTCGGCGTCGCCGGTTCGCTCGCGGGCCTGGCTCTCGCGCCTGCTGTTGCGCTTGCATTGGTCCGTCTCATCACCAATGCCGACCCCGGCTCCGAGCCCTACTCCGCTTCGGTCGATGTGCGCGTGCTGCTTTACACCCTCGGCGTCTCGCTCCTCGCCACGCTGGTCTTCAGCATTGCGCCGGTCTTTCACTTCCTGCGTCCCGACCTGGCAGACGCGCTGCGCCAGAACGCCGGCACCGCTTCGCGCGGCTCGCAGCGCTTCCGCAAGCTGGCCGTGGGCGCGCAAATCGCGCTCAGCGTGCTGCTGCTCAGCGGCGCCGGTCTCTTTCTGCGCACGCTCGACAATCTCCGCGCCGCGCAGGTCGGCTTTGAAACTTCGCACCTGGACACGTTCGTTCTCGATCCTGCCTCCTCCGGCTACGGCGAAGACCGCACCGTCCGCATTGTTCTCGATGTGCGCGATGCCATGCGCCGCATTCCCGGCGTCGTCTCAGCCTCCGTGACTACCGATCCCGAGCTCTCCGGAGACTCGAACACCTCCAACGTCTCCGTGCAGGGATACAAGCCGGCTGAAGACGAGAACTTGAACTTCGAGCAGCCGCGCATTCTGCCCGCCTACTTTGCCACGCTGCATCAGCCCGTGCTGGCTGGCCGCGAATTCACAGACGCCGACGTCAACGGCCAGCCCAACGTCGCGGTTGTGAACCTTGCCTTCGCCAAGAAGTTTTATGGCTCGCCGCAGAACGCCATCGGCCGCGCACTCGCGCAGGGCGGCGGCAATGGCATCAAATACGACACCACCATCGTCGGTGTCGTCGGCAACATACGCCACACCGATCTGCGCACTGAGCTTGGTCCCGCCGTTTACCTGCCCTATCTGCAGCAGAAGCATCCCACCGGCGTCGTCTTCTACGTGCGGTCTTCGCAGGCGCCGGAACTCGCGCTCACCGCCATCCGCGCATCGATCCAGCAGCTCGATCCCACGCTGGTGGTCGATGGCCTGCGCACCATGGACGCGCAGGTGGATCGCAGTGTCTCCGACGAGCGCGCCCTTGCCTTCCTCGCCGTCGGCTTTGCGCTGCTGGCCATGACACTTGCTGCTGTCGGCCTCTACGGCGTGCTTGCCTACTCCACCGCGCAGCGCACCCGCGAAATTGGCGTGCGTCTCGCGCTTGGATCGCCGCGCGCCAATGTCGTTGTGCTGGTGTTGCGCGAGATGGCCCTGATCGCGTTGATCGCAACCGCAGTCGCACTGCCTTCTGCCGTCGCGCTGGCGCGCCTGTTCCGCAGCCAGCTTTATGGAGTTGCCGTTTTTGATCCGCTCACCCTGGTGGGAGCGGTCGTCTTCACCGCTGTCATGGTGCTTTTGGCCGCCGCGCTGCCTGCGCGCCGCGCCGCTGCCGTGGAGCCCATGCGCGCACTGCGCACCGAGTAGTTGACGCAGGAAAGGATGCCGATGAACACGTCTGATGCAACATCTGCGCTACGCAGTCCGCCAGTTGCGCAAGTCGCCCGTCTTCACGCTCACGGCTGTGCTCACGCTCGCCCTCGGTATCGGCGCCAACACCGCCATCTTCACCGTCGTCTACGCCACGCTGATTGCGCCCATGCCTTATCCGCAGCCCGACCAGCTCGTGATGGTCTGGTCCAAGGTGCAAGGCGGCAATAATGTCCATCGCCGCGCAGGATTTTGTCGACTGGAAGAGCCGCAACACCGTCTTCTCGAACATCACCGCATTTAGCGGTGGCAGCTTCAACCTCGCCACCGCGCAGCAGCCCGAGTACGTGCAGGGCCAATACACCACGCCGGGCATGTACCAGATGATGGGCGTACGCTTCCTCTACGGACGCGACTTCCTTCCAGAGGAAGGCAAGGCTGGCAAGGATCATGTCGTCATCCTGATGAACAAGGAGTGGAAGCGTCTCGGCGCAGACCCCCACATCGTCGGCAAGAACATCCAGATTGACGGCACGGCCTACACCGTCGTCGGCGTCCTCGGCCCCGGCGTTACCGATCGCCTTGATCAATCGCTCGTGGTGCCGCTGGTGTTCAAGCCCGAACAGCTGAATCATGACTTCCACTGGCTGCTGGCCATGGCCCGCCTCAAGCCCGACGTGACCATCAAGCAGGCGCAGGCCAACATGGATGCGGTCACCGCCAACATCGCCAAGGCATTCCCCAAGAGCAACAAGGGTTGGGGCGCATCGGTTGAGCCGCTCAAGAACGACTTTCTTCCCAAGGAGCGCATTCAGAATCTCTGGCTGCTGCTGGGCGCTGTCGGCTTTGTGCTGTTGATTGCCTGCGTCAATGTAGCCAATCTGCTGCTGGCCAAGGGCACCACGCGCCAGAAGGAAATTGCCATCCGCTCCTCGCTGGGCGCGTCGCGCAGAACCATCTTCGCGCAGTTCCTCGTCGAGAATCTGCTGCTCGCTCTCATCGGCGGTCTGCTTGGCATCGGCATCGGCGCGGCAATGCTGCGTTGGGTGGTGGCGTCGGTGCCGCCCAACACCCTGCCTTCTGAAGCCCAATTGACGCTCAACCTTCCCATTCTCCTGTTCACGTTTGCGGCGGCCACGATGTCGGGTCTGCTCTTTGGCTGCGCGCCCGCATGGTATGCCACACGCGTCGATCCGGCGGATGCTCTGAAGGAAGGCGGCCGTTCCGGCACGGGCGCGGGACGCCAGCGTCTGCGCCGCATTCTTGTCGTCGGCGAGTTCGCGCTCGCGCTGTCGCTGCTCACCGGCGCGGGCCTCGCCATCCACAGCTTCTGGAATCTCACGCGTGTCGATCTCGGCGTGCAGACCGAGCATGTTCAAACCTTCTTTCTTCCGGTTCCGGATGCGAGGCCGAAAGACCCAGCCCTGATCTCGGCCTACTATGGGCAGATGGTTTCCGCCATCCAGTCCGTCCCCGGCGTGCTCGATGTGTCGGCCTCTACCGGGCTGCCCCTCGAAGGCCCCAGCTTCGGCATGCCCTTCACCATTGCCGGCGAGCCGGACTATGCCGATCCCTCGCAGCGGCCCGGCGCGGGGTTCAACATGGTCACCCCCGGCTACTTCCACACCTACACCGTGCGCATGACACAGGGCCGCGCCTTCACCGACGACGACAACGCGGCCAGCGTTCCCGTCGCCGTCGTCAACGAGCGCTTTGTCGAGAAATATCTCAAGGGCAAGAACCCCCTCGGCCAGCACATTAATGTGGAGCAGCTCATCCCCGGCGTTACCAAGCTCGGCGCGCCGATTCCCTGGCAGATCGTCGGCGTCTTCCATAACGTGCGCGCCGGCGGCTTCCGGCAGGATTTTCCTGAGATCGACGTTCCCTTCACGCAGAGCCCTTGGCCGTCGGCGAATATCGGCGTTCGCACCGCGCGCGATCCCGATGCGATGATGCGCAGCATCGCCGCCGCCGTGCACTCCGTCGATCCGCAGATCGCCATCGCCCAGCCGCGCACCCTGGACGAAGTGAAAGGCCGCATGCTCGCCGAAGACCGCTTCACGATGTCGTTGTTCGCGGCCTTCGCTGTCGTGGCGCTGCTTCTCGCGGCGATCGGCATCTACGGCGTCATGTCGTTCACTGTCGCGCAGCGCGAGCATGAACTGGGCCTGCGCATGGCGCTCGGCGCAAGCCGCTCCAACGTCGTCAATCTTGTGTTGAAGGAAGCGGTCGTGCTTGCCTTGCTGGGGCTCGGCCTCGGCCTTGGCGGCGCGTACTTTGTCGGCCGCGCCATGCAGAACACACTCTACGGCGTCGGCGCGCTCGACCCCGCTGCGGTTGCTGCCGTCGCCGTTGTGCTGCTGTGCGCCTCGCTGGTCGCCAGCTGGCTGCCCGCGCGCCGCGCCGCTTCCGTCAGCCCCATGCGCGCTTTAAGAACCGAGTAAGCGCAGCAAGTCTTGAGATTGGAGTACAGGATGATTGAACTGAAAAATATCGAACGCAGTTATAAAACGGGCCACACCGAAACATGGGTCCTGCGCCGCGTCAGCCTCACCATCAAGGAAGGCGAATTCGTCACCGTCATGGGCCCGTCCGGGGCAGGGAAGTCCTCGCTCCTGAACGTGCTCGCCCTCCTCGACGATGGATGGCTTGGCGAGTACTGGTTCGGTGAAACGCCCGCGCACAAGCTGAACCGCAAGCAGCGCGCCGACCTTGCCCGCCAGCGCATCGGCATGGTCTTCCAGAGCTATCACCTGCTCGACGACCTCACCGTGGCCGAAAACATCGACCTGCCGCTCTCCTACAAGAACCTGCCGTCGAAAGAGCGTGCCGGCATGGTCGCCGACATCCTCGACCGCTTTCAGATCGTCGCCAAGAAGGATCTGTTTCCGAATCAACTCTCCGGCGGACAGCAGCAGCTCGTCGGCATCGCGCGCGCCGTCGTGCATGCGCCTTCCTTGCTGCTTGCCGACGAGCCAACCGGCAATCTGCACTCCACGCAGGCCCGCGAAATCATGGAGCTCTTCCGCGAACTCAACAAGCAGGGCACCACCATCGTCCAGGTCACGCACTCTGAGGAGAACGCCCGCTACGGCTCGCGCATTCTCGAGCTGCGCGACGGCTGGCTCACCCGCGACGAAGCCGTCCAGCCCGCCTCCGCAGAAGTGGCCGCACAATGAATTTTCCTCAGGTGAACTCCGTTATGAATCGATCGACGATCCGTCTTCGTACCCGTATCCAATCCGTTCTCGCTATCGTGCTGCTGCAGGCCAACCTCGCCTTCGCTGTCGAGCCGCAGGCTCCTGCGCCGGCTGCGCAGAGTGCGCCCGCCGGCCAGGTGCCGTTCGATGCCATGATGCGCCATTCCAATAATCCGGTGAACGCGTATCGCGCCAGCAACGTGCCCGCGCCCAGCATGGCAAACTCTGCGCGGCTCAGCTCGCTGATGCGCGATGGCAAGCTCTACCTCTCGCTGCGCGATGCCATTGACCTGGCGCTCGAAAACAATCTCGATCTGGTCATCGCGCGTTATAACCTGCCCATCGCGCAGACCGACGTATTACGCACGTCGGCTGGCGGCGTCTTCCGCGGCGTTAACACCGGCGTTGTCTCCGGCACGCCGGGTGGCGCAGGCGGCGGCGCAGGCGCAGGAACCGGCGCGGGCGGCACCAGCACTGGCGCGGGTGGAGCAGGCGCGGGCGCATCGGGCATCGTCTCCAGCACGCTCGGCACCGGCACCAATGTCTCAGGCTACGATCCGGTCATCACCGCCAACGGCTACGTCGATCACAACTCCCAACTGCTTTCCAACATCCAGATCGAGGGCGTCAACGTCTACAAGGTCAACACGATCTACGGCGACGTTAGCTACGCGCAGAACTTCGTTACCGGCACCAGCCTGGAGGTGAAATTCCAGAACGGCCGCCAGACCACCAACGGCATCTACGACATTCTCAGCCCCGCCCTCAGCTCGAAGGTACAGGCCATCATCACGCAGCCGCTGCTCGCCGGCTTTGGTCTCGGCCCCAACCTGCGCTTTTTGCGCATTGCGCGCACCGATATGAAGATCTCCGACATCGCCTTTCGTGCGCAGGTCATCGCGACCGTCACGCAGATCAGCGATATCTACTGGGATCTTGTGAACGCCTATGAGACCGAGCAGGTCAGCGAGCGCTCTGTCGCCTTCGCGCAGGACACGCTCGACAAGAGCAAGAAGCAGCTCGACCTTCAGGCCATCCCTGAAATGGACGTGCTCAAGGCCGAAGGCGATCTGGCAACGCGCCAGCAGGATCTGACGGTTGCGCGCACCAATCTGGAGTTGCAAGAGCTCTACATGAAGAACGCGATCACCCGTTCGCTCGACGATCCCGTTCTCGAAGAGATGCCGGTGGTGCCCACCGATCACATCGGCGGCGACATTCAGACCTCGTCCGAGTCGGTACAGGCCATGATCGATCGCGCGCTCAAAAATCGCACAGAGCTCCAGGAGTCTGCACTCGATCTCCAGAACCGCGAGCTCAGCCGCAAGACAGCGCGCAATGCACTGCTGCCTTCGCTCAACGCGTACGGCCTCTACGCCGGCACGGGCCTGGCCGGCGAAACCAGTCCCGATCTCGCGCCCGGCGGCCCCAGCAGCACGGTGCCAGTGGACTACGGCGGCGCGCTGCAGAGCGCCTTCAACAACACGGCGCCCGAGTATCAGATCGGTCTCAGCCTGAACATTCCACTGCGCAACCGCATCGCCAAAGCCGACCAGTACCGCACCGAGCTTGAGTATCGCCAGTCGCAGGTGTATGCAGAAGAGCTCAAGAAGCGGATTCTCATCGAGGTGCGTAACGCGCGCTATGCCCTGGAGCAGGGAGCCAGCCGCGTGGCCGCCGCCCGCCAGGCGCGCGACCTTGCCGCGAAGACATTGGATATTATGCAGAAGGAGCAGAAGCTGGGTGCAGGGTCAAACCAGCAGACGCTCTCGTCCGACCACGACCTCGCAGTTGCCGAGTCGGCGCTGGTGACCGCAGAGACCGACTACGAGAAGGCGCGCATCGAAGTGCGGCGCGCCACGGGGTCAGTGCTTGAGGATTACGGCATCTCCATCGACGACGCGAAATCGGGCGTGGTGCAGGCACAGCAGCAATGACGCACAACCGGAGCATGGATGACAGACGCACGCAAGCCCCCGAAAATCCGCGTTCTTGTTGCTGACGATCAACCCCACATCCTCGAGGCTGTCGAGCTGTTGCTCGAGCCGCAGGGCATTCACGTCGAAACCGTGCGCTCGCCGCAGCTTCTGCTGGAAGCCCTCGGCCAGAGCGACTACGACGTGCTGCTCATCGACCTCAACTACACGCGCGACACCACCTCCGGGCAGGAGGGCCTCGACCTTCTTGCCCGCCTCAAGGACATCGATCCGCGCCTGCCCGTGATCGTGATGACGGCCTGGGGCAACATCGATCTCGCCGTTGAAAGCATCAAGCGCGGCGCGCGCGACTTCATCCAGAAGCCCTGGGAGAACGAGCGCCTCATCTCGCTCATCCGCGTGCATGCCGAGTTGCATCAGGCCTTGCGCCGTGCCCGTCAGCTTGAGCTTGAAAACCGCCTGCTGCGCGCCGAGGGCATGCCGGAGTTCATCGCCGGTGCGCCGTCGATGCAGCCGGTGCTCGAGCTCATCGGACAGGTTGGCCCTTCGGATGCGAATGTTCTCATCACTGGCGAGCACGGCACCGGCAAGGAGATTGTCGCCAAGCTGCTGCACGCCGCATCGCCGCGCTCGCGCTCCGCGCTGGTCACCGTCAACGCCGGCGGCCTGCCGGAAGGCACCTTCGAGAGCGAAATCTTTGGCCACGTGAAAGGTGCATTCACCGATGCGCGCACCGATCGAGTGGGCCGCTTTGAGCTGGCCAACGGCGGCACGCTTTTTTTGGATGAGATCGCCAACGTGCCCATTCGCCAGCAGGCCAAGCTGCTGCGCGTGCTGGAGACCGGCGAGCTGGAACGCGTGGGCTCCTCGCAGACCCGCCGCGTGGACGTGCGCGTGCTCTCCGCCACCAACGCCGACCTGCATGAAGAAGCGACGAACGGCAACTTCCGCGAAGACCTGCTCTTCCGGCTCAACACCGTCGAGATTCATCTGCCGCCGCTGCGCGAGCGCCGCGAAGACATTCCGCTGCTGGCCGCACATTTTCTCAACCGCAATCGCACCCGCTATCGCAAGCAGGTCACCGGCTTCTCTGCCTCGGCGATGCAGCAGATGATGCAGTATCTGTGGCCGGGCAACGTGCGCGAGCTGGAACACACCGTCGAGCGCGCGGTGCTGCTGGCGCGCGGCGAAGAGATTGAGCCGGCCAACCTCGCTGTCGCGCCCGCGCGCGGCGCTACGCCTTCGTTCGACAACATGAGCATCGACGAGGTCGAGTCGCTGCTTATCCGCAAAGTCCTGCGCCGCTGCGACGGCAACATTTCGCAGGCTGCCGAGGCCCTCGGCCTGAGCCGCGCCGCGCTCTATCGCCGCATCGAAAAATATGGCCTCTGACCAGCATCGTCGCGGGCGGCGCAGATCCGCTGTGCGGCGGGCGTGGCTCTACTGCCTCTGTCTCGCGCTGCCCGCGCTGCTTTTCGCGGGCATCCTCGCGTGGCAGCAGAACGTCTCTGGCCCGCTGGCGATTCTCATCGCCGTCTGCCTGCTTCTCTATCTGCTGCTCATCGCGAGCGCGCTGATTGAGAGCCTCATCCGCCCGCTGCAGACGCTCTCCAACGTGGTCTCTTCGCTGCGCGAGGGCGACTACTCGTTCCGCGCCCGCGGCGCCGGTTCACAGGACCCGCTGGGCGAGCTCGCCGCGGAGATCAACGCACTGGCCGACCTGTTGCAGAAGCAGCGCGTCCGCTCCCTTGAGGCGACGGCGCTGCTGGCGCGCATTCTTGAGGTCATGCACTCGCCGCTGTTCGCATTCGATCGCGACGATGTGCTGCAGCTCGTCAATGACGCCGGCGTGCAGCTGCTGGGCATTCCGCACGCGCGCTGCTTCGGCCGCACCGCGCACGAGCTCGGTCTTGAAGGTCTGCTCGCTTCGCCCGACCAGAGCATTCATTCTTTCGGCACGCGGCCCAATCGCTGGCTCATGCGCAAAGCTGCCTTCCGCCAGGACGGCGCACCGCACGTGCTGCTGCTGCTGGCCGACGTGAGCCAGCCGCTGCGCGAAGAAGAGCAGGCTGCGTGGAAGCGCCTCATTCGCGTGCTGGGCCATGAGCTTTCAAATTCGCTCGCGCCCATCAAGTCCATCGCCGGCAGCCTGCTGGCGCGCACGGATCAGATGCGGGACGACGAGATCATGGTCCGCGACTTCCGCCGCGGCCTCAGCGTGGTCGAGAGCCGCGCGGATTCGTTGCATCGATTTGTGCAGTCCTATCGCGTGCTGGCGCAGCTGCCGCCTCCGGCACTCAAGAACGTGCCTGTCGCGCTGCTGGTCGAGCGCGTAGCTCTGCTGGAGCAGCGCGTTCCGGTGCGGCTCATCGCGGGCCCCGTGGCACACCTTCGTGCCGATCCCGATCAGCTCGAGCAGATGCTCATCAACCTGCTCGCCAATGCCGTTGATGCGTCGCTTGCCAATGGCGCGCAGCCGGTGCGCATGGGCTGGCGCGTAGCCGATTCCGATGTGGAGATCTTCATCGAAGACAACGGCCTCGGCATCGCCAATACCGAGAATTTGTTTGTGCCCTTCTACACCACCAAGCCCCAGGGCAGCGGCGTGGGCCTTGCGCTGGCGCAGCAGATTGCCCGCGCGCACGGCGGCGAAATTCGCCTTGTGAATCAGGGAAGATGCAGAGGGTGCGCGGGCGACGGTTCGCCTGCCGCCTGACTGGTTTAGCTCGCGTGCCGTGCGCATCGATTCTGCGCGTATCCACTTCCATCGGCCACCACGCAGTTGCGCCCGTTGTTCTTGGCGCGATAGAGCGCTTCGTCCGCCTCGCGAATCAGCTCCTCATGGCTCATGGCATAGCCTGAGGCCACGCCGAAGCTCGCGGTCAGTGGAATGAGCGTTTCGCCTTCCTGCACGCGCGCCATCTGCACGGCGATGCGCAGCTCCTCGGCACGCTGCTTGCGCATGCGTAAAGCCCGAGCCCGGCAGAATCAGCAGAAACTCTTCGCCGCCGTAGCGGCCGACCCAGTCGTAGGTGCGCACCATGCGCTGGAAAGTCGCGCTGGCCTCTCGCAGCACCTGGTCGCCCGCCGGATGGCCGAAGGTGTCGTTGATGCGCTTGAAGAAGTCGAGATCGGCAAGGATGATGCTGAGCGGCTGCCCCTCGCGTCGCGAGCGATCGACTTCGATGCGCAGCCGGTCGACGATGATGCGGTGATTCCATAGGCCGGTCAGATCGTCGTGCTCGGCGTAGTGGCGCATCTGTTCCTTGGTGCGCATGCAGTTCGACCTTTTCTTTTTCCAGATCGCTCGGTGCGCAGCTTCACGGCCTCTTCAAGATGTCGCTTCTGCTTGAGCAGCTGCCCAATTCTCCGCCGCCAGATGGCCACCAGCTCACAATGGCGAACAGCAGCAAGGTGACCCGCAGGCTAACGCCGCTGCCACCAGCGCGGTGTGATCTGAAACGAAAAGCTGCCGACCGGCGAAACCGCATGTCCGGTCTGATCAATCTCCGCAACTTCAAACGTGTACTTGCCCGGCCCCAGGTCGCGATAATGCACCTGCAGCTCGCGCGATTCGTCCCAATCCGGAGAATGGCTGCCCAGCAGCCGGTAGCGAATGCCTGCGTCCTGCGTGCCTTTGAAGGACAGCAAAGCCATCGAGATCTCAAGTGCATTCGATCCCCACGCCACCGACGAATTGTCGCGCAGGGTTTTAGCGCCGTAGGTCACCTGCGAAAGCGCAGGCGGCCGCGGCGAGCTCATCGCGGCGTCTTTCGGCGTGAGCAGATGGCTCAATCCGCCCGAGGTCCCAATCCACACGCTGCCGTCGGTGTCTTCAGCCAGGGCAAAGCTGTCGGTATCGTTCCAGATCAGGCCGTCGTCCTGGGTATAGCTGCGCCAGGCGCGGCCATCGAAGACCGTGAGCCCTGCATCCTCGCCTACCCACAGCCATCCGCGATGATCCATCATCAGGCGAGACAACCTGCTCGGAGAGCAGCGGTGGACGGCCGATGCGCTGCACATTGGTTACGCGATAGTCCTCGATGTGCAGGCGCATCAACTGCTGCGAGGAGCCGCCGACCCACACGTCGCCATCTTGGCCTACCGCGATCACGTCGGGCGCGGCTCCCGTGACTCCCACATCGATGTGGTGCCAACCGCTGTCATCCAGCACAAACAAGCCCTGATCGGCCGCCATCCAAAGCCGCCCGTGATCGTCCGGGCAGAGGTCTGAGAAGCGCTGGTGCGGATTGCCGAACACCGGGTCGTGACCAGCTCCGGTGTGCCCTGTCCATCCGCAGGCGCAGAAGTAGAGCCCCGCACTGGTTGCGGCCCACACCCGTCCGTGAGGTCCTGCAGCCACGTCGTAGACCTCGGGCATCTTCCATTGGCGGGCCGTCAGCGTGATGCCGTCGATACGCACCAGTGCACCGGCAGCGCTGCCCATCCAGATTGCGCCGTCCGCGCTTTCCACAAATGCGCCGGAGCGCGCGGTCAGGATACCGGGCTGCTTCCAGGTCCGCGGCGCGGTCTCGCCGGCGGGAATCCAGTTCAGTCCCGTCTCGGTTCCAATCCACAGCCGCCCTTTGTGGTCGCGCAGGATCGCCCACACCAGGTCATCGCTCAGGCCGTCTGCCTTGGTGTAACCTTCCCAGCGGTCCTGGCCCACCCAGCGCTTCAACCCGTGGCCCACTTGGCCCATCCATACCGACCCCTCTCGGTCCACATACGCGGTCTGGATCTCAAACGGCGCAAGTCCGTTGTTGTCGGTGACCAAACGCCACTGCCCTTTTTCCCAGAGCGCCAGCGAGGCATGCAGCGGGGTGAGCACACGACCCTGCGCGTCCTGGATCAGCACCGGGTAGGCCTCAGGCCCGGCGGCGACGGGAAGATCATGCAGCGTGAACTTCATGCTCCGCAGATCGATCTCGCCCACATGCAGCTTGCCGCGCACCCACAGGTGTTCGTCGGCCGTCACCAGCATGCTGGTCCAGTTCTCTTCCGGCAGGTCCAGTGTAGCGCGCATGTGCGTGGTATCGCCGTTGGCCAGGCGGCACAGATCGTTGTCGCACCCATACCAAAGCGCGCCATCGGGCGTGTAGATCGCTCCGCCCTGGCTTCCACCTTCGAGATGCATCGGCCGGGCCGTCCAACCGCCGTCCTGCGCGCGCTCCAACGCGAACGCGCCTTTGCGGGTGATGGTGAGCACCTGCCCGGTTTGACTCGTCGTAAACGACGCGCCCCAGTCCAGCAGGAACTGTGCGACAGGCGCCGGCGGCGCTACCTCGGCAAAATGGCCATCCTGCTTTTCGTAGTAGAGGCCGGTCGTCGTCGCTACCCACAGCGTGCCGTCCGGGCTCACGTAGAGGTTCTGGATCATCCGCTCCGGGACGCCCTGCGCCGGGCCGAACTCCTGGAACTGCGTTCCATCGTAGCGGTAGAGTCCGTTCTGGGTGCCCACCCACAGGTAGCCGGTGCGGTCCTGGATGAGGCAGGCGATGTTCAGATTTCCGAGTCCCTGCGTGTACTCGCGGAAGCTGTAGCGCTGGGCGAAGCTCAGCACCGCGGAGCATAGAACCGCGACGCACGCTGCCGCGCGCACCACCCGTCCCAGTTGGAATGACACCCGCACTCCCAACTCTGCTCCCGAGCTGACTCAATTTGCCTGGACGTTGCCGGTCGCGACATCCGCATCTCTGCGGCTAATCGTATGCGGCCCAATCCGGGTTCTAAGCTTGAATTTCAGTGGACCCAGTATAGGAGGGAACTTAGGTGGGAGAAATGACCCAAATGAGGACAAAGGCACTTGGGACAACACCTTAGTCATGTGTGGGCTTGCATGACGTTGTGGCGTTTACTAACGCGAAATCGTTAGCGCAATCGTGTTCTTGAGGCGGCTAATCGCACACCAGCGAATCAGCCGGGAACGCGGCCAGGTTTTCCACAACTTCGGCTTCCGCCTCAGTCCCGGCCTGTGCGGCGAAAAACGCATCCACCTGCGCCAGCACTGCCGCGCCCGTTTTCGCCTGGTAGATGGCCGCCCGCAGCTTGGCTCCCCCGGGCACGCCATGCGTAAACCAGCGAGGCAAACTGCTTCATCTTGCCCGCCGTCTCGCCCATGCCGCGCATCGCGCGGCAGAGCCTGGCTGGCCTCGGCCTCTTCGAGCAGCATCTGGAAGTAGCTGCGGATCATCCGGTAGCGGTCGTCCACCGTCGGCCGATCGTAGCTTCCGGTCGCTGTATATTGCGCAATCTGTCTGAAAATCCAGGGGTTCGACGGCGCAGCACGCCCAATCATCACCGCGTCGCAGCCGGTCTGCGCCACCATCGCCGCCGCGTCTTCCGGGGTGCGAATGTCGCCGTTTCCGATCACCGGAATCGTCACCGCCTGCTTCACCGCCGCAATCCACTCCCAGCGCGCCTGGCCGGTGTAGCCCTGCTCGCGCGTCCGCGCGTGGAGCGCCACGCCGTTCAGCCCCTCGGCCTCGGCCATCCGCGCCAGCTCCACGCAGACGATCTGCGCATCGTTCCAGCCCAGCCGGAACTTCACGGTGAAGGGAATCGTGACTGCCTTGCGGATCGCGCGAAAGATCTCGCCGATCTTGGGCAGGTCGCGCAGCAGGCCCGAGCCGCCATTGCAGCCCACCACGCGCTTGGCCGGGCAGCCCAGGTTCAGGTCGACCAGGTCGAAGCCCGTATCCTGCACAATCCGCGCGGCTTCCGCCAGTGTCTCGGCGTTCGAGCCAAAGAGCTGCGCGCCGATGGGATGCTCGTCGTCATAGAAGGTCAGATAGCGCTTGCGCTTCGACTCCCGCATCCGCGAAAGCCCGTCGGCCGACGTGAACTCCGTCATCAGCAGCCCGCAGCCCGACTGCGCATTGCTGATCGCCGTGTCAACTCCAGCCACGTCAGGTGTCGTTTCCTGATCCCTGACCCCTGACTCCTGATCCGCTGCGTGAACAAGCTCGCATGGCGGATGAACCGGCGAAACACGGTATCCGTGACCCCGGCCATGGGAGCCAGCACGGTCGCGGGCGTCACCTGGACGGTTCCCAGGCGCACCTCCGCCGGCACCCGCGTCCTTCCGGCATCGCGTGCTCCCTGGGGTTGTCCCAGTCCTTCTTCACCGTGAATCCCTTGCCTGCCATGTCGCACCCATGCTCCCTGAACGAACGTGGGCCTCCGCCGCGGCGGAGGCCCACTCGAACCGAACTGCCGCGCCGCCGTTACTTTGCGGGCGCTGCTTCGCCGCCTTGGCATACTTCCGGCGGAAACGCTCCACGCGGCCCGCCGTATCCACCAGCCGCTGCTTGCCGGTGAAGAACGGGTGGCAAACCGAGCAGATTTCCACGTGAATGTCGCCCTTGTGGGTCGACCGGGTCTCAAAGTTGTTTCCGCAGGCGCACATCACGCGCACTGCGTCGTAATGGGGATGAATCTTTTCCTTGGGCATCTCTGGACAAACCTTTCCTGCGATTCTTCCTATTGTAAGTTGATTCGCACTGCCACGCAAACGATTCACTGCTGCGCCAGCGCCTTCTCAATCCCCGCCTCGGCCAGCGGCGCCATAATCGCGTACCCCGCGGGCAGCGGATGCACGCCGTCATGGCTCAGCTCCGGCGGCAGGCCATCCCGCGCGTCCTTCATCGCCGAGTGGAAATCCACATACACAAAGCCCTTGGCCTTTGCGTAGCCTCTCAGCCACGCATTTACCAGGTCGATCTTCGGGGCGGGCGTCAATCCCGGCTGCCAGGGATAATCGAAGGCCGGCGTAATGGAGCACAGCACGGGCGGATGCCATTGGCCTGCGCCAGCTCGGCCATCGACGCGAGGTTGCCTTCGACCTCTTCGAGCGTCTCCGGGCCGGTGTTGCCGGCAATGTCGTTGGTTCCGGCAAAAATCACCACCACCTTCGGCTTCAGGTCGATCACGTCCTGCCGGAAGCGCACCAGCATCTGCGGCGTAGTCTGGCCGCTGATGCCGCGATTGATATACGGCTTGCCGGGAAAGGATTGATCCAGGTGCCAGCCCTCGGTGATCGAGTCGCCCATAAACACCACGCGGTTCTCGCCCGGCGCAGGCGGTGGCAGCTTCGCATCCTCGTCGTGGAAGCGCGCCAGCCAGCCGAAAGTCCGTCATCAGCTGCGCGTCGTGCTTGCGCCAGTAGTCGTTGTCGGGGTGGTGGCCGACTGCAGCGGCCGGCGCAGGCGCGGCCGTCTCCGGCTTCGTCCCCGGCTCCTGCCCGCGCAGCGCAGGCATCAGCATCACCGCAACCGCGGCACAGGCAACAGGCAAGGCAATTCGATTCACGGCAGGCTCTCCCGATTCAAAGCAGAAATTTCAGGCATCTCGTGCGCGCTCCGATTATAGGACCCGCGCGCAAAGCTCAATCGACGCAGCAGGCCACCGCTTTTCCACACAACCGGCCCCGATGCCCACCGCGCGGCGCGCAAGCCCGCTGCGCTAGGCTGGAGAGAGTCATGAGCACCTGTCCCATCTGCGGCGGCATTGGCCTGGTCGAGCACGTCACCGACAAAGGCATCTGGGTGTCCCGCCCCTGCGAGTGCCAGCAGACCGAGCGCGAGCAGAACCGCCTCGGCGCGGCCCGCATTCCCCAGCGCTACCGCGACTGCACCCTCGACGACTACGAGATCTACCACGAGGCCGACCGCTCCCTGGCCCGCGCCCTGCAGACCGCGCGCAAATTCGTCGACGCCTATCCGGTCGATACCGCCGGCAAAGGCCTGCTCTTCACCGGCTCCATCGGCGTCGGGCAAAACCCATCTTGCCGTCGGCGTTCTGCGCCGCCTGGTGCAGGAGCGCGGCGTCAAAGGCCTCTTCTGCGACTATCGCGAGCTGCTCAAGAACATCCAGAACAGCTACAACCCGCAGGTGCACACCACCGAACTCGAGCTGCTCAAGCCGGTCTTCGCCGCCGAAGTTCTCGTGCTCGACGACCTGGGCGCGCAAAAGCCCAATGAGTGGGTCTGGGATACCGTCGCCCTCATCCTCAACACGCGCTACAACGACAAGCAGTCCACCATCATCACCACCAATTATCCCGATCTGCCTGCCGGCGGCGGAGCGAAATCCGATGCCGAGCGCGCCGCCCGCGAGCAGACCCTCGGCGACCGCATCGGCGACCGCATGCGCTCCCGCCTCTCCGAGATGTGCGTCCGCGTGGAGATGACGGGCAAGGATTTTCGCCAGACCGGAAGTCGGTCCGCGCGCGCTTCGGCTGAGACCGCGTCCGGCGCGCTCACAATCCACGGCGAGGAAGGGAAGAGTCGATGCGCAAGCTCGCGGAAGTTCTGGCCCTCGCTGGCCTCGCCACGCTCTGCTGGCTCACCTGGAGCGCGCTCAACGGCCCCAATCGCCTGCCCGACAAAGTACCCACGCATTTTGACGCAGCGGGCAACGCCAACGCCTGGGGCTCGCCCTCGGGCATGATCCTGATCCCGATGATCGCCGCGGGCCTCTACGTGCTGCTCACCGTGGTCGCGCGCTTTCCATCCGCATTTCACTATCCCGTGCGCGCCACGCCCATGAACCTGCCCCGTCTGCAGGCCATCACGTTGGGCATGGTGGCATGGATCAAGGCCGAGATGCTCTGCTTATTTGCTGTTTTGCAGGGAGTGTTTATTCAGGCTGCGCGCAGCGGGAATGGCGCGCTCTTTGGCAAGGTCATGCCGGTGTTCCTGGTCGTGATCTTCGGCACCATCGGGCTGCACTTCGTCGCGCTGTTTCGCGCGGCGCGCAGCTAGAAGATCCAGACAGTGGCGAGCACTGCCAGAATCGCAGCCACGGTCACGAGCTGGTACACACGATCCTCTGCGCGGCGCGGCGTAAGCTCGCTCTCCGCGAAAAATGGATCTCCGGTTTGGGGAAGGGACTGCATGCTGCGTTTGACCTCAAAAAATCCATCCGGTTCGACAACGGGTACGGGAGCCCAGCCTGGACAGCTTTGCCCGGCAGTCTCTGTATGCGCCCAATGCAACACACTTGGGAATCACCTTAAAGATGTAGAAGCTGGGTGCGAGGGTGCAATCTTCCTGAAATATCGACGCAACCGGCACCTCCATCATGCCTCGATTCCGGCCATCCCGGCTGCACAGGTATTCATTCAGTAACAGGTGTAAACTTTGCTCGTGAGCACTGGCCCCAATCTCGATCTGATGCCCCGCGAGCAGGCCTCCGAACGCAGCTGGCTACCCATCGCCATCGCCGCCGGAGCGGTCCTGCTGGTTGCAGCGGTTGTGACCCTGACCATGCAGCACGGCCGCAAGCCAGCCGCGGTCACGCCGGTCTCCGCCGCGCCCGACCCCTACGCCGCCAGCCTGCCCATCTCGAACCTGGTCATGAGCGAGTCCACCAACCTCGCCGGCGGCAAAGTCACCTACATCGACGGCACCATCACCAACACCGGCAGCCGCACCGTCCAGGGCATCACCGTTCAGGTCCTCTTCCGCGATTTCGCCAAGGAAGTCACGCAGAACGAGACCCACCCCCTGCAGTGGATTCGCACCCGCGATCCCTATGTGGATGTGGAGCCCGTCGCCGCCGCGCCTCTGGCCCCCGGCGCCAGCCACCAGTTCCGCCTGATCTTCGATGGCGTTTCGCCCGACTGGGACGGCGCGTACCCGGAGGTCCGCATCCTCCACGTCGACTTCCAATAGCCTCGCCCGGCCCGAGGCACCTTCCTACGCAGTAGAAAGGTGCAGTCCCCGGTAAAAATTACATAGAATTCATCGATCAGTCCTCTCTTCTGGCGCGTTTTCGCACACCCATCCTTCCCGTTATCGGAACAAAATAAAAAGCTTAAGAAACCCCATCGATAGTCCCGTTACTTTGGCATGCCCCTTGCTCATATACAGGGCGAGCAGCAGGAAGAGCTCACCCGCAGTCTGACCGCGGTGATGACAAATGAGGCCTAACCCCCGATGAAAAACATCAGCTCAGTTGCAAAAAATTCGATCCCCGGCCAGTTTGCCGTCCTGTTACTGGCTTCTGCCTTTGCCTTTCCAGCGTTCGCGCAGCAGGCACAGCCCTCCAGCCAGCCCCAGAGCACCCCTCCCGTGGCGCAGCAGCCCGCCTCTACCGCGCCGGCCGCGAACACCGACAAGGAAGGTTTCTGGGGGCATCTGCAGCCCTTCGCCCGCAAGAAGTGGGTGCACAAGCGGACTGACCCGCTCAACGATCGCCTGACCGAGCTCGATGAAGTCAACGCCAAGAACGCCGCCGACATCAAGGACGTGGATGCGCGGGCGCAGGCTGGCATTCAGAAGGCGCAGTCGACTGCGGACGCCGCCAACCAGACGGCCACCGCAGCCGGCACTCAGGCCCAGCAGGCCAACACGCTGGCCCAGGGCGCTTCCGGCCACGTCGATCAGCTCAACACCACCGTCAATGGCCTCGATCAGTACCACCAGATCAGCGACGTTGATCTGCCGTTCCACGGCAGCGCCATCCTTTCCAAGGCTGCGCGCGGCCAGCTCGATGACCTCGCGGCCAGCCTCGCCGGTCACCAGGGCTACATCATTGAAATCGAAGCACACGCGCCTGGCGCGGGTGCGGCTGGTATCCAGAGCTCGCAGCGGCTGGCTGAGTCCGTCGAGCGCTATCTGGTTACCGAACATCAGATTCCCGTCTACCGTATGCACTTCGTAGCCCTGGGCAATGCGCCTATCACGCAGCCCGGAGCCGACGAAGACGCCAAGCCGGTTCGCATTCGGACCAGCAGCGTGCACATCCGGCTGATGGAAAACAGTTTGGCGGCCCAGGACACCACATCCCCCCATGGTGTGGCTTCCAACGACGGGAGCGGAGCGGCCGTAACACGCCGCGCAGCCACCCCCCTGAGGCTCTTTCCGCCCCGACGGCTCCCCGGCCGTCGGCCGCCAATTAAGCTCTCGCAACACGAGAGAACCAAGGCAACTTGGCCCCCGCCAAAAACGGGGGCCGTTTTTTGTCTGCGAAGAAGCGTGTCAAGCCCCGTCCACAAACAAATTCTTCCAACTCCCTCATTCCAATCGCACAAAACTTTCCGCCCATTTGCAGAGAATTTGCAGGCAAAAGCGCACACTAAGAACCATGAGCAGCCAGAGAAGGAATTCGAAGGGAGAGTCGCGCACGACGGCGATTCCCGCGGCAGGAGGGTATACCCCCTCCCCCCTCCCCCTCGCCTTTCTCGCAAGCGCACAAATGCAGGCTCGATCATTGATGCCATCAAGGACTCTCCTGCGCGCGCCGCGCTGCCGCGTGAGCCGCATCACACGCACTTCGACGTCCGCCGCTAAAATCAACACAGTATGGAGAAAGTCATTCCCGCTTCCGCCGCGCCGGAGAGCATCCTCGCATGGCAGCCGCTTCATCCGCGCCTGCCTGCGCAAGCCCGTCGACCGCACCCCCGTCTGGTTCCTGCGCCAGGCCGGCCGCTACATGCAGGAGTATCGCGACGTCCGCAAGCATCACACGCTGGTCGAAATCTGCAAGCAGCCCGACATCGCCGCCGAAGTCACCATCACCGCCGCGGAAAAGCTCGGCGTCGACGCGGCCATCATCTTCGCCGACCTGCTGCTGCCGCTCGAGCCCATGGGCCTGCCCTTCGAGTTCCAGGCAGGCGAAGGCCCGGTCGTGCATCATCCCGTGCGCACCGCCGAGGACGTGCGCGCGCTGCGCACCGACCGCGCCGGCGATCTGGCCTACGTGGCCCGCGCCATCGAAAAAGTCGCCGCGCACTTCCGCGATCGGCTCGGCATCATCGGCTTCTGCGGCGCGCCTTTCACGCTGGCCAGCTACATGATCGAAGGCGGCGGCTCGCGCAATTACATCGACACCAAGCAGATGATGTATCGGCGATACCGCTCGCGTGGCGCAGCCTTCTCGACAAGCTGGTCATGGTGCTCGACGGAGTACTGCCGCCTGCAGGTGCAGGCCGGCGCCGACGTCATCCAGATCTTCGACAGCTGGGTCGGCTCGCTCTCGCTCGCCGACTATCGCGACTACGCCTTCGAAGCCTCCAAGCGCCTCGTCCGCGCCGTGCAGGGACTGGGCGTGCCCGTGATCTACTTTGGCGTGGAAACCGCCGGCCTGCTCGAAGCCGATGGCTTCGACCGGCGCGGACGTGATCGGCCTCGACTGGCGGCAGCCGCTCGACGAAGGCTGGCGCGCCGTCGGGCCACGGCCACGCAGTGCAGGGCAATCTCGATCCCATTACGCTCTTTGCGCCGGTCGAAGTCATCGAACAGCGCGTCAAGGAGATTCTGCGCTCCGCCGCCGGCCGGCCCGGCCACATCTTCAATCTCGGCCACGGCATCGTTCCCGGCACGCCGGTCGAAAATGTGCAGGCCGTGGTCAGCATGGTCCGCGAGTTCCGCCTCGAGGAAGCGCAATGCCTAAGCAAGCCGTCCTTCTCCTCGCGCACGGAACGCCGGAGACCGCCGACCAGATCCCCGAGTACCTGCGCAACGTGGTCAGCGGCCGGCCCATGCCGCAGCACGTGGTCGAAGAGATCCAGCACCGCTACGCGCTCATCGGCCGCAGCCCGCTCACCGAGCTCACGCTCGAGCAGGGCAGCCTCGTCGAAGCGGAACTCGCCGCCGCAGGGCGAGCCCGTCCCGGTCTACGTCGGCATGCGCAACTGGCGGCCCTACATTCCCGACGTGGTGAAGCAGATGCGCGCCGACGGCGTCGAAGAAGCCGCGGTCCTCTGCCTCGCGCCGCAGAACTCGCGCACCAGCGTGGGCCTCTACGAGCGCGCCGTGCAGGCTGAGGCTGGCGGCTGCGCATCGACTTTACCGAGGGCTGGGCCGACCATCCGCTGCTGGCCGAGGCCTTCGCCGAGCGCCTCCGGCCGCCGAAGCCAAGCTCGCCGCCGAAACCGGCGCGCCAGTGCCCGTGCTGTTCACCGCGCACAGCGTGCCCACGCGCACCGTCAGCCGCAGCCTGCGGCAGACAGCGGCCCGCGCCTGTGGCCCGGCGAGGGCGTCGATCCCTACGCCGAGGAAGCGCGCCACACCGCCGCGCTCGTCGCCGCGCGCGTGCCGGAGATTCCGCGCTGGGGTTTTGCCTTCCAGAGCCAGGGCGCCAGCGGCGGCCCGTGGATCGGCCCGACGGTCGAAGAGACGCTCGATGCCATCGCCGCCGAGGGCGTAACGACCCTGCTTCTGCAGCCCATTGGCTTTCTCTGCGACCACGTTGAAATTCTCTATGACGTCGACATCGCATTCAAGCAATATGCATCCAAGGCAGGCATCCGGCTCGAGCGGCCGGAGTCGCTGAACGCCTCGCGCACTCTCGCAAGTGCCATAGCCAATCTGGCCCAAAGTGCCCTTGACCGCTTACGGGGTTGACGTTTTCAATGCTTTTTGACGTTGGCTTGGACTGCACCGCGGGTCGGGCCGTAAGATATTGCAAAAGCCCCATCAAGCCCGGGTTCACAGCAGCATCAGATTGCCGCTTCCCGGAGAGGATTGTGCGTGCCCAACATGACGATGTCCGCGCCCGTTAATGGCGCGTCGCAGTTTGTCTGCCCCGATTGCGGATCGCACCAGCTGCGCCGCCTGCCGCGCCAGGGATTTTTACAGAAGAGGGTCTACGCCTTCTTCGGCTATTTCCCATGGGAGTGCCCCATCTGCCGCGAGATCAAGTTCTTTCGCCGGCGCGGCCGGCGCTCGCATCGCGCGCCGGAAACTGAATAGCTGAGCCCTGCTAGCTGCGCAGCATATTTTTGGCGATGAAGATTACGTTCGCCGGCCGCTCCGCGAGCCGCCGCATGAAGTAGGGATACCATTCGCGCCCGAACGGAATGTAGACGCGCACGTTGTATCCCTCGGCCACCAGTTGGCGCTGCAAGTCGCGCCGAACACCATAGAGCATTTGGAATTCAAACCGCTCCGGCGCGATGCCATGCTGCGTCGCGTACGATTTCGCTGCCGCGATCATTGATTCATCGTGCGTGGCGAGGCCGTGATAGACGCCGCTCTCCAGCAGCCGCCCGCTCAGCTTCACGTAGTTCGCGTCCACATCGGCCTTGCGCGGAAACGCCACCTCGGCCGGCTCCTTGTACGCGCCCTTGCAGAGCCGCACGCGAATGCCGTCGGCGATGAGCTGCTCGATGTCTTTCTCCGAGCGATAGAGATACGCCTGGATCACGATGCCGATTGCGCCGCGCAGATCCTCGCGCGCATGCAATCTGCGCACAATGTCCAGCGTCACCTGCGTCAGCGGCGAGTCTTCCATGTCGATGCGCAGAAAATTATTCGTGGCTTTGGCGTGCTCCGCGAGGCTGGTTGCAATTCCTTCGGCAATCCTGGGGTCGAGCGTCAGCCCCATCTGCGTAAGCTTCACGCTGATGTTCGCGTCGAGCTTGCGCGCAGCAATCTCATCCAGCAGCGTGTGATAAATGTCTGCCGCGCGCTCGGCTTCGGCGGCGCTGGTCACACTTTCGCCGAGAGAGTCGAGCGTGACGTGAATGCCCTGCGCGTTGACCGAGGCTGCGACGCGCAGCGCGTCGTCGATCTCCATGCCGGCAACAAAGCGCGCGCTGAGTTTGCTGCCCATGCGGGATCGCTCGCAGAAGCGGCGCAGCGGGCGGTTCTGCGAGAGTGCGATAAATGCGGAGCGGAGGAGTGGCATCGATTACCCTGCCGGCGCAGGGGCCGGAACCATCAGTTTCGCACGGCGCGGCTGCTACTCCACACGGAACAGCGCGCACCCGTGCGGCGCAAGTTCCACGTGCAGTGTCTTGGCCCGTTTCAGATGCTTCTTGTTCCAGATGTCGTAGACGGCGTGCGGCCCGGTCGGTGAGATGAAACACCAGCCACGGCAGATCGGAAGCCGTCGCCTGATCCTGCAGGTTGAACACCGCAAGATAGTGGCGGCCACCCGCGCGCGCATACCAGTAACGCTGCGGAAACGCGTCGGTCTGGCCCTGCTTGAGCGGCATCAGCCCTTGTCCGCTCTCTTCGGCCTTCTGGTTGATCTCGATCACTTCCTGTTGGTGATCAGCGACTTGCGTAAAGTCATCCAACTTGGTCAGGTTCGTGCCCAGAATCAGCGGCGAGCGCGAGATGGCCCACAGCGTGAACTCCGTGCGCTGCTCGTCCTGCGTATAGCGCGAGGTGCGCGGGTCGCCCCAGCCGGGATGCGGCGTCAGGTTGCCTTCCGGCAGCATGTCGTCGTCGGGCCAGTTGCCGGGCTTCACATAGGGCGCCCATTCGGCCAGGCGATCGAAGGCATCGCGCAGGCCGAAGGGAAACTCGCTCTCGCCCGGCTTGTGCGGGGTGCTCCACACGTCCCAGTGATCGTCGGAGATACGCCACATCTGCGCATACTTCGCCACCTCGGCGGCGTGATCGAGCGCAGTCGGCCCCGGCGAAAGGCTCAGCACAATCGGCCTCCCCGTTTTGCGGATGGCTTCGGCGATCTGACGGATTTCTGTTGGGCGGTAGGGATGGTCGCTGATGCAGTCGACCTTGAGGAAGTCCACGCCCCACGAAGCATAGAGCCGCAGCATCGAGTCGTAGTAGGCCTGGCCGGCTTCATTGTCGCGTACGCCCCAGTTGCCCTCGTCCCACGGGCACGGCGAATCCATATCCGCCGCATCGCTGGCATGGTAGCCCGTGCCGGCGATGGGCAGGTTCGCCTTCACCACATCGCGGGGAATGCCGCGCACGATGTGAATGCCGAACTTCAACCCCTGCGCATGCACCCAGTCGGCCAGCGGCTTAAAGCCCGCATCATGCGCCGCGGAAGGGAAGCGGTTAACCGCAGGAATCAGAATTCCGTTCGCGTCCCACACGTATTTGTGCGCTGCAACGGTCGCGGCGAAGGGGTCCTGCATGTACCAGCCTTCGTCGATCACCGCGTATTGCCAGCCGTACTGCTTCAGGCCGGCCAGCACCTCGGCGTTGGCGCGAAAGCCGTCTTCGTCGATGGTGAGCCCATAGGCATCCCAGCTGTTCCAGCCCATCGGCGGCGTGGGTGCAATCTTCTCCGCGGAGAGCGGAAAGGCGGCCATCAGAAAGCCGCCGAGACACAGGATCGTGAACAAGGTGCTGCGACGCATGCGGACACGTATACCACATTGGCCGCCCGCGCCGCCCCCTGAAACTGCGCCGGGGCCCGCGCCGAATTGTGATGCGCAGCACTTTCAACCGCGCCTATAATGCTGTCGAATCAAAATCAGACAACTGCCAGATGCCTTTCCCCGACACCTGCGACAGAGGAGAGTGTCATGTTGAAAGCGCTACCGCTCTTTTCCACCGCGTCCTTGTTCGCCGTCGTCTTATTGGGCCCACTCTCCGCAGCGGCCCAGCAGCCCGCTCCGGGCGGCGCAAAGATCACCCCGCAGCTGCAGGCCAAGGCAAAGGACCTCTACAAGTTCGATTGCGCGCTCTGTCACAACGCCAACGGCGACGGCAAGACAGACCTCGCCAAGGACATGGAACTCAATCTGACGGACTGGACCGATCCCAAGACTTTGGCCGGCCATACCGACCAGGATTTGTTCGACACCATTCGCAAGGGCAAAGGCAAAATGCCGCCGGAAGATGCCAATCGCGCCAAGGATGACGAAATCTGGGCTCTGATCCAGTACATTCGTGGGTTCGCCGCCAACGCGCCCGCGACGCCGGCCACGCCTGCGGCTCCAGCTGCTCCGACAGGGACGCCCCAATAATCGTTCTATTGCGCCAGGCTTAATCCATCTGTCGGGATGCAACGCCTCGCGCCTCGTGCGATAAGCTGGGGCGGAGGAGTATGGGATGCGATTGCGCGCTTGGACTCGTGCGGCGTTTGCTGGATTTGCGCTGGCCCTCGGGCTTGCGGCCACTCTCAACCTTGCAGCGCAGGCAACCGGACCCGATCCGGCTTTGCCGGTCATTCACGTCGACAACGGCGTCAACTCGCCGGCGGCGCGCAAAGCGCACTATGTCGTCCTCGTGTCGCTTGACGGCTTCCGCTGGGACTATGCCAAACGCGACAACGCGGTCCATCTGCTCGCGCTGGGCAAGAAAGGCGTATGGGCGCCGGAGGGCATGCTGCCCAGCTTTCCCTCGCTCACCTTTCCCAATCACTTCACCATCGTCACCGGCCTCTATCCGGAACATCACGGCCTGGTCGCCAACAGCTTCTACGACGAGACCAAGCACGCACGCTACGCGATCAACGATCCCAAGGCCGTGACCGACGGAAGCTGGTACTCGCGGCGTGCCGCTGTGGAGCCTGGCTGAGAGCCAGGGCATGCGCTCGGCCTGCTTCTTCTGGCCCGGCTCTGAAGCGAAAATCGCAGGCTACCGGCCCACCTACTATCTTCACTTCGACGACAAGATCGACGACGAAGCGCGCATCGCGCAAGTGCTGGCGTGGCTGCAACTGCCAGAGGATGTGCGCCCGCACTTCATCACCCTCTACTACTCCGAGCCCGATCACGAGGGCCACGAGTTCGGTCCCGACGCGCCCGAGACCCACGCCGCCATGCTACAAAGTCGACGACCTGGTTGGCAAGCTGAAGACCGGCCTGGACGCAACCGGACTGCCCATCGATCTCGTCGTGGTGAGCGATCACGGCATGGCGAAGGTGCAGGGCGGCTGGATCACGCTCGACCAGTTCACCGATCTCGACGGGCATTCGAGACCGCCGGGTCGCTGCTGTATCCGGCCAATCGAAGCAGACGCGGAGCGCATCTACAACCAGCTCAAGAATGCCTCGCTCGAGTTCACCGTCTACCGGCGCAAGAATGTGCCCGCCGAGCTGAACTACAACGAAAATCCGCGCGAGGGCGATCCGGTGGTGGTCGCGACCGGCCCTTTTGCCATCCGCGCGCATGGCCCGCCGGACGGGCAAGCCGGATCATCCGCCCACCGTGGGCATGCACGGCTTCGATCCCCACACCATGCCGGAGATGAAGGCCAGCTTCTTTGCTGCTGGTCCCGATATTCTTCCCGGCAAAACCGTGAGGCCCTTTGAAAATGTCAATCTCTATCCCTGGCTCGCGCACCTGCTCGGGCTCACGCCTCCCAAGACCGATGGCAGTCTGAATATCCTGGCAGGCACGCTGCGCGATGGCGGCGCCGAGCAGGCCCACGGCAAACTGAACGGAGCAGTTGCAATCGATGAGTGTTGTGCTGGGAATCGACGGCGGCGGAACGCGCACGCGCGCTGCGATTGTTGCCGACGGACAAGCGTGCTCGCGTTTGCCGAAAATGGTTCCATCAAGCGGCTGCGCGTGGGCGCTGAGGTGGCCGAGGCCAATCTGCGCGCCATCCTGACCGATGTCTTCGAGCAATCGGGCATGAAGGATGTTGACGCCGCCTCGGTTGGCGTGGCCAGCGCCACGATGCCCGGCGTGTCCGGAGTGGATCACCGCAGTCCTCGTCGAATTCGGATGTGCAGATCGGAGGTTGTGGGCGATGAAGTCATCGCGCTCGACGCGGCCTTCAAAGGCGGTCCCGGCATCCTGCAGATCGCCGGCACCGGCTCCAACTGCATTGGCCGCGCGCCCGACGGCAGCCGCGAAACCGCGGGCGGCTGGAGCTCGCGCCTGGGCGACGAAGGCTCGGGCTACTGGATCGGCCTGCACGCCATTCGGCGCGCGCTCAACGCCCATGACCGCGAAGAGCCCACGCGCGTTCTCGAAGCTGTGGGCCGCATCTGGGGCACGCACTACGCATCGACGAGCTGGTGAATCGTGGGCGATGGCACGCCCGGCGCCGGACTTCGCCGCTCTCGCGCCGGCCATCGACAAGCTCGCTGAAGAAGGCGATGCGGTAGCCATCGCCGTGCTGGCGCAGGCGGCCGAAGGACCTTGCGGGCTTTGTGCTGCTCGTCCGCGACAAGCTGCGCCGCAAGCACAATCTCACCGCCGATCTTCCGGCCGCGTGGATCGGCAGCGTGATTGGCAAGTCCCGCCAGGTGCGCGAAGCATTTTTCGCCGGGCTGCACAACGCCGCGCCTGCCATGCCTGTCGCAACAACGGAAATCAACGGAATTGAAGGCGCGATCTGGCGCGCCGAGCGCATGGCGGAGAAGGCTTAGCTCGCCGTCTTGCCGCCGATGATCGATTGAATCAGTCGCCCCGCGGCATCCACGGCGACAAGATCGGCAGGTTGTCCTACAGCCAGCGCGCCGGTCTGCGCGCTGAATCCCGTCATCGCCGCTGGGTTCGTCGTCAGCAGACCGAGACCCTGCTCCACCGTTGCGCCGGTGAAGCGCAGGAAATTTTCCAGCGCATGGTTCTGCGTGAGCACGCTGCCTGCGAGCACGCCGTTGGCCGTGGCATGGCCGGCCGTCACCTGCACTGCAAAACCGCCCAGATGATACTCGCCGTCCGGCATACCGGCCGCGCTCATGCCATCGGTAATGAGAATGCCGCGCTTCGGGCCCTTGCAGCGCCACCAGATTTTCACCATCTCCGGCGCGGTGTGAATGCCGTCGCAGATCAGCTCCGCGTAAAGATCGTCGTCGGTCAGCGCAACGCCGAGAATTCCCGGCTCGCGATGATCGAGCGCCCGCATCGCATTGAACGTGTGCGTTGCGCTCACCGCCCCGGCGGCGATGGTTGCCCGCGCTTCTGCGGCCGTTGCATTGGAGTGGCCAATGGAGATGCGCACGCCGCGCTTGAGCGCATGCGCCGCCAGCTCCGCGGCTCCGGGCAGCTCCGGCGCAAGCGTCATTAGTCGCACGTGTCCTCCCGCGGCGTCAAACAATTTGTCGAAGGTCGCAATGTCTGGCGCAAGCAGAAGCGACGGCGGATGCACGCCGCGCTTGGCATGGGAAAGAAACGGACCCTCAAGATGAATGCCGATGGGCCGCGCCTGCCCCGGCACCGCGGGCTTCGCAATCACCTTCGCCAGCCCCTCAAGCGCGCGCAGCGTGGCGTCGAGCGGCGCAGTCACGGTGGTGGCGAGAAAACTTCCCGTGCCCCGCGAGCCAAGAAACGCACCAATCGTGCCGAGAGCCTCCGGCGTTCCCTCCATCACGTCGTGATTCACCGCGCCGTGAAAATGCACATCGAAGAATGCAGGCGCGAGCGTCGCTTCTGCAAGGTTCACCACCTGCGCTCCAGCAGGAACCTCGGCCCTCTCGCGCGAGGCAATCGACTCGATACGCCCGTCGTCGATCACGACCACCGGGTTATCGACAAGCTGGCCGCCGTTCCAGAGATTCTTCGCAGTCAATACGGTACGCATGCAGACGATTATTGCAGGCCGGGGGCCAGGTAGATGGCGGCTTTCCTCAGCCGTGTATCGTTGTATGCGAAAGAATTCCAGCGGTGCGGAGGGGTGTGTGAGCGTCTTGAATCGGAGAACCTTCTTGAGGGCGGCCGGAGCGGCCTCGGCCAGTACGTTCATCGGAACCCGCCTGCATGCGCTCGCCGCGGTTGCGGACGAAGGCGCAAAGCCCGTCTCCGCCAACGACCACATTCAGATCGCGCTGATTGGTGCGGGCGGTCAGGGCATGGGAGACACCAAATGGGCCGTGCAGGTGCCCGGCGTGAAGCTCGTGGCCGTGGCCGACTGCTACAACGGCCGCCTCGAGCGCAGCAAGGAGCTCTGGGGCGATGACATTTTCACTACACGCGACTACAACGAGATTCTCGCGCGCAAGGACATCGACGCGGTCATCATCGGCACGCCCGATCATTGGCACAAGCAGGCATCGGTCGACGCCATGAAAGCCGGCAAGGACGTCTACTGCGAAAAGCCCATGATTCACCTCTACGCCGATGGGCCGGAGATGATCGAGACCGCGCGCGCCACCGGCCGCATCATTCAGATCGGCAGCCAGCGCGTCAGCTCCATCCTCTACATCAAGGCCAAGGAGTTGCTCGCCGCCGGCGCGATCGGCCAGCTCAACATGGTCACCGCGCGCTGGGATCGCAACTCATCGATGGGCGCGTGGAACTACACCATCCCGCCCGACGCATCACCGGAAACCTGCGACTGGCCGCGCTTTCGAAGGCACCGCGCCGAAGATTCCCTTCAACGCCGAGCACTTCTTCCAGTGGCGCAAGTGGAAGGCCTACGGTAGTGGCGTGGCGGGCGATCTGTTCGTGCATCTGTTCAGCGGCACGCACTTCATCACCGGCTCGCACGGGCCCACGCAGGGCATGGCGACGGGAGCCATTCGCTTCTGGAAAGATGGCCGCGATGTGCCCGACGTGATGCTCGGCCTCTTCGACTATCGCGAGGGCTTCAACCTCAGCCTGCGCGTCAACTTCGTTGATGGCGGCGAAGAGAGCGAAGGCCTCGTCTTCACTGGCTCCGAGGGCACCATGGAAATCGGCGGCAACAGCGTCACCGTCAACCGCGTGCCGCGCGAAAAAGATCCCGGCCTTACCGTCGACACGTTCCCCGAAGCCATGCAGCAACGCATCGAAGAGGAACTATCGCGAAGAAATATCCGCGCGTGCATCCCGAGGGCGAGCCGCCTGTCGGCTCCGAGCGTTATGCGGCTCCAGAGGGCTACAGCGACAGCTACGACCACTTCAAAAACTTCTTCGCCTCGGTTCGCTCGCGTCAACCGGTAATCGAAGATGCAGTCTTCGGCTATCGCGCTGCCGGCGCGGCCTTGCTGAGCAATCTCAGCATCGAGCGCGGGGCGATTGTTCGCTGGGACCCGGATGCGATGAAGCTGGTCTAGCCGAAGATTTAGACTGGTCCTCATGGCAAAACGCATCGGAGTTCACCTGGGCACAGCGGGCGGCGCGTCGAAAGCAGTCGAGCGCGCCCGCGAGATCGGCGCCAACACGTTTCAGATTTTCACCTCGAGCCCGCGCATGTGGCGCGCGCCCAAGGTCGACCCCAAGCAGGCCGAGCGCATGCGCGAGCTGCGCGCGAAGCCCTCGACGTGGGGCCGCTCGTGGTTCATACCAGCTACCTGGTCAACGTGTGCAGCCAGAATGTAGAGATCCGCACCAAGAGCGTCGCAGCCTTTCGCGGCGAGATCGAGCGCGCCCTTGCCTTCGGCGCGGAGTATCTGGTGCTGCATCCCGGCTCGTGGAAGGGCCTGACGCGTGACGAAGGCCTCAAGCTCGCCGCCGAGTCGATCGAGCAAGCCATCGACGGCCTGCCGTGGCAGGGAACTCCGTTCCACATCCTCATCGAGAACACGGCCGGCGCGGAGTACTCGCTCGGTGGCAGCTTCGAGCAGGTGGCCGAGCTAGTCGAGCGGCTGCGCGCCCACGCTCCCGTCGGCGTTTGCCTCGACACCTGCCATACCCACGTCTCCGGCTACGACATTGTGACCGAGACGGCTACGAAGAAACGATGCGCCAGGTTGAGTCGACCATGGGCTTCGACGCGGTGCGTGTGTGGCACTGCAACGATGCGAAGGCCGCGCGCGGATCGAAGCTCGACCGCCACGAACACATCGGTCAGGGCACCATCGGCATCGAGCCCTTCCGCCGCCTGCTCAACGATCAGCGCTTTGCCCATTGCGCCTTCATCGCGGAAACGCCCGTCGACGAACCGGGCGACGAGGAGCGCAACGTCCGTGTGTTGAAGAGTCTGGCAGGTTGAATTTCGCTTGTGTCGTTGTACCGTACGGCGGTACAATAGATCAGACGAGGCATGCGTGATTCTTGGATTCAGGGATCGCTGGCTGGAAGAGTTCTTCGTGCAGGACCGGGCGAGCCGCAATATTCCGGCCAACCTTGCGCCTAGGCTGTTTCGCAAGCTGCAACTGCTGGACGATGCCACCAGCGATGCCGATTTGCGCGTACCTCCCAGCAATCATTTTGAAAAGCTGCGCGGCAAGCTGGCCGGCCGGCACTCGATCCGCGTGAATGACCAATGGCGATTGGTCTTTGAGTGGAACGGGAGACGCGGCGAGGCTGCAGGAGTTTATCTCGACAATCACAGCTACCGGTGAGGTTTCGACATGCTGATGACAGAACGCAGGCCCGCGGGTGTGGGCGAGATGCTGGTGGAGGAGTTTCTGGAGCCGCTGGGGCTGACGCAGAGCGCGCTGGCTGAGGTGATGGGTGTGCCGCGGAAGCTGGTGAACGAGCTCTGCAACGACCGGCGCGCGGTGACGGCGGATACGGCGTTGATGCTGGCCCGCGTCTTCGGCAACTCTCCTGAGTTTTGGCTCAACGTACAGCGCCGCACTGACCTGTGGGAGGCCCTGCACACTCCCAGGCGTCGCAAACGAATCGAGCAGGCCCGCGCGCTGCGGCCGGTTGCCTGAGCGCACTTCTCCGTGTGTCTTCCGCCTGTCCGTTTACACTGGAAGTGATGGCGGACGAAAAAGAACAACGATACGACCCCGCGACCATTGAGCCCAAGTGGCAGGAGCGCTGGGCCGCGGACCCCGCGCTCTACGCGGCCGAGCCCGACGCGCACGGCAAGCCCAAGTACTACGTGCTGGAGATGCTGCCCTATCCCAGCGGCCAGCTCCACATGGGCCACGTGCGCAACTACTCCATCGGCGACGCGCTGGCGCGCCACATGTGGATGCGCGGCTACAACGTGCTGCACCCCATGGGCTGGGACGCCTTCGGCCTGCCCGCCGAGAATGCGGCGCTCAAAAACAACACGCCGCCGCGCGAGTGGACGCTGACCAATATCGCCGCGATGAAGCGGCAGATTCGAGCGCCTCGGGCATGGGCTTCGACTGGGCGACCGAAGTCACCACCTGCCTGCCCGACTACTACCGCTGGAACCAGTGGTTCTTCCTGCGCATGTACGAGAAGGGCCTGGCCTATCGCAAGAAGAGCAAGGTCAACTGGTGCCCGCGAGTGCGCCACCGTGCTCGCCAATGAGCAGGTCATCGACGGCCGCTGCTGGCGGCACGAAGACACGATCGTGGAGCAGCGCGACCTGGTGCAGTGGTTCTTCCGCATCACCGCGTATGCGCAGGAGCTGCTCGACGGCCTCGACAAGCTCGACGGCTGGCCGGAAAAAGTGCGCACCATGCAGCGCAACTGGATCGGCCGCAGCGAAGGCACCGAGGTTGATTTCGCGGTCGAAGAGCCGCAGCGAGAAAATTCGCGTCTTCACCACCCGCGTCGACACCATCTTCGGCGCGACCAGCGTGCAGCTTGCGCCGGAGCATCCTCTGGTGACCGCGCTGGCCGCGAACGACGCGGCGCTCAAGGCGCAGGTGGACATGCTGATCGACGAGCAGAAGACGCGCGCGCGAAACTGGCGACATGGGCGCGATCGAGAAGCACGGCATTCCCACCGGCCACTTCGCCATCAATCCGTACAACGGCGAGCTGGTGCCCATCTGGGTGGCCAACTACGTGCTGCGCGACTACGGCACCGGCGCCATCATGAGCGTGCCCGCGCACGATGAGCGCGACTTCGAGTTTGCGACAGAAGTATGGCGATTCCGATTCGCCGCGTGATTGCGCCCGCAGATGCCGCACGCCGAAGAGCCCGCGCTGCCCTTCATCGTCCGAAGACGGCGTGCTCATCAACTCCGGCGAGTACAACGGGCTGAGCTGTGAAGCAGCGCAGAAGAAGCTCCAGGAAGTTGCTGCGACGCGGCGCGTTTGGCGAGGCGAAGATTACGTTCCGCCTCAAGGACTGGGGCGTGAGCCGCCAGCGCTACTGGGGCACGCCCATCCCCATGATTCATTGCGAGCGCGACGGCCTGGTGCCGGTGCCGGACGACCAGTTGCCCGTGCTGCTGCCGCGAGCAGATCGAGATTACGCAGCAGGGCGGCTCGCCGCTCGCGCGCGTGCCGGATTTCGTCAACGTCACGTGCCCCAAGTGCGGCGGCCCGCGCCAAGCGCGAGACCGACACCATGGATACCTTCGTCGATTCGAGCTGGTACTTCTATCGCTACACCGACGCGAAGAACTCGACCGCGCCGTTTGATCCCGCGCGCGTCGGCGTACTGGTTTCCCATCGACCAGTACATCGGCGGCGTGGAGCACGCGATTCTGCACCTGATCTATTCGCGCTTCTGGACGAAGGTGATGCGCGACCTGGGCACTGATCACGAACGACGAGCCGGTGCGGCGCCTGTTCACGCAGGGCATGGTCATCAAAGACGGCGCGAAGATGTCCAAGTCGAAGGGCAACGTGGTTTCGCCCGACGACATGGTGGCGCGCTACGGCGCCGACTCCGCGCGCATGTACGCGCTGTTTGCAGCGCCGCCTGACCGCGATCTCGATTGGCAGGAAGATGGCGTTGCCGGTGTCAGCCGCTTCCTGGGCCGCGTCTGGCGGCTCGCGACAAAGTATGCGCCGGTCGCCAAAACCGGCCGTAGCAAGCTCATCCGCGGCACAAGACAGCGGAACTGTCGCGCAGAAGCTGCTGCGCAAGCTGCATCAGACCATCGCCAAGATCACGCTGGACTTTGAAGGCCGCTGGCACTTCAACACCTGCGTCGCGGCCATCATGGAGCTGGTGAACGAGATTCAGGCGAGCCGATGCGCAGCTTGCCGCGGGCGAAGTTCCCGCGCCTGTGCGTGCACGAGCTGCTGCGCAACCTGGTTCTGCTGCTCGCGCCCTTCGCGCCGTTCCTCGCAGCCGAGCTGTGGGAAGAGCTGGGCGAGACGGTGCAGCGTACTGCGCGCGCCCTGGCCCGAGAGCAATCCCGAACTGGCGAAGGAAGACGAGATCGAGATTCCTGTGCAGATCAACGGCAAGCTCGTCACGCGTGGTGCGCGTGTGCCGCGGAGGCCGGCTACGAAGACATCGAAGCCGCGGCGCTCGCCGACGAAAAGGTGCAGGCGCGCATCGCGGGCAAGACCGTCGTCAAGATCATCGTGGTCCCGCGCAAGCTGGTGAACCTGGTGGTGAAGTGAAGCGTAGCGCCTGCCAGGCCGCAGCCGGTGCGGGGAACGCAGACGCTCGTCGATCAGATGGGCTGGGTCTTCCAGCGGCCGTTCGCTCGTCGCTCTGGAGATTGCGTGGCGCTGGCTCTTCGGTGTGCCGTTTCTCTGGGTCTGCTGGCGGCAGGTCGCAAGCACATCCTCGCTGCCGCTGCCGCCCGATTCGACAGGGCTCGGCAATCTCGACACGCAGAATCCCTGGGTCGCCGTCGGTCAGCTTGGCCGACGTTTGGGCGCGGTATGAGCCGCCGTCGTAGCCGTGCGCTCGATCTGGCTTGTTGCCGGCGGCGCGCTTGCGTGGATTGTGATCTCCGGGATCTGGGCCGCAGCTTCGCTGCTCAAACGCATCGAACCGCGGCTCGCGCTTTCGGCCGATTAGCCATGATCGTTCTGCAGGCAGCGTGGCTGGCCTTGCTCGGGCTCGTCTTCTGGCGGCTGGTTCCGCTCGATTCAGTGGGCCGCGGCGACGCACATCACCGCCGGCGGCGAGCCGGACCTGGTCGGCTTCTCGATCTGGGCGATCTTTCTTTCGCTGGGATTCTTCACGCTCTGGGCGCTGGTGAGCTGGCCCTTTGCCATCGCGCCGATGCTGATGCTGCTTGAAGAACCGCTCCGCACTCTCCGCGCTCGTCGCGAGCTTTCGCCTGGGCAAGGCCTTCACCAGCAAGCTGATGGAGATCAACCTGGTGATGGGCATCGTGAAGCTGGCGCTGATTGTGCTGGCCATGGTCTTCTCTGCCGCGCCGCTGCCCTTCAGCGATGAGCTGGGCGCCGAAGCGCTGCACGTGGTCTGGGCGGGCGTCAGTGTTGTTCTACCTGGTTGCCAGCGACTACTTCCATGTCGTGCGGCTGAAGAGCTTCGTCGAGTTCTGGCGCACCTTTCGGGGAGACACGGCGGCGTCGCGCAACTGAGTCTGCGCGTCCGGAGCGGTTTACTTCTCCGCACCGCTGGCCCGCTTCCTCTTTCAGAAACGCGTCGCTCAGCGTGTGCCTTCTTCTGTCGCAACGGGCAGCAGTGTGGGATAGAACTGGACAAACGTCGTGTCGACCGCGGCGTGCGCGGGTGGCAGGTGTAGCAGGGCGCGCCCTGCGGGAATCAGCGTGCCGTTCTTGTCCGGCGAGTCGAAAGCGAAGAAGGCCCACCCGCCGGGGAACCGCTTCTCATCCTTCACGTGGACTTCGAATCCATCACGTCCGGTGCCTTGAAAATGCCCGCGTCTGGTTGATCGAGCCCTTGGTCTCGCGCCTCGCGCACTTCGAGAACCATCACGGTCTTGTCCGGCCATGTGCCCGTCGCCAGAAAGCTCCGATACGCCGCGGGATTGACAAAGACGTTGTCGAACATCGAGTGGTCCGCATCTCCGGCCTTCGGCGTGTAGCTCATGTCGATGCCCGAGGTCAGGTAGATCCATTCGCGATAATTCGTGGGCGGCAGCATGTCGCCGTTGGCGGCGTAGGCTGGCGCGTCGCTGCGAAACAGCCGCGTGCGCCACGTGGGCGGAGCGCAAACAGTAGGCCAGAGCGAGAGCGGCAATTGCGCAGGGTAGCGCCAGCAGAACGGACTTGCGAAGGAACATCGGCAGCCTCCAGGGATAACGGAGGTACGCAACGCAGCGACACATCGTTCAATGTCCGCGGCGGTAATCCTAGAAAAGCTTGAGCCGGATGACGAAGTACTTCTTCGGATCCTGCCGGATCGCCTTCACCAGCAGCTGCGACTCGGCCAGCGTGCCGGTCGCATGGTCGTAGAGCGCGCGATTCTGCACCAGCTGGCCCATGCGTGCCCTTGCCCTCATTCACGCCCTTCAGGATCGACATCGAGGCTGCGTGACGGTGTCATCCAGCTTGCTGCGCAAACTCCGGATCCTTGGCCAGCTTGCCCAGCGCGCCCTTGCCGGAATTGACGCCGCTCAACAGCTCATTGGCGTTGGCGACGGTCGCGTTCAGGTTGTTGTAGAGGGTGGGGTCTTTGAGCAGCTTGCCGGCCGTGCCCTGGCCCTGCTCCAGCTCACGCCGTCAGCTTGTTGACGTTGTCGATGGCCGCATTGGCGTGGGTGTAGAGCGTGTCGTCGTTCACCAGCTTGCCCAGCGTGCCCTGGCCGCTGCTGATGGCAGCGGTAATCTTCTCAAGGTCGGTGGCGATGCGCGAAAACTTGGCAGCTAACCGCGGGATCGTTGATCAGTGCGCCGATCGTGCCCTTGCCGGAGTTGAGCGAGTCGATCAGAATCTCGATCTTCTTGGTGAGGTGATTGACCTCTTCGATCGAGCCCTGGCTGGTGCGGATCACGTCCTGAATGCTGGGGGACCCGGTAGCTTTCAGTTCGGCATCGTTTGCGGGCGTCGGTCCCGAGGCATTGGTCGAGTCGATGTCGACGTAGCTGTCACCCAGCACGCCGGCCTGGGCAATGGAGGTGGTCGAGTCTGTGTGCAGGTCGCGGACGATACTCCTCGCCCACGCGCATGGTGACTTCAACCGGAGTCGGGATTGCGCTCAGGGACGACGCGGATCGATCACGTTGCCGATGGTCACGCCTTCCAGCGTTACCGGCGCGCCGTTTTTGAGGCCCGCGCATTGGCAAAGTAGGAGCGGAGGATCAGCTTGCGCGAAAACAGGCCGCCTGTGGTGCCCGACATCAGGAAGATGAGTCCGAGCAAGCACCGCCATGGCCACCAGGACCAATGCGCCAACCTTAAGTTGCGACCACTGAATCTCTTTGCGGCTTGGCACGATCTCCCCTTGCGGGTAAAGCGAGGGGATGAGGTCAACCTCTACGCCTTGAGAATAGCAGACGGCCGCCCTAGCCGCGCGTTTCCAGCACCACGCTGGCCACGGCCAGCTCGGCAGTATGGGTGAGCGAAAGAGCCGTATGGGCTACGCCCAGCGAACGGGCAATTTCCGCTGCGCGGCCGTGAAAGTGCAGCGTGGGCCGGCCGCCCGGAGCGCGCATCACCTCGATCTCCAGCCAGTTGACGCCACGGCTGATGCCGGTTCCCAGCGCTTTTGCGCCGGCTTCCTTGGCGGCAAAACGCGCGGCCAGGCTCTCCGCAGCTTTGCGCTTGCGCAGGCAATAGGCCTGCTCGGACTGGGTGTAGATGCGATCGAGAAAGCGCTGCCCATAGCGCTCCACGGACTGCTGAATGCGCCCGATCTCCACCACGTCAATGCCGCTGCCCACGATCATGCTGCTCTATCAAGCTAAACCATTCGCTGGCGCGAAAGAAGCGCGGCTCGGCACTCGCATTGGAAAACTCTCAGAACTGCCGTAACTACCTAGAGTTACGGAAATGTGTCAGCAGCGGGCAGGCGCGTGCGCTTCCCGCACAGGCGTAGCGCCCCACCTCGCCGTTCCGATAAGCGGGGCATGGCACAGCTCACACAACTCGAACACACATACGATTCCGGTCTTATGCCCTGGGCGATGCAGATGCGCGCACTCTCTCAGGAGGAACCCGACCGACTCGTGCAAACACTTACCGGCGCGATCCTTGGCTGCGGCGGCTGGGTGCTGAGCCGCGGCGCCAGCGATTCGGGAGCGGTCAACCTGCTGTTCGAATTCGAGCGCCGGCTCTGTGTGGACATCTACAGCGTGCTGATTGCCGCGGGCCTCGACCTGAGCCAGAACGGGCACGTGCGTTTCACAGAGCTCTGCCAGTGCACGCGCACAGAACCGGCCCAGCTGCGGCCGCGAAGTTGCCAGCGTCGACCTGGAGATTCAGACCATGCCCACGGAGATGGCCGTGGGCACGCCCTGCGTGTTCGCCTAGCCGCGCTGCCGGCGAGACGCCGCGCTTACTTGCCGGCGTAGGGATCGGGCACGGGCTTCGCGCTGTCCACCCACGCGGTGTAGATCATGTCGCGCAGCATGCTGGCTCCGGCCGCCAGCCGCTCGGCGGTAAACTCCCGCGACTCCGCCGATCCGGCTCCGACAAACCCTCCGGCTTTATCCAGCTGATACACCTTCTCTACGTACGTCGCGCTGTGGCGCAGATAGGCCACGTAGGCGTCGAACATATCGCCCTCAATGGCGTGTGGCGGCGTCATCAGCGGCTCCGGGTGCAACTGCCTTCAGGTTGGCCGCCACGAACACTCCCTCAAACTGCCAGTGAATCTTGTGGGCGGTAGTGTAGCCGTTGGGATTTGGGCCCACCCAGCCGTTGTATTGGATGGTGGTGTGCAGCGGCTGAGAACCGTCGCCGACGTAATGCCCGAGCCAGCCAGCGTAGAAGATGATCGCCTGCTCCACAGGTTTGGTGTTCTCGCCCGCCGCCGAGAGATGGCGGTACTCGCGCATGGCAGCCTTCAGCCGCTCCCACACTTCATCCGTCTCCCAGGGCTGCAGGCCGATCTTCTCCGGCCGCTGGCCTGCCGCAAACACCTTAGCCTCGAAGTCCAGACGGCGATGCGGGCAGCGGGCCGAGCGCGTCGGCCAGTTCCAGGTCGATAAAGTGCTCCGGCGCCTGCGCCGCGTTCAGTTCCGGCTCTGCGGGCGAGCGCCAGCGATCCGGCTCCGGGCCCAGGTATTCGATCTCCTGAATCGCCGCATCTGAACGTAAAAAGGCCGGTACGTCGGCCGGCAGGTTGCTGGCAGCAAGGCGGTTGATGAGCCTATGGCCTTCATTTCCCCAGGCATGCGCCAAACGGGGTGTAAGGAACAGGACCGCAGTGAAGACAGCGAGGACGAGCGAAGAACGGCGCAAACGCGGCATGCAGCCAGTATAGCGGCGCGACGAATCCGCTTCATTACCGTCATTTCAAAAGGGCAGACTGGCCGGAACTCGCCCAAATGCGAGGTCACTGCGGTAATCAACCCGATGACCTTGGCCATCCAATCTAGCGTTTTTTGAGTAAGATAGCTGTAACGCACGTGTACGGTTCAGAGAAGGGCTGCGGTCGATCGGGCAATTCCGCCGAACGGCCGGATTTTCAAGCTGCCGCGTCGTCGGTCTGGAATCGCGGCGATTCTGACAGCGCCCTGCAGGAGCAGCAACAGCATGGAAAGCAGCAGAGCCCGACAACGAAAGGACGCGGGGCGAAAGCCCTCGCCCTCGACGTGGTCAGCGCTCGCAGTGCTGTCGCTGGCCATGGCTGCGGGCGGAATCAGCGCGTACCTCGAGGCGGGCCCGCGCTTCGACTGGCTGCTGCTGATGACGGCCATGGGACTGACCGCTGCTGTTGCCATGCGTCTGCTGGCCGACAACGCCGCCGAGCGTGAAACCGCCAACCGCTATGCCGGCGACCCCCTCAAGGACCTGCTCGACTCTGCAGGCCCCATCGTGGTTTCCGTTTCGCTCGATGGCCATCTGACCTACATCAACCCCACTGGCGAACGGCTGCTTGGCTACCATGCCGAGGAGCTGATCAATCAAATAGCGCACCGTCGACCTGCTCGCGTCCCGGCGAAGGCGCGCGCCTGGTGGCGGAGATGCAGACGCACGAGCGGCGTCGAACGACCTGCCGAACGCATCATCCGAGCGCCGTCTGGAGGCCTATGCGGAGATCGTTCGCTCTCTGCCGCCGAGCCAGGTGCCGAGCTTCGAAACGCATCTGCGCCGCAAAGACGGAAAGCTGTTTCCGGTGCGGCTGCATGTCTCGGCGTTGCGCAACCAGGACGGCGAGCTGACCGGTCTGGTCGGCCGTGGCGCTTGACCAGAGCACCGCACTGCGCCGCGACGAGTGGAAGCGCGAAGCCCGCGAGCGCTACCGCGATGTGTTCGAGAACTCGAGCGAGATGATTGCCACGCTCGATCTCGACCGGCCGCTTTCTCTACGTGAATCCCGCCTGGAAGCGGTGCTTTGTCACCAGCCCTTCCGCGCAGGCTGAGAGCGAATTCTTTGAGCAGGCGTTCAGCGCGGACAGCCGCGCCGAGGCCGCTGCGCTGATGCGCCGCGTGCTGGAGGGCGAGACCATCGATCGCGCGCCCATTCGCAACGAGACAGCCGAGGGCCACCTGCAGGAGCTCGAGGTGAGCCTGCACCAGCGCCGCCGCGCGGGCAAGCCGATGGCCGTGCAGTGCCTGATTCGCGATGTGACCCAGCAGAAGCAGCGCGAGCATCGCCTCGCTCTGCAACTGCTCGTCACGCAGATCGTGGGCGAAAACGTCTCGTCGGAGATGGCCGCCATGCGTGTGCTTGAGGCGCTATGCGTCTCGCAGGGCTGGGATGTCGCCATCAAGTGGGACATCAACCCCGAAGAGAATCGGCTGGAGTTCAGCACCGGCGTGGGGCATTCCGGGCAAACAGGCTGAGCAGCTGATCCAGGAGAGCATGGGCACGACGCTGGCCGCCGGGCGGCAGCCTGCCGGGCCGCGCCTGGGCCGAGGGCCGGCTGGTCTGGGTCACCGATCTGGCCAGGAACGGCAGCGACCCGCGCGCCAAGAGCGCGATGCGCCACAAGATGGTCTCGGGCTGGGCCGCGCCGGTGCAGGTGGGCAACAACGTGCTCGCCGTCCTCGAGTTCTATTGCCACCTCAAGCTGCGCGAAGATCGCGAGACCACGGCAGCGATGGAGACCGTGGCCGCCTCGCTCGGACAGATGCTGGCCCGCACCCGCGAGCGCGAGCGCGCCGAGGAGCTGAGCCGTCAGCAGAAGATTCTGCTGCACTCGGTGGCCGACGGCATCTGCGGCGTCGATCGCAACGGCCTGGTCCGCTTTGCCAACCCCGCGGCCACGCGGCTGCTGGGCGCGCCCGCCAGCCAGCCTTGATCGGCAAGCCGGTGCACGAGCTGGTGCATGGCTCGCGCCGGAAGACAAGCAAGTGCGGGCCGGATTGCGCACTGCTGAAGGCAGCTTCAAGGCGCGTGCCGTCAACAGGCGAAGACACTATCTATCGCGCCAATGGCGCAGGCTTCCCGGCAGAGTACTTCCTCAACCCGATTCTCGATCATGGGCCGCTACTCGGGTTCGGTGCTGAGCTTCCGCGACATCAGCCAGCGCTTTGCGCTCGACCGCCTCAAGGACGAATTCGTTTCCACGGTCAGCCATGAATTGCGCACGCCGCTCACGTCGATTCGCGGCGCGCTCGGCCTGCTCTCCTCCGGCATTCTGGGCGAGATCAGCGAGAAGGCCACCAACCTGCTCCGCATCGCGCTGAGCAACTCCGACCGCCTCGTCCGCCTGATCAACGACATTCTCGATCTCGAGCGCGCGCAGAGCGGCCGCGAGCCGCTGGTCTTCCGTCCGGTGCAGATGGCCGAGCTGGTGCGCCAGTCGATGGACGGCATGCAGTTGATGGCCGAGTCCGCCGGCGTGCTACTGATTCACGACAAGACCCAGGTGGAGATCACTGCCGACGCCGACCGCCTGCTGCAGGTGCTCACCAATCTGCTCTCGAACGCCATCAAGTTCTCGCCGCCCAATTCGGCGGTCTCCATCATGCTGCGGCCCGGCTCGAGCGGCGTGACGCTCTCGGTCATCGATCAGGGCCGCGGCATTCCCGCGGACAAGCTCGAAGCCATCTTCGGACGCTTCCAGCAGGTGGATGCATCGGACTCGCGCCAGAAGGGCGGCAGCGGTCTCGGCCTTGCCATTTGCCGCGCGATCGTCTCGCAGCACAACGGCCGCATCTGGGCGGAGCGCAATCCCATTCGCGGTTCCACCTTCCGCGTCTTCCTGCCCTATCATCCGGCCGCTGCCACGGCCAAGCCCAAGACCGCCGGGCAGCACCGATTCGCCGGGGCAGGGCATGGTGCTGCTGGCCAGCGACAACGGCGCGACCAAGCCGCTGATTGGCGCGCAGCTTGCCGGCCACGGCTATCGCATCGTTGAAACCGCGACGGTCGACCAGACATTGGTGGCGGCGCACGACGGAGTAGAAGCCATTGTGCTCGATACCGGGCCGGACGGCATCAATGGCTGGGAGCTACTGCCGCAGCTGCGCCGCGCCAGCCCGGAAGCGCACACGCCGCTGCTCGTGCTCAGTCTCGACACACAGCAGGCGCGCCCACCGAGCGTTATCACACAACGGTCGCGGCCTCGATCACGACCACACCGCGGGCCTGATCGCAGAGCTGGTGCGCATCCTCGGCGCGGCCGGCGAACTGGCGCGCATCCTCGTCGTCGAAGCCGACAAGGACAAGGCGCTGCTGGTGGGCGAAGCCTTCTCGGGCGAGCACGTAACCGTGCGCATGGCCCGCAACCGCGAGCAGGCGATGGACGAGTGCCTCGCCTTCCAGCCGCATCTGCTGGTGCTCAACGTGGCCATGCCGGAAAGCGATGGCTACAATCTCGTCGACTGGCTGCGCGAGCAGGAGATGCTGTTCCGCATGGTGGTCGTGGTCTACGCCGGCCACAGCTTTGCGCCCACCGGCAGCAGCCGCTTCGGCATGGAGCCGACCACGCTGCTCAAGCAGGCGCCTGTACAGCCGCAGCAGCTTGAGCAGCTTTTATTGACGATTCTGCGCGGCTCACACCAGCTGGACCCCGAAGAAGAGACGTACCGATGTCTCCGCGGTACGTGGGCTCTAGCTGGGCGGGTTAACTGCTACGATTCTCCTTTGCGGCTTCTGCCTCGGTTCCGGACAAACAGGAATGGGCCTGCAAGGCTATCCTGATCTGAGGCACTGGGTCCGCGCATGTCACACCGCATCCTGATCATTGACGACGAAGACGATATCCGCGAAATCGCTGCGATGAGTCTCGAAACCGTGGCCGGATGGGAAGTGGTCGTTGCCAACTCCGGAGCGCAGGGGTTGATGCGTGCCGCCAGCTACAAGCCCGACGCAATTCTGCTGGATGTGATGATGCCGGGCATGGATGGCCCCACAACCTTCCGCGAGCTGCGCAAAAATCCAGTCACCGCGCACATTCCCGTCCTCTTTCTCACCGCCAAGGTGCAAGCCGCGGATCGCCAGCGTTTTGCCGACCTCGGCATTGAAGCGGTCCTCGTCAAGCCTTTCGATCCCATGACCCTTTCCACCCAGATTGCCGCCGCGCTGGGCTGGAGCTGAGGGCTCGCGACGTGGTTGCACCTGAAGAAATCGCCGCGATCATGAATCGCATGTGGGCGCAGTATCTGCCCCAGATACTGGAGCGCGTTTCGGCTCTTGAAGCGGCCGGCGAAGCCACCGTCCAGGGGGCGCCCACGGCGGAGCTGCGGCTGATGGCCATTGCGGAAGCGCACAAGCTGGCCGGGACGCTCGGAACCTTTGGGCTGCCGCAAGGCACTGACCTTGCGCGCGAAGCTGAGGCGCTGTGTACCCCTGAGCATGCAATCGACGTTGCCAGCGCACGCCGTCTGTTGGAGATTGCAGCCGAACTACGCACCATGATCGCTGCGCGCTCCTGATGTCTGGCCGAAGAACCGTTTACACTCGACCTTGATGACGTTACTTGACCCATCCACGCGCCAGCTCGACCTCCTGTTCGATGAGCCGTCCACGCGGCGGGTCTGGCCGGTGCGCGATCTGGTGGAGCAGGTGCGCGACCTGGTCGAGCGCAGGTATGTCGATGTCTGGGTCGAGGGCGAAATCTCCAACTTCCGCCCTGCGCCATCCGGGCACGTCTACTTCACGCTGAAAGACGCCGAGGCGCAGCTGCCGGTGGTGCTGTTTCGCCGCCAGGCCACGCTGCTGCGCTTCCGCCCTGAAGATGGTTTGCATGTGCTGGTACGTGGGCGCGTCAGCATCTACCCGCAGCGCGGTCAGTTGCAGCTGGTGGCGGAGATGATGGAGCCGGTCGGCGCAGGTTCCTTGCAGCTCGCCTTCGAGCAGCTGCGCGACCGGCTCAAGGCGGAAGGGCTCTTTGACGTGGACCGCAAGCGCCCGTTGCCGGCCTTTCCGCGCACTGTCGGCATCGTCACGTCGCCCACCGGAGCGGTCGATTCGTGACTTTCTGAACATCGTCGGCCGCCGCCACTCCGGCCTCAATGTGCTGGTATTTCCCGTGACCGTGCAGGGCGATACGGCAGCCGCAGAGATTGCCGCCGCGCTTGAACAGCTGAATGCAGTCCGGTCTTGTCGACGTCATTGTGCTTGCGCGCGGCGGCGGCTCGCTGGAGGATATGGCGGCCTTCAACAGCGAGCGCGTTGCGCGCGCCATCCATGCCTCAATGCTGCCGGTTGTTTCCGCTATTGGCCATGAGACGGATTTCACCATCGCGGATTTCGCCGCCGATCTTCGCGCTCCGACACCGTCAGCCGCAGCCGAGCTGATCACGGAGGCGCAGCACAAGGTCGCCGAGCGCCTGGCCTCCGATGAGCAGCGCCTCGAGCGCGCCACGCGCTATCGTCTGCTGCAGGCCCGCCAGCGCGTGGACAGCCTGCACGCCGAGCGTGCCGAGTGGCGCATGTCTGCGATGCTCCAACAGGCCGGACAGAGGCTGGATGATGCTTCCATACGCATGGAGACGGCGGTTGCTGAACAGTTGCGCGGAAGCAGGCAGCGGGTTGCCGAGCTTGGCGCTTCCGTGTTGCGCCACGATCCGCGCCGCGGTATCGCTGCTGCCCGAGAGCGGCTCTCGCTCCAGCGCCATCATCTCGACCGCGCATGCGAGCGCTTGCTGCGCAATGCCGCAACCCATCTGCAGTCTGTCAACGCGCGTCTTCATGCGCTGTCACCGCTGGCCGTTCTCGATCGCGGCTACGCGCTGGTGCAGGGAAGTGGTGGCACGCTCATCCGCTCCAGTGCGCAGCTTTCGCGGGGCGACACGGTCACAACCAGATTGAGCCGACGGCGCGTTTGTCAGCCGCGTAGAAGAGATCCAAACGCCTCTCGCACCACGGCAACGCAAGACCAGGAAAAAGTGAATCGATGAGTACGAACACGACACGCAAGCTGTTTGGCACGGACGGCATTCGCGGCATTGCGGGCGAGCCGCCGCTCGATCCCACCACGATATTCGCCGCGGGCCTGGCGCTCGGTCACTCTTTGCGCAAGGCGACTTCCGCGGCCCGAGTGCTCCTCGGCCGCGACACCCGCGAGTCAAGCCCGTGGATCGCCGCGACATTTGCCGCGGGCCTTCGCGATGCGGGGACGCAGGTCGAGAGCGCAGGCAGTCGTTCCCACGCCCGCGGTCGCCTTTCTCGCGCGCACGCACGGGTTTCACGCCGGCGTCGTTATCTCCGCGTCGCACAATCCCTGGCACGACAACGGCATCAAGCTGTTCGGCGGCGACGGATTCAAACTGCCGGATGCCGTCGAGCTCGCAATCGAAGACGAGATCCTCCATCACGCTGCGCGTGTCGAGGCGCCGATGCGTCGCCGCCCAGCGTGGAGGATAATGCGACACTGCAGGGTGATTACATTCAGTTCCTGCTCGATGCTGTTCCAGGACTCAGCCTCCAAGGTCTTCGCATCGTGGCCGACTGCGCCAACGGCGCGGCCGCTGCGATTGCCCCGGAGTTATTTCGCCGCCTGGGCGGTGATGTGACACTTGCTCAACATCGAACCAGACGGCCGCAACATCAATGAGGGCTGCGGCGCGCTTCATCCCCATGGGTAGCCGCTGAGTGCAGAAGCGCGGGAGCGTCGATCGGGCCTCACATTCGACGGCGACGCTGACCGCTGCATGCTCGCCGGCGCACACAACAACGTCATCAACGGCGATGCGATTCTGCTGATGGCTGCGCGCGATCTGAAGGCGCGCGGGCTGCTCACCGGCGACCTTGTCGTCGCAACCACCATGTCCAACATGGGCCTGGAAGCCGCGCTCAAGCGGTCGGGCATTCGCATGTTGCGCGCGTCCGTCGGCGACCGCTATGTGCTCGAGCAGATGCAGCAGAACAACGCCGCGCTGGGCGGCGAGCAGTCTGGCCACATCCTCTTCCCGCACCTGGCCACAACGGGAGACGGTCTGCTGACTTCACTTGTGATCCTCGATCTCATCGCGCGCAGCGGCAAAAGCATCGACGAGCTCACCGCAGACCTCAAGGTCTTTCCGCAGGTCATCATCAACGTGAAAGTGCGCGAGAAGAAGCCCCTCGAATCGATTCCGGCAATTGCCGCAAGCATTCGCGCCGCCGAAGAAGAGCTCAAGGACTCAGGCCGCGTCGTCATTCGCTACAGCGGCACGGAGCCGCTGGCGCGGGTGATGATTGAAGCCGAGAGCGAAGCGGGAATGCGTTATCACGCTGAAGCCATTGCTGATGCGATTCGCAATGAGTTGGGCGCGTAGCTATTGGGCATGAGCACAACTGAGTCAGCGCGTGCTGGCTGTCACTATCAGGCTCTGACCGATCGGAGGTGATAGCAGATGCTTCTCCAGACCATGCATGATTGGAAAAATCGCACGATCGAAGAGCCGCACCGATCCCACATCGAATGATCTGCGCTTCAATACGCAAAAGCTCATCCACCACAAAAAGTAGCCGACGAAGTTATAGTACCGAATACGAATATGGTTAAAACCAGCGGTGCGAAGCTTCCTCTCCAACTCTGATCGACCATAGCGCCGGAAATGGCCGAAATCCTGGTCGATTGGCGCGTAAATCTCCTGCCGCGCGGGCACGAAGAGGCACAATGTGCCGTGCGCAGGTTGAAGCAGCGATAGATAGCGCGTTAGCTCATCAACGTCATTCTCGATGTGCTCCAGGACATTGATGCTCAAAATGGCATGCCACTCTCGCGCTTCGACAAGATCCAGAACTGTACCTTCGATCAGGTCGTGGTTTGGTAATCGAGAGCGGATTGCTTCGCAAAAGCCCGAATCCGGTTCGATCGAAGTTAGATGATCGATAGCATGAATCTCGAGGAGCGCCTCAGTAATCTGGCCAATTCCTGCGCCGACTTCAAGCACATTGCCCTGTAAATACGGGCCAAAGTCGCTCAACAGTGCAGCGCGGTAGTTCCTTGCTTCGCGGAGCGCTGCGAATTCGAAGTCTTCCGTCTGGGCAGCCGCATTGGGCGCGCTCATGATCGCTTCCACAGGTTGTACTTGCAGATGCACCAGAGCGCGCGGATGCCGTCTCGCCACCCGATCTTCTTTCCGTCCGCGTAGGTTCTTCCGTTGTAGGAGATGCCGACTTCAAACACACGGGCGCCGTGTCGCGTGAGCTTCGCCGTGATCTCCGGTTCAAAGCCAAAGCGGTGTTCTTCAATTAGGATCGACTGCAGCAGCTCTCGTCGAAAGGCCTTGTAACATGTCTCCATGTCTGAGAGGTTCAGGTCTGTGAGCATATTCGATAACAACGTGAGCAGCCGATTTCCCACCGAATGCCAAAAATAGAGCACGCGGTGCGCACCCGCGCCGCCTAGGAATCGTGATCCATACACAGCGTCCGCATTTCCCGCCAGGATCGGCGCAAGCAGCAGGTAGTACTCCGAGGGGTCGTACTCCATATCAGCATCCTGGATAATGACGATGTCCGATGTTGCCTGAGCGATGCCGGTTCGGAGGGCCGCGCCTTTGCCGCGGTTTGTCTCATGCCGTGAGAGCCGTATGCGCATATCGTCGCGCGCGAGTGTCTCCAGCTTTTCCCATGTGCCGTCCCGCGAGCAGTCGTCAACGATCACCAGCTCGCGCACAGGCCTCTGCTGCAATACCAGCCCAACAATGCCAGCGATTGTCGCCGCTTCGTTGTAGACCGGCACCACTGCTGTCAGGCACGGCTCAATGTCGTCGTTCGATTTCATTGAGGCCATCCTAGCATTCTCGAACTAGAATCAGGCTCGATTTGCGGACGCAAGAAACGCTTCGGTCACCTTCACATATCCCGCCAATTCGGGCCAAAGGCCAGATCTGCAACCAGTGGCACTTTGAGCTGTGCAACGCCTTCCATCTCCGCGCGCACCAGCGCCTCTATCTCGGCTTCTTCTCCGGCAGCCACCTCGAACACGAGCTCATCGTGAACCTGCAGCACCATGCGTGTGCGCAGCTTCCGCTCGGTCAGCTTGCGGTCGATCGCGATCATCGCCAGCTTGATCAGGTCCGCCGCCGTGCCTTGCAGCGGAGTATTCACAGCGGTGCGCTCCGCAAACCCGCGCTGATTCTGATTACGGCTCTCGATGTCGGGGATGGGACGCATGCGACCGAAGAGGGTGCGCACGCTACCTTCTCTGCGTGCCGCCTCGAGCATCTTCTCGATGAATTCCTTCACACCCTGGTAGCGCGCAAAGTAGCGATCGATATAGGCGCGCGCCTCAACTTGTGGAATGCCAAGCTGTGCCGCTAGCCCGAACGGCGAGATGCCATAGACGATGCCGAAGTTGACAGCCTTGGCGCGATTGCGTGTCTCTTTGTCCATCGCGTCAGGAGCAACACCGAACACCTCACTTGCTGTGAGCGTATGAATGTCGTCGTTGTTCTCATAAGCACGCACCAGCAGCGGGTCGCCGCTAAAGTGTGCGAGCAGTCGCAGCTCAATCTGCGAGTAGTCCGCCGAGAGCAAGGTTGCGCCGGGTGTAGCGACGAAGGCTGCGCGGATCTCCCGGCCCAGCTCCGTACGCACGGGAATATTCTGCAGGTTCGGATTGACCGACGAGAGTCGACCAGTGGCAGTGGCCGCAGCCTGAAACGTCGTATGTACGCGCGATGCGCTGTCAGCGAGTAGCGGTAATGCATCGATGTAGGTCGACTTCAGCTTCGAAAGATGGCGAAATTCCAGTACCAATCTCGGCACTTCATGTTCGTCTGCGAGTTGCTCCAGCACGTCCTGAGCGGTTGAGATTGCTTTGCCCTTGCCGCGGACCACAGGCGCGGGAAGGCCCATGTGCGTGAAGAGGACCTCGCCGAGTTGCTTGGGAGAGTTGATATTGAAGCGCCTGCCACTGAGCTCGTAGATGCGCTCGCTCAGGCGGCCAATCTCCACGGCGAACCGCTGCGATAATCCGTCCAGCACGTCAGTATCGATGCGGATGCCGGCGCGCTCCATGCGAAACAGGACCGGAGCGAGCGGTAGATCGATCTCCTGGTAGACGCGCGTCACCGATGCGCGGTCGGCCTCTGCGCGTAGTGGAACGACGAGCTCCGATATGACAGCTGCGGCCGCGGGCAGTGACGATGGCTGCGGCTGCCCGTGCCGCGCCGCCACATCTGCCAGTGTTTGCGAAGTGTGCGTCGGGTTGAGCACATACGAGAGCAGCATGGTGTCGTCCACCGTTCCGCGCAGCTCCACACCAAGGTCGCCCAGCACATGCAGCGCTCGCTTCCAGTCGTGCGTTCGTTTTGGAATCGCAGCGTCCTCCAACACCGCGCGCAACTCACTGCTGAGAGAAAGTCGCAGCGCTGTATCCGCGCCTGTGCAAACGCCGACGTAGTGCTGGCCCTTCTTCTCGGCGGCCTCTGCCGCATCCAGGAGCGAAAGCGTTCGGGGGACTTCGTCCTCGGCTTCATCCGCCACTGGATCAGCAGTGTCCAGCGCAAATGCAAATCCTTGCAGGCGCGCGGCGGCAAGAAATGCGGCGGTCTGCTCGGCGGTCGGCTCCTCGATGAGTACAAGCGGAGAGACTGCGGCAGGCGGCGCAAGCTCGCGCAGCATCGAAGTAAACTCGAGCTCGGTGAAGAGCTCGCGGCAGGCCTCGATGTCGGGCGCGGATGTCTCCATGGCCGTCAGGTCAAGCTCGAGCGGCACATAGCAATCGATGGTTACGAGTTCCTTCGATAGCAGAACAGCATCGCGATTCTGCTCGAGCGATTCGCGATAACTCTTGCGCTTGACTTCGGCGGTACGATCGAGCACGGCTTCCACGCTGCCAAACTCTACGATCAAATCGACGCTGCCCTTGTCGCCGATTCCAGGCGCGCCCGGAATGTTGTCCACCGTATCGCCGCGTAGGGCCATCACGTCGACAACCTTTTCTGGCGGTACACCCAGCGTTTCGGCTACCTTCGCTGGATCGAGGATGAGGTTGTCCTTCTGCGGATTGAGAATCTTTACCTGCGGCGTGACCAACTGCATCATGTCTTTGTCGCCGGAGACGATGAAAACGTCATGTCCGCGCTCGGCCGCCTCGCGTGCCAGCGTGCCAATCACGTCGTCGGCCTCGAACCCCTCTGCCTGCAGCACAGGAATACGCAGCACTTCAAGCGAACGCCGTATGTAAGGAATCTGCCGTCGCAGATCCTCGGGCATGGCTTCACGATTCGCCTTGTAGCCCGCATAGTTCACTTCGTCGAAGCCCTGTGTCTTCGCGTTCCATTTGCGCAGCGTGCCGATGGCGCGGGCCCGCTCGTCGCGAAAGACCTCGCCGCTGACATCGAAGACGGCGGCAAAGTAGCGCGGCGAAAAATCCTGCCGCAATTTGCGAATCATGTTTACAAACACGTAGGTTGCCGCGGTGGGCAGTCCGGTGCGGGTGGACATGGGCCGGCTGCGCTGCATCGCGTGGTATGCGCGAAAGATGAATGACATGGTGTCGAGCAGGAAGACAGGCGGCTTGGCTTGGTCTGGCACGCTACCGAGTCTATCAGGGAAGCAGAAGTGTGAGGCCGCGCGGCCCGCTCCCGCGCGCCTTTGCAGCGGGCGCCGTTAACGACCTGAATGCGCGCTGGCAGGGAAGCTTCGCGCTGGTGTTGTCGACCCGTTTGCGGGTCAAGTACTGTGGTGCTATGACACTCCAGCCAGATGCTCAGGCGAGCGCCGAAGTTTCTACCCGCGATGAGATGACCCCCGCCACGGAGCCGTCTTTTGCGCGGAGAATCTTCGGAAGAAGCCTGATGGATATGGCCATCCTGTTGCTGATTACCGTCATCCTCACCGGCCTGCGCCAGCCCGAGGGCTTGCTCAACGATCCAGACTTGTGGTGGCACATTGCATGTGGGCGCATCGTGGATCAGACGCACCACTTCATTCACATGGAACCGTTCTCCTTCACGGTTGCGGGCAAGCCCTGGATTGACCCCGAGTGGCTCTCGGGAATGCTGTTCTGGCTAGGTTACAAAAGCTTCGGACTCATCGGCATCTACCTCTGCTCTGCGGTTGGCATCTGCGGCAACATGCTGTTTCTCTATCTGCGCAGCTCGTGGAGGTCACGCAACGAATCCGTCGCACTATGGACGTCGGTCCTCGGGCTCATGCTTCTGACACCCAACGCCAGCGCGCGCACGATACTCTTCGGCTACCTCGCGCTCTCGGCCGTGATGGCGATCCTCGAAGCGTCGGAACGAGGCAAACATCGGCTTCTCTGGCTTCTGCCGCCGGTGTTTTGCATCTGGATCAATCTTCACGGCAGTTGGATCTTCGGCATCGCCATCCTCGCCCTCCATATTCTGTGCGGATGGTTCCGGGTCGATCGCGGCAGTTTTCGGCAGGAGGCCCTTTCGTGGCCAGAGCGGAAGCAGTTGCTCATCGTGCTGGGGCTTTGCGTGGTCTTTCTGTTCATCAATCCCTACGGCTGGCGCCTGCTGTGGAATCCCTTCGACATGGCCTTTGGCCAAACCCTCAATCTTGGCAGCGTTCAGGAATGGGAGCCGCTGAATCTTGCATGGATCGTGGGCAAGGTCTCAGTGCTGACGATTGGCTTGATGGTGCTGGCCAATGTTCTCCACGCGAGGAAGTGGAAGCTCTTTGAGATGGTGCTCTTCTTTGCGGCGTGGTACGAGGCATTTGCTCACGCACGCTTTACCGTTCTTGCCGCTCTGCTAACGCTGCCCATGCTTGCCACCGACCTGACGCGCAGCTTCTTCCCGCCGCCGGCGATCAAGAAGACGATTCCGCTAATGAATGGGCTGATCGCAGTGGGCGTCCTCGTTGTCCTGACGCGTTTCCTGCCGACCGAGGCAAAACTGCAAAAGGGGCTTGCAAAGGAAATGCCCATGCAGACGATCGAGTCGTTGCAGCCCGGGTGGCGAACGCTGAACCAGGAAGACTTCGGCGGGCTGATGGACTTTTATTCGAAGCCGACGTTCATCGACACGCGCTGGGACACCTTTGAGCATCACGGCGTGATGAAGGACTTTGTCGACATTGTTCATCTGCACGATTCGCTGCGTCTGCTGGATCAATACCGCATCGATCATGTGCTCATTGAAGAAGATCAGCCGCTCGCGTATCTCCTCGAGCGTACGCCGGGATGGAGCATCGCCAGGAAAGAGGGCGACGGCCAAAACCTCTGCGTATTATTTGCCAGACCGGCTGCGCCCACTTCCGTTCCGTCGCACTAACTGCGAATCTCGGCCGGCGCCGGCGAAGCATCCCAGTGGGCGCTCCGCGCATAAGCCCATAGATAGAAGATCGCCATTGCCATCAGAAGAAGCGGGGCAGGCCGCCCCAGGCAGATGGCCGCCAGCTTTGCGCCGAACCCCGGCGTTGTCATGGGCAGATGGCCGGTAGCCAGCGCAACAATGGCCAGAGGAATGTCTCCCGTGATGGTGATGCCGGCAGTGGTTAGCGCCAGCCCAACCCATGCAATCCGTCCGCCGCGGTTCCAAAGCATGGCGCAGGCCGGGACGGCGAGCATCAACAATCGCGCATCGTAGGAGCGGTGATACGTCACCAGCATGGAGAGCGCAGCGGCAGCGGTAAGTGCGAGCCATGCGGTTTGCGGCGAGAACCGCCCGCGTTGAACGGCTCGTGCCCACATCAGAAAGATCGCTCCGCATACAACGTAGGTTGCCGTGTTGTAGAACCCGGGCTCATCGCGGACGATGCTGAAGACAGTTTGCAGATCGATGATCATATCCGCGCTGTTGACGCCGATGGACCGCGGCCCCGGTTCGTTGATGCCACCCGGCGCTGAAATCGCAGCCAGATTCGTGCGGAATTCCGTGAGCCAATGCGGCGCAACCACGGAGACCCATAGAACGGCAGCGGCCACCAGCACGGCCGCGATCGCAGCCGATTGCAGTGCGCGCTTGCGCTGCATACCACCGGAGAGCAGAAAGAAGAGCCAAACGAGCCCCGCATCGTGAGGCTTCATGGCCAGTGCGATCGCCAGGCATAGGACACCAGTCCAGGCATATTGTTCGCGCAGGAAGCACCAGCTAGCAATCACGCAGAACCCGATCACGATGCCAGCAGTATTGCCGCCGGCAAATAGCACCTGGCAGTTTGCGAGCAACACAAACATGAGAAGAGTTGAAAGATTGCGGGCGTGAGCTGCGCCGAGATCCCACATCAGGAGAGCCGCAGTGAGAAAGCCTCCAATGAGTACCGTCATCCAAAGCGCAGAGGCAACCTTAAGCGGAAGCAGCGCGAGTGGAGCGACGAAGAGAAAGGTCGTGGGCAGGTTCACATACAGCGTCACTGCCTGGCGGCGCGCCACAGAGTTGGCTGGAACTCCAGCGCCGGCCCGCTGATAGAACGATTCAAGTTGCGCCGGGACATAGGGGTCGCCGTGCTCGAGGAGGCAGCGCGTGCCGTAATAAATGCCCGGGAAACCCATAACGCCGCCCTGCGCACCGCGCTCCAGCGCGAGGCCGGAAACAATTGAGATGCCACTCCCCAGCAAGAGGAACAGCAGGCTGGGAAGGTGTTTCCAGTGCGGGCCAAATTTCATAGGGTTCTACTCACGGGCAGTGTACAGGAGCGCGACTGCGGGACAAAACACCTTCGAGCTTGCTCGGGAATTGGGCGGGTTGAAATGACCGGATTGCGCCTCAAGCAGCGATACTGCATTGGGAAGGGCCCAGCCTGCGCGTCGACTTTGCCTGCAATTTGTAAGTATTACTTAGCCCACACATGATATTGCCGGAACCCGTGGTTACGAGTTCCGGCAACTTATCCCGTGGTGAACAGACTGAATCTATGTCAAGAAGAGGATGCTGAAGGCGATCATCTTCCAAAAATTTGATCGCGCCTCTGCTCCCCGGTTGTGTCCAAATCTTAGCGCTCAATCATCCTCAATTGTCGGCTACAGCGCACTCCCGAGTTTTGAGCTGATGGAGTTAAACGTGGAACTCAATTCAGTGGACAGTTTACTCATCGCTGCAGTAGCACCAAAGGCGATAAGGGCGACTACCAGAGCGTATTCAACCATATCCTGGCCTTCTTGCTCGGCAAGGAATGTCTGCAAATAAATATGCAGCTTCAAAAAGAGATGATTCATTCCCATAGCCCTTTATTCGACGTAAACACGTCGAGTGCTTCTGTTCGCTATGAATCACTGCTTGTACCACGTGTGACCTGCATGTTCTGCCAATGTAATCGTGTCTATAGAGCGGATTGGTTTCTCCGCCTGGCAGACCTGCAGGTCAGTCCGTGACGGTTACAGGGCGCTCGCGAGCTTGCTGCTGATGGAGTTGAAAGCGCTGTTGAGTTCGGTGGAAAGGGTGCTCATCGCAGCGGTGGCGCCGAAGGCGATCAGGGCGACAACCAGTGCGTACTCGACCATGTCCTGGCCTTCTTCATTGGCCGTCAGGGTCTGCATCTTGACATACATCTTAAGGATCATATCTTTCATGTTCGTAGTCTCTCCTATTGTTTGAGTTGTTCCAGCCACGGGCCGGCTTGTTCTTTACAGTGCAATTCCGATGCCAACTCTGGTGAACAAGTATCTACCATTGGAATTCAACAATTTAACCAAAGTCAAGCGGAATCGAGTGTAAACGGTGGTACACAAATACTGTAAGCCGAACTCCCCGCTGGTATACATCCCACAAAGGTGGAGCAATGCTCCCACGAAAGTAACCGGGATCAATCGTCAGCCTCATGTGGGCATGACAGTCAATAAAAAACAGTCCGTTGAGTCGCCCATCCTCCTTCGTGAAATTTGCGAATCACGGTTAATCGATAGCAGCCTGGTGAACCGATCCGTGCAACTCGGAGGCCGCTTCGAAGACCAGCTGGTCGCCCAGGTGCACGCCTTCCGGGTGCAGCGCGCCCGCAGCGAACTCAATGACCGAATGGGCTCGGACACACGCGGAGAGGCGCCAGGGCGCCACATTGCGCTTGATCTTCACAATACGGCGTCGCCGGTCGAGGTAGACGAGGTCCAGCGAGAACTTCATAAAGAATGTGTGCACCGCTTCACATGGAACAATCCAGAGCGCCTCCCCTGGGGCCAACCCCGTGCGCCCAAGAAGCCCCTTGGACCGCTGCGCGCCGGTGCCGGCCACTTCTGCCGCGCTAGCCAGATCGGTGCCCCGCGTCACATTGCGTATGCTGAGCCTTCCCCCGATTTGCGAACTGGCACCGCCGCGGCTTTGGCCCTCAGCTGCATTTGCTTCCATGCTGCTCGTAGTGTGCGGCACATTATTCATATCAGAACGGCCGAGCTTGTCTCTCTCACTTAGGCGTATCTATACAAAACAAAGAACGAGTTGCCGCCCGGCTCTGAGCAACGTTAGTTCGCCGGAGTCGGCACTATGGCAAACCTTCTGTTCAGTTGTGGTCGCTCTAAACACCCTGTAAGTAAGAAGCCCCACCCGTGTTGCCAGGCGGGGCTTCGAGTTGTTTGTTGCGATGGTCAGCAATTCGCGGCTGATTACTGCGTACCGCCGCTGGTCGAACCGGTGCTAGCACCGCCGCCGCCCGAGCCGCCACCGGTGCTGCTGTCCCCAAGCGGTGTCTCCGGCTTCATGCTTTCGATGAGTTTCTCAACGGGCATAGTTGCAGGAGCAGGAGCGCTCGGAGCGTTGTTGTCGGGCGTATGCATCGCCGTGTTTGAGTTGGGCGGCAGGAAGCCCTGCGGATACTTTGGCAAAGCGATTTCAGTGCCCGCCGGAACTGGATCGACGATCTCGGGCGTGACGATGACAATCAGTTCCGTGTTGTTCTTGGTGCGCTGCATCGACTGAAACAACTTGCCCAGGATCGGAATGTCCCCAAGGAAGGGGATCTTCTCGAAGGTGTCGTTCTCGGTATTATCGAGCAGGCCGCCAATCGCGAAGCTCTGGCGGTCGGCAAGTTCTACCTCAGTCTTCACACGTCGAATCGAGATAGCCGGCTCGGTGAATCCTGAGATCGTTACGGCATCGGCAAAGTCCAGCGCGCTTACTTCCGGCGCCACCTGCAAACGGATCGTTCCGCGCGGTGTGATCGTCGGGATGAAGCTGAGACGGATACCGTATTCCTTGAACATGATACTGACGGCTGCGCCGCCGACGCCGGTCCCGCCCTGCACCATGGGGAAGGGATATTCGCCGCCGGCGAGGAAGCTCGCCTGCTTGCCGTTCTCCGCAAGAATGTTCGGCTCGGCGAGGGACTCGACCACGCCTCTTTGTTCCAGCGCTTCGATCGTCGCGCCCAGGTTCAGCCCCGGGTAGTAAGCGAAGAGGTTCAGTGCCTGGTTTACGGTCGCGGTCGCTGGCGAAGAAGTGGACACGCCCGGAGGTGAATACTGGCCGGTCGAAGCCGTACCAATGGTATTGCCAAAGCCAGTGCTGAAGATGTTCAGGCCCAGCTGTCTTTCTTTGCTGCGGTCAACGCTCGCGAACCGTACCTTCAGCAGAATCTGCCGATCCGCCCCAGGCACCTTCACGTTGAGCAGGTTGACCACCTTGCCGGCTGTTGCGCCGATGAGAGCCGCGCGGTTGGCGCTGGTGAGGTCGTCCACAGTTCCGCGCAGATAGACATTGCCACTATCGATCGCGACATTCACGTCCTGGCCAGGCAACTCCGCACGAAGCTGGCGGCGAATCGCCTCAAGCTGATCGTGGGTCGCATAGGTGCTCGCCCTTACGGTTACGTTAAAGAACTGCCGGCTACCTGTGCTGTCCCAGATAATCAGGGTGGTTTCGCCCGGAGCCTTGCCGTTCACCAGCACCTGCGTAGGGCTCACGGCCTCAGCCTCGGCAAAGTCTCCCAGTCCAACCACAATCTGGCGGATCGGCTTGGCCAGATCCAGAACCACGGACTTGCCCACCGTCACCGAGAGATCGTTCGATGAGTCCTGGCCCGAAGGTCCTACTGCCTGCATGGGGGGCGGTGGAACTGGCGCGGGTGCAGCAGGCGCTGCCTGTTGCGCACCAGCTGTAGCTGCTGCGGCCTGCGCAACTGCCGCAGAGGCGCAAACGAACATGGTCAACGCGCCTAATCCGGCGATGGTAATGCCCACTCGTACGTTCACTTTTGTCCCCCGGAAGAAGCGAATTTTGCCTCGGACTTGGTTTCGCCGTTGATCACGGTAATGGTGAAGGGCTGCGGCGCCGGGGCTGCGGCCCGGGCCTTGTGCGCTTGGGGCTGGACAGGCTTGGGAGCGCCAGTGAAGAGGCTAGCCATCGCCGTTTGCGGAACCGGCGTCACGGTTGTGTCCAGCGGATTGCGCAGTACCAGCTGAATGTGCATCTGGGTTGCCGCCAGCGAAAGAATCTGTGCATCTTCCGGCGTTACCAGCAGGTTCACCACCTGCACTTGCTGTGGCTTGCCGCCCGCATCCTTCTGGATGTCAGTACCAGCCGAAAGCACTTCGATGTTCTGCAGGATCGTGTGCGTCTGCGTGTCCTGGTTGGTCGCTCCCGGAGGATTGCCAGAGACCAGCACGTCAACGTGCATGCCGGGAGTGACAAAGCCGGCCACGCCGACCACATCGTCCACCTTCACCGCGCATGCGCGATATCCGGGCTTGATGGTGGCCGCCAAACCGCCGCCAGAGCCCAGAGGAGCCAGACGACTGTCCATGAGCGCTTCACCGTTATAGATATTTGCGATCACACCGCGGCCGATGGCGTTCTTCCGATCCGTGATGGTGCCCTGCGGAGCCGCCCCAACAATCGAGATGGTCTTCAGGTCGCTGTCGGCCAGAATGGTCCCGATCTTGATGTCGTGCGCGGCAGCCACAACTGTGGTTGCCGGCAGCGGTTTCGCAGCGTTCACACGCGAGCCAACCATGCGCGCAATGACGTAAGAGCTGATCGATGCGACCACAAGGGCAATGAGGAGGATAACTAGCAATCGTCGATTCATTCAGAAATCCTGTCTTTGCTACAAGTACGGCGCTGTGCCGTCTCTAAAATTCAGCGGTGGCGATTACAGTACGTTACGGCGAACAGCTCTCGCCGAGGTGATCGTGCGCTTGGTTGATCCCCAGATGAGGGTTTAATGACGATGAAGTATAGCACCAATACATATGCAGTCTGCCAGCAAAAAATGGCCCATGTGACCTCCGGAACCTGTCGCACTACCGGCGTGTTGCCAATACTCTACGTCGCCTGTCGCGCGCTCTGGTGTACGGCTCGTCCGGCGGGTTCCTCGCCGAGCGAGCGGTCCTGCTTCGCTAAACTATCGCATACACATCCACGGAATACTTCCCATACTATGCGCAATTCTGCGCCATTGGGTCCAGTTACTTTGGATTCGCACATTACGCATGGCAGTCACGGTCGCGCCTGCCCGAGGAACTTCCCGGTGCGATGCGTGGATTAGTAATCAAAGGTCACCTGTCTAGGTACTTGAGCAGTGGCTACGCAGAGCTGATCTGCATGTAAAGTAAAAGCAAATACGCAGGAGAGGAACTCAATCCCCCATGGGGTCTTCCCGCCCGATCTCGATCTTTGCTCAGGACAACGCGAAACCCCAGAAGCCGTACGCTTTTATTCTTTCGGCGGTCGCGCATGTGTGCGTGGTCAGCCTCATTCTCTATGGGTTTTTCTTTGCGCCGCGCATTGATCTCAAGAATGAAGCCAATCGCTATCTTCTGCGCCAGGTCGATCTCACCAGTTCCGATCCCGATCGGCCTCACAACTCCGCAGCCGCGGGCATGTATCCGGGGCAGAGTTCGCCGGCCTATAGCGCCTCGGGACATAGCGCAGCCGCCGCTGCCGCGTCGGCGAGCCTGCGTCAGATTCCCAAACTGCATCTCGCGGATCACACCATTGTCCAGCCGGACGTACCCGATACTCCGATCGTGATGAAGCAAGCGTCCATGCCGTCGCTGATGCTGTGGGCGCCGCAGAAACCCAACGTCAAAGTGCTGACCGCTCCGCCGGTGCAGAAGCTTGCCAATGTGAACGCACGGCCCTCCATCGTGCGTCCCACGCCGCAGACAAACTTTGTCGATACGCCGATTTCACCGACGGCCTTCACCACCAAGATGCCGATGCCGACACCCGGCACCAGCACGCCTATTACGGTGCGCGGCCCCGATCTCGCGGACCGGCTTCCGCAGACGCGCTCCGACATCTCCACTGAGTCGCCGTCGGGCGCGGTCATGTCCATCTCCGAAATGCATTTGAACCAGGGCAGGATTGAATTGCCCGCGGTCAACCAGACCGCTGCGGGTACAGAGGACGGTGCACTCGGTGCGGGCAAGTCCGGAAACGGGCAGCAGAACGGTCCCGGCGCGGCCAACGCCAATGGAGTGAAGAACGGCACGCAACTGAGCCAGGGCACCAACGGAAACTCCAATGGACCGCTCGGCAACCAGCACGGCACCACCGCCGGCACCGGCGCGAATGCGGGCCAGGGTGTGGGTACAGGCAATGCACCATCGAAAACTGGCACGGGCGGCGGCGGCCCAGGCGGCACAGGGGAGGGAACTGAGCCCTCGTTTACCCGCATCACGCAGCCGGCGAACGGGCAGTTTGGCGTGGTTGTGGTCGGCTCCACGCTCACTGATCAGTTCCCGGAGACAGCCGACATCTGGGGCGGACGTCTGATCTATTCGGTCTACCTGAAGGTGGGTCTGCCGCAGAGCTGGATTCTGCAATACTCGCTGCCCGCGAATGTTGAAGCCAAGTCACCCACCGGCGAGAATCACCTGGACCCGCCGTGGCCCTTCTTTCTGGTGAGGCCCAATGCGAGCCCGGTCAACGTGAACGCCGACGCCCTGATGGTGCATGGCTTCGTTACGCAGGCAGGCCGCTTTGAAAGTCTCTCCGTGGTCTTTCCTCCGGGATACCGGCATGCACAGGCACTGCTGGCCGCTCTCGCGCAGTGGCAGTTCCGGCCGGCCAAGCACAACGGCCAGCCCGCACGGGTTGAGGTCCTTCTGATTATTCCGGAAGACGAGAATTAATGAGGCGGGTGAATTTGCCCGCCCGTTCGCGATCAGTAGCGGCTTGCAGCCGAAGATTCATGCTTGATCAGCGAGAGAAACCGATCCAGCGTCCTTCTGTCTGCGCCATGCTCGCGCATCGCGTCGCCGTGGCTTAGATCAGCTCCGCGGGAAAGCACAAAGGCCAGCCCCAGTCCGTCGCTGCCCCAGCGCACCACGCGCGACTGAACGGCAATCGAGTCTTCCAGGTTCTGCCCGTCGCTGTCGGTTCTCTGCAGAGTCATCAGCACCATCGTGCCGGGGAACCAGCGCTCTTCCGTCAGCAGATAAAATCCGCTTGAGCTGATATCGGAGATCTGGTAAGCGCGCGGAGCACTGCCTGTCCAGTAGTACGCCACCAAACCCGGAAGGGGCTGGCGACGCGCGCGGCGGCGATCAGACGATAGCCAGTTCTTGAGCCACGTCTTGAGCGAACTCTGTTTCTCCGTGGTTGCCTCAAAGCTGTTCATTGCGTTTGATCCCTGAAGGAACGCACCCGGAGCGTTGCTCCGCCGCGAAGCCTTGAGCATTGCACCGTTATCGTCCCTGGCGCTTTACATTCGAGCATACCGCAGATACCGGGGAGGTGGTGGAAAACGAGTCCCAACGATGTCTCCAGCCGCTGCACTGTCGGGGTGGAGCTCATCGTGTATAGCACTGCCGCGAGCGCACTATCTGTTATCGGCTGAAGGCAGAAAAAATCCAGCCATCGTGTGATAACTGGGCCCGGCTGCACTCGGTGAGATAGCGGAATCCCTTCCCGCCTGCGGTTCGAAAGCGTCCGCCAGGCAGAGAGAGAACTGATGTGCCGGCGCTCGGCGCGCCGGCCGCCATTTTGCAACCTTGCAGGCCGCGATATCTCCGTTACTTGACGCGCGTGCGGCGGCGCTGAATCAATACCACCAGCACAATGACGAAAAGCACGCCGGCAGCTACCCGGACTAGCGTTGTCCCGTCCATCGCAGTTCCCCTTTCTTGAATGTCGCATAAAACGGAATGCGCTGACGCGAATCACAAAATCCCGTCAGGCTCCGTCGAAACAGTGTTTACTTGACCCGTGTGCGGCGGCGCTGAATAAGGATCACCAGCACGATGACGAAAAGTACGCCAGCGGCTACGCGAAGCATTGTTGTGGTATCCATTCCGATTCTCCTTTTTTAATTTGAAAACAGCGTTTTAAACGATTCCGACATCATGATGACCGCGGGACCGAGAACCACGACAAACAACGAAGGGAAGATGAACAGAACCAGCGGGAACAGCAGCTTGACCGACAGCTTCGCCGCCTTCTCTTCAATCTCCTGGACGCGCTTCGTCCTAAGCGTATCCGAATGTACACGCAACGTCTTCGCGACGCTGGTGCCAAATTGCTCCGACTGAACCAGCATTGACACCAGATTGCGCACCACGTCCACGTCGGTTCGGTCGGCAAAGTGCTTCCACGCATCGGCGCGAACGCTGCCGGCGCGCTGTTCCAGGGCCACCACCTTCAATTCGTCGCTCAACACGGGTTGTGATCCATGCATTTCTTCGGCGGTGCGCGCGGTTGCTTGATCCAGGCTCAGTCCGGCTTCCACGCAGATCACGAGCATGTCGAGCACATCAGGCAGTCCGCGGCGAACCTTGGCCTGCCGATTCGAGATCAGCTTGCCCAGGGCAAAGTCCGGGGCAAGGAAGCCCAATGCCGCGCAGGCCAGAACAATCATCAGCGGATTGTGTCCGCCAAGACCGGAAGCCCATCCAATGGCCGCCAGCACGATCGGGGTAATTCCCTTCGCGCCGTAGAAGAATTTGAGGGCACTCTCCTGGCGGAAGCCGGCGCGAACCAGGCGCTGGCGCGTGACCGAAGTCTCAGCCTCGCTCTTGGGCACCACCTTCTCAAAGCGCTCCACCACTCCCTCGAGAACTTCGCGCGTGTCCAGCAGCTTGTTCTTGAGAGACTTTTCGGGCCCCTTTACCTGCGGATTAATCGCGGAACTGATGCGTGCCTGAATTGTTTCGCGATAGAAGACCAGCAGGCCCACGCTGCCGATCAACAGAAATATGGCGAAAAATGCTGCAACCGCTACGCCCATAGCACCCTCTATACGTCCATGTTGACAATTTGCCGAATAATGATGCCACCGACGATGATCAGCCCGGCAGCAAGGTAGAGCATGTCTTTCCCGAGGTCGCGCGTCCACAACAAGCTCATCATCTTCGGGTCGAGAAAATAAAGTGCGCAGCCGAGAACAATCGGCAGCAGCGTCAGCACAACGCCTGAAATTCTGCCCTGCGCGGTATGCGTCAGTACCTGGCGTTTCAAACGGAAGCGCTCGCGAATCACGTCGGAAGTCTTTTCGAGAACCTCAGCCAGATTGCCGCCGCTCTCCTTCTGAATCAGAATACCCGTCACCACAATGCGCAGATCCTGGACGGGCATGCGGTTCACCATATTTTCAAGAGCCGTCTTCAATTCCAGACCATAGTTCTGTTCCTCGAAGCAGACTTTGAACTCCGGACCCACCGGGTCAGGGCACTCGCGCGTTACCAGGCCCAGCGCGGAGTTGAGACTGTGGCCCACGCGCAGTGCGCTGCAAATCAGGTCGAGCGCCTCGGGTAGTCCCGCTTCAAACTTGTCCATGCGCTTTTTGCGCAGGTAGAGAACATAACCGATCGGCGCGAATCCGAAGACGAGTCCGATTGCCACGGAAACGATAATGACGCCTGTACGCAGATAGACAAGATAGCCCGGAATGAGGAAGGCCGCGAGGCACATCATCATCAGTCCACCCACCGTCCACTTCAGATTGGCCTGATACAGCAGCCTGCGCAAACGCGGCGTCACTTCAGCCTTGCGCAGCACCCGGTCCATCCAGGGAATGTTGCTCATCAGATCGCTTTTGCGCACGTCGATCAGCAGATCGGCCATGTCACCGCCAGCGCGATTGGTGGCCAGGGCCGAATCCAACCGGGCCAGCATGGCCTTATCCTGTTTCGACGAGCCCGCGCCCGCTGCTGCTGCGATGAGCACCGCGAGGACGAACACGGAGAGGAAAACTACGATAGCGATCGAAACCATTGCCTTGTTCCTCCTTCTGGCCTAACTGACCTCAGTCACGCGCTCAAACAAGCTGGGCGGCAGGAAGATTCCCGCAGTGCGCAGCTGCTCGAGGAAGCGTGGCCGGATGCCGCTCGGCTTGAAGACGCCGAGCACCTTGCCATTGGGACCGATTCCCTTTTTCTGGAACGAGAAGATTTCCTGCATGCTGATGACGTTCTCTTCCATGCCGGTGATTTCGTGAATGCTGACGCATTTGCGGGTGCCGTCGCTCAGGCGCGTGCACTGCACCACAATCGTCAACGCGGAGGCAATCTGCGAGCGCACCGTCTTTTCCGGTAGGGCAATGTTGGTCATCGCCACCATCGATTCCAGACGGGTGAGAGCATCGCGCGCCGTGTTGGCGTGGACGGTCGTCATCGATCCTTCGTGGCCGGTGTTCATGGCCTGCAACATGTCGAACGCTTCTTCGCCGCGGCACTCACCGATGATGATGCGGTCGGGACGCATACGCAGACAGTTGATGAGCAGTTGCCGCTGGCGGATTGCGCCCTGGCCTTCCACGTTCGGCGGCCGCGTCTCCAGGCGCACAATGTTTTCCTGCGCCAGCTGCAGTTCGGCGGCATCTTCGATGGTGATGATGCGCTCGTTCTGCGGAATGTATTGCGAGAGGATGTTGAGGAAGGTCGTTTTGCCGGCGCCGGTGCCGCCCGAGATCAGAATGCTGAGGCGTGCGCGCACCGCGGAAGAAAGCAGCTCCATCATCTCCGCCGAGATGCTCTTGAGCTGGACAAGCTGATTGGCTGCCAGGGGGCCGGTGCCGAAACGGCGGATGGAGAGGGAAGGACCATCCAGAGCCAGCGGAGGAATGATCGCGTTCACACGCGAGCCGTCAGGCAGGCGGGCATCGACCATCGGCGAAGACTCATCCACGCGGCGGCCCACCCGCGACACAATGCGATCGATAATCTGGAGAAGGTGGCGATCGTCGCGGAACGAGGCATCGGCGCGAGTCATCAGGCCGCCGCGCTCCACGAACACATGGTCCTTGTCGTTGACGAGGATATCGGAGATCTTCTGATCCTTGAGCAGCGGTTCCAGCGGGCCAAGGCCGAAGACTTCGTCCAGCAGGTCGGTCTGAATCTTCTCCTGCTCATCGAAGCTGAGCGGCACGCGGCGGTCCGTAATAATTTCACTAATAATGCTGGAAACGGCCTGACGTGCCTGATTCGAATTTACGCGCGACAATTTCTCCAAGTCGAGCTTGGAGATCAGCGTCCGGTGTACTTCCGATTTAAAGGTCTCCAGATTTACATGTTCCACGTAGCACCATTCCTATCGGCTAACTGTATTCATCGGCGGCTCAGCCAAAGAGGCTGAACCCTTTCTTCTTTTCAGGCTTTGCGGGCATTCCGCATGCGGTACGGGCCATGTCCTGAATGGCTCTTGCAATCATCGAATCCTCCAGCGCCAGCGGCGTGGCCTCATTCTGCATGCGGCGCACGGTCACGTAGTCACTGGGAATCTTCCACTGTACGGGGCGCGTCAGCGCCTTCGATATATGTTCTTCATCCACGCCGCCAGAACGCGGCATAAAGCGGTTCAATACAATTTCCAGGTTCGATCCGCCGCTCTTGAAGTACTCGGAGATGACGCGATGCGAGTTGCGCAGCTCCGGAATCCCCGCCTGCATCACAAGGTACACCGTATCGGCGCGCTCCACCAGCGTAGTGCCGCTCATGTCGAACCGCGATCCGGCGTCGATTACCACGAAGTCATAGGCCTGCTTGGCGATGCTCACCAGCTTCTCCACCGCTTCATGATTGACTTCCACCTGCGGGAACTTGCCCGGCGCAGCCAGCACGAACAGCCCCGAGCTGTGCTTGGTCAATAGTTTGGAAAGGAAGTTCTGATCCAGACGGCTGTAGTTCTGCAGCGCATCCACGGTCGAGAACTGCGGGCTGATGCCGAGGTTCAGCGCGGCATCGCCCAGCGGCAGATCGAGATCGATCAGCACCGCATTCTGGTTGCACTCCTGCACCAGCGAAACGGCGAAGTTACAGGCCACGGTCGTTACACCGGAGCCGCCTTTACCGCCGAGGAAGACCACCACTTTGCCACCGGCGCCGCCCTTCGCACCGGTCTTGGAGGCGGGCCTCCGCGACCAGGCGCGGCTCAGCGCGTCACTCAGGGTACCGAGCGCAATCGGATGGGGCAGAAACTCGCGTGCTCCGGCCCGCATGCAGCTCATCAGCAGGTTCGGGTCCGGATTCATGGAGTAGACCATCACCGTGGCCACACCGCCGGTGGCAATCGCCTCCACCAGTTCCAGAGCCGTGTTCTGGTCGCTGTCGAGGTCGATGATGACTACGTCAAAGTCCTGACCCATCGACTGCGCCGATTCGCTGATATTGCTCGGATACGCCGCGTACTCCCGCACTGAAGTCGCATCTGTGCCCGCAAGGGCATTGGCGACAATCCGGCGGCGCCCGTCATTGGGGCCGATGAGCGCTACAGACAAACCGCTTGCGCTGAAACCATCTTGATCTGGGTTTTGAAAAGTGGTCGACATTACCGGTTTGAGACTCCTGGCTGTTTACAACCGTCCTGTGATTTGATCCTTCCTACCATATTGCCAGCGTCCGCCCCGCGCCGGCATCTTTAATACGTCCTCAATGAACAAAAGCGAAAAACGATAGCAGCGTTCCAATGGCGATGGCCGGTGCGTAGGGCATCTTGTGTGCCTTCGGGTTGGCCAGAGTCAAATCCGGGCCCACCGTCATTCCCCGCTTCTTCCACCCGAACAGCAAATCGCTCGAGCCTGTAAACAAATCGCCGATAAACCCGCAGCAGAGAGCCCAAACCAAAGCCATCACGCCTCCGGCAACCCCTGTGACAATCAGCGCCAGAAACAGTTGCTGCGGTCCAATCCATGCGCCAATCGCAGCGCACAGCTTGACATCTCCCATTCCCATCCCGCCCATGAAGGCCAGGACACCGAATAACAATAAGCCCAGCCCCATGCCTTCCAGGCTCTGAGCAATTCCAATTCCATGCCAGCCTCGCGGGGCGAACGACACACCGATACCCACCGCCAGAAATGGCAAAACCAGCCAGTTGGGAATCCGTCGGCTGCGCAGATCCGTGAAAGTGGCTATGGCAAGAACCGCCACGGTTGGCCACCACGCAATCGATTGCAACTCCGGCCCCCTTCATCGTGCTTGCATACAAGTGACGTCTATATGTATGCCATTGTCACTCCAATTCAGGATAAGTCAAGGCGTATTAATTCAACGTGATACACAGAAGTTTAGCCTTCTGGGTGTACACATGTGTATACGACAATCGTGGGACTGTGAAGCGAAGCGTATACAGCCCGGCTACCCCTCCGCAACCGCTTTCTGGCCTTTTCCGGTACCTCCGTGACCGCCTCGCCAACCTAACGTGGCATTCGGTAGTGCTCCGTGGCCCTTTTCTACGTCCCAACAAGATTATTTTCGGCAAGGTGTTCAAGACTGGGCGAGTTCACACCCAAATCCCACCACGGGCTTCAGAAACCCACTATCGATCTCATCGAATCTTAATCATTCTGCCGAGTCCTGTCCTTCAATCCTGCTTCCACTCGACGATCAACCAAGGAACATGCAGTCGCCATAGCTGAAGAACCGGTACCGCCTCGCCACCGCATGCCGGTAGGCCGCCAGAACCCGCTCCCGGCCTGCGAAAGCGCTCACAAGCATCAGCAGGCTCGACTGGGGCAGATGAAAATTCGTCAGCAGCCCATCCACCAGCCGAAATTCGAACCCCGGACCGATAAAGATATCGGTCGTTCCCACGTGCGGCTCCAGCGGGCCGTCTCCCACCGTCCGCGCCGCCGACTCCAGTGTCCGCACCACGGTCGTCCCCACCGCCACAATCCGCCGCCCCGCGGCACGCGCCCGGTTCAGCGCCTCTGCCGTCTCCTCGGACAATGAGTACCGCTCCCGATGCAGCCGCACTTCGTCCACCCGCTCCACGCGCAGCGGCGCAAAGGTGCCCAGGCCCACATGCAGCGTCACCCGCGCAATCTCCACCCCGCGCGCGCGAATCTCATCGAGCACCTGGGGGGTGAAGTGCAGTCCCGCAGTCGGCGCGGCCACCGAGCCGCGATCCCGCGCAAACACGGTCTGGTATCGCTCGCGGTCTGCATCCGCGTCATCGCGGTGAATATACGGCGGCAGGGGCATGTGCCCGATGCGCTCGAGCGCGGCGAAGAAATCCTCGACTGGCGCAAAGCGCAGCAGCCGCTCGCCGAACTCGCCCCGTTCCAGCACTTCGGCCTCAAGCGCGGTCCTGCCCTCAGCATCGAGGAAGGCCAGCCGCTCGCCCACGCCCACTTTGCGCCCCGGCTTTACCAGAGCCCGCCACGCGCCGGCTCCCACCGGCTCGGTGAGCAGCACTTCGATCTGGCCGGTCGGCTCCTGCCGCTCGCGCACCACCGTCCGCCGCGCATACAGCCGCGCCGGAATCACCCGGCTGTCGTTGAGCGCCAGCAGGTCGCCGGGCCTGAGCAGTGCAGGGAACTCGCCGAACTGCGCGTCACGCAAATCGCCTCTGGCGCGATCCACCACCAGCATGCGGCTCGTGCCGCGCACCGCGGGCGGCTGCTGCGCAATCAGCTCCGGCGGCAGCTCGAAGTCAAAGTCCGCTACGCGCAGATCGTTCGCCGGCTTGTTCATTCTGTCGTTTTCCCGAAGTGCGCCCGCGCCTTCATCCGCGCGCGCTCGATGGCGTCGTTCAGCTCCACGCGCTTGGCTTCAAACTCGTCCGCATGCAGGTTGGCAGGCACATGGGTCCACTGCACCCAACTCACGCAGATGCGCGTAAACGGCTTCGGCACCAGGAAGCGATCCCATGAGTTCATCACCCACGCGCGTTCCGGCTCCAGATGAAAAGCCCCGATGGGCGCGCCGGTGATCTGCGCCAGCTTCACGGGCCCCAGCTTGGTCTCGTAGATCGGCCCACGCGGGCCATCGGCGGTAAAGATCGCTGTACGTCCGGAGTCGATGACGCCCGCCAGCCCCAGCAGACCCTCGCGCGCGCCACGCGAGCTCGACCCGCGCACCGCATCGAATCCGAACATCCTGAGAATGCGCGTGATCAGCTCGCCGTCAAAGCTCTGGCTGATGAGAATCACCGCGCCCGAGCCGCGGTAGAACATGGCGCAGGGCAGCACGCACTGGTGCCAGAAGCAGTAGATCTCCGGGCCGGCCTTTTGCCCGGTGCGCACCGGCTTCACGCCCTCTTCGGCGATGACCTCAAACCGCCAGGTGAGCCCCACCACCCATAGCAGCGCCAACACCAGACGCGGCACCACCGCCAGCACCAGGTGCTGGGTCAGCGTAAAGCGGGGTCTGTCTTCGGCGGTCACTCCTGTTGATTTTAGCGGTGCGGAGCAGACTCGACGAACCAACGTCGCCCACGCGGTTAAGCGGGGCTGCCCTCCGCTCTACTGCGCCGGGTCGTTCGCAGCCGCGGCGTGGCGCAGCGGAAAATCCACTTCGAAGCCGAACTGACCGCCGACCTTGGGGCTGGCAATGTGGCTGCCGCCCAGCATCGCGAAGGTCACGGCGATGCGCGGCGTGATCTGGTACCAGCCGCCGGCCAGCCCCTGCAACTGATCGCGTCCCAGTCCCTTGTTGTCCGCGATGGCGCCGAATGCCTCGATGCCCAGGCTTAGCTTCGAGGTCCAGTCGTGGGTAATGGACATACCGCCGGTGTACACATGGCCGCGGGTGGTCTGCGTGCCAAGTACGCCGGTACTGGTATTGCCCGCGAACAGATAGCCGAAGTTGGCGTCGATGCGGGTCTTGTCCGAGAACGGCTCCTGCGCAATCAAATTCAACCAGTAGTCGGTCAGACCTGAGCCGAGCCCGTCGTTCGAATCGCCGGTGGGAACTTCGGCGTAGAAGCTTGCCGAGAGAGCTGGAGCGCTGAGCGGTTTCGTCGACTTGCGGAAATTCCACTTCACGCCCATTTCCGTGTCGCCCGGTCCGTACGCGCTTTTGGCCCCGTCGGCGCGCACGATCGACAGATAGGGTGAGTCGACGTCGAGTTCGAGGCCGTGTGGCAGTCCGTAGTTCAGCTTGTAGTTGAGCGTGTTCTGGCGTTGGTCAGGATACTGCGCCGACTGCAGGGCATCGATCTCGTTGAAAAGCTCAAAGTGCAGCGTGCCGTTGTCGGTCACGTCGGCGTTGTCGGTGTAGAAGGGCATCTGCGCGTGCAAAAGCCCTGCGCTCGAAGCTACGCACAGCGCAACAAGGAAGATTCTGCCCCACGTTCTCATCTGGAATCCATACTGTACGCTGTGACGGCCGACTCGCCGTGTCAAAGCTTTGTAAAGACTGCGACTGCCCTAGCTGTAGCGCAGCCAGCGCATCAGCTCCGGCAGGGTAGCGCGCTTGCCATACATCAGGATGCCCACCCGGTAGAGCCGCGTGGAGAACCACAGCACGCCACCGATGCTTGCCATCAGCAGACCGATCGACACCGCGAACTGCCACCACGGCGGAATCTCCGCGGCCATGCGCAGAAACATCACAATCGGCGCGGTGGGCGGAAACAGCGACGCCGCCACCGACCACACCGAGTTCGAATCGTTCAGGATCAGCATGATCAGCGCAAAGCTCAGCCATGTGGGCGCGGCTGCCAGTGGCATATACATCTGCAGCTCCTGCTCGGTCTCGCAGGTTGCGGCGAGCCCCGCGAACAGTGAGCTGTAGAGCAGGTAGCCCAGCACAAAGTACACCGGGAAGAGCACCGCTTCGGTCAACGTGATGTGCACCGTCAAATCGCCGGTGAGCATGGCCGCGGCCAACGGCGAAAACAACAGCACCGCGCCCGCCACCAGCCAGATGGCAATCTGCGTCAACCCCACCGCGCCCACACCAATCAGCTTGCCCGCCAGCATGTCGCCCGGCCGCGCGATCGCCAGCATCACTTCAAAGATGCGCGAGGTCTTTTCCTGGATGATGGAACGCGCCACATTCATGCCGTAGATCATCGTCGTCATCGACAGCAGAATGGCCATCACGTAGCCCTTCCAGAACGACATCTCGGCGTTGCTCTTCACCACGCTGCCGTCTTTCTTCACCTGCAGCGTGTGCATCGGCACGCCGTCCACCAGCGTGTCCGCATTTTTCTGCGTCATGCCCTGCGCGGTCAGATGCGCATCCAGTGCCGCGTGGGTCAGCGCGGATTGCAAGCGTGCCGCGGTAATGAAATCACCCGACGATGGCGACGAATAGGTTGCCGTCGGAATTTTCCCCGGCTGCGACTCCACCCAGAGAAATCCATCGATCTGTTTCGCCGCCGTCTTGCGGATCAGCTCCGCGCGGTCGGCTTCGGTCGCCGGGGCGATCACCTCCACATGCGCCTTGGCTTCTTTGTCGCCCACGATCTGGTCGCGAATCTCCTGCGCCAGCACCGGATCGTTGGCGGCTACGGCCATGTGCCGGTTGGCGCCCAGGCCGAGGCTCGAGAGATACGCAACGCCCAGAATCGCGGCAAATACCGCGGGCAATCCAATGGTGGTCATGCGGAAGGCGCGCCCGCGCACCTGCTCCAGATACTCGCGCCTGGCGATTAGCAGCACGTTACGCATCGACTTTGCCTCCGACCGTGCGGATGAAAATCTCTTCGAGCGACGGCTCGACCAACTCAAAGCGAAAAATCTTCGCGCCAGCCGATGCTTCGGCCAGCAGCTTCTGCGCGTCGCCGTTCGGCTTCAGCCTGATCTCCGCATGACCGGAGAAATTCTTCGCCTCGGCAATCTCCGCGCTGTTCAGAAAATCCGCGCTGCCATCGAACTCCACCACGACATGATTGCGCTCATAGCGCGACTTGATCTCACGCACGCGCCCCGCCAGCACCGCCTCGCCCTTGTTCACCAGGCAGATTGAGTCGCACAGTTTCTCCACCTGGTCCATGCGGTGTGTGGAGAAGATAATCGCCTTGCCCTCGTCCTTCAGCTCCAGCAGCGTCTTCTCCAGCAGCTGCGCATTCACCGGGTCGAGGCCGCTGAAGGGCTCGTCCATCACAATCAATCCAGGATCGTGCAGCAGCGAGCCGATGAACTGAATCTTCTGCTGCATTCCCTTCGAAAGCTCTTCGGTCTTCTTCTCGAGCACGTCGTCGATCTCGAGCCGCTTCGTCCACGCCGCCGCGCGCTTGCGCGCCTCCGTCTTCGCAAGGCCATGTAGTTCGCCGAAGAAGATAAGCTGCTCCAGCACTTTCATCTTCTTGTAGAGGCCGCGCTCTTCAGGCAGATAGCCCACGCGCTCCAGGCTCTTGCGCTCAAACGGCGCGCCAAACAGCTTCACCGTGCCCGAGTCCGGCAGCGTGATGCCCATCATCATGCGAATGGTGCTGGTCTTGCCCGCGCCATTCGGCCCCAGCAGCCCGAACATCTGTCCCGCATCGACGGAGAGACTCAAGCCGCGCACCGCGACCTTGTTCTCGTAGGCTTTGGTCACTCCCGCGAGTTCAACAACTGGCATCTCTTCTCCTGCTGCTCTGCATGGCGGCCGCGCAATTCAGGCTTACGGCACTGTAGCAGAATCAGACGCAACTCTCAGCCCAGTACGGGTATGTGTGCGCTCCGGTTCCGCGGCGTCTAGCTGTGTTTGTTGTAGGCGGGCCGTCCGGCCATCACCAGTGCGCTGTTCTTCTCGCCGTGAATGTACCGGCAGCACCAGTAGGTCTCGTGCGTCTGCTTCTCGTCCGTGCTGCTCAGGTCCATATAGCTGATGCGCCCATAGAGGAACAACGTCGCCTGCCAGCGCTCCACGCGGCGCAGCGCATCGGCGGTCTTACAGATCCCCGCAAGATCCTCGCGATTGAAGGCCCAGATCCCCGTCGCCTCGCCCGGCAACAGCACTATCGGCTCTGCTTCGTCCGCCTGCGACGGTGGGTCGAACTCGGGCATGGACGGCAGCTCGGTTTCGTCCGTGGCCACGCGTACCTGGTCAACCGATGCCACAATGCGCGCGGGGCTGCGTCCACGATTGGCGGCCATCACCTTGAAGCTGCTTTCCATCGTCAGAAACGGCTCGACCGTGACGACAATCCACGGTCGCTCGGAGTTGGCAATCGCCTGCGCGAGTGACAGCGCAGCGGTCGCGCTCTCCATCGCGGCTTGCGCCGTGGCTGCGCCTGCTTCCAGACTTCGGTCGATGCGCTTGAGCGTGCGCAAGGCCAGCATGATGCCCACATAGCCCAGCACCGCGAGTACGATGTTCGAGCCCCACGCAGCCTGTTCGCGCCAGCCCCATTCCGGCACAGGAATCGACGGCGGGTTCACGATGATCTGCGGCTGCTGCATGGGCGTCGCGCTGGCATCGGGACTCGGCGTCTCGGGCGCTGCTGCCGGTGCCGCAGTTTTCGGGTGAATTGTGGAAGAAGCGGGCGGCGTTTGCGCGGCTGCCAGCGCGGGCGCAAGGAGAGAGGCCAACACCGCGATCAGAACCACCAGCCGCCGGGACATAATGCCTGAACTATAACAGTTTGCGCCGCGCGTCTCGGTTACAAAGGAGTGTCGTCACAGTACGTTCGAGCCCTGCTCAGGCCGATGCAGAGCCTACATTCTCCTGCTCGTAGATCGCTTCCGGTTCGGAGAGCCGAATGAGGCGATGCAGGTATGCGCGCGAGATGCCCAGGCTGCGCGCGGCCAGCGTCTTGTTGCCGTTGTTGTCGCGCACCGCGTCCAGGGCCAGCCGGATCTTGTAGTCGCGCAGCTGCCGCTCAAACGATCCTTCGGGGTTGTACTCGCTGATGTCGATCACCTTGTCCGCGTGCATTCCCAGCGGCAGGTCTTCCGGCCGAAGGGTTGTGCCCGGAGCCAGGATGATGGCGCGCTGAATGGTGTTCTCAAGCTCGCGCACATTGCCCGGCCAGGTGTAGTTCTGCAGCAGCGTCATCGCATCCGCGCTGATGGCATGCATCGGCTTCAGGAACATCTGCGCATAGTGCTGCAGATAGTGCGTTGCGATCTGTGGAATGTCTTCCGCGTGCTCGGCCAGCGCCGGCGAATTGATGCGCATCACGTTGATGCGGTAGAAGAGATCCTGGCGGAATTTGCCCTCGGCTACCAGCTTCCCGAGATCCTGATGGGTTGCGAAAATCAGCCGCGCCTTCAGCGGAACAAGCTTGGTGCTGCCCAGGCGGTTGAACTCCATTTGCTGCAGCACGCGCAACAGCTTGACCTGCGTGTAGAGGCTTAGGTCGCCGATTTCGTCCAGGAACAGAGTCCCGTCGCCGGCCTGCTCAAAGTAGCCTTCGCGCGCGCCCACAGTGCCGGTATACGCGCCCTTTTCATGTCCAAAAAGCTCGGCTTCAATCAGCGTCTCGGGAATAGCACCGCAGGAGACGGCGACAAAAGGCTTGTTTCCGCGCGAGCCAAGGCTATGAATAGCCCTCGCGATCAGCTCCTTGCCGGTACCGCTTTCTCCAGTCACCAGCACCGACGCATTCAGGTCGGCAACGCGGCGGATCAGTTGATACACCTGCCGGATCGGCGCGCTCGACCCGATCAGGCGGTCGCATCCCGTCGACTCAAACGGCGTAGCGTGTAGCGTCTGTTTCAGGCCGCAGGTTTCGCTCGCTTGTTCCAGCATGGCCTTCAGTTCACGCACCGAGGGCGAGCGGCGGCAATACCCGAACGCGCCCAGCCGAATCAACTCGAGAGCGGTCGCGTGCAGGCGCTCATCGGAAAGCAATACCGTCGGCACCGGCATCTCGACCATGCGGCGCGCTCTTTCGAGCCGCGATTTGAGCGAATCGGTCGTCGAAGTGAGGTCGACAAGCAGCACGTCGCAGGCGGCCTGATCCACCAACCGCCGCACCTGCGTCTCGGTCGAGGCCAGTTCAACACTGAATTCTTTACCCAAGGCAGCGGAAAGCAGCGGGTGCAGGGCGCGGTCTTCCGAATACAACCCGATACAAATCATGATTCGCTCGTCTCTCGTTCCTGAGCACTTCAGAGTGCAATACAGCTCAGGGATACGCGCCAGAGGCGCGCTTCATGCGGTGACACTTGCCCCAGCTCCGGGTGGTCACCGAGGCCAAAACGGCTGCCTCGGTAGTGTCCGAAGTTGATGCAAGCAAATGAGCTTCCCAGAGTGGTCTGGTCCCGTGATTGTGATCGGCCTGACCCATTGGGTCAATACCCTGATGGTGCCGGTACCCTGCACCTAGGTAACTGAAGGACTAGAGTTTCCCTAATTACCACGCGAGCCGCTGGCGCCGAGAATCGTCTGTCGGCGACGCTAAGTTACCATGGATGGTTCGATTTCCGGTTTTCGTGACCTTCGTGCTGGGTTCATTCCGTCTGCGCGGATACTGTATTTCATATGGACCCCGCATCAGGCGAACAAACCCCCGCTCCGGCGGCAGCGGTCGCAGCTGCTCCCGCTCCCTGGACTCGGGTAGCGTCGCGCCACCTCATGAACGTGGCCATTCTATTGGCCATCCCTCTGCTCGCCGCGGCAACGCTCAATACGTTTCACACCCTCCTCGTCGATCCGGACATCTGGTGGCATCTGGCCGATGCCCGAATCCTCGTCACCACGCATCACTTCATCTGGACTGACCCCTACTCCTTTACCGTTGCCGGCCATCGTTGGATCGACTGGGAATGGCTCTCCGAGCTGCCCTTCTGGTTCAGCTTCAAGGCGTTCGGTCTCCAGGGCATCTATCTCGTCACATGGATGCTGCTCGGCGGCAACATCCTTTTCATCTACTTCCGCGGCTACCGCATGAGCCGCAGCGCGGACGCCTCGCTCTGGACCTCGGTCATTGCCTTCGTCCTGATGACGGTGAACTCCGGCCCGCGCACCATCGAGTTCGCCTACCTCGCCATGTCGGCCGAGCTTCTCATCCTCGAGGAATTCGAGCGCGGCAACAAGCGATATCTCTGGCTGCTGCCGCCGCTGTTTGCTCTCTGGGTAAACCTGCACGGCTTCTGGTTCGCGGGCATGGTGTTGTTTGCCATGTATATCGGCGGCGGGCTGTTCACGGTCGACTTCGGTTCTTTCCAGCAGCAGGCCTTCAGCCGCGTGGATCGCAACCGCCTCCTGACCGTCTTCGGCGGCTGCATACCGGCTCTGCTCCTCAACCCCTACGGCTGGCACCTGCTGTGGAGCCCGGTCGACATGATGCTCAACCAGAAGGTGAGCGTCTCCACCATCGCCGAGTGGCAGCCCATCAAGCTCGATACGCTGGAGGGCCGGTTCGTCATCATCGCCATCGCGCTGATGGTCATCGCCAACCTCGTGCGCGGCCGCAAGTGGAAGCTCTTCGAGCTGGCCCTCGTCTTCCTAGCCTGGTACGCGGCCGTTGCTCATATTCGCTTCTCTTATTTCGCCGTCGTGCTCACCACGCCGCTGCTGGCCCGCGATCTGGCCCGTGCCTTCAAACTCGACCCCGACGCCAACACCATCCCAAAGATGAATCTGCTGATGACCGCCATCGCCATCGGCGTGATGATCTACCAGTTCCCGAGCGAGAGATCTCTCAACGAGCGGCTCAACATGATGTTCCCCATGAAGACCATTGCCACGATTCAGCCCTCGTGGCGCACCTTCAACTGGGACTACGTCGGCGGCATGATGGCATTCCGGGGCAAGCCCAGCTTCATCGACTCCCGCTTCGACAGCTTTGACCAGGTCGGCGTCATGGACGAGTTCGGCAACATCATGGCGGCGAATGACGCCCTTCCATTGATGAAGAAGTATGGAGTCGACCATGCCCTGGTGAAGAGCGGCCAGCCCATCACCTACCTGCTCGAAAACACGCCGGGCTGGAAGGTGCTGATGCGCGAGAAAGCCTGGGAGGGCGAATACATTCTGTTCGTCAAGACCGCCGACGAGCCTGCCGCTTCGCCTGCCTGCGCGCCGGCATTGCCACCACATTCATAAAATTGGGGTGATTGCGGTGCTCAACAGCCGCACACCGCGCCTCGCGCTTGCGATGCTTTAGCATCCAAAGTGTGCCCGGCCTCGACACACAAATCATGTACGCGCGCGGCGTCGGCCCGCGCCTGGCGGAGATGCTCGCCGCCAAAGGCATCCTGACCTTTGAGGACCTGCTCTACCACCTGCCCTTCCGCTACGAAGACCGCCAGAACCCGCGCAGCCTGGACGAACTCAAGCCCGGAGAAACCGCCAGCATCATCGCGGAAGTCCGCGGCGCATCGCTGCTGCGCACCCGCCGCGCGCCGCTCTTCGAGCTCACCATCGGCCAGGGCCGCCACGCGCTCAAGTGCATCTGGTTCAACGCCACCTATCTTGAAGGCAAGTTCCACGCCGGCCAGACCATCGCCGTCTACGGCAAAGTCGAGCCGTCGCGCTCCACCAGCAACTTCAAAATGATTCAGCCGCAGTGGGAGCTGCTGCCCGACGACTCGCGACGATGCCGAAACCCGCCTGCTCGAAGTCGGCCGCATCACGCCCGTTTACGAATCGCTCGGCGGCAATCGCCTCGCCTCGCGCTGGCAGCGCAAGGTCATCTTCTACATGCTCGAGTCCACGCGCGGCTCGGTCGTCGAATGCCTGCCGCAGGCCATGCTTGCGCGCCTCGACCTGCCCAACCGCGAAACCGCTCTGCGCGAAGTCCATTTTCCGCCGGAAGGCACGCCGATGACGCAGCTGCAGTCCGCTTCCACGCCTGCGCATCGCCGCCTCATCTTTGAAGAGCTGTTCTTTCTCGAACTCGGCCTCGAACTCAAGCGCCGCCGCATGCGCGAGCGCGCACGGCGTCAGCTTCGCCACCGACCGATAAAGTCCGCGAAGCCATCCGCGAAGTTCTGCCCTTCCATCCCACCGCCGCGCAAAAGCGCACCCTCGGCGAGATCGTTGCCGACATGCGCCAGCCCAGCCCCATGCGCCGCCTGCTGCAGGGCGACGTCGGCTCCGGCAAGACCATCGTCGCGCTGCAGGCCATGCTCGTCGCCATGGAGAACGGCTACCAGGCCGCGCTCATGGCGCCCACCGAGATCCTCGCCACGCAGCACTACCTAGCCGCGCGCAAGCTGCTTGAAAAGCTCCTCGCGCAAATATCGCATCGTGCTGCTCACCGGCTCGCTCGACGAGGACCGCAAGCGCGCGAATCGCGGCCTCATCAATCGCGGCGAAGCGCAGCTTGTCATCGGCACCCACGCTCTCATCGAAGAAAAAGTCCAGTTCGATCAACCTCGGCCTCGTGGTCGTCGACGAGCAGCATCGCTTCGGCGTGATGCAGCGCTTCAAGCTGATGAAGAAGCCCAACCAGCCCGAGCCCGACGTGCTCGTCATGACCGCGACGCCCATTCCGCGCACGCTGGCGCTCTCGCTCTACGGCGATCTCGACGTCAGCGTCCTCGACGAGCTGCCGCCCGGCCGCACGCCCATCGTCACCCGCCGCGTGGCAGGCGAGCGCTCCGCTGAAGTCTGGGAGTTCGTGCGCAAGCAGGTCGCGCAAGGTCGTCAGGCCTACATCGTCTATCCCGTCATCGAAGGCGCGAAAGACGATCAGCCCGAGCTCGACTTCTCCGCGACGATGAACCGCGCAGCCGCCGGCGCCGCAGCCCGCGCCGCGCGCACGCAAAGGCAAAACCGCCGAGCTATTTCCCGACGGCAAGCTCGAAGCGAATCCCACCACGAAATCCGGCCTCAAGTCCGCCGTCGAGATGCACGAAAAGCTGCGCACCGGCCCGCTCGCCGGCCTGCGCGTCGGCCTGCTCCACGGCCGCCTCGATGCCGACGAGAAGGAAGTCATCATGCGCCGCTACCAGCGCGGCGAGATCGACGTGCTCGTCGCCACCACCGTCATCGAAGTCGGCGTCGATGTGCCCAACGCTACGGTCATGGTCGTCGAGCACGCCGAGCGCTTCGGCCTCGCGCAGCTTCATCAGCTTCGCGGCCGCGTGGGCCGCGGCGCCGCCAAGAGCTACTGCATCCTCATCACCGGCGACCGCGTCTCACCCGAGGGCGAAGAGCGGCTCAACGCCATGGTCCGCACCCAGGACGGCTTCGAGCTCGCCGAGCTTGATCTTTCCATGCGCGGGCCCGGCGAATTTTTCGGCACGCGCCAGGCCGGCCTGCCCGACTTCCGCGTCGCGAACCTGCTGCGCGATCGGCAACTCCTCGAACTCGCCAAGCAGGAGGCCGCGTGCTTCGTCAATCCCGAGCCCGGCAGGGAAGCCGAAGGCACCGAGGCCGAGCGCGCCCGCGTCCGCGCGCATCTCAAAGAGTCCTGGCAGCGCCGCTACGGCCTCGTCGAAGCCGGCTGAGTTTTCATTCGAGAACCGCCCCAAATGCAATGCCCACCTTCGGTGGCCGGTTCACGCGCCAAAGGTGGGCTTTCTGGGGTTCCTGTATGTATGCGCCGGAGAAATTTATCTAGGGGAGCCGGCCGGTCAGCTTTAATTTGCTACGCTCTTATTCGCCGCGCGCTTCCGCCATCGCCGGAATTCGCTGCAGCACCTTGGTCAGCGTGAACGTCATCAGCAGCATCGTGGGAGCAGCCAGCACCAGCCACGCACCCATCGCCTGGCCTGCCATGCTGCCAGAGGAGCGCAGTGCGGCCAGCGAAAATTCGTGCATTAGCGACTTCTCAATCGCCTGTTCGTGTCCGCTGGCAAACATCCAGTGGCCCATCCGCACGAAAGGCAGCATCAGCATCAACTGCACCGGCATGGCCGCGTAGTTCGCCGCCTGGATCGCAGGCAGATTCAGCTTGAGCGCCACCGCCGCCAGCGCGCAAAGCGCCGTGGGCACGCCCACCATGGGCACGCAACCCAGCACAAACCCCAGTGCAAGCGTCAACGCCAGCCGCCGCGGGCTCATGCCCATCCGCAGCCACTCCGCCGCCTGCTCTTTCCGGTTTGTGATCCAGTTGCGCATTACTCTCTAAACCTATCGGCAGCACAAGAATCTCAGGCTGACCGCGCGTAAAACTTTGGTAAACGCCTTGGTCAAGGGACCAAGTCTGTCACCTGATGTACGAGCTTAAAGCGGGTTTGGATGGGTGGCTCTACCACGTTCGCGGCAGATTCATTACCAAAGGAGGGCAGAACGCCGGGTTCGGCTAGCGTTTGGCCTGCAGCAGGCCGCGGCCGCGCAGAGCCGCCAACACCTGCTCCACTTTCCAGTCCAGAGCCTCGGCTCCATCCAGCACCAGGTCGGCGTTCGCCGCCGAGGGCCGCACGTAGCTCATCGCCGAGGGCCGCACCGTCGCCTCATACTGCTGCCGCACCGACTCCGCCGTCCGCCCGCGCTCGTCCATGTCGCGCTTGAGCCGCCGCGCAAAACACACCTCGTCGGGCGTGTCCACATACACGCGCAGTTGATACAGGGGCAGCAGCTCCGCATAGTAGAGCGCAAACAGCCCCTCCACCAGCAGAAACGCGCCTGCGCTCACCGTCTCCGTGCGACCCGGAATCCGAATATACGTTGCGAAGTCGTACAGCGGCCGCCCGATCGCCTCGCCCCGCGCCAGCGCTGCAATGTGCGCGGCCAGCAAGCCGCTCTCAATCAGAGCCGGATCATCGAAGTTTTGCCGCGCGCGCTCCGCCATCGGCAGATGCGACAGATCGCGATAGTAGGTGTCGAGAGGGAAGTGGATGCCGCTCAGTTCGCGGGCCAGCTCTGCGGCCAATGTGGTCTTGCCCGACCCCGATGCGCCGGCAATGCCCACGACGACAGGAGACGGTGCGTCGACGCTCACCGCTCCGCGTCCAGCAGCGTGGCAATCCACACCACCACGCGCTCCACCACGCCGGTCAGCCGCCGCTCCACCAGCTTGCCGGTCTCGAAGACCTCTTCGTGGCTCAGCGGCTTCGCGTTCAGCCCGGCTGCCTTGTTGGTCACGCAGGAGATGCCCAGCACTTCGATGCCCATGTGCCGCGCCACAATCGTCTCCGGCACTGTCGACATGCCCACCAGCGTCGCGCCCAGCGTGCGGAAGGCGCGAATCTCCGCCGGCGTCTCAAAGCTCGGTCCCGGCACTGCCAGATACACGCCCTCGTCGAGCGATATGCCCTCGTCCAACGCCGCCCGCTGCGCCAGCTCGCGCAGGCGCCTGCTGTAGGCCTCGGTCATGTCGAAGAAGCGCAGACCGGCCCGCTTGCGCGTGGCGAAGCGCGGTTCGTTCGGTCCCACCAGCGGATTCCAGCCCATGAAGTTGATGTGGTCGGCGAGCACGATCAACTGTCCCGGCTGATAGCTCTCGTCGATGCCGCCCGCCGCGTTGGTCAGCACCACGGCCTGCACGCCCAGCATGCCGAGTACGCGCATGGGAAATGTGATCTGCGCCGGCGAGTAACCCTCATAGAAATGCACGCGCCCCTGCAGGATGATTACCGCCGCAGAGCCCATGCGCCCCGCCACCACGCGCCCCGAGTGGCCTTCAACGGTCGACTGCGGAAAGTGGGGGATATCGTGGTAGGGAACCACGATGGTCTCTTTCACCGCGCTGGCCACTGCGCCCAGCCCTGACCCCAGCACCACGCCAACCGTGGGCTTGAGTTCGCCAAGCTTCTCGCGCAGATACTTCGCCGCTTCGTTTACCTGATCAAAATATGTCATCGATGAGGACCTGTAGAAGGGACTGACAAAATTCTACACACGCGCACGGCTGCTCCTGGACGCGAGGATTGCATTAGAGTGGGAAAGGTAACGTTGCAGGACGCACGGAACACGTGCTCCGCGGAGGTTTGCCGCCATGTGCCGGAATATCAAAATCCTCTTCAACTTCGATCCGCCCGTCACTGAATCCGAGATTCGCGCCGCCTCGCTGCAGTTTGTGCGCAAGATCTCCGGCTTCGCCAAGCCGTCAAAGGCCAATGAGCCGGCCTTTCTGGCCGCAGTCGATGAAGTCGCGGCCGCCTCCACCCGCCTGCTGCGCTCGCTCGAAACCGCCGGTCCCAAGCGCAACCGTGAAGAGGAAGCCGCCAAGGCCAAAGCCCGCGGCGAAGCCCGCTTCCGCCCCACCGGCACGTAGCTCTTCGGAGATCCCCATGAAAGACATCGTTGCCGCTCTCTTCGGCTTCGGCCTGTTCTGCAACGCCCTGCTCTTTGTGCCGCAGGCCATCGCGGTGTGGCGCAAGAAGACCGATGAAGGCATCTCGCTCATCACCTTCGGCGGCTTCAGCATTCTGCAAATCATCGGCATCGCGCACGGCGTGCTGCAGCAGGATCGCGCCCTGATCTTCGGCATGTCGGCCAGCCTGTTGAGCTGCGGCACCGTCGCCGTGCTCACGCTCTACTACCGTGTGCGCAGACTGCGGCGCAGTTCCTGATTGACGCGAATGCCTGATTCTTGCGCGGTGTAGCCAAATTGGCTACACTGGTCGTAGGAGATGAAGGATGCGTCAGGTTTCCTTGCGAGAATTTCGAACCCGGGGAGCGAAGGCCCTCACAGCGGTTCCGACCGGTGAGACGGTGCTGCTGGCCGGACAGCAGGGACCGGCGTATTTTCTCATTCCGGTACAGGGAGATGTAGCGCTTGCCGATAGAGAATTGCGGCGGGCGATGGCGATCGCGAACCTGCGCGAAAGCTGGCGGATCGCGGAAGAAGCGAACCTGGACAAAGTAACCGATGCTGATATTGATGCGGAGATCGCCGCAACCCGCGCAAAGCGCTCGCGCCGCAAGGACAAGTAGTGCGCCTCGCGGTGCTGGATACGAACGTGATCGTCTCGGCTGGCATCCGGCGGGATGGACCGCCTGCCCGCTTATTAATGGAGTGGGTTCTCAAGGGCCAGGTGCAGATGGTGACCTGTCCGTGGATTGCCAGCGAATACCGTGAAGTGGCGCAGCGGGCGAAGTTTCGGCGCTATGGCTTTCCTCCGCTCTGGCTGGAATTTGCAGTGGAAGAAAGTCTGATGCTGCCCGATCCGGCGCCATGGCCGCACGTCATTCCGGATGCTCAGGACGCACCGTTTCTCGCTCTGGCAAAAGCCGCTGGAGCATGGCTCATCACCGGCAATCTGAAGCATTTTCCGCGGAGCGCGCGGCGGGGCGTGACCGTGGTGTCGCCAGCGGAATATCTGGACCGGTTGGAAGCGGACGAGAGCGCGGCCCGGCTTAATTCTTGACTGCCGCCATTCGCCCTTTATCCCAAAAACATCCCCGCAATCGAAGCCGAGATCAGGTTCGCCATCGTCCCCGCCAGCATGGCACGCACGCCCAGCCGCGCCAGATCGTTGCGCCGCTCCGGCACCAGCGCGCCAATGCCGCCGATCTGCATGCCGATCGAGCCGAGATTCGCAAACCCGCACAGCGCAAAGGTCGCAATCGTAAATGACCGCGGATCGAGCGTCGCCTTGTGCGCGCCCAGCGCGATATAGGCGATCACTTCGTTCAGCGCCATGCGCGTGCCGAGCAGGTTGCCGATCAGCCCGCAATCCTTCCATGGCACGCCGATCAGCCACGCCACCGGCGCAAATACATAGCCCAGAATCTGCCCCAGGCTCGGCGGAACCCACGCGAGCCACGCATGCATGTGCGCCCAGCCCAGCAGATTGTCCAGCAGCGCCACCAGCGCCAGAAAACTGATCAGCATGATCGCCACATTCATCGCCAGCTTGCCGCCGTCGATGGTGCCGCGCGCAATCGCGCCAATCAGGTTCTCGTCCTTGTGCTCTTCGTCTTCGGGAATCACCACGCGGCCTTCGGTCGCGGGCACTTCGGTCTCCGGCACCAGCATCTTCGCCATCAGAATCGTGCCCGGCGAAGTCATGATCACCGCCGACAGCAGATGCCGCGCCTCGATGCCCTGCGAGATGTACATGGCCATGATGCCGCCCGACACATGCGCCATTCCGCTGGTCATGATCGTCATCAGCTCGCTGCGCGTGGCCTTCGACAAAAACGGCCGGATGGTCAGCGGCGCTTCTGTCTGCCCCATGAAGATCGAAGCCGCTACATTCATGCTCTCCGCGCCGGAGATGCGCATGGTCTTCAGCATCACCCACGCCAGCGCGCGAATGATGATCTGCATGACGCCGATGTGATAGAGCACTGCGAAAAATGCGGAGATAAAGATGATGGTCGGCAGCACCTGGAATGCGAAGATCGAGCCCAGCGAAGTAGTCGGCGTGCCTAGCGCGCCAAACAGCACCTTGGTGCCCGCCTGCGTGCATGCGAGCATGCTGTTCACCACATCACCGGCCCACGCCATCGCCGCCTGTCCAAAGCTGAAGCGCAGCACCAGAAACGCAAAGAGAAATTGCAGGCTCAATCCCCAGACCACGGTGCGCCAGCGGATGCGCCTGCGATCCGTCGACCCCAGCCACGCCGCCAGCAACACGGCCAATATCCCCAGCACGCCCGTAAATCGTCCCAAATGCATCTCCCGGGAACGCAAATTTTGCTTTTGACTACCTTACCGCATCGCGCAGGTGCATTTCGGCGATTTCTCGCGTAATCACGCCGCTCACCAGCGGCACAGCCTCAGGCGCGGCTTCTGCAATCGTCACCGCCTTGCGAATCAGCTCCGCAGGCTCAGCCAGCATCGATTCGCTCGTCGCATAGATCGTCGCGAACGGCTCGCCCTTCGTCACACGCGCCCCGCGCCGCGCATGAAACACAATCCCCGCATGCGCATCGACCGGCTCTCCGGCCTTCTCGCGTCCCGCACCCGTTCGCTGCACCGCCCAGCCCAGCATGGTCGTGTCCATCGCGGACACAAAGCCGCTTTGCCATGCATCGAGCACGCGCGTAGCGCCGGGCTTGTGGAACGCCTGCATGTCGTCGAACACCGCAACATCGCCGCCCTGCGCATCCACCATCTTTACGAACACGCCCCGCCCGGAGCCATCCATCAGCGCCGCCTCAGCCAGCGCATAGCCAGCCTCCGCCGTCGCTGCCTTGCCGCCGAGATGAATCATCCAGCCCGCGAGCCGGAGCGAAAGTTCGCGCAAATCCTCGCTGCCTTCCGGCCGCTCGCCGCGCAGCAGCGCCACGCACTCCATCAGCTCGATCCAGTTGCCCGCGGCATTGCCCAGCGGCTGGCCCATGTCCGTCATCAGCGCCACGGTGCGCGTGCCCGCCGCCTCCGCCGTCGCCACCATCAGCGCAGCCAGATACTCGGCGTCTTCACGCTTCTGCAGAAACGCGCCCGACCCCGTCTTCACATCCAGCACCAGCGCATTCAATCCCGCCGCCAGTTTCTTGCTTAAGATCGACGCGCAGATCAGCCCCGGGCTCTCCACCGTGCCCGTGCGGTCGCGCAGAGCATAGAGCACACGATCGGCTGGCACCAGCGACGGCGTCTGGCTCACAATCGACGCGCCGCACTTCTCGAGCACCGCTTCAAACTCATCCAGCGTCAGCGCCGTGCGATAGCCGGGAATCGCCTCCAGCTTGTCCAGCGTGCCGCCGGTGTGCCCCAGCGCGCGCCCGCTGATCATGGGCACGGCCACACCGCAGGCCGCGGCCAGCGGAGCCACCAGAAAACTCGTCTTGTCGCCCACGCCGCCGGTCGAGTGCTTGTCCACCGCCGCCTTGCCCAGCCGCGACGGATCGAACTTTTCGCCTGAGTCGCGCATGGCCAGCGTCAGCGCCCGCGTCTCGTCCAGCGACAATCCACGAATCCGCGCCGCCATCAGCCACGCCGCAAGCTGCTCCAGCGGAATCGATCCCATCCGCCGCGCCCGCCGCCAGAAACCCAAGCTCGCGCGCCGTCAGCGCCTCGCCATCGCGCTTCTTGCGGATCAAGTCGATGATGTGCAGCGGCGCTTTGGTGGTATGCAGCGGCGCTTCGTTCTTCTCTGCCACTTCGTCTCTCACTTTTTGTCGAGCTTCATCTCAAACGCCAGTGGCATCACTTCGTGGAAGGGCATCACCCGTACGCCATCGCTCGCGGGAAATACCACCGGCGCATCCGGCTCCATGAACTCCGCCAGCACCTGCCGGCACGCGCCGCAGGGCGGGCTGGCTGCGTTGTTCAGGTTGGCAATCGCCGCGGCCGTCACGCGCACACCCGGCCCAAACCGGGAAACCGCCTGCACCAGCGCCGCGCGCTCGGCGCAGATGGTCAGCCCGTAGCTCACGTTCTCCACATTGGTGCCGGTCACGATGGCGCCGTTGTTCAACTCGAGGGCCGCGCCCACGCGAAAGCCCGAATACGGCGAATACGACCGCTCCGCCGCCGCGCGCGCCTGCTCCAGCAGAGCCTGCAACTTCGGGGTCAGCGTTTCCTTGGCTTCCATCGCGCCTCGCTTCATTCGCTATCGATCTTGAGGCTAAAGCATTTGCCCTGTCCCATGCATCCATGCCGCGGATGGGCTCGCGCGCACTCCACAGCCTTTGGCGCTCAAGTCCTGCGCCATCCATCCGATATACGCCTAGAGTGCTTCCCGCGCTGTGTTTCTTCTGCGGCCGGGCGGATGGATTGCGAGCAATGGACGAGTTAACGCGAGAATTCCTCATTGAGAGCCAGGAAGGCCTGGACCGCATGGAGCGCTGCCTCACCGACCTTGAGACGCGCCCCGGAGACACCCCGCTGCTTTCGGAGATCTTCCGCTCCGTGCACACCATTAAAGGAACCACCGGCTTCCTCGGCTTCAAGCGCCTGGAAAAGCTGGCCCACTCCGGCGAAAATCTGCTCGGCCTGCTGCGCGATGGCAAGCTCCAGGCGAACGGTCCCATCATCACCGGCCTGCTGCACCTGCTCGACGGTCTCCGCTCCATTCTCAGGACCATCGAGGCCGAAGACAACGAAGGAGACGGCGCCGACACGGATCTGATCGCCCGCCTCGAGGAGCTGCAGATTCCGGCCAAGTCTGCCGATGCCGCCAAACCGCGCGCCGTCCAAAAGGCCGCCGAGTCCACATCTCCATCGCCCGCAGTGGTAGCCGCCTCCGCCAAGCCCACGCTACAGGCGCCGCCGCAGCAGGCCGCACAAGCTCCGGCAGCGGAACACCCCGAAGCCGAAGCCGCCAAGGCGCGCGCTCCGCAGACAACATCGGCCGCCGAAAGCACGCTGCGCGTCGACGTCACACTGCTCAATCGCATGATGAATCTGGTCGGCGAACTGGTGCTCACCCGCAACCAGGTGCTGCAGGCCACCTCGGCCGACCCCAATATGACGCTGCTCTCGCGCCGCCTCGACATGGTCACGGCCGATCTCCGCGAGTCCGTCATGAAGGCCCGCATGCAGCCGGTCTCCAACGTCTTCTCCAAGATGCCGCGCATCGTGCGCGACCTCTCGCAGTCTCTCGGCCGTCAGGTCAAGCTGCAGATGGAAGGCCAGGAGACGGAGCTCGACAAGAGCCTGCTCGAGGCCATCAAGGACCCGCTTACGCACGCCGTGCGCAACTCGCTCGATCACGGCATCGAGCCGCCGGATGTGCGCGCCGCCGCCGGCAAAGATCCCGAGGGAACGCTCCGCCTGCGCGCCGTGCAGGAGGGCAGCCACGTCATCATTGAAGTTGCCGACGACGGCGCCGGCATCTCGCCCGAGAAGATTCGCGCCAAGGCCATCGAACGCGGACTCGTCACCGCCGAGCGTGCGTCTCTGCTCGCCGAGCGCGAAATTCTCCAGCTCATCTTTTTGCCCGGCTTTTCCACCGCTGCCGCCGTCACCAACGTCAGCGGACGCGGCGTGGGCATGGACGTGGTCAAGACCAACGTCGAAAAGATCGGCGGCAAAGTCGAGCTCGATTCTCGTCCGGGCAAAGGCACCACGCTGCGCCTGCGCATTCCGCTCACTTTGGCCATCATCCCCGCGCTCATTGTGCGCAGCGTTCAACAAAGCTTCGCACTACCCCAGGGCGCACTATCCGAGCTGGTGCACGTTTCGGCCCAAAATGGCGGCACCGCCATCGAGTGGATCGACAATGCTCCGCTCTATCGCCTGCGCGGCAAGCTGCTGCCGCTCGTCTTCCTCGATCGCCTCCTCGTTCCCCACGGCCAGCACGCTCCGGTCGACCAGCGCGAAAACTTCATCGCGGTGCTCGACGCCGATGGCCGCCAGTTTCGGCCTCGTCGTCGATGGCCTAGCTGACCCGGAAGAGATCGTCGTCAAGCCGCTCTCGGCCGCGCTCAAAGGTATCGGACTTTATTCCGGCGCCACCGTGCTGGGCAACGGCGAACTGGCTCTCATCCTCGATCCCGGTGCACTCGCTCTCAAGGCCGGCCTCACCATGGCCGGCGATGAAGAGGAAGCTGCAGCGGTGACCGAAGAAGAAATTACCGCTGAGTCTGCCGCCGAGTTCCTGCTCGTCGAGGTGGCCGGCCGCAACGCTGCCGTGCCGCTGCGCGACGTGCTTCGCATCGAGCAGCTTCCCGCTTCGCGGATAGAGTACATCGGCTACAGGCCCGTGCTCAACTTCGATGGCCAGCTTCTGCCTGTCGAGGACACGGGCGGCATTCTCAGCGCGGCGCAGGAAAATCCCGAAGCGCCCATCATCGTGGTCGTCTGCCGCGATGCCGGACGGCAAGTGGGCATCGCCGTCTCCCATGTGCTGGATGTGGCCTCCGGCAGCGACTTGTTTGAAGCCGGCAGCAGTCAGCCCACCGACGGCGTCACGCTTCTCAAGAATCGTGTCACGGGCATTGTCGATCTCGGCGGCGTCTCCGCTCTTCCCGCCTCCGAGTCCGCCCCCAACCAATGGAGCGAGCTTGCGGAGACAGTCGGATGAGTCAGCAGACAGGTGCATCGCGCGGCAAAGAGAAATCGGCCGCGGCCATGGTGGAAATCTGCTCGGTGCGGCTGGGCCAGGGCCTTTTCGGCATGCCCATCAGCCACATTCTCGAGATCGTCGGCTCAGCGCGCCCCCAGCCGGTGCCGCTGGCGCCCGGCTTTGTCGGCGGCCTGGTTCACTATCGCGGTGATGTGCTCACCGCCGTCAGCCTGCGCCAGCTCCTGGGTATGCCTCCGGTTGAGGGCCGCCAGGACATTCTGGTTCTCGAAAGCCCCGGAGGCTTCTACGGCCTTCTCGTCGACTCGGTTGGGGAAGTGCTCACCATGCCCACGAATGAGCTTGAGCCCAACCCTTCCACCCTCGAAGGCGATCGCCGCGAACTTTTCGCGGGCGCTTACAAACTCAAGAACTCGCTGCTGGTCATGCTCGATCCGGAGAAGCTCGATCCCATCCGGCTCGGTTCAGCCCTTGCGGCCTGACGGAGAAGCCGATGCGCGCACTCATTGTCGATGATTCCCGATTTGTCCGCGGCTTTCTGCGCACGCTGCTGGAAGAGAAGGGAATCGAATGCGAAGAAGCCGCCGACGGCCAGGCTGGTCTTGACCAGCTTCACTCCGGCGTGGGCTTCGACCTCGCGCTCGTGGACTGGAACATGCCCGTCAAGAACGGCTTCGAGATGCTGAGCGAGTTGCGCGCCGAGGGCTTTCCCGATCTCAAGGTCCTCATGGTCACCACCGAGGCCGAGAACGACTTCATCACCCGCGCCCTCACCGCCGGCGCCGACGAATACCTCATGAAGCCCTTCGACGAAGAGGCGCTTACCGAAAAACTGGCCATGCTGGGCCTCGTGGAGATTTGATCGATGCCTCCGGGCCGCCGCACCCGCATCCTCATCGTGGATGACTCCGCCGTGATGCGCAGTTTGCTGCGCGGCGTCATCAGCTCCGACTCCTCGCTCGAGCTGGTCGGCGCTGCCGCCGATGGCGAGTCTGCGCTCACCATGATGCAGAGCTTGCGCCCCGACCTCGCCCTCCTCGACGTGGAGATGCCGGTGATGGACGGCCTGGTCACGCTGCGCGAATTGCGCGCCCGCAACATTCGCATTCCCATCATCATGTGCAGCTCGCTTACCCGGCGCGGAGCTGCCGTCACCATTGAGGCCCTTGCCGCCGGCGCTTCTGATTACGTCGCTAAGCCCGCAGGTCAATCCAATCTTGCCGCCGCTACGCGCACCCTCGCCCAGGACCTGCTGCCCAAGATCCACGCGCTCACCGCAACGGCCGCGCCGCCGCCCTCGCTGCTGTCCGCGCATCCTGTTGCGGCATCGTCTTCTATCCCTCCACCCCCGGCGCATTTGCCAACCGCCCGCCCCGCTGTCCTCGTCATTGGCGTCTCCACCGGCGGCCCTGCCGCGCTCGATGTGGTTCTGCCTCAGCTTCCCGCGCGGTTCCCACTCCCCGTCCTCATCGTGCAGCACATGCCGGAGCTGTTTACCAAGCTGCTAGCCGAGCGCCTAGGGCGCAGTTGCCCGCTGCGCGTGGTTGAGGCGAGTGAAGGCAGCCCGGTCGTCGCCGGCACCGTCTCCATCGCGCGCGGCAACTGGCATCTCGAAGTGCTCGCCGCCGCACGCCCCGGCCAGCCGCCCACGCTGCACCTCACCCAGGGCCCGCCGGAGAATCACTGCCGCCCCGCCGCCGATGTGCTCTTTCGCACCGCCGCCTCTGTCTACGGAGGCGACATCCTCGCCGTCGTCCTCACCGGCATGGGTTCCGACGGCCTCGCCGGCGCGCGCCTCATCCATGCGCAGGGCGGCACCATCCTCGCGCAGGACGAACCCACCAGCGCCGTCTGGGGCATGCCGGGCGCCATTGCCCGTGCGGGCATTGCTCACCGCATATTGCCTTTACAGGCCGTCGCTCCGGAGATTCTTCGCCTCGCCGGCCGCACCGATGTCGAAGCCCGCGCGCTTCGGGAAAAGATGGTCTCGTAATGGCAACCGCGACTCAAGTCGACTACGCCTTCCTGCGAGAACTCGTCTTCCGGCTTTCGCACAACGTGCTGGACCCCTCGCGCGACTACCTCTTCGATACCCGCCTTTCGCGCCTGCTCCGCAACCAGGGTATGACCCAGCTCGAAGAGCTCGTCCAGCTTCTGCGCATCCGTCGCAACCCCCTCCTCGAGCGCTCCGTCGCCGAGGCCATGACCATCAACGAGACCAGCTTCTTCCGCGATGGCCGCCCCTTCGAGCTGCTGCGCACCGAGCTTCTGCCGAAAATGATCGAGGCCCGCCGCCTGAATCGCAGCCTGCGCTTCTGGAGCGCCGCCTGCTCCACCGGGCAGGAAGGCTACTCGATTGCCATGCTCCTGCTCGAGAACTTTCCTGCTCTCGGCGCATGGAACATCCGCATCGAAGGCACCGATCTGTCTTCCGAAGTCGTCGGGCGGGCGCAGGAGGGCCGCTATCACCGCATCGAGATGAACCGTGGTCTGCCCGCGCGCAACTTGGTTAAGTACTTCGACCATGTCGGCGAGGACTGGGTCGTCAAGCCTGAAGTCCGCAAGATGTGCAACTTCCGTATCGCCAATCTCTGTGAGCAGTTGCCCTTCCACGAGAAATTCGACGTCATCTTCCTGCGCAATGTAATGCTCTACTTCTCGCACGACACCCGCAGGGCGCTGCTGGCCAATATTCACCGCCTCCTCGCGCCAGATGGCGTGCTCTTCCTGGGCTCTGCCGAGCAGCCCGCCGACCCCTCGCTCTGGAACGCCATCCTCGCTGGCGGCACCTGCCATTTTCGCCCCGTGCAGAAGAACTAAAGACCTCTCAGACGCATCTAACTCCCTGTTCCGGTCTAGGCGCTTCGACGACCCGCAGGGTGCCAAAAGTAATAGAAATCCGGTACCCAAGGGGTATTTACCAGCGTAAGATTTTGTGAAAGAAGACGGGGCTCTCCGTCGATGCAATTGGAAGCGCACGCGATGTGCGCAGCCGCCGGAGCACCGGATTTCTCCGCGAAGAGGTTGTGCGATGAACCTGTCCCTTGCCTCAACTCCGAAACAGATTCCCCAGGACAACCGCCGCGCGGTTCGCCGCACTTCCCCCGAACTCGCTGCCTATTCCTGGAGCGGTCCCCAGCCCCGACAAAACTGTGTCCGGGACATCAGCGCGACGGGTGTCTACCTGCTCACCAAAGAACGCTGGACTCCCGGCGACATGGTCTCGCTCATCCTGCAGCGCAGCGGACCGCTGGAGGGCAATCTCGAACGCCGCGTAGCCATCAAGGCTCGCGCCGTGCGCGCCGATGAAGAAGGCGTCGGTCTCTCCTTCGTTCTGCCCGCGGGCATGCAACTGCGCCTCTGGGATACTCCGCTGATGATCTCCTCTGGCCGCTACGAGCCCGAAGACGTGCTGCGCGAGTTCCGCGTGGCCCAGGCTCTCTCTTTCACGCAGCGCCTGTGCCCCGCCGAGCCGGAAAGCCTGGAGCGCCTGCTTCGCGAGGGCCTCAGCAACGTTCGCGTCATGAGCTCCACCGAGATCGCACTGCGCGCCGAGCGCATGCTCGCACTCGCTCCCTATGCCGACCGCATGCGCGCCCTGCCCAGTGTCGTCTTCCGCATCCTCGAAGACGGCTCCTGGGCCGACAGCGAAGCCGGACAGCAGCTCTGGGCGGGCCTGCTTGCCGCCTCCTGCACGCTCGACGGCCACGACGACTCCAACATGGTCTTCGCCGGCCTGCTCAGCCAGCTCACTGCCATTCACATGCGTATGCTGGTGGCCGCGTGTAGCCGCGGCGTTAAATATCTCTCTGGAGAAGACCGCGTCTCCGCCCGCGCCATCACGCTCTCCGCGGCGGAATTGATGCGCGTCACCGGCACGCGCGACCTCATCCGCATCCACCACGACCTTGAGCTGCTTGCCGACCTCGGCCTGCTCACCATCACCGTGCGGTCAGCCTCGTTCGCGCCCATGGAAGGCACCGACATCGCCGCCACTCCGCTCGGCCTGCAGCTCTTCGCGCGCTGCAGCGGCCATCGCGGCTCCACGGTCGAGTTCTATGGAGTCGCCGCGGCGTCCTCGCCCGAGCTTCTCGCTGGCGAAACGGCTCCCGATGAAGTTGCGGCTCCCGAAATCACCGGAGCCTAGCCCTTCAGCAGCCATTCGACTTCCGCATGCAGCCGCTCGGTGATCGCGGCCTCGGTCGTCTCTGCGCCAAACCGCACGGGCGCGCCTACTCGCACTTCGATTTTTCCGGAGCGGAACCATCCCCGCCCGCGTTCCTTCAGCTCGCCCAGCCCGCGAATCGCCACCGGCAGCACGGCCGTGTGAGACTCCTTCACCAGCAGCCCAATCCCCGGCCGGAACCGCGCCAGCTCGCCCGCCGCCGAGCGCGTGCCCTCAGGAAACACCAGCACGTTGTAGCCCCGGTCCAGCGCCTCGCCCGCATGCTGAAAGCTGCGCTGAAAATCACGCCGTCGCGGCAGCGGAAACACGTTGTAGAGCGCCGTCACCAGGAAATACGCCGCTGGCCCCAGCAGCATAAAGCCGCGCTGGCCCGGCCTCCGGTCCGGATCGCGGAAGTGCCGGTAATCCTCGAGCATTTCGCCGGCCATCATCGCCGCCACCCGCCGCCGCATCCGTCCCGGCAGCGCATAGTCCACCAGCGCGCCATCGAACGCCGTCACGTGATTGCACACAATCAGCATCGGTTCGGTGCCGCGCGGTTCCTGCCCGCCCGCTACCCGTGGCGCGGCTAAGAACCACACCAGCGGCTGCGCCACCAGCTCCAGAAACAAGCTCCGCGCCCACGCCACCGGCCGCCACCACGGCCATCGCGGATAGAGATACTTTTCCGTCTCAACCACCGGCGCACTAGTCGCAACGGCATTTTCAGCCGCTGGAAGAGAATCCTCAGCAGAGCGGGGAACAGCAGCCTCTGCGGCATCCTCTCCGGCCAGTTTTCTATTCCCGATTCCCGATTCCCGATTCCCGATTAGCTCCCGCAGCTCCCCTAGCGTCTGCACGCGGTCAATCGCACCGTCACCCGGCAACGCACCTAACCGCTCTTCAAGCGCCGCTGCCAGTTGCACCCGGCCCAGGCTGTCCAGATGCAGGTCTTCGGTCAGCCGGAGCCCATTCTCCGTGCCGGGCGGTGTCTCGCCCGCAGTCTCGGCGATCAGCGCCAGTAGCCAGTCGCCGTGCGCCACAGGCATTCCGTTTCCATGCCCATTTCCATTGCCCGCGTGACCGGCCGCCCACGCCGCCGCCGCCTTGCGCCGCACCTTGCCCGTCGAAGTCCGCGGCAAGTCCGGCTCCGGCCACACCGCCCACCGCCGCACCCGCTGAAACTCCGCCAGCCGCGCATTGGCCCGCTCCACCGCCGGGCCCGCCACAGCTTCGCCGCCCCGCACCGCGAGCACCGCAAACGGCTCCGGCCCGTTCGCCGTCTCCACCGGAACCACCGCGCAGCCCCGCACCTCGGGCTCCTGCTCGAGCGCCGCCTCCACATCCTCAGGATGGATATTCACGCCAGCAGCCGTGACGATCACTTCGCTCTTGCGCCCCAGAAACTTCAGCTCGCCCGTGGCCTGCTCTTCGGCAATGTCACCCGTCGCCAGCCACGCGTCGCCGCGCGTCTGCAGTGCGCCGCCGCTCCAGGTCGAGCTGGCAATCATCGGCCCGCGCACCAGCACCTCGCCGTCTGGCCCAATCTTCACCTCGCGCCCCGGCAGCGGCTTGCCAATCGTCCCACTGGCCACGTGGAAGGGATGATTCAGGGTCACCAGCGCCGTCGTCTCCGTCATGCCGTAGCCCTGCACCACCACAAAACCCAGCGCATTCCAGAACTTCTCCAGCGGCCCCGCCAGCGCGCCCCCACCCGAGATCAGCGCCCAGAACTTGAGCCCCAGCGCCCGGTGCACATCGCGAAAAGCCCACAACCGCCCCGCCGCGCCCAGCTTCCTATTCTGCGAGCGCGCCGCCCGCTCCGCCAGCCCCGGCCGCGTCATCTCCAGATGCGTCTTTAACAGCGCCATCACCCGCGGCACCGCCGCAAGCACACTGATGCGTTCGCGCTTGATAGTCTCGATCAGCCGCGGCGCAACCAGCCGGTTCTCAAAGTGCACCTCGGCCGCAAAGATCGCCGGAACCCAAAGTCCCATCGTCTGTCCAAAGACATGGCTCAGCGGCAGCGTATGCAGAAAGCGGAGCGGATGAAACAGCTTTTCCCAACGCATGTAGGGCCGCGCGCCTTTGGCAATCGGCTCCACGCTGGCCAGCACGTTGCCATGCGTGTGCACGATGCCCTTGGGCTCGCCCGTCGTTCCCGATGTGAAAAGAATCTGCAGCGGCGTGTCCAGCCCCAGCCCATCTACCGGCCCCGCCTCGCTCGCCGGAAGGGAAGTCTCCCACTCCTCAAAGCGCAGCGCCGGCCACTTGTCCGGCAGCTTCGCCAGCAGAGCGGCATCGCCCACCGCCAGCCTGGGCCGCACATCTTCGGCTACCCGCTCCGCGAACTCCGCGGTTCCAAACGCATCCAGCGGAACCGCCAGCACGCCACGCAGCATACAGCCGTAGAACGCCGCGATCCACTCCGCCGAATTTTCCGCCCACAGCAGCACGCGGTCGCCGGAGCCAATGCCGCGCTCCTCCAGCAGAGCGCCAAAGCGCCCTGCCAGCCGCGCCAACTCCCCATAGGTCGTCGCCCGGCGCCGGTTTCCCTGCATCCGAACCACGGCAATGTCATGGCGAAACCGCCGAAAATCCTCAAAGAGTGTAGCCAGATGCGTGCGCATTCAATCTCCGGCACTCGTATCCTAGCAGTCGCGTCGAGCCTCGTGTGTGAACCTATGGCGTTCTGATTCATGGGTATGCAGGAAGGATGCAAGCGAAAGCGCCGATCCCGAATCTTCATCGCAAATCGACCGGTGCCGGGCTCTCCCCAGGAGCCTCGCTCTTGTTGGACGCTACCCGCGCCTCTTCGCTTCCTCTTCGCCACTTTCCGCGCTATGCTCACAGCAGGCATGGCCCCGCTCCCGCCCAAAACGAACCCCGAAACCGATCCCCTCTCCTGTTTCCACCCCGTCACCGCGGAGTGGTTCAAGGCCGTCTTCGATGCGCCGACCGCCCCCCAGCGGCTCGGCTGGCCGGTCATCGCCCGCGGCGAAAGCGCCCTCATCCTGGCCCCCACCGGCACCGGCAAAACCCTCACCGCCTTCCTGTGGTGCCTGGACCGGCTCATGCTCCATCCCCGTCCGGAAAACGCCAAACAAGCCGGGGCCCCCACGGACGGGTCTTCGTCCGTGGGGTGGAAACCGAGCTGCCGCATCGTCTACGTCTCGCCCCTCAAGGCCCTCGCCGTCGATGTGGAGCGCAACCTCCGCTCGCCCCTGGCCGGCATCGCCAACATGGCGCGCCGCCGCGGCGTCCCCTTCCACGAAACCTCCATTAGCGTCCGTACCGGGGACACCCCCCAGCGGGAGCGCGCCCGTTTCCGCCGCCAGCCCGCCGACATCCTCATCACCACCCCCGAGTCGCTCTACCTCATGCTGACCTCGCAGGCAGCCGACGCCCTCCGCACCGTCGAGACCGTCATCATCGATGAGATCCACGCCCTGGTCCCCACCAAGCGCGGAGCGCACATGGCCCTGACCCTGGAGCGGCTGGAAGCGCTGACGAAAAAGCCCCTGCAGCGCATCGGATTGTCCGCCACGCAGCGTCCGCTGGAGGAAGTCGCCCGCTTCTTGGGCGGTGTGGAAATCCCTGTGGATAACTCGGCCACCAGAAAATCAACAATGGCGGCTTCTATCGAACAATCAACTAGTTCACAGTCAGTCCCTCATGAGGAAATTGAACAATCTGCCGAAGCTTCCTGGGCGGCAGAGGTGCCAGGAATCGGAACCGCTGAAATACCGCCCAGTTACGATCATCAACGCCAGCGTTCCCAAGCAGTTAAAGTTGAAAATTGAAGTTCCGGTTGAAGATATGGCGCGGCTCAACGCCATCGAAGAGCTGCCATCCGGACCAGCCTCCCAGATGCCCCGCCGCGTCTCCATCTGGAACGCCATTCATCCCCGCCTCCTCGAGCTGATCCGGGAGCGAAACTCGACCATTCTGTTCGTCAACAGCCGCCAAGTAGCCGAGCGGCTGGCCGGGGCGTTGAACGATCTGGCGGGCGAGGCCATTGCCCGCGCCCACCACGGCTCGCTCGCAGCCGCGCAGCGCTCGGTCATTGAGGAGCAGCTCAAAGCCGGCAAAATCCGTGCCTTATGTGCGACTTCCACGCTAGAACTCGGTATCGACATGGGAGCCGTGGACTTGGTCATCCAAATCGAGGCTCCGCCCTCGGTGGCCAGCGGTATGCAGCGCATCGGCCGCGCCGGGCACTCCGTCGACGCCGTCAGCGAGGGGATCCTTTTCCCGAAGTACCGCTCCGATCTTGTTGCATGTGCTGCGGTTACGCGCGCCATGCACGAGGGCCACATCGAATCAACCCGCTACCCGCGCAACCCCCTCGACGTGCTCTGCCAGCAGTTGGTCGCCATCGTCGCACACCCGCCCAATGCGGCCAAAGCGACCCTCCGTCCAAAGATTCTTCGTTCCGCAAAAAAGCCGGGTGCCCCGGGTCTGGATTTTCAGACCGGGGAAAGCACAGACCCCAATCGGCCGACCGAGCCCAAACCCGAAGTCCCGGTCGACTACCTCTTCGATCTGGTCCGCCGCGCCGCCCCCTTCGGCGGCCTCAGCCGCTCCACCTTCGAGGGCGTGCTCGACCTGCTCAGCGGCCGCTATCCCTCCGATGAGTTCGCCGAGCTGCGGCCGCGGCTGACCTGGGACCGTATCCGCAACGTTGTCACCGCCCGCGAGGGAGCGGCGCGCCTCGCCATCCTCAACGCCGGAACCATCCCCGACCGGGGCCTCTACGGCGTCTTCCTGGCCCACACCGAGGGCAAATCCATCCGCGTCGGCGAACTGGACGAGGAGATGGTCTTCGAGTCCCACCCCGGCGAGACCTTCATCCTCGGCGCCTCCACTTGGCGCATTGAGGACATCACCCACGACCGCGTCCTCGTCGTCCCCGCCCCCGGCGAGCCGGGCAAAATGCCCTTCTGGAAAGGCGACGGACCGGGCCGTCCCCTCGAATTCGGCCGCCGCATCGGCGCAGTTGGTCCGTGAACTGCGCGGCCTGCCCAAGCCGGCGGCCCTCACCCGCCTCGTCGCCGAGCACGACCTCGACCCCAACGCGGCCGAAAACCTGATGGAGTTCCTGGCCGATCAGGAGGCCTCCACCGGCCAAGTGCCCGACGACCGCACCATCGTCATCGAGCGCGTCCGCGACGAGCTGGGCGACTGGCGCGTCTGCGTGCTCACGCCCTTCGGCAGCCGCATCCATATTCCGTGGGCCATGGCCGTCAGCGCGCGCATTCGCGCCATGGGCGGCCCCGAGGTGGAGACACTGTGGGGCGACGACGGCTTTGTTCTGCGCTTCCCGGACACCGACGAGCCGCCCGATCCCGACTGGTTCCTCGTCGAATCGGGTGAAGCCATGCAGCTCGTCCTTCGTCAGCTTGGTTCCACGGCCCTCTTCGCCGGCCGTTTTCGCGAGGCGGCCGGCCGCGCCCTGCTCCTTCCGCGCCGCCGTGCCGACCAGCGCTCGCCGCTGTGGCAGCTTCGCAAGCGGTCTTATGACCTGCTGAGTGTCGCTTCCCGCTATCCCTCGTTCCCGCTCCTCCTCGAGGCCTACCGCGAGTGCCTCCGCGACTTCTTCGACATGCCCGCGCTGCTTGAAACCCTCCGCGCCATCGAACAGCGCCAGCTCCGCGTGCATGTTGTCGAAACCCGCAAGCCCTCGCCCTTTGCCTCGTCGCTGCTGTTCAGCTACGTAGCCAACTTCCTCTATGACGGCGACGCCCCGCTAGCCGAGCGCCGCGCCCAGGCCCTCACCATCGATCAGGATCAGCTTCGTGAGCTGATGGGCGAGGCTGACCTGCGCGAGCTGCTCGACGCCGACGCCATCGCCGAGGTGGAGGAGCAGGCGCAGTGCCTCACCGAGAACCTGCGCGCGCGCAACGCCGACGGCATCCACGACCTCTGCCTCCGGCTCGGCGACCTCTCTCTCGACGAACTTAAGCGCCGCATCGCCGATGTGTCGTTGCTCGACGCCGTGCCCCGCTTGGTCCGCGCCCGCCGCCTGCTGGAGCTGCGTGTGGCCGGCGAGAAGCGCCTTGTCGCAGCCGAAGATGCCGCGCGCTACCGCGATGCTCTCGGCATCCCGCTGCCTCCGGGCCTTCCTGTCGCCCTGCTGGAGCCGGTCGCTCAGCCCGTCCTCGAACTCGTCCGCCGCTACGCCCGCACCCACGGGCCGTTCACACTCCGCGAGCCCGCCGACCGCTTCGCCCTCGATCCCGCTGTCGTTGAAAACGCGCTGCGGCTGCTGGCGCACGAGGGGCGCGTGCTCGAAGGCGGCTTCCGCCCCGGCGGCCTCCATCGCGAGTGGTGCGACGCGGAGATTCTGCGCCAGATTCGCCGTAAGTCGCTGGCCAAGCTGCGCCGCGAAGTGGAGCCGGTGGAGCAGCACACCCTCGCGCGGTTCGAGACCCACTGGCAGGGCTTGCTCACGCCGCGCCGCAATGGGCCCATGCATCTCGATGCGCTGCTCGATGCCATCGAGAGCCTGCAGGGCGCGCCGATCCCGGCGTCTCTGCTGGAGTCGGCGGTGCTGCCCGCGCGCGTGGCTGGGTACGACCCGGCAGGCCTCGACACACTCATCGCCGCGGGCGAGGTAGCGTGGACCGGCGTCGAGCCAATGGGCGAGCGCGACGGCCGCATCGCGCTCTATCTCGCGGACAAGTTGCCGCTGCTGGCTCTTGCTCGCCCGACTGCTGAACCCCTCAGCGAGAACGAAGCGAAGCTTCTATCCATTCTTGAAGCCACCGGCGCGAGCTTCTTTGAGCCGCTGCATCAGGCCGCGGGCGGCGGCTATCCCGGCGAGTCCATCGACGCTCTCTGGAGCCTCGTGTGGCGCGGCCTCGTCACCAACGACTCGCTGCATGCGCTGCGGGCCTACATTCAGCGGCCCGAGAGCGCACGCACGCCCCGCCGCGTGCAGACCGGGGTCAGCTTCCGCTCGCGCCGAGCGACGCCGCCCAACGCGCAGGGCCGCTGGGCAGCATTGCATGCAGCGGACTCTTCCAAGCTCAGTGCCACGGAAAGAAGTCATGCCTTGGCGCTGCAACTGCTGGCGCGCTACGGAATTCTGACCCGCGAGGCGGTCGCGGCAGAGAACGTGCCCGGCGGCTTCAGCGCCGTCTACGACGTACTCAAGGCGCTCGAAGAGAGCGGCCGCATTCGCCGCGGTTATTTTGTCGCAGGCCTGGGCGCGACGCAGTTCGCGCTGCCCGCAGCCATCGATCTGCTCCGCCAGCTGCGCACTGAACCGGCGGCCGAGAAGCCGGAGTTTGTGCAGACGGCCGCGGCCGATCCGGCCAATCCCTACGGCTCCGTGTTGCGCTGGCCCGAGCTACCCGTAATGGACGAAGACTCGGAGACTGCCCCGCGCATTCTTACTCGCGCCGCTTATGCCGAAGTAATTCTGCGCAACGGCCAACTCGTAGCGTGGCTGCGCCGTAACAATCCGAACATCCTGGTTTTCCTGCCCGCCGACGAGCCGGAGCGCTCGCAGACGGCGGCGGGCCTCGCGCATTTTCTCTGCGCTCGCGGACAGCAGCGCATGCAGGGCGGCCGGCACGCCAGCGTCCTCATCACGACCATCAACGGCCAGCCTGTCGCTGCCAGCTTTCTGGCGCGCTTCCTCATGGACGCGGGATTCTACGCGGGGCCGCTGGGCATGCACCTGCGGCGAATCTCGTTGCCAATCACGCATGCGGATGCTTCGTCAGCGGAGGTGCAGTAAATGCCCGAAGGGGATACGATCTTTCGCACCGCGCGGACGCTCACGCGCGCATTGGTCGGCCGCCCCATCACAGGCTTCCGGTCAAACTACCCGCTCATCACGCGCTTTCACGACGACACACCATTCACCGGCCAGCAAGTCGAGCAGGTCGAAGCGCGCGGCAAGTGGTTGCTGATCTATTTTTCCGGCGGCGGCATTCTCACTACACACATGCTCATGAGCGGCGCCTGGCACATCTATCAGCCGGGCGAGCGCTGGCAGCAGCCGGGGCGCAACATGCGCATCGTGCTTGAAAACGCTATCTGCCAGGCCGTGGGTTTCAGCGTGCCCGTCGCGCACATGCACACGCCGCGCTCGCTCGAGCGCGACCGTCGCATTCCGCAGCCGGATCGCGACGTGCTGCGCCCGGAGTTCGACGCGGCCGCCGCTGCCATGCGCATCCGCGCCAGCGCGAGTGAAGAGATCGGCGACGTGCTGCTACATCAGGAAGTGCTGGCCGGCGTGGGCAACGAGTTCAAGTCGGAAATTTGTTTCCTCTGCGAGGTGAACCCGTTCGCGCGCGTCACCACGCTGAGCGACATGCAGATCCTCGAGCTCATCGCAACCTCGCAGCGTCTGGTCGCGGCCAACATCATCGAAGACGCAGGCGACACCCTGCTCACCTATCGCGGGCGGGGCCGCCGGACAACCCACGCGACCGATCCCCGTGAGCGCGTTTGGGTCTACGGCCGCGCCGGCGAGGCATGCCGCAAATGCGGAACTGCGATCGAGCGAAGGCTGCAAGGGCCCGATGCGCGCGTCACGTTCTGGTGCCCGTGCTGCCAGCCTCTGCTGTAAAGCTGCGCCATTCACAGCTGAGACAAAATCAGTTGCCGGGCTTGCCGATCCCGAAGATCTTCTGCAGGATGTTGCGATGATCCGGCGGATGGCTGCAGGGGTCGGTGGGCGCAGTGCCGTCAAGGAAGGCCGCATCGTAATCATCGGGACACGAGGCATCGGCAAGAAGATTGGTGTTCTTGTCGATAGAAACGACCTGCACGCCGTCGGGCGGCACAAAATCGTGCGTGTCGCTGTACTGCGGCAACTGCACGGCGCGCTTCATAAACTCGGCCCAGATAGGGCCGGCGACGCGCGCTCCCTGAATGCGGCCGCGGTTGTCGGGATCGAGCTCGGTGTAGTCGTCGTTGCCCACCCACACCACGCAGAGCAGGTTGCTCGTGAAGCCGGCAAACCACGCATCGTGGCTGGTTCCGGTTTTGCCGGCTGCAGGAGCGGTAAAGCCCAGGTTGCGGACTCCTGCACCGGTTCCGCAGTAATCGCGCCCACCAATCACGCAGGGATCGCTTCCATTCCCCTGGAGCACGGCCTCCATCATGTAGGTCGTGAGAAAGGCCACGCGCGGATCCATGACCTGCTTGGTTGTGGGCGTGTAGTCCTGGATCACGTCGCCCGATGGAGTCCGCACGCTTGCCAGCATCCACGGATCGATGTGCAGTCCATTGTTCGAGAACGAAGTGTAGGCGCCGGCCATGTCGAGCGGAGTTGCATCGTAGGAACCGATCGCCATCGAAGGAGTCCCGCGGGCGCTCTTTATGCCGGCGTCGCGCGCCAGCGCTGCAACGCGATCGAATCCCACCATGGCGGCGAGGCCGATCGTGGCGTTGTTGTCGGATCGCATGAGCGCCAGGCGAGCCGTGATATCGCCGTAATACTCGCCCTCAAAGTTGCGCGGTGTGTACTCGTATTGCGTGCCTTCCCCGTAGGTTTGCTGCGCGTCGCTGATCAGGGTCACCGGCGAAAACAACGTAGTCTGGCCGGGCAGCATGGTGCCCTCTGCCGCCGTGGCAAAGGCTGCCGCGTAGACAAACGGCTTGAAGATGGAGCCGGTGGGCCGCTTCGCCACCGCGTGATTCAACTGCGATGCGCCGTAGCTGCGTCCCCCCACCAGCGCAAGCACCTGGCCGGTATGCGGATTGAGCGCCACCAACGCCACCTGCGGATAGACGTACGATTTGCCGAGCTTCTTGTCGCGCCTGTGCACGGCGTCAATCTGTGCGTCGACCATGCCGATGGTCGAGTTGACGGTGTTCGTCGCAAGCTCTTGCAGGCCCGGGTCGAGCGAAGTGTAGATCCGCAGGCCCTCGCCGTTAAAGTCGCGATCGCCCAGCTTCTGCGTCAGCTCGTCGCGCACCAGGTCGACAAAGTACGGCGCTTCGCTCGCGTCCACGCTGCCCGGCACCAAGTGCAGCGGTTCGTCCTTGGCGCTCTCCGCCTGTTCTTTTGTAATCGCGCCCGTCTCCACCATCGAGTCGAGCACCAGGTTGCGCCGCTCCATCGCGCGCTCGGGGTGGTGGAAGGGATTGAGGCGGCTGGGGCTTTGGATTAAACCCGCGAGAAGCGCGCTCTCCGACAGGCTCAGGTCGCGCACATCTTTGCCGAAGTAAGCCTGCGCAGCTTCGCCAAAGCCGTCGACCGAAAAGCTGCCCCGCTGCCCCAGCGGCACTTCGTTCGCGTACATCTGAAAGATCTGCTTCTTGCTGAAGCGATGCTCAAGCTGAAAGGTGATGACCACCTGAATGAACTTGCGCTTGAACGTGCGCTCCGGCGTGAGGAAGAACATCTTGGCCAGCTGCATGGTCAGCGTGGAGCCGCCCTCGACAAACCGGTGGCCTGGGCTGAGGTCGTTGCGGATGGAGCCCAGAATGCGGACGTAATCCACGCCGCCATGCTCGAAGAAGTGCCGGTCTTCAATCGCAACCACCGCTTGCACCATGTTCGGCGGAATCTCGTCGTAGGTGACGAGTCGGCGCTTGATGCGGTTGGTATCGCTCAGGCCCGTGATGAGCAGCGGTTCCAGCTCGTAGCTCGCGAGCGCTTGACCCTTGTCATCGGTGATGGACTGCACCTGTCCGCCGCCGATGTGGATCGTCGCCGAATCCTCGGAGTGGTACGACTGCGGGCCGGGCCGCACCGTAATGCTGTTTTCATCCTGGGTGTAGCTGCCCAGCGGCGAGGCCTTCGCCGCGTCGCCCGAGGTGTAGCCGGCCGCGCGCAGCTCGTTTGCGATCAGTTCCACGCCCAGCTTCTGTCCGGGGCGCACTTCGCGCGGAGCGGCAAAGATTTTTGCGGTCTGCGCAAACAAGGGCTGCTTCAGCCGCGCATCGACAATGCCTTCATATTTGAAGTAGTAAAAGCCGAAGATGCCAAAGAACACGACGCCCATCGCAACAACCGCAACCAGCGCGACGCGCAGCGCCAGCGTTGCAATGGGGTGCGCCCCCGTGGGCTTTGCCAGCTTGATCTTCAACGCCATGCCAACTCCTGCTACAGGCCGGAAGCTTCTTCCAAGAGCAATTCTTCTTCGATGCGCTTTTTGACGAGCGCGACAATCTCGGCCAGCGCCACGTCTTCGCTGCTGGCCTTGGCGCGCGTCACCAGCTCCACCTGCCCGCTCGCAGCCTTCTTACCCACGTTGATGCGGTAGGGAATGCCGACCAAATCCGCATCCTTGAACTTTACGCCCGCGCGCTCGTCGCGGTCATCTAGCAGCACGTCGAGCCCCGCTGCTTCCAGCTCGGCAGCCAGCACTTCGCCCGCGGCTCGCGCAGCGCCGCGTCGGAGACATTTGTCACCGTGACCACCACCGTGAACGGCGCGATCGACGACGGCAGCCAGAAGCCATTCGCATCATTCGACTGCTCAATCGCCGCGGTAAGAATGCGCTCGATGCCGATGCCGTAGCTGCCCATGATCGGCGTCACTTCCTTGCCGTTGGGGTCGAGCACACGCGCGCCCATCGACTCGGAATACTTGTAGCCGAGCTTGAAGATGTGCCCGACCTCGACCGCTTTGCCGACTACGAGCTTGCCACCGCAGTTGTCCCGTATTTCCAGTTGCGGGCAGGCCTCGCCTTCGTTCACGCTGCGGATATCGGCGCTCATCGTCCACGTAAAGTCGCGGCCCGGCGTCACGTTGCGCAGGTGATAGTCCTGCTTGTTCGCGCCGGCTACCAGATTCTTGCGGCCTTCGAGCGACTTGTCCACGACGACCGTCAGCCCCTCGCCGAGCGGCTTCGCATCGTGCTTCAGTCCAACCGGCCCAAGGAACCCCGCAGGCCCGTTGAGATACTGCGTCAGCTCCTCGGCCTGCATGGTGCGCAGTTCCGCCGCACCCAGCGCGCCCAGCAGCTTGGTCTCGTTCACCTGGTGGTCGCCGCGCAGAAATGCCGCGACGCCGTGCCACGTGTCCTTCTCCTCTTGCCCGAGCCGCGCTTCAGCGCCATATAAGCCACGCACTTGATGTCGCTCGCCGGCGAAATCTTGAAGAACTCCGCCACGTCGGCAATCGCCGCGCAGCCCGGCGTATGCACCAGCTCCGGCGTTGCCGTCTCCGGTGGGCTCCATCTCCGTCAACCGGCTCCAGCCGCGAAGTTGCCTTCTCCAGGTTCGCCGCATAGCCGCACACCGGGCAGCTCGCAATCAGATCCTCGCCCGCATCGGTGTAAACCATGAACTCCTGCGACTGCGAGCCGCCCATCGAGCCCGAGTCCGCTTCCACGGCCACAAACTTCAGCCCGCAGCGCGTAAAGATGCGCCGATACACCGCGTCGTGCAGGTCGAAGCTCTTGTCCAGCCCGGCCTTGTCGATGTCGAAGGAGTAGCTGTCCTTCATCGTGAACTGGCGCACGCGCAGCAGGCCGCTCTTGGGCCGCGGCTCGTCGCGAAACTTGGTCTGAATCTGGTACCAGATCTGCGGCAGCTGCTTGTAGCTGCGCAGTTCGCTGCGCGCAATCGTGGTCATGATCTCTTCGTGCGTCATGCCCAGGCACAGCTCCGCGCCCTTGCGGTCCTTCAGGCGGAACATGTTCTCGCCCATCACCGACCAGCGGCCGCTCTGCTCCCACGGCTCGCTTGCGGCAGCAGGGCCGGCAGGAAAAACTCCTGCCCGATCGTGTCCATCTCCTCGCGCACAATGCCGATCACCTTGTTCAGCGATCGCTGGCCGAGGAAGAGATAGTTGTAGATGCCCGCGCCGAGCTGGCGAATATAGCCCGCGCGAAGCAGAAACTTGTGGCTGGCCACTTCGGCATCCGCCGGGGCCTCGCGAAGAGTAGGAACAAAAACCTTCGACCAACGATGCATAAAAAGGACGTACGTGCTTTCCCGCCCGCTAGAGCGGACGCAACGGCAAATGACAGCAAACACCATTCTAAATGTTCGAGAGGTTGCGGGTCGGGAAGGGAACACTTTGTATACAGAGCCGCAATGCGGTGCCGGTCAGATCAGCTCTACGCCCCACAGGTCGTGCAGATGCACCACGCCTTCAACCTTGCCGTCGGCATCCACAACCACCAGCGACGTGATCTTCCGCTCTTCGAGAATCGCCAGCGCCTTCGCGGCCAGTTCGCTCGCGGCAATGGTGCGTGGGTTGCGCATTCATCGCCTCGCCCGCCGTCTTGCTCAGCGCCGCGCCGCCCTCGCGCTCCAGCAGCCGCCGCAAATCGCCGTCGCTGATCACGCCCAGCAGCCGCCCATTCTCCTGCACGGTCGTGATGCCGAGCTTCTTCGACGACATCTCGTAGATCACATCGGTCATCGGCGTAGAACGGCGCAACCACCGGCACGCCATCGCCCGCATGCATCAGGTCGCTCACCTTCGCCAGTTGTTTCCCCAGCTTGCCCCCAGGATGCAACTCCGCAAAATCTTCTGCTTTGAAACCCTTGCGCAGGCTCACCGCGATGGCCAGCGCATCGCCCAGCGCCAGCATCGCCGTCGTCGACGCCGTAGGCGCAAGATTCATCCCGCACGCCTCGCGCTCCACACCGCAGTCCAGCACCACATCGCTGGCCTGCGCCAGCGTCGAGTCAAGATTGCAACAAAAACTGATCAGCGCGTCGCCCTTGCGCTTGAGCGTGGCCAGCAGCCGCAGAATCTCTTCCGTCTCTCCGCTCGCCGAGAGCGCAATCACCACATCGCCCGGCATCAGCACGCCCAGGTCGCCGTGCACCGCCTCCGCCGGATGCAGAAACAGCGCAGGCGAGCCGGTGGAACTGAGCGTGGCCGCAATCTTCTGCGCAATGATGCCGCTCTTGCCCATGCCCGTGACCACCACGCGGCCGTTGCCCTCGCCGCAGCGCACCACCAGATCCACGGCGCGCGCAAACGGCGCCGCCATCGCGCCCTCCAGCCGCGCGGCCAGCGCCGTCAACGCCGCAGCTTCCGTGCGCACCAGCTCCGCCGGTGTCAGTCCCTTGTCGTCGCGTGTCATCGGTTTCTGATGGTAACAGCTTCGCAGTCCGCGGCGGCCCCGTGTAACCAAACCGGGCTCGTACAATCATTAGTAGAGAGGACTCATCCCCGTGAAGCGCAACACCATCGTTACCGCCATTGTTCTTCTTCTGCTCGCCATCTTTGGCTGGGCGGGCTGGGCTAACTACGAATACCGCAGGCAGGCAATTGAAAAGCAGCGGGCTCTCGAAGCTCAGAAAGACGAGCAGGCCGCCGATGCCGCGATGGCCACGCAGCAATATTCGCCGTCGCTCGTCAACAAGCCCGCTCCGGCGCTCGTGCTTCAAGATCTCAAGGGCAACAAGGTTTCGCTCGCCAGTTACAAGGGCAAAGCTGTCCTCGTGAACTTCTGGGCCACGTGGTGCGGACCCTGCAAAATCGAGACGCCGTGGCTCGTCGAGCTGCGCAACCAATATGCATCGCAGGGATTTGAAATCCTCGGCATCTCCACCGAGGGCGACGATGTTGTGCCTGGCGACTCGGCCGGCTGGGCCAAGGACAAGGCCGCCATCACAAAATTTGTCGCCGATGAGCACATGCCCTATCCAGTGCTCGTCGACGGCGACTCGCTCAGCAACTCCTGGGGCGGCCTCGACGCCATGCCCACATCCTTTTATGTCGACCGCAGCGGAACCATCGTGGCTGCGCAGCTCGGCATCACCTCGAAAGACGATATCGAGACGAACATTCGCAAGGCCCTCGGCACGGGGAAGGGATGAGGCTGAGTCTCGCCAAATCGATGGCGCTCGCAGCCACGCTTGCGGCCGCAACCTTCGCGCATGCGCAGCAGTCGCCGCTCTTCGATTCCTCTGATCGATCCATCGCCAAGGGCGCGGCCGTCGAATATTTATTTCCTGAGCAAGTCACAGTCGCCACAGGCAAGCCGAGCGCTGTGGCGCTGCACTTTCGCATCGCGCCGGGGCTGCACATCAACTCCCACGCGCCCAAAGACGACTATCTGATTCCGACCGTCTTCGCGATTCCGGCTGGCGCAGGCGTTGTGCTCAAGGATGCGCATTACCCTCAGGGCAGCGACATCACTCTGCCGCTCGATCCGCGGACCAGGCTCAATGTCTACGCGGGCGAGTTCATCATCGACACGCATATCGTGGCCGAGCGCGGCAATCATCTGGTTCAGGCCACACTGCGCTATCAGGCCTGCGACGACAATGCCTGCATGCCGCCAAAAACGGTGACCGTGCCGATCGATGTGATTGGGAATTGATCGCCACTTGCAAGAAACTAGCTCATGCGAGCGAGCAGCAAGCGCCTGCCCCACCGCAGGGGTTTAACTTCCCGCCTTCTTCTCAATCTTCGCCCAGGAATCCTTCAACGATAGCGTGCGATTAAACATCAGCTTCTCCGCCGTCGAATCTTGATCGAGACAGAAGTAGCCGACGCGCTCAAACTGCAGCGGCTGGCCGACCTTTGCATGCGCCAGCGTCGGCTCGAGCTTCGCATCGGTCACAATCTCGAGCGAGTCGGGATTGAGATTGTCGAGAAAGCTGCCGCCCTCTTCCACATCCTGCGGATCGGGCTTGGTGAAGAGCTTGTCGTAGAGCCGAATCTCCGCTGAAATCGCGTGCGCGTCGCTGACCCAGTGAATCGTCGACTTCACCTTGCGGCCGTCTGGCGAGTTGCCGCCGCGGCTCGCCGGGTCGTACGTGCAATGCACCTCGACGACGTTGCCCTCGGCATCTTTCACCACGCTCTGCGCGGTCACGAAGTACGCCGCGCGCAGGCGCACTTCCTTGCCCGGCGAGAGGCGGTAATACTTCGGCGGCGGAACTTCGCGGAAGTCATCCTGCTCGATATAGAGCACGCGCGAGAACGGCACCTGGCGCTTGCCGGCAGAAGGATCTTCAGGATTGTTGGCCGACTCGACGAATTCCTCCTGACCTTCGGGATAGTTATCGATGACCAGCTTGAGCGGACGCAGCACCGCCATGGCGCGCGTGGCGCGGCGATTCAGGTCGTCGCGCTGAAAGTGCTCGAGCAGCTCGATATCCGTGGAGCCGTTGGTGCGCGTTGCGCCGATGGAGGCGCAGAAGGTGCGGATCGCTTCCGGCGTAAAGCCGCGGCGGCGAATGCCGGAGAGCGTAGGCATGCGCGGGTCGTCCCAGCCGCTCACGCGCTTCTCCTGCACCAGCTGCAGCAGCTTGCGCTTGCGAGAGCAGCGTGTACGTAAGGTTCAGCCGGTCGAACTCAATCTGCTGCGAAGGGAAGATGCCGAGCTGCTCGATGAACCAGCGATAGAGCGGCTGGTGGTCCGCGAACTCGAGCGTGCACATCGAGTGCGTGACGTGCTCAATCGAGTCCGACTGGCCGTGCGCGTAGTCGTACATCGGATAGATGCACCACTCGTCGCCGGTGCGATGATGCGTGGCGTGCAGAATGCGATACATCACCGGATCGCGCATGTTGATGTTGGGCGAGGCCATGTCGATCTTGGCGCGCAGCACGCGCGAGCCGTCGGGGAACTCGCCCGCCTTCATGCGCGCAAACAGGTCCAGGTTTTCGTCGACGGTGCGATTGCGATACGGGCTGTCCTTGCCGGGCTCGGTCAGCGTGCCGCGATACTGGCGAATCTCGTCGGCGGTCAGGTCGTCGACATACGCCTTGCCCGCCTTGATGAGCTTCACCGCCCACTCGTAGAGCTGGCCGAAATAATCCGACGCGTAGCAGAGCTTGCTCCCACTCGAAGCCGAGCCAGCGCAGATCGGCCTGAATGGAGTCGACGTACTCCTGCTCTTCCTTCTGCGGATTGGTGTCGTCGAAGCGCAGGTTGGTCTTGCCGCCGAACTCGTCGGCGAGGCCGAAGTCGAGGCAGATCGCCTTGGCGTGGCCGATGTGCAGATAGCCGTTGGGCTCGGGAGGAAAGCGCGTCTGCACCACGGCGTCGCCGAATTTGTTGGTGCGCACATCCTCGGCGATCTGGTCGCGCAAAAAGTTGGCAATGGTGCGGATTTCCGTGCTCGCTGCGTTCGTGTTCGACATAAATGCGATTCCTTGTGCTGCGATTCCTTGTGCGGCTAGCAGGGTCTAAGCAAGCGATGACAGGTTGGCGATCAGCCTTGCGAATGCGCTGCGAGGCAAACGTCGCGGCCCAGCACGGCCATGGTTTCAAACAGCGGCGGCGCATTCTTGCGTCCGCACACCGCCACGCGAATGGGCTGGAACATGGGCCCAGCCTTGAGGCCGAGCGAAGCCGCAGCCGCGCGCAGCGCGTGGTCCAGCGCATCGTGATTGAATTCGACGCCGGGCAGCACTTCCAGCGCATGCTCCAGCACGCGGCGCGCCAGCGCGGCATCGCCCTTCGCCGGAATCAGCTCAGCCGGATCGTACGGCGCAAGCTCAGCCTGAAAGAAAAAGTCCGCGGCGGCCGGCGCTTCGCCCAGCAGCCGAATGCGCTCGCGGATCAGCGGCGTCACGGCGAGCAGCTTGTCCGCGGGAGCGTCAAAGCCAGCCCTGGCAAAGAACGGCGCAAGCTCGCTGGCCAGCTCATCGACAGGCAGAGCGCGCAGATGCTCGCCGTTGAGCCACACCGCCTTCGCGTCAAACGGGTCAGTCTCAGAAAAATTGACAACAGCATTGGCGCGGTTCACGCCTTCGAGCGTAAACAGCGGCGTGATCTCGTCGAGCGTGAGATACTCGCGATCGTTCTTCGGCGACCAGCCCAGCAGGCAGAGAAAATTGATAAACGCCGCAGGCAGAAACCCCGCGTCGCGATACGTCGTCACGCTCACCACAGGCCCATGCTTGCGTTTGGAGAGCTTCGCTCCATCGGGCGCAACCAGCAGCGGCAGATGCGCAAACTGCGGCGCTTCCACGCCGAGCCCTTCAAAGATGAGCAGATGCTTGAAGGTGTTGGTCAGGTGATCCTGCCCGCGAATGATCTGGCGTGATGCGCAGATCGGCATCGTCAAAGCAAGAAGCGAGATGATAGGTCGGGTTCCCATCCGAGCGCAGCAGCGCAAAGTCCTCGACCTCATCGGCCAGCTTCGTTTGCAGACCATATACGGCATCCGTAAAACGCAGAACGCGGTTCTCAGCGCGCGGCACGCGATAGCGCAGCGCAAACGGCTCGCCCGCCGCAGCGCGCCGGTCGCTCTCCTCGCGCGTCAGTTCTCGCATACCGGGGTTGAAGAGCCACGCGCCCTGCGCCGACGAGTGATCGTCGTTGGCGTGCGCCGGCGTGAAGTCGCGATAGGCCAGGCCCTTTTCGAAAATTGTCTGCGCGGCCTTGCGATGCAGGTCGAGCCGCTCCGACTGCTTGTACTCTTCGTCCCAGTCGAGGCCCAGCCAGCGCAGGCCCTCAAAGATCGACTGCACGCTGGCGTCGCTGTTGCGCTCGACATCGGTGTCGTCGAGGCGCAGCACCATTGTGCCGTGGTTATGGCGCGCAAACAGCCAGTTGTAGATGAAGGTGCGCGCGCTGCCGACGTGGAGATAGCCGGTGGGCGAAGGCGCAAATCGAACCCGAGGAGCCGATGCGGAGGAGTGTGTTTGTTCAACCATCGAAGAGGTTTATTCCTCTTCGATGGTAGCAGTTCGCAGCCCTAGACGCGCGGCGGCGGAGGCGGAGGATACGGGTAGTTGAACTGCGGCGGCGCCATTGGCCCAACCTTCCACTCCGAGAAAGCCAGCACATAAAGCAAAATCAGGCTGCCGAGCGGAACAAGGTTCAGCAGCGAGAGCCACGGCGAGAAGCCGGCCTTCTTGCAGATGAACCAGAACGGCACAATCATGATCACATAGCCGATCACAACGAAGACGCCGATCAACGGCAGAATGGTCGCCATGATCTTCATCGCCTGCTCCTGGTCGGGAGTGCTCTGCAGCAGAAGAAGTGCAGGGTGCATGGGTTTTCTCCGGAAGGAAGTTAAGAGCTCCCCGCCACAGTAAGGCCAATTGCGCCCGACTGCAACCGAATTCTGCGTTTTGCGATGTGCAATACTCCGCCTAATCGAGCGGCACGCCATCGAGGCTCAACAGCCTGCCCACCGGATACTCGCCCACGCGGTTGGCCTTCCCCCACGGCGAACGGTCGTAGAAAAACTCGAGCCGCGCAAACGGGCTGGCCGCGAATTTCGGATCGGTCTCCACGCGATGTTCGAACTCCGCCTTCAGCGCGGGGTCCTGGGCCATCTCCTCGCGCGCCAGCTTCTCCAGCACGTAGCCCTCGCCATACTCCCGCTGCTCAAAAATGGAGTCGAAAAATCCCCACTTCATCGCGGAGTCCGGCGCATCCGGCTCCAGCCATTCAATCGCCACCTTCGACTGCCGCTGATCCAGCGCCACCACCACCGAGCCGGCCGGGAACGTCATCGACCCGGTTGTCAGCGTGCAGGTGCCATAGTGGCCCGGCGTCGCGCCGCCGCCCTCGCCGCGAAACATCGGGTGCCGATCCTCAAACGGGGGCCCCTCCCACTGCATGCCCGCGCAGCGGTAGCGCTCCACCTTGCCCGTCCATGCGGCAGTGGTATGGCGCAGCGTGAGTCCATGCGCTTCAAGCACATCAATCGCGGGCTTCCACTGCGGAGGAACAATATACGCAGCCGGCGGCACGGTGGTCGCCGTGACCTTGCCGCCCGTGCCCAGCGGCAGCGTCACGTTCCAAGGCTGATGCGTATAGCTCACGCTCATCGTCCCCGAGACCGCGCTCAGCTCGCGTTTGAACTGGTAGCCGCGAAAGTCGACAGGAGTCGTCTCGCCGCTCCAGTCCACCGCGAGCGGGAAGGGCTGGCTGCTCTGCCCCTGCGCGCCCAGCTTCTCCGCGTCCGCATCGGCCTGCCGGTTCAGCGCAATCAGCTTCGCCGCGTCGCGATTCATCACCGCGAGCAGCGCGCGCAAAATCTCGTAGTTGCCGGTCACGCGCGTCTTGTAGTCCTTCAGCATGTGCAGTTCCACCAGCATCGCAGGGCGGTTTTCCAGGATCATGAATCCATTCGAGAAGCGCGGCAGCAGCGCGCTGAACGCCAATCCCTGCGCGGGGTCGGTCTCGTCGTTCAGGTCCAGCAGATGCGGGAAGGCAAGATGCCCGGCAGCGTCCACCTGTTTCACAAGCTCGGGCGTCACATCTGCACGAATCCACTGCGCCGTCGCGGGCGCAACGTTGGGCGTGTCGTCGATCGTGAAGGTCACGTCATACTGAAAATCCGCGCCGTCCGTCACGTGATCGTCGACAAAGAAATCCGGCAGCCAGCGAGTGAACATCTTCAGAAAGGCGCGCGTCTCCGGCGCGTCGGCCTTCATGTAGTCGCGGTTGAGATTGATATTGGTCCCATTGCCGCGCCAGCCCATCTCTTCGGGCCCGTTCTGGTTAATGCGGTTGTAGGCCGAGCGTCGCTCATGTCCATCAATGTTGTAGACCGGAATGAAAACGAAGACGACATGATCCAGCAGAGCGGCCTGCGATTTGGCGATGACCATATCGCGCAGTAGCGCCAGGCACGAGTCTTTGCCGTCCATCTCGCCCGCGTGAATCGAATTCTGCACCAGCAGAATCGCGCGCCCCGAAGCATGAATAGTCGCCGGATCGAAGACCCCATCCTTCGACACGATCACGATCTCCAGGTCGCGGCCCTCGCCCGTCTTGCCGAAGGTTTCAATCTTTACTTGGCCCGGCGCAGCCACGGCCACGCGCTCAATGTAGGCAACCGTGTCGGCATAATCCGGCGTGGTGCGATAGCCGCCGACCTCGGTAGGCGTGCGCCAATCCTGCGCGTGAGCGGCCGTGTTGGCGAGCAGGGAACTGGCGGCGACGAAGAGAAAGGCAAAGCGCAGGCGCATGCAGAAGAACCTCAATGGAAGGGAACTGCTACTAGGAATAAACCCCGAGAGATAAAGACGGCGTGGCGAAATTTGATGCAGCGGCGAGAATTCGTCGTCACTCTCAACGCAGGCGGAAGCTGATCTCGACCGGAATTCGCGTTGCCACGGGAACGCCATCCCTGGTCGCCGGCTGGAATCGATAGCGCGCAACCGCTGCCAGCGCGTTCTCGTCGAGTCCGTATCCCAGGCCGCGCACAACCTTCAGGTCGGACGGCAGCCCGTCTTTCCCCACCAGCACCGAAATCAGTACCGTGCCTTCAATTCTGTTCCTGCGCGCTTCATCCGAAAACCGCGCCTCTTCCCAGCGCAGCGCCTTGGGCGGAACATCGAAGTTGTGGTCCACTCCAAGCTGCACTGCTTCGGGCGTATGTTCCAGGATCCTGGGAACCGTTCGTCCATCCGCGAGAGTCCGTGCGGTTACGAAGATCCGTACCGGAACCGGATTTCCCTTGACGAGGCCGGCAGAGAATCGCGAGTGCCGGATCGCTTCGAGAAGAGCATTGTCAATCCCCGCGCCCGCGGATAGGGCCACTTCAGCCGATTGCAGCGCACCGTCTGCGCCAATCACCACGCGCACGAAACAACGCCGGGGCATCGCGGCGTCCGCTGCAGACGCAGGAAGCTCCACCAGTGCGCGATCCACAAACATCGGTTGCAAAACGCCGGGAACGAGATCGTAAACCCCATGCGTGTCGGGCGTGGGCGTAGGCGCGGCGTCGCTCGCGTCAGCCGTCTGCTGCGCCGCAAGAGTAAGGGTTAACGACACGGCAAGCGTCAGGCTCACAACGAGGTTTCGCATGCGACTGCCCCCTTCGTTTTCCCTGATTTCGAACCTTGTTTACGTAATGTCTTCCGTATCGAAGATCGGCGTAATCGTCCGCTTCTTGGGCACGCCGTGCACCGAGGCCAGCAGGTCGTCGACCACGTCTTCAAGCTGCTTCTGCGATCTCGATTACCGCGCTCATGCTCTTCAGCTCGTCCGGCTCACCAGAACGCTCCACCAGCACCACGGCATGGCATTGCGCCACGTGGTCCAGACCAGGCCCTCGGGTGTCTTGGCCTTGATGCTCACCTGGTCGAGGTTCACATCCAGCAGGTCGGCCACCCGCGAGCGCATCTCGCCCGCAACCGGCGCAATCTTCGGCGCGGCCAGCACCAGAGTGGTGTCGACATTCACGATGCGGTAGCCCGCGTGGCCCAGCTCCTCAAGCGCCAGCTTCAGAAAAATCGCGGAGTCGGCGTCCTTCCAGCGCGGATCGCCCGGCGGAAAAAAGCTGCCGATATCGCCCGCCGCAACCGAACCCAGCAGCGCATCGGTCATGGCATGCAGCAGCACGTCGCCGTCGGAGTGCCCGGCCAGACCCTCGGGATGATCCAGCGTCATGCCGCCAATGCGCAGCGGCACGCCCGGCTTGAATGCGTGCGAATCCCAGCCAAATCCGATCCGTGTATCCATGTCGCTGTCCGCTTCTGGGTCGTCCGTGCTGTTTTCGTTCTGTGATGCGCCGCAGGCTCAGGCGTGCTGGCTGCGCTGCCGCAGATAAAACTCCGCCAGCTCCAGGTCGCCCGGCTGCGTAATCTTCAGATTAACCTGAGACCCCGGCACCACGGCCACCGGAAGCCCGGCGCGCTCCACCACCGATGCCTCGTCGGTGCCCACAAAGCCGTCGGCCGTCGGCCTCGGCAAAGGCCTTCTTGAGCAGCCCGTAGCGAAATCCCTGCGGCGTCTGCGCCAGCACCATAAACTCCCGCGGAATCGTCGCTGTAATCAGCGCGCCGTGCGCGGTCCGCTCCACCTGCTTGATGGTGTCCACCGCCGGCAGCCCCACAATGGCCGCGCCGTGCTCGATAACCGCATCGATGGTGCGCTCGATCGTCGCCGCGTCAATCAGCGGCCGCACCGCGTCGTGCACCAGCACAATCGTCATCCAGCTCGGCGGGCAGCGCGGCCAGCGCGTGCGCCACGGACTCCTGCCGGTTGTCGCCGCCCTCCACCACGTGCACGCTTGGCGGCGCAGCCATACTCGGCAATCTGCGGCCTCCACGCGCTCCATCTCCGGCTTGCGCACGGCCACGTAGATCGCAGTCACTCGCTCCACCGCGGCAAACGCGCGCAGCGAGTGAATCAGAATCGGCGCTCCATCGAGCGAAAGAAACTGCTTGGGCTGCGGCCCGGCCATGCGGGTGCCCAGCCCCGCCGCGGGAAGAATTGCGAATACCTGCATAACTCGTGGAGTATACAACGGCTGCGCGTCCGGTCAGTCCGCGGCTCTGCCCGGCATGCTCAGCATCATCTCGTTGGTGGTGTGAAAGCCAAGCCCCTCGTAGATGGGCCGCCCCGCCTCCGAGGCATGCAGCGTCACCACGCGGATGCCCCGCTCCCGCGCTTCATCCATGCTGCGCTCCACCAGCGCCTTCGCCAGCCCGCGCCGCCGATACTCAGGCTCGACGTAAACATTCAGCAGATACCCGCGTGTCGCGCCCGCCGGGTCCAGCGGATGCGGCGGCCAGTCCAGCAGCAGCAGCCCTGCCGAGGCAGCCGCCTGCGCCCGCTCCTCGATCACCCAGCCAAGGTAGCGGCCGGTCGCCAGCATGCTCTCCACCCACGGCACAAAGCCGTCCGTCATCGCATCCAGCGTTGCCTCGTCGCTGGCGCGCATCTCGGCAAACATGGCGCGCCGGTGCGCGGCAATCAGCGCGGCGTCTTCGCGGGTTGCAAGTCGAGTCTCCATCCGCGCCAGTATACGGGCCGCCCCCGTATGATCGTTCGAGAAAGCTATGCCCGCCGCGCTCAAACTCGATTCCACGCTGCTGCACCCCGGCCTCCGCATCGCCGTCGGCCTCTCCGGCGGAGCGGACTCCGTAGCCCTGCTGCGCGCGCTCGCCGCTCAGGCAAGGGAATTGGGACTCGTGCTGCACGTGGCGCACCTGCACCACGGCCTGCGCGGTGCGGAAGCCGATGGCGACCTCGCCTTCGCGCAATCCCTCGCCGCTCAACTCGAAATCCCGTTTCATTCGACCCGCGTTAAGGCGGCCGCTGAAGCCGCCCGCACCGGCGAGGGCATCGAAGAAGCCGCCCGCCGCCTGCGCTACGCCTGGTTCCGGCAACTGCTCGCAGAGATCCCGCTTGACGCCATCGCCACCGCGCACACCCTCGACGACCAGGCTGAAACCGTGCTCGCCAAGCTGCTGCGCGGCGCATGGACCGAGGGACTCAGCGGCATTCATCCCGTCGTTGAATATTCTGAGGGCCGCATCCTGCGCCCGGTACTCGGCGTGAGCCGCACCGAGATCGAGCAATATCTGCGCGCCCGCAACCAGCCCTGGCGCGAAGACTCCACCAACCGCGACGTGGCATTCACCCGCAACCGCATTCGCCACGAGCTGCTGCCGCTGCTCGAGAATTGGAATCCCCGCCTGCGCGAGCACATGGGCCAAACCGCCACACTGGCTCGCGACGAGGAAGCCTGGTGGCAGGCCGAATTGGCAAAGATTGCGCCGCAGCTCATTCTGCCCGGAACCCCGGTGCGCGGCGGCGGCCGTGCGGCAGCTGAAGTTCTCGCTCTCGACGTCACGCGTTTCGCCGCGCTCCCGCCCGCTCTGCAGCGCCGCCTCCTCCGCCACGCCGCGGCGCAGCTGGGCGCAGCGCCCGACTTTGCCGCCACCGAATCCCTGCGCGCCCTCGCCCTCACCGGTCGCGCCAGCCAGAAGCTCGAGCTCGCGCAGGGCCTGCGCGCCGAGCGCACGCACCGCGAACTGCGCCTCTCCGCAACTGCCGACAGTACGGAAGTTTGCCCGCAATACACTGTCCCCATCCCCGGCACGGTGGAGGCGTCGGCCTTCGGTGTCGTGCTTACAGTTGAGGCCGCCAGCGCGGCTTCCGCCCAATCCGCCCTGCTCCGCGCCTGGAAGCCCGGCGACCAGGTCCGCGTGCGCCACTCCTCAGGCCCGCGCAAGGTGAAGGAAGTGCTAGAACGGATGAAAGTTACCGGCAGCGACCGCGCACGCTGGCCGGTGCTCGAGCTCGACGGCCGTATCGTGTGGATGCGCGGCATCGAGCTGGAGCCCGTCGACGGCCTGCGCATCGCCGCCGTACCCCTACCCTGAGTCCCGATTCCGTCCCGCCCCGAACCCCTTTGCGCACCCCGGAAATTGCGCCTCCCCCGTCGTCGAAGATTCATCCTTCGCGGTACAATCGTGCTTACTGCTCTTCCCGGCGGAAGGCATACGTGTCTGCCGCCACAACCGCCCGCAAATTCTGTGACTTCGACAGATCCGCGGGCGTCTAAGGGAAGGAGTAGGCGGTGACGGAGGTCCAAGCGGACTTCTCCCCCGCCGGGAAAAGAGGATCCTGGTGAATTCGACCGTCAAAACCATCATGTTCTGGGTCTTTATCCTTATCTGCCTGATGCTGCTGTGGGGCGTTGTCAGCCGCAGCACCAACATGACAGGTAAAGATACGGAGTACTCGTACTCTGAGCTGCTCGACAAGGCCGATGCGCAGCAGGTGCAGGATGTCACCATTCAGGGTACCGAGCTGCACGGCCACTTGAAGACCGACCCCAAGGGGCAGTTCCACACCACGATCCCGCAGAATGCCGACACGCTGATCAACAAGCTCTATGCGGCCAAGGTTTCCGTCACGCTCAAGGACCCGCAGAACAACGGCCTGCTCTTGCAGCTCCTGTTCAACGTGGGCCCGTTCATCCTCCTCGGCGCAATCTGGTTCTTCATGCTGCGGCAAATGCAGTCCGGCGGCAACAAGGCCCTGAGCTTTGGCAAGAGCCGCGCACGTTTGCTGTCGATGCAGCAGAAGAAGGTCACGTTTAAGGATGTGGCCGGCGTGGATGAAGCCAAGGAAGAGCTGAAGGAAATCATCGAGTACCTGCGCGAGCCGCAGAAGTTCCAGAAGCTCGGCGGCCGCATTCCCAAGGGCGTGCTGCTCGTCGGACCTCCCGGAACCGGCAAGACCCTGCTTGCCCGCGCTGTGGCCGGTGAGGCCAACGTGCCGTTCTTCTCCATCTCCGGTTCTGACTTCGTGGAGATGTTCGTCGGCGTCGGCGCAAGCCGCGTCCGCGACCTCTTCGAGCAGGGCAAGAAGAACGCTCCCTGCATCATCTTCATCGACGAAATCGATGCCGTCGGCCGTCATCGCGGCGCCGGCCTCGGCGGCGGACACGACGAGCGCGAGCAGACGCTGAATCAGCTCCTCGTCGAGATGGACGGCTTTGAATCGAACGACGGCGTCATCCTCGTCGCGGCCACCAACCGGCCCGACGTGCTCGATCCCGCGCTGCTGCGCCCCGGCCGCTTTGACCGCCGCGTAGTGGTCGGCCTTCCCGATGTGCGCGGCCGCGAAGAAGTGCTTCGCGTCCACGTCAAGAAGGTTCCCGTCGGCGACGACGTCAACCTCAACATTCTCGCGCGCGGCACTCCGGGCTTCTCCGGCGCCGACCTCGCCAACATGGTCAACGAGGCCGCCCTCAACGCCGCTCGCGTCAATCGCAAGCAGGTCTTGATGTACGACTTCGAACTGGCCAAGGACAAGGTGCTCATGGGCGCAGAGCGCAAGTCCATGCTGCTGAGCGACGCGGAGAAGCGGGTCACCGCCTATCACGAGGCCGGGCACGCCATGGTCTCGTTCTTCCGCGAGCACTCTGACCCCATTCACAAGGTCACCATCATCCCCCGCGGCATGGCGCTGGGCGTCACCGTCTACCTGCCCGACGACCGGCACAACTATACCCGCGAATACCTCGAAGCGCGCCTCGCGACAGCCTACGGCGGCCGCGTGGCCGAGGAGATCTTCCTCAACCAGATGTCCACCGGCGCGGGCTCCGACATTGAGACCGCCACCGACCTCGCCCGCCGCATGGTCTGCGAGTACGGCATGAGCCGCCTCGGTCCGCTCACCTTCGGCAAGAAGGAAGAGCAGATCTTCCTCGGCCGCGAAATCGCACAGCATCGCGACTTCTCCGAGGAAACGGCTCGTCAGATCGACCTGGAAGTGCGCCGCCTCATCGACGACGCCTACCAGTCGGCTCACGCCATTCTCGACGCCCACCCGGACGCGATGCACCGCATGGCGGCTGCCTTGCTCGAGCGCGAAACCATCGATGCCGAGGAAGTACGCCTCCTGATCGAAGGCAAGGAACTGCCTCCCATCAAGAGCGTGCTCGCCGCGCCCAGCGACGGCTCCGGCACCAGCGGCGGCCAGCAGGTGCTCAAGCCCGAGAGCCGCGGCTCCGGCGGCTTCCCGGAAGGCTCGCCCTCACCCGCCTAACCACTGCGTGGGGCAGACGCGGCTTGCGCCGCTCTGGCTTCTTCAACTAACAACAAAGGCCGCTCCTCACGGAGCGGCCTTCGTGTTCTTGCGGCTTAATCAATCGATTAACGCTAGAATGCCCGCATGTGTTTCCAACTCTATTCCGGTACAACCCGCCCGATGCTCCGCAAGAATTGGGACATAAATGCGCGGGATATCTGGGTTCAAACTTTGGAAGACAGCGAAGAAGGAATTCGCGCGCACTCACCTTACCGGAAGTTCAATACATAGGCTCCGACACTTGGCGGCACAGCAGAAGCTTCGATGACATACGCTCCGACACCTCTGTTGCGGCTGCGGCTTTACGCATGTGATGTTTCAGAACGGCGGTGGCCGAGTTGGATTGGGACGATAGGGATGCGCCAGAATGGCCAGCGACATCCAAAGCCGCGCCGGCATTGGTTGCGCTACTGCGCGGTTTAGGCGAGGGAAGGTGGAAGCTACGGAATATGGGCCTGCAATTGCGCCCGGCCTGGCCCGAGTTGGATTGGGACGATAGGGATGCGGAAGAAATGGCCAGCGACATCCAAAGCCGCGCCGGACTGGTTGCGCTACTGCGCGGTTTAGGCGAGGAGAAGGTGGAGCTGTACGGAATATGGGCGGGGGATTGTGCCCTCGCTCCTGCCTCCCGCGAAGAGCTGCCGATTGAAGCCCTGCTCGACTCCCGTTTTTCCTTGAAGGAGCGGGGCTTCTACACGATCAAATTCTGACTGCACTTCTGCGCGCCGCGGCTCAGAACACCCGGTACGAAATACCCACATCGCCACCGTAGGGCTTCAGCGTCCCGTTAATCCAGTTGGGCCACATCTGGTACTCGAAGTCAAAGGCCCGCACCGTGAGCCGCCTGGTCACCGGAATGTCCACGCCGCCGCCGAAGGCCATGTCGGCAAAGCGGCCATAGGCAAAGTTGTACTGGAAGTTCATGCGGCCCCAGCCGAACAGCGCCTTGCCGTAGGGATGGATCTTCTTGTAGTTGGGCAGCACCACCCGCGGTCCTACAAGGTAGTTGTCCTCGCGCACACCCTCGCGCGCGTTAAAGCGCAGCCAGCGGGTCTCGGCCTCGAACTGAACCCAGCGCCGCACGCCCACGTCCACATAGCCGCCCCAGCCGTAGAGCCGGTTGGGTGCTTCCTGCGGGTAGCCATTGCCGGCATAGTCGGGCTGGAACGTGTCGCCGTGCAGTCCCACGTCGATCGTCATGCGCTGGCGCGTCGCGGAGGGAACCACCTGGCCGCGGGCCGCCAGGGCCCCGGCGCAGAGAAATAAACAGATCAGTGCAGCTGCGCGTTTCTTCATGGAGTGTGGGATACGTCCCGTCTTTCTAAAGTCGTTCTTTGCTTTGAACCTATCCGTATAAGCCCGCTAGGGGCAAGCCTGGCCGAAGGCGATTGCCCGCCTCCGGCCTCAATGGGGAAAACAGCTACTGCGGGTTCGGCGTGGTGGCCGGCGGGGCCTGTCCGCCCTGCGGCTGATCGCTCGCTGGCGGTGGCGTGGCTGGTTGCGCAGGGGGCTGCGTAGCCGGCTGGTCGCCCGCGGGTTGCGCGGCGGGAGCCGTGGTCGGCGCAGGCGCTGCGTTGGCCGCTTCATAGCGTTGCAGCTTGAAGTAGATCGGCGTCACCTCAAACGGCATCTTGTCGCGCGCGTTCATGGGCGCGTACCGCTTGGCGTTCAGCATCTTCACCTTGTCGTCCCACGGGTCGGTCTTCAGCCAGCTTCCCAGCGGCAGCGCGGGAATCTGCGTCAGGTCGTCCCAGTTGATCTTGGGCGCGTCGTGCGCAATGTCCGCCATCCACGGCGTGCCATCGGGCTTCAGCAGGCTGTCGCCCAGCAGCGGCGTATTCAGCGCCTTCAGCTGCTTGCCGCGATCCGCAAGCTGCTCCCAGTAGAGGCCCGCCGTCGCGAACTTGTCCTTGTACATCGATGCCTGCAGAAACTCCATCGCCTTCTTGGCGGCGGCGGCGTTGTCGGCGTCCGAGTGGTTCATCTCGATGCGCTTGAAGGTCGCCTCGTCGGGGAAGAGCAGCCTGTCGTTGAAGGCGTAGCGCGTGTCAATGTGGTGGCCGAGTACGATGTGCGCCAGCTCGAGCGAAACGACGGAAGCAATCGCTTCCTCATTGGGCAGCGTGTCGATCAGGCCCTTCGAGATCAGAATGGTGTTGCCCACCGTGGTCGCTTCCACCGTGTCGGTCAGCATCACGCGGCAGTGCACGGGGCTTGAGAAGGCCAGGTTGTTCGGCACCGCGAGGTTGATCAGGATCTGATCCAGCACCTGCTGCTCATAACCGTTCTGCGAGAGCGGCGCCACCAGGCCTGCTTCTTCCAGGCGGTCAATCACGTTGTTTTCCGCCTGGGTCACCCAGTCGCGCGTGGCCTGCAGCGGGCTCACGTCCTGCGAGTCGTCGCTCTTGTCCTCGGCGTCCTCGATCTTCATGCTGACGTTTTCGCTGTCGCGGGTGGGCAGCTTCAGGCTATAGCCCCAGAAGTGCGTCTGCGCCTTCAGCCCCAGTTCCTTGTCGCCATCGCCGCGGTTGGTCTCTTCCACGTAGATGGCAACCGGCAGCCACATGCCCGGCTGCACGTTCATGCGCCAGCTGTCGAAGTGGAAGTAGTGCCGCGAATCCTCGTCGGACGAGGGGCCGGTATAGGTGCCGTTGAAGCGCACCACGTTACCGTCCTGATCCTCAATCCAGATGCGCCCATAGAAGCGGCCCATGCCGCTCACCTTGGGATGGACGTCGAACACCCAGGTCCGCACCTGGCCCAGGAACTCGCGCCGCACGTAGCTGAACACATAGTGCTGCTGGTCAAAGCTGGTCGGGTCCAGGAACATCATTTGCATAAAGCCGGTGGGATTGTAGGTGAAGTGCTTGTCCAGTCCCAGCGCCTTGGTCAGCCCCGTAATCGAGGCCATCGAGTTCTTGAAGAATCCCTTCTTGTTCCTCGACCGCGGCTCGTACGACTTATCGAAGAATCCCTTTCCAAAGTCCACGCGGCTCAGCATGTACTGGTCATCCACGGGAACTTCGTAGAGCTTCACGTCCTGGCGTGTGTCCTGAATGTAGGTCTCCACAAGCGGGGCGTGTTCCTGGATGGCCTTGATGAGCACCTTCTCCTGTCCAATCGCTTTCTCAACCAAAGCGGCCTGATCGGGGGTCAGCTGGTGCGCTTGTTCGTACTTGGGTTCCTTCTTCTTGGCATAGGCGCAAGAAACACCCAGCACCAGCGTGATCAGGGTCAAAGAGATCTTCCGAAAGGTCATTGCATGCTCCTGGTTTTTTATCTTTCCATTTGTTCTGGTAGACGCCTGCGGGTTGTCCGGATCGCGCCATCCAGCTTCTTCTACTACGGTGTCTTGCGCTTAAGCCAGTTGGAAGGTAATGGTGATGTTGGTGGTCAGGTCAACAGCCTGTCCGTTGCGGGTTGCCGGGCGGAAGCGAATCTGCTGCGCCACGCGCCGTGCCTCTTCGTCCAGTCCGTGTCCAAGTCCATGCACTACGCCATCCACCACCACTCTGCCCGCGGCGGTGAAGGTCACGCGCAGAATCACATCACCCTGCACCTTCAGCTCCCGCGCCTCGCTCGTATACTGCACGGGCGGTTTGGAGAGTACCTCAAGATTGGTAGACGCAGGCGTCGCCTTCATTGCTTGCGCGCGGGGCTGCCGCTGCCATCTGCGGAATTCCCACCGAGCCCACATGGCCCGTCAGGTTTCCACTGGCAGTTCCCGTGCCGCCGGGAATCCCGGCCGAAGCCACTCTACCCACCACGCCGGAGTTCGACCCGGACCGGGTGCCGTTGCCAATGCCCGTCGAGCCCACCACGCCGCGCGGCGCAACCGCCGGACCCTGCATGCCGCCATAGGGGTTGCCGATGGCCGCAATCGTTGCAGGCTTGGTCGCATTGGGATTCGGCGTCACGCCAAAGGTCTGTCCCAGGTGAACGGGAGCGGTGGAGGGATGCAGCTGCTCGGTCTGCGCCGGGGCTGCGGCCGTTAATGCCGCCTTGGGCTGCGGAGCCAGAATGATCGATGGCCTGGCCTTCATCTCCGGCATCTTCAGCTTGGCTTCTTCCATCTGGATCGCCTTCAGCGCCGGTTTGATCTCGGGCTTGGGCAAGTTAATCTTGGGCGCATCCATCTTCACTTCCGCCGGCTTGGGCGGTCGGGCAGCTTGGGCGGAGGCGTCACCTTGACCTTGGGCGTCGGCGGAGGCGTGGTCGGGAAGATCAGCTCCGTCTGCTCGAAGTGGTGCTGCTCGATCACGTGCTTGGCCATCATGCCGATATAAAGTGCCAGCGCGAGGATCGTCAGGTTGATGACTGTGGCGGTAATGAACGATCCCGACCTGCCCTCCGGCTCGGGGAGCAAGCCAAAACTGACGCGACCTTGATAGGAATTCATCGACATTTCTCGGGGTCCTCAATCACGGCGGGGGTGCGGTGCACGAACTCCCTCAACCGGCAAAAAAGCTATGGAATGCAGGATACGCAATACAGCAAGCCGTGTGAGTGCCCGGCGTCCCGCAGGTTGCGGAGGGCCGGCCACATCGCGAGTTTTTTCCTGGAAACCGGCCGCAGCTCTGCACGGGCTGCCTCCGATTCTCCGTATCTGTATTCTCTACGATGCGCCGATTGGGGGATAAGGTAGGAAGACCGGGAAACTCTCCGGGTTCCAGCCATAGGACTGCAAGAATGATTGCGCTCAGACCGACACTCTGTATGAAGGGCCCGAAAACCATTGCGAACCTTGGACATCGAAAAAACTCCCAGTATCCAAGGCAGCTGAGGCAGCGGGACAATCGTGTGAAACTATCCCTGTTTGACGACGGGAAGTCGCAACAGGCTTACCCTAGTGTAGCGTCTGTAAACGATTGACTCGCCGCACGTGGGAGGAGGTTAGGGGTTCAATTGCTTCATCCACGGCGGCCGCTGGGGGCGCGGTCTGGGGCTGGACAGCAACGGCCAATTCCACCCTGCCTTATGGTTTAGACTCAAGGTAAACCAAAGCGTTCGGGGAAGGTAATAATTTTGTGAGGGTATTGGTTACCGGCGGAACGGGATACATCGGGGGGACCGTCGCGGGACTGCTCGTTACGCGCGGCCATCAGGTCGTGGTTTTTGACAACCTTAGCCACAGCCGCCGCGACCAGCTTCCAGCCGGAGCGGAGTTCGTGGAAGGGGATATTGCTGACCGGCCCTTGATTGAAAACCTTTTCAAAGCCGCCTCGGCCTCTGGAAAACCCTTCGACGCCGTCCTCCACTTTGCCGCCCTTATCGAGGCCGGCGAATCGATGAAGACCCCCGAAATCTTCTTCCGCAACAACACCGCCTCCACCCTCGCCCTGCTCGAAGCCATGCTGGCCTGCGGCCCCAAGAAGCTGGTCTTCTCCTCCACAGCCGCCGTCTACGGCGAGCCCGAAGCCGTGCCCATCCCCGAAGACGCCCGCCTCCAGCCTACCAACGTCTACGGCGAGTCTAAGCTGCTGGTGGAGCATATGTTGCGCTGGTTCAACCAGATCCACGGCCTGCGCTATGCCTCGCTGCGCTACTTCAATGTGGCCGGCGCGCCCGAAGGCCCCAACGGCGTGACCCGCGGGGAGATGCACGAGCCCGAGTCGCACCTCATCCCGCTCATCCTCGATGTCGCACTAGGCCGCCGTAACTCCATTCGTATCTATGGCGAAGACTATCCAACCCCGGATGGCTCCTGTGTCCGCGACTACATCCACGTCTCCGACCTGGCTGACGCCCACCTGCTGGCCCTCGAAGCCCTCGAGACCCGCGACAAGCTGATCTACAACCTCGGCAATGGCCACGGCTTCAGCGTCAAGGAAGTCGTCGACTCCGTCCGCCGCGTCACCGGCCACCCCGTCCCGGTCGAGGTGCAGCCGCGCCGCCCCGGTGACCCGGCTTTCCTCATCGCCAGCTCCGACAAAGCCACCCGCGAGCTCGGCTGGAAGCCCCGCTACACCCAGCTCGACGACATCATCCGCACCGCCTGGGAGTGGCACAAAAAGCGCTACCAGTAGCGCCTGCCTACGGGTTAGTCTTCGGTGTCGCGCCCGTCGCTGGTGTCGCCGGCTTCTTCTCCTCGGGCGTCTTCGCGGCTGCGGGCTTCCTTCTGGCCGTGTGATGCATGGGCTTGGGGCAGGGCACTGGAGGCGGCGGAGCAGGGCACTTGAAGCTCGCTTGCTTCTGCACGGTGGCCCGCAGATCCGTCACCTGCTTCTCCTGCGCAACCGCCGCGTCCTGCATCTTGTCGTAGAGCGCCAGCCGCGCCTTGCTCAGCGTCACCAGCGCCTGCTGCAGCGCATCAGACTGGTCGCCGGGAGCGGAAATCCGCGCTGCCTCCACCACTCGCAGCAGCACGTCATAGAGCGCGTCCACATGGCGCGTCACCGCGATCTGCTTGCTGATCGCGCCCGGCGCAGCATCGGCATCGCGCATCAGCGGCGGCAGGTTCAGCTGCATGTCGTTGTTGATGGACCCGATGTCCATCCCCGCCTCGTCGCGCACCGTGCCGCGCTTCCACTTGTCGGTCCGCACCGCCGCCAGCGTGCCATGCACCGTCTCCAGCGCGGGCTGCAACACCGCGGAGGTGCTCGGTACCGCGGCTGCCACGGGCTGAGACCCAGGCCGCGCCGCTGCCGGAGCCTGCGCCACTCCGCCGGCCGCCCACACGCTCAGCGCCGCCATCAAAAAAACTCTACGTCCTGTTTGCATCAGTTCTCCTGCTTGCACATGACCTTCTCAGCTTGGATGCTACAACCCGCGTCTCCCGTTGGCGCGCCGCCCTCACTTGCCGCCCATGCCCCCGGCTCGATAAAGTGACAGCCACGCGGTCTTTCATTCCCCGGCAGCACTTCAAATGCCGCGCAGCCATCTTTCCCCGCAGCAAAGGACGTCTCATGTCTTCCGATCCCGCTTCGACTCTTTCCAGCCAGGACCTCGACTCCACCCTTCGCGAAAACCGTGTCTTTCCCCCGCCCGCAGAGTTCGCCGCCAAGGCGCATATCAAGAGCCTCGAGGAGTACGAAGCCCTCTACAAGAAGTCCATCGAAGACCCCGAAACCTTCTGGGCCGAAGCCGCCAAAGAGCTGCACTGGTTCAAGCCCTGGGATAAAGTGCTCGACTGGAATCTCCCCATGGCCAAGTGGTTCGTCGGCGGCAAAACCAACCTGAGCTACAACTGCGTCGATCGCCACGCCCTCGGCGCACGCCGCGACAAGACCGCGCTGATCTGGGAGGGCGAGCCGGGCGAAGTCCGCCGCCTTACCTATGGCGAGCTGCACATCGAAGTGCAGAAGTTCGCCAACGCCCTAAAGAGCCTCGGCATCAAGAAAGGCGACCGCGTTGCCGTCTACATGGGCATGACCCCCGAGCTCGCCATCGCCCTGCTGGCCTGCGCGCGCATCGGCGCAGTCCACTCCGTTATCTTCGGCGGATTCGCGGCCCACGCCATCGCCGACCGCGTCAACGACTCCAGCTGCGTCGCTATCATCACCCAGGACACCAGCTATCGCCGCGGCGGCGAAATCCAGCTGAAGAAGACCGTCGACGAAGCCCTCGTCTCCTGCCCCACCGTCGAGCACGTGCTCGTCTACAAGCGCACCGGCACGCCCGTCAACATGGTCACCGGCCGCGACTGGTGGTGGCACGACGTCGTCGCCAACGCGCCCACCGAGTGCCCCGCCGAGCATCTCGATTCCGAAGATCCGCTCTACATCCTTTACACCTCCGGCACCACCGGCAAGCCCAAGGGCCTCGTCCACACCACCGGCGGCTACGCGGTCGGCACCTATCTCACCACCAAGTACGTCTTCGATCTTCAGCGACGACGACATCTACTGGTGCACCGCCGACATCGGCTGGGTCACCGGCCACTCCTATGTCGTCTACGGCCCCCTGCAGAACGGCGCAACCGTGCTCATGTACGAGGGCGCGCCCAACTGGCCCGACTTCTCGCGTTTCTGGAAGATCGTCGACGACCACAAGGTCACCATCTTCTACACCGCGCCCACCGCCATCCGCGCCTTCATCAAGTGGGGCGACCAGCACGTCGAAAAGCACGACCTCAGCTCGCTGCGTCTGCTCGGCACCGTCGGCGAGCCCATCAACCCCGAAGCATGGATGTGGTATCGCGAGAAGATCGGCCACAACCGCTGCCCCATCGTCGATACCTGGTGGCAGACCGAGACCGGCGCCATCATGATCGCGCCCATCCCCGGCGCGGTGCCCACCAAGCCTGGCTCCGCGACGCGCCCCTTCTTCGGCATTCAGCCGGAGGTCGTCACCAAGCCCGATGCCGAGGGCAACTTCCACGCGGTGCCCGCCGGCTCCGGCGGCCTGCTCATCATCCGCAAGCCCTGGCCCTCCATGGCCCGCACCGTCTACGGCGACCCCGAGCGCTATCAGAAGACCTATTGGTCCGACGTGCCCGGCTGCTACTTCACCGGCGACGGCGCGCGCCAGGACGCCGACGGCTACTTCTGGCTCATGGGCCGCGTCGACGACGTCATCAACGTCAGCGGCCATCGCCTCGGCACCATGGAAGTCGAGTCCGCCCTCGTCGCGCATCCCAAGGTAGCCGAGGCCGCCGTCGTCGGCCGCCCCGACGAGCTCAAGGGCCAGGCCATCGCCGCCTTCGTCACGCTTGAAAGCGGCAACGAGCCGAGCGAAGCCCTGAAAGACGAGCTGCGCAAGTGGGTCTCGAAAGAGATCGGCTCGCTCGCCCGCCCCGACGACATCCGCTTCACCGAGACGCTGCCCAAAACCCGCAGCGGCAAAATCATGCGCCGCCTGCTGCGCGAGCTCGCCACCCACGGCGAAATCAAAGGCGACACCACCACCCTCGAAGACTTCTCCGTCATCGCCAAGCTGCGCGAGGCCGAAGAAGGCTGAACTCGCACCACGAACCTGCGCACCAACAACCTGAAAGCGGAGCAATGTCGAAAATGTCCGAAGCAAATAAGCAGGTCATTCGCGCGTTCATTCAGGACGTGATCAATCGTGGCGAACTGGAGTGCGCGAATGATCTGGTGAAGGAAGACTTCATCGAGCTCGATCCGCTGCCCGGCCAGCAGCAGGGGCGCGAAGGTCTGAAGGCCGTCATCGCCATGCTCCGCGCGGCCTTCCCTGACATGCACTGGGTCGTGAACGAAATGATCGCCGAAGAAGACAAAGTCGTCACGCGCTTCATCTGGACGGGCACGCATCAAGGGCCATTCCTCGGCATCCCGCCGACCGGCAAGCCCGTCGAAGTCAAAGGCGTCGTCATCGACCGCCTCGAACAAGGCAAAATGGCCGACAGCCGCCTCCTGATGGACACCATGAGCCTGATGCAGCAGCTCGGCGTGGTCCCCAGCCCGCCCGCCTAATTCAAATCAACAACATCGCCGGAACCGCGGGACCACGCGACACCGAAGCAACCGCCGCTCCGCCATAATCCTGAATCCGCGCCGCCCATCCTGTCATCCTGATGAGGGCCGTATCAGACAGGGGAGCCCATGGCCCAAAACTTCGCGGAGATCGCCTTCACGCCGCTCGTCAAGCAGCAGCAGGAGTTGCACGGCAGTCGGCACGCCTACGCGCGCATGGAGCATGCGCCCAGCGGCTTCGATCGGCTCGGCCCCGATGAGCAGCAGTTCATCCGCGCACGCGACGGCTTCTACATGGCATCGGTTACTGAAACCGGCTGGCCCTACATCCAGCATCGTGGCGGCAACCCCGGCTTTCTGCATGTGCTCGACGACCACACCATCGGCTTCGCCGACCTGCGCGGCAACCGGCAGTACATCAGCACCGGCAATCTTCTGCACGACAGTCGCGTCGCGCTCTTTTTCATGGACTACGCGGCGCAGAGCCGCCTCAAGATTCTCGGCCGCGCGGAGATTCACGAGGGCGACGCGGAAGCCGCGCGCCTTCTCAATCTCCTAACAATGCCCGAAGAGAGAACACCCGCCGAGCGCGCCATCCTCATTCACGTGGAGGGTTTCGACTGGAACTGCCAGCAGCACATCACGCCGCGTTACAGCGAAGCGGAATTGACCACGATCCTCGCGCCGATGCGCCAGCGTCTCGAAGCTCTCGAAGCAGAAAACAAGCGTCTCAAAACACAGGCGCGTTCGTAGCGCACCTCATCCCACCGCATTCTGCGCATTCGTCGTGGGGTTGGCCTTGGTCAGCGCGCCCTTCAGATACCACGCCGTCACCACCCACGGCACGCACAGCGCGTAGACCACGCGCGCGGCCTGCGTCTTCGGATTCGCCGTGCGCAGCAGCAGCCAGTCGTGCTCGAACGCAAAGTAAAACTCAAGCACCGCAACCAGGGCCAGCGGAATCCACGTCCACCAGAGCGCGACGAGCGCGCCAAACTCCAGCATGCAGCGCGCAGCGTTGCGCATCAGCCGACTGCGCCGCACGCCCAGAATTCCGTCGCCCAGCGCATAGCGCCCCAGCTGCCGGCATGCGGAGCGAAAATGATTGTGCGGGTGATACATCGCGCGCGCCTTGGGAAACGCAACGGCCGTCACCTTGCGCGCTTCGAGATCGAACAGCGTGTCCTCGCTCAGCAGCACCGTCTCAGGAAATCCCCCGACACGCCGCCACAGCTCGCGCGTAAACGCCATCGACCGCGCCGTGCATGACTTGTTCGGCGCATCCGGATCCGTCCGCACACCCAGAAACGGCGCAGACGCACGATCCCACACCGTCGCATCCTCAAGCGCAAGGCATGACCCGCCCAGCGTGTACTCCGTCTCGCCGCGTGCGATGGGCGCAGTGAGCGCGGCCAGCCAGTCCGGTGCGTAAGTGCAGCCCGCATCCACGCAGGCAATGATCTCGCTGTTCGCCGCGGCGATGGCCACGTTGCGGCCTTTCGACACCGGCCCAGGCGTGTACTTCAGGCTGCAGGTCTCGTCGCGGATCGCCTTCAGCGCCGGGTTCGCAGCGCCCGCATTGCGCAGCCACTCCCAGGTGCCGTCCTTCGAGCCGCCATCTACAATGATGATTTCCGCAGCAGGGGGATCGAGGCGCAGCAGGCTCTCAATGAGCCGCGGAATCTCCTCGGCCTCATTCAGCACGGTAGAGACAATGCTCACACCCGCCATGGCGACTGCTCCGCGCAAAAAAATTCAGGCAGCCGGTCCGCCGCGGCGCACGCGCCTCCAGCCGACCCTGCTGCCCTCAGGTTAGAACTTGTAGGTCACGCCAAAGCTGGCGCGCGCATTCGAGTGCCGGTGCGGCGAGTCGCCCGGCTCATAGGGCTGCAGCGTAAACGACGAAAGGATGTCATCGCCCTGGAGCCGCAGTCCGAAGTGCGGGCTCAGCTTGTAGTCCATGCCCACGCCAAGGCCGCCGGCGAACGACTCATCCGGCCGGATGCTGATGTTGCCGGTGTGTGCCACGCCCAGCAGTGCGTGGACAAAGATGCTGGTCGGCCCGTAGAGCGGCGCGTGAATCACCGGCCCCGCCAGGTAGTAGTCCACGGTCGGGTTGGTCAGGTTCGACCGCGTCACGGACCATGCATAATGTCCGCCGTCCACGGTCACGCCGAAGTATCTGCCCCAGTCCCGCGTCACGGAGAGCGTAACGCCCTGCAGGCCGCTGTTGGACTGGTTCACCTGGTTGATGCTGGTGTAGCCCCAGCCCGCAAATGCCTCGTATTTGTACGTCGGCTCCGTCGTGGCCGCGGGCTCTTTTTCCTTCGCGATCTGTCCCTGCCCCACAAGCGGCGCCAGCACCGCCGCAGCCGCGGCGCCTATCGAAAGCAACATCTTTCTCTTCAAAGTGAAACTCTCCTGAACTCCCCGCGCGGACTCCCGCCGGGATCCTTCCGCCGCGCGCAAAACCAAATCCCGGCGGCGGCGCTCTGCTGCAATTGCGGTACACCCATAGACTATCGTCTGACCCCCCCGTCCTTGAAGTGTGGCCCCAGAAGCGCCGTGCCGCAGGCAGGGCATCGCCATCGGAGCTGGCAGGCGGGTGCGTTTTCCGGTCTGTCTCTATTCGGACGCGCTCTGGCGCAGGAGGAAAGCGCGGGCAGCCCGTTGCGGGCTCAATCCCGCTCCAGATACCAGGGGATGTTGATCACAATGATGCGCCGGTTGCCGCGCAGCAGCAGAATCACCTTCAGCAGGTCGGCCCGCCGGTTGTGCAGCAGGTTCTCCCACCAGTGCCGCACCACCAGCTCAGGCACCAGCACGCAGACCTTCCGCGCGCTTGCCTCCTGCTCCACTTTCAGCACGTAGTCCACCACTGGCTGCAGCACGTAGCGATAAGGCGACGCCAGCACCTCCAGCTGCGGCACGCACTTGCCCGCCGCGCGCAGCGGCTGCGCCACATCCAGCTCCCAGATCTGGCATATCCGGTCCGGTTCGTCGGCCACCTGCACATGCAGGCAGCGAATATCGCTCGACATCGACAGCGCAAAATCGAGCGCCTTCTCCGTGATCCTGCTCCACTGGTCCACCGGCAGCACCACGATCGGCTCGCTGATCTCGGTAACCTCGATGGGCCGGTACAGCGCCGTTTCCCGCGCGACGCGGGTGTAGTGGCGCTTGACGGTGCGCATCACCAGGATCATCCCCGCCACCAGCAGGGCTGTGATCCACGCGCCCTCCACAAACTTGGCCACCAGCACCACCACGGCGGTAATGCCGGTGGCAAACGCGCCCAGCCCATTCAGAGCCATGCGTGCCCGCGAGCCGCCCGTGCGCCACCAGTGCACCACCATCCCCGCCTGCGACAGCGTGAAGGCCAGAAACGCGCCAATGGCATACAGCGGAATCAGCCGGTCCGTCACGCCGCCAAACGTGATCAGCAGCAGCGCCGTCAGCGCCACCAGCACATAGATGCCCCACGAGTAGAGCAGCCGCCTCCCGCGCAGCAGAAACACATGCGGCAGATAGTTGTTCATCGCGATGGCCCGCGTCAGGCGAGGGAAGTCCGCGAACGCCGTGTTCGCAGACAGCGCCAGCACCAGCAGCACCGATCCGATGGTGACGTAGTAGAACCATCCATGCCCCATCACCGCGCGCGTCAGCATGGAGAGCACGCTCTCGTAGTGCGCTCCGCCGGGATCGGTCGCGCCCACGCCGTAGGCGCGGCACAGCAGCGCAATCCCGAGCAGCAGAATCGCCAGCAGGGCAATGATGATGGTCAGCGTGATCTTGGCGTTCTTCCGCGTATCGTCGCGGAAGGCCATCACCCCGTTGCTCACCGCTTCCACGCCGGCCATCGCCGTGCAGCCGGAGGAGAACACCTTCAGCAGCAGCCACAAAGTCAGCGCCGTGGTCGCCGGCGGCATCACCGGCAGTGGCGTCACCGGATGCGCGCTCCCCGTGACCGCATGCCACGTACCCACCGCGATCACAATCAGCAGCGTTCCCACGAACAGGTACGTGGGAATCATGAACACCACGCCGGTGTCGTGCACGCCGCGCATGTTGACGATGGTCAGAATCGCCAGCACCCCGAGGCAAAGCGCCAGCGTGTGCGGCTGCAGGCTGGGCGCGGCGGAGATCAGCGCGCCCACGCCAGCCGAGATGCCCACCGCTGCCGTCAGAATGTAGTCGATCATCAGTGCCGCCGCAGCCAGCAGTCCCGCGTTTGGCCCCAGGTTCTCCGTGGCCACCGTATACGAGCCGCCGCCCTTGGGATACGCCTCAATCGTCTGCCGGTAGCTGAAATAGACAATCGCCAGCAGCACCACAATCGCCGCGCTGACCGGCACAATCACGCCCACGCCGGCCGCGCCCAGCGGAATCAGAAGCGTCAGCGCCGCTTCCGGTCCGTACGCAGCCGAACTCAACGCATCGAGGCCAAAGATGGGAATGCCCGCAATGGGGCCGATGTGTTCGGCGCGCTCTTCGCTGGTGGCCAGCGGCCGCCCAAACAGCAGATTGAAAAGTTGATCGGGAAGAGGCATGGGGTTAGACCAGCGGCGAAGAAGGAAACGGAAATGCCGTGAACGCATTGTCGCACGCAACTCTGGCGCAGCTCGTCAACGCAGATTCAATCGCCGCGTGCCGCCCGCGTGCTTCAATTTCCCGGTGCGGGCATTCCCGGTTCCGGCAGCTTGCAGCACTCGCCAGCCTCGGCCGGCTCGTTCGCGCCCGCGTCCAGCACCACTTTCCAGCTTCCGTCCGGGTTCCTGCGCCACACTGTCATATAGCGGCCGCTGGTCTTCACCGGGTTGCCGTTTGCATCCTTGCTGCGGCCTTCAAAGTGCCCCCACGTGTATCCCATGTCGCCGGAGGGCCCCATCATCGCGTCGGTTGGCGTCCACATCAGTTGATAATCCTTGGGCGACCAGGTCGCGGCCTTCGCAATGGCCACCAGGCCCACCTTGGGTGCCTCGCCGTTGCTCAACTCCACGCCATCCGGCGCAAACCAGTCCGCAAACGCCGCGCCCCCGCGCGCCGCCACATCTTTGGCAAACTTCGCGTCCAGCTCGAATAGCAGCATCTTGCCCGGCTTCACCGTCGAGTCCACCAGCGGATTGGGCGCAGCCTCCGGTGTCGCCTGCGGTTGCAGCACCTGCCCCCGCGCCGTCGTTGTCACAGCCAGCACCAGCATCCCCAGCCCAAACGCCTTCCATCCTCTGCGCACAGCTCATTCCTCCTGCGGACCTTGCGGGCCCATCGCCATCCTACAACCGGGCGCTTGATCCTTTCGTGCTGCCAACCCCTGCAACTTCATTCCGTTCCCAGCGTCCAATCGTGCAAGCCTCGCCAATCTCGCCCGTTGATATACTAGGGCGATACGTGGCTGGTCTGCGGGCCTTCGTGGTCGCCCATCCGCCTCGCGGCGGGGCATGTGGAACCCCGGCATTTTCCCGGGAGAAGGATGTACATGGGAGCACTGCTGGAATCCATCCACTCGCCTGCCGACGTGAAGCGCCTAAACCCCGCGCAGATGGCCGAGCTGGCGGAGGAGATTCGCGCCTTCCTCATTCAGACGCTCTCCAAGACCGGCGGCCATCTCGGGCCCAATCTCGGCGTCGTCGAGCTCACCCTCGCCCTGCACTCCGTCTTCGATACGCCCGAACGACAAATTCGTCTTCGACGTCAGCCACCAGGCCTACATCCACAAGATCCTCACCGGCCGCCGCGAGCGTTTCGACACCATCCGCCAGCCCGGCGGCCTCAACGGCTTCATGCTGCGCACCGAGAGCGAGCACGACTGCTACGGCGCCGGCCACGCCGGCACCGCGCTCTCCGCCGCCCTGGGCATGGCCGTCGCGCGCGATCTCGCCGGCGGCCATGAGCACGTCGATCGCCGTCGCCGGCGACGCCGCCTTCACCAACGGCATCTCGTTCGAAGCGCTCAACAACATCGCCGAGCAGACCAAGCGCCTCATCGTCGTGCTCAACGACAACGAGTGGTCCATCGACCGCAACGTCGGCGCCATCGCCCGCTACTTCCACCGCATCGTCACCAACGAGCACTACCAGCAACTGCACGACTCGGCCGCGCAAGCTCGTCGAGCGCTTCGGCGGCAAGACCGCCATCGAACGTCGTCCGCCGCGCCGAAGAAGCCGCCAAGAGCATGCTCTGGCCCTCCATCCTCTTCGAGGAGTTCGGCCTGCAATACTTCGGCCCCATCGACGGCCACAATCTTCCGCTGCTCATCGAGACCTTCAAGTTCCTCAAGACCGTCGACCAGCCCGTCCTGCTGCACATCCTCACGCAGAAGGGCCGCGGCTTCCAGCCCGCGCTCGACGGCCAGAAGAAATTCCACGGCCTCGGCCCCTACGATCCTGAAACCGGCAAGACCAGCCGCCGGCCTGACCACCTACTCCGAGGTCTTCGCCAACACGCTCGTCCGACCTGGCCGACGAAGACCCGCGCATCGTCGCCATCACCGCGGCCATGCCCAACGGCACCGGCCTCGATCTCTTCCGCCCGCATCATCCCAAGCGCTACTTCGACGTCGGCATCGCCGAAGAGCACGCCGTCATCTTCGCCGCCGGCATGGCCACGCGCGGCTTCCGCCCCGTCTGCGCCATCTACTCCACCTTCCTGCAGCGCGCCTTCGATCCCATCGTCCACGACGTCTGCCTGCAGAAGCTCCCCGTGGTCTTCTGCATGGACCGCGCCGGCCTCTCCGGCGACGACGGCCCCACCCATCACGGCCTCTTCGACATCGGCTACCTGCGCGGCATCCCCGAGATGGTGCTGATGGCGCCCAAAGACGAAGACGAGCTGGCCGACATGATGAAGACCGCGCTCACCTTCCCGGCCCCAGCGCCATCCGCTATCCGCGCGGCGCCGTCGCCGGCGTCGCGCGCAAGCCCGCAGCCGCAGTCGCTGCCCATCGGCAAGGCCGAAGTCCTCACCGACGGCTCCGACGTCGCCATCCTCGGCCTCGGCCCCATGATCACGCATGGCGCAGGAGCTCGCCGCGCGCCTCGAGCGCGACGGCTACTCCGCCGCCGTCATCAATCCGCGCTTCGTCAAGCCCCTCGACCGCGAGATGCTCGCCGCCTACGCCCGCCGCGTCGCCGCCTTCGTCACCTTCGAAGATCACGTCAAGATGGGCGGCTTCGGCTCTGCGGTCGTCGAAGCTCTCGAAGACATGGGCATCGCCGTTCCCGTCGTCCGCATCGGCTGGCCCGACCAGTTCATCGAGCACGGCAAGGTCGATGCTCTCCGCGCCAACTACGGCCTCACCGTCGACGAAGCGCTACAGCGCAGGTGCTGCCGCTGCTGCACCCGCCGCAAACGCCGCACGCTGGTCGCCAGCTAAGGTTGCTGCAATGTTTCCACCGATGAATGCGACATTGGTCCGACTTCTCTGCACGGTGAAACAACAACTGCGTCTCGCAGGGTCACCTGCCACGATCCGGTCCGTGTGCGACAATCCACAACAGACCGTTCTCCTATGCGATTCCTTCGTTTCTGCCATGCGGGTATCGGGGTGCTTCTCTGCTGCGCCATCCCCGCCTGGCCCCAGGCCCCTCCGCCGCAGACTCCGCCAGCAAACGCCAGCTTGTCCTCGCCGGCGGCACGGTCATCGACGTCACCGACTGGGGCCGCTCCGCTCACGATCTCCACGACGCCGTCGTCATCCTCGCCGATGGCCGCATCACCGCCGTCGGCTCCCGCGCCGATGTGCCCATCCCCAAAGGCGCGCGCGTCATCGACTGCACCGGCAAATTCCTCATCCCCGGCCTCATCGATGGCTTCGCCGGCATGAACTCCCAGGGCCAGGCCAACGCCTTTCTCTACATGGGCGTCACCACCGTCGTCGCCAGCGCCGACGCCCGCCGCGGCCACGTCGACTTCTCCGCCAATCCCCAGCCCCCATCTTTATCCGCTCGACTCCGTCGGCTCCACCGATGACTGGAGCCTGCTCATCAATCAGCGCGGCTGGGCCACCAAGCTGCGTGAGGGCCCGCACCCCGTCGAGCTCAGCCCCGACGACACCGCCCGCCAGATCACCGACACCGCCCGGCTCGGCACCCGCGTGCTCTGGCTGGGCGCGGACATCACCGCCGCCAACACCCAGTGGATCATCACCCGCGCGCATCAGCTGGGCCTGGTCACCTACGGCGAGTTCGTCGCAACGCCTTACAACGTGGGCGTCGAAGCCGGCGTGGACGCGCTGTTGCACATGGGCCGCTACGAGCTTGGCGTCATTCCCGACGAGCTGCAGCGCCCGCTGGTCGACGACCCCTACGGCGCGGCCGCCACCACCGCCTACGACTACGCCGAGCACGTGCCCCCCACCGACGTGCGCCTGCGCATCTACGCGCGCTTTCTCGCCCACGCACCATGCGGCGCTGATGCCCACCTTCAGCCTGTACTTCCAGCGCCTGCCCGGCCACCGCAATCTGTGGCAGGAGCCGGCCGCTTCGCTCCTCGATCCTGCCAACATGTTTGACCCTCCCGCCCGCGCCACCGGCGAGATGACCTATCCGCTCTCTGCCTTGGGCGCATCATCTGCCCGCGATGCGGCCAGCGCTGGATGGAAGAAGGCCAGCGCAAGAAAGCCGATCAACAGGCCATGCGCCTCTGGCTCATCAACGAGACCATCTTCAGCGCCTACCCGCACTATCTCGCCGCCTCCGGCGCGCCCGCCTTCGGCTCCATGCCCGGCATCTCCGAGCACATCGAGCTCGAAATGCTCGTGCGCCTCGGCCTCTCCCCGCGCGAAGCCCTGGCCGCCGCCACCAACAACTACGCCCTCGCAGTTCGGCTGGACCGAGCTCGGCCTCATCGCTCCCGGCCGCCGCGCCGATATCCTCGTCCTCGACTCCGACCCCACCGTCAGCATCTGGAATGCCCGCCGCATCTCCACCCTCATCGTCGACGGCAACATCCTCGACCGCGAAGCCCTCCTGCAGCTCCATAAATAGGTAAGGGCACCAGCGCTTTCTCATTACCTCCGGCCCCGGGCCGTGATTCGCGCTTGCATTCCTCACGTAAGATGAAAGGAGACGGCTCGTGCACGGTCCGCGCCGTCCCGGAATGACCGAAACCCTGGCGCCTGCAATAGAGAAAAAGCGGCACAACAAGTTTCTGTTCCTGATCGCGGTCTACAAGACCGCGCAGGCGCTGCTGATTGCCGCCGTCGGCGTGGGCGCTCTGCGCCTGCTCCACAAGGATGTGGGCGACGTCTTCGACAGCGTTCGCGAGGCTCTCCACTTCAGCCCCGAGTCGCGCCTGGTCAACTTCCTCCTCGACAAAGCCTCTCTGGTCGACGACCCCATGCTGCGCCGCATCGGTGCTGTGGCCTTCAGCTACGCCGCGCTCAGCTTCGCTGAGGGCGTCGGCCTCTATCTCGAGAAAGCTTGGGGCGAAATCCTCACCCTGCTCATCACCGCATCCTTCCTGCCCTGGGAGATCTTCGAGATGTCCCGCCGCGTCACCTGGCTGCGCGTGGGCCTGCTCATCATCAATTCGCTGGTGTTTGCCTATCTATTAAAGATCGTCGCCGAGCGCCGCAAGCGGATGCTGGAGCAATAGCCTTGCGGTTTCGCTTTTTGTTCCCCTATATACCCTTCCGCCACGTCTGAAAAGAGCCTCTTCCATCAACGAATCTCATCGATAAACACCATATCTAGTGGTTCGAGTCGCTCCAGAATCTATTAGAGCGATTCCTCGGCTCCGGCCCGCATATCCACCCAATATCCTGTGCTTTTTCCACGAGATCGTGCGAATTTCGTGTTGGTCCACTGCCCGATGTGGGCTATGATCGGTTTGCGGTGGAGTGCAGTGGAGTTTTTTAGACTCTGATGGAGCAAATCGGCAGATTTCAGGCACGATTTGATCCCCTCAAGTTCCTCCAATGTACACCCGATTGACCCGCGCCGCAGGGCAGGGAATCACCCTCGGCAACGGCAACGAATTGAACCGTAGGGATTTAAGCACCAGGAGCAAGGCAAGTGGCAGCGTTTCGCGGCAACCATCCGGCCAAGATCGACGACAAGGGGCGTCTCAAGCTCCCTGCCGCCTTCAAGGCACTCATGGACTCCGAGAACGTCAGCCAGTTCTACGTGACCAGCAGCGACGGAACCAGCGCCGAAATCTGGCCGCTGCCGGCCTGGGAAGAACGCGAAGCAGAAGTTGGCCGAGGCCAGTGAGATGGACGACTCGGTAAAGAAGTACATGACCTGGACCAGCTACTACGGCCAGCAGGTGGAGATGGACAGCCAGGCACGCATCGTTCTTCCCATGATCCTGCGCACCGACGCCAAGCTCGACGCCGAGGTCACCGTTTTTGGCAATGCGCACCTATCTCGAAGTGCACAACCGGGAAGTCTTCGAGAAGGCTCTGCCGGAGCAGAAGCTCACGGCCGACGATCGCAAGGCAATGGCGGCTCTGTTGCGCCGCGAGAGTTAGGTTTCACCAACCCCTCAGGGGGAGCACATGACGATGTCCAACGAACGCCATGTGCCGGTTCTTTTACAAGATGCGATTGAGTTTCTCCATCGTGCGCGCAGGCGCAACGGTAGCCGACTGCACGCTGGGCATGGCAGGGCACTCGAGCGAGATCGCCCGGCGCATCGGGCCCGCAGGGTCACCTCATCGGTTTCGACCGGGACCCCGAGGCTCTCGCGCTGGCCAAGGCACGGCTGGCGCGGCTGGCCAACGAGCTCGGCGAGCAGGCGCCAAAGTTCACGCTCATCGGCGAGGCATTCAGTTCCATCGCCGAGCACGTGCAGCCTGCCTCACTCGACGGCATATTGGCCGACTTCGGTGTCAGCAGCCTGCAGCTCGACGAGGCACGCAGAGGATTCAGTTTTATGGCGGACGGACCCCTTGAAATGCGCATGGATACGCGCAGCGGGCCGACCGCCGAACAAGTGGTGAATGAGGCGAACGAGCGCGAGCTCGCGGACCTTATTTACGAATACGGAGAGGAAAGGAGGTCGCGGAGAATCGCCAGAGCCATTGTGCGCGGGCGGCCGGTGACGACGACGGGGCAGTTGGCCCGCATCGTTGCCTCAGCCGCCCCGGCAATGAAACAGGACCGCATTCATCCGGCCACACGCACCTTTCAGGCCCTTCGTATTTATGTGAATCGCGAGCTGGACGAGATCAAAGCGCTCATGGAGGCCGCACCAAGTCTGCTTAAGCCCTCCGGACGGCTGGTCGTCATCAGCTTTCACTCGTTGGAAGATCGCATCGCGAAAGACAGTCTTCGCGAGGGCGCACGCAACGGAATCTGGGAAGTGTTGACCAAGAAGCCGGCGACAGCCGACGAGGAAGAAACCGATCGCAACCCGCGTTCCCGCAGCGCCAAGCTGCGAGCCGCGGAAAGGAAACCGGCCGGAAAGCGTTAGCTCCGGCAGCAGGGAGAATCGGCAATGCGCTTTGTCTCCGGCCGCGAAGGGAATTCGAATCAGGTCTCCGTGCGCAACCTGGGCACCGCCGTTGCGCGTTCCTCGGCGGCAGGGCGCGACCTGAACGGCGCATCCAGCCTGCGCGAAATCGCAGCGCGCGACATGCTGCGCACCGTCGGCCCGGAAACAGAAGCAGAAGGCGCAGTCGATCGCCCCGGCAAGGGCCGGAAGAAACAGAGCAGGTAGTCACTCAGGAGAACGACCATGGCGGCATGCACAACCATTCTCGAACCCAGCAGCGCAGGCTGGAGCCCGCGCGTTGCCGAGCGCAACGCCCGCATCTTCGCGGAGCAGCCCCTGCGCCGCCGCGGCATCCGCACGCCGGAGATCATGTTCACCCGGCACTTCGACAACACCCGCCTCGTCAAGGCGCCCGATCCGGTGCGCGTCCGCCAGATGCGCATCTTCTCGGCCACGCTCGCCGTGCTCTTCTCGCTGGTCATGGTCTACGGCCTGCAGCACTTCCGCGCCATCGAGGGTTCCTACCGCGTCGAATCCGAAAAGCAGCAGCTCGATCAGCTGCGCGAAGAGAACCGCCAGCTCCTCCTCGCTGAGGCCGAGCTCTCGCAGCCCGCGCGCATTGACACGCTGGCCCGCCAGATGGGCCTCAACGCGCCCGCGCCCAGTCAGGTCGTTCATGGCGACGCGCCCATCGATCCCAACGCGCCGGTGCTCGCACAGGCTGCCCCTCCCCCACCACCGCAACCGGTAAACTGAAATGGCGAGCACTCCTCCCCGCCATGCCACCAGGCCCGCGAGCCTCCAGAACGCGCCCGCAATGCACCGCGCGCTGCATCCATGCGGCAGGCGCGCTTCTGGCTCGTCTGCCTCTTCTTTTCGCTCTGGGCTGTCGCCATCGTCGCGCGCCTCTTCTGGCTGCAGATCATTCGCCACTCGGAGTACGTGGAGCGCGCACAAAAGCAGCAGCAGCGCACCTTTGAAGTCGCGCCCCGCCGCGGCATGCTCTACGACCGCAACATGCACGAGCTGGCCATGACCGTGCAGGTCGACTCCATCTACGCCGTCCCCGACGAGATCGACGACAAGGACAAGCCCGCTTACGCGCGCGAGCTCTCCGCCGTCGTCCACGTCGACCCGGAAGACAAGCGCACCACCGAACCGGAGATCGCCCACCGCCTCGACGAAGGCCACGGCTTTGCCTGGGTCGCCCGCCGCGTCACGCCCGAAGTCTCCGCACGCGTCAACGCCCTCAACCTCAAGGGCATCTACTTCCAGAAAGAATTCCAGCGCTTCTATCCCAACAGCCAGATCGCCGCGCAGGTCCTCGGTTACGTCGGCCTCGACGACAACGGCCTCGGCGGCCTCGAAGCAGAAGTTCGACTCCCGCCTGCACGGCACTCCCGGCCGCGTGTTCACCGCCATGGACGCGCGCCGCCACGTGCTCGGCTCAGTCGAGCACGAGCCCGAGCCCGGCCAGAATCTGCAGCTCACCATCGACGAGAACATTCAGTTCATGGCCGAGACCGCGCTCGATCACGCGATGGAGAAGACCCACGCCGACAACGGCACCATCGTGGTGCAGGACGTGCACACCGGCCAGATTCTCGCCCTCGCCATCCGCCCCACCTTCAACCCCAACGACTTTCGCCACACCACGCCCGCGCTGCTCAAAGACCACGCGGTCAGCGATGTCTACGAGCCCGGCTCCGTCTTCAAGCTCGTCACCTACTCCGCCGCCCTCGACTCACAACGTCGCCAAGCCCGACGACATGATCGACTGCCAGGGCGGGCAGATCACGCTCGCCGGCCGCGTCATTCACGACGACAAGAGCGACCGCGGCATGGGCGTCGTCACCGTCGCATACGGCGCTCGCAAAATCCAGTGACGTAGCCGCCGTAAAGCTCGCGCTCAAGGTCGGCCCGGACCGCTTCTATCAATACATCCGCGACTTCGGTTTCGGCAGCCGCACCGGCGTCGAGCTGCCCGGCGAAACCCGCGGCCTGCTCCGTCCGCCCGCGCAACTGGAACGGCTCCTCCATCGGCTCCATCGCCATCGGCCAGGAAGTCGGCGTCACGCCGCTGCAACTCGTCTCCATGGTTTCCACCATCGCCAACGGCGGCACCTATCTGCCTCCGCGTGTGCTGATCCCCGGCCAGATCACAACTGCGACCAGGGCTCTGCCGCACCGCAGGTCGCAGGCCGCAGCCCTTCAAGGCTGGAGAAGATCTTCCCAATCCGCTGCCCCCCGGCGCGCATCGCGTCATCTCTGAGATGGCCGCCGCCGCAGATGCGCAAGATGATGGAAGGCGTCGTCCTCTACGGCACCGGCAAGCCCGCGCAGCTCAATGGCTACTCCTCCGGCGGCAAAACCGGCACCGCGCAAAAAATCGATCCCGCCACGCATACCTATTCGAAGACCATGCACATCGCATCCTTCGCGGGCATCGCGCCGGTCAACAATCCCGCCATCGCCGTCGCCGTCGTCATGGACAATCCCAAAGGCGCGCTCTACTACGGCACCGAGGTCTCCGCGCCGGTCTTCGCCGAAGTCGCGCAGCAGGTCCTCGAATATCTCGGCGTGCCCCACGACATCGACGTGCAAGCCGCCCAAGCCCGAGGGCGAAGAAGGAAGCGCCCGTTCCCGAAGACGATGCCGACGCCGATCAGAACAATGTCAATGCAGCTCTTCGCCGCGGTCAACGATCTGCCCGCCGACGATCCGCTGCGCGCACCCGCGCAGCCCGCCGCGCAGAGCACGCTCCGCGCAAGCGCACTCCATGCAACGTCCGCGCCCGCTGCGCAACCGGAAACGCCAAAGCCCGACCGCACCGTCGGCAGCCATCGCAGATCGGCCACGTCACCGCCCAGCGCCGCCTCACGCAGGTGCTCACCGTCAGCGACGGCAAGAAACTCACCGTGCCCTCGCTCGTCGGCCTGCCCATCCGCAAAGTGATCGAGACCGCCGCCGCCGCCGGCCTCGACGTGCAGATCATCGGCAACGGCACCGTCCGCGAACAAGCTCCCGCGCCAGGCACCAAGTCCCCACCGGCACCAAAATCGTCGTCCGCTGCCGCCGCTAAATGTTTGTCGCTGAATGAGAATTGTCATCCTGAGCGAAGCGCGCATGGAGCCCCGCGAACGAGTATCGTTCGTGGGGTAAGCGGAGCGAAGGACCTGCTTTTCCGCGCATCGCTCTGCACGCCATTCAACCACGCAAACAACTACAATCGACCAGACATGCATTGGAAAGACCTCATCGCCGAAATCACCGCCGTCGGCGCCGCCGGCGGCTCCGACCGCGCCCATCACCGGCATCGAATACGACTCGCGCCGCGTGCGTCCCGGCTCCGTCTTCGTCGCCATGAAAGGCGGCTCCACCGACGGCAATCGCTATCGTCGACAAAGCCATCGCCGCAGGCGCCCTCGGCATCATCACCGACTCCGCGCAGACCTTCGATCATCTGCTCGTCTATCAACCCGGCCTGCCCGTCCTCGAAGTCGAGCACGGCCGCCGCGCGCTCGCCGAAGCCTCGGCCGCCTTCTTCGGCCATCCCGAACGCAAGCTCGCCGCCACCGGCATCACCGGCACCAACGGCAAAACCACCACCGCCTTCCTCACCGAAGCGCTGCTCAACTCCGCCGCCCGCAAAACCGTCCTCGTCGGCACCATCGAATATCACGTCGCCGGCGAAGTGCGCCCCTCGCTCCACACCACGCCCGAGTCGCGCGACCTCTTCGAGCTGATGGCCGAAGGCGCGCAGCGCGGCGCCACCGAGCTCGTCACCGAAGTCTCAAGCCACGCGCTCGACCAGGGCCGCGCTGCCGGCATCCCCTTCGACGTCGCCGTCTTCACCAACCTCACCCGCGACCACCTCGACTACCACGGCACCATGGAGAAGTACTTCGCCGCCAAGCGGCTGCTCTTCGACGGCACCGTCTATCCCGCGCCGCGCGTCGCCGTCCTCAACGCGCACGATCCGCGCGCACGCAGCAGCTCGCCGCCGCCGCGCGCAGAGCCGGCGCGGAGGTCCGCACCTACGGCATCGGCCATCGGCGACTGGCGCGCCGCGAGCTACACGCTCACGCCCGCCGGCGCAGCGTTCGACCTCGAAACGCCCGCCGGCTCGGCGCAGGTCGCCTCGCGCCTCGCCGGCGAAGTCAACATCCTCAACCTGCTCGCCGCCTTCACCGCGGCCCACGCGCGCGGCGTCCCGTTCGACGATCTCGTCGACTTCGTTCCGCACCTCAACCCCGTCCCCGGCCGCTTCCAGCCCGTCGACGCGGGCCAGCCCTTCACCGTCATCGTCGACTACGCGCACACCGACGACGCGCTGCGCAACCTCACCGCGCTCGCGCGCCAGATGACCGCGCAATCCGGCGGCCGCGTCATCACGCTCTTCGGCTGCGGCGGCGACCGCGACCGCACCAAGCGCCCCAAGATGGGCCTGGCCGCGGGCGAGGGCAGCGACTTCGTCGTCGCCACCAGCGACAATCCGCGCTCCGAAGATCCGCGTCGCCATCCTCGCCGAAATCGAGCCCGGCCTCGAAGGCCAGCGGCGTCCCTACACCATCGAGCCGGATCGCGCCGCTGCCATTCGCCTCGCACTCGAAGCCGCGCCGGCGGACGACGTTGTCCTGATCGCCGGCAAAGGCCACGAAAAAGAGCAGATTCTCGCCGACCGCACCATTCCTTTCGACGACGCCGAAATTGCGCTTTCCGCGCTGGCCGAATTGGGCTACGGTGAAAAGCAATGAATCTCACGCTCGCAGAAGCGGCGATTGGCGCAGGCGCGGTGCTTGAAGCGCCCGCCAGCGTCGCCAACGCCGGCGCGCTCGTCGCTGCAGGGCTACTCCATCGACTCGCGCACCGTCGCGCGCCGGCGAGCTCTTCTTCGCCGTGCGCGGCGAGCGGCTCGACGGCCACGACTTCGTCGCCGCCGCCCTCGAGCGCGGCGCCGTCGCCGCCGTCGTCTCGCGCGCGCGCGTCGCCTCGCTGCCCGATGCCGCGCTCGCCGCGCCGCTGCTCATCGCCGAAGATCCGCTCGCCGCGCTGCAGTCGCTTGCCGCGCATGTGCGCCGCCAGTGGGGCAAACGCGTCGTCGCCATCACCGGCTCGGCCGGCAAGACCACCACCAAGGAAGCCATCGCCGCAGCGCTCGGCGCAAAGTTCAACGTGCTCAAGTCGCAGGGCAATCTGAACAACGCCTTCGGCCTGCCGCTGCAACTGCTGCGCCTCGAGCCCGAGCACGAGTATCGCCGTCGTCGAGATGGGCATGAACCACCTCGGCGAAATCGCCGCGCTGGCGCGCATCGCCGCGCCCGACTGGGGCGTCGTCACCAACGTCGGCACCGCGCACATCGAGAACTTCGCCGAGGGCCAGGCCGGCATCGCCCGCGCCAAGTTCGAGCTGGTCGCCGCGCTGCCCGCCAACGGCGTGGCCTTCCTCAACTGCGCCGACCCCTACGTCTCGCAGTTCGGCCGCGACTTTCCCGGCCGCGTCGTCTACTTCGGCGCCGGCCCCTGCGCCGATCCGCAGATCGTCTCCGCAGCACGAAGATGCCGCCGGCCTGCACGTACAGCTTTCGCGCCGGCGAGCGCGAAGGCCAGCTTCACGCTGCATCTGCTCGGCGCGCACAACGCATCGAACGCCATGGCCGGCCTCGCCGTCGCGCTCGAAGCGGGCGTCGATCTCGACGCCGCCGTCGACGCGCTCGAATCCCTCACCGCCGGCGACAAGCGCGGCGAAGTGCTCGAGATCGGCGGCGCGACCATTCTCAACGACAGCTACAACTCCAACCCCGAAGCGCTGCGCTCCATGATCCGCACGCTCGCCGCGCGCCCCGCGCAGCGCCGCATCCTCGTCGCCGGAGAAATGCTCGAGCTCGGCGAGCACGCGCCCGCGCTCCACGCCGCCTGCGGCAAGCGCCGCCGCCGAGGCCGGCCTCGACCTCGTCGTCGGCGTGCGCGGCAACGCCGAACACCTCGCCACCGCCGCCTGCGCCGCCGGCGTCGCCTCGCTCTTTCTGCCCGACGCCGAAGCCGCAGGCGCATGGCTCGCGCAGAATCTTCGCGCCCGGCGACGTGGTCCTCGTCAAAGGCTCGCGCGGCGTGCATCTCGAGCGCGCCATCGAAATCGCTCAAAACCGACTCGCGCAACGGAGTCCCAGTGATCCGTCGTAAATTGCTCCTCATCTGCGCCTCTGTCGCTCTCCTTCTGGCTGCGCCGCTTCGCCGCGCAGCAATCCCGAGTGGACCACGCCCGTTCCCGCCCTTCCGCATCGCGGCAATCTCTATTACGTCGGCAGCGAGGACCTCGCCGTCCTATCTCATCGTCACGCCGCAGGGCGACATCCTCATCAACAGCAACCTCGAGTCCTCGCTGCCGCAGATCAAGAAGAGCGTCGAGTCGCTTGGCTTCCACTTCAGCGACATCAAAATTCTGCTCATCAGCCACGGCGCACTACGACCACTGCGCCGGCAGCGCCGAGATCATGCGCGATGACCGGCGCGAAATACGAAGTCATGGCGCCGGATGTTTCAGTCGTCGAGTCCGGCGGCCGCACCGACTTCCACTACGCCGCCGACAAGATCATGCACTTCCCGCCCGCGCACGTCGATCGCATCCTCCACGACGGCGACACGGTTCGCCTCGGCGGCACCATGCTCACCGCGCACCTCACCGCCGGCCACACCAAGGGCACCACCACCTGGACCCTCGACGAAACCGAAGCCGGCCGCACGCTCCACGTCGTCATCGTCGGCAGCCCCAACGTCAATCCCGGCTACAAGCTCGTCGGCAACGAGATCTATCCGCAGATCGCCGCCGACTACGCGCCACGGTTTCGACGTGCTCGACGGCCTGCCCTGCGACATCTTCCTCGGCGCGCACGGCGGCTACTTCGATCTGACCGAAAAATATGCGCGCTGAAGCCGGCGACCACAACGCCTTCATCGATCCCGCCGGCTACAAGGCCTACATCGCCGACCGCAAGCAGGCCTTTGAAGACGAATTGCACAAGCAGTTGCAGGTCCGCGTCAAATCCGCATCCAGCGCCGCGTCCGGGCTTGTAAAATCAAGCTGAAACCCGCCGCACCCCGCCTTCGGAGGCCACTTGCTTTACTGGCTGCTCTACGAAAAGCTCTTTCCGTTCTTTCACCCCTTCCGCATCTTTCGCTATCTCACGTTCCGCACCGCCTTCGCGTCGCTCACCGCGCTGCTCATCGCGCTGTTCATCGGCCCTTACGTCATCCAGAAGCTGCGCGAATTCCAGATCGGCCAGTACGTCCGCGAAGACGGCCCCCAGTCGCACCAGAAAAAATCCGGCACGCCCACCATGGGCGGTGTTGCTCATCGTCATCGCCATCGTTCTGCCCACCGTGCTCTGGTCCGACCCCTCCAATCCCTTCGTCTGGATCACCGTCTCCTCCACGCTTGCCTTCGGCGCCATCGGCTTTGCCGACGACTACATCAAGGTCGTCAAGCGCCGCAACCTCGGCCTCACCGCGCGCGCCAAGCTCTTCTGGCAGGTCCTCGTCGCCGCCGGCGTCGCCATCGCTCTCGTCGCGCTCACCCAGTTCAAGCTGTTCTCCACGCAGTTGAGCGTGCCCTTCATCAAGAGCTGGCGTCCCGATCTCGCAGTGGCACCTGGCTCGGCTCCATCCCGCATCTCGGCCTGCTCGCCTTTCTGCCCTTCGTCGCCTTCATCGTCTTCGTGCTCATGGGCTCCACCAACGCCGTCAACCTCACCGACGGCCTCGACGGCCTCGCCATCGGCTGCACCATCATCGCCGCCGGCGCGCTCACCGTGCTCACCTACGTCAGCGGCCACGTCGTCTTCGCCGACTACCTCGAGCTGCAGCGCATGCCGCTGGTCGCCGAGCTCACCGTCTTCTGCGGCGCCATGGTCGGCGCATCCATCGGCTTCCTCTGGTATAACGCCCACCCCGCCGAAATCTTCATGGGCGACGTGGGTTCGCTCGCCCTCGGCGGCGCCATCGGCACCGTCGCCGTCATCATCCGCCAGGAGCTGCTGCTGCCCTTCATCGGCGGCATCTTCATCATTGAGGCGCTGTCGGTCGTCCTCCAGGTCGGCAGTTACAAGCTGCGCAACAAAAAGCGCATCTTCAAGATGGCTCCGCTGCATCACCACTTCGAGCAGCTGTGGCTGGCACGAGTCCAAAGTCATCGCCCGCTTCTGGATCGCCGCGCTTGTGTTTGCACTGTTTGCACTCACCACGCTCAAACTGCGCTAGCCGCCTGCTTTTTCGCACACCCGGCGATGCACAATAAAATGGAGTTGCCGCTGGCAGAAGCCCGTCGCAGCCCTGTCGAGGCCCAGTCGAAGCCCTGTCGAAGCAAGGATTGTTCGCATGATGGATCTCAAAGGCAAAAAAGTTCTCGTCGTCGGACTCGGCAAGTCCGGCCTGGCCGCGGCGCTGTTTCTGCGCCGCCAGCGGCGCGCAGGTCACCGTCTCCGACGTGCGCAGCGCCGAAGCCCTCGCCAAAGACATTCCCGCGCTGCTCGATGAAGGCATCAACGTCGAGGCCGGCGGCCACGGCCTGCTCACCTTCCGCCGCCAGGACCTCATCGTCGTCAGCCCCGGCGTCCCGCTCGACACACCCGAGCTGGTGCAGACCCGCAACTTCGGCCGCCCCATCATCGGCGAGCTCGAACTCGCCGCGCGCTTCCTCAAAGGCAACACCCTCGCCATCACCGGCTCCAACGGCAAAACCACCACCACCTCGCTGGTCGGCGAAATCCTCGCCACCGCCGGCCTGCCCACCCTCGTCGGCGGCAACATCGGCGTCCCCGTCGTCGCCCTCATCGACGAACAGCACGCCCGACACCTGGTCCGTCCTCGAAGTCTCCAGCTTCCAGCTCGAATCCACCGAGCAGTTCCATCCCCAGATCGCCGTCATCCTCAACATCACGCCCGACCACCTCGACCGCCACGGCACCTTCGAGAACTACGCTCGCGCCAAGGAGCGCATCTTCGCCGCGCAAACCGCAGAAGACTCCGTCGTCCTCAACGCCGACAATGCCCGCGCCGCCGCCGCCGCGCCACGCGTCCAAAGCTCGCGCGTCTACTGGTTCTCGCTCGATCGCACCGTGCCCCAGGGCGCATGGGTCGAAGCAGGGCTGGGTCGTCTTCCGCGCCGCCAAAGACGCGCCCATCGAAAAGATCATGCCCCTCACCGCCATCCCGCTCAAGGGCGAACACAACGTCGAAAACGTCCTCGCCGCGGTCTGCGCCGCGCGCCTCGCCGGAGCGCCCGTCGACGCCATCCGCCCCGCCATCGAGAGCTTCAAGGCCGTCGAGCATCGCCTCGAATACGTCGCCACCATCAACGGCGTCGAGTTCTACAACGACTCCAAGGCCACCAACGTCGACGCCACCGCCAAGGCCGTCGCCGCCTTCTCCGGCGGCATCCATCTCATCCTCGGCGGCAAAGACAAGAACTCCGACTACACCCAGCTCGCCGACCTGCTCCGCGCCCACGTCCGCGCCGTCTACACCATCGGCTCCGCCGCCGCCAAAATCGAGTCCCAGCTCCGCGGCGTCGTCTCGCTCCACTCCTGCGAGACCCTCGACAAAGCCGTCACCGCCGCCGCCTCCGCCGCGCACCCCGGAGACATCGTCCTCCTCGCGCCCGCCTGCTCCAGCTTCGACCAGTTCGAAAGCTACGAGCATCGCGGCCGCGTCTTCAAGGAGCTCGTCAACGAGTGGCGCAGCTTCTAGGCCTGCCCGCCGTAGTCGACCGCTCCCACGCAACCTAACGAGGTTTTGTAACAGGGCACGACTTCAGTCGCGCCGCAGGAAGTATCAATTTATTGAGTTGTCATCCTGAGCGGAGCAGCTTGGGGCCCCGTGATCGCAAAGCGATCATGGGGTAAGCGAAGCGAAGGACCTGCTTCTAGCGAAGTTTCGATCAGCAAGACAATGGGTGCCCCAGGTCTCGCTTTTGAGACCTGGGAAAGCAACCACCCCAACCCGCCACAGGAAAGAACATGGCCAAGCGCGTAGGCGTCGACAAGTGGATCTTCTTCACCACGCTGCTGCTCGTCGTCGTCGGGCTCGCCATGGTCTTCTCCGCCTCGGCCATCATCGCGCAGGAGCACTTCCACACCCCCTACGCGCTTGCTCTGCCGCCAGGCCGGCTGGGCCGTCGCCGGCGTCCTCGCCATGGTCTCCTCATGAGCGTGGACTACGCCCGCTACAACTCCCCGCGCTTCATCTTCCCCGCCCTCGCCGTCACCACCGTGCTGCTCGTCGTGCGTCTTCTTCTTCCGCAACGCCCAGCACGCCCATCGCTGGATCCTCGTCGGCCCCTTCTCCTTCCAGCCCTCTGAGATCGCCAAGCCCGTCCTCATCCTCTTTCTTGCCTGGTTCCTCTCCACGCGGCTCGACCAGATGCGCGACTGGCGGCACACCCTGCTCCGCGCCGCCATCATGCCCGTCGTCTTCATCCTGCTCATCGTCAAGCAGCCCGACCTCGGCACCGCACTCGTCCTCGCCGGCGTCACCGCCATGATGCTCATCCTCGCCGGCATGGAGTGGAAGTACCTCGCCTCGCCGTGCGCCGCCGCCGCTGCCGCCCCTCGCCGCCCTGCTCTTCTGGGTCTCCTGGCGTCGCGCAGCGCATGCTCGTCTTCCTCCACCCCGACTCCGACCCCCAGGGCGCGGGCTTCCACATCAACCAGTCCCTCATCGCCGTCGGCACCGGCGGCCTCACCGGCCGCGGCTTCATGGAGGGCATGCAGAAGCTCTTCTACCTCCCCGAAGCCTCCACCGACTTCATCTTCGCCAACATCGCCGAAGAGCTCGGCTTCGTCGGAGCGATCTGCATCGTCGCCCTCTTCTGCCGTCCTCGGCTACCGCGGCCTCCGCACCGCCTACCGCTCTACGGACCCCTTCGCCCGCCTCACCGCCTTCGGCATCACCACCGCCATCCTCCTGCAGGCCTTCTTCAACATCAGCGTAGTCCTCTCGCTCCTCCCCACCAAAGGAATCCCCCTCCCCTTCATCTCCTCCGGCGGAACCAGCCTCTTCTTCACCCTGGCCAGCATTGGCATCCTGCTAAACATCTCCAAAAAGGTCGACTAACCCACCGTCCCGCCTCCACGCCTAGCCCTGACTGCTCACATCCCCACAGACTCGCCATCGCGCAGCCTAGCCAGCTGCCACTGCGTTCCCCATCCCCACAGAATTGTCATCCTGAGCGCAGCAGCTTGGGGCAAGCGGAGCGAAGGACCTGCTTTTTATGGCGCGCATAATCGCGCGGACCGACGTAACATCTGGCCCCGTCAACCCCTCCCCCCAAACATTCCCGCCAACTCCCTCAATCCATTCCCCAAAATCCCCGCCCCGCTTTGCGTATTAATTCCCCCCAAAGTCCACACTGGTATCAAGCCCGAAAGAATCAGGCCCGAAAGAATCAAGCCCAAAGACCGCGCGAGCGCCAAAGCCTCGCCGCAAATCCAGCCCGGAGTGAACCCAATGCTCGATCCAGCCAACGTACTCATCGCCTGCAAGTCGCCCGACAACCCCGCCTCCGCCTCCAATCCCCACGTCGCCCGCTGCTGCTCAGCCTTCGTCGCCACCTTCCGCGCCGTCATCACCGCCGAGGGAAACGACCACCCGAACGAAGGCGGGTACCAAGCCCAAAAAGCCGCCGTAGCCGCCTACCTTGCCGCCCTCCCGCCCCTCAGCGGAGCAGAAAACATCCGCGAATTCATCGCCTGCGTCACCCACGGCATGGCCCTCGAAATCATCAACGGCCGCGACGGCGCGCGCCTCCTCTACGCCGCCCAGGTCGCCGGCTCCCTCATGGAAAAGCCCGTCAAGCCCGAGGCCTCCGCCCTCCGCACCCCCAAACAAACCGCCGCCTAGCCCGCCCAAACCAGACCCAATCTACGCCAAACCTTCGCCTTTTCCGCCAGCGATCCGAAACCGGCACTCATTCCATTACGTTTAGATAGATCGCAGCCACCCCTCCCCCCTGGGTCACACCACCGTTTCTTCGCCTTCCGCAAAGCCAATCAACCTCGAACATGGGTGCCCCATTCTTCGCGCGCTCTTGGCGCGAAGGGTGGGAAAGCAAGAACCCAACCCCGCCGAAGCTCAGCATCCATCCGCGCGAAAAAGGGGTGCCCCAGGTCTCCCCCTTGAGACCTGGGAAAACTGGATTCCTCAGCGGGAATCGCCGCACCCAGCGCCTTGCTAAACTTGCCATGCATCGCGAGAGGGCACACACAGCTTGGCATTGCGCGTACTCATCGCCGGCGGCGGCACCGGCGGCCACATCATTCCGGCTCTCGCCGTCGCGCGCGAGCTGGTCGCGCAGCACGCCGCCGAAGTGCTTTTCGTCGGCACCGAGCGCGGCCTCGAGACGCGCCTCGTTCCCCAGGCCAACTTCCCCCTGCGCCTCATAGCCGTCGGCCCGCTCAACAACGTCTCCCTCGCCACCCGCCTCAAGACCCTCGCCGGCCTGCCGCGCAGCCTCTTCGACTGCCGCCGCATCCTCCGCGACTTCCGCCCCAACGTTGTCCTCGGCATCGGCGGATACGCCTCCGGCCCTGGCGTCGCCGCGGCGCTCCTCGCCCACATCCCCGTCGTGCTCTTTGAGCCCAACGCCATGCCCGGCCTCGCCAATCGCCTCGTCGGCAAGCGCGTGCAGGCCGCCGCCGTCAACTTTCCCGCCGCCGCAAATTGGTTCCGCAACGCCGAGGTCACCGGCGTTCCTGTCCGCCCCGAGTTCTTCGCCGTCCCGCCGCTCGCGCCGGCCAATCCACCGCACCTGCTCGTCTTCGGCGGCTCGCAGGGCGCGCGCGTCCTCAATCAAACCATGCCGCAGATCGTCGCGAGCCTGCTCGAAGTCGTCCCCGGACTTACCGTGCTGCATCAGTGCGGCGCGCGCCACGCGGAAACCACGCAAGCCGCCTACGCCAGCTCCGGCGCAGATCCCGCCCGCTGGCAGGTCAGCGCCTTCCTCGATGACATGCCCGCCCGCTTCGCCCAGGCCAGCCTCATCCTCTGCCGCAGCGGCGCATCCACAGTCGCCGAGCTCGCCGCCGCCGGCCGGCCCTCGCTGCTCATCCCCTTTGCTGCCGCCGCCGACGACCACCAGACCCGCAACGCCGAGGAGATGGCCAAAGCCGGCGCCGCATTGCTGCTGCCTGAGACTGAGCTGGCCGATCCCGCAACGTTTCTCGTCGTGCTCATCGGCCTGCTCAAATCGCCCGACCGCCTCGAACAGATGGCGACCGCAGCCCGCACGCAGGCCCACCCGGACGCGGCCGCGCGCATCGCCGCCCGCATCGCGTCTCTGGCAGAGCTGCGCTAATCCGTCATCCTGCCGCAGACAAAAAAAAGCCCGCCTGCCGAAGCAGACGGGCTCTTGACTCAAATGCGTGAAGGAATCTTACCGGTGACCACCGCCACCGTGTCCGCCGCCACCACCGTGGAGCCTCCACCGCCGCACCACCGTGGAAGCCTCCACCACCGCCGCCGCCGTGGAATCCGCCGCCACCGCCGCCATGGAAGCCGCCGGAGTAGCCGCCGCTAACATGTGCTCCGCCGCCATAGCCGCCCCGGTAAGCATTGCCACCGTGATAGCCGCCGCCGTAGCCGGCCCGGCCCGCATAACCGCGAGCCCCATATCCGTATCCGCCGCGATAGCCATATCCGCCACGGTATCCGTAGCCGCCACGATACCCGCCATACACGCCGCGATATCCATAGCCACGGCCCCAGCCTCTGCCGTACCAGGGGCCGACGCCGATGAACACGCCGCCGGCGAACCAGTCAGGTCCGTAGTAGCCATAAGGCGCGCAGGCATAGGGGTAATAGGCGTAATAGCCATAAGAACAGTCAGGCGGTCCGTAGTACGCAGGTGCAGGGACAACCGCCGGACCGATGCCGACCCCCACCCCAATCTGTGCGTTTGCCGCTGTGACAGCCGCAAAGGGCAGGGCCAGGAGCGATGCCATCAGAACCAGCCGTAAGCTTTTCATTGTTTCCTCCTTGTGCTGCCCCGTCCCGCCGTTCCGGACCCTGGATTCCGGGGCCTTCCCCGGCTTTTCAGCACCTGCCGTCCTGGGGGTCTTCTCCGCGTGGCCGGCTTCTGTACATTGGAACAACATTCCGGCGATTTAGTTGCGGTCTTTTCTGCAGATTCACCGGGCGGAATTGGCGGACTTCATTCATTTATTTGAATCCTTTGTGCGCCCACGCAAAAGCGGCTCCTCCGGTTGGGAGGAGCCGCTGATCTTGCCGTCCGCGCAGGTTAGCGGCGGAAGTGGCCATGATCGAAGCCGCGGTCGTAGCGGAAGTCGCGATGCACGTCGTAGCGCACAATCGGTCCGCCGCGCACGCCAATAAAGTTCCAGCGCCCCGGCATCCAGTAGCCGTTCGCCATGTAGCCCGCTTCCCACACATATCCGGGACCGGGGCACGGAGGAACGTAGGCCACAGGACCGCGCGCGCCCACGTAGACTCCAAACTCGGCAGCCTTCGCCTGCGGCGTCACCGTGCCCAGCGCGCCTGCCAATACCGCTGCTGCACCCAGCATCCATGTCCGTTTCATAAATGTCCGTTTCATAAATCCTCCGTCCCACCCAGCCCGATCTCTCGATCGCCTGTCCGGCTCTTGCTTGGCCTCAGGCTTGACGTCCGCCTTGCCAGCTCGCCGGTTATGTACTGTGCAAACACTGCGCAGTGCGAAGGTTGCGGGTATCGTGCAGAAATAAATCGCCGCAACTTTCGCGCGCGGCGGTGTTAAACAGCAGCGCTTCCGATGCCCTTGTTTGGGACTTTGCCGCGATCGCGGTGCCCTATAATCCGCACATGCCGCACGCCGCGACAGTCTCTCTTGCCATCGTTCTGTTTTCGGCAGTTTCGCTCGCGCAACATACGCTCGCTCCGGAGGTCCCATGTCCCACCACGCGCATGGAACATTCACGGTGAAGATGCAGCCATTGACGCCGCCTCCCGCCGAAGGAGTGGCCCGCTTCTCAATCGACAAGGAGATTCACGGCGATCTGGAGGCCACCTCGAAAGGCGAGATGTTTTCAGCCGGCGATCCCAGGCAGGGCTCAGCAGGCTACGTGGCCATCGAAGTTGTGACCGGCACGTTGGCCGGCAAGCACGGCAGCTTTGTCCTGCAGCACATGGCCACGATGGATGCGAGCGGGCCGAAGATGACCGTGGTGGTCACGCCCGGCTCGGGAACCGGAGAGCTGAAGGGCATCGACGGCGTCTTTACCATCCATGTCGAAAAAGGCCAGCACTCCTACGACTTCGAGTACACGCTTCCGGGCTGACGGCGGACTCTTCGCCGGACGGCGCGAATGTTAGAGTGGACTTTTCACCCTCCATGTTTGCCACCTCGCAGCACGCGCACTTCATCGGTATCGGCGGCATCGGCATGAGCGGCATCGCCGAGATCCTGCTCAGCCTCGGCATGCGCGTCTCCGGCTCCGATCTGCGCCGCGGCCCGGCGACCGACCGTCTGGAGAAACTCGGCGCGACCATCTTTGAAGGCCACGAAGCAGGCCACGTCGCCGGTGCGACCGTCGTCGTCACCAGCTCGGCCGTGTCGCCCTCGAATCCTGAAGTGCTGGAGGCGCACGCGCGCAAGATTCCCGTGATTCAGCGCGCCGAGATGCTGGCCGAGTTGATGCGCCTGAAGTACGGCATCGCCATTGCAGGCATGCACGGTAAAACCACAACCACCTCGATGGTGGCTGCGGTGCTCACCGCGGGCGGACTCGATCCGACCGTTGTCGTCGGTGGCCGCGTGGACGCGCTGGGCTCAAATGCGAAGTTGGGAACCACGCAATTCCTGGTGGCGGAGGCCGACGAGAGCGATCGCTCCTTTCTCAAGCTGCCGCCGATTCTCGCCGTGGTGACCAACCTCGACCGCGAGCACATGGACTGCTACCACGACATGGCCGATGTGGAGCAGGCGTTCCTTGCCTTCATGGACAAGGTGCCGTTCTACGGCGCAATCACCGCGTGCCTCGACAATCCGCAGCTCGCCGCGATTCTGCCGCGCGCCCGCCGCCGCATCTTTACTTATGGTGTCGCTGCCGAGGCCGACTATCGCCTCGAATTTCTGGAGCCGCGTCCCGAATGCCAGTCGCGTTTCAACGTGACGGTGAAGGGAACTGCACTCGGTCCTTTCGAGTTGAACGTCCCCGGCCGCCACAACGTGCTCAACGCCACCGCCGCCGTGGCCATTGCCCATCAGCTTGAGGTTGCGCCGGAAAAGATCGCCGACGGCCTCAAACATTTTCGCGGCGTGGACCGCCGCTTCCAGTTGCGCGGCGAGGTGCACGGCATTCGCGTCGTCGACGACTACGGCCACCATCCAACGGAGATTCGCGCCACGCTGGCCGCTGCGCGCGAGCTGCACCAGCGGACGCATTCACGTCGTCTTCCAGCCGCATCGCTACTCGCGCACTCGCGACCTGCTCGACGAATTCGGCGCGGCCTTCGGCGATGCAGACAGCGTAACCGTGCTGCCCATCTACGCGGCAAGTGAAGAACCGCTGCCCGGCATCACCGCCGAACTGCTGGCCGAGCGAATCAAGAATTCAGAAGCGGCACCCCGCGTTCAGTACGTCGAAGATTTTCCTGCCGCCATTGCCGCCGCATGCGATCCCGCCCGCGAGGGCGACCTGATTCTCACCCTCGGCGCAGGCAGCGTGAGCCAGCTCGGCCCGCAGATTCTCGCGGCACTCGAGACCGCCGGAGCGGTGCGCGCCTAAAGCTGTCGCAGTTCCCGTTCCACCCCTGCTCAAACGGTTTACCGCCTCAACGCATGGCTGCTATGATGCGGCGGGCTAAGAGAGCACGCGCCCGCGTGCAAGGAGCGAAGGATGGCAATCGATTCGCGCAGAAATTTCTTGAAGAGTGCATCGGCGACAGCCGCTGCGATGGCCGTGGCAGCGCGCACGCGCGCATGGGCGCAGGCCGCGACAGCAGGGCCGGTGAAGGTGTGGAGCACGTTTCGCGACCGGCGTCACGTAGCCGGCGACGCGCTCGCATGGAAGCCGCTGGGCGAAGTGAGCGCGACCGCCATCATGCTCGATCCCGCAGACCACAAAGCAGGAGATGCTCGGCTTCGGCGCGGCCATGACCGACTCCTCCTGCTACGTGCTGAGCCAGATGACCGAGGCCGAGCGCGCGCCGCTGATGCACGATCTCTTCGCGCCAGACGAGATGGCGATGAACGTCTGCCGCACCTGCATCGGCGCCAGCGACTACTCGCGCAACTTGTATAGCTTCGACGAGAGCCCCGAGCCCGACCCCGAGCTGAAGAAGTTCTCCATCGATCACGACAAGGCCTACATCCTGCCCATGCTGCGCGAAGCGCGCAAGGCAAACCCCGAGCTGTTTCTCTTCTCGTCGCCCTGGAGCCCGCCGGGATGGATGAAGCCGGACCACACCATGCTCGGCGGCGCCATGCGCAAGCAGAGCTTCGGCCCCTATGCGCGATACTTCCTCAAGTTCCTCGACGGCTACAAGGCTGAGGGCGTCGACCATCGATGCAGTCACCGTCCAGAACGAGACCGATGCCGAGCAGGAGGGCCACATGCCCGCCTGCCTGTGGGCGCAGGAGGAGGAGATGGATTTCGTGAAGAGTCATCTCGGCCCCACGCTGCGCAACGCCGGCATGCCCACCAAGATCTGGGTGCTCGATCACAACTACAGCCTTTGGGGCCGCGCCATCGACGAGCTCAGCGACCCTGGAGCCTACGAGTACATCGACGGCATTGCGTGGCACGGCTACGTCGGCGAGCCCGCGCGCCATGACCCGCGTGCACGACGCCTTCCCGCAGAAGAACGCCTACTGGACCGAAGGCGGCCCGGACATCAACCAGCCCGACTATCAGACCGACTACACCAAGTGGGCCGACACCTTCAACGGCATTGTAAACAACTGGGCGCGGTCCATCACGTCATGGAACATCGCGCTCGACGAGAAGGGCAAGCCGAACATCGGCCCCTTCTCCTGCGGCGGCGTGATCACCGTCGAAAACGGCAGCCACAAGGTCACGCGCAGCGGCCAGTACTGGGCCTTCGCGCATTACTCCAAACACATCAAGCGCGGCGCAAAGGTTTTTGCCACAGACGGCATTGGCTACGACGGCCAGCGGGCGGCAGCGGTGTCGCACGCCGGCTTCCGCAACCCCGATGGCAGCACCGTTGTAGTCCTCGCCAATCAGCGGCGAAGAGAAGCGCGCGCAGCTGGTGCTGGGCAATCAGATGCTCGAAGTCGATCTGCCTGCCGACTCCGTGCACACGCTGCACTGGGCCTAGTAGACCGCGTCCTCAGCCTGCGTGGAGTGAATCGCGCCGGCCTCGACGGACAGCGTGTAGTGGGTTGCATCGCCGGTCCATGTCTTCAGGTTGAAGGCGTGGCCAGCGCTCACCTTTTGCACGGCGTAGGGGCCATAGCTCAGCGCCTTGCTCTCAGCAACTGTGCCCGATGCGCCACTCGCATCAATAAAGTAAGCCGCGCCATAGCCGACGACCCTCGCGTGGCCGTCAGGCTCCAGCAGCACCGCCGCGCGCTGCTCCACGCCAATGCCGCGAACCTTATTCCCTGACGTATTGAGCCGCGCAAGGAACGTGAGCAACCGTCCCATCCGATTGCGCGTGGCAAAGTGCGTATCCGTAATAATGCCCTTGAGAATTGGAATATGGAGAAAGCCCTGGTCGAGCGCAACACGCGCTCCAAACGGATCAGCCATCGCGGTCTTGCCGTCGAGGTTGGGATCGTCAGGCTTGTCGCCGAGCGAAGTGTAGATAAATTCGCCCAGCACGGCCAGCCCCGCGCTGGTGCCGCCCATCGGCACGCCGCGCTGGATCGCATCATTCAGCGCGTCATTCACCGGAGTACCTTTCCAAAAGCGGATGTACTCGCCCTGATCGCCGCCCGCAATAAAGATGGCGCTCGCGTGGCGGATCTTCTCTGCGACGGCCGGATCCGCGGCGGCAGCGCGGCTCGGAATGATGAGGGTCGCAACCGAGTTCAGCTTGCACAGCGTGGCGATGTACGGGTTGTAGTCGTCACCGCCGTGAGAGCGCAGCACAATCAGGTCGCCGCCGCCCGAGCGCTCGCACAAAAAACGAAACGCATCGTCCAGATCCTCGCCGCCGCCCATCAACGCAAAGCCCGCGCGCGGTGTTGCCTGAGCATCAGCCGCGTTGCCCACACGAATGTATTTGTACGCAGAAGTCTGCGCGAAAAAGGGAAGCGCGGACACGAGCAGAGCGAGCGCCACGGCCGCCTGCAAACCCCTGAAATGCCTCATCCCGGTAGCTTACCGGAACGATGCCAAACATAGCCCGTTACGCAACGGATTCCCCTCGGGCCTGATTGCGCCGGAAGCCGCTGAATCGCGGGCTATAGTTGAGCCTGGCGATTCTCCCGACCAGCTCAGGCGTGGCGACTCAAAGCAGAAATCGAACTCGGTCCCTCATATGGGAAGATGAAGCGCCCGCGGAATCCCGCTTCCGCCGCGTGCAGCAGAGTGCGCCTGTTTCCGGGCGCGGCCTGCCGGGCATGCCGGTCGAAATGGAAGATCCCGACGGCGACGACTCGTTTGGTGTGCGCAAAGCTCGCTTTGGTGCGCCGCGCCGTCCATGGTGGCGTCCCGCGGGCACCTTTGGCCGTGCATTGCTGGCCTTCTGCGCGCTGATCGCTGTCATTGCCGTGGGCATGGCGTTTGCCTTCACGCGCTCGTTCCTTGAACACGACATGCGCTTCCGCATCGAGGGCACCAGCAACATTCAGGCCACCGGCCTGGGCGAAGTGAGCCGCGCGGAGATGCTTCCCGTCTTCGGCGAAGACATCGGCCGCAACATCTTCTTCGTGCCGCTCAGCGAGCGGCGCAAGCAGCTGGAGCAGATTCCCTGGGTGGAGCACGCCACGGTCATGCGCCTGCTGCCCGACCAGATTCGCGTCTCCGTCGTCGAGCGTCAGCCGGTTGCGTTTGTGCGCCAGGGCCAGCAGATCGGCCTGGTCGATGCGAACGGCGTCCTGCTCACCATGCCCGCCGCCATGATGGCGCAGCATCATTACTCGTTCCCGGTGGTCACCGGCATCGACGCGGGCGACCCGCTGCCCTCGCGCAAGGCGCGCATGGCTGTCTACCTGCGCATGATCGGCGAGCTCGACGCCAACGGCCAGCATCTCTCCGAGCAGATTTCCGAGATCGACCTCACCGATCCCGAAGATGCCCGCGTCCTCATGCCCGAGCAGGGAACCGACATCCTCGCCCACTTCGGCGAGGATCATTTCTTCGAGCGCTATCAGCGCTACAAGGCGCACATCGCCGAGTGGCGGCAGCAGTATCCCAAGCTTGCCGGTGTCGATCTGCGCTACGACCAGCAGGTGGTGCTGCAGATGGCATCGGGTGCTGCGGCCGATCAGGCTTCGGTAAGCACAGCCGATGCCAAGCCCGCCGCTTCGCCGGTAGCCGAAACGCCCAAGCCGGACGCCGCGACCAAGTTGAGCGCGAGCAAACCAGCAGTTCCAGCCAAGCCTGCGGCCAAGATCGCGGTGCCGAAACTGATCGCCAAGGCCGCCGCGCCGAAGGCGGCCGCAAAGCCCGCACCGAAGCACGAAACAGCCAAGGCCAATGCGCCGAAGCCGGCGACAAAGACGACGTCCAAGCATGAGGCAGCCAAGGTCAGCCTTCCAAGGGTAGCGGCCGCGAAGAAAGAAGCGGCGAAAAAGTCAAGCCGCACGCGAACGCAAAGACGAAAACGGCTGCGACTACGAAAGAAGAGCGTGTCAAAGCGCCGCGGAGAAGATGCGCAAGGAGCGGAGGCGCGGACAAGCGCGCCGCGCTCAAGCAAGCCAAGCAGAAGCCCACCCCAAAGCCGCACGCGGCCAACGCCGCCGGGCAGTGAGCCGAGAACGATGAGCCAGAAGCAGGACAACCTGATCGTGGTGCTCGACATCGGCAGCGCGTGCACGCGCGTGCTGGCGGCCGACCTGAACGAGGGCGCGCTGCGCTATCGCGGCCACGGCATCGTGGAGTCGGCGGGCATGCGCAAGGGCCTCATCGCCGACCTCGGCCCCGCGGCCAAGGCCGTGAAGGCCGCCAACGAGCAGGCCGAGCGCGTGGCCCGCGCCAACATCGACGAGTGCGTGGTGGGCGTGGGCGGCCCGCACATTCGCGGCACTCAACACCAACGGCGGCTTCGAGCTGGGCAGCCGCATGCGCGAGATTACGCGCGAAGATGTGCGCACCGCCGTCGAGCGCGCGCGCGCCGTCGAGCGCCCGCCCGATCGCGAGATTCTGCACCTGCTGCCGCGCCAGTTCATCCTCGACGAGCAGCCGGGCATCTTCGATCCCGTCGGCATGGTCGGCGCGCGGCTTGAAGTCGATCTGCACATCGCCACCTGCTCCGGCAGCGCGCTGCAAAGCACCGTCACCTGCGCCAACCGCGCCGGGCTTGAAGTCACCGAAGCGGTGCTTGAGTCGATCGCCGCGGCCGAGTGCCACGCTCTCCGCCGACGAGCGCGAGCTGGGCGTCTGCCTGCTCGACATCGGCGCGCACTCGAGCGACCTGGTGGTGTTCTTCGAGGGCGCAGTCGCGCACACGGCGTCGGTGCCCATCGGCGGCGCGCACTTTACCAACGATCTTGCCGTCGGCCTGCAGATGCCCGTCGCGCAGGCCGAAGAGCTGAAGCGCCAGTACGGCCACGCGTGGTCACCGCCGTGCCGCAGCTGGCCGAGATCGAGATCGCCAATCCCGCAGCCGCAGCGGCTGCGCTGCGCAGCGATTGCGGAGATTCTGGAGCCGCGCGCGCGCGAGCTGATGTATTTTGTGAAAGAAAGCCTGCGCCAGGGCGGCGTGGTGGATGCGCTCGGCGCCGGCTGCGTGCTCACCGGCGGCGGAGCCATGCTGCCCGGCATGCTCGACGTGACCGAGAGCCAGTTGCGCGTTCCGGCGCGCACCGGCATGCCGGTGCGTCTGTCGCAACATGCCCGGCGAGCTGGTTCATCCCAGTTTTGCAGCCGCCGATCGGCATGCTTTTGTACGCGCATCGCACGCGGGTGACGCGCGCGGCGGAAAACAACAGTCTGCGCGCCAAGCTGCGCGCCATTTTTCGCAGCAAGTTTTTAGACCAGTCTCAGAGCGATGAAGGAGGCCGAAGCCGCCATGGAACGAGCAGAAAAACGAAGCCGGAGAGATGCGCATTCAGTATCACGACGAGAACGTGCGCGGCGCGCGCATCAAGGTCATCGGCGTGGGCGGCGGCGGCGGCAACGCCGTCAACCGCATGATCCAGGCCGCGCATGGAGGGCGTGGAGTTCATCGCCGCCAACACCGACGTGCAGGCGCTCAAGCTCTCGCAGGCCCCGGTCAAGCTGCAGCTCGGCGTGCGGCTCACCTCCGGCCTCGGCGCGGGCGCGAACCCCGACGTGGGCCGCCGCGCCGCGCTTGAAGACTCGGAAAAGATCATCGAAGCCCTCGAAGGCGCGGACATGGTCTTCGTCACCGCCGGCCTCGGCGGCGGCACCGGCACCGGCGCGGCGCCGGTCATCGCCTCGCTGGCCAGCGAGATGGGCATTCTCACCGTCGCCGTCGTCACGCGGCCCTTCGCGTTTGAAGGCAAGCGCCGCCTGCAGCAGGCCGAGCGCGGCTTGAAGGAACTGCTCGAGAGCGTCGACACCATGATCGTCATCCCCAACGAGAAGCTGCTCGCCGTGGCCAAGGACGCCGGCTTCTTTGAGAGCTTCCGCATCGCCGACGACGTGCTGCGCCAGGGCGTGCAGGGCATCTCGCGACATCATCACCATCCCCGGCATCATCAACCGCGACTTTGCCGACGTGAAGACCACCATGGCCGGCATGGGCCACGCGGTGATGGGCACGGCGGTGCGCTCGGGCGACAATCGCGCCATTGAGGCGGCGCAGGCCGCCATGGCTTCGCCGCTGCTTGAGGCCGGCGCAATCGACGGCGCGCGCGGCATCCTCATCAACATCACCGGATCGAGCTCGCTGAAGCTCTCCGAGGTCAACGAGGCTTCGTCGCTCATCCAGTCCGCCGCGCACGAAGACGCCAACATCATCTTCGGCGCGGTGCTGGACGAGCAGATGGGCGACGAGGTCAAGATCACCGTCATCGCCACCGGCTTCCGCGACCAGATGCCCGAGCGCCGCGCCCGCATGTTGAGCGTGGAAGAAGCTCCCGTGGTCTCGGTGCCGGTAGAAGCTCCGGTCAACTGGCTGCGTGAGCCCATTCAGCCCGTGCCCGCCGCTCCTGAGCCTGAACCCGAGCCAGCCGCCATGCTCCTGCCCGCTGAACCCATCGCTCCGCCGCGCCCGCGCTTTCTGAGCGAAGATGAAGACCCCGAGGCCGGCGAAGCGGCCTACTTTGTCTCGTCCACATCGACGGCGGTCGCCGACGACATCGACCTCGACGAAGAAGAAGACGAAGAGATGGAACTGGTGGCGGCGCCGGCCCGGCCCAAGTTTGCCGAGCTCGAGGAGCCCTCGCCCTACACGCCCCTGCCGCGCGATTTTGCCTCGGACTTCGTTGCCCCCGAGCGCGCTCCGACGGAGAAGCCGGCCACCCGGATGGAAGCGCCAGCCGACGATGTGGACCGCGATCTCGATGTGCCAACCTTCATGCGCCGGCTGCAGTTCTGAATTGGCGCCGTTGGCGATGAGGGTCCCAGAGTGACTTTCGTCATCGAAGAAAGTCGGGCAACTGTCTCATAATCGGACGTATAGTGGACCAAAGCTCCCCGGAATCTGTCCGCTGGCGTAACGGCTTTGCCGGTTACGGCGTTGGGATTTATTGTAAGAAGATGCGACAGTCCGGGCTGACTCGTCAGAGTTGCCGGTCTGAGGCGATTGGGATTACGCAAGGAACCGCGGACGGCCGATCAGGGGTCAGGTTCCGCCGCGGGGGCCCGATACAGAAAGAAGTGCTCCTCCGCAGGGCGGACGCATGGCAAGCAATCCAAATGGGGGATGGTGCAGACTGGATGAGACTGTCTTGCGTATCCGCAGTAGCCCTGGCCTTGGGCATCGCAATCTCGGGAGCAGCAACCGCTGCTGCATTGAACACACCGCACACGCTGCACAAGCCGCGTCCCGCCGCTCATCTTAGTTCCATCCATGCGCGCAGCCATCATGCCGTCGCGCACCGCACCGTTGCCGGGACTTCCCGGCACCATGCAACTCACGCCTCGGTTGCGGCGGGCGCACACGCCTCGCTGCATCGCACCTCACTGCATACCCGCCACCATCGTTATTACGAGCGCTTCACCGCAAGCTCGTTCGCTTCCGGAGACATCTTCGCGGACGATGTGACGGCAGGCGAAGACCCAGTCGTCCGCCAGGCCGCGATTGACGCCCTGGACGGCATGAACGGCACCGCCGTCGTCATCGACCCCTCGAACGGCCGCATTCTGGCCATGGTGAACCAGAAGCTGGCTCTCTCTCCGGGCGCAGAGCCCTGCTCCACCATCAAGATTTCCGTCGCGCTCGCCGCCCTCTCTGAAGGGCTGGTCACCCGCGACACCATGGTCCGCTTGCCGGGCTTCCGCATGAACATGACCCAGGCCATCGCCCACAGCAACAACCTCTATTTTGAGGAGCTTGGCCGCGAGCTTGGCTTCGACCGCGTGCGCCATTATGCCACCCAGTTCGGTCTCGGTGAGCTGGCCGGATACAACATCGCCGGCGAGCAGCTGGGCGAGTACCCCACCGAAGAGATTCCGGCCTCCGAGGGCGGCGTGGGCCGCATGTGCAGCTTCGGCCAGGGAGTCTCGATGACACCGCTGCAGCTCGGCGCATTCGTCTCGGCCATCGCCAACGGCGGAACTCTCTATTATCTCCAGCACCCAACCTCGCCGTCCGAAGTCGCGGCCTTTGAACCCAAAGTCAAGCGCACGTTAGACATCGCCCGCTACACTCCCGACCTGCTGCCCGGCATGGAGGGTGCGGTTGACTACGGCACAGCGCGCCGGCTCCGGGCCAACTTCTCGGAGTGGCCGGTCTTCGGCAAAACGGGCACCTGCTCGGACAACGGAACCCGCTTCGGCTGGTTCGTCTCCTACTCACAGACGCCCATCGGCAATCTGGTGACGGTCTTTTTCCTGGAGGGCGGTCGACCCACCTTCGGTCCCCGCGCGGCGGAGCTGACCGGGACCTTCTACAAGAACCTCTGGGATCGCAACTACTTCGCCGAAAAGGGCCAGCAGGCTGCGTCGCTTACGCCGGTGTCAGCTCCTGCATCCACAGCGGCAACCACCGTGCGATAGACCCAGCCAATGGACAGCGAGGCCGCCCCCGTGGCGGCCTTTTTCATTTTTAGTGGGTCAGTTCTGCACCAAAACCGGCGTTCAGTCATCGTATAGTGAGAGAACCTGCCGCCCCACAGCGGCCACCCTCCAACCCACAAACCCTTCCGCAGGGGCGGTCAGCAGCCATGGAACTACCTACTCAGATTCTTCTCACCTACGGTTACCTGCTGCTTTTTGCCTGGGTTCTGGTGGAACAGCTGGGCTTCCCGCTGCCGGCCACGCCCGTAATGCTGGCCGCCGGCGCGCTTTCCGCTCAGCACGAACTCAGCTTCCCGTTGGCCCTCTTGGCCGGAATTCTGGCCTGCCTTGTAGCGGATACAAGCTGGTTCCTGATTGGGCGAAAGTACGGCCACCATGTGCTCCGCATCCTCTGCAAGCTCTCCATGGAGCCGACCATCTGCGTGCGGCGCACACAGAACTCCTATGGCCGCCGCGGCAACCTGACCCTGCTGTTTGCCAAGTTCGTCCCCGGGGTTGCCACTCTGGCCCCTCCCGTAGCCGGGCAGAACGGCATGGCCCTCGGCCGCTTCCTGTTCTTTGACACGCTGGGTTCAATCGCCTGGGTTAGTGCGCTGCTGGGCGCAGGGCGGCTCTTCGGCGACGCGCTCAAGCGCGACCCCAGCCTGCTGAACTGGGTGGGCCGCTTCTCGGGCGCACTGCTGGTCCTGGGTATCCTCGGCTTCTTCCTTTCGCGGCTCTACCGGCGCCGCAGTTTCATGCGCAAGCTGGTGCAATCGCGCCTCGAGCCCGAGGAGCTGAAGCGTCAGCTCGATGCCGGCGAGAGCGTCTTCATCGTCGATCTGCGCCATCCGCTGGAACTGCTGCCCGACCCCTACACGCTGCCGGGCGCGCTGCATCTCTCGCCCGAGGCGCTCACGATGCGCATTCACGAGATTCCCCGCGACCGCGACATCGTGCTCTATTGCACCTGCCCCAGCGAGGCAACAGCCGCCAAGATGGCCATGGCGCTGCACAAAGCGGGCATCGATCGCGTGCGGCCCCTGCGCGGCGGCTTCGACGAGTGGAAGCGGCTCGGCTATCCGCTGGACGCGGTCACGCCGGAGTTTCCCGCTTCCACCATCGTCCAGATTGCCTCGGCAAGCTGAGCCTTTCAGCGCGTTTTAGCAAACAGCGCAGCAATCTTGTTGGCGACCGGTGCGCCTAATCCAGAGCACGGGTCGGGCCCGGCAGCAGCGTTGTAGTAGCCGTTGCCGCCCGATGTGACGTCCGCGAACGCAACCGGGTTCTGCCACAGCTTCGGCGTCACAAATCCCAGCTTCGTGCCGAAAGCAGCAAACAACCCGGCGTAGAGCGGCGCAACCGCGCTGGTCCCGCCAATCACGGTCGCCGCTCCATGCACGTAGATCTCGTAGCCCGTGTTGGGGTCCGCATCCGCGGCCACATCGGGCACCATACGCCCCTTGCCATACTTCGAGCCCGAGGGCGCGGCCGGCGCGCCGATCTGGAAGGCCTGCACCGGAAAGACCGTGGAGTAGCCGCCGCCTGTGCCTTCGCCGCTCGTCTTGCCCGGGTCGTCGTTCCACACCACTTCCGCCTGCGCGGTCTTGCTGGTCCCGCCGCAGCCCACCACGTGCGGGCAGCTCGCTGGCGCGTCGACATTGGCAGGCGTTGAGCCGCCGTCGCTCGAGTCGTTGTCGCCCGACGCCGCAAACGTCGCCATGCCCCCATTCGCCGCAGCCTCCGCCGCCGATTCCATCGCTTCCACCGCGCTCTTACCCCAGGTCGCTTCGTCCGCGCCCCAGGAGATGGTGCAAACATCGCATCCATCAGCGGCGGCCTTCTCGACCGCCGGCGTAATGCTCTGCGCCCAGTAAACGCGGATGACCGCCGCCTTGCCCGTGGCCAGGTAATAGCCCGCCGCGGACACCTGAATATCCAGCGCTACCTCGTAATCGGCATCGTCCTGCGAGCCGGGGTTCTGGTTCGGTGTGTTCTTGGTGCCGTCCACCGAGACATCCGTGATCTGCGGCGTGGGCTGGCCAATCGACTCAAAGAAAGCAGCCATATCCGACGGCACCCAACCGCCGCCCAGCTCGACAATGGCGATTACGCCGCCGCCGGGCAGGTTCGCGGGCCAGTTGTAGGCCGCGCACAGGTCAGGCGCCGCCCATGCTGCGATGGGCGCCACATTCGGAGCGAGAAGCTTGAAGTAAGGCTTGCACTTGCCCAGGGGGAGTCGGGTCATGGTGATTCCTTGGATGCGAAAGTTGGTGATCGAGACTGGTTAGGAAGACTGTTTCAGGAGACGAACAGAGCGGCAACCTGCGCCCCATTCGGCGAGCCGATGCCGCTGCAGGGGTTCGGCCCCGGCCCGGCTTTATAGGCGCCGTTGCTGCCGGTGGTGATGTTGTTGAAGGCGTGTTGATTCTGCCACAGCTTGGGTGTGACGAAACCCAGCTTCTTGCCCAGCGCCGCAAAAAGCCCCGCATAGAGCGGCGCAACCGCACTGGTGCCGCCCACCACCCTCTGCGACCCATGCACATAGATCGCGTAGCCGGAGTTGGGGTCGGCATTGCCCGCCACGTCGGGCACCATGCGCCCCTGGCCGCCCACACCAGCCGGTGCAGCCGGCGCACCAATCTGAAAACTCTGCACCGGGAAGAGCTTTGAATACCCGCCGCCTGTGCCCCTGCCGTTGTCCTGGCCGGGGGTATCGTTCCACACCGTCTCCAGGGCCGTGGTCTTGAACGTGCCCCCGCAGCCCACCACATGCGGGCAGCTTGCCGGCACATCCACGTTGGCAATGGAGCTGGTGTCGTCGCCGGAGCAGTTATCGCCCGCCGCCGCCAGCACCACCACGCCAGCGGCGGTCGCCGCCTTGGCGGCAGCTTCCATTGCCTGCGCGTCGCTCTGGCCCCAGCTGCCTTCATCGTTGCCCCACGAGATGGAGCACACATCGCACCCGTCGGCCACCGCGTGGGGCAGCGCCTCCGCCGTGTCGTCGCTCCAGTAGACGCGAATCACCGCCGGCTTGCCCGTCGCCACGTAATACGACGCGGCCGCCACCTGAATATCCATCGCAACTTCGGAGTCGGGATCGTTCGTCCCTTGAAAAGGCTGGTTGGGCTTGTTGGTGCTGCCATTCACTGAGATGTCGGTGATCTGCGGCGCCGGCTGGCCAATCGACGCGAAGTAGGCATTCATGTCCGACTGCACCCAGCCGCCGCCCAGCTCGATGATGGCGATCACGCCGCCGCCCGCCAGCCCCGTGGGCCAGTTATAGGCGGTGCACAGTTCGGGCACCGTCCACTGCGTCGCGCCCGGTGCGGCTCCATCGCTATGCGTGCGCTCCGCCACATAGGGTCTGCAAAACTCCGCCGCTTTACGCTTCATTGCTGTTCATCCCCCCAAACGCGAGCATGGCACACCGCCGCCGCCCAACGCAAAGGGAGAATGCAGCCGGGCCAAGGTCTTAGTATGAGTGTGGAAGATTCGAGCGAACGGAGCACCCGCATTGGCCTACGACGATCTGCGCGACTGGATCAAGACCCTCGAAAAGCACGGCGAGCTCAAGCGCATCCGCGAAGAGGTTTCGCCGGAGCTTGAAATCACCGAGATCACCGACCGCGTCAGCAAAATTGGAGCGCGCGCGCCGGTGCGCAGAGCGATGACGCAACGGGAAATACGCTCCCGGCGGTCCGGCGCTGCTGTTTGAAAACATCAAAGGCCATCCCGGCCACAAGGTGCTCATCAACCAGTTCGGCAGCGAGCGGCGCATGGCTCTGGCGCTCGGCGTCGACAAGCTCGACGAAATCGCCGAACGCATCACGGGCCTGATGAACGTGAAGGCGCCCGAAGGCCTTCTCGACAAGCTCAAGATGCTGCCGCAGCTCGGCGCGCTGACCAGCGCATTTCCCAAAACCGTCAGCGCCAAAGACGCGCCCTGCAAGGAAGTCATTCTCCGCGAAGACTTCGATCTCAACGCATTTCCGATTCTCAAATGCTGGCCGCACGATGGCGGCCGCTTCATCACCCTGCCCTGCGTGCACACGCGCGACCCGCGCTCCGGCAAGCGCAACATCGGCATGTATCGCATGCAGGTCTACGACGGCCAGACCACCGGCATGCACTGGCAGCGGCAGAAAGTCGCCGCGGAGCACTATCGCGAAGCCCTGCGCGCCGCCGCCGAAGCCGACTCGACCGGCGATCCAGCGCACCGCGCAGCGTGGCGGCAATGGCCGAGTCCGCCGGCGGCGCAGTGTCAGATTCCCGACGGCCCCATCGGCGGCCTGCCGCAGGTCGCGCTCGGCAATCTCAAAGGCTCGCGGCTTGAAGTCGCCGTCGCCATCGGCACCGATCCCGCAACGACATTCTCCGCCATCGTCCCCGCGCCGCCGGAGGTCGAAGAGTTCATGATCGCCGGCTTCCTGCGCGGCAAGTCCGTCGAGATCGTCAAGTGCGAAACCGTCGATCTCGAAGTCCCCGCGCACGCCGAGATCATTCTCGAAGGCTACGTCGAGCTCGGCGAGCTGCGCAGCGAAGGCCCCTTCGGCGACCACACCGGCTTCTACACCCTGACCGACGAGTACCCGGTCTTCCACCTCACCTGCATCACCCATCGCAAAGACCCCATCTACGCGGCAACCATCGTCGGCAAGCCGCCCATGGAAGACGCGTGGATGGGCAAGGCCGTCGAGCGCATCTTTCTGCCCGCGATGAAGATGACCATCCCCGAGCTCGTCGACGTGCATCTCCCCGTCGAAGGCGTCTTTCACAACCTGATGATCGTCTCCATCCGCAAGAGCTATCCCGGCCAGGCGCGCAAAGTGATGAACGCCATCTGGTCGCTCGGCCAGGCCATGTTCACCAAGTGCATCATCGTGGTGGATGAGGACTGCGACGTGCAGGACATGGGCGAAGTGGTGCTGCGCGTGACCAACAACATCGACCCCGAGCGCGACATCCAGTTCACCCTGGGCCCCATCGATTCGCTCGATCACTCCTCACGCCTGCCCAACTACGGATCGAAGATGGGCATCGACGCCACGCGCAAGTGGAAGGCCGAGGGCTTCGACCGCCCCTGGCCCGCGATGATCGAGATGGACCGAGCGACCAAAGCGAAAGTCGATGCGATGTGGAGCAAGCTCGGCCTCTGATGGAGCTGGCGCAAGCATCTTTGCGATTGTTGTCGCCGCGGCGCCGGTCGCTTTGATAAAATTCTGCGCAATGGAGCGGCGGCTCCTTTTTCCTTGCGATATTTCTCCCATGGCGCTTTGATGTTTCTGCTCCTGCTCTCCGCAGCGAGCGCGCGGGCAACCCAACCCTTCGGCGTCGATCTCCATGGCCAGCCCGTCCTTCACCTGGCAGGCTCCCGCGAGCGCGTCGTGGTTCTCATCTTCGCCGCCACCGATTGCCCCATCTCCAACCGCTATGTGCCGGTGATTGCGCGCCTCAACCATGAATTCGCGCCGCAGGGCGTCCATTTCTGGTGGGTCTTCCCCAACCCTGAAGACACCGCATCCATCGTCGCCAAACACGATAGCGATTACTCCATCACCGAGAGCGCGCTGCGCGACACACATCAGACTCTCGTCCATTTGGCCCACGCCACCATCACGCCGGAAGCAGCCATGTTCGTCGTCACGCCGAGCGGTCTGCGCGAGGAATATCACGGCCGCATCGACGACCGCTATCTTGCCATCGGCCAGGAGCGCCCCCAGCCGCAGCACCGCGAGCTGGAAGCGGCCATCGCCGCGGCCCTCGCAGGCAAGCCCATTCCGCAGCCCGCAGGCCCGCCGGTCGGCTGCTCCATCGTTCCGCTGCCATGAGCACGCCGCGCGCGACAGCCGCAATCGCGGCGATCCTCTGCGCATGGTCGTTTTCACTTGCAGGCATTCGCTGCAGTGCCGTGCAAAGCGCCGCTTCGTCTTCCTCACACGCTAAGTCCGCCACCCCCGTCACCTGGAGCCACGACATCGCGCCGCTGATCTACGGCCATTGCACCACCTGCCATCATCCACGGCGGCGCAGGCCCATTCAGCCTCAACTCCTACGCTGACGCGCGCCGCTGGGCACCACAGATGGTGATCGTCACGCAGTCGCATTTCATGCCGCCCTGGCTGCCGGAGCCGGGTTACGGCGACTTCGCCGACGTGCGCCGCCTCAGCGATCGCGATGTCGCGCTGATCCGCACATGGGTCAAATCCGGAATGCCCGAAGGCGTCGCGAAGTCCAAGCGCCTGCGCCGCCGCACTACGACGGCCAATGGCAGATCGGCAAGCCCGACCTGATTCTCAAGGCTCCGCGTCCCTTCACTCTGCCAGCCGGCGGCACCGATGTCTTTCGCAACTTCATCCTTCCGTATCCGCTGAAAGAGACCCACTACATCCGCGCCATGGAAATCCTTCCCGGCACGCCGCAGATCGTCCATCACGCCAACGTGCTCGTCGATCGCACGGCGAGCCTGCGCAGGCAGTATCCCAATGACTGGCAGAACGGCATCGCGGGCATGGACCTGCTGGTCGATGCAGGCAACCGCTTCGACCCCGACAGCCATTTTCTTTTCTGGAAGCCCGACACGCCCGCCCTGGTTGAGCCGGAAGGCATGCCGTGGCGGCTCGATCCCGGCAACGACCTGATCCTCAATATTCACCTCAAGCCATCCGGCAAGCCCGAGACGCTGGACGCGGAGGTCGGCCTCTATTTCACCGACAAGCCGCCCACCAAACAGCCCATGCTGATTCAGCTCGATCGCGACGATGCGCTCGATATCCCCGCCGACGATGCGAACTTTGTGGTCGAAGATACGCTCACGCTGCCCGTCGATGTCGATGTGCTCGGCGCGTATCCGCACGCGCACTATCTCGGCAACGATCTCGAAGGCTGGGCCATTCTTCCCGTCGGCGAGAAAAAATGGCTGGTCTGGATTCGCAGTTGGGACATCGATCGCCAGTCGGTCTATCGCTACAAGCATCCCATTTAGCTGCCCGCGGGCACGGTGCTGCACATGCGCTACACCTACGACAACTCCTCGGCCAACGTGCACAATCCCAACTCGCCGCCCATCCGCGTGCGCGCAGGCAATCGCTCCGTCGACGAGATGGCGCACCTGTGGCTGCAGGTGCTGCCGGTGCACACGCCGCCCGGAGCGCCGGACCCGCGCCTGCTGCTGCAGGAGGCCCTGATGCGCAACAGGCTGCGCAAATCTCCGCATGATCAGATCGGCCTCTACAATCTGGCTGCGGCGTTGGCCGGCCAGGGCAAATTCACGCAGGCCGTCGACGTATTCCGCCAGGAGACCGCGCTCTATCCGCACGACACGCGCTCGCTCACAGCGTTGGGCGCAGCGCTTGAAAGCGCCAGCCAGCCGCAGCAGGCCGAGGAGCAGTACCGCGCAGCAATCGCGTCCGCGACGGAGGCGTCCGGAGCCTGCGATGCGCGCTTCGATCTAGCGAATCTTGAGATGCATCGCCAGGAGCTGAGCAGCGCTGAGTCCGATTTTCGCGCGCAGCTCGCCTCCTGCCCTGAAGATGCTGAAGTTTATGCGGGCCTGGGCGCGATCGAGGCCACAGCGGGCGACAATGATGCAGCCGTTCGCGACCTTGCCCAAGCCGTCCGCCTCAATCCATCGTCTGAAGACGCGCGCGAGCAGCTCGCCCGCGCCTATGCGCAGTCCGGCAGCATCGACAAGGCCCTCGCCGAGCTCCAAACAGCGGCGCAGCTCAAGCCCGGGGATCCGTTAATTCACTCCGCTCTGTCGCAGGTGCTCGCTTCTACCGGCGATCTGCATCGTGCCATCGACGAGCAGCGCACCGCGCTCCGCTTGCTTGAAGCTGATCCCGATGGATGGAACAATCTCGGCGTGCTCGAAGCGCGCACTGGCGACGCAGCCTCCGCGCGCGAGGCCTTCGAGCATGCGCTCCGCCTCAACCCCAGCCACCAGCAGGCCCGAGCCAATCTGGCGCGCCTTCAGGCCCAGCGCTGAGAGACGCGCCGGTCTCGTCTGGTATATCTGAAACCATGCGTCGCGTCGTTGGCAGCCTGTCGTTTGCTCTAATCGCCGCGCTCTTCCTGACCTCTGCGCCGCTCATCGCGCAAACCGCGCCCGATACCTTCCGCTGGGTCGATTTTCATTCTCCGGCCGATCAGGACATCGTCGTCTGGGTCACGCGCTCGCTCGCCACCGAGAAGTGGACCGCGATCCGCGAAATCGGCGTGCAATACGACGCGGCTCTCGTCGTCACCACGCTGCGCGCCACGCCGCAATCGCAGCCCTCGACCGACACCTTCAACATCTGGAGCGTCTCGCTCACCAATCACAGCGTCACGGCGCTCTTGAAAGGCGTGAACCTGCGCTTTCTCGACTGGATGCTCTTCGCCGTCGGCGCGCCGCGCGAGCTGGGCGTGCTCTACGACGATTGCCGCAACTGCAACGCCGCCACCTTTTTCACCGCGTTCTACTACGACATTCGCATCCATGGCTGGAGCGCCCGCTGGATGCGCGGCACCCAGGCCGTGCCGCTCTCCAGTGCGAATGCCCCCGCAGGCGTGACCATCACCCAGGTCTACGCGCTCCTCGCCGACCCCAACGGGCATGAGTTGCTCGCCACCTGGAGCCACTTCGACTACGGCGCGCAAAAGCCTCCGGACGATTACCTCTATCAGTACGACGTAGACCCGTGGAATCACCTCGACCGCACGCAGTTGCTCTCCAACAAGGACGCTGAAGCAATGAAGCGCCGCCTCTGCTCCGCGACCGATGTGGTCTCCGGCCTTGAACATGGGCAGGACTCGGTGCTCTGCCAGGAAACCCTGCATCCGCAGCCGCAACATCGCCGTCCCCGCGCTCAATAGCGGCTTCTGCTGCGCATGTCCATAATGCAAATTGCCGTGATCGAAATCGCGTAAGCCTCCCCGAAAGTCATTGAGCGCATCTAATTCTGTGGAGAGGAATACGCATGAAAAATTTCCCCCGCATTTCGTTCCTGTTTCTGCTCGCTCTCGCCACCGCCGGATGTCACGGCAACTCAAGCACCACAGCCAGCACCGCCTCCACCCAGAATCCCGCACAAGACCAGACCCAGGATCAGACCCAGGACGCGGCCTCCGATCCCGCCTCGGCAAATCTCGCGCCGGTCTCGAATACGTCAACTGCCGCTCCCGCAGAGACCGCCAGCGCCGGCTATGCTAGCCCAGGCGAGCCCGCGCCCGACACCTCACAGGATTACGACGACCCAGGCTATGGAGAGCAAGTCGCCGTCACCGCGCCCCAGCCGCCGCCGCCGCTGCCCGACTACGACCAGCCGCCCTGCCCCGGCGATGACTACATCTGGACCCCCGGCTACTGGGACTACGCGCCCACCGGCTACTACTGGGTTCCCGGCGCATGGGTGCAGCCGCCCTATGAGGGCGCGCTGTGGACGCCCGGTTACTGGGGCTACAACAACGGCCGCTATGGTTTCTATCACGGCTACTGGGGTCTGCACATTGGCTTCTATGGCGGCGTGGACTACGGCTTCGGCTACACCGGCTACGGCTACCAGGGCGGCTACTGGAACGGCGGCCATTTCAACTACAACCGCAGCGTGAACCGCATCAATGGCAACGACGTCCGCTATGTCTATAACCGCACCGTGGTGAACCACGTCTCCAACAACCGCATCAGCTATAACGGCGGCCCGCAGGGCATACGCGTGCGTCCCCGTCCGGCGGAGATGACTGCTCTGCATGAGCAGCATGCGCCGCCCATGCACGCCCAGGTGCAGCACGCGCAAGCCGCCAAAGCCAACCGCGCCGACTTTGCCTCAGTGAATCATGGCCGGCCCACACTGCCCGCGGTTGCCCGTCCGCTGCCTGCGGATCATGGCATTCGGCCGCCCGCGCACGTAGCGATGCCGCAGCGCAATGAGCCCGCCAGGATGATGCCGCAGGCCGCTCGTCCGCAAACGCAGGCCCAGTCGCAGCAGCGCGGCGCGGAACCGAACCGCTCCAGCGTGCCGCGGACTACGGAGCATCCGGCCAATCGTCCAGAAACCCGCGCGCCCGCTCCACAGGCACGCCCGCAGCAGACGGAACGCCCGAGACCCCAGCCGCAGCAGCCGCACACGGAGGCACCGCGCGCACCGCAGAGTCGTCCCATGCCGCAGCGCCCGGCGCAGCCACATGCAGAAGCACGTCCCGCGCCGCAGCACAATCCTCCTGCAGCTCGTCCGGCTCCGGCCCACCAGGCGCCGCACGAGAATCACCCCGCGCAGCGGCCAAGCGACCACCCGCACGACGACAAACATCCGCAATAGTTGGAACAGGAATTATTGCGCGGGCAGCACCCGGACAGCGACCAGATTCCGCACCCAGCGGGCTGGTCGCTTTTCGCCTGTAGCAACCAACTGCATCGGCCCGTGATCGCCGAGAGGTTTGCCGTCCACGCTGTCGGCCACCAGCACCGTGCCGTCGTGCACGTCCGGGTTCACTTCGCCGATGGAATAAACCACCTGGTAGCCATCCGAGCCCTCGGCCACAAGATACAGCCGGAAGTCCGCACCGTGCGGCTTAACCGGCACGCCCAGCGGTGCAAGCAGGCTCATCAGCGGCACGCCGCTGAAGGTCTCATTCGCCTTGGCATGTTCGTTGTAGACCGTGATGGTGACGTGAGGCAGCGGCGCAAGCGTGGCCAGCGTCCACTCGGCAGACTTGTCGCCAAACGTGATCTTCAGTGTGTCAGCCGGAACAAGCGCATGCGCGCCGTGATGCATCTCGCCACCCGGCATCTGGTCCTGAGCCAGTACCACTGGCGCCGTCATTCCCAACGTAAGTATTGCCGTGAGCGCGAAACCAATCGGCCGCATTCTGTGTCCTCAGGATTCATCGTATACTGGTGTTATGTCGATTGTGCGCAATCTGGCCGGCATTGCCAAGGGCATGGGCATCACCTTCGGGGAGATGCTGCAGCCCACGCAGGTGGAGAACTACCCTGACGGCTCCGGTCCGCTCAAGGGCGCAGTCTTCCAGCAGCGCTTTCGCGGCAAGCACGTGCTGCAGCGCGACGAAAACGGCCTGGAAAAGTGCGTGGCCTGCTTCCTCTGCGCCGCCGCCTGCCCGGCCAACTGCATCTTCATTGAGGCTGCGGACAATACCGAGGAGCAGCGCATATCCTCCTCCGAGCGCTACGCCAAGGTCTACAACATCGACTACAACCGCTGCATCTTTTGCGGCTATTGTGTTGAAGCCTGCCCCACCGACGCCATCACCCATGGCCACGGCTTCGAGCTCGCCTCGCTGAACGCCACCAACCTCGTCATGCGCAAGGAAGACATGCTGGTGCCGGTGGCGGCCCTCACAGCGGCAAAGTAAGCCACCGGCTCTCCTCTCTTGATCCTCTGAAACTTTGGATTTCGGGATGCCTCCATCTATCCTGAGGAGTGCATTCCCCAGCGTGCAATTGCATTGAGGCCACGGAGCCATGACAACAGCTCACGATCATCCCCTGTACGACATCCTGAAGCAGCGCATCGCCATCATTGACGGCGCCACCGGCACCACCATCCGCACCTACGGCATGACGGAAGCGCACATGCGCGGCGAGCGCTTTCGCGACGCGCAGAAAGACCTGCTCAACAACGGCGACCTCTTCACGCTCACCCAGCCCGCCATGATCGGCGACATTCATCGTCGCTTCCTCGAGGCCGGCGCGGACATCATCGAGACCAACACCTTCAGCGCCACCAGCATCGCGCAGAGCGAGTTCTTCGTCGAAGACCCGCGCGAGCACGGTGGCCGCAAAGATCCTGATTTCTATCAGAAGATCATCGAAGACCCATTCCTCGTCGGCCTCGCTACGGAGATCAACGAAACCTCCTCGCGCCTGGGCCGCGAGTGGGCCGACCGAGTCGCCAACGAGACCGGCCGTCAGCGCTTCGTTGCCGGCTCCATCGGGCCGCTCACCGTCTCGCTGTCAAACTCGCCCGACGCCAACGATCCCGGCTTCCGCTCAGTCACCTTCGACCAGGTCAAGACCGCCTACGCCGAGCAGGTGCGCGCACTCATCGCCGGCGGCTCAGACCTGCTGCTGGTCGAAACCATCTTCGATTCGCTCAACGCCAAGGCCGCGCTCGTCGCCATTCGCGAGGTCTTCGATGCCGACGGCAAAGAGCTCCCTGTGATGATTTCAGCCGCCGTGGGCCGCGGCGGTGAAACCCTCATCTCCGCGCAGACCACTGAAGCCTTCTGGAACGCCGTGCAGCACGTGAAGCCCATCTCCGTCGGCCTCAACTGCTCGCTGGGGCCCGACCTCATGTATCCCTTTCTGAGCGAACTGTCCCAGAAGGCCGATGTGCCCATCTCGTGTTATCCCAATGCGGGCCTGCCCAATCCGCTCGCGGAGACCGGCTTCGATCTCGGCCCAGCCGATATGGCCCGCTTCCTCGGCAACTTCGCGCAGAACGGCCTCATCAACATCGCCGGCGGCTGCTGCGGCAACACGCCAGACCACATCGCCGCCATTGCCAGGGCCCTCGAAGACAAGCCGCCGCGCGTGTGGGAACCGGCCATTGTTTCAAGTGAGGCCGCACGATGAAGCCACTTCGTCTCTCCGGTTCGCAGCCCTTCACGCAACAGCCCGGCGTCTACATCATGATCGGCGAACGCACCAACGTCGCCGGCTCGCCCAAATTCGCCCGGCTCATCAAAGACGGTAAGTACGAAGAAGCCGTGAGCGTCGCGCGCCAGCAGGTTGAGAACGGCGCCAACGTCCTCGACATCTGCATGGACGAGGGCATGATCGACGGCCCCTCCGCCATGACGCGCTACCTGCAACTGCTGGGCAGCGAGCCCGAAGTCGCCAAAGTCCCCTTCATGGTGGACTCGTCGAACTGGGCCGTCATTCAGGCAGGATTGAAGTGCCTGCAGGGCAAAGGCATCGTCAACTCCATCTCGCTCAAGGAAGGCGAAGCCAAGTTCCGCGAGAACGCGCGCACCGTGCTCAAATACGGAGCGGCCGCGGTTGTCATGGCCTTCGACGAGAAGGGCCAGGCCGCCAGCTTTGAAGACAAGATCCGCGTCTGCGAGCGCGCCTACAAACTCCTCGTGCATGACATCGGCTTTCCGGCAGAAGACATCATCTTCGATCCCAACATCCTCACCGTCGCCACCGGCATGGAGGAGCACAACAACTACGCCGTCGACTTCATCAACGCCACAAAATGGATCAAGGAGAACCTGCCCGACGCAAAAGTCAGCGGCGGCGTTTCCAATATCTCCTTCAGCTTCCGCGGCAACAATCGCGTGCGCGAAGCCATGCACTCGGCCTTCCTCTATCACGCCATCGCCGCCGGCATGGACATGGGCATCGTCAACGCAGGCATGCTCGAAGTCTATGAGCAGATCGAGCCGCACCTCAAACAGCTGGTCGAGGATGTGCTGCTCAATCGTCGCCCCGACGCCACTGAGCGCCTCGTCGAGCACGGCGAAACCCTCAAGGAATCCGGCGCAATTGTCGTCGAAAAGAAGACAGAGGAATGGCGCGACGGCACTGTCGAAGAGCGTCTCGCGCACGCGCTGGTTCGAGGCATCGACGCCTACATCGACATCGATACAGAGGAGGCGCGCGCCAAGCTCGGCCGTCCGCTGCTGGTCATTGAAGGCCCGCTGATGGCCGGCATGAGCGTCGTCGGCGATCTCTTCGGCGCAGGCAAAATGTTTCTACCCCAGGTCGTCAAGTCCGCGCGTGTCATGAAGAAAGCCGTCGCCTATCTCACGCCGTTCATGGAAGCCGAGAAGGCCGAGATGGCGGCCGCGGGCCACGAGATCAAAGCGCAGGGAAAAATCGTCCTCGCCACCGTGCGCGGCGACGTGCACGACATCGGCAAAAACATCGTCGGCGTGGTGCTCGCCTGCAATAACTACGAAGTCATCGACATGGGCGTCATGGTTCCCGCCGAAAAAATCCTCGAGCGCGCGCGCGTCGAGCACGCCGACATGATCGGCCTCAGCGGCCTCATCACGCCCTCGCTCGACGAGATGGTGCACGTGGCCCGCGAGATGGAGCGCCAGGGCTTCAAACTGCCGCTGCTCATCGGTGGCGCAACCACCAGCCGCGCGCACACCGCCGTCAAAATCGCGCCGCACTACAGCGAGCCGGTCGTGCACGTGCTCGACGCCAGCCGCGCCGTTCCGGTCACCACGAGCCTTCTCAGTGAAGACGGCAAAGTTGACTTCATCGCGCAGCATCGTGCCGACTACGAAGCCCTTCGCCGCGCCCACGCGGCCCCGCGCGTCAAAGGAATTTCGCTCGTAGAGGCGCGCACCCGGCGCACGCCCATCGAGTGGCGCGCAGAAGACATTCCAGCGCCAACGTTCACCGGCGTGCGCGTCCTCGACAACTTTCCCCTCGCCACCCTGCGCGAATACATCGACTGGACTCCCTTCTTCCACACGTGGGAGCTCAAAGGCGTCTATCCGCGAATCCTGGAAAGCGAGCAATACGGCGCACAGGCACAGCAGATCTTCGCCGAGGGCAATGCGCTCCTTGACCGCATCATCGCGGAAAAGCTGATCACTGCGCGCGCCGTCTACGGCATGTTCGCAGCCAACGCCTTCGGCGACGATGTCGAACTCTACACCGACGAATCGCGCGCGACGGTGATGGACCATCTTCACTTCCTGCGCCAGCAGTCGAATCGGGAAGGGAAGGAGTCCTGCCGCTCGCTCGCCGACTTCATCGCCCCGAAGGAAACTGGCCTGCCCGATCACATCGGCGCATTCGCCGTCACCACCGGCATCGGTCTCAAAGAGTTGACCGAGACCTTCCGCGCCCAGCAAGACGACTACAACGCCATCATGGCCGAGGCCATCGCCGATCGTCTCGCTGAGGCCTTTGCCGAGTGCCTGCACAAGCGCGTGCGCGATGAGTGGGGCTACGGCCTCGATGAAACCCTGACCCCCGCGGAGCTGGTCCAGGAAAAATATCGCGGCATACGGCCCGCGCCCGGCTATCCCGCCTGCCCCGATCACACGGAGAAGCAGACCATCTGGCAGCTTCTCGATGTCGAAGCTAACACCGGCATTCGCATCACTGAGTCCTTCGCCATGTGGCCCGGCTCGAGCGTGAGCGGCCTCTACTTCGCTCATCCTGAGTCGCGCTACTTCAGCCTCGGCAAAATCGAACGCGACCAGGTCGAAGACTACGCAGCGCGCAAGGGGATGACCCTCGCGGATGTCGAGCGCTGGTTAGGCCCGAACCTGAACTATGATCCCGCAAGCTAGCAGCAAAGCCTGCGCACCGTTTGGTTGACGTGCAGGAATCACGGTGCGTAGAGTTGGGTGCGGCGTCGAACGCGGGTGTTTCGCTGTTCGATCGCGGGGATTCTCGATGAAAGCAGGTAGGGCAATGGTGGGAGCGCTGGTGCTGGCAGGTGCACTGATGTGCGGATGTGGCGGCAGCGGAACTGCGTCCGGTTCAACCTCAACTACCGCACCGCCCGCCGCTCCTGTCATCTCCACCGCCAACGCACAAAATGGCGCAGTCATCGTCACGCTCGCCCCCGGCGCATCAGGTGCCGTGGTGTATTACACCGTGGACGGCTCCACTCCCACAAGCGCATCGCAGGCCTATCAAGCTCCGTTTCTCGTCGCTTCCAATCTCACAGTTAAGGCGATCGATGTCGCCGGCGGCCAATCGAGCGCAGTCAGCAGCAAGGCCTTCACGCCAAACATTGCTTCCGGCACGTTGGTCTGGTCGGACGAATTCAGCAATGCCACCAGCGCCAGCGCCGCGCCCGATCCCACGGTGTGGACCTATGACACCGGCAACAGCGGCTTCGGTAACAACGAGCTCGAGAACTACTGTGCCTGGGGATCGAATACATCGCCCTGTTCGACCGCGAATCCCAGCGCTTACGTCGGCACAGACGGCTATCTGCACATCGAAGCGCAGCAGCCCGCAACCGGCGTGTACACGTCCGCGCGTCTCAAGACGCAGGGCCTCTTCAGCTTTCAATACGGCCGCATCGAGTTCCGCGCTCTCGTGCCCGAGGCGCAGGGCTTTTGGCCCGCAGCGTGGCTGTTGGGCAACAACGTGGCAACGGTGGACTGGCCTGCATGCGGAGAGCAGGACGTGCTGGAGCGCGTGAACGCCGCCACCGCGCCCGACTGGAACGAAGGCTCGGTTCACGGCACGGGCTTCACCGGCGGAACAGGCCTGGGCACAGTCTTCAACTTTCCCTCGGGCCAAACCGCAGCGCAGTGGCACACCTACGGCATGATCTGGTCGAAGGGCAGCGTGGCCTATTACATCGACGATCCCACGCATCCCTACGTCACTTACACAACGGCAAACATGAGCGCGCTGCCGGGCGCCGTCTGGCCCTTCGATGCGGGGCAGAGCGATTTCATCATTCTGAACCTCGCGATCGGCGGCAGTTGGCCAGGCGCACCCAACTCGTCCACAGCGTTCCCGGCAGCGATGCTGGTCGATTACGTGCGCGTCTACACAAATTGATGAAATAGTCCAAGCGCCGGGCGGCATGCTGCGCGCTGAAGCTGAAAAGGATTTCAACCGCAGGAGAAGGCATGCTTCGTTTCCGCACGCTGTGCTGCTTGTTGCCGCTGACATCGCTCGTCGTCCTCGCACAACAGGAGAAAACTCCCAAGGTGAAGGTCGCGTCGCCCGACGGACAAATCGTCCTCTGGCTCGCGGATGCACCGGCAAGTCATGCCATTGATCTCCAGAGCAACGATGTCCGCTACTCCGTGGACTTCCACGGCAAATGGCTGATGGATGAGTCCGTGCTCGGTCTCAAGTTTGAGGGCCAGTCCGCGCTCGGCCCCGGCATGCACAAGGTGCGCGTAGAGCCAAGCCAGACCGATCAGACTTACACAATTCCCGCTGGCAAAACAAGCTCCGTGCGCGACCACTACAACGCCGCACATGTCGATCTTGCCGACGACGCCGGCCGCAAGCTGACCATCGAAATTCGCGCCTACGATGACGGCATCGCCTTCCGCTACGTCGTCCCCGACCAGCCTGCGCTGCACAGGTTGCGCCTTGAGCGCGAACTCACCGAGTTCCGCTTCAACCACGATGCGACGCTTTATCCGCTGATCCTCGATGGATTCCAATCGGCTTATGAAGACGAGTATCAGCAGCGCCAGGTCAGCGGATTGCATCGCGATTGGCTGATCGGTCTCCCCCTCCTCGCGCAGAGCCCCGGCATCGGCTGGGTCGCAATTACCGAGGCCAATATCGATGACTACGCCGGCATGTATCTGCGCAAAGGCGAGGGCGCATTCGGCCTCCACGCTGAGCTCGCGCCGCGCGTCGATCAGCCCGCCATTGCCGTCGAAAAAGACGCGCCCCTTACCACTCCCTGGCGTGTGCTGATGATCGGCGACACGCCCGGAAAACTCATCGAGTCGAACATCGTGCTCAATCTCAATCCGCCCTCACAGATCGTGGACACGTCATGGATTCGCCCCGGCAAGTCGGCCTGGGATTGGTGGTCAGGCCAGGCCGCGCCCGGCACCGGAATCAAAACCGGCATGAACACGGCGACCATGAAGCACTACATCGACTTCGCCTCCGCTGCCGGTTTTCCTTACATGCTCATTGATGCCGGCTGGGCGGTATCGCCTGAGCGCACGGGGCCTGAAGACTACGCCGCTGTCGCCGACATCACGAAAGTGACCCCCGAGATCGACATGCCGGAACTGCTGCGCTATGCGAAAGAAAAGCATGTCCGTCTGTGGCTCTGGTCGCACTGGACCTCGGTCGACAAATATATGGAGCAGGCCTTCCCGCTCTTCGAGCAGTGGGGCATCGCCGGCGTCAAAATCGACTTTATGAATCGCGACGATCAGCAGATGGTCGATTGGTATCGCCGCGTTGTCGCGCTCGCCGCACAACACCACCTCATGATCGACTTCCACGGCGCATATAAGCCCGACGGGCTGCGCCGTACCTTCCCAAATCTCATCACGCGCGAAGGCGTAATGGGCAAGGAGTATCTCAAGTGGAGCGCGCGCACCTCGCCCGCGCACAACACCACGCTGCCCTTCACACGCATGCTCGCCGGCCCCATGGATTACACCCCTGGCGCATTTCTCAACAGCAACCGCGAAAACTTTATCCCACGCAACATCGAGCCCATGGGCCTCGGTACGCGCGCGCATGAGCTGGCGCTCTACGTCGTGCTTGAAAGTCCGCTGCAGATGGTCGCCGACAGCCCGGAGCACTACAAAGGCCAGCACGACTTCGAGTTCATCCGTCAGGTGCCCACCACATGGGATGAAATCCGAGTCCTCAACGGCCTCCCCATGGAGAACATCACCGTCGCGCGGCGCAGTGGCGCAGGTTGGTACATCGGCTCCATCACCAATTGGGACGCCCGTTCCGTACAGGTACCGCTCGGCTTCCTCGGAGAAGGGAAGTACACCGCGGAGATCTATGCCGACGCGCCCGACGCCGCCACCAACGCCACCCACACCACTTTCACTACACAAACAGTCGATCGCACCACCGTGCTCGATGTGCATATGGTCTCTGGCGGCGGCAACGCCATCTGGATTCATCCCACGCGCGAGCCATAACGCTCAGTGCCGGATTGTGACCATTGGTACCTCGATTCGCGCCGTTCGCTGTCGCCCGGCTTGCGTCCCGCTTTTTCGCTGTGATACAACCGAATCATTCAAGTTTGCCCCCAAAGGGCAAGCCTGGATTTCATGCAGAGTGGCTGAGGGACGGGCCCTGTGACGCCACGACAACCTGCCTGGGCAAACCAGGAGTATGGTGTCAACTCTCGCTCCGCCGTCAGGCGGGGAACATGAGATTCGGGGGATGCTTCAGCACTCTTCGCTGCGGCGTCTTCGCTAGGTTACTCACGAGTCCTATCACGTTCGCTCAGTCATTGAGCCGGTCACGCGCCCGCATACCCGCCGTCGCTCATGCGATTGCGAGGGACTGTGACGACTGCGTTACGAACTGCGATGTCGGGAATGCGGCAAGACCTACGGGATTCAGCCGCTTTCCATCTGCGATGAGTGCTTCTCTCCGCTCGAGGTTGCCTTCGATCTCGAGTACGCCCGCACCCGCTTTACCCGCGAATCGATTGCCAACGGCCCGCTGAATATGTGGCGGTATCGAGCGCTGCTGCCCGTCGCCGACGGCTACGTTCCTCAAACGCCGGCCGGCTTGACGCCGCTCGTTGAAGCGCCTCGCCTCGCCGCGCACATCGGCGCGCGCAATCTCTACATCAAGAACGACGCCGTCTGCATGCCCACGCTCAGCTTCAAGGATCGCGTCGTCGCCGTCGCGCTGGCCAACGCGCAGGCCTTCGGATTCGACACCGTCGGCTGCTCCTCCACCGGCAACCTCGCCAACGCCGTCGCCGCGCAGGCCGCGCGCCTCGGCCTCAAGACCTACATCCTCGTGCCCTGCCGATCTCGAGCCGGCCAAGATCCTCAACACCCAGGTCTACGGCGCCACGCTGGTCCGCGTCGATGGCAACTACGACCACGTCAATCGCCTCTGCTCGCAGATTGCCGACCGCTACAACTGGGGCTTCGTCAACGTCAATCTGCGCCCCTACTACGCGGAAGGCTCCAAGACCGTCGGCTTCGAAATCGCCGAGCAGCTCGGCTGGCGCCTGCCCGACAACGTCGTCGTGCCCATGGCCGGCGGCTCGCTCATCACCAAAATTCGCAAAGCCTTCGACGAGCTGATCGCTCTCGGCCTCGTTGAAGACAAGCAGGTCCGCTTCTTCGGCGCGCAGGCCACCGGCTGCTCGCCCATCTCCAAGGCCGTCAAGAACAACACCGACGTCATCGAGCCGCAGCGGCCCAACACCATCGCCCGCTCGCTCGCCATCGGCAACCCCGCCGACGGCCTCTACGCCGCGCGCGCCATTCGCTATTCCGGCGGATGGGCCGAAGATGTCTCCGATGTCGAGATCGTCTCCGCCATCCAGGAACTCGCCGAGACCGAAGGCATCTTCACCGAGACCGCCGGCGGCGTCACCACCGCTGTCACCGCGCGCCTCTACGCGCACGGCCGCATCCAGCCCGACGAGCTTACCGTCGCCTGCATTACCGGCAACGGCCTCAAGACGACCGATGTGCTCAAAGGCGCATACGACCAGAGCCGGTCGATTCGTCCGCGCCTCACCGACTTTGAAGAACTTTGTGGAAGAACACACGCGCAGCGCGAGCCAGGACTGGAGCCTCGCAGGAGAAAGCCATGTCCGTTAGAGTCCTGTTGCCGAACGCATTCCAGAAGCACACCAACAACGTGCGCGAGATCGCCAGCACCGCAGCCAATCTGCCCGAGCTCGTCAGCGAAATCGAGGGCCGCTTTCCCGCGCTGCGCCAGCACCTGCGCGGCGAAGACGGCCAGATTCGCCGCTTCATCAACTTCTACGTCAACGAAGAAGACATCCGCTTCCTCGGCAACGAGAAGTACAGCTTTAAGGAAGGCGACGAAGTGCTTGTCATTCCATCGATTGCCGGCGGCTGCTGCTGACCGTGCGCGACCATGCGGTTCACACAAGGCTCTCCCGTGCGGAGAGCCTTTTCTGTTGCACGCGGGTTACAACGGGGTCAAAGTATTTGCAACGTATTTGCAGCAGCTTCACCGTCCTCTTACAAACATCGCGGGATACTGCTCCCGTGATGCATGCACGTCCGGGCAGCTATCTCTGATCAGCACTTGTCCTGGTTCCACCACAACGGTGGAAATTCCTGCGAGCACACTGCTGCCTCGCAGCCGCCGGCGCGCCCGCACATTCACGCCGAGGTGGGCAAGTATCGCGTGCGCCTCGCGCAATCGGTCGAAGATCGCGACGCCGCCTGCCGTCTGCGCTTCAAGGTCTTCAATATCGAGATGGGCGAGGGACTCGAGAGCTCTTATCAGACCGGCCTCGACACTGATCAGTTCGATCTCTTCTGCGAGCACCTGCTGGTCGAAGACGAAAGCCACCGCTCGCATCGTTGGCACCTATCGCATGCAGTCCGGCACAACGGCGGCGCGCAACCTCGGCTACTACTCCGAGCAGGAGTTCCACTTCGCTCCCTATGAGCCGCTGCGCGCCGGCATTCTGGAGCTGGGCCGCGCCTCCATCGACCGCGAGCATCGCACGCCTGAAGTCCTCACGCTGCTGTGGAGAGGCATCGCGCAGTATGCTACCGACATGGGGCTGCGCTATCTCATCGGTTGTTCGTCGCTGAACTCTCAGGACCCGCACGAAGGCTGGCAGATGTATCGCCAGCTCGAGCACGTACCGCGTGTCGCCGGAGTTCGCCACCGAGCCCACCGCCGCCTTTGCCTGCCCCACCGAGCAGGAGGGCGCACCCGCACAGCCGTCGCCCAGACTACGTGCCGAGTGCTTCGCTGCACTGCGCTGCCCAAGGTTCCCCAGCTGCTGAGGACCTATCTCGCCATCGGCGCGCGCATCTGCGCCGCGCCGGCGTGGGATCGCGCAGTTCGGCACCATCGATTTCCTTACTCTGCTCGATCTCAAGATGCTGTCGCCTTCGGCGCGCAATCGCTTCCTGGCCCCGCTCACGCAATGAGGCTCCGCGCCGCGCGGCGCGCTGTGACGCTGTGCGCGGCCCTCTTCCTCTGCATCCTTCGCTACTGGCTCATGCGCCTCCGCGGCCCGCTCACGCTCAGCAGCGCGCACTCTGGATGCAGTCGGCGGGTCGATTGGTGGTCTCGAGCCTCGGCATTCGCTGCACCGTCGAGGGCACACCGCCAGAGTCGCGGCCTCGTCGTCTCCAATCATCTCAGCTACCTCGACATTCGTGATCCTCTCCGCGGCCATGCCGTGCTTCTTCGTCTGCCAAGGCGGAGATCGATCAGCTGGCCCTATTTCGGCAGAGCCGCGCGCACCGGCGGCACGCTGTTCATCGACCGCTCGAGCATGCGCCAGCGCCGGCAATGTCTGCCGCAGAGATCGCGCGAGCGGCTCCCGCTCTCCGTGCCCATCCTCTTTTTTCCGGAGGGCACCAGCACCGACGGCTGCGCAGTGCTCCGCTTTCACTCCCGGCTCTTTGAACCCGGCGATCAGCGCCGGGTGCGCCCGTCACCGCCGCGGCCATTCGCTATGCCTTCGAGGACGGTTCGCCGAGCGCGAGCTCTGCTGGTATGGCGACGACGCCTTTCTGCCCCATCTCTGGAAGGCGCTTGGCACGCGCGGCTTCTCCGCCGAGGTGCGCTTCGGCGAGCCGCGCGTCTACGCCCATCGCCGCATCGCCGCCGCGGAGACCTCGCCGAGATCGCCGCGATGCGCGGCGCGTCGCATCCCGCGCCAGCCCACATTTGATTCGCCCCCTCGGGCGGCTTGGTGGTATCGTCATATCCATCCCGCACAAACGGCCACGGGCCGCACCTCAAGTCGACAAAGCACGGGTTCAAGACTTTATTCCGGTTCTCTGAATCGGTTGCACTTCTGCATCTCCTGCCGAGGCGTAGCACGCCTGTCGATAATCTGAGACGGAACCAATCAACCGCGAGGCGATGCGTATGACGCAATTCTCACGAAGCAGCAGAAGCCAGCCGGGTATTGACGCTCGAAGAAATCATGAGCCTGACCGAGGACGGCGGCAAGCCGGCAGACACACTCATGAATGTGGTCGCCCTGATCGCCACGCGCTTCCGCACCGATGTCTGCTCGGCCTATCTGCTCGAGCCCGATCGCTCCAACCTCGTGCTCGCCGCCACGCTCGGCCTGCATCCCAGCTGCATCGGCACGCTGCGCATGCCGCTCAGCGAGGGACTCGCCGGTCTGGTTGCCGAGCAGGTGCGTGCCCGTGCCCGTTGCCGACGCGCGCAATCATCCGCGCTTCAAATACTTCAAGGAGTCCGGCGAAGAGGAGTACCACTCCTTCCTCGGCGTGCCGCTCATCGATCGCGGCGTGCTGCAGGGCGTGCTGATCGTCCAAACCAAGGAGGCGCGCATCTTCCGCGAAGACGAGATTCGCATGCTGGTCGAAGCCGCCAGCGCAGGTTGCGCCGGTCGTCAGCGAGGCGCGCACCCTCGACCGCTTCATCGCGCCCGGCGCAGGAGCGGCTCTGGGCGCTCGCGCGCAACCTGTGGTGGAGCTGGGACCACGACTGCGTCAGCCTCTTCCGCGATCTCAATCCCACGCGCTGGCGGCAACTGAATCAGAATCCGATCTCGCTGCTCAGCGAGATGCCGCTCGGAGAGCTCGAGCGCCGCGCCACCGAGCTGGTGCTGCACAGCCGCATCAACTACGTCTACCGCCGCCAGCAGGAGTATCTGAACGCCGACCGCACCTGGGGCGCGCAGCACGCCGGCGTGCTGCGGCCGCGCCCGGTCGCCTACTTCTCCGCCGAGTTCGGCCTGCACGAATCGCTGCCCATCTACTCCGGCGGCCTCGGCGTGCTGGCCGGCGACCACATCAAGAGCGCGTCCGATCTCGACATTCCGCTGGTCGGCATCGGCCTGTTCTACGGCCAGGGCTACTTTCTGCAGCGGCTCGACATCAACGGCTGGCAGCAGGAAGAGTATCTCCAGACCGACGTCAACCAGCTGCCCATGCAGCCGGCGATCGGCGCAAACGGCGAGCCGGTCGTCGTCGAGATTCGAAACGCGCGGCGGCTCGATCCGCGCCAAGGTCTGGCGCGTGAAGGTGGGCCGCTGCGATCTGCTGCTGCTCGATTCCAACGTCGAAGGCAATGCGCCCGAAGATCGCGAGCTCACTTCGCGCCTCTACGGCGGCGACGGCCGCACGCGCATCCGCCAGGAGCTGCTGCTCGGCGTCGGCGGCTTTCGCGCGCTGCAAGGCCATGGGCATCTCGCCCGGCGTGCTGCATCTCAACGAAGGCCACAGCGGCTTCGCCGTCTTCGAGGCGATTCGCAGCCGCATGGAGGAAGAGGGCATCGACTTCGACGCCGCGGCCAGCCAGATTCCCCGCGAAGTCGTCTTCACCACGCACACGCCCGTGCCCGCCGGCCACGACCGCTTCGAGCGCCGATCTGATCGAGGAACATCTCGGCCCGCTGCGCGATGCAACTCGGCCTCTCGCACGATCACCTGATGGGCTTCGGCCGCGTGAGCTCCACCGACTATCAGGAGACAGTTCTGCATGACCGTGCTCGGCCTCAAGCTCTCGCGCCGCGCCAACGCCGTCTCGTCGCTGCACGGCGAAGTTTCGCGCGCCATGTGGTGGGGCCTGTATCCCGGCAAGCCGGAAGACGCGGTGCCCATCGGCCACATCACCAACGGCGTGCATGTGCCCTCGTGGCTCGCGCCGCAGATGTGCCGCCTCTACGACCGCCATCTCGGCGCCGGCTGGCAGAGCAAGAGCGGCGAGGCGCGCACCTGGGAAGGCATCGAAAACGTCGACGACGGCGAGCTTTGGGAGACGCACCTCAGCCTCAAGTCGCAGCTGCTCGACTTCGTGCGCCGCCGCGCCTGCGAGCAGGCCGAGCGCCGCGGCGAGCCGCAGGAGACGCTGCAGAGGCTCGGCAAAGTCCTCTCGCCCGACGCGCTCACCATCGGCTTCGCCCGCCGCTTCGCCACCTACAAGCGCGCCAATCTGATCCTCGCCGACATCGAACGCCTCGCCGCCATGGTCAACGATCCCAAGCGCCCGGTGCAGTTCGTCTTCGCCGGCAAGGCCCATCCGCACGACGAGCCCGGCAAGCGCGTGCTGCAGCAGATCGCGCAGATGATGCGCGACCCCGAGTTCGCCGACAAATTCGTCTTCGTCGAGGACTACGACATCAACGTCGGCCGCTTCCTGGTGCAGGGCGTCGACGTGTGGCTCAACAATCCGCGCCGCCCGCTGGAGGCCTCCGGCACCAGCGGCCAGAAAGTCGTGCTCAACGGCGGCCTGAATCTCTCGGTGCTCGACGGCTGGTGGGCCGAGGCCTACGACGGCCTCAACGGCTTCGCCATCGGCACGCGGCCGCACCCACTCCAACATGGACGTGCACGACGCGCGCGACGGCGAAGACCTCTATCGCGTGCTGCGCGACGAAGTGATCCCGCTCTACTATCAGCGCGACCGCGACGGCCTGCCGCGCGGCTGGATCAAGCGCATGAAGCGCACCATCCGCACGCTGGGCTGGCGCTTCAACGCCGATCGCATGGTGATGGACTACACGCTGAAGTGCTACATCCCCGCCGCCGGCGGCACCTCGAGCGAGATCCGGCCGCCCTCGTTAGTCGAGGGCGCTGAGGCTCTCGGCGGGCGGCGCGGCTGTCGAGCCGCGCAGCACCAGGCTCGTCGACACCAGAAACTCGCGCTGCATCTTCGGATTGCTGGATCCTCGGCCTGCTGCCGCAGCGCCTCGAAGGCCGCCCGCGCCAGGTCCGCGCGCGAAAGCCGGATGGTCGTCAGCGGCGGCAGCGTGAACTCCGCAAAATCGATGTCGTCGAGCCCGATCACAGACAGATCCTGCGGCACGCGCAGGCCCTTCATGATAAGCCGCGCGCAGCACGCCGATGGCGGTCATGTCGTTCGAGCAGAGAATCGCCGTGGGCCGCGCGGCCAGCGCCTGCAGCTGCTCAAATCCGGCCACGCCGCCCTTGAGCGTATGGTCGCACTCCATCACCCATTTCTTCTGGATCGGCAGTCCGGCCGCCTGCATCGCCGTGCGAAAGTCGTTCTCGCGCGTCATGGCCGAGTGCATCGTGTGCGGCCCGGCCAGAAAGGCGATCTTGCGATGGCCAAGCTCCACCAGATGATTTACGGCGGCGCTGAATGCCCGTGGTGTAGTCGAGCAGGATGGTGCTCGCCTTGGGGTCGTCGAGCTTGAACTCGGCCAGCACCATCGGCATGTCGTGGTACACAAGCTGGTCGAGCACCGGCTCTTCCTCGCCGAAGGTCAGCATCGCCACGCCTTCCACCTTGCGCTCCAGCATGCGCCGCACGCAGGTGGTCAGCACCGCCGGGTCGCTGTTCGACGAGCTGACCAGGATCTCGTAGCCGTGCGCCACGGCGATCTCTTCAAAGCTCTGGATCAGCTCCGGGAAGAACGGATTGGTGATGTTTTCGACGATGATGCCGAAGATGCCGGCTGCGCCCCGACACCAGGCTGCGCGCATGGGTGTTGGGAAAGTAATTGAGCTGCTCGATGGCCTGCCACACGCGCTTCGACAGCCGCTCGCTCACCACCGGCGAGCCGTTGATGGTCCTTGAAACGGTGGCGATCGACACCTTGGCCAGTGCGGCCACGGCGCGAATGTCGGGCGTTTTGTCGGTCGCCTTGCGTGTTCCTTTTCGAGGCACGAACCAATCCTGAGAAGCAGAGGCTAACTGAAATGAAACACAAGTTACAAGCAATGCAGGCCGGTTTCAGGCTGGCGTCTCCTTTTTCGTGTGCGAGAAAGTGACCCCTTGCACGAGTCTACAGACTTCTCCGCCATCAGCAGCCGCAGATCGCGCAGGTTTTGGCCGGTCGGCCCGGTCACCACCGCGTCGCCCAGCGCCGTGAACAGCGGGCAGGCATTGAACGCGGCCAGGACTCCTCCGGATCGAACCCGAAGGCCCGCGCGCGCTCCACCGTGGTCGTGTCGGCGATCGCTCCCGCGCTCTGCGTGTTGCCGTCAATGCCGTCAGAGCCCGCGCTGAGCACGGTCAGCAGTTCGCTCGGGATGCCGCGGCGAGATCGAGGCGCAGGCCAGCGCGAACTGCTGATTGCGCCCGCCCGCGCCGGGCGTCGCGGTCCATCTGTCACCGTCACCTCGCCCACGGAGATCAAACACAAACGCGCTGCGCTAGCCCGCCGCAGTCATGGAACCGCTCCAGCAGGTATCGCGCGGCGTCGGCATAGTCCCAGTCGTCGCAGGAGTTGTCCACCACCACGAAATAGCCGGCCTTCTGCGCCAGCGCGCGCGCGCTCTCCACCAGGTCGTGGCTGGAGAGCAGCACTTCAAACACCGAATCGCGAAATGCCTCGTCTCTCGGCGCTCAACGCTTGCGGCCGCGGTAAACGAGCGCGCAGCAGTGTGCCCGGGCCACGGCAGCTTGGGCAGGAAGCCCTGCCTCCGGCTCTTGTTGCCCGGCGACTCGGGCAGGTCGGCGCGCTCAAAGAAGGCGCGCACGCTGCTGCCGGCAGCTTGCCCAGCCAGGTCGTACCGTGCCAGCACCTCGCGCACGTCGTCCACGCTCGAGTGATCCGGTGAAGTCGGGCCCGAAGACAGCGCGTCAGCGTCCGCAGCGGCACATCCGGCAGCAGGATCGAGACCTTCGCCGCCTCCGCCGCGGCAACCGCCAGCCGTCCGCCCTTCACCGCCGAGAAGTGCTTGCGCAGCGTATTGATCTCGTTGATCGGCGCGCCCGAGCCCAGCAGCGCCTGGTGAAACGCAATGGTGTCGTCCAGACCGATCGCCGGATCGAGAGGCAGATCGAACATCGCCGAGCCGCCGCCGGAGATGAGGAAGAACACCAGCGTATCCTTCTTCGCTTTCTTCAGCATCGCCAGTGTCGCGCGCGCCGCTTCGAACGATGTCCGCATTCGGCAGCGGATGCCCGCCCTCGAAGTAGCGGAACCGCCAGTTGCGCCGCTTGGGCAGACTGCCGGAGCAGAACATGCCGCGCACGCCCTTGCGCCGCTTCATGCGCTCCATCAGCACATCCAGCATGGGCGCGGCGGCCTTGCCAATGCGCGACCACGAACATACGCTTGTAGGCTGCCAGGTCGATCGTGTCCGGCCCGCTGCCATCCGGCAGCAGCCGGTGCAGGGTGTTGCCCTCGAAGCGAATCCGCCGGTCAAAGGCTGATTCGATGTTGCAGGCCTCAAGAGCCCCGGCAAAGATTTCAGTTGCCTGCGCGTGCAGTGAATCGAGAGCGGTATCGCTCACGGGCGTCATGGGAGCTGCTCCTTGAGCCAGCTGACGAGCGTGTTCTGCATCGTCTCAAGCTGGCCGGCAAAAAAGTGATCGGCGCCGGGTAGGAGCACCAACTTTTTGGGTTCGGCCGTGGTGGCGGCCACGTGGCGCAGGTCGTCGGCGGGCGCAAAGCCGATCGCGGTCGCCGCTGACAAAGAGTTTCGGAAGGGTACAGCCGGAAAGAAAGGAATAACGGTAAGTACGGCCCTCGGCCTGGGTTGGCAGTCCAAGAGCAACCACTGCGAGCACGCTGGAGTGCGTTGCCTGCGCGCCATCGGGGCCGCAACAGGCAGCGAGCGCCATCGCCGCGCCAAAGCTGAAACCCGCCAGCACAATCGGCCGGCTGAATTCGTTTTCAAGCCAGCGCAGCGCAGCCAGAACATCGCCTGTCTCCGCCTGCCCATCGTGTGTGCCCTCGCTCAGTCCCGTGCCGCGAAAGTTGAATCGCAGCACCGGCCAGCCCAGCCCGAACTCCGGCGCGTTCAGCGCCTTCATCGCGTGGTACACCACTTTGTTGTGCATGGTTCCCCCGCCTTTGGGGTGGGGATGGCAGACCAGCGCAGCATAGGGTGCGTCGGGAGCGCCTTCGTTGAGGAGCGCCTCCAGCAGGCCCACGGGGCCAGATACTTCGATGCTGCGCAGCGCCGCCCCGGCTCGTTGCGCCGGGGCGACAGGTACAGGTGAGGCGATCATTCCTCCGTTATTCTACGCGCAGCTGAACCGTCGTGCGGCAGTCAAATCGGCACAGGTAAAGCGTTCAAGCACTGCATCGCACAGCCGGCTTTTCCTGCCTGGAAAACCCCGCGCCCACCCGCACAGATGCGCCGGGCCGGTACGGTATTCTGGCAGCACCATGTCCCAGCCGCAGCTCCTTGATCCCATCCGGTTTACGCGCCAGCTCGTCGAGATCGAGTCCACCACCTACCACGAGGGTGCGGTCGGCGACTTCCTGGCCGAGTTCCTCGCCGGGCGCAGCTGGGACGTGGAAAAAACGCCGGTTGCCCAGCCTGCCGACAGCGGCGCCGACGGTCCCCGCTGGAATGTCTACGCCGGCAAAGCCGGCCAGACCCCCGACCTCGTCTTCTCCACGCACATGGATACGGTGCCGCCCTACGTGCCCTTCCGCGAAGATGACGAGTTCATCTATGGCCGTGGCGTCAGCGACGCCAAAGGCATCATCGCCGCGCAGGTGGCCGCGGCAGAAGCGTTGCGCGCCGAAGGTTTCGCCGTCGGCGTCCTCTTCGTCTCGGGCGAAGAGCGCGACTCCGCCGGAGCCAAGGCCGCCAACCTCGCGCCCAAGGGGAGCAAGTTCCTCATCAACGGTGAGCCCACCGACAATCGCATCGGGCTCGCGTCGAAAGGCGCTCTGCGCACCGTCATTCGCGCCACGGGAAAAATGGCCCACTCCGCCTATCCCGAGCTCGGCGACAGCGCCATCCACAAGCTCATCGCCGCGCTCAGCAAGGTGCTTGCGCTCACCCTGCCCACCGATCCTGAAGTGGGCGACACCACCGTCAACGTCGGCCAGATTCACGGCGGCCACGCGCCCAACGTCATCGCGGACGTAGCCGAAGCGCAGGTCCTCGTCCGCCTTATCGGCCCGTCCGAGCCCGTCCGCGCGGCCATCGTCGCAGCCGTCGGCGATCTGGCCGAAGTCAGCTTCACCCTCGAACTGAAATTCGTTCGCCTCAAGGCCGTCGAAGGCCTGCCCACCATGATCGCGCGCTTCGCCACCGACATTCCTGAGCTCAGCAACTGGGGCGCTCCCCTGCTCCTCGGCCCCGGCTCCATCCATGTCGCGCATACGCCCGGCGAAAAGCTCGCCAAGAAGGAACTGCTCGAAGCCGTCGAGCTCTACATCAAAGTGGGCCGCAGCCTGCTCGCCTGACGCAGCCTCGCCTTCGCAAACTGCTTCATCCCGATTTGATCGGACCATCGCAGCATGCGTCTGCTATGCTTCGGCTGCTGATTCCCCCGCAACAAATCCTTCGCCATCGAGGTGCTCTATGTCCACGCCGTCCGCTCCCGTCACGCCTGAACGCATCTTTCAGCTCGCCTGGGGTTTTGCGCCCCCGCTCGTCCTTGAAGCAGCCATCCGAAACCGTGTCTTCGACGTGCTCGATGCCGGTCCCATGACTGTGGAGCAGATCGCTCAGGCCACCGGAGCATCCGTGCGCGGCCTCTCCGCGATTCTCAACGTCCTCGTCGGCCTCAATTTCCTTGCACCCGCTCAAAACGGCAGCTACGCGCTCACCGCGGAAAGCGCCGCCTTCCTCGTCAGCACCAAGCCCAGCTTTCAGGGTGGTCTGATCAAGCACACCAGCAATCAGCTCATCCCCAACTGGCTTCACCTCAGCGACGTCGTCAAATCAGGCAAGCCCACCGCCTCCGTCAATCAGGAAGGCCAGGGCGCTGCGTTCTTCCAGGAGCTCGTGCCCGACATCTTCCCCATGAGCTATCCCGCCGCGCAGGAGCTCGCCGCGCACCTCCACCTCACCGAGGGCAGCGCGCTCGATCTCGGTGCAGGCTCCGGCGTCTGGGGCATCGCACTCGCGCAGTCCGCACCCGCTCTGCGCGTCACAGCGGTCGACTGGCCCGAAGTCATTCCCGTCACCAAGAAGATCGTCGAGCGCTTCGGCCTCACCAGCCGCTTCACCTTCAGCGAAGGCGATCTGATGACCGCCGACTTCGGCAGCGGCCACAACGCGGCCACGCTCGGCCACATCCTGCACAGTGAGGGCGTCGAGCGCAGCAAAGCTCTCCTCGCCAAAATCTTCGCCGCGCTCGCTCCCGGCGGCACTCTCGCCATTCAGGAGTTCCTCGTCAACCCCGACCGCACCGGCCCCGTGCAGGGCCTCATCTTCGCCGTCAACATGCTCGTCAACACCGATACCGGCGACACCTTCTCCTTTGAAGAGATCAGCGCCTGGCTGCGCGAAGTCGGCTTCACCAATCCGCGCACCATCCCCACCCACGGCCCATCGCCCATCATCCTCGCCACCAAGCCGTAGCAAATCCTCCTCGCAAACAGTGCGCCTGCATCGCGGGCGCACTCGCGTTTCCAGTCCCATCTCTTCATGGAAGATGCAAGTGCACGCCTCCATCTATGATGGAAGCAGGAGATTTGTATGAGCGCCATTGTTTATGACATCCCCGTTCACAAAATCACCGGCGAAGACGCATCCCTCGCCGAGTTCAAGGGCAAGGTAGTTCTGGTCGTCAACGTCGCCAGCAAGTGCGGCCTCACGCCGCAGTATGAAGCCCTCGAGAAAGTCTACGAGCAGTTCCGCGGCCAGGGCTTCGTCATCACAGGCTTCCCGGCCAACGACTTCAAGAGCCAGGAGCCCGGCACCAATGAAGAGATCCAGACCTTCTGCTCCACCAACTACGACGTAAAATTCCCGCTCTTCAGCAAGATCACCGTGGTCGGGCCGGAGAAGCATCCCCTCTACGCCGCACTCATCGCCGCGCAGCCCAAGGCCATCAGCGTCTCTGACGTTCCATTCGCTGAAAAGCTCAAGGGCTACGGCATCTCGCCGAATCCCGAGCCGGAAGTGCTGTGGAATTTCGAGAAGTTCCTCGTCAGCCGCAGCGGAGAAGTGGTCAAGCGTTTCGCGCCAGACACCGCTCCCGACGCGCCCGAGCTCATCGCCGCCATCGAGGCCGAGCTCACAAAGAACTAGAGCTTGGCGCGGGCGCTATTGCCCTGTCGGTTCCACCTGCGTATCCAGCGGCAAAAACAGCCGGAAGACCGTCCCCGCGCCCGCTTTGCTGCGCACCCGGATCGTCGACTTGTGCTTGTCCAGGATGCCCTTCGAAACCCAGAGGCCGAGCCCTGTGCCGGCCTCGCCTTTCGTGGTCACAAAGGGATGGAAAATCCGGTCGAGCGTCAGGCGGTTCATGCCGTGGCCTGTGTCTGCAATGGCCACGCTCACCCCTTCGCGCCCGCCGCGGTCGTGAGCGGACCGCACTGCCACAATCAATCGTCCCTGGCTGGGCAGCGCGTCCAGCGCGTTGCTGACGAGGTTCGTCAGCACCTGCTGAATCTCGCCCGGCAGGCACTTCACCACAGGCGTAGGCCGGTACCTCTGTTCCAGGTGGATGCGGCGAATGCGCATCTCCGGTTCGTTGAAGAACAGCACCGCATTGAGCAGATCCTCAATAGAGATCGCCGCCGGCGCTGTGCGCTGGCGATAGAACTTCAAGCTGCGCGCGGCAATGTGCGAGAGCCGCTGCAACTCGCGGTCTGCCACATCCAGCAGGTTGCGCGTATTCCCGCTCACGCTGTCATCCAGCTTGGCCAGAAACAGCAGGTTTGTCACCGCCTCAAGCGGGTTGTTGATCTCGTGCGCAATGCTCGCCGCCAGCCGTCCCGCCGTCGCCAGCCGCTCTGACCCGCGCAGCGCTTGCTCGGTCTTCTGCGTATTGGTCGTATCGCGCAGATACAGCGCAATGCCCCCTTCCGGCTGCGGGAACAACAAAAACTTGAACCAGTTCTCGCTCGTCTCATCGTCGAAGTATTGCTCGAACTCCACCACCTCGCGCTGCTCCATCGCCCGCCGGAAATTTGTTTCCACCGGCGTGCCCAGTAGCATCGGGTACAGATCCCATAGCCGCGCGCCCATGTGCTGCCTGCCCGAGTGCTCCGAGATTTTCCGCGCACTCCCGTTCAGGTAGGTCACGCGGTACTCGCTGTCCAGCGTGCAGAAGGCGTCAGGAAGATGCTCGAGCGTCTCCCACGCAAACTGCCGGGCCAGGTCGATCTCGCGCGTCAGCGCATTCTCCTGCGCCATGGCCGCCTGGCGCATCTGCGCCATCTTGATCTGCGCCTCCACCCGCGCCACCAGCTCCCGCGCCGTGAAAGGCTTGGTCAGATAATCGTCCGCTCCCGATTCGATGCCTTCAATCCGCGCCTCTTCGCCCGCCCGCGCCGATAGCATAACAACCGGGATCGTTCGCATCGCAGGATCGGCGCGCAGCGCCGCCAGCAGCGCAAATCCATCCATCTCCGGCATCATCACATCGGTAAGCACCAGCGCCGGCCGCACCCGCGCAGCCTCTTCAAGCGCCAGTCTTCCGTTGGCGGCGCTGATCACCCGGAACCGCCCCTGCAGCAGGCTCGTCACATAGTCGCGCATGTCCGGATTGTCATCCGCGAACAGAACCACAGGCGCAGATTCGGCCGCCGCAGCGGATTCCGCATCCGCGTCGCCCGTGACCGTGCCCTTCAATCGCTCCAGCTGTGCCTCGCGCGGCAGCCATCCAAACGCTTCCTGCACAAAGGCCGTCGAAGAACCCGCAAGCGCCACCGGCTTGATGGTCTCCGTCGAGATGTGGCTGGCAGGCAGGTGGCGGCTGCCAAAGGGAAGCGCAACGGTGAATGTCGTGCCGCGGCCCAGCTCGCTCGTCACCTCGATCGTGCCGCCATGCATCTCCACCAGCTCGCGCACCAGCGCCAGTCCAATGCCGCTGCCTTCATGGCTTCTGCGCCGCGCGCCTTCAATCCGCTGGAAGCGCGTAAACAGCTTGCCAAGATCGCTCTCCGCAATACCCGTTCCGGTATCCGTCACAGTCAGCACCGCGGTCTCAGCCTTCGCCGACATCGCCACGCGAATCTCGCCGTCGAAGGTTGACTTCAGCGCATTCGACAACAGGTTCAGCTCGATCTTCTCCCACATGTCGCGGTCAAGATAGACGGGCTCAGGCAGCGGCTCGCACTCCACAATCAGCTTCAGCCCCGCCCGCTCCACCGCAGACCGGAAAACCCCCGCAAGCTGCGTCGTCAACAGCGACAAGTCCGTCGCCTCATAAGTGGCCCGCATCCTCCCGGATTCGATGCGCGCAAAATCCAGCAGCCCGTTCACCAGCTTCAGCAACCGCAGCGCATTGCGGTGCAGCATCTCCACAGCCTTGGCCGATGGCGGCTGCTCTGCCGTCAGCGCGTCCTCAATCGGCCCCAGAATCAACGTGAGCGGCGTGCGCAGCTCATGGCTCACATTGCTGAAGAAGGCGGTCTTGGCGCGGTCCAGCTCGGTCAGAGCTTCGGCCCGGCGTTTTTCTTCCTCATACGCCTGCGAGTTGGTGATACCGGCGGCAATCTGCCCGGCAACCAACTCCAGAAACTCGTTGTACGAGGCATTCATCTCACGGTAGGGATTAAGGGCGGTGATGAGAATGCCGACCGGCTTGTCCTGTCCCTGCCGCGTAATCGGAATCAGCCGCGCGCGCGAAGGCGGCCGATCCCAGCATCCCGTGGGCATCTCGGCATAGAGCGTGTGCACGTCGTGAACCGTGACGCCGCGGTTTTCTTCGAGAGCCTCCCGCAACGGCCAACCCACCGACGCGGAGCTGAGGTCGATCGTGGGCGCTGCCGCTGGATGGTCCCCCGGAAATCCCGTGCTCGCTGCCAGCCGTAACTGCGAACGCTGCCCATCCACGAGGTAGAGCAAAGTGCAGGGCATGTCTTTCTGGCCGGCCAGGCCCCGCTCAACCGCTGCCAGCGTTTCTTCCTGGGTAATCGCTCCCGCAAGCTCCGCCGCCATGGTGCTCAGCGCGCCCAGTTGCCGCTCGCCAATCACCCGCACCGTGTCCTCGATCACCACGCACAGCATCCCGGCAATCGCTCCGTCGGCGTCTTCCAGCGGGCTGTAGGAGAAAGTGTGATACGTCTCTTCGGGATATCCGCTGCGCTCCAGGATCAGCATCAGCGCCTCATCCCAGGAAGCTTCCCCGGACTGCATCACGCGCCGGATACGGGGCCCGATATCCTTCCAGATCTCGCTCCACACCTGCTGCGCCGGGCGGCCCAGCGCCCAGGGGTGTTTCTTGCCCAACGTCGTCCGCGCATAGGAGTCGTTGTACAGAATCGTAAGTTCCGGTCCCCACGCCATCCACATGGAAAATCGGGACGTGAGCAGAATGCGAACCGTGGTCTTCAGGCTCGCCGGCCAGCTCTCCATCGGACCCAGCGGCGTGCTTGCCCAATCGAAGGCGGCCACCATCCCGGCCATCGACAATGTGGTCACGCCGGTCCCCGCCGCGTCGTTGTCCGCAATCTTCTGGTGCATGAGAGCCGCTTTCCAAACGGCAGGATCTTCGGGCCCACTGCCATACCGCACAGAAATCTGTACCAGCCATCTCCGGCCAGGCCACTGGGGCGGGGGATCCTGCGCGTGACTCGTAATAATTGGATGCGGCCCTGCTAAATCGAGTTGCCCCCTGCGTTTACCCAGCGGTCACGCCCTGCCGTTTATCCTCAGTCTATGCACGACTCTTCTTCCCCCGCCAATCAGCTCGAGCACTCCGCTTCCTCTTATCTCCGCTCCGCGCGCCATCAGCCCGTGCAGTGGAACCCTTGGGGAGAAGCCGCCTTTGCCCGCGCCCAGGCCGAAAACAAGCCCATCCTCCTCGACATCGGCGCCGTCTGGTGCCACTGGTGCCACGTCATGGACCGCGAGTCCTACGAGGACGCTGAGATCGCCCGCATCCTCAACGACAACTTCATCGCCGTCAAGGTCGACCGCGACGAGCGCCCCGACGTGGACGCCCGCTATCAGGCAGCCGTCTCCGCCATCAGCGGCCAGGGCGGCTGGCCCCTCACCGCATTCCTCACGCCAGACGGCCGCCCCTACTTCGGCGGCACCTACTTCCCCCGCGACGACCGCTACGGCCGCCCCGGCTTCGGCCGCGTCCTGCTCACCATGGCCCAGGTCTGGCGCGACCGCCGCGACGAAGCCCTCGAGTCCGCCGCCAGCGTCATGGCCGCCATCGAGCACAACGAAAGCTTCTCCGGCCGCGGCGGCGATCTTTCGCTCGCGCTCGTCCGGCAAACTCGTCGACTCCGTGCTGAAGCAGTTCGATCCCCGCAACGGCGGCTTCGGCTCGCAGCCCAAGTTCCCGCACCCCGCCGCGCTCGATCTGCTCCTCCAGCGCGCCGTCAATCGCGGCAACGCCGAGGCCGGCGAAGCCTTCACCGTCACCCTCGACAAGATGGCCCGCGGCGGCGTCTACGATCAGCTCGCCGGCGGCTTCCATCGCTACAGCGTCGATGAGCGCTGGGTCGTTCCGCACTTCGAAAAAATGCTCTACGACAACACCGAACTGCTGCGCAACTACACCCACGGCTTTCAGAGTTTCGTCCGCAGCGACTTCCGCCAGACCGCCATCGAAATCATCGCCTGGCTCGACGCCGTCATGACCGATCGCGCCCGCGGCGGCTTCTACGCCTCGCAGGACGCTGACATCAACCTCGATGACGACGGCGATTACTTCACCTGGACACTTGCGGAAGCCACCGTCGCGCTCACCGCTGAAGAACTCGCCGCCGCTTCGCTCTACTGGGACATCGGCGAGCTCGGCGACATGCACCACGACCCCGCGCGCAACGTCCTCCATCGCAACTTCACCGTGGAAGAAGTCGCCGGCAAAATCGCCAAATCCGCAGACGAAACCCGCGCCCTCATCGACTCCGCGCACGCCAAACTGCTCGCCGTCCGCGCACAGCGCCCCACGCCCTTCATCGATCAGACCCTCTACACCGGCTGGAACGCCATGGCCATCACCGCTTACTGCGAAGCCGCCCGCGTCCTGCGTCTGCCCGAGGTCCGCGCCTTCGCCCTCCGCACCCTCGATCGTTTGCTCGCCGAAGCGTGGGACGGGAAAGCAGATCTCCATCACGTCATCGCCTATCCCGAAGGCCTCGCCCCCGCCGAGCCCATCCCCGCCACCCTCGACGACTACGCCTTCACCATCCACGCCTGTATCGATGGATGGCTCGCCGGCGCCGACATGCGCTACTACAACGCCGCGGTCACCCTCGCCGATGCCATGATCGCCCGCTTCTACGACCGCACCGCCGGAGCCTTCTTCGATTCCGCAATCGCAGAAGGCGCAGTCCCACTCGGCGCGCTGAGCACACGCCGCAAGCCCCTGCAGGATTCGCCGACACCCGCCGGCAATCCCACCGCCGCCTCGGCGCTGCTGCGCCTCGAAGCCCTCAGCAGCCGAGCGGTCTATCGCGAGATCGCCGAAGACACCCTCGACTCCTTCGCCGGCATCGTCGAGCACTTCGGCCTCTACGCCGGCAGCTATGGCCTCGCCGTGGAGCGCCTGCTCAGCGACCCCATGCAGATCGTCATCGTCGGCGAGGGCAGGGAAGCCGATCTCCTCGAAGCCACCGCCGTCTCCGGCTTCGACCTCAACAAAACCGTCATCCGCCTCGCGCCATCACAGCTCGCCGCAGACAATCTCCCGCCCGCGCTCGCCGAAACCATCCTGCAGGCCCCCGCTCCACAGGGCGCAGCCGCATGGGCCCTCGTCTGTCGCGGCCGCACCTGCCTGCCGCCCATCGCAGACGCAGACACACTGCTCAACGCTCTCCACGAAAAGACCTAGCTCGTCTCCCCGCTGAAGGGATTCGTCTCCTGCGGTTTGATCGTCGTCGGATCGCGCGGCGCGGGCGCTGTCTGCCGCCTGCGTCATCACGCTGCCCGGCGCAACGCTGTGCATGCCCGTCACCTTGTCGACAAACGAATTGAACACGCGGTTCGGGTCGCCCGGCAGCATGTGGTTCTCTTCGAGCGCGATCCGCACCCGCCGCTGAAACTCCCGCATTGGCCCGTATTGTTTCGTCGCCACGGTCTTGAACACCACCGGAAAGATCAGTTGCGACCCGCGCATCGAATCCACGCCCAGAATCTGCGGGTCCGCCACAAACAAATCCTTGAACTCATCGCTCGTGCGAACATCCATCGCAATCGTCTTCAGCAACTCCAGCACCTTGTCCGGGTTCGCCGAGAAGTCCACGCTCACGTTGATCGTCGCCACTGAGAAATCGACGCTCTGGTTCGCCACCGTCGTAATCTGCGAGTTCGGAATCACAAACAGCGTTCCATCTCCGCCCCGCACAGTCGTCTTGCGCAGCGTCATCGACTCCACCACGCCCGTCAGCCCGGCCAGCGTCACCGTGTCGCCCACGTTGAACTGGTCTTCCACCAGAATCAGCATGCCGTTCAGCATGTCCTTCACAATGTTTTGCGCCGCCAAGCCAATCGCCACGCCCGCAATTCCCGCCGAAGCCAGCAGCGGCCCCAGATTCACGCCCACCGCGTCCAGAAATTGCAGCCCCACAATCGCGCCAATCACCGCCAGCCCCGTCGTCCGCACCACCCCGGCCAGCGTCTTCACCTGCGCCACCCGGCCCCGGCTGGCCGCGTGCCGTTCCGCTACGGTAATCATCCGTGCGGCAATCATCCGCAGCAAACGAATGAGCACAAAAGCGATAAACGCCACCGCCACCAGGTGAGGCAGCTTGCTCCGCACAAACTCCTGGCTATCGGTACCCCACTCAGTGAAGACCCTGCCCATAAACCCGTTCTCCGCCAGCAGTCCAACCCCGGCCGCAAAACCAAAAGAGTGCATACGAACGCTCCTGTTTCTATCTATACTGTGCGCAGCCGGACGCCGGCCCCGTTTTCCCATAGAATTCACCGGCCAGGCGTCGGGTTGCTTTATCCCCAAAAGGCAATTCGCTGGGAGGCTCCTATGCGATCAGATGCACACCACAATCAGTCTGGAAATGGCCCGCGCTTGCCGTCGGTCTGGTCTCATCGGCGCATCGTGCGTCTCAGTGGTCTGGCGGTCTTCGGAACCGTCGCGCTGCTGGCCTCTGCGGCGCAAGCCGGGCAAGAGCCCGCAACCGCCGGTCCTGAGAAGCCCTACATCATCCCCTCGGCCAATCCGCTGCCCGATGCCAACGCCCGCATGCAGATGAACGAGCAGAAAGCCAAAGACCAGAACTTCGACGCCGCCAACGCCGAGCGCAAGCGCCAGCTCAACGACGACAGCACCAAGCTGCTCACGCTCGCCATCTCGCTCAAGGCCGAAGTCGACAAGACCAACAAGGACACGCTCTCGCTCAACGTCATCCGCAAAGCCGACGAGATTGAAAAGCTGGCGCATGACGTGAAAGAGAAGATGAAACTCACCGTGGGCGGCGGATAGCGATCGACGCATCGAACGAGAGGAGGGCACATGGCGACACGGCATCTGATACCGCGCAGCCAGACGGCCAATTTGGTGCGAGCCGCCAGCCTGTGCGGCTCCATCCTTGCGGCCGCGGCGCTTCTGTCCAGCGGCATTTCCCGGTCTCAGCAGTTGCCGCCTCAGCCTCCGCCCCATCCCATCCTCCTGCCGCAGGCCAATCACATGCCCGACGTCAACGATCAGATGGTGATGCGGCAAAGCCTTCAGAACCGCGAGAACTTCGACGCCGCCAACGAGCTCCGTCACAAGCAGATCGACGATGACACCTCCAAATTGCTGATCCTCGCCCGTGATCTGAAAACCAAAATGGATGCGCTCGGCAATAAACCCGTGCCGGATGAGCTGCAGCGCGAAGCTGAAGTGATCGAGCTGCTGGCCCACGACGTCCAGTCCCGCATGGTCCTCACCGTAAAGGGAGACTGACGCCGATGCTCGGGAAACAAGCGGCGAAGGTGCGCACAAGCAGAGAGAAAAATCGCGCGCTGGCGCTTGTTCTATTTGCCCTTGCCGCCACACTGCCGGTTTCGCCAGCGGGCCAGCAAAGCCTGCCCAGCCAACAGAGCCAGCGGACGCGCGGAGTGTTCGACGCGACCGATGACTTCGATCCGCTGATGGCCGAGCGCCGGGCCAAGGCCATCAACGCCGCGCGGCAAAAGTCGCTGGTGTCCGATACCGACAAACTGCTCGCGCTCGCCCGCGAGCTCAACACCGAGATCGTCGCCGCCAACGCCAGCCAGCTGACTCCAATCCAGGAGCGCAAGCTGGACGATATCGCGAAGTTGGCCCGTAGCGTGAAAATCAAGATGAGCGATGCCTCCAATGGCGCACCGACTGTTCCCGAGTTCAACTCCCCGTTCGACCATTGACCCCCTGGGCAGGACCGAAGTTGCGCGCCGTTGTTACAATCAGTACGGACGGAATTTGGAAGGCTCCGTGCCTGGGAGTGAAGGGAAATGGGACTTGCGGTTTCCACTGCGCGCGCTTCAAGTGCCGATCTAAGTGAGGGCGACCTTACCCCGCAAAAGCTGATCGAAATCTACCGGCTCATGTTCCTTTCCCGCCGCGTAGACGACCGCGAAATCCTTCTCAAGCGCCAGCAAAAGATCTTCTTCCAGATCTCCGCCGCCGGCCATGAGGCCCTGCAGGTCGCCGCCGGCCTCGCGCTGCGCCCCGGCTACGACTGGTTCTTCCCCTACTATCGCGACCGCGCCCTCTGCCTCGCCCTCGGCGTCACGCCCGAACGACATGCTCCTGCAGGCCGTCGGCGCGGCCAGCCGACCCCGCCAGCGGCGGCCGCCAGATGCCCACCCACTGGAGCAGCCGCCCGCTGCACATCGTCAGCACCTCCTCCTCCACCGCCACCCAGGTGCTCCACGCCGTCGGCTGCGCCGAAGCCGGCCGCTACTTCAGCCGTCATCCCGAAGCCGCGGCGAAAGTCGCACGGCGACTACCGCGCCTTCCACGACGTCGAGTTCCACGGCGACGAAGTCGTGCTCACCTGCCTCGGCGAGGGCTCCACCTCGCAGGGCGAGTTCTGGGAAGCGCTCAACACCGCCTCCAACCAGAAGCTCCCCGTCATCTTCTGCGTTGAAGACAACGGCTACGCCATCAGCGTGCCCGTCGAAGTGAACACGCCCGGCGGCAACATCTCGCGCCTCGTCGCCAACTTCCCCAACTTCCACTTTGCCGAAATCGACGGCACCGACGCCGAAGCCTGCTATCGCGCCTTCCAGGCCGCCGCCGCGCACTGCCGCGCCGGCCAAGGCCCCGCGCTCGTCCACGGCCACGTCATCCGCGCCTACTCCCACTCGCTCTCCGACGACGACAAGCTCTATCGCTGCGCCGCCGAGCGCGAGGCCGACGCCCTCCGCGACCCGCATCGCCAAAATGCAGATGCGCCTGCTGCGCGAAGGCATCCTCAGCGCCGAGCGAGATCAACGCCCTCGAGCAGCAGCTGGACCAGCGAAGTCGCCGACGCCGCCGACCGCGCCCTTGCCGCGCCGCTGCCCAACAGTCGCCAGCATCCCGCGCCACGTCTACTCCGAGGATCTCGATCCCACCGAGCCCCAACTTCGCCACCGAGCCGGCGCAAAGGCGACTGGCCGCCAAGGCCGCCAGTCGCCCCGCACCATGGCCGACCTCATCAACGCCTGCCTCCACGACGAGATGCGCCGCGATCCGCGCATCGTCGTCTACGGCGAAGACGTGGCCGACGCCAGCCGCGACGACGCGCTCTCCGAGGTCAAAGGCAAGGGCGGCGTCTTCAAGCTCACCGCCGGCCTGCAAACCGAATTCGGCTCCGAGCGCGTCTTCAACTCGCCCGCTCGCCGAGGCCAACATCGTCGGCCGCGCCATCGGCTACGCCGTCCGCGGCATGAAGCCCGTCGTCGAAATCCAGTTCTTCGACTACATCTGGCCCGCCATGCACCAGATGCGCAACGAGCTCGCCGCTCATGCGCTGGCGCTCCAACGGCGCATGGGCCGCGCCCGTCGTCATGCGCGTGCCCATCGGCGGCTACCTCACCGGCGGCTCCATCTATCACTCGCAGTCCGGCGAAAGCATCTTCACCCACATCCCCGGCCTGCGCGTCGTCTTCCCGTCCAATGCCCTCGACGCCAACGGCCTGCTGCGCACCGCCATCCGCTGCGACGACCCCGTGCTCTTCCTCGAGCACAAGCGCCTCTATCGCGAAACCTACGGCCGCGCCGCCTATCCCGGCCCCGACTACGCCATCCCCTTCGGCAAGGCCAGCATCGTGCGCCCCGGCACAGACCTCACCCTCGTCACCTACGGCGCCATCGTCCCGCGCGCTCTGCAGGCCGCCGAAAAGGCCGCACCGCGACGCACGGCATCGATGTCGAGATCCTCGACCTGCGCACCCTCAACCCCTACGACTGGGAAGCCATCGCCGCCTCGGTCCGCAAGACCAGCCGCGTCATCGTCGCCCACGAAGACATGCTCAGCTGGGGCTACGGCGCAGAGATCGCCGCCCGCATCGCCGACGAGCTCTTCGACGATCTCGACGCCCCCGTCCGCCGCATCGGCTGCCATGGACACCTTCGTCGCCTACCAGCCCATCCTCGAAGACGCCATCCTGCCCCAGCCGGAAACCATCCTCAAAGCCATCAAAGACCTCCGCGCCTGGTAGCCAGACGCGGAGGGAGCAGGGGCCTTCAGGCCCCTGAATGCTCCAATTCGCATAAAGACGGGTGCCCCCGGTCCCAAGCCTTTGGGGACCGGGGAGGGAGGCCCCCAGCCCAGGCGCCGCCCAATCCCCACAAAAAAATGGTGCCCCATTCTTCGCGAAGCGAAGGGTGGGAAACCACATCCCCAACCCCGCCGAAATGCGCAGAATCCGTCTGCACCAACATGGGAAACCTCAACCGCCCGCCGAAGCGCAATTGAGGTCCTGTAACAAGGGCACGACTTCAGTCGTGCCGCAACAGACACCAAAAGGAAAGTGGGCTTTAGCCCCTGAAAAATCCCACAAGATTTTGCGGATTATTTCGCGAAAAAGCGCACACTCAAAGAGGAAGCAGTAAAAACCGCATCCCGCACCAATCCGGCGCTGGCTTTCCGAGCTAACGCTGCTTCGACATCTTGCCGATCGCGAAGAACACGACAAACCCCACGACGGCGATAACGACCAGGCACCACGGTTGAATCAGAAACCCCATAGGAAAGCGCTCCTGTTCACGCCGAACGCGATTCGCTAAACTTTCGCCTTTTCGCCAGGCTCGCACAAATAAACACTGAAACCGAATCACTTACGGACAATCCGGCACCACCCACCCCCCTGGGTTCGTCCACCGTTTGTTCGCCTTTTTCAGGCACGTTTTACGGTCAGCGCGCAGCGTCAAACGGCACAAGCAGCGCCTCAACCGCATCCGCAAGCGAAGCAAATCGCGCATCCGCCGCATCGCCCGCCGCCCGCGTGCCCGGCTTCTGCCGCGCCGGGTCGCCGTCGATAAAAATCGTCCGCATGCCCAGCCGCCTGCCAAACTCCACATCCACCGCCGAGTCGCCGATCATCGCGCTCCTCGCCGCCTCAATCTCTGGGAACGCTCGCTGCGCCGCATAAAACATTCCCGGCAGCGGCTTCCGGCAGTCGCACCCGTCCCTGTCGTGCGGGCAAAAATAGAAAGCGTCAATGTGCGCGCCGCGCGCCTGCAACTCCTGCTGCAGCCCCGCATGAATCGCCTCCACATCCGCCGCCGTATACAAGCCCAGCGCAATCCCGCGCTGGTTCGACACCACAATCACGCGCAGCCCCGCGCGATTCAGCCGCGCAATCGCTTCGGCCACGCCCGGCAGCAGATGAAACTCCTCCCACCGCGTCACGTAGCTGCCTTCGGGCATCTTCTCGTTCACCACGCCGTCGCGATCGAGAAAAATGGTAACCAGGGTGCCTCCGAAAGCACTGTTTGTAGGCTCATTCACCCCGCTATGATAGCAACTACCAAGCCCGCGTCCGCGCCCAGCGCCGCCGCGAGCCAAAGGGGGCGCGTTGGTCGGACAACTGCATCGGGTCGTGCACGACATTGAGCATGCGTGGAGTTCCAAGCGCCTGCTCGTCGTCGGCGACGTGATGCTCGACAAGTACATCTGGGGCGAAGTGGGCCGCATCTCGCCGGAAGCGCCCGTGCCCGTGGTGCGCTGCATGCGCCAGGATTCCAAGCCCGGCGGCGCGGCCAACGTGGCCATGAACCTCGCCCGCCTCGGCGCAAAAACCACCATCGTCGGCATCACCGGCGGCGACGAGAGCGAAGCGCAGCTCATCGCCAGCCTCGAATCCAACAGCATCACGCCGCGCCTCATCTCTGCCGCGGAGTTTCCCACCGTCACCAAATCGCGCATTCTCAGCGGTAGCCAGCAAATGCTCCGCCTCGACTTCGAGCGCCTCGGCTCCATCGAGCCGTCCACGCACGACAAGCTGCTCGAAACCGCGCTCGCCCTGCTGCCCGAGGCCGACGCGCTCGTCATCTCCGACTACGCCAAGGGCGCGGTCACGCCCGCTTTCTGCCGCGCGCTCATCACAGCCGCGCGCCAGCGCAACATTCCGGTGCTGGTCGATCCCAAGAGCGCCGACTTCTCCCGCTATCGCGGCGCAACAACCATCTGCCCCAACCTCGGCGAGCTGTGCCGCGCCGCCCGCCTTGACACCATCAACTTTGAAGCCGCGCTCGTCGCTGGCGAGTCCATGGTCACCGCGCTCGACATCGAATTCCTCACCGCCACGCTCAGCGACAAGGGCATCGCCCTCGATCCGTCCCGGAAATCGCTTCGTCGCGCCCGCGCAGGCCCGCCAGGTCTTCGACGTCTCCGGCGCAGGCGACACCGTCATCGCAGTGCTCGCGCTCTGCCTCGCCTCGGGCCTCAAGCCGGAGACCGCCGCCGAGCTCGCCAACCTCGCCGCCGGCATCGTCGTCGGCAAGGTCGGCACCGTGCCCGTCGAAAAGCACGAACTCCTCGCCGCCCTCAGCCCGCAGATCGCCCTGCACGCCGAGGATAAAGTCGTCGACGCGCGATCAGCTCGCGCAGCGCGTCGCCCTCTGGAAAGCCAACGGCGAGCGCGTCGTCTTTACCAACGGCTGCTTCGATCTGCTGCACATCGGCCACATCACACTGCTCGAGCAGGCTCGTCGCTTCGGCGACCGGCTCATCGTCGCCATCAACTGCGACGCATCCGTCGGCTGCCTCAAAGGCCCGAATCGTCCTATCGTCGGCCAGGCCGAGCGCGCCCGCGTCCTGGCCGCTCTTGCCGCCGTCGATGCTGTCGTCGTCTTCGACGAGCCCACGCCGCTTGAACTCATCGTCGCCGTCCGCCCCGATGTCATCGTCAAAGGCGGCGACTACGATGCCGACGCGGTCGTCGGCGCGGCAGAAGTCCGCTCCTGGGGCGGGGAAGTCCGCATTGTTCCCCTTGTGGAAGGCTTCTCCACCACGCGCCTCATCGAGAAGGGCGCAGGCCACTGAAAACCCGCGCGGCAACACGCCGCCAGCTACAATAGACGGATGCAGAATCCAGCCCAGGCCGCGCCATCCGCTACCTCCAGAAGCAAGGCGGACCGCCCGGCATGACGCGCTTCTTCCGACTCCTGCGCTATGGGCTGCCCTACACCCTTGAGTGGCTTCCGGGCGTAATTCTTCTCGCCCTCGTTGGCGCGCTCGACACGTTTCGCGTCCTGCTGCTGCAGCCCATCTTTGATCAGGTTCTTCGTCCCAATGCGCCTGAAGGTCCGATCCTTCTTGGCTTGCCCCGAAGCTCATGGCACTTTGATCTCCGCAGTCTCATCCCATCGTTTCTTCACATTCACAACGCGTGGGATGTCGTCGCTTTCGCGCTCGTCGCCTCCACGCTAGGCAAGGGAATCTGCGATTACCTTGGAACCTATCTCGTCAATTACGCCGGCTTCGGCACCATCACCGACCTGCGCAATCACCTTTACGAAACCACACTGCGCCGTTCGTCGAGCTTCTTTCATCGCCACGCGACTGGGACGATTCTCTCCACGCTGATCAACGATGTAGACCGCGTGCAGAACGCCATCAGCTCCGTCATCGGCGAATTCCTGCAGCAGTTCTTCACCTTCGTCGTCGGCCTTGTGTTTGTCATTCGTCTCGGCGGCCATCTCAGTTGGGCGCTGCTGCTGTTCATTCCCGTAGTCATCACGTCGGCGCGCAAAATCGGCCGCGAGGTGCGCACACGCACGCGCACCGGTCAGGACAAGCTCGCCGAGATCCAGAACATCCTGCACGAAACCGTCACCGGCAATCGCATCGTCAAGGCCTTCAACAACGAGCTTTGGGAGATTCGGCCGCTTCCAGAAAGCCGCCAAGCGGCTCTTCCGCGCCAACCTGCGCAGCGTGCGCATTCAGTCCATCAGCTCGCCGCTGATGGATACCATCGGCGCCATCGCCATCGCGCTGCTTCCTTTTCATCGGCCGCAACGAGATCCAGCACGGCCGCATGACGATGGGCCTCTTCGGCGCGTTCATCATCCTGCTCTTCAAGCTTTACGATCCGGTGCGCAAGTTCGCGTACTTCTACAACGCTTCCAGCAGGCCATGGGCGCGTCAGCCTCCATCTTCGACTTCTTTGACACGGAAGACGATGTAAAGGAGCGCCCGCACGCGGCCACGCTCAAGGGGTTCTCGCAATCCATCCGCTTTGAGGATGTTGGCTTCTGCTACTCCACCGAGGAAGGCGAGCACCAGATTCTGCATAACGTCGATCTCGATGTCCATGCCGGCGAAGTGCTCGCGCTCGTCGGCCCCAGCGGCGCGGGCAAATCCACCCTCGTCAATCTCATCCCGCGCTTCTTCGACGTGACTTCCGGACGCATCCTCATCGACGGCCACGACGTGCGCGAGCTCACCTTCGGCTCGTTGCGCCGCCAGGTCGCGCAGGTCACGCAGGAGACCATCCTCTTCAACGACACCGTGCGCAACAACATCGCCTACGGCCAGCCAGACGTGAAGCACGCGCTCGTCGAAGCAGGCCGCGCGCAACGCTCTCGCGCACGACTTCATTCTGCGCATGCCGCAGGGCTACGACACCGTGATCGGCGAGAAGGGCTTCCGTCTCTCCGGCGGCGAACGCCAGCGCATCGCCATCGCCCGCGCGCTCCTCAAGAATGCGCCAATCCTCATCCTCGACGAAGCCACGTCAGCACTCGACGCCGAGAGCGAATCGCTGGTCCAGGCCGCGCTCTGCCAACCTCATGCAGGACCGCACCGTCGTGGTCATCGCGCACCGCCTCGGCACCATTCGCCGCGCCAACCGCATCGCCGTTCTGGAAGACGGACGCATTACCGCCATCGGCCCGCACGAAGAACTGCTCGACCGCTCGCCCACCTACCAGCGGCTCTATCAACTTGCAGTTCATGGACGCGCCCGAAGCAGCCTCGGACACCTCGTTACTCGATCCCAACCGCGCAATACCCGCTCGCCTTCGAGCAGGCGCTGTCCGGCAAGGCAGGGGAATAGTACCATATGCCGATCTACTCCATGACCGGTTTCGCCCGCACCCAGGTGCGCGTGCACGATCAACTGGTCTACACGCTCAGCGCTCAAGAGCGTGAATCATCGCTTTCTCGATATCCAGCTGCGCCTGCCTTCAGGCCTCGACGCGCTGGAGATGGAGCTGCGCCGCGCGCTGAAAGACAGCCTCGTCCGCGGCCACGTCGAGCTGACCCTCTCCGTCGATCGCACCGCGCAGCAGAAGCGCCGGCTACAATCGCGAGCTTGTCGCCAGCTATCTGGCCGCGTTCAAAGCCGCGCGCGAAGAGTACGACCTGACCGGCGAGCCCGACCTGAACGTCATCCTGCGCATGCCCGGCGCCTTGCAGAGCGAGAACCGTTCCAACGGCGACGACGATTCCGGCTGCATTGGCGGCCAGCGTGACCGCAGCAGATCGGCCCGCTGCTTGAGCAGCTCAAGACCATGCGTGCCCGCGAAGGCGAATGCGCTCGCGGCCATTCTGCTTCGCCTCACTCGACCGCCTGGCCGCAGCGACGGAAGGTGTGGCCGCGCTTCGCCCCGAGGTGGAGCAGCGCTATCAGGAGCGGCTGACCCAGCGCCTCACCGCAGCCGCAGGCAGCGAGTTCAACCGCCAGCGCGCTGCTTGAAGAGGTCGCCGTCCTCGTCGAGCGCAGCGACATTGCCGAAGAGCTGGCGCGCATGACGACGCACATCGGCCACTTCCGCGATCTGCTGGCAGCGGGCGGCGAAGTCGGCAAGAAGCTCGACTTTCTGCTGCAGGAGATGAACCGCGAAGCCAACACGCTGCTCTCCAAGACCGGCGGCGTCGGCGGCAAGGGAACACGCATTACCGAGCTGGGACTGGCCATGAAAGCCGAGATCGAAAAGGCGCGCGAGCAGATTCAAAACGTGGAATAACAACGGCAACGATCGCATCCCGATCGACAAAGGGGATCAACTGGAACGTGGCAGGAATTCTTTTCATCATCTCGGCGCCCTCGGGCTCGGGCAAAAGCACGCTGGTCAGCGAACTGCGCAAGCAGGTAAGCGGCGTCGACTTCGCCATCTCCTGGACCACGCGCGCAGCCGCGCGGCTCCGAGGAGAATGGCCGCGAATACCACTTCACCACGCGCGAGGAGTTCGAGCGCATGATCGCGGCCGGCGAGTTTCTTGAGCACGCCGAAGTCTTCGGCAACTACTACGGCACCGCCCGCCACTCGCTCGAGGAGGCGCGCGCGCGATGGCCACGACCTGCTGCTCGACATCGACGTGCAGGGCGCGGCACAGGTGCGCGCAAAGCATGCCTGAAGCCGTGAGCATCTTTGTGCTGCCGCCCAACTCCCAAAGTTCTGCGCACCCGCCTGCGCAACCGCATGCCGCGCCGAGGGCGCAGTTCAACGAGGCGGAGCTCTACCGCCGCCTGAGCGAGGCCAGCAAGGAAATTGAGAATTATCGCGAATACGGCTATATTTTGGTCAACGACATTCTGGACAGGGCGGTCGCGCAATTGGAGGCCATTGTGCTGGCGGAACGCTTCTACCGCAACGGCGAGCCGATTGCCTACCGCTCGAGCAGGGTGTTGGAGGTCGCCGCAGCCTGCCGGTTGCAGAACTCGCAGGAGCGGCTTAAACCTGTGCTGGAGGCCTTCGGGATCGATGGCGCTTCCGGCCAGCAACAACTTCCTTTTGGAGATGAACTCGATGACGATTGAGACCCAGTTCGATTCGAACTATCGCAAGGTGCTGGTGGCAGCTCGCCGCGCCCGCCAGTTGCAGAACGGCTCCGCGGCCCTTGTGCCCAGCCATCCACCAAGGCCTGCCGCATCGCGCAGGACGAGATCGACGCCGGCAAGATCTCCTACGTCAAGACAGGAAGTTCCAGTCGTCAAGCCGCTCGTCGAAGACCGCAGGCACTACCGATTCTTTAGCTAGCGGACGCAGCGCTTTACTCCGCAACCCTTTCGGTTTCACGCGGCCGTGCGGTCTGTCAGTGCGGCCTCGCGCGTTGCCTCGGACTACAATCGAACCTATGCGAGTGACGGTCGGCGTCTCCGGCGGAATTGCCGCCTACAAAGCAGCTGAGCTGGTGCGCGCACTGCAGCGCCAGGCGCTTGAAGTCCACGTCGTCATGACCGAGGCGGCCACGCGCTTCATCCAGCCGCTCACCTTCGCGGCGCTCACCGGCCACAAAGTCATCACCAGCCTCTGGGAAGAAGCCGGCAGCGAAGGCACCTCGATCCTCGCATCGAGCACATCGGCGAGGCGCAATGGGCCGATGCGCTGGTCGTCGCTCCGGCCACCGCCAACATCCTCGCCAAATTCGCGCACGGCATCGCCGACGACTTTCTGACCACCATGTATCTCGCCACGCAGGCGCCCGGTGCTCGTTGCGCCCGCCATGAACGTCAACATGTGGAAGCATCCGGCCACGCAGGCCAATCTTGAGATTCTGCGCCAGCGCGGTGTGCGCGTGATCGAGCCCGGCACCGGCGACCTGGCCTGCGGCATGGTGGGCGCAGGCCGCATGGCAGAGCCTGAAGCCATCGCCGATGCCGTCCTCGCATGCTCTCGGCCGCCGCCACGACCTGGCCGGCGAAATTGTTCTCGTCACCGCCGGTGGCACGCGCGAGGCTCTCGATCCGGTGCGCTATCTCGGCAATCGCTCCAGCGGCAAGATGGGCTACGCGCTGGCTGACGCCGCGCAGAGCCGCGGCGCGCAGCGTCATTCTCGTCAGCGGGCCAACCGCGCTGCATCCGCCGGCCCACTGCGAAGTCGTTAAGGTCACCACTGCGGATCAGATGCGCGCTGCCGTGCTCGAGCGCATGGACGAGGCAACGCATGGTGATCAAAGCCGCTGCCGTGGCCGACTACCGACCCGTTCATCCATCGCGATCAGAAGCTCAAGCGCACCGGCCCACTCACGCTCGAACTCGCGCCGACGGAAGACATTCTCGCCGAAGTGGTTCGCCGCCGCCGTCCCGGCCAGCTCATTGTCGGCTTCGCCGCCGAAACCGAAAATCGCATGGAGAACGGCCGCGCCAAGCTGCTGCGCAAAGGCGCGGACGCCATCGTCGTCAACGACGTCTCCGGCGAAGGCGTGGGCATTGATGCCGACAACAACGCCGCGACGTTCCTCACCAGTTCCACGGCCATCGAGCTGCACGAGATGCCCAAGCGCAAGCTCGCCGACCGCATCCTCGACGAGATGCTTGCGCTTCGCCGTCCGCGCTCGCTGGTCGTCGAAACCGACGTGCATTCCGACGCGCGCCCCGCGCAGGAGCAGGTGCTGAGCCAGATCCGATGCGCCGCCGGCCGCACGCCGTCAGCTCATCGTGGAGTAGCCATTTGCCGCAAGCGCTCGATCCCACGACGCAGCAGGCCCTCGCCGAGCGGCTGCGCTTCTACCGCGACCTCGGCCTGACAGAGCTCTATCGCAGGCCCGTCGAACCGGCGCTGCTCGAGCGTCTTGCCGCAGCCACAGAGCGCTTCGATCCAGCCTGAGTTCCGGACGAACCAGCTGCGTCTTCTGAAACACAGCCAGGCCGCTCAGTCCGCCGAGGAGAACACGCCTATTCCGCCCCGCAAGCCCCTTCCCGCGCAACCCGCAATCGGCAATCCTTGTCCCAGCAGCAGAGCGCGCCGCCGCCTTACGCTCATCCAGCGAAGACATCGGCGATTGCACCCGCTGCGCGCTCCACAAGGGCCGCAACAAGATCGTCTTCGCCGACGGCAGTCCCACCGCGCGGCTGATGTTTGTAGGCGAGGGGCCGGGCGCCGACGAGGACGCGCAGGGCTTGCCGTTCGTGGGTCGCGCCGGCCAACTGCTCAACAACATGATCGCGGCCATGGGCCTTAAACGGGAAGACGTCTACATCGCCAACGTGGTCAAGTGCCGTCCGCCGGGCAATCGCACGCCCGAGCCGGAAGAGGCCAACACCTGCTCGCCATTTCTGTTTCGCCAGATTGATGTGGTGCGCCCACAGGTGCTGGTCGCGCTGGGCGCAACGGCAGCGACCTATCTGCTGGGCCAGCGCCAGCCTCTGGCCGGTCTGCGCGGCCGCGTTCATGCCTTCCGCGGCTCGCAGCTTATCGTCACCTATCATCCGGCCTACCTGCTGCGCGATCCCCGCCAGAAGAAGGAAGCCTGGGCCGACCTGCAGATCGCCATGCGCGAGTTGGGCCTGCAGCCGCCCAGTCGCGGTTAATGTGAGGGCGCTAAAATGTTCTGGACGGGATGCGGTCCCTGGCTTCATCCTGAAAAGCACATCCCGGCCTGAAACATTCCGTCGAAGATGCCGATAGACGAAATGGTGAAGCCGGGCAGGTTTGCAGGAAAGGAACTCTCCATCCTTATGCGAGTGAAACAGAAGTTGGTTGTATTGTCTTTGGGTGCGGCTCTGGTTGGCGCGCCGGCCTTTGCCGTGCGCCAGGACGCCACCACGAACCAGAGTGGCGGCGTGAAGCAGGACGCGAAGAAAGCCGGCGAGAAGACGAAAGACGCCGCCAAGACTACCGGCCACGACGTGAAGAAGGGCACCACCAAGGCCTATCACGCCACCAAGACCGATAGCAAAAAGGCCTACCACGCGACCGCGAAGGGCACCAAAAAGGTGTGGCACAAGACGAAGGACACGACCAAGGGCGCAGCCGAGGGAGCCAAGGAAGGCTCAAAGCAGTAGCGCCGTAACTGAGTCCCGGTTACAGATCGACTGCGACGCCGCCCCAATCCTCCGGCGCGACATCCGCGATGCTCTCGGTAAAGGTCCAGCGATGGCCCGCCAGGTCCAGTGCGCCGTACTGGCGCTCTCCGAAAGCGCAGTCGATTGGCTCCATCACAATCTGCGCGCCTGCCGCGCGAGCCCTCTCGCAGTGACCTCGGGCGTCGCTCACGCGCATCAGCACGGAGTGACTCGCATTCGCGGCGGCGCTGCCCTCTCCCGCAACCATGCAGCCATCACCGGCCTTCAGCTGGATGCGATGATCTCCGATGCGCAGACGCACGGTGAATCCGAAGGCGCGGGTGAGCCACTCCGCAGCCGCGTTCACGTCAGGATATACAAGCACCGGGATCACGGTGCATGGCGGCACCGAGCGATTGAAACGCATACGGCCTCCCACGGAGTCTCAGACGGAGATCGGCTCTGCGAAGTGGACGGTTACGGCTCGTCCCGCCAAAGCGCCACGCCGCCCAGCAGCCCAGCCTCGTTCGAAACGATGTGCACGTTCTTCGGCAGGTCGAACTCAATCTTCTTGGTGTTGCCGCCGCCGATGTAGAGGTGGTCCCAGTTGAACAGGCGCGCGGTCTGGTCAATGGCTTCCTCAAGCAGCTTGTTCCAATGCTTCTTGCCAAATCTGTCGAGCCCGCGCCGGCCCAGATAATCCTCGTACGTCATCTTGTGCCAGGGATGATGGCCCAATTCGAGGCCGGGGCAAAGCCGGCCGCCGGTAAAGAGTGACGAACCCAGGCCCGTGCCCAGCGTGAGGGCCAGCTCCACGCCATCGCCTTTAATCGCACCATAGCCTTGTACCGCGGCGTCGTTGGCCACCCGCACCGGCTTCTTCCAGCGCTTTTCCAGCTCGCGCTGCAGGCCAAAGCCAATCCACTTGGGATGCAGGTTCGCGGCCGTGTATGTGGTGCCGTGCTTGATCACGCCAGGAAAGCCAACCGAAACTCGATTGCAGCCCGGCAACGCGGCGTGCAGCTTGTCCAGTCCGCGCAACACCATCAGTGGGGTCGGCACGGCTGGAGTCTCCACGCGCTCGCGGTCACTCACAGGTTTACCCGCGGGATCGAGCAGCATGGCCTTGAGGCCGGAGCCGCCGATGTCGACGGCGAGAGTAATGGGACGCTTTGCGGAGCGGGGAATCGGCATGGTCTTTGAGGCTTTGGCAGTCATCAGCAATGAATTGTAATTGCGCACGCCGAACCTGTGCATGGCATGCGCTGATTCTCTGGCTTTCGGGCATCAAGGTTTTGGCGCGTCGGCAGCCGGCTCGAACTCCGCGTTCATCCAAACCTTCAGTGCGTTCAGATTCTGCGGTCGACCCAGGAAGTCGCGGACGAGTTCCGCAGCAGGCTTGCTTGCGCCGGGTTCGAGAACGGTGCGCCGATAGCGCATGGCTGTCGGCCCATCGAGCAGATTGTGCTTGTCGAACTGCGCAAAGAAGTCGACGGCGATGACCTTGTCGAGCAGGTAGGTGTAGAGGTTCGAGGCGTAGCCTTCCAAGTGGACAAACGATGCGTAGTAGTGGATGCCGTCGACCGGCGTGAAGGAGCTGAAACGGCGCGTGTCCGCGGTCCACAGAGCGTCAAAGTCGAGGCTCGCTGGGTCCTGATTGTGCAGTTGCAATCCATAGGTGGAGAACTGCAGCATCCACTGCATCTGGCTGGCGCGACCGTACGCGTCGGCGGCATTCATCTTCGCGATCAGAGAGGCGGGCAGCACTTCGCCGGTCTGATACTGTCTCCCGAACGACTGCAGGATGGTCGGATCGTGGAACATCTCCTCGAGCATTTGCGAAGGCGCTTCGAGGAAATCGCCCTCGACGTTGTAGCTGCCCTGCTGCGACCACTCGCCCTGGCTGCCGAGGATGTAGTGCATCAGGTGGCCAAACTCGTGGAAGAAGGTAACCACGTCGCTATACTGCATCAGGCCGGGATCGCTGGCCGCGCCGCCGGGGAAGTTGCAAACGAGCATGCCTTCGGGCATCTCGCGGCCGCGGATACCGGGGACAACGGGTCCCGCAGAGAACCATTTGTCCTTTCCAGTGCGCGGGTGCATGTCGAGATAGATGCGGCCGAGATGCTTGCCCGCTGTGCCGGGCGCTGCGTCAATCACATCGAACGTATCCACGGAGCTGTCCCAGACCACGGCATCCTTTGCAGGCTGAAAGCTGACGTGAAAGAGCCGTGCGGCAGTGGTCAGAATGCCTTGCTGCACCTGTGCGTAGGGGAAGTAAGGCCGCACGCTCTGCGCATCAAAGTCGTATCGCGAACGACGGTATTGTTCGCGCCAGTAGCTCTGGTCGGCGAAGCTTAGATTTGTCACACCGGGCTGTCTCTTTTGCGCGAACGCCAGCAACTCGGCATACTCGCGAGCCGCTGCCGGCCGTGAGGCCTCGTCGACCTGATCGATCAGTTCTTCCACATGCGCAGACGACCCGATCATCTCGTCAGCGGTGGCCAGGTCGGCAAAGTGCTTGTACCCAAGCAGCGTGGCCAACTGCTGGCGAGCATCCAGCAGGTCTTTCAGCACTTGCGCGTTCTGCGGATACGCCCGCGACGAGTAGGCGATATACATGCGGCGGCGCAGGTCGGCGCTGGTGGCGAAGCTCATCACGGGACGGGCGTCGGGTTCATCTGTGGTCAGCGTATAGGTGCCATCGGCTTCTGGCTTGTGGCGGGCGATGTAATCCGCGGGCAGACCATCGAGCTCTGTGCGTGTAGCTTTTACTTTCAGCGTGCCATCCGCAACATTGCGCCCGAAGGTGAGACTGAGTGCGGTGATCCTGTCGCTGACGGCGCGCAGTTGCTTGCGCGTGGCCTCGTCCTTGTCGGCTCCGGCCAGGCGGTATTCGAGCAGCGTGCGCTCAAGGTAATGCCGCGTCGCGGGATCGTTTGCAGGCAAGGAAACCGCGACCAGCGCTGCGTAAACGCGGGGATCGAGACTGAGATCGGTGGCGGCCGACGAAATCTTCGCGGACAGAGCCTGCGCCTTATCGCGCAGCGGCGCAGCATCGGCCAGCGAGTAGAGCAGATAGGCATTGTTGCCGGCCAGCGTCAGAGCGTTCTCCGCATCGTCAAAGGGCCGCAGCGTGTTCTCCACCGTGCGCGGGCCGCTGACAGCAAGCAGCTTGTCGAGGTCCGCTTTCTCTTCGTCAAGGTGCTGGTTTACCCAAGCCTCGGCTGCGGCTGGGTCCTTGGCCTGTACCCAGATGTGCAGCGGGTCCTGCGTTGAGGGAGCCGCTTGCGCAGCTGCAAGCAAAGGGCACAAAACAAGTGCTGCATAGGCGGGGGCGATAATTATCCGGCGCATCGTGGAGGAATCATACCGCAGCCGCAGCCCGGTACACTGAAGATTGCCCTCATGCCCGCCTATTGTGAAGTCGCGTTGCCCGTGCCGCTGGATCGCACGTTTACCTACGCAGTGCGCGATGGGCAGCAGCCACAGCGCGGTGTCCGGGTCATCGCACCGTTTCGCAATGAGAAGCTGATCGGCGTGGTGACCGCGCTCAGCGAGACGCCGCCTGCGGAGTTTGAAGCGCGGTTTCTCGAGGCGGTATTGGACGACGAGCCGCTGCTGAGCGAGCATCTGCTGGCGTTGGCTGAGTGGATTGCACAGTATTATCTCGCTCCGCTGGGCGAGGTGCTGCGTGGCATGCTGCCGCTGGCCGCCGAGGTGCGGCGCACACTCTACTACCGCATCACGGACCTGGGACGCGACGTGCTTGCCGGATTTCTCGACGGAGATAGCGCGCGTGCTTCGCTGAGCAGTGGGCGGCGCTGCGGGGCCCGCAAAATCACGGCCGAGGAACATCGGCTGGAGTTCAAAGTACTGGAGCGGCTGGCTTCGGGCGAGCCAGTCAAGGTCTCCACGCTGCGCACGGCTACGGCCGCGCCATTGCCGACGTTAGCTGCGATGCTTCGCAAGAAGTGGATTGCGCGCGAGACCTCAGCCGTCGAGCGCGATGCGCGGCGCACCGAGCGCTTTGCCGTGCTCATTCCCGAAGCGCGGCTGCCCGCGCTTACCGAAAAGCAACAGGCCATTCTTGCCGAGCTTGCAGCCGCAGGCGGAGAGCTGCCGCTGGCCGTGCTGCGCAAGAAGGATCTGCCGTCATCGACACTACAGACGCTGGTGCGCCGCGAGCTGGTGCGCATCGACGAGCGTCCAGCGGCGTTTCGTCTCGGCGGCATCGAGCCTTCGTCCGAGCCGCTACGCTTGAACGAACCGCAGACCGAGGCGCTGGCGGCCATCGCTGCAGCTCTTGGAACATTTCAGACTTTTCTGCTGCATGGGGTCACCGGCTCGGGAAAGACGGCGGTCTATCTCGCCGCGATGCAGCGCGCGCTCGATCGCGGACTCGCCTCAATTCTGCTGGTGCCGGAGATCGGACTCACTCCGCAGATGGCCGGCCTGCTGGATGCAGCTTTTGGCGCACGCGTGGCGCTGCTCCACTCCGCTCTCACGCCGGAGGAGCGCAGCGAGCAGTGGCGGCGCATCCGCGGCGGCGAAGCGCCGATCATCGTCGGCACGCGCTCGGCCATTTTTGCCCCCGCGCCGAGTCTTGGCCTGATTCTCGTCGACGAGGAGCACGACCAGAGCTACAAACAGGAGGAGACGCCGCGCTACAACGCGCGCGATGTGGCGGTGATGCGCGCCAAGCTGGCCGGCGCGACGGTCGTCCTCGGTTCAGCCACGCCCTCACTCGAGAGCTGGCAAAATTCGGAGCAGAAGAAGTACACGCTCGTCGCCATGCGCGACCGCGTAAAGAACCGCCCGCTGCCTGACGTCGAGTTGATCGACATGCGCCGCGAGTTTCAGGAGACGGGCCAGGAACAGCTTTTCTCGCGCTCGTTGATTGAGCAGACGCAGGCAGCGCTCGACCGCGGCGAGCAGGCGCTCATCCTGCTCAACCGGCGCGGCTACTCGTTTGCGGTGATGTGCCGCGCGTGCGGCGAAAAGCTCGAGTGCGAGAACTGCGCGATTGCGCTGACCCACCACAAGCCCACGCTCGACGATGCAGGCATGGCGCGTGCCGGACAGCGGCTCGAATGTCACTACTGCGGCTACCGGCGCACCGTGCCTTCCAAGTGTCCCAAGTGCGCCAGCGAGCACCTCTACTACCTCGGAGCGGGTTCGGAGCAGGGCGAAGAGCGGCTGACCGAAATTTTTCCCAGCGCGCGCATCGGCCGCATGGACCGCGACACGGTGCGCGGGCGCCACGATTTGGAAAGATTGTTGGCGCGGCTCCATTCCGGCGAAATCAATCTCCTCGTCGGCACGCAGATGATCGCCAAGGGACATGACATTCACGGCGTCACGCTGGTCGGCGTGGTTGGCTGCGATCACGCATTGTCGATGCCGGACTTCCGCGCCGCCGAGCGTGTCTTTCAGTTGATCACACAGGTCTCAGGCCGTGCGGGCCGTGGCGAGCTGCCGGGCCGCGTCGTGGTGCAGACCTATTACCCAGACCACTACGCGATTCTCGCCGCCAGCACGCATGACTACGCGAGCTTCGTCGAGCGCGAGCTGAAGTATCGGCGCTGGATGCACTATCCACCCTTTGGCGTGCTCGCGAATGTGTTGATTCAATCGGAAAAGCTCGAAGAAGCTGCCGCCTGGTCGGCGGAGATCGGTAAATGGTTCCAGAGCGCTGCGCCGCAGGGCGTGCGCGTGCTCGGCCCGTGCACTGCGCCGATAGCGCGCATCAAGGGCGTTTACCGTTTCCATCTCATTTTGAAGGCAGCCTCGCGCAAGGTGCTGAACGCAGCGCTACTAGGTGCGCTGGCGCACGCCGACCAGGCGGGCGTGCCCCGCAGAAATATCACAGTGGATGTGGATGCGCAGCGCCTGATGTGACGCGCGAGCCTTACTTTGCCGGCGGCGTGCCTTCGGCCAGAGTGTGCAGCTCTTTGCCAGGCTTGAAGCGCACCGCCTTTCCGGGAGTGATGCTGACCTCGGTGCCGGTGCGGGGATTGCGGCCGATGCCGGTTTTGCGCGCGCGCACGCTGAAAACGCCAAACCCGCGCAGCTCAATGCGCTCGCCGGCCGCCAGGGCCTCTTTGAGCCCCTCGAACACCGTGTCCACCGCAGCCTCAGCTTTGGTGCGGGGCAGCCCGGTGCGCTCGATCACGTGATGGACGATGTCCTGCTTAATCAAAGCGGTTACCTCACTGGCGCGACTACGGCATGGCCGGAAAGACAGAACCCGAAGCCATGCGACTGGAAACGACTGTACCACGCCCTACTCCTTCGATGGTACAGATTTTGCTCGGTTTGGGGAACACCGGGATGTTGGTCCGGCAAAACTTTTGGGTCAGGAAAAGCGACTTTTTGCGCTCGGGCGAGAGCTGGTACCCGGATTTCAACAGACCAAGCCTGTCGCGGTTTGTTCTGGGGCGTATCCGTTTCGTAAGATGAAGCATTCAAGCGGGCAAGAAGCGCCAGCTGGAACCGCCGGAGCCACACGCGCCCGGCACGGGAGATGCATGCCGATTCAGAGTGATCGTTGGATACGCGAACAGGCCCTGAAGCACAAGATGATTGAGCCATTCAGCGAAAAACAGGTGCGCGACGGCGTCATTTCCTACGGGCTTTCGTCCTATGGATACGATTTGCGGGTCTCCGACGAGTTCAAGATTTTTACCAACGTCAACAGTGCAATCATCGATCCCAAGGCTTTCGACGAGCGGTCGTTCGTTTCGGTGCAGGCCGAGTCCGTCATTGTGCCGCCCAACTCATTCGCGCTGGCACGATCCGTTGAGTACTTCCGGATACCGCGCGACATCCTGACAATCTGCGTGGGCAAGTCAACCTATGCGCGGTGTGGGATCATCGTAAACGTAACGCCCTTCGAGCCGGAGTGGGAAGGTTACGTGACCCTCGAAATTTCGAACACCACGCCGCTGCCGGCCAAGATCTACGCCAACGAAGGGCTGTGCCAGATTTTGTTTTTCCATGGAAATGAGCCTTGCGAGACCAGCTATGCGGATCGCAAAGGCAAGTACCAGAAGCAACAGGGAATCGTACTTCCCAAACTGTAGTTCTGCGTCGCCCTGCGCGGCGTTCTTCCCCGGTTTTGCGACGCCCCGTCGCACCTCGCGTCCAAGGACAGAGCGGCAACGGGTCGAAGACACTCTGTGGCTGCGGCCCGGCAAAACCGATGGCGTCGATGATTCAATCCAATCCGATCCGCGTGGGCGTCCCAGCCGGCGAGCCAATTCGCCTGGAGGGGCTCACCAGCATTTTTGAGCGCCAGCCGGAATTTGGCCAGACCCCAGTTGTGCCGGTAGTGGGCCAGCTTGAGGACCTGCTGGCCGATGAGGACCTCGAATACCTCGTCGTCGACCTGAATTCCTCGATCGGCGGGTTGAAGAGCTTGCCGGAAATTCGGCGGTTGCGCCCGATGCTGCGGCTGATCGTCATCGGGCCGCCGGGCAACGACGAACTGGTGCTGGAGTCGATCATCGGTGGAGCGCGCGCTTATCTGGACTCGAGCGCCGGGCCGCGCGTAGTGCGGGAAGCGATTGAGGTCGTCGTGTCGGGATCGATCTGGGCGCCGAGGCGGCTGCTCTCCAAGCTGATTGACCGGCTGCTGTCATCGCCGGAGAACGGAATGGGCCCGATCGACCCGCACCTTACTGCGCGGGAGCGGCAGGTGCTGGACCTGATCCTGTTGGCGCGGTCGAATCGGGAGATCGCCCGGGCTCTCGGGATCGAAGAGCGGACAGTGAAGGCTCATGTGGGCAGGCTTATGCGAAAAACCGGCGCGGAGAACCGGATCGATCTCTCCATGCGTGCCCTGCATGGCGCGCTGGGGCCAAAACCAGTGCAATCGGTTGAGCCACATCAAAATGGTGACCCTCGCTGAGTAAATCGATTGTCGAGCGGCTATAAGGTTACTTTGAGGCATGACCCTTTAGTGACCTTGTGTCCTTTCGTCACCTCCCGCAAACTCCGGAATAGAAACAACGCAGATCTGGGGAAAGGAGTTCCCAGGCAGCATGTTTCCCATGACGCCTGGGAACTCCTCTTTTTTCAATTTCCTGCAGTCTCCTGACAGCGGGAATCCCTGATTCTGCTGGCTTAGCCTACCCTTCCCATCCTTCCCGCATCTCACCTACCTGGAACGGATTACCGTATCCTTGCGCTATAAGGTCTCTGAGATGTGGCGGTTGCAGCACTATTCCGGAACGCATACACTTGTCGTCAGTTTTCCGGTCTGCAGTAGCCTGTTGACTGCTTTGGGTAGCTGCGCGACAAACAAGGAGCAAGGACGCTGGGTGCGCCGTCCATAGCCTGTATACCTTTTAACCCCAGCCCTCCAGCATGGGCGCGAACAAGAAAGGATCCCCACAATGAAGAAAGCAATGGTTTCGGTCTGCCTTTGTTTCATGCTGAGTTGCACAGCTTTCGCCAGCACCAGAGAAGATCTGCAGGCGCGCATCGACGCGGCAAAGGTCGTGATGGAGCAGATCATGTCGGCGCAGGACAGGAGCATCCCCATGAACATCCTGCAGCAGGCCACCTGTGTGGCCGTAGTGCCGGGCATGGTGAAAGGCGCGTTCATCTTCGGCGGCCAATATGGTCAGGGCGTCGTCACCTGCCGCACCGGCCACGGCTGGAGCGCGCCGGTGTTTATCCGCATGGCGGGTGGCTCCTGGGGACTGCAGATCGGCGGCCAGTCCACCGACCTGGTGCTGGTGGCGGTGAATGACCGCGGCATGCAGGATCTGCTGAAGAGCAAATTCAAGATCGGCGGCGACGCTTCAGCCGCGGCCGGGCCCGTGGGCCGTAGTGGCCAGGCAGCAACCAACTGGAAGATGAGTTCTGAACTGCTCAGCTATTCGCGCAACAAAGGCCTGTTCGCAGGCATAGACCTTGACGGCACCAGTGTGAGCCAGAACACGGAAGACACGGAACTCTATTACGGCGCACCCGAGAACTTCGAAAACGTGCTTCATGGCAATGTGCCGGTTCCGGCAGGTGCTGTGTCGTTTGTACGGACGGTTGCGCGCTATTTTGTGGCATCCAAGAATCAATAACCGACGATCACCTTAACATGGGTTGCAGGGCGGCCTCTCGATCGAGGTCGCCCCTTTCTTTTGCCGCGATTCCGCGAATAGGCCATGGGGCCGCGCCATGGCCTACACTTAATGTTTGTCCACCGTGATGCGGCAGAAGATCGAATACTGGCTTGTGCTGGCCGTTGCGAGCGGCCTGGGAGCGCTTCCGCGCCGTGTTGCGCGGCTGATCGCAGACGGCCTTGCGTATGCAGTCTATGGATTGATGGGACGTCTGCGGCAGGTTGGGCTGCGCAACCTCGAATTGGCTTTTCCCGACCTTCCCTCGAAAGAGCAGCGCGCAATTCTTCATGGCGTCTATCGTCATCTCGGCAGGCAACTGGTCGAGTTTTGCCGCATGCCGCGGTACACGGTTGCCAACACTCAAAATTGGATTCGCACCGAGGGGCTGGAGCATTATCTGGCGGCCAGGGAGCGCGGCAAGGGTGTGCTGGTGCTTACCGGGCACCTCGGCGCTTGGGAGCTATCGAGCTTCTATCACTCGCTGATGGGCTATCCGATGGGGATGGTGATCCGGAGGCTCGACAATAGGGAACTCGACGCGTTCGTGAATGGCATCCGCTGCCTTCACGGCAACCGGGTCTTCCATAAAGATGACTTCGGCCGCGGCCTGATTCTGGCCATGCGCGAGGGCGGCACGGTTGGCATCCTGATGGATACCAACATGACGCCGCCGCAAGGTGTCTTCGCGGACTTTTTCGGTGTGAAGGCCTGCACGGCATCGGGGCTGGCGCACATCGCGCTACGAAGTGGCGCGGCTGTGCTGCCCGGTTTCATGCTCTGGGAGTCTGCAGAGGGCAGGTATGTCTTGCACTTTGGGCCGGAATTGAGCTTTACGCGCAGTGGCGACATCGAAATGGATGTGTTGGCGGCAACCCAGCAGTGCAATGATGTTCTCGAGAGCTGGATTCGCCGGTATCCCGACCAGTGGTTGTGGATTCATCGGCGATGGAAGACCCGGCCCGCTGGCGAGCCGGGGTTGTACAAACGGAGACCAAACCCATGACTCTGAGCGAACTGATCGGCCGCCTGGGCGGAACGCTGGCGCAGGGCGACCCTGAGTGGACTGTGGGCAGCGTGAGCTCGTGGGAGCTGGCGGGAGCCTTTGACCTGGCCTTTGCCGATTCACCTGCCGCGGTGGCGCTGGTCATGACCGGAAACGCCGGGGTGGTGGTGCTCAAGCCCGGTATGGTGGTCAGCTATCCGGCAGGCAAATGTGTCATCGAGTCGGATCAGCCTCGACTATGGTTCGCTAAGGCTGCCAAGCTGCTGGAGCCGCGCCCCATGACCATGGGGGTGAATCCGCGGGCGGTGGTGGCGCAGGATTCCTTTCTCGAAATTGGCGTGACCGTTGGCGCCGGAGCTGTGATTGAAGCCGCAGCCCATATCGGCGAGCACACGCGGATTGAAGCCGGCGCCATCATTGGGCGCGGTGTTCATATCGGGCCATCGTGCCACATTCATGCGCGGGCGGTGCTTTATCCCGGTGTGACGCTAGGCGAGCGCGTGATTGTGCATGCGGGCGCAGTTCTGGGTGCGGATGGTTTCGGCTACGTACGCGATACACAAACCGGAGCCTACGCCCAGTTTCCTCAACAGGGCACCCTGGTCATTGAGGACGACGTGGAAATCGGCGCGAACTCGACGATTGATCGCGGGGCGTTGGCTGAGACACGGATCCGACGCGGCACGAAGATCGACAACCTGGTTCACGTTGGCCATAACTGCGACATTGGCGAGGACGTGATCCTCGTTGCGCTCACGGGCATCTCGGGTTCGAGCACGGTGGGCAAGGGCGCGGTGCTGGCAGGGCAGGTCGGCATTGGCGACCACGCGCACGTGGGGCCGGGCGTGATTCTTGGAGGCCAGGCCGGAGTGCTGACCGGCAAGACCGTGACCAATGAGGGCCAAAGGCCCGGTACGGTGTTTTGGGGCACGCCGGCGCGGCCACTGCGGCAGGTGCTGCGCGAGCAGGCAACGCTGGCGCGGCTGGCGAAGCGAAAGGGCAGTGACGCTGCTGGCGACTAGCGCTCGGTTGGAAAGGGCTCGGCTTTGAGTGAACCATCGCGCTGCTTGACGAGCATCTGTACTTTGCCTTCGGCGGCATCAAGTTCTTGCTTGCACGCCGCGGAAAGCCCTACACCCTCTTCAAACAGCTTGAGTGACTCTTCGAGCGGCAGGTCGCCGGTTTCCAGGCGCTCGACGATGGTTTCGAGCTTCTTGAGCGAATCTTCAAATGAGGGCATGACGGTTTACTCCGTGACAGGTCGTTCAGGCAGCACGCTGGCGATGACCTCGGCTGCGGCGGTGTAGCGACCGAAAGGCGCGCTCACCTGGATGCCCTGCACATAAGGGCGGACGGCGGCGAGCATCTCCTGCGCGATCTTCACGCCCTCCTGGCGCGAGGCATCGGGCGTGTCGGCCAGGGCCATGCGCAGCAGGATCTCTTCCGGCATGGAGACGCGCAGGTCGTTCTTCATGAACTCCGCATTGCGCAGGCTGGTGAGCGGCCACACACCGGCGATTACCGGTATCCGATAGGATTCAGTGCGGCGCAGGAATTCTTCGAGCAGGCGCAGCTCGAAGACAGGCTGCGTAACGGCGTACTCCGCGCCCGCTTCCACCTTGTAGGCAAAGCGGCGCAACTCCTCTTCGATGTCCGGAGCACCGGGATTGGCCGCGACGCCGATGGTGAAGTTGGTGGACGCGCCGATGGAGTTCGCGCCGATGTCGAGGCCGTGATTGAGCTGGCGCACCAAGTTCACAAGCCCGATCGAATCCACGTCGAAGACTGCTGTCGCGTCTGGATAGTTGCCCAGCTTGGGTGGATCGCCCGTGAGGCAGAGAATGTTGTGCAGCCCCAGCGATGATGCGCCCAGCAGGTCGGACTGGATGCTGAGGATGTTGCGATCGCGGCAAGTATAGTGCAGCACCGTTTCGATTCCCGTGTGTTGCTGAATCTGGATGCAGAGGCTCTGCGCGCTCATGCGTGCCGAGGCTCGGGGCGAGTCGGGCACGTTGATGGCGTGCACGCCAAGCTGTGCGAGAAGCTGTGCGCCTTCGACTTCCTTGACGCAGTTGATGCCGCGGGGCGGCACAATCTCGACGAGCGTAATGAATTCTCGTTGCGCCAGCAACGCTCCAACGCGCGAGCGCTGGCCGAGCGGCGCCGGCGGGACCTCGGAAGAAAGCGTGACGGTGGCGCCGCCCTCATTCACGCGCGCCTGGGCGTCGAGCGCGCGCATGGCGGAGCGCATGGCGCGGATGTGATGCGGCGTGGTACCGCAGCAGCCGCCCACAATCTGTGCGCCCGCAGCGATGGCCTTGCGCGCGAAGCTGGCCATGAACTCGGGTGAGCAGAGATAGATATTCCGCCCGTCGACGGCGCGAGGCATGCCGGCATTGGGCATGGCAGCGAGCGGCAATGTGGTCGCGCCACGCATGGCCTCGACCGCAGTCAATACTGTGGACGGCCCGGTGGAGCAGTTGACGCCGATCGCTCCCGCGCCCCACTCGGTGAGGAGAGCTGCGGCCTGCTGCGGGGACGAGCCGTCGAGGCAGTTGCCGTCGTCGTCCACGGTGACCATCACGAGGATAGGCAGGTCGGGTGCAGTCTGTTGGGCAGCGGCGAGGGCTTCGCGAGCCTCATTCAGTGCGGGCATGGTCTCGACCACGAGCAGATCGATGCCAGCTCCGGCAAGTGCGGCAATCTGCTCCGCGAAGGCGGCGCGGGCTTCATCCAGGCCGGTCTTGCCCAGCGGCTCAAGGCGCACGCCCAGCGGGCCGATGGCCCCAGCGACCCACGCCGTGCCGGCCTGCTTCTCGCGCAGGTGCTCCACCGCCGTGCGCGCGAGACGAACCCCGGCTACATTGATCTCGACCACCTTAGATTCGAGCCCGTGTCGGCCCAGCCGGAAACGGTTTGCCCCGAAGGTGTTGGTCTCCAGAATCTCCGCGCCGGCTTGCAGATACTCCTCATGCACGGCCAGGATCAGGTTCGGATCGGAAAGGTTCAGCTCGTCATAGCAGCGGTTGATGAAGACGCCGCGAGCGTAGAGAACTGTTCCCATGGCGCCGTCCGCGAGCACGGGACGGTCCGCGAAGATGTCGGCGAACATTGGCATACTTTTGTCATGCTAAGCCAAGGGTTTGCCCAGCGCCAGCCAGCCGGGTTGCTTTGTTATACTTCGGAAGTCAAATACAGTGTGGGAGCGGTTCCGAACCGGCGATTTTCAGAGTGTCCGGCAGGGAGGCAACCGCGAATCATCCCACAAGCCATGGCTGCGGCACGCTCCGCGCTTTCCATCGAGGTAAGGGATTTTGAAGAAGAGAAGTCTTTGGTTGACTGCGGCTGGAGCCCTGGGAATTGCCGTTGCGCTGGCAGGATGTGGTTCAACGACCTACTTTGCCGGACGCCAGTTGCCGCCGAGCGGGCTGACCTATCGCGTCCTGATTGCCGTCCAGAACCCCAGCGCCCTTACCAAGGGTGCACTGCAGATCGTCGACGCTTATTACGACTCGCGCTTCAAGTACAACAACGCCAACGTGACCTACTCGATCGGCGGATTTTCCGGAGCGTTGCCGATTTCGATCCAGAACATGCCTGAAGAGCAGTTGGGCGGCGTCTACAGTTCGGGGGACGGCAGCTTCGCGCTGGTGAACTATGCCAAGGAATCCAGCACCGCCACCAAAGGCACCAGCGGGCTCTACACGAGCATCTTTCTCACTCGCAATGAGTCCTACGTAGTCGGCGCCAGCCAGTCGCAGCATGTGCTCACCATCTCGAATCCAGGGTCTGGTTCGGCCATAGCCTTCAGTTTGCCGGGCGTCTATCGCGTCAGCGTGGACCCCGGCGGCACTACGATCATCGCCTTCGTTCAGAATTCGAATTACATCTATTACGTTCGGCAGCTCACTGCGGCCCAGACCATCGCGTACTCGGGCGGTTCAAGCACCTGGCCACGCGCTGCGCAGGATTGCGAACCCCAGAATGCGCCGACCTGGTGCCTGTTTCAGGCGCAGAGCCCGGATAGCACCGACTCGACGGGTACGGCGTATGGCGCGCCGCTGGCGTTCGACCGGCCTGTGAAAGCGGTTTTCTCGTCCGACGGCGCTACTGCGTACATCCTAAGTTGCGGGCCGGAGTGTGGCGGCAACGCGGCCTCGGTTTCGTTGCTGCCGGTTGCGCCCATGATCTTCACCCCGGGTCAGCAATCGGGCAAGCTGCCCACGACCGGAAGCGTCACCACGATTCCCGTTCCAGGCGGTGCCAGCAATGCGCTGGTCACCTCCTCGACCATGTATGTGGTGGGCCAGCAGCTGCTCTCCGATGGACTGTTTACCGGCAATCTAACCGTGTTGAACCTGAACAACAACACGGTTTCGAACACCGCATCCATCAGCGATGGCACGGCGGGAGGGCCAAGCCGGATCATCCTCGCGGACGACAACACGCTCTGGATCGGCATGACCAAGTGCAACAACGGCGAGCGTTATGCCAAGGGGCTGCCTTACGGCTGCATCACGATGTATAACACCGCGAACAACTCGGTCACCATGCTTGAACCCTACCTCGGCGACGCCACCGGCATCGCAGCTGTGACCACCCTGCACAAGGTCTATGTGGCGCAGGGCGGGCAGGTCTACATCTACAGCACAGCCGACGGCTCGTCCATCAACAACCAGTATGTGACCGTAACCGGCACTGCCTGGGATGTGGCCTTTATGGACGCCACCACAGACGCCAACAACACAGTGTACTGATCGCCCTATGGCCGCCTCTTCTGCTTACCAAGCCGATGTGCTGGCCATCGCGGCGCACCGCGACGACGTGGAGCAGACCTGCGGCGGCACATTGTTGCGCATGGCTGCGCGCGGGTTGCGGACCGCCATTCTCGATCTGACGCAGGGCGAAGCCGGTACGCGCGGGACTGCAGATGAGCGCGGCCGTGAGGCAGCGGAAGCTGCGCGATTGCTCGGCGTGGGCTGGCGCGAGGCGCTCGATCTACCCGACGGCGCCCTCGAAAACACCCTTGAGAACCGCATCAAGGTTGCGCGCATCGTACGTGAGGTTAAGCCTCGGGTGGTCATCCTTCCGTATTGGCAGGCGCGCCATCCCGATCATGCCATTGTGGCCACCCTGGGCTACGATGCGTGTTTTGTTGCCGGTTTGGCAAAGATCGATACAGGGCTTCCGCCGCACCGTCCCTTCAAGATCGTCTACGCCAGCCTCTACGCGGATGTGCGTCCGAGCTTCATTGTCGACATCTCGCCGTTTATCGAGCAGCGCCACGCGGCATTGATGGCCTACACCTCGCAATATGGCAACCAGTCGGCCGGCAGCGGACTCTTCGTCCCCGAAGAAGAGATTCGTGAGCGCACCTTTGCGGAGGCGCGGCATTATGGCTTGCTGGCAGGCGTGAAGTATGGTGAGCCGTTTGTGCAAAAGGAAGTCGGACTCGTCGACGACCTGACCTTGATTCCGGTTCAGTCGATCTGAAGATTGTGGGCCGATTTTTTTCATAACAAACGCTTATCAAATTGCAAAATAGAATAACTTTGCCTTATGCGCGATCGTCCACTACAACTGCGTCAGGAGGTTCTTGTGGCGCAGACCTGGGACCCGCAGGCGTATGGGCAGAACGGTGCATTTGTGCATGGGCTGGCTGGCGGCGTGGTGGAGTGGCTCGACGCGCAAGCCGGGGAGCGGATTCTCGACCTTGGCTGCGGCGATGGACAACTGACCGCGCGGCTTGCCGCAACCGGCGCACAGGTGCAGGGCGTGGATGCATCACCGCAGATGGTAGCGGCAGCTCGAGCGCGCGGCATCTCCGCCGACGAAGGTCCGGCCGAGGCCCTGCCCTATGAGGACGGAGCATTCGATGCTGTCTTCTCGAATGCGGCTCTGCATTGGGTGCGCGATCACGACGCGATGATGACGCAGGTCCATCGCGTGCTCAAGCCCGGTGGACGGTTTGTGGCCGAGATGGGAGGGCACGGCAACGTTGCGGCGATTCTTATCGCCCTGATTGCGACCCTTGAGCGGCATGGTCTAGGAAATCTCGAAAGTGCAGTGAATTACTATCCGACGCCCGAGGCTTATACCCGCAGGCTGGAGAAGCATGGCTTCAGCGTAGAGCGCATTGCGTTGATTCCACGGCCCACGCCGTTGGCCGCGAGCGGCTTGGAGGGATGGCTGAGGACGTTTCGCGCGGGCGTACTGGAGCGCGTGCCCGAGCCCTTGAGCGATCGAGTGATCGCCGAAACCAGCGAACTCGCCGCCCGCGGGCTTCGCGACGAGGAAGGGAACTGGGTGGCCGACTACGTGCGCTTGCGCTTCATCGCTCGCGCGTGAAATGCGAAGGGAATGAGTGGGCAACGCGGTGATCTTCGAGTCCGGATCACCGCGCTGTTCGCGCTAGTTAGTCACTAGACAGCGATCTCGTTCTCGACCCCGCGGCGGCTCTTGATCTCAGGCATGGGCTCATCGGCTTCGAGCGCCTTGATGCGGAAGAGCAGCCCGGCTACAACGCCGGCGACACTGGGAACCAGCAGGAAAAGCCAAACCTGGCTCATCGCCTGCCCACCCACAAGAAGGGCAGGCCCAAAGCTGCGGGCCGGGTTCACGCTCACGCCCGTGATGTGAATGCCGAAGATGTGAATCACGACCAGCGTGATGCCGATGCCGAGCCCCGCAAAGCCCGAGGGCGCGGCTTTCTGCGTAGCACCCAGGATGACTATAACGAAGATCAGCGTGGCCACGAATTCAAACACGATGGCGGAAGTGAGCCCATAGCCGCCCTGATAGCCGAGACCCCACCCATCCTGTCCCAGGCCACTGGCATGAATGTCATAGCCGGCGCCGACGCCACTCACAATCACGGATAGAACCCAGGCGGCAAGAATCGCGCCTGCAAACTGTCCCACCCAGTAGCCAATCATGTCGGCGGCCTTCATGCGCCCGGCCGTCCACACGCCCAGGCTCACGGCGGGGTTGATGTGACAGCCGGAGATGGGCCCGATGCCGTAGGCCGCGCCCACCAGCGCGAACCCGAAGGCAAACGCGATGCCGAGGATGCCAACCTTGTCGCCTGCCACCACGGCCGTACCGCAGCCAAACAGCACCAGAATGAAGGTGCCTACCAGTTCCGCAACGTACTTTTTCATCGTTCCTCCAGGTTGTTCAGAGCCGCAGATCCAGCGCGCGGCTCAGATCGCGAGATCGTGCATGGGAAATGATTCGGCCAGAGACTGGGACGGAGTCTTGCAGATGTACGAGTTTGAGTCAAGAGGAGTTGAAGGGCAGGCGGGCTACTCCCGCGCTGGCAGGCCGAATTCATCAAACGTTTGCAATTTGTTTGCCTCCGTGCATTACTCTGTTCACAGTTTCGTGCGGCCTGGGCAACCTCAATTTCAAGGCCGCAGGGCAAGGGGCAGACCGGTTGAGCCAGACCGTTTTTGTACTGGAAGACGACACCGACATCGCGCGGCTCGTGCAGCATCACCTTGAAGCAGCGGGCTTTGCGGCCCGGCTCTTTCATACGCCTACCAACCTCATCTCCGACGCCGAGCGGCAGCCGCCCGCCCTTTTTTTACTCGATATCATGGTTCCTGGGGGCGATGGACTGGATGTTTGCCGGCGTCTGCGCAGCCATACCGGCCTCTCAACCATTCCAATCATCTTTTTAACGGCGCGGGCGGGCGAAAACGACCGTGTGCTCGGCCTGGAGCTGGGCGCCGACGACTACATCACCAAGCCTTTCGCGACCCGTGAGCTGCTGGCGCGCGTCAAGGCTGTGCTGCGCCGTTTCGAGCGGCCCACGACCCCCTCGATCATCAGTTTTGAAGACGTGATCATTGACGCGAACGCCATGCAGCTCAAAGTGCGCGGCGAGCTGACGACTACCACCGCGACGGAATTTCGCCTGCTCGACTATCTCGCTCGGCATCCGGGCCGCGTCTACAGCCGCGACCACCTGCTGGACGCGGTTTGGGGCGACGCCCGCTTCGTTACGCCGCGGTCGGTGGATGTGTATGTGCGCCGCATCCGTGAGAAAATCGAAGTCGATCCGGAGAACCCGCGCTATCTCAAAACAGTCCGCGGCGCGGGCTATCGCTTTGAGATCCCCAAGGGCGACTAAGTCGCCGGGCGGACGGCTACCCGGAGCAGGCTCACCTTGACCCGCAAAGTTTTCGCAAAGCTGCTGGGACTTTTCATCCTCCTGCTGGTCTTCCAGATCGCGGTGATGGAGTTGGTGCTGCGCCGCTTTGTCGAGCACACGGCGGGAGAGACGCTGCCTGCGCTGGTGCGCGAAGCGCTTTGGTCGGGCGCGATCTCGCTTGTACTGGCGCTTCCGCTTGCCGCCTGGGCTGCCAGCCGCATCTCCGATCGACTGCGAAGGGTGGTGGACTTTGCGCGGCGCATTGCCCAGGGTGACCTGAGTGCGCGCCTGCCCAGCGGCGATGGCGATGAGCTTTCCACCATGGAGACCGCCCTGAACCAGACCGCGGAACGGCTGGGCCAGAGCTTCGCGGAAATCGAAAGCAGCCGCCATGAGCTGGCAACCATGCTCGATTCCATGCAGGAAGCCGTGGTGGCCGTTACATCGGAGGGGCTGGTGCGCTGGTCCAATGCTGTCATGCAGCGCATCGCCGGGACGCAGATTCGAGTCGGGCGCCCGCTGGTCCATTCAGTGCGGGATCCCGAACTGTTGGCCTGCGTAAGAGGTGCGCTGGAACAAGGTGAAGTCCGCTTTGGCCGCGCCAGCTCGCTTGCGCCGGGGCGCATCTTTGAGATCAATGCGGCGCCGCTGCCGAGCGGCGGGGCACTCGCGGTGCTGCACGATGTGACGCGCGTGGAAGCGGCGGAGAAATCGCGCCGAGACTTTATCGCCAATGTGAGCCATGAATTGCGTACACCGCTGACGTCGATTCAGGGGTATGTCGAGACACTCGTCGAGGATTCCAATCCCAGTCCCGAAACTACGCGCGAGTTCCTCGGCATCATTCATAAAAATGCCAGTCGCATGAACCGGCTCACCGAGGACCTGTTGGCGCTGGCGAGCATCGAGAGTCCCGACTACAAGCTCGCCGTTCAACCCATCCGTGCCAATGCCCTGGTGCAGGATGCGATCGAATCTCTCGGCGGCATTGTGGTCGATTCGGAAATCGATCTTGAGTCGGCTGGTGCCCCTGACGCCTGCGTGCTCGCCGACCCCGATGCTATGAATCAGGTCTTTGGCAACCTGATTGAGAACGCGCTCAAGTACGGCAAAGGCGGAAAGCGAATCCTTGTGGGTGCGCGGATTGCTGAGAGCGAAGTTGAATTCTTCGTTCAGGACTTTGGGCCAGGCATCGCCTCAGAACATCTGGACCGTATCTTCGAGCGGTTCTACCGGGTCGACAAAGCCCGCTCACGCGAATCCGGAGGCACGGGACTCGGACTGGCCATCGTCAAACACATTATGGAGGTACAGGGCGGTCGTGCATGGGCAGAAAGCGAGCTGGGCGCGGGCGCAGCCTTTCATTTCACGCTGCCGCTGGCGCCTCGCCCGCAGCATATTGATGAGCCAGTAGTTGCGCCCGCTAATGTGGCCGGGCACGACTAGGAATTCTCAAAACCAGCCTGGATTCAAATCCCCGTAACATTGCCGGTAGACAATCAGAGTCGGCATTCATCTTTGAAGGAGCTACACGTGAAGAAGACTCTGCTTGTTGTTGGATTGTTAGTGGTTGCTCTCAGCGCGGCGCAGGCACAGAAGCTGACCGGCGCCGGAGCCACATTCCCCTATCCGATCTACTCGAAGTGGTTCAGCGAGTACAGCACCGCGCATCCCGGCGTGGAGATCAACTATCAGTCCATTGGATCTGGCGGTGGCATTCGCCAGGTGACAACCGGGCTGGTCGATTTCGGTGCTTCGGACATGCCGATGACCGATGACATGCTGGCTGCGTCCAAAGTGAAGCTCATCCACTTGCCCACGGTGCTTGGCGCGGTTGTGCCGGTCTATAACGTGCCGGGAATGGGCGTGTTGAAGTTCAGCCCCGATGTGCTGGCCGACATCTATCTTGGCAAGATCGCGAGCTGGAACGATCCGCGCATCGCGAAGGATAATCCGGACGCGAAACTGCCTGATCAGAAGATCATTGTCGTGCACCGTTCCGACGGCTCGGGCACCAGCTTCATCTTTACCGACTATCTGAGCAAGGTGAGCAAGGAATGGGCTGATGGCCCCGGCAAAGGCACCTCGCCCAGCTGGCCCGTGGGTGTGGGTGGCAAGGGCAATGAAGGCGTGGCAGGTCTGGTTCGCCAGATGCCGGGCGCGATTGGCTACGTTGAGCTGATCTACGCGCTGCAGAACAAGATCACCTTTGGCGCAGTGAAGAATGCTGCTGGCAACTGGGTTTCCGCGTCGATCTCTGGTGTGACGGAAGCTGCGGCCAGCATCAAGCAGATGCCGGCTGACTTCCGCGTTTCCATCACCAACGCGCCAGGCGCCAACTCCTACCCGATCTCAAGCTTCACCTACCTCTTGATTCCGACCAGCGGAACCAACGAAGCGAACCGGAAGGTGCTCAAGGATATGTTGAGCTGGATTATCAAGTCCGGCGAGGGCGAGGTTTCGGCTCTGTCCTACGCGCCGCTGCCCGATGCGCTCGCGCAAAAGGAACTGCAGGTCATCTACGCTTTGAAGTAGGTAGCAGGATTGCACGAGGCGGGTCTGGCACTGCCGGGCCCGCTTTTCCTTTGGCGGTGCTGTTAGCCGTTTTCCTGAATCAGCCGGTCAACGAGCGGCTCAAGCTTTTCGCCCGTGCGCGGGAGGACAAAAGCGCCGGCTGTGGCGTCCCAGTCGAGCTTGAAACTGGTCGAGAGAGCCGAGATCCAGATTTGCCGGACCGGCGCATTGGGCGTGATGACGAACTTGCCCGGCGGCTCCTCGAAAAGCACATTCAACACGCCGTTCTGCTCCTCCACCTCGAAGCCGGCTTCGTCCTCTTCCTCGCGCGCGATCAGGTGCTTCTTGAGCGCATCGAGCGCGCTCTCGGCCGCCCGCCTAAACTCCAATTCATCCAGCATGGCCCCAGTGTAGCAAGCGCGGCATGACGGCGTACTGTTGCACAACATGGTTCGCGTTTTGTTGGGATTTCATGGAATCACTTCGGTTTTCTTCCGTTTTTCACGCATCCCTCGCAACACGTTAACCGCATTCGAGCGATGCTGCAGGCGGCAGCATAAACCGGCGGTTCGGAGGCGGAGCGATGCGTGTCTTCTGGGCAATCGCGGCAATCTTGGCCTGTGCACAGGCGATCACATTCGCGCAGGAAAACCCAGCCGAGGCGCCTGCGCAGCTGGTGCGCGAGGTGGTCTACAACGAGCTGCACGACCACCAGCTCCACGGCTACTGGCGCTACCGGATCGTGCAACAGGCCCAGAAGCAGACCCGTGTTTCCGAGCAGATTGAGACGGCCGACGGCCCGGTGCTGCGGCTGATTGCCGCGGATGGCCGCCCGCTCAACGCTGCCACCGAGCATCAGGAGACCGAACGGCTGCAGCATTTATTGAACTCACCGGACGAGCAAGCGCGCCAGCGTCAGGATTATGCAGCAGATGAAAAGCGCATCGGGCGCATCCTCGCGCTGCTGCCGGACGCGTTTTTGTTTGAGTATGAGAATCCTGAAAATGGCGCCTACCGGCTTCGCTTCCGGCCCAATCCAAGCTATCCGCCGCACAGCATTGAAGCACGCATCTTTCACGCCATGCAGGGTGAACTGTGGGTCGACGCACGTTCCAAGCGGCTTGCCCGGCTCGACGGCACACTCGACGAGAACGTGGATTTTGGCTACGGATTGCTCGGGCGCCTCTACAAGGGTGGCTGGTTTCGCCTGGTACGAACCCAGGTGAGCTCAACCGACTGGAAGACCGCTCAGCTCGAAGTTCACATGAGCGGCCGCGCGCTGCTCTTTAAGACCATTGCCCACGAGACCAGCGAAACCCGCAGCGGCTTTACTCCGGTCATGGTGAGGCTGTCGCTGGCGCAAGGGGTAAGCCTGCTGGGCGGTCTGCCAGCTCAGTCGGCGCGCGGTGCAGCACCAGTTGCGGCTCTGCCGATTGGCGCGATGGCCCTCGACACACAGCGCTAGTTTCTTCGGCCACTGGCCGGAAAAAGGTCACTTTTCGCCCTAAAAGTCATTAAACTCTGCCCTGCGCAAGCCGATAGAGGCCACAGGGGCGAGGTAGATCGATGGATATCGGGCCTATCTTCGGTATCGCGGACGGACTTGCCGATCCGCGGCGGACGGAGGGAATCCGCGCGCCGCACTTTCAGGTAGGCGCCTCCACGCCGGCGGCCCAGGACCGCACGCAGCATCAGCACGCAGGAGATCACAGCACGGCGCATGACAACGCCGGGGCCGATTCGGGCGAGTTGGATCAGGAGCTGAATGAGGCGTCGGCGAGCGAGGATGATCCGCTCCGCGGCACGCAAGTCAACTTCATCGCATGAATTGCTTGCATCTTAACTACAGAAAATAAATGCCTTACAAAATTCAAAATGCAAGGGCTTGCATTCGGCTCGAAGTCGAGTTAAATTTACTAACCAGTTAGTTAATTTTATGAGCGCAACCGCCCAAATCTCCGATCGCGCCGCTGAAACTCGTGGCCGCATCCTCGACGCCGCACTGAGCGAGTTCAGTGTGAACGGGCTCTCCGGCGCCCGCACCGACCGCATCGCGCAGTCCGCAGGCGTCAACAAGGCGCTGCTCTATTACTACTTCGAGAGCAAAGAAAATCTCTATCTCGCTGCCCTCGAGATGATCGCTGGCAAGATTCGCGATCGCACGCTGGCTGTTTTTCTACGCGAGAGCTCGCCGGGAGAGCGCGTGCTGCGCTCGGCTCTGGAGCACTTCGACCGCATCCTGACTCAGCACGAGTTTCAGGGCCTGATGCAGCAGGAGATGATGCGCATGCACAAGGGCGAGAACGACCGCGTTGCCCACGCTCGTGAAGCGAGTGTTCGCGCCGGTGATGACGATGTATCAATCCATGGTGCGTGAAGGCATCGCTTCGGGCGAGCTGATTGAAGCCGACTGGATGCAGATTCATCTCGCCACACTGGGCGCCAACGTCTTCTATTTTTTGAGCGCGCCTGTGTGGCGCATTTTGCTGCCCACCGAGCCTTTCGCGCCGGAGGCGCTGGCAGCGCGCCGGGTTGCGCTGGTGGAGTTCTTGGGGCAGGCGATCTTCAAGGATCGCGTGCGGGGAGCTGCGCTGGCTGCGCAGGTGATTGCCGATACGCCGATGCCCGAATTCGATGCGGATCGGCTGGCATTTGGGAGGAAGAATGAACGCGCGAAATAGGGTCTTCTTGATTCTGGGACATTCTCACGGTCGGATCGCTGATCTGGTATCTGGCCACCAGCCGCACTTCGAGCGACCTGAAGTTGATTGGGACCGTTGACGCCAATGAAGTGCTGGTGAGCGCCAAGATTCCCGGCCGCATCCAGACGCTTACGGTCGAGGAAGGACAGTCCGTGAAGGCGGGCGAGTTGATCGCCGTGATCGAGAGCGACGATCTGGCCGCCGCGCGAGAAAGCCGCCGCAGCCACCGTAGCCAGCAACCAGGCCAAGCTCGGCGAGACCGTGGAAACCGAGCGGCAGAATCAGGGCGAGATTTCGAGCGCCGCCGTCAATGCCGAAGCGCAGGTGCGAGGCCGCAATCGCGACACTCGCCCAGGCACAGGCCAACCTCGATCATCAGAAGGCCGACACCACGCGCACCGTGGCGCTAGCCAAGCAGGGCATCGCGAGCGAGCAGGCCAACGACGAGGCCATTGACCAGCCTGCAGGCGGCGCAGGCGGCGGTCTCGACCGCGCAGCGAGAATGTGGCCGCGGCGCAGGCGGCGCTTAAAGCAGGCGCGAGGCGCACGAACTGCTGACTGCCGTTTCCGCGCGCACCGTAGCGTCAACGCGCGGCCAGGTGCAGAATGCCAAGGCACTCGCCGAGCAGGCCAGGTCGAGCTGGGCTATGCGCAGGTGTTCGCGCCGGTCAGCGGCATTGTGAACGTACTGGCCGCGCGGCAGGGCGAAGTGCTCGCCGCCGGCGGCACCATCGCGACCGTGATGGACCTGACACAGACCTGGGTCTATGCGCCGTTGCCTGAGACGCAGGCCGACGCGGTGCAGCTCGGCGACAGCCTGCGCGTGGTGATGCCCAGCGGCGCCACCGTGCAGGGCAAAGTGATCGCCAAGTCCGCGCTGGCCGACTTCGCCACCCAGCGCGACATCAACGGCGGCCGCAAGCGCGACATCCGCACCGTGCAGATCAAGCTGCTCATCCCCAACCCCGAAGAGCGCTTCGTGCCGGGCATGACCGCGGATGTGTATATGCCCGAAGAGCAAGCTGGTGAAGCAATGATGGCCGCCGAGACACTCCGACGCAGAACGCCGAGCAGCCGCGCGATTCGTGGCGCGCGCGCGATTGCGGTGGAAAACATCGTCAAGCGCTACGGCGACTTTGAAGCTGTGAAGGGCGTGAACTTCTCAGGTGGCCGAGGGCGAAATCTTCGGCCTGCTCGGTCCTAACGGCGCAGGGAAGAGCACGCTGATCCGCATGATGACGACGCTCATTCCCGTCACCACCGGCCGAGGCGATTGTCGGCGGCCACGATGTAAGCAAGGATTCCGACGCTGTGCGCCGCATGATCGGCGTCATTCCGCAGGCGCTCACCAGCGATCCCGACCTCACCGTCGAAGAAAACCTGAGCATCTACGCCAAGCTCTACAGCGTGGCCGCGCGCGAGCGCGAGAAGAACATGCAGGAAGTGCTTGAGGCTGTCGATCTGGTGAAGTGGCGCGATGCGCAGACCAAGACCCTCTCCGGCGGCATGCGGCGCCGGCTCGAAATCGCGCGCGGCCTGGTCCACAATCCGCGCATCTTCTTTCTCGACGAGCCCACCACCGGCCTCGATCCGGTTTCGCGCATCGCGGTATGGGAGATGCTGAACAACCTGAAGAAGACACGCAACCTGACCATGCTGCTGACCACGCATTACATGGAAGAGGCCGACCGGCTCTGCGACCGCATCGCCATTGTCGATCACGGCAAGCTGGTTGCTCTGGGCACGCCGGTTGAACTCAAGCAGAGCGTTCCCGGTTCCAACGTGGTCGAGGTGCAGTTCAATCGCGAAGATCCGGAGTGGAAGGAGCGGCTGATGGCACTCCCGCATGTGACCGATGTGCAATCGCAATCGGCCGGCGTCTATCGCGTGCTCACCTCGAACGGCTCGCAGACCACTACGCAGCTTGTGGAGATGGCCGCATCGCTTGGGAGAGCAGCTGACTTCGCTCAGCGTGCAGAACACCTCGCTCGATGATGTCTTTGTGCACTACACCGGCCGCCAGCTCCGCGACGAGCAGGTGAAGTCCGTCTTCATCATGCCGCCGCGCCCCGGAGCACAGCCATGAACAGAATGCTCGCAATTGTCGAGCGCGAGATGCGCAAATTCTTTCGCTCGCCGGTCCTCATGATCATGTCGATGATGCTGCCCCTGGTGCAGCTTGTCATTCTCGGCAATGCATTCGGCGGCAAAATTCGCGGCGCGCGTGTTGCGGTGGTGGATTACGATCACGGCCCGCAGGCCGTGAAGGTCCACGAAGCCTTCGATGCGGTCGCGGCAAACATCGCGACCTTCAAGACGATTCCTTACGACGATGAAACCACGGCGCGCGAGGATGTGCGCACGGGCAAAGTCGACGCGGCGGTCATCATTCCGGCGCAGTATTCGCGCCGCGTCTACGCGCAGGATGCTCCGGAGATTGGCCTCGTGGTCGACAACTCCGATCAGTTCATGAGCTCGGCACTCGAAGCCGAGATGCAGTCGCTGGTCGATGCCTTGAATCAGCCGGTGATTCAGGATCGCGTCGTGAAGAAGATCGCGCTCGAAATCGTCGAGCTCTATCCCTACGTCGAGTACATGAAGTACATGCTTCCCGGCAGCATTTCGCTCGCGATGTACATCTCCGTGATGATCGGCGGCGGCATGCTCTACATCGACGACAAGGCGCGCGGCGTGCACGAGGGCTATCTGGTCACGCCCATCAGCAAGCTCGAACTGGTGATGGGCCTGAACGTGGCGGGAGCCATCAAAGCTGTGCTCGCCGGTATCTCGCTCACTGTCATCGGCTCACTGATCGCCGGCATCGGTACGATATTTCACCCGATGGCTGTACTGCAGTTGTTGCTGATTATTCTTGGCACATCGATCGCGTTCAACGGCATGATGTTTCTGATGATGGTGCGCGTTGACGATCCTCTGGTGCCCCGCGCCATGTTCGGCGTGCTCAATACGCTGCTTTATTTTCCTTCGGGCGCCATCTATCCGATTGCGGCATTTCCAAAGTGGCTGCGCTCGATTGCTTTCGTCGACCCATTTTCCTATGCCGTGCACGCCTTCGAGGCCGTCCTGCTCAAAGATGGCGGCTTCACCGCCATTCGGTACGACCTGCTCTTCCTGTTCGCTTTCGGCATCGGGACACTCCTGATCGCGACGCCGCTGTTCAAGCGAACCCTGTAATACGGGGAAAAGAATTCCGGCCGGTACGCGCAAGAAACCGGAAGGCAACGCGGCGGTCCATTCCTTGTGGGAGGATGGGCCGCTTCGTTGCGTTTGCCACAACTCCTACTGCGCTGGCGCCGCGGCGGCAGCGGCTGCGACCTTGTTCGCATCGAGCGTCAGAGGCTGCTGCAGAACCATCTGGAACTGCCAACCGCTATCGAAGACGATGTAATCCACATTCGCCGTGTGGCGGCGGCCAAGCGTCAACGCAAGAATCAGGGCAACCGCAGCGCTGCCCGCAATCGCGCCGCCAATCACGGCAGGGTTTGGCCCAAGCCGTGGTGGTGGAGGTAAGGTGGGCGGATTTTGGCCTCCCCCCATTCCTGCGCCAAATCCGTCTCCAAGTGCAGGCGCGCCGTCGCGTGCGTCTGCCAACTCCACCGTCTGCTCAGGGCCCGGTTCCGGTTCAATCATGAGAGCCTGTATGTTGTCTGCATCCAGCGGCGCCGCGTAGCCGTTGGCGAACAGCAGGCCGGTCATGTGTAGTTCCACGCTTGCTGGTTGGCCGTGCTTGGGCTGCGCATCAAGTGCAGTCAGAGTGCCCTGTACATAAGTCCCAGCGGGAATGGCGACCTGCGTCCCCACCGTGACCGGGAACGCGACCTTCGCGCGTACGGCCTCGCCTGGCTTCATCTTGTTGCGGATCGGCCCTACCAGTGTGAGGGGCACGGTGGTGCCTTGAGGTACCGTGATCATGCTCGACTTGGGTGCCTCCTGCGCGCCAGCCATCGGCATTTGTGCGCCACATAACGCTGCAATCAACCCCACCGCTATCCATCGCATTCAGATATTCCTCTCTGTCCGCCGCAGCGGAGCGCCACAAGCTTAGTTGAGCTGTCAGTGCGCCGAAATCTCCGGCGCCAGCAAGAGCGGCTCACTTGCTGTCACCATCGGGCTGCTGGGACAGGTCGTCCCCGCAGTTCCTGGTGTCCCCGGAGTGCCGGGAATGATTGTGTCCGGCGTTGCCGGAGTTCCGGGAATCGTGATGTCTGGCATCCCCGGCCCGCCCGGAATTGTCGTGCTCGGTGTTCCGGGAGTGCCCGGGATCACCGTGTCCGAAGTTCCCGTCGTTCCAGGCGAGCCCTCCGTCGGCCGGCACAGGGTTGCGCTGCGCAGGTTGCCCAGCGCAAGCGGCTGCGTCATGGGTACCGCCGCAGCCACTTGCGCCGCATCGAGCGCGAGTGGCGCTGCCAGCTTCATCTCCAGCTGTGCGCCGTTATCCAGCAGCAGATCGTTGGCGGTGGTCTCTTGTACGGCGACTTTGGCGGCCGTCGCTGCGGGGCTGTGCACATCGCCCGCCGCTGGAGCGCCCGGCAAACCCACCGCATAGCCATTCGTAAAGATGATCTTGTTAAACAGGACCTCCAGCTGCGCTTGCTTTACTTTGCGCGTAGGCCGCGTCACGTCCAGCAAAGTGCCTTGCACATAGGTGCCTGCGGGAATTGCTACTCGTTCGCTCGCCGCGACCGGAAACGTGGTTTGCAGGTAAAGCGGATCGCCAGCTTTGGCCGTCTTCGCCCACACGGGAGCAGTCACTGCCAGCTCCACCTTTGTCCCCGCAGCTAGCGTGATCGCTGCTACTTGCTGCGCTCGCGCGACGCCTGCCCATGCCAGGCATCCCAGAATCACTGCCGCCCCCGCGCCTGTGACCCGTCTCATATTTCCGCCTCTGCTTTCTCGAGCGCCCATTGCCAAAGACGGCAGGATGCGCCGCTTGGTTTCATGCAGGTGAGAACACAATGCTCGATGCGTTGTTGCGGCGCTTCACATTTCTTAAGACTTCGATCATCTTGCGCTTCGGCGAGCACAGCAGCCGCCCGGCTCGCCTTTTCTCGCCCCGACCTAACCCCCTACAATGGACAGAGATTTCAACCACGAGGAAACCCATGCCGCTGTCCGGAGAAGCAATCCGCCTGATGAACTACATTGACGACGTGTCCGTAACCCTGCGCCGGGTCCTGGCGCTGGCTCCCACGCTGCCTGAGGAGGAACGTACTCTGGTCAGCGAGCATCTCCTCCGGTCCAAGCCTAACGCCGACGACGTGATGCAAGTGCTGCAGGCCAAGTAAGGCGCGCCGGTGAATGTGGCCATTATCGGGGCCGGTCCGCTGGGCCGGTGGCTGGCTGTCGCTGCGGCCCGCGCCGGCTTCCGCGTGCAGCTTGAAGATGTGATGCCTGCCAACCTGCATCATGCGCAGGAGTATATCCGCGGGCAGTGCGGCCCGGAGACTGCGCCCTCAGTCGCGTTCGTTTCGTCCATTGAGGATGCGGTGCGCGAAGCCGATCTCGCCATCGATTGCGTGCCGGACGAACTCGAGTCCAAGCTTGAGATTTTCTGCCTGCTCGATCGCATGGCACCGCCGCGCACAGTGTTGGCCACGCCCACCACGCAGCTCTCGATTGCCGACCTGGCCGCATGTACCTATCGCGCGGACCGATGCGTGGCGATTGCCGCCGACCCGCGCGAGCTGGTTGCGCTAGATGATGGCAGCGCTCATCGTACGGAGTTGTTGCTCCGCACAGGGCCGCAAACCACGCAGGAAACCATAGACCTGGTTGAGAGATTCTGGCGCGGCATCGGATTTACGCCAGGCTTCGAGCCCGACCCATTGCACTGAAGGCGACCGTTTAGCGCGCGCCGGCCAGGACCTTCTCGTAATAGTCAACGTAAAGCGGCAGCACCAGCGTGGAGCAGAACCGGGTGCGGGCTGTCTTTCGCGCCTCATCGCGCATGACCTCCAGCCGATCACGATCCTTGAGCAATGCTATTGCTCCCGCAGCCATCGCATCCACGTCGCCCACAGAATAGAGCAGCCCGGTGAGCCCGTCGTCGATCAGCTCCGGCACTCCACCCACCCGCGTACTAATGGTCGGCACCTTGCAGGCCATCGCCTCAAGCGCCGCAAGGCCGAAGGACTCGAGCTCGCTCGGCATCAGCATCAGGTCGGCCAAGGGTAGCAACTCGTTCACGCGGTCCTGTTTGCCCATGAAGTGAATGCGGTCCTGAATGCCGAGATCGTGCGCCAGCCATTCGGCCGCTGAGCGCTCGGGACCGTCGCCCACGAGCACAAGCCGGGCGGGCACCTGTTCCACCACACGCGCGAACACCTTGACTACGTCCACGACGCGCTTCACGGGCCTGAAGTTCGAGAGATGAATCAGGATTGCTTCGCCGGAGCAGGCGAACCGCTTCCGGGCTTCCGTGCGGGTCGCGTCGTCCTTGCACGGCGAGTAGACATCGCAGTTCACAAAGTTCGGAATCACCTCGATGGGCCGCTCGATGCCGAAGTCCTGAACGGTTTTCTCTTTCAGATAGCTCGAAATGCTGGTGACACCATCGCTCTGCTGAATCGAGAAGCGCGTGATCGGCAAGTAGCTGCGATCGAGGCCGACGAGCGTGATGTCTGTGCCGTGCAGCGTAGTGACGAAAGGCAACCTGCGGCCGCGTGCTTCCAGCATCTGCCGCGCCAGTAGAGCGCTCACGGAGTGGGGAATGGCGTAGTGAACATGAAGAAGGTCGAGTTCGTAGAACTCGGCGACCTCCGCCATACGTGACGCAAGCGCCAGATCGTAGGGAGGAAACTCGAACAGCGGGTAGTTCGACACTGGCACTTCGTGATAGAAGATGCCGTCGTCGCGGCCGCTCAGCCGGAATGGCTGCGAATAGGAGATAAAGTGCACTTCATGACCGGCACCGGCGAGTTCAATGCCCAGCTCTGTGGCCACCACGCCCGAGCCGCCGTATGTGGGATAGCAGGTGATGCCGATGCGCATGGCCGCGTTTGCTCCGTCTATGGATTGCCGGTCCTTCGGTTGGACGTTTGAAAGGGTTAGGAAGATGCAGATAGAAGATTAAACGATGCGGCCCGGTGCGAGAGCAGCATAGGAAATGAGCTCGACCTGCGGGAACTCGCGAATGGCCTGCAGAGCATTGCGCTCTATGTTCCGCGATTCGCGCAGGCGGGTGCGGATATTGGCCAGGTCGGCGTCGTTGTAGCCGGGATGCGTCACCAGTTCCCACGTTCCTTCGGGCAAGCGGCTGAGCAGCGCGCGCACGGCATCCCCATCCAATGTGCCTGTGCCCACCACCGCGACCGTCCCGTCGGTGGTGATGAATCCCTCCTTGGCGATCAACCGCAGGAAAAACGGCCCGAGCCTGCGCAGTGCAATCACCTCGGCGGTGCGCATCCAGCCTGCGCGCGGCGTCGCGCGGATCGACCACTCCGGCTCGAAGGGATTGCGCACCGCGCGAATTCCGGCGGCGCGCGCTGCCCGGAGAACAGGCCGGAGCACGGGGGGAAACATATGCGTGTGTTTGTGCGTGTCGATGTGTGTCAGGTGCAATCCGTGGCTCTGCAGAACGTCAATCTGCGCGGCAGCTTCGGCTTCGATCTCGGCGGTTTTGATGTGGCCCGTGAAGAGTCGCTGAAGAAATGCTCCTAATGTCGCATGGAGCCGGCCGGTGCGTTGTTCGATGAGTGACGGAATCTCGCGCGGAGGCAGCGCCGGCTCTCCGTCGACCAGCACCACGTGGCAGCCGACCCCAAGAGTAGTGACTGCACGCGCCCGCTCAATGGCCTCGGCTGTTGCTCCTGCCTTGGCCATCAGCGTCGCGCTGGTCAACACCCCTGCCTGATGCAACTCCACTATTGCCCGATTAACGCCGGAAGTCAGGCCAAAGTCATCGGCATTCACGATCAAACGGCTCACACTGCAAGTCTATCAACGCGCTGTAGTCTTCCAATCGGTCCCAACGAAGCCATGCGCTGGTATGATTGATGGAGGCCGCAATGGCCTTCCCGCCAATACGGGGGCGGTTAGCTCAGTTGGTTAGAGCGCCTGCCTTACAAGCAGGATGTCCGGGGTTCGAGTCCCTGACCGCCCACCAATCGTATACAAAGTCCTTCGAGCCTGTGCTTTTTACTGTGTGGCCGCATTGGCTCTTCGCGCAGCTACGCGGTGAAGGTTCTTGGCTGGGACGGAGTGTGCGTCATAGGCAAGCGGGCAAGAACTGCAATTCGGGCTGCGCGAGCAGTGCGCTTTGCCCACGGCGACGGTCAGCGCGTGGAACTCGTTATAAAGGTAAATATGTTCTGATTCGGGGTCTTGAGCAAACGCAGAGCGAGTAAGCTGCGCGAGATTTTCGTAGTTAGGGCGCTTCCGGCTCGGATTCGTCGCCAGCAGATCGTGGCGTTCGGCGATGCGGCGCAAATACTCGTCAGCGACCGGAATGTGGTGCCCAAGGGCATAGAGGAGCATAGCGTCGGCGGTCTCCGGGCCTACACCGGGCAATGCCAGCAGCGTGTTGCGCAGAGCCTCTGTCGGTGCGGCGGACATTGCATCCAGAGAACCGTCGAACTTGACATCGAGCAACGCAATGAATGTCTTCAGAGCCGCCGCTTTGCGTGTCGCAAATCCCGAAGGCCTGATGAGCTCCTGTAAATTGTCGTGAGAAATGCTGCGCAGGCCATCAACACTGAGCGCGTCTGCACTGCGCAATTGATCAAGCGAACGCTCGACGGATCTCCATGCCGTGTTCTGTGTCAGGTATGCGCCGACGACTACCTCGAATGGGGATTGCGCTGGCCACCAGCCCTGAGGGCCATACGCAGATAAAAGCGCATCGTACATGTGCCGCAGCCGCTTCGCCCCGCGCTTTACTTGCGGGGTCATTCCCGTTCGCCGTCGGGCGGAGACGCCAACTGCATCTTCCACTCGAGAATTCTGGCTCTCGCCGCGGCCGCTTCAGCTTCCGGCACATGCCCAGCGGTTTGAAGAGAAATGGAGAGCGCTGTATGCGCTAACGGGTCGTCCGGAGTGAGCGCTGTCAGCGCCAGGGCGGCGGCGATCGACTGCTCCAATTGGCCAGCATCGCGTAGCGCCCGGACGAGGCCATGATGCGCGTCGTATAGAGCAGGATCGGCGGCAATCGCAGCGCGAAAGGCCCCCGCGGCTTCAGGTGCCGAGCCCGCAGCGAGCAGATCGAGTCCGCGCCCGAGGTGTCCCGCCGACTCCGAGATGTGCGATGAGGTCACGGTCCTCTTTAGGATAAAGGGTGCGCCGCAATGCTGCTGGACAGCGCACCGGGAGGTCGATTTGAAAAGTCACACGGAATATCTTGTTTTTGAAACCAGGAAGCGCCGCGAGATGGTGCACATCACCGATACGGTGGAAGAGATTGTACGCCGTAGCGGCGTCAAGGATGGCCTGTGCTTCGTTTCGCCGATGCATATCACGGCAGCGATCTACGTCAATGATCTTGAAAGCGGTCTCATCGAGGATATAGGCACATGGCTGGAGGAACTGGCGCCTGCGCTGCCCGACTACAAGCATCATCAGACAGGCGAGGACAACGGCGATGCGCATCTGAAGTCGCTTCTGCTGCATCATGAAACCACTCTGCCAGTGACCGCAGGACGGCTTGATCTGGGCACTTGGCAGCGCGTGTTCTATGCGGAGTTCGATGGCCAGCGCCGCAAGCGCGTCATTGTGAAGGTTCTGGGAGTGGATTAGAGCTACTGGTCGGTAATGCGCTCCCATGAACCGTCACTGCGCACGCTGGACGCCTGCAATCCCGGCATGGCTGCGAAATTGACATGTACGCGCGGAAGAATGACGAGGTCGACGCGGCGGTTCATGGCGCGGCTTTCTGGCGTCGCGTTGCTGGCAACTGGGTGATACTGTGCGTACCCCGCGGCAGAAAGCCGCTCGGGAGGGACCGCATGCAGCTCAAGGAACAAGCGTGCGATCGAAGAGGCTCGCGCAGCTGAGAGCTCCCAATTCGAGTCGAACTGGGCATTATGAATAGGTATGTTGTCGGTGTGTCCCTCGATCCGCACGTCGTAGGGCATGCCGCCAAGCGCTTCTGCCACGTGCCCCAGTGTGGTGATCGCATTGGGATGTGGAGCGGCTGAACCGCTGTTAAAGAATCCCGCCTCGCGCAGACTGATCACGAGCCCATCGCGGCCCATCTCGACCGTCACTGTGTGGTTTGCAATCTGCGAAGCGAGGCTTTTGTCGAGTTGATGTTTCATATGATCAAGATCATCCTTGACCTTCGAAGCAGGCATGATGCTCTCGCCCATGATGGCGGCGGCTGGCTGCAGCGGAAGACCGTTGCCGTTGTAGACATTCACCCGAGGCGGTGTTTGACGGCGCGCGTTCGAAAGAACGCCAAACGACTTGAACGCAGTGTCGATGGCTTCAGAGACCTGCACCTGCTTCTTTTCGTCGGCCTTTGAGAAGGCATAGAGTACCACGAAGAATGCGAACAACAGCGTGATGAAATCCGCGTAGGAGACAAGCCAGCGCTCATGGTTTACCTGGCCCTTGCGCCCATGACCGCTCATGCGGCGCGCTCGCGCTTGGGCGGAGTTGCGTCTTTCAGAAAGCCTGCGAGTTTGACCTCAAGCATGCGCGGATTCATGCCTTCGAGGATGGAGATCACTCCTTCGAGCATCATCTCGCGGCGCTGATGCTCATCCCGCTGCTGCAGGCGCATCTTGCCGGCGAAGGGAAGAAAAAAGAGATTGGCCGCGCCGACGCCGTAGATCGTTGCGACGAAAGCGACGGCGATGCCACGGCCGACCTCCTGGATGTTGTCCAGGTGCTGCATGACCTGAATGAGGCCGAGCACCGCGCCAAGAATGCCGATGGTAGGGGAAAATCCTCCCGCGGACTCGAAGACCGCGGGGAGCCGGTCATCCTGCTTCGCTCATCGATTCAAGATTCACGCGCATGATCTTGCGCAGTTCGGCGGGCTCAGTGCCATCGACGGCGAGCGTGAGGGACTGCTTGAGAAATGGTTCGCTGATTGTATTCAGGTCCGCGTCGAGAGAAACAACGCCTGTGCGCCGTGCCTTGTTGGCGTAGCTCACCAGAAGACGAATGAGCTTGTCGTTGTGCTTGCGCGGCGCGGCGAATACATGCGCGAGATTGCGAAAGGCCGCGACCACCGTGGTCAGCGGAAACTGCACCAGCACGGCGCCCATGGTGCCGCCAAAGACAATCAGGGCCGCGGTGGGTTGCACCACCTGGCCAAGATTGCCGCCTTCGATGAGCAAGCCGGCAACAATTCCGACGACCGCCAGAATCACCCCGCCTACGCTCGCCTTATCCATAACACCGCTCCTGGCTTTGGGCTGCTCTTCGCCGCGTCAACGCGCGTCCGCGATGCTGCGCAGAGTATCCTGCGAGACTTTGTCGGCCTGTTCCACGCGGTCCATCACATCAAGCCGGGACACCGGTTCAAGGAACGTCATCCCCGCGCCCGGAACCTGCTCCGCTACCGTAGTCAACAATCGTGCCCGGTAATCAAGGACACGTTGCACCACCTGTTTCAGCTTGTCGCGAACGATCAGCTTCTCTCCGTTGATCAGAGTGATCATGGTGTCCGGAGAGGCTTCGCAGGTCTTGATCAGGTCACTGTTCAGAACGATAGGCGTGCCATTCAGGCGCGTCAGCTCAATCATCGGAGTCGTGCTCCTCTATTGGCTCTATCGGCGAAGTCTCGCAAAGAATAAGCAGCCGCGAAGTGGAGTGTCCGCTGGGGGACATAACGATAGGTGTATAAAGACGGCCTGTCTTACGCCGAAGAACGGACAAGATGCAGCGGCAGCTCTTGCAGAGACAGCAACCCAGAGTTACACACAACATGGGTGCTTGCCACACAAGAGACCGCGAATCCAAGCATCCGACAAGGAGATCCCATGTCCCTGGGTATCTTGAATAACCTCAGTGCGGTTTACGCATCAAACAGCTTAAACAACACCAACAACAGCCTGCAGACTGTGCTGCAACAGCTGTCTTCCGGTTCGCGCATCAACTCCGGCGCGGATGATGCCGCTGGCCTTTCGCTCGTGAATGGCCTGGCTGCCAACTCTTCAGCCCTCACCCAGTCGGCCACCAACGCAAGCGAAGGCGTAGGCCTGCTGCAAGTCGCCGATGGCGCACTCTCGCAAGTGACGAACCTGCTCAACCGGGCCGTGACGCTGGCTACTGAGTCCTCGAACGGCACCCTCAACACGTCGCAGCAGGCGGCTGCGAACCAGGAATATCAGTCGATTCTTTCCGAGATTAACAACATCGGCTCGACTACCACCTACAACCAGAACCAGGTGTTCAACGGTTCGGCTTCCGGCGTGAGCATCTACACGGGTGACTCGTCGACGCAGGGCTCGTCAATCGACGATCTCTACTTCGCGAAACTGACGTCGTCCAGCGTGGGCGATGCTGGCGGCACGGTGCAGCAGAGCGACGCCGGCCAGTTCCTCGATCTCTCGCTGGATACAGCTGGCGATCTTACTACGGCTGCGCAGCAGAGCGACACGGTTAGCGGCGCACTGACCTTCACCATCACGAACGCAGACGGCACGACCAGCACCATCGCGACCACCGCAACCACGGCGAGCGGCCTGATCCAGGAAATCAACAAGGATGGTATCCCCGGCGTAACGGCCAGCTTTACCACCGCAGGCGCAGTGGGTGATGCCGGTGTAGCAGCGGGCGATACAGGCATTCTGCTCACCAACACCAACGCCAATGTCAGCCTCACGGCAACGGCCAGCACCGTGGAAGACACGACGACGGTCCAGACGGCGGCATCCACGCTGGCGGCGAGCACAGCTGCTACCACGACGATTCAGTACGTCGCGGCGGCGGGCGGTGACTCGACCTCTGACCTTGCGTTGACGGATCTGCTGACGCAGGGCGATGCACAGACGGCGCTCACCACGCTCAATGGCGCCATCTCCAACGTTGCAGCGCAGGATGGCTACATCGGCGCTCAGATCAACACTCTGAACTCTGTCAGCCAGGTCGTCAGCACGCAGCAGGAGAACATCCTTGCCGCGCAAAACGCAGTGCAGGCGACGGACTATGCCGCGGCATCTTCCAATCTGTCGAAGTACGAAATCCTGAGCCAGACCGGCATCTCGGCCCTGGCGCAGGCAAACAGCCTGCAGCAGGAAGTAACCAAGCTGCTGCAGTAAACCGAACAAACAAGAACAAGGCATGGGGGCGTCCACGGGACGCCCTCTTTGCCGTAAAGATGACAGGCTGGGCACAAGTTTATGAGTGCCTTCCAATCAACTTGGCCGAGCTATTGGAAGGCCATCTGCTTGAGAGAAATTGGAGCACTGCATGAGTACAGTAGGGATTAGCTTTGGGTCGCCGACGAGCGGAACTGGATTTGACGTAAGTGCGACCGTGGCCTCGATCGTGAGCAATTTGCAGTCGGTCGAGACGCCCTGGAAGAATCAACTTAGCTCTCTGCAGAGCCAGGATGCAGTGCTCTCCAATCTTGGGACCCTGTTCTCGAATCTCTCCAACGACATCAGCCAACTCACCGATCTTCAAGGTGTTCTGGCGCAGAAGACCGGCTCCAGCTCCGACACCAACGTATTGGAATTGACCTCAGCCACCGCCTCCGCAATCGCCGGAACGCATACGGTGGTGGTGAACAATCTGGCACAAACTTCGAGTGGATACCTCGATGCCGTGACCAACGCCTCCGACACACTCAGCGGTTCGCTTTCGATCACAGTCGGCAGCGGGGCAGCGCAGACCTTCAATCTGTCCAGCCTGGGATCCGGTCAGCAGAACCTTGCGGGACTCGCGGCGGCAATCAACTCTGCGGGCGTCGGCGTTACGGCCAGCGTGCTGACCGACTCGAGCGGTTCGCGCCTGAGCATCGTTTCGGGAACCTCCGGTGCTGCCGGGGAGCTCAGCGTGACCTCGTCCGTCACTGATGCAAGCCAGACTTCGGGCGCGGACCCAACGGGTGCGATCAACTATAACGATGCCGTGGACGGTAAGGATGCTTCGCTTACAATCGACGGCGTCGCGCTGACGAGCGCATCAAACACAATCTCTAACCTGATTCCCGGCGTGACCTTTCAGCTTCTGGCGCCAAGTGCGATCGGCACAGGTGGCACTGCGACCCCGGTGCAGGTTGTGATCGGCAACTACAACACAGGTGTGGAAAGCACGGTCGCAGCCCTGGTCTCCGACTACAACGCTGTGATCAGCGCTGTCAATGCGCAGCAGGGAAATTCCAGTTCAGGCACCGCGGAGCCCTTGTTCGGTTCGCCGACGCTGTCGCTGCTGCAGCAGGAGCTGTTGAGCAGCGTGAACACGCAGAACCCCAATGGCTATTTCGGCCCCATCGCGAATGCGAGTGACACGCTGTCCGGCTCTGTCACGATCCAGGTAGGCAGCGGCACGGCGCAGACGATCAACCTCAGCAGTTCGGACAACACGCTTTCCGGTTTGGCCTCGGCCATCAACTCGGCAGGCATCGGCGTAACGGCGAATCTTGTGACCAACGCGAGCGGCACCCAATTGTCGCTTGTGTCGAATACGGCGGGTTCGGCCGGCGCCTTGACAGTGACCTCCGCCCTTACGGACGCGACGACCAGCACCGCACTTACCTACAACGGCGGCACCTCCGACCTATCCTCGCTCACACAGCTTGGCATCAGCGTGAACAATGACGGCAGCCTGACACTGAACGGAGACTCACTCGACTCGCTGCTGAACAGCGATTTCAGCGGCGTGGTGGGCTTTTTCCAGGATGCTAATAGCTGGGGGAGCAACTTTCAGAATGTTTTGAACGATGCGGGAACCAGCACACCCACGGGTATCCTCTCTCTGGCGCAGAATTCGAACAGCGCGGTTGAGTCAAGCCTGAATGCGAATATCTCGCGGGAGGAGACGCTGATCTCGGTGCAGCAGTCGAGTCTTACCGCGGAACTGATCAGCGCGAACGAGATTCTGCAGGAGCTGCCATCGCAGTTAAACAGCGTGAACGAAATCTACTCGGCGATCACCGGCTACAACCAGAGCCAGAACGGGTAAGGAGCGGAAAACGAATGGCCAGTTACCAGGAACACGCGCTCGAAGGTGCATCGGCGGTCGATCTCGTCGTGGCGCTCTACGATGGAATCATCCGCTTTCTGCATACGGCCGCTGATGCCGCGGACAGGGGCGACACGCAGGGACGACGCGCCGCGGTCAAACGGGCCTTCGACATCATCCTTCATCTCCAGGCGCGGCTGCGCATGGATGTGGGCGGTTCGCCGGCACAGGCCTTGAGCGAGTTCTATGCGTCGATCTTCGCGCAGACCCTGCAGGCTTCGCAGTCCGCGTCGCGCGAGAAGTTCGAGCATGTTATCGATTGCGTGCGCAATGTGCGCGATGCGTGGAAGCAAGTCGCGCGCGAGTCGGGCAGCATGGAGGCAGCTGGAACCTCCGCGGGCCGCGCCGCAGAGCAGGCTGACTTTGAGCCGGTCGCTGCATCCAGCTGGACTGCCTGATCTTGTCAACTTGCGACGGTTAATTCCTCTTCGAGTTGTTGCTTTTGATAGAGGCTTGCATAATAGCCATCGAGGGCCAAGAGGTCCTCGTGCCTTCCCACTTCAACAATCCTGCCACGATCGAGCACTGCGATCTGATCGGCGTGGCGCACGGTCGAGACGCGGTGCGAAATCAGGATTGTGGTTGCCTTGGTCGTATAGCCGCGCAGCCCATTCAAAATCCGCTCTTCCGTGTAGGTATCCACATTCGCCAGCGCGTCATCGAGAATCAGAATGGCAGGCCGCCGCAGCAAGGCACGCGCAATCGCTGCGCGCTGCTTCTGTCCTCCCGAGAGCGTGACGCCTCGCTCGCCAACAACGGTCTCGAAGCCTTGCGGAAACTCTTCGAATTCGGTCCGGATATGGGCGGCTTCCGCTGCTTCGAGCATCTCTTCCGCGGTAGACGCGGGTGCGCCGAAAGTGAGGTTGCCGCGAATCGTCTCGCTGAAGAGGAATGTCTCCTGAGGCACCATCCCGATGTTGTGGCGCAGAACTGAAAGCGGGAGGCGGCGCACTGGCAGCCCATCGACGAAAAGCGTATTCTCCGGCGCTTCATAAGTGCGCGAGATGAGGTGCACCAGCGTTGACTTGCCCGAGCCCGTGGGCCCAACGATGGCCAGGCTCGAGCCAGCGGGGATGACGAGCGAGATATGGTGAAGCACTTCATCTCGCCGTAACTAAAGCTCAGGTCGCGAAACTCGATATCCCCGTGCAGCACTGTCTCGAGACCGATCGTCGGGGTCAGCGGCGCTGTCGTCGATGGCCGGCTGCGCGCGCAGCAGCTCGTCGATGCGCTTCACCGATGCGGTGCCGCGCTGGAAGATGTTGATGACCCAGCCCACGGCTATGATGGGCCAGATGAGCATGATCATGTAGGTGTTGAATTCAACGAACTGGCCGACAGAGATGCGGTGCGCAATCACCTCGTGCCCGCCGACCATCAACGTGATGATCATGGAGACACCGAGCATGAACTCGAGCGTGGGCCAGAGCATCCCCATGAGCTGCACCAGGCGCAGCGCGCGCGCGATGTATTGGCGATTGAGCCCTTCGAATATCTTTACCTGCGACTCCTCGCGGGCAAAAGCGCGGACTAGACGCGCACCGGAGTAGTTCTCCTGAGCTTGCGACGAAATCTCAGAAAAGCTTGCCTGGATACGCTCGAAGCGATCGTGAATACGGCTCCCGAAGTACTGCACCAGAATACTCGCGAGCGGCATGGGCGCCAGAGCCACAAGCGTGAGGTAAGGACTGATTCGGAGCAGAAAAAAGACCGCGAAAACCGTGAGGAAGATGGTGTTGGCGCTGTACATGAGCGCGGGGCCGAGCAGCATGCGCACGGCGTTCAGGTCGTTGGTCATACGAGCCATGATGTCGCCCGTACGATAGCGCTCGTAGAAGCCCGAGTCCTGCAGTTCAAGGTGGCGGAACAGGTCGTTGCGCAGGTCGAACTCGATCTCGCGCGAGATGCCGATCAGAATCCAGCGCTGTGCGTAGAGAAAGATGCCTTTGACGATATAGATGCCGACCATGATCCCGGCCAGCGCGAAGATCCATGTGCGGGTTGTGCCGGTCTTCAGCTCGTCGATGGCCATGCCGAGGATGCGGGGAAACTGCACCGCTACGATGTTGGTGGCAATGACCGAAAGCGTGCCCCACAGGTATCCCCAGCGGTAGCGGCGCATGTACCCGAGGAGCGGACCGAGATCGCGAAACATGTCCCTATTGTACGAGGCGAGCACGAGGGTCTGGAGGTTTGAAGTCTCTGGAAAGCCGGCCGATAGAAACAGAAGAGGACTCGTGTGGTTGCCAGCCGGAGATGGCGAAACCCACGAGTGGGACTGGTATGGACGAATTGGGTACCACCGCCGAGACAACACCGGAATCTGAGGCCCCGCGGTCTGAGAGGCGGCGGAATCCGCGGTTTGCCTGCAATGGGCCCATCGAGGTCGGCGTCTTCGATGCCGAGTTTCTCTTCCGCGGCGAGATCCGGGACCTGAGTCTTGCGGGCTGTTATGTGCGTACGCGTGCCCGCCTTAGGCTGCGTCGAGGGGCGGAGGTCGAACTGCGATTCACTCTGGCGAAAGAACAGGTAAAGTGCCTGGCGCGCGTCACCAACGTGCGCGCAGGCGCAGGCGCCGGATTCCAGTTTGTGGACCTTGAAGAGAAGCCGCGCAAGGCTATCGAGAGATCGATTGAGATGCTGGCGGGAGCCGCGCAGACGACACCTGCTGGGGCGCCGAAAGCCGGTTAGGTGGGAGTGCGCAGCAGCAGGTAGCCACCGGTCAGGCCAAACAGGATGTCCGGGCTCCACGCAGCCAGTGCGGCGGGCAGATAGTTCACATTTCCCATCGCTCCAAAAAGGCCGTCGACCACCCAGTAGGCCAGCGCCACCGCGATCGCCACCGCGATGCCGGAAAGAGAGCCGTGCCGTCCCATCGAAAGCGCGAAAGGAATGGCGAGCACCGCCATCACAATCGCGATCAGCGGATAAGCGAGCTTATGCCACAGCGCGACGCGCAGGCGCATGGTGTCGAATCCACTTTGGCGCAGATCGCGGATATAGCGATTGAGCTGTCCGAAATTCATCTCCTGCGATTGCAGGCTCTCCTTCTTGAAGTAACCGGGCTGTTCGTGGATCTCGGAGAAGGTTGTACGCGCAAACTCCTGGTACTTCGTTTGAGTTGCGCCTTCGAAAGAGCGCACCCAACCGTTCTCGAAGGTCCAGGCGCCAGCCGAATCGTCCCAGAAGACGCGGGCGGCAAAGATGCGCTTGGAGATCGAGAACGTCTGCGGGTCAAATTCGAAGACCGACATGTTAGCGAACTCGTTCGAGTCCGGATCGAAGAACTGGTAATAGAAGATGTGGCCGGGCTCTCCGGAGTGCGACTGGCCGAAGATCCATTTCTGCTCCGGATGCAGGAAGGTTTGCGGCGGCCGACCCTTGATTGTGGCGCGCAGAGCCTCCTGCCGCCGATTTGCCTGTGGCAGGTAGTACTGGTCGAAGAGGAAAAGGGTGATCGCGAGAATCGCGGAGATGGAGATCACGGGAACCACGAGGCGGTAGAGGCTGATGCCCGTCGCTTTCATCGCGACAATTTCGCTGTTACGGTTCAGCACGCCGAAGGTAACGAGGATGCCGATCAGCACTGCCAGCGGAGCAATCTGATAAAGCATGCTGGGCGTCAGATTGAGCAGGTATTCGCCCACGGTTGCGAGCGCAATGTGATTGCGCAGGATATCGCCGATCAACTCAAAGAATGTGAACACCAGCATGAGCAGCACGAATCCCGCGAGCACGAGGACAAACGTGGTCAGGAACTCGCGAACGACGTAAGCGTCCAGAATGCGCGGGAACGTGCCGCGCGCGGCGATGCGCGATGAGCGAGGCTGCAAGCGGTCAAACAGCGTATTTAAGAGCGAGCCGTTGGGCCTCGGCTTGGGCTTCATCTCCGGCAGGCGGGCCGTCAGGCGGCTCAGGGCGCTCAGAACGCGGCCGCCGCTGGCGATCTGCCATAGAAGGAAACTTCCGACTGCCGCGAAGAGAATATTCGCGAGCCAGACGGCGAGAAACGCCGAAAGCTTGCCTTGCCGGCCGAGTGCGATGCCGGTATAGGAAAGCACGTAATAGAGAATCACGAGAAGAAGCGTGAAGACAAATCCGGAGCTCTTCCCGCCTCGCCGCGAGACAACACCCAACGGGACGCCAACCAGCATCAGCACCAGGCAGGCAACAGGATAGGAGAAGCGCGACTGTAGTTCGAGTTGAAATCTCCGGCTGTCCGGCCCGTGAGCCCGCTCTTCGAGCGCTCCCATGGGCATTGCGTAGATCGCCGTGTCGAGCCGGCCCAGGTGCACATCGCTCTGTCCGCCCAGCGCCAGCGGCATATCGGTGGTGGCGAATGTGGAGATGTTGTACTGCTGTGGCTGGCCGGGGACGGTCTCATGGCGCGCGCCGTTACGCAGGCGCATCAACAGAACCTGTGTCGAGTCGTTGACAACTGTGGCTGAAGCGGCTGTGGTCACACGCGGGGTGGTGGGATCGCTCACATCCGCCATGAACACCTGACGCCAGTTCGCTGCGCCTGCTCCCGCGCGCACGTCCTGCACATAGAGGACAAAGTTCCGAAAATCCTCATAGAAAACGCGCGGTTGGATTTGATACGAGGCCTGTTGCGTTTCGAGCTGCTGCTGCATCTCGAGGATGGCCTGATTGGCGCGCGGCGCGAGGAAAAGCGAGTTAGCCAGGCCGAGCAACGTACCGGCGATGGCGACGATGGACGAGACGCGTACGAAATAGCCGATGCCCAGGCCGGAGGCACGCATGGCGATGATCTCGCTGTCGGCTGCCAGGCGGCTCAGGCCAAGCAGAATGCCGACCAGCACGGCCATGGGAATGGTGACCTTGAAGGTATTGGGCAGCATGAACAGAAAAATCTGCAGCACGCTTGTAAACGGGGAGCTGTTGCGGACCACCGTCTCCAGGATCTGGCCCAGATTCGGCATAAACAGAATGAAAGTAAAGAGCGCGCAGCCGATGAGCGTATGGGAGAGAATCTCGCCGAGGATGTAACGGGTGAGGATGCGCACAAAAGGGCTCTGCAGCTAGTCTAGCGCGTTGGCCACCTGGGCCTGTTTGGCCGGATGCCAGTTGCGCAGCCGCAGACTGTTGCCGAGTACGCTGACGGAACTGAGCGCCATGGCGGCTGCGGCGATCCAGGGGCTGAGCAGGATGTGAAATGCCGGATACATGAGGCCCGCAGCCAGCGGAATGCCGAGCACGTTGTAGGAAACGGCCCAGACGAGATTTTCGCGCATGATGTGCACGGTGGATCGGGCGAGATCGAGTGAGGCCGGAATTGACGAGGGCTGGGCGTGCAGGAGAAGGACGTCACCGGCTTCCTGCGCGAGGTCAGCCCCCGTGCCCAAAGCGATGCCCGCATCGGCCTGGGCCAGTGCACCGGCGTCGTTGATGCCATCTCCGACCATGGCCACATGATGGCCCTCCTGCTGCAGCTCGCGGATGCGCGCCAGCTTGGCCGCAGGGTCAAGCCCCGACTCAACCTCGTCGATACCCACCTGGTTTGCGATGGGAGCGGCGGCAGAGGCTGAGTCGCCGGTGAGCATCAGGACACGCAGTCCGGATTGCCGCAGCGAAGCGACAGCCGCTGCGGCGTCTTCGCGCAGCGTATCGCGAGCATCGAAGGCAGCCACGGGCTGGTTGTCGAGCGACATGTAGATGCGCGTGCTGCCCGGCTTCGGCGGGGCAAAAGTGTCCGGCAGGCGGCCAAAGAGTTCCCGGTAGAGTTCTTCGTTGCCGAGGATGCAGTTGTAATCTTCCACGCGGCCGTTTACGCCGCGGCCGGGAAGAATCTTCACATCCTGTGCCGGCTCCCAAGAGACAGCGCGGGTGCGGGCGCACTCGACGATGGCGTGCGCGATGGGGTGGTTCGATCGATCCTCGACCGCCGCAGCTATACGCAGCACGTCGGTCTCGCTGAAGCCGCTGCGGGCCTGAATCGCAGAGAGCGTGGGACGTCCGACGGTGAGCGTTCCGGTCTTGTCGAGCACGACGGTGTCGATGCTGGCCAGGCGCTCCAGCGCCTCTCCGCCTTTGAACAGCACGCCGAGTTGAGCGCCTCGGCCCACGGCAACAGTGAGAGCTGCCGGCACGGCCAATCCCATGGCGCAGGGACAGGCGATGACCAGCACGGCGACAGAATTGGCGATGGCAAGCTGGACGGAGCTTGTGGCGTAGATCCATGCGACGAATGTGATCACAGCGAGCCCGAGCACGGTGGGCACAAAGATGGCGCTGGCGCGGTCGGCGAGCCGTTCCATGGGCGCGCGGGAGCTCTGCGCTTGTTCCACCATGCGTGTAATCTGCGCCAGCACTGTGTCGGCGCCAAGCGATCTGGCGCGGCAACTGACCGCGCCATCGTAATTGAGCGAGCCCGCAAGCACGCGCTGACCGCGATCTCGAATCAGCGGCGTTGATTCCCCCGTGAGCATCGATTCGTCCACGGTGGTGCGTCCTTCGACGATCTCCGCATCGACAGGAAAGCGCTCACCGGGCAGCACGAGAATCATGTCGTTTGGCTGAATCTCCGAGAGCGGTACCACGCTCTCCACGCCGTCGATAATGCGGCGGGCCGTCGCAGGCCGCAAACGGCTGAGGGAATCGAGCGCAGCCAGGGCGCGGCGCTTGGCGCGCGCTTCAAGGGTTTTGCCGAGCAGCAGAAAGCCCAGGATCAGCAGTACTGCGTCGAAGTAGACGTTGCGATCGGGAGCCGGAAAGATGGTTGCGTAGGTCGAGTAAGCAAATGCGGCGCCGGTGCCGATGCTGACCAGCGTGTTCATGTTGGTGCCGCCATGCTTCAGAGCCCGCGCCGCGTTTGCGTAGATGTTGCTCCCGGCCCACGCCATCAGCAATGCCGTCAGAGCAAAGAGCGACCAGCGCAGCACATCCGGAGAGATGGTAAACAGATCCGGGAACCAGCCCATCATGGCGCTATCGAGCATCCCTCTCGACTGATCCAGAGGCATGGACAGGATCATGGCGGAGATACCCGCGAGGATGGTGATGACTGCTTTGATGGCCTTGGCGCCAATCTCATCCGAAGCGGCTTCCGGCCCGGACTCGCCTGCCCGCGGAAGCACGGCTTCGTAACCGGCGGAGCGGATTGCTTCAACGAGCCTGTCGGGGGCGGTGACCGTGGGGTCGAAGACGACCGTGGCTCGATGCGCCATCAGATCGACCCGCGCCGACTCAACTCCCGGAGCCGAGGTGAGGGCGGATTCGACATGGTGCTGGCAGGCTGCGCAGGTCATCCCGAGGACCGGGAGCGTCAGCGTTTCTGCCGTCTCTGTTGAAGCCGTTGTCATCGTGAGGCTTACTGTTCCAAGTGTGCGGAGTAGCCGGCCTTGGCCAGCGCCGCGATAACTTTATCGATCGGTTCTGTACCTTCGGGAACCAGTGCGCGGGCAGCGCCCAGCCGCACTTCCTCTACTTGCAGACCCTCGGTCGAGGCCAGGGCCTGCGTGACGCGCTTAACGCACGAACCGCAATGCATGCCATCGATACGCAAGGTGATTTCTGCCAATTTTTCCTCCCGAATGTGTTTGATGATACGCCAGCGCAGACGATGCAAGGGGGGATTCCGGTGACGGTTTCGGTACCAACGAGTGTGCGACACCGAGATGTGCAGGGGCCGCGAAGTTCTATCGTAGTAGCAACATCGGAGGTGGCAGCGCGATGACGCGAGAGTTTCCAGAGATGCCGCTGGTTGGCGCAGGTGCGGTGGTGGTGAAGGACGGCCGGGTGCTTCTGGTGCAGCGTGGCCATGAGCCGCTCAAGGGACAGTGGTCGCTGCCAGGCGGTCTGCTCGAAATTGGCGAGTCTTTGCATGCCGGCGTCGTCCGCGAGGTGCGGGAGGAAACGGGGCTGAGCGTCGAGCCTGTAGAGCTGATCGAACTGCTGGATCGTATCCATCGCGAGGGCGAACGGGTGAAGTTCCACTACGTCATCGCCGATTACTTGTGCCGGGTGACGGGCGGTGCGCTCGCAGCCGCGTCGGATGCGGCAGGGGTGCGCTGGGTGGAACGAGCGGAGTGGAACAGCGATAGCGCCCTGAAGCTGGATCCGATAACGGTGCGGGTGATCGAGGCGGGCTGGCAGCGGGCCGTCGCGCTGGGATGGGGCGACAAGCCGTAAAACAGAGTTCGAGCCAAAGCCGCCCATAAAAACAGGCCGCGCCCCGAAGGGAACGCGGCCTGCATGCTGATGCGACGAGCTTAGACGCCGATGACTTCGCAGAGTTCCTTGACGGCAGCGGCGCTCTTCTTGAGGCCGGCTTCCTCTTCGGGCGTGAGCTTGATCTCGATGATCTTTTCGAGACCCGCCGCGCCCAGTTTGCAGGGAACGCCGATGTAGTAGCCGTCGATGCCGTACTCACCCTGCAGATAGGCTGCGCAGGGAAGAATCTTCTTCTTGTCCTTGAGAATGGCTTCGACCATTTCGGTGGCCGCTGCAGACGGAGCGTAGTAGGCGCTGCCGGTCTTGAGGTGCTTGACGATTTCTGCGCCGCCGTCACGGGTACGCTGGACGATTTCCTCCAGGCGCTTCGGTTCGATGAGCTCCGTGATGGGGATGCCGGCAACGGTGGAGTAGCGGGGCAGCGGAACCATGGTGTCGCCGTGGCCGCCGAGCACGAAGGCCGTCACGTTCTCGACGCTGACGTTCAGCTCCTCGGCGATGAAAGTACGGAAGCGAGCCGAGTCCAGCACGCCGGCCATGCCGATGACGCGTTCGCGGTTGAAACCAGCCTGGCGGAAAGCCGCCTGGGCCATGGCATCGAGCGGGTTGGAGACGATGATGAGGATGGCTTCCGGCGACTGCGCGACCACCTTTGCGACCACGTCGGACATGATCTTGAAGTTGGTGTGGAGCAGGTCGTCGCGGCTCATGCCGGGCTTGCGCGGAATGCCCGCGGTGATGACAACGATGTCGGAGTTGGCGGTGGCGGCGTAGTCGTTCGCGCCGGTCACGTGGACGTCGCGCTTTTCGATGGGCATGGCCTCGAGCAGGTCGAGGGCCTTGCCCTGCGGAATGCCTTCCACCACGTCGATGAGAACGACGTCGGCCAGTTCCTTGGATGCGATCCAGTGGGCGGCAGTGGCTCCGACGTTGCCGGCGCCGACGATGCTGACTTTCTTGCGCATTGCTTTCTCCTTTAAGAATGCTTCAGGGGCTAAAGCCCCAATTGATCGGATTGCTTTATGTACGGGCTAAAGCCCGTACCCTCCGGCCCGTACCCTTCGACTCACAAACCGTTACATGTTGCCGATGATGCGGGTCGCGAACTCGCTGGTGCCTACCTTGGTTGCGCCTGCGGTCTGCCGCTCGAAGTCGTAGGTGACGAACTTCTGCTGGATGGTCTTCTCCATCGCGTTCTCGATCATCTTGGCGGCTTCTTTCCAGCCGATGAAGTCGAGCAGCATGACGCCGGACAAAATCACCGAGCCGGGGTTGATGACATCCTTATCGGCGTATTTGGGCGCGGTGCCATGAGTGGCTTCAAATACGGCGTATCCGTCGCCGATGTTGGCGCCGGGGGCGATGCCGAGGCCGCCGACCTGCGCGGCGGCCGCGTCGGAGATGTAGTCGCCGTTGAGGTTCGAGGTGGCGAGGATGCTGTAGTCCGACGGGCGGATGATGATCTGCTGGAAGATGGAGTCGGCGATGCGGTCGTTGATGAGAATCTTTTTCTTCCACGCGCCGTTGCCATGCGTCTTGCCGATGGAGTCGATGACCGCCTTGACTTCGGCATAAAGCTCTTCGCGGAAGGCGGGCGAGCCAAATTCAAGGCCGGGCTCGATGAGCGCGGCGTTTTGCTCGACGGTCAGGCTTGGGTTGGCTTCGAGATTGCCGAGGATCCAGCTCTCGCGCTCGGTGATGGTGTGCTCGCGGAACTCCTGCGTGGCTACTTCGTAGCCCCACTCGCGGAAAGCGCCCTCGGTGAACTTCTGGATGTTGCCCTTGTGGACGAGGGTGACGCTTTTGCGGCCCGTTTCGAGCGCGTGGCGGATGGCGTAGCGCACGAGCCGCTTGGTGCCGAAGATGGAGATGGGCTTGATGCCGACGCCCGAATCGGAGCGGACTTTCTTCTTGCCGCCCTTGAGCAGGTCGTCGTTGAGGAACGAGATGAGCCGGGCCGCGTCGGCGCTGCCTTCTTTGAACTCGATGCCGGAGTACACGTCTTCGGTGTTCTCGCGGAAGATGACGATGTCGACCTTTTCCGGGTGCTTCACGGGGCTGGGCACACCCTGGTAGTACTTGACGGGGCGGACGCAGGCGTAGAGGTCGAGCATCTGGCGCAGAGCCACGTTCAGTGAGCGGATTCCGCCGCCAACGGGCGTGGTCAGCGGCCCTTTGATGGAGACGCGGAGGTCGCGGGCGGCGGAGACGGAGTCGTCCGGCAGCCAGGTGCTGAACTGGCGGAAGGCTTTCTCGCCGGCGAAGATCTCAAACCACTTGATGGCGCGCTTGCCGCCATAGGCCTTTTCAACCGCGGCGTCGAAGACGCGCTGCGAGGCCTTCCAGATGTCGCGGCCGGTGCCGTCGCCTTCAATGAAGGGAATGATGGGATTGTCGGGAACTTTGTATGCGCCGTTGGAGTATTCGATGGCCGCGCCGTCTTTGGGCAGTGCCAGCCCGTTGTAGGTGGTTTGCATGGAGTGCGATGTCCCTTTCTCTTCTACATTTGCAAACTTGGGTCACTCTCGGCAAGGAGGAGTGGGTGAGGCGCATCGCTTTGAGCGGTGACGCACGGCACTGCGTGGAGCTTCCGTTTGCACTGTTTCACCGTTTCACGGCGCAGAGGGGGGAGGGGGGTACCCTGCCCGGTGGGTGTGCGGCGGCAACTGCGGCCTGTTCGCATCTGAAGGGAAATTTTCATGGGTTCGGCTCCAAGGAAAATGGCTGGAGACGACGGCGGAGTCGTGTCCGGCCGGTTTCTCAAGCTATGCATCCAGTTTGCGCTTTATCGAGTTAATTCTGCGCAATTTGGCAAAGGGTTTTTAGCGTTTGGAATGTGCGGGTAACGAGGGATTTGGCGAAGAGGGGACTTGACAGGAGTTGACTGCGGGTTGGCACTGCACGGTTAGCGCAGTTCGCCGCTCATCTGGTTCGAATCGAAGCGGGGAATGCCAAAGTGGCCGCGCAGGTGGAGGATGTCGACCGGGTTCAGGTTGCCGGCGACGGTGACCAGGGTCAGGGAGCGTGGTGTTTCCGCAAGCACTACTGCGCCGCGAACATTGACGCCGTCCATCACGACCCAGACATCTGTGGTGCCGTTGTGGACGGGGCCGCCGGAGTTGGTGCTGGTGACGAGGTGCTTCCAGCCGCGCAGATGATAGGCCGCGCGGATGGAATCGACTTCGCGCTCGTTGGGAATTCCGGCTTCGCTGAAGCGCATGGTGTGGACGCTGACGCCATCGAGCTTGCGGATGGACCTGACGATCTTCGGCATCGGAATCGGGCACCAGCGCGGCGGCTGCGGCCAGCAGGTTGCGGTCGAGGGTAAAGCTGGATTTGACGGCGGCCTCGGCGCTGAGATGCGCAAGCGCCGGGGGCGTCCACTCAAGAGGCACCGGTGAGGAGTAGGCATTCGCGGTTGCCGGAGCGTCATTGGAGGCAGGCGCAAAACCGCTGGATTCCTGCGCCGCGGCAGTCGCGAGGAGGGCTGCGAAACAAACGATGCCGGGCGCAAGAATCCTCTTCATGTAAAGGTAGAACGCCGATCGACAGAAAAAGTTGCTGGGGCAAGAAAAGGAACCGGACAGTCACTCGTGGAATTGGAAGGAACCGCTGCCGTATGAACGCGGGATGAAATGATGGGGCGCGCTGTTGCCGCCCGCCAGGATGCGATAAACTCATGCGGGAACGTTCACGAAAATCAAGACTGTCAAACTCACGGAGGGTACATAGAAATTGGGAAAAAGCATGGTCCCGAAGAAGATTTTCTTCACCAAGGGCGTCGGCAAACACAAGGAGCGGTTGACCTCGTTTGAGCTGGCCCTTCGGGATGCGGGCATCGCCTCGCAGAACCTGGTGCGCGTGTCGTCGATCTTTCCGCCGCAGTGCAAGGTGATTCCGCGCAAAGAAGGTTTGAAGTACCTGCGATCACGGCGAGGTGGTGTTCGCCGTGATTGCGGAGAACTCCACGCGCGAGCCGCACCGGCTGGTCGTTTCGAGCATCGGCGTGGCCATTCCGGCCGACCGCAACACCTACGGCTACCTGAGCGAGCACCACAGCTTTGGCGAGACCGAAGAGCAGGCCGGCGAGTATGCCGAGGAGCTGGCCGCCGAGATGCTGGCCACCACGCTCGACGTGGACTTCGATCCCGACAAGAGCTGGGACGAGAAGAAGGAGATCTACCGCATCTCCAACAAGATTGTCCGCACCAGCAACGTGACGCAGTCGGCCGTGGGCGACAAGCGCGGCCTGTGGACCACGACCATCGCCGCCGCCGTGCTGATTCTCGAAGAGTAGGCGCTGCAGCAGTCTGCAGACAAGCTCGAGGCCAATCCCGCTGTGCCGGGGTTGGCCTTGCTGCTATCAGTGAGGTTGACCTGCACGTGGAAGGACGATCGGCGGAGAATGGCAACGAAGCGCAAATACAAAGTCGGCCTGGTGCAGATGCAGCATGGGGCCCGATCCCGAGGCGAACTTTGCCTCGGCGGTCGAAGCATATCCGCGAGGCGGCGCGGCTGGGCGCGAACATCGTCTGCCTGCCGGAGCTTTTCCGCGCGCAATATTTCTGCCAGCGCGAAGATCTGCGCCTCTTCGATCTGGCCGAGCCGATTCCCGGCCCTTCGACGCAGAAGCTGGGCGAAGTGGCGCGCGAGAGCCGGCGTTGCCATCGTCGCTTCGCTCTTCGAGCGCCGCGCGCCGGGCCTTTATCACAACACCGCCGTCACGCTGGACGCCGGATGGCAACATCGCCGAGCGTCTATCGCAAGATGCACATCCCCGACGATCCGCTCTACTACGAGAAGTATTACTTCACGCCGGGCGATCTGGGATTCCAGGCCGTCGACACGGCCTTTGGCCGCGTGGGCACGCTGGTGTGCTGGGACCAGTGGTATCCGGAGGGCGCGCGGCTCACGGCGCTGCAGGGCGCGGAGGTGCTGTTCTATCCCACCGCCATCGGCTGGCACCCGGCGGAGAAAGATGAGTTCGGCGCGGCGCAATATGAGGCGTGGCAGACCATCCAGCGCGCGCACGCCATCGCCAACGGCGTGTATGTGGCCGGCGTGAACCGCGTGGGCCATGGAGCACGGCGATGTGCTGGGCAATCGCGCCGAGGGGCCGGGCCTCGAGTTCTGGGGCGGCAGCTTTCTGGCCGATCCTTTCGGCCGCATCATCGCCAAGGCCTCGCACGACGCGAAGAGATTCTGCTCGGCGAGATCGACCTGGCGCTGATCGAAGACACGCGCCGCAACTGGCCGTTCCTGCGCGACCGCCGCATCGATGCCTACGCGCCGATCACCCAGCGCTTTCTCGATCCTGTACATGCCTGGTCCGCCGGACGGAGAGCCGAAATAGCGATGGCTGCAGAGATGGAAGCGGAAGACGCCGCGCGAACTTGGGCTTCCGCATGCCCGCCGAGTGGGAGCCGCACGAGGCCACCTGGCTCGCCTGGCCGCACAATCCCGAGGACTGGCCGGGCAAGTTTCAGGCCATCCCCTGGCTCTATGCGGAGATCGTGCGCCTGCTCGCCGCGCGCGAGCGCGTGCACCTTCTCGTGGAGGACGCGAAGGCGCAGCAGCGCGCGCGACCGGCATTCTGAAGCGCGCCGGCGCGAATCTCGACGCAAGTCGAGCTTTCACGTGTGGCCCACCGATCGCGGCTGGACGCGCGACTCGGGCCCGATCTTCGTGCGCAACGCCGAGGGCCGGGTCGCGCATCACCAACTGGCGCTTCAATGCCTGGGCCAAGTACGACGACTGGCACCTCGACGATCAAGTTCCGGGCCGTGTGGCGCAGCTGCTGGGTCTGCCGCAGTGGCAGCCCACGATTGAAGTCGATGGGGCAGCTCGCAGCGCGCTGGTGCTCGAAGGCGGCTCGATCGACACCAACGGCGCAGGGCATTCTGCTCACCACCGAAGAATGCCTGCTCAGCGAAGTGCAGCAGCGCAACCCCGGCGTGAGCCGCGAGCAGCTGGAGCAGGTTTTCGCGGATTATCTCGGCATCGATCAGGTGATCTGGCTGGACCGCGGCATCGCCGGCGACGACACCCACGGCCATGTCGACGACATCACGCGCTTCGTCGCGCCGGCCACGATCGTCACCGCCGTCGAGCCCAACACGCAGCGACGCCAACCACGAGCCGCTGGCCGAGAATCTTGCGCGCCTGAAGGCCGCGCGCACGCTCGACGGCAAGCAGTTCACCATCGTCGAACTGCCGCTGCCGCGTCCGGTCGTCTTTCGCGGCCAGCGGCTGCCGGCCAGCTATGCAAACTTCTATATCGCCAACGGGCTGGTGCTGGTGCCGACCTTTCACGATCCCAACGACCGCATTGCGCTAACATTCTGGCGGAGGTATTTCCCGACCGCGAAGTCATCGGCATCCACTCGGTCGATCTGGTCTGGGGCCTGGGCACGCTGCACTGCATGACGCAGCAGCAGCCGGCCGCCGCACCCGCGGCGCGATAACATCGACAGACATGATCTGCGGACCTCGAAGCGATGGAGGCGGCGCTGGCCGAAGCGCATCTGGCGGCTGAGGCGGGCGAAGTGCCGATCGGCGCGGTCGTTGTCCTCGATGGCGCGATTATCGCGCGCGGCCAGAACCGCGTGCTGCGCGACAACGATCCGACGGCGCACGCCGAGATCGTTGCCCTGCGCGCCGCTGCCTCAGCTCTCGGCAACTACCGGCTCAACGGCTGCACGCTTTATGTCACGCTGGAGCCCTGCGCCATGTGCGCCGGAGCCATGATTCACGCGCGGCTCGACCGTCTGGTCTTTGCCGCCGCCGATCCCGAAGGCCGGCGCGTGCGGCTCGGTGCTCTCGGTGCTCAACCATCCGCAGCTCAACCACCAGATGCAGGTGGAGCAGGGAATTCTTGCCGACGAAGCTGGCGAACTGCTGCGCAGCTTCTTTCCGGGAGCGGCGCTCGAAGTTCTAGCTCCGCGTCAATGGCCCGGATCCGCTCTGCCTCTTCCGGCCATTTCGCGATCAACTCGGCGCAGCTCGCGTTGCGGTAGTCGGCGAAGTCGAAGCCTGGCGTCACCGTGCAGCCCAGCAGCGCCACTTTGCCGTCGCCGATGAGCCGCGTGCCTTGCCACACGCCGGCCGGAACGAGGAGCTGGACGTGCTGGCCCGCCTGCTAAATCCGGTCCAAGAGTAAAGACGGCGGAGCCGCCGTCTGGGATGGAGCTGCAGCATCTCCACCGGGTCGCCGAGATAGAAGTGGAAGATCTCGTCGGAGTCGAGGACGTGCATTTCCGAGAAGGTATCCGGCTCGAGCAGGTAGTAGATTGCCGTGCTCTGCGCGCGCACGCCGCGGGGCAGACTCGACGTTCGCCGCCAGCGGTGTAGGTGCGGCGGAAGGAGCCGCCTTCAACGGGGTGCGGCTCCAGCTTGAGCAGGGCCTTGATCTCGTCGGCGGTCATCGTTCTCGATGGTAGCAGCGCGGACGACGTAAAATATAGGCATGAAGGTGCAGGTCTATACAGCGGCATGGTGCCGGGATTGCCGGGCGGCCAAGCAGTTTCTTGAGTCCACGGCATCGCCTACACCGAAATCAATGTCGATGCCGATCCCGCGGCTTCGGACGAGGTGATTCGCCACGTGGGCAAGCGGGCCATTCCGCAGATGGTGATCGACGGCGAGTGGTTTCAGCCCTACACGCCGGGCGCGGCCTGCTGTACGATGAACTGCACAGGCGGCTCGGCATTCCGCGCTCGTAGCCCGGTATTTGCCCGTACAATCAAGAGTTGGCATCGAGCGCTCGCAAGGCGCACTCGAGAGGAGCTTGCCGTTGATCGAACGCTATACGCGCCCCGCGATGGGCCGCATCTGGACCGAAGAGAACAAGTACCGCTGCTGGCTCGAAGTGGAGGCGGCGGCGAGCACCGTGCTGGCCGAAGATGGCGTGATTCCGGCCGCTGCGGCCGAAGGCAATCGCAACCAAGGCCAGCTTCACCGTCGAGCGCATCCAGGAGATTGAGGCCGAAGTCAAGCACGACGTCATCGCCTTCACGACCGCAGTGGCCGAGAGCCTGAAAGAGCAGGGCCTGGACGGCCGAGTCCCGCTGGCTGCACTACGGGCTCACGTCGAACGACATTGTCGATACGGCGCAGGCGCTGCAGGTGAAAGAGGCGTCGGCGCTGATTCGCGAAGGGCATCGACGGCGCTGCTCGCGGTGCTGAAGCGGCGCGCCATCGAGTTCAAGCACACGCCGACCATCGGCCGCACGCACGGCATCCACGCCGAGCCCACGACCTTCGGGCTCAAGCTGCTCAACTGGTATGCCGAGATGGAGCGCAACCTGGCCCGCTTCGATGCGGCCGCCGAAGACATGCGCGTGGGCAAGCTCTCCGGCGCGGTGGGCACCTTCGGCCATCTGAAGCCGGAGCACGAAGAACGCATCTGCGCGCGGCTGGGCTTGAAGCCGGCGCCTGTGGCCACGCAGGTCATCCAGCGCGACCGGCACGCGGCCTACATTTCGACGCTGGCGATCATCGGCAGCACGCTCGACAAGATCGCCGTCGAGGTGCGCCATCTGCAGCGCACCGAAGTGCGCGAGGCGCAGGAGTACTTCAGCGAGAAGCAGAAGGGCTCCTCGGCGATGCCGCACAAGAAGAATCCGATCACCAGCGAGCAGATCAGCGGCCTGGCGCGCGTGCTGCGCGGCAATGCGCAGGCGGCGTTTGAGAACGTGCCGCTGTGGCATGAGCGCGACATCTCGCACTCTTCGGTCGAGCGGGTCATCTTTCCCGATTCGACGATCCTGGCGGATTATCTGCTGGCCAAGACGACGGACCTGATCGACCGACTGCTGGTGTATCCGGAGCGCATGAAGAAGAACCTCGAATCGCACCGGCGGGCTGATCTTTTCAGGGCAGCTGCTGCTCGATCTGGCCGAGGCCGGCATGCTGCGCGAGGATGCGTATCGGCTGGTGCAGTGCCATGCCATGCGCGCGTGGAAAGAGGATCTGGTCTTTCGCGATGAAGTTGCGAGCGATCCGGCGATCGCCGCGCTGCTCAGCCAGGAGAAGCTCGCGCGGACCTTCGACTACACGCGGCAGCTTGGCAATGTGGATGCGATCTTCAAGCGCGTACTGGGCGAGTAGCGCGAGTTTGCCATAAGGGTGCAGCATGGATGGCGTTCATCTGACCCTCGCGGTGACGGGAGCCTCGGGCGCGGTCTTCGGCCGCGAGGCGCTGCGCGCGCTGGAGGCCGATGCGCGGGTCGCTCGCGTGCATTTTGTGGCCTCGCGAGAATTCGCTGCGGGTGATGGCGGAGGAACTGGGCATCTCCGGCCGCAACGATCTGCTCGAAAAACTGCTGGGCACGGCCCGAAAAAAGTCGTGCAGCACGCCGAATCCGATATCGGCGCGGCGATCGCCAGCGGCAGCCATCCGTCGCATGGGATGATCGTTCTGCCGTGCTCGATGGGCACGCTGGCCGCGATTGCGACGGGCCTGGCCAATGGGCTGATTGCCCGCGCTGCCGATGTGACGCTGAAGGAGCGGCGGCCGCTGTTGCTCTGCGTGCGCGAGACGCCCTTCAACCGCATCCATCTGCGCAATATGACGCTGGCTGCCGAAGCCGGCGCGACCATCTTTCCTGTGATTCCCGCGTTCTATAACAAGCCGGCCGACTCGACGGAGATGGCGCGGCAGTTTGTGTTCCGCGTGCTGGCGCACATCGGCCTGCCGCAACCGGGGGCGTATGTGTGGAAGGACGATCACGAATGATTGCGGTCAGGTGCGGAGTTTTGATTGACAGGCATCGCGCATTCCGCGATACTTCCTTCAATGCCGAACCAAGGGAAGCGCGGAATTGAGGTCATGGCCATGTGCATGTGTCTGGCATGCGGACCCGTCCGTGGGGCTCTGGAGCGGCACATGCGCTAAGCGCAACCGATCTTGAACCAAACGGCCCGGGTCCTCGAAAAGGATTCGGGTTTTTGCATTTTGGCAGGGTTACTGAAGCGATTCGCCGCCTTGCCGCACACGCGACCTGTCACCGAGACTAAAGGAGTTCCTCATGGCCGAAGAGAAGAAGCAGCACCTTGCCACCCTTGCCGTGCATGCCGGCCAGTCGCCCGATCCGGCGACCGGCTCGCGCGCCGTGCCGATCTATCAGACCACTTCGTACCTTTTTCAGGATGCCGACCATGCCGGCCGGCTGTTCGCGCTGAAGGAGTTCGGCAACATCTACACGCGCATCATGAACCCGACGACCGACGTGCTGGAGAAGCGCGTGGCGGCGCTCGAGGGCGGCGTGGCGGGTTTGGCGACGGCCTCGGGCCAGGCGGCCGAGACGCTGACGCTGACCACGCTGGCGGCGGCGGGCGATGAGATCGTCTCGACCACCTCGCTCTATGGCGGCACCTACAACCTGTTCCACTACACGCTGCCTCGGCTGGGCATCAAGGTGCGGTTTGTCGACGCGGACGACTTCGACGGCCTGCGCGCAGCGATCAACGACAAGACGCGGGCGATCTATACCGAGACGCTGGGCAACCCCAAGCTCGATGTCGTCGACATCGAGAAGTTCGCTTCGATTGCGCATGAGCATGGCCTGCCGCTGGTGATCGACAACACTTCAGCTTCGGCGGCGCTGGTGCGGCCGATCGAGTGGGGCGCGGACATTGTGGTGAACTCGGCGACCAAGTTTCTTGGCGGCCACGGCACCACCATCGGCGGCGTGATTGTGGATGCGGGCAAGTTTGACTGGAAGGCTTCGGGGCGCTTCAAGGAGTTCACGGAGCCCGATCCCTCGTATCATGGGCTTTCGTATTGGGAGACCTTCGGGGCGATTTCGTTCATCCTGAAGGCGCGCGTGCAGGGCTTGCGCGATACCGGCGCGGCGCTGTCGCCGTTCAACGCATTTCTGCTGCTGCAGGGCATTGAGACGCTGCACCTGCGGCTGGAGCGGCACTCGCAGAATGCGCTGGCGGTGGCGAAGCACCTCGAGCAGCATCCGGGCGTGGAGTGGGTGAACTATCCCGGCCTGGATTCGAGCCCGTACTAGGCGCGGGCCAAAAAGTATCTGCCCAACGGACAGGGAGCGCTCATCACTTTCGGCATCAAAGCCGGAAAAGCGGGCGGCGGCTACGAGGCGGGCAAGAAGTTTATCGACTCGCTGGAGCTGTTCTCGCTGGTGGCCAATATCGGCGATGCCAAGTCGCTGGTGATTCATCCGGCCTCGACGACGCATCAGCAACTTTCGGTGGAAGAGCAGGCCAGCACCGGAGTTACGCCGGAGCTGGTGCGGCTCTCGGTCGGCATTGAGGATATCCGCGATATTCTTGCCGATCTTGACCAGGCCATTGAAGCCGCCAATGGGCACTCGGCAGCGGCTTCGGCAGCCACGGCGGGTGTTGCGGCACAATGAAGGTTATGCAAGATCCGCAGAATGAGGCTGGAGCCACTCCGGCCTCGCAGCCGCCGCTGCAGCCGACCTACGAAGGCGACTTTGTGCTCGACCGGCACCTGCTTCTCGAGAGCGGGCGGACACTGTGCACTCCCACGCTGCACTATGCGGTGTATGGCCGGCTGAATGCGGCGCGAGACAATGCCGTGCTGGTGTGCCATGCGCTGTCCGGTTCGGCGCTGGTGGGATCGTGGTGGCCGGAAGTTTTTGCGCCGGGCGCGGTTCTTTCGCTGGAGCATGATTTCGTCATCTGCATCAACATGCTGGGCTCCTGTTATGGCTCGACAGGACCCGGTTCGGTGGATCCGGAGACCGGGCTGGTCTATGGGCCGGATTTTCCTCTTGTCTCGATTCGCGACAATGTGCGGGCACAGGCGCAGTTGCTGGATTCACTGGGAATCCGCCGGCTGCGCCTTGTTCTGGGCGGGTCGATCGGCGGCATGCAGGCCCTGGAGTGGGCCATCCACGACCCCGAGCGCGTGGAGCGGGCGGCGATTATCGCCGTGGCCCCGCTGGCGGCGATGGGGCTGGCTTTGAATCATCTGCAGCGTCAGGCCATCCAGAACGATCCGGACTGGGACGCGGGGCGTTATCTGCCGCAGCGGCCGCCGAGGCAGGGGCTCTCCCTGGCGCGGCAGATCGGCATGCTGAGCTACAAATCGGCCCCGCTGTTTGAGGAGAGGTTTTCGCGCAATCCCAACCGCAACGGCGAAGACCCCTGGGCCCATCACGATCAGCGTGGCGGCCTGGTCGGCGGCCGCTTCGATATTGCCGGCTATCTGGACCATCAGGGGAGCCGCTTTATCGACCGCTTCGATGCCAATGCCTATCTGGCCATCCTGCGGACCATGGACACCTGGGACCCGCTGAGCGGCGGCGCAACGCCCAAAGAGGTTTTCGGGCGGATTCGAGCGCGGGTCAACTTTGTTGGCATCAGTTCGGACTGGCTGTTTCCTGCCTGCCTCCGTGCGCGCCTTTGCGGAGACGGTCCGCTCGGCTGGCGTTGATGTCGACTACCGAGAGATGACGAGCGCTCACGGCCACGACGCCTTTCTGGCCGAACAGATCGAGCTGGTTCGCCTGCTGCAATAGCACCTGCCTGACCATCGTGTGTCCGCTTGGGAACACTTTTCGCAAAATCGGTGTCTAAGGCGTTATGCTGTGCACGGAAGAAGACTCTTCCGGCGCAGATCAGGGGTGGCGCATCGGTGCGTGAAATGCTCGAGACGCGAAGTGCGCGCTTGGACCCAGCGGCGCGGGCCCAAGGCGGCGGCTGTTAAGCTTGGGCTGATCGATAAATCGGCTTATCGACCAGAACTTTGCTTGTCACCCGGGGCCGCGGTTTCTATAATCCATCCAACACCGCACTGGAAGCCGTGGTATCGTTCAACCGTGAATTCGGTGTTCGACAGCCAGGAACAACGGCCGCTCATTCCGCGAGCGAGTGTTTGCGTTACATTCCACTTTCGGTATTTCCCAGGAGCACTGAATGAAGAAGATTGTCTTTGCATCTGTGATGGCGCTGGCCAGCTTCAGCCTGATCGCTACTCCGGCGCTGCGCGCACAGGACCAGATCACCATCAAGGATCCGGCCGAGTTCAATGCCTATCAAATGGCCATCACGCAGAGTGACGAGCAGGCCAAGGCCTCGGCACTCGAGGAACTTTTTGACCACGTATCCGCAAAGCGTGGTGAAGAATGCGGTTCTCGACGAGTTGATCGACACCTATCAGCAGCTCGGCGATCCGGATAAAACGCTGAGCGCGGCCAGCCGGCTGCTCCAGGTCGATCCGAACAACATGAAGGCGATCTTCATCTCGGTCTTCATCAAGAAGGCCCAATGCGGCAAGACCTCGGACGTGCAGACCTGCGACGATGCCGCGGCGCTGGCCCAGAAGGGCCTGCAGGTGCCGAAGCCAGCTGGACTCGCTGACGACGCATGGAAGCAGCAGACGGGCATCGCGTACCCCGCATTCCACTCGGCCATGGCGCTGGATGACGTGGTCAAGAAGGACTACAAGGACGCACAGGCTGAGTACAAATCGGAACTGATGCTCTACACCGATGATCAGAGCAAGTCGGTTGGACTGGGCGACACGCTGCTGCTGGCGCAGGCATACAGCCAGCCCGGTTCGACGCAGGATCTGCCGGATGCCGTCTGGTTCTACGCCCGCGTATGGGATTTCGCGCCGCAGAACTATAAGAATCAGATCGAGCCCAAGCTCGAGTACTACTACAAGAAGTACCATGGCGGTCTTGACGGCCTGGACGCGATCAAACAGCAGGCTATGGCTTCGACCTTCCCTCCGGGAACCTTCACGATCACCAAGGCCAAGAGCCCGGACGAACAGATTCACGATCTGATCGCAGCGACGCCGGACCTGAACACCCTGGCTCTCGCCGACAAGGAAACCGTGCTTGCGCTCGGGTCCAAGGACGACGCAGACAAGCTCTGGGCACTGTTGAAGGATAAGCAGACACCGGTCCCCGGAATCGTGATTGAAGCAACGGCATCCAGATCAAGGTTGCTGTGACGCAGGACGCGAAAGACTCCAAGATTCCCGACTTCATCGTGAACCTGAAGGAGCCTCTCAAGGACAGTGAGATTCCGGCCGCCGGGTTTGAGTTCATCACGCAGCCCGGCAGCGGAGCTGGATGGCACCTACGACACCTACACGCAGGTTCCCGCAACCGACACCTCCGCACAGAGCGCGCAGATCGTGCTCCGTGACGGTGTTGTGATCCCCGAGGGAAGAAGAAGGTGGTTCACAAGCCTTCGGCAGTACATCACAAGGCTGGCTGAGGTCTGGCTGGCAATCGCCGCAGATTAGCAGTCTCCTGGAATCGAAGAGGGCAGCCTTGCAAGAGGCTGCCCTCCTTCTTTGTCCTGAGATTTATGCATCTAATCCAGTGATAGTCTGGGAATGCGATGACGCGGGGTGGTTTGGTGCGGCGTTTACTGATATGGCAATCATGACGGCCTGCTACGGCGCAGCGATGGCTCAAGCGGGCGCCGGCGACCGGATGAAGCCGGTTCCACCGCCTGTTGAGCCTGCACCGTTTTCGGCGGATTCGGCGCCATCCCGTCCGTATCGATCCATCGAGTTCCGCGCGGCAGGCGAGATGACCAAGCAGGATCGGCTGGTGATGGCGGATGCGGAAGCTTCGATTGCCGAGCATGCAGGGGTCGACAGGATTCGAGATGCAGCAGGGAACATGGAACGCGACGCAGGTCGTATGCCCGGCGCTGCCGCATCATCTCTTTCTGCGCTACACGCGTAATAACGGCACCGGCGATGTGACCGTGTTCACGGCATCGATTCCGCGGAATGGCGACGGGCGGGTGCGCATCATTCCCATCCAGCGGCGTGGCTACTCGCTGTTCTCGCCTGCGCCGATCAACGCGCTGACGATCTCCGCTTTCAATCACATTCGTGCCGAGGAGCCCGACGATCAACGCGCCGCAAACTGGCTTGGGAATGGCCTCTGCTATGCGGCGCTCGCTGGCGGTCATCCGCGCATGCCTGATCCGGACGCAGACGCCGGTCCCGGGCAAGCCCGTGCCCGCGCTTTCTGCAGTGCTCGATGTGGATGGCGGCGGCGAGACAATCCGGTTTGCCGACGAAGCAGCCGCACCGCACCCCATGCTGTGGACGATGGAGTTTACGCGCAGGGGACGACTGATCAAGGCAACCCACACTCCGGCCCCGCTCTTTGGAGAAAAGCCGGTGCCGTTGACCTCTGGGGCGACAGCGCTTCGGCCCGTGCCGCAGGCGTCGAGCGTGATCTCGAGGCCCGGGCCGCCGCCAGCGCGCTCATCGTTTCAGCCTGTGGCAAAAGGGACGCCGGGCGTGTTCCGGCCAGTGCCAACGCAGCAGGCCAGCAGCCACTAGCCTCACTCACCCAGCATGATCCGCTGAATCGCCGAAGCGCGGCCCGTGGCGGGATCGCAGGTCACCAGCGCCGCACACATCTTGGGATTGCCCTTGGCGGCTTCGAACTTGCCGGCATGCCGGTGAGGAAGCGGTGCAGCACCAGGTCTTTTTCGACGCCGATCACGCTGTCGTAGGGCCCGCTCATGCCCACGTCGGTCTGGTAGGCGGTGCCGCCGGGCAGCACGCGCTCGTCGGCGGTGGGAATGTGGGTGTGTGTGCCGAGCACAGCCGTGACGCGGCCATCGAGATGCCAGCCCATGGCGACTTTCTCGCTGGTGGCCTCGGCATGAAAATCGACCAGAATGACTTTGGCTTTGATGCCGGCGAGCAGATCGTTGGCGGCGTGGAAAGGATCGTTGGTGCCGTTCATGAAGACGCGGCCCATGAGGTTGATGACTGCGTAGTCGATGCCGCTTGCGGTTGTACCTTCAAAGACGCCGTAGCCGGGCAAGCCGGGCAACAGGTTCGCGGGGCGCAGAATGCGGCGAGCATGGGCTTGGCTATCGGCAGGGACGAGCGAGATAGTCGAGCAGCTCGCGCTTGTCCCAGACGTGGTTGCCGGTGGTCATCACATCCGCGCCGAGGTCGAAGAGCTCGTCGGCGATCTGCGGCGTGACGCCGAAGCCGCCGGCAGCGTTCTCGACGTTCATGACGGTCAGATCGACGTGGTTGGCCTCGCGCACGTGGCCGATGTGCTCGCGCACGATCCTGCGCCCCGCGCTGCCGAAGATGTCGCCGACGAAAAGAATGTTCAAAGCAGCTCGCTGCCTTGGTGAGAATCGTTTGCCGTGTCTGGTTCTTTGTTTTCTGGGCTGTGATCCTTGCCGGCGATGGTGCGCATGAGCGGGAAGAGAATCACATCGCGGATGGAACTGCGAGCCGGTGAGCAGCATGGTGAGGCGATCGACGCCGATGCCTTCGCCGCCGGTGGGCGGCAGGCCGTAGGCGAGGGCGCGGACGTAGTCCTCGTCCATCTGGTGGGCCTCGTCGTCGCCGCGGTCGCGCTGCGTTAATTGCTCGGCGAAGCGCTTGTGCTGCTCGACGGGATCGTTCAACTCGCTGAAGGCGTTGCCCAGCTCGAAGCCGCCGGCGAAGAACTCAAAGCGCTCGACGTGGTCCGGATCGTCGGGCTTGGCCTTCGAGAGCGGCGAGACTTCGGTGGGGTAGTCGTAGATGATCGTGGGCTGGATTAGGAACGGCTCGACTACAGCCTCGAAGAGGTTGTAGATCGACTTGCCAAGCGGCGCGCCCTTGATCGAGTCGTGGTAGACGCCGGTGACCGCGCCAAGAATCGTCTTCAACTCGGCGAGACGCTCTGGAGTGTTTCGGGTCGTCTGCGCCGCGATCTCACTCGAGTGCCCCCATCGCCGTATGCAGCAGGCGCTTGGAGCGCCTGTGAGCCGTTTCGAAGGAGTGGTCGGTGGGTCCGGGTCCGGCCTCCGTCTGGCCAATACTTCGTGAATCGCCTCGCGCATCGTCAGCCGCTCCCACTTCCCAAGGTCGATCTCTACTCCGTTGAAGTCGGTGACTGTTGTCCCGTTCACCTCGCGCGCGACGAACGCGATCAGCTCCTCGGTGATCTGCATCATGTCGTGGTAGTTCGCGTAGGCCTGGTAGAACTCCAGCATGGTGAACTCGGGGTTGTGCTGCGTGCTCACGCCCTCGTTGCGGAAGTTGCGATTGATCTCGTAGACGCGGTCGAGGCCGCCGACGACGAGGCGCTTGAGATAGAGCTCGGGCGCGATGCGCAGAAACAGATCCATGGTCGAGCGCGTTGTGATGGGTGCGTGAACGGGCGCGCCGCCGCGCCGCCGGCGATCTGCTGCATCATCGGCGTTTCCACTTCAAGGTAGCCGCGCTCGTCGAAGAACTGCCGCAGCGCGCGCAGCACCTTGGCGCGCTTCACGAAGACTTCGCGGCTGTCGAGGTTGGTGAAGAGGTCGACGTAGCGCTGGCGGTAGCGAATCTCGACGTCGGCGAGGCCGTGGAACTTCTCGGGCAGTGCGAGCATGGCCTTGGCGAGGAATGTGAGCTGCTCGACGTGGATGGTCAGCTCGCCGGTGCGGGTGCGGAAGAGATAGCCGGAGACGCCGATGTGGTCGCCGAGGTCGAGCAGCTTGTAGAGCGCAAAGCCCTGCTCGCCGACGGCGTCGAGGCGCACGTAAATCTGCAGGCGCTGCGCCGCCCTGCTGCAGCGTGGCAAAGCCCGCCTTGCCCTGGGCGCGGATGGCCATGATGCGGCCGGCGACGGCGACCGTGACGCGATTGGCCTCGAGCTCTTCGCCGGTGGACGCATCCCACTGCGCGCGCACTGCCGGGATGGTGTGCGTGAATGAAAATTGATTGGGGTAGGCGGCCTGGCCGAGCTTTTCAATCTCGGCGAGCTTGGCCCTGCGCAGGTCAAAAAGCCCGCGCTCAAACTCTGAATCGAACACAGTAAATCCTTCCGCGTGGATGCAAGTGCCCAAAGGGGAAGTATACCTGCTGGTTTGCCGGCCCTGTATGCTGATGAGTGGCGTCGATGGCCTACAACAACCCCATTCCGGAGCGGAAAGAACCTGCTGGGCTTACGGGCGTCGCCAAGACCTATGTGCAGGTGGAAAAGATCGCGCAAATTGCGATTGTGCTGCCCTGCGCGGTGTTGATTGGATGGCTGGGCGGGGCATGGCTCGACCATCGATTGCACCAATCGTGGATCACCATAGTCGGGTTTGTGCTGGGGTGCGCGGCAGGGATGTCGGCGGCGATCAAGATGGCGATGGCGTTGGTGGCGGATCCGAAACGAAAGCCGGATACAGATACGAAACAATGACAGAAAACGTACAAGTCTCTTCAGACATGACGCCGGAGGCGCTGTATGCCATGCTGCGCCGCGCGATGCGGAACACGGCGATTCTGGCGGTGGTGATTGCGCTGGCGGCGGGCATCGGTTGGGGCTGGCGGAACGCGGGGATGGTGGCCGTGGGCGGGGCAATTTCCGCGGCGAGTATCTACGAGTGGCTGCGGCTGGCGCGGGTGATCAATGCTCGGCTGGATCTGGAGAAACCGGCGGCGAATGCGGGCGTGGTGGTGGTGTTTTTCCTGCTGCGCCTGAGCCTGTTTGCGGCGGTCATTTATGGTAGCCTTAAACTGATTCAGGGTTCAGGAGTTGCGCTGCTTTGCGGCCTTGCGCTGGCGGTGACAACCATGGGCTGGGAAGCACTTCGCCTGCTTCGCGAATACTAAGAAACGAAAGCCTTCGAAGCCGCGCTTATCGGCCGGCGTCGAGACGGAAAGAATCGCGTTTCCATGTTGGAGTTAACTGGCCTTACGACAGCTTTGACCCATGCCGCCGGCCATTCCCCGGCGCTGCTGCTTGAGCAAAACGCTCAACCCCTGGCTTTCTTCAACACTACGTTCAAGTATGAGCTGCTGGTGGCGGCGCTGCTGATTGCGTTCTTCATGGCGGTGCGCGCTACGCTGTCCGTGGAGTCGCCGGGCGCGCTGCAGCATGTGGCCGAGATGCTGCACGAGTTTGTGGGCGGCCAGGCCGACCAGGTGATCGGCCACGGCTACGAGCGCTATCAGGCTTTCATCACCTGCATCCTGCTGTTCGTGCTGGGGAACAACCTGCTGGGTTTGATTCCTGGCGTGGAAACGCCGACCAGCGTGGCCATTGTGCCGCTGGGCATCGCGACCCTGGCGTTTCTCTACTACAACTACCACGGCGTTCGCGTGCATGGGCCGATCAACTACCTGAAGCACTTTGCCGGTCCGGTGTGGTGGATCGCGTGGTTGCTGTTCCCGGTGGAGATCATCTCGCATCTGGCGCGCGTGATGTCGCTGACCATCCGTCTCTACGCCAACATGCTGGCCAGCGATCTGCTGACGCTGATCTGCTTCTCGATCTTCCCGCTGGCGGCGCCTACGGCGTTTCTTGGTCTTCACTTTCTGGTGTCGATCATCCAGGCTTATGTATTCATGCTGCTGACCACGATTTACATCGGCATGGCCGTGGCGCAGGAGCACTAGAGTTCGGAAAAAAGATTCCGCCGGAGGGCGCTTCCGCTCCGGGCAAACGGACAGACCGCAAGCGTGAGGGGGCCAGCACGGTGAGCCTCAACCACCCACTGGCGGTCAATCTAAAGGAAGCCGGAGAACTATGCGGAAACTGCAGAACATCTTCATGGCGCTGGCGGCACTTTGCTTTGCCGTTCCTGCGTTTGCACAGAGCGGCTCAGCGGCGATGGACTTTGGTCCCATCGGCGTGGGCCTGGGCATGGGCCTTGCTGCCGGGCTTTGCGGCCTGGGTCAGGGCAAGGCGGTCGGTTCCACGACCGAAGCGCTGGCCCGCAACCCGGGAACCCGCGGCAACCTGATGACGTTCCTGATCATCGGCCTGGCCTTCATCGAATCACTCACCCTGTTCACCTTCGCGATGATCTTCCTCAAGATCAAGTAAGCGCGGTTCACGCAGGACAAGAACAGCCCTACCCAAGCGGTAGGGCTGTTTGATTTTGCGGGCTATTGTTTGGGCGGGGTGGCAGTCGACGGCTCGCTGCGCAGCATCTGGACTGCCTGCAGGTAACCGAGGCCTGGAGAAACCGGCGCAAAGTGGGATTCTTCCTCGAGGGTGTCGAAGTTTCGGGATCGGAAGAAGACGCGGCCGTTCATCGAGAGTTGCAGCCGGACGATATGCCATTGCCGGTCCACAATTGTGGACTGCTCGATGACCACCGTACCGCCTTTGTAGAGCCGCCCCAGGATGCCCCAGCCAAACTCGACATCGCGGTTCAAATGGCCCTCGAGCCGGACGACGCGCATCTGATCGGCGTTGATCCATATCTCGCCGGTCATGGCCGGAAGCACCTGTGTCTCCAGATCGGTCGGTGTGAAGTCGGGGTTGGGCTGGAAGGAGAATTTCTCCACCGGCCCCGTGGCGCTCGATGCCTGACCGGCATAGGTGTAGACGAAGGCGTCTGGGAGAGCGCGCAGCACCTTGAGCGCGCGACTGGCGTCGTCGTCCTGCGATTGCTTGTGGTGGCGCTGCGCATCTGGATCGCTGGTCAATCCATCGAGCCGCGTCTCTTCCTTCTGCTCGTCTGCTTGGTTCAGCGGCAAGTCATTGACGGCGATAAGCCGCGCGACAGCGCCTTCTCTGGTTTCAACAATCTCTTTGGTCGTGGCAAGGCGCGGGCTGGACTTGCGCAGGCGATAGCGCACGGGGTGCTGCGTGTCAGTGGCGCTGCGCAGCTCGATAGCCAGGGCGCGGCGCACAAGCGAGGCATCCGGCGGAGATTGCTGGGCAATCAGACCGGACGAACTGGCAAGCAGTGCTGCGTGGATCAGGAGTTGTTTAACGTTCATGAACCAGCGTGTCCGCGCAGAGGGGATTCATGGATATTAGACGCCAGACCCGCTGCCGAGTTTCTCGAATTGAAGGAACCCGGCCGGTTTGCGTATAGTGCGGGCAGGGCCCCTGAAGTTTTCAGGAACCCGGCGAACCGGTCCGAACGCCTGCACGATGGCCAGGGAACGGGCGATGCTTGCGCCGCGGCAGGGGAGACACGGCAGATCAGCCTGGGAAGGAATTGCACATGGCGACGGATAGCGGAGCAGCTCGGATTGGGAAGACGGTGGTCATTCGTGGCGAGCTGAAGGGCAGCGAGGACCTGGTTGTCGACGGGCAACTGGAGGGCACCATTCATCTCTCCGAGGGGCGCCTGACGATCGGGGCGACGGCCAATGTGGCGGCGGACCTGACAGCCAAGGACGTGCTGATCCTGGGCAAGCTGCGCGGCAACATTGTCGCTACTGGGCGGGTTGAACTCCGTGCCGGCAGTGCAGTCGAGGGCGATGTGCGCGCGTTGCGGCTGGCGGTTGAGGATAACGCGGTTTTTCGCGGCAAGGTTGACCTTACGCAGGGCGCTGCGAATCCGGACTCAGGCAACACTCTGTAGCCTTGTGAGGCTTGCGGATGACCGGCAACATGCCCACGCAGCCGACGCTCTAGCGGCCGTGACGGGAATGTGCTGACAACGTTGGCGAGCACGCCTGCTTGCCGTGTGCCGCATGCGGGAGGACCGCCGATTGCTTCGCAACTTGTTTGACAGGAAACCGGACAGCCAGCCCTCGGCGAATGGGCTGAGTGGTCCCAAGGTCCCGCGCCATTCGGGCGGCTGGGCGGCCGTGCGCAAGCGCCTGCAGACCGAGCCGGGGCTGCGCGTCATCGATGTGGGTACGACCTCTCCGCATAACATCAACTACCTCACCAGCCTGGGCCACAGCATCTTTCTGGCCGATCCCGTTTATGACGCTCGCAACGGTGACTGGCAAAAGGGTCTGGACGAGGACGAGAAGCCGATTTGGGACGTGGATGCCTTCCTGGCCCAGACAATGGAATTCTCTGGCCGGATGTTCGACGTGGTGCTCCTTTGGACCGCGCTGGATTACCTCCCCGAAGCCTTCGTGGCCCCGGCTGTCGACCGCCTTCATGCTTCGATGAACCCCGGTGGGCAGGTTCTGGCATTCTTCCACACCCGCGACAAGGGCGAGGAGACCACTTACTGCCGTTTCCACGTGACCGAGGCCGACGACGTGGAAATGCAACTGGCGCAGCCGTTTCCCATTCAGCGCGCCTTTACCAATCGCAGCATCGAACGGCTGTTTTCGCGATGGTCGGGCTTTCGGCAGTTTCTAGCCAAGGACTCGCTTTCTGAGGTCATCATCACCCGCTAGACGTTGGGAACGGCAGCCAGGGCTGCGCATCGAGCGTAGGCGTGGCGTCAGGCAGGATCACTTCTTTCCTGATGCCTCCGTAGCGCAGCCCAAGCTTGTGTTCAAGGCGAATGGACTCCACCATATCGGCAACACGCTTCTTGTACGCGGGCGAGACAAAGGCGCTGGTAGAGTAACGCCGTTCGTAGGCCGCGAGCTGCTCGGGGAAGTGCTGGCGCACAAAATCAAAGAACGTGGGCAGGGAGCAGGGTTTCAGGAACAGGGCGCCTGCCGCGAAGAAGCAGGCATCGGCGGCAGCAGCGGCCCGTGCCACGGCGTCCACGGATGATCGGCTGTCTGTGATGCCGGGCATGAGCGGGGAGCAGAGGACGCCGGCGCGCAGGCCTGCACGCCGCAGCAGGGCAAGCGTTCGCAGCCGGAGGTCTGGGCGGGGTGCGCGCGGCTCCAAAATCCGCGCCAGGGCTGTGTCGGTCGTGGTTACCGTCAGGTGGATGGTCAGGGTGTGGCGCTCGGCGATCGCGCGCAGCAGGTCAATGTCGCGGCGGATCAACGTGGATTTGGTGACGATGCCCAGGGATAGACCGCTGGTCTGGGCAAATGCCTCCAGAATCGAGCGCGTGACGCGCTGGTGGCGCTCGAGGGGCTGGTAGGGGTCGGTGGCTGTTCCCAGGGCGATCTGGGTGCCGGGCTTGATGTGCTTCAGTTCCTGCGTAATGAGCCAGGCGGCGTTTTGCTTGAAGTAGATTTTGTGCTCGAACTCGGCCGGATCGCGTAGCTCGAGGAACTCATGGGTGTAGCGGGCGTAGCAGTAGCGGCAGGCGAACTCACAGCCGCGGTAGGGGTTGATGGCGTAAGTGAAAGGCAGTCCGCGCTTTGATGTGGTTTTGGAGAGAATGGACCGTGAGGGGAGGGGTCTGTATTCGGTCAGGCAGCCGGTGGAGTCGAGCGGCGCGCCGGCTGCGCGGCGGGCGAGCGGCGAGAGATTTTGGCTGGGTAGAATGGGAAACAGGGCATCAATTTTCGCCATTTGTTCGCCTCAACAACCACCCTAACGCTGTCTCTCGGGGACGTCAAGATGGATTCCTTCACGCTGTCGGACCTCAGGAGGGCAGTGCATGAAGGAGACTGGAAGGCGGAGAGCTTCGTCTTAGGAAGGGCGGCGTCGTGCCGAGGTCGTTCGCCGATTTTCGGCTACGGAAGAGCAGTGTTCAACATCAAAGCGGCTTCGAGGGACTTCGCGGTAAGTTTGAAGCGGGAGGAACGATGAGTTTGTTGAAGGGAACACGCATCACCTGGCTGGGCCACGCGACGGTCCTGATCCAGACGGCAAGGGGCACAACCATCCTGGTCGACCCGTTTATCGAGCACAACCCGAAGTATCCCAAGGGTTATGCGCTGCCGGAGAAGATCGATTACATCCTGTTGACGCACGGGCACGGAGATCATATCTCCGATGCGGTACCGGTGGCCCAGAAGCATGGATCGACCGTGGTGGCGATTTACGAGCTGGCAGCTTACATCGGTAACAAAGGCGTGGCCAACACGATCGGCATGAACCTGGGCGGCACGGTGCAACTGGGCGATGCGGCCGCAACTATGGTTGAGGCGAAGCACTCGGCGGCTGCGCAGGATGAGCAGGGAACTCATTATGTGGGCGTGGCGACGGGCTTCATTCTCACTATCGAGGGCGGCCCGGTGCTCTATCTTGCGGGCGACACGAATGTGTTCGGGGATATGAAGCTGATTGCCGAACTCTACCACCCGGAGATAGCGCTGCTGCCCATCGGCGGCTATTACACCATGGGACCGAAGGAAGCGGCTCTGGCCGTCAAGCTCGTCGGCGCAAAGCTGATTCTGCCGTTGCACTTTGGAACATTTCCGCCGCTGAAGGGAACGCCGGACGAGCTAGCGGCGCTGGTGGATAACGGCATAGAAGTCGCGCGCTGGAATCCTGGAGACTCAGTGTAGGCTGCCACAAACAGCAAAGGCTGGCCCATTGGGTCAGCCTTGACTGTCAACCTTTAGGGCAACTTACTTCCCAGCAGCTGCCTTCTTCTTTTGCTCAGCCCAGCGCCGCTTCACTGCTTCCGCAATGCGCTTGCGGCCCTCGGGCGTCAGGTTTCTCTTCTTGGTGACCTTGCGTGCCGTTGCGGCCACGCCCTTCTTGCCCTTGGCGGGCGATGCGCCGGTCAGCAGCGCACGCGCTTGTTGTAACTGGGCAATCTCACGATCAATGTGTACTAGTATCTCTGCAACTCCCACGGTGTCCTCCTGGCCTGCACCGAGTTTCGATTCTCTTCTTTAGCTTCCAACCTTGGAATCGTCCGTTTACGGCTTCGGCGCTAAGAGCGACAATACGCAACTGTAGACTACTTGACAAACAAAATGCGCGGCGCGTTTTCCTGGGATGAGAATCTTGCGCCCTTATTTTTCCCAAGACAAATGCGCCTGCAGAATGCCTATACGTTTGTACTGAAAGTGTTTCGCGGATCAATGGCTCCGAGGTCATATGTCCCGCTTTGCCAAGCATTCCGGGATTGGAACTGACTTGCCGAGGTTACTGCTGCAAGTCGAACCTTGCGCCGGCAGCAGCAAGCAGGTAGAGATTCTTGATCTGCGAACCAGTAAGACGCGGCAAGTTGGATGGAGTTATCGGTCCTGCAGGTTGCGTGGCGGCGGTGAGCCGGGCTCAGCCGAACTGCCTGAGGGCAGGCCGGAATAGGCTTGCGATCCCATGCGGGCCGAAGCAGAGGACGCCGCGGAGCGGTAATTCCGCAAATCGCGGATAATCTCATCTTTTTCGCGGGCATACTGACCAGCCAGCCGAGACAGTGCGTACGTAATGATGTCGCTGTGGTGAAGATCCTGCACGGAGGGGTCGCGCCGCATGTTAAGCCAAAGGCGGTGAACCAACTGAACGTCATCGGGAGTGAGCGTGGGAGCGTGCGGCCCGATGTAGAAGACCTTGGTGTCTCCGTCTGGTCCCACAACGAAGAAGTTGAACTGGCGTTTAGGCTCGGGCAGCGCTTCCCATGCCTGGCCGAGATGAAACGCCTGTTCTTCGGCCGTGAGGGAACTGGAAAGTCCGGATACGACCGAGTCAACTTCAAGCGAGTTTGCGCCCTGCGCCAGCGCAGCAAAGATATCGCCCGCTGGAACCACGAGCAGGGATACTTTCTTGCCGAAGCTTTCTGCCACGGAGACAGCTTTGGTAAACAGCGTCTGCTCGTGCTCGCTAAAACTCTGTTGCTCGGCGGATAGATATTCCGGGCCGCCGACACCCATCATGCGCACGCTCAGCACCACCACATCGCGGTCCTCAGTTTTGGTACGCGATAGCACCCACTTGAGGGCAATGGGGTTTGCTGCGTCGTGCATGGTGACCATGATGGCGCCGGGGCGGATGGCAACCGACTCGCGGCTGATCGCGTCCTGGTGCTCAAGCTGGAAATGGTCCCTCATCTGGCGTGCAGTCAGGGCATGCTTGCGCAGATTCTGCCGCTCAGAGATGGTGAAGATGATGAAGAACGCACCGGCAAAGGCAATTCCGCTGACGGTAGCAATCGATTTCGTGAACAGGTTGACGATCGCCGTCGAAAGTAGCACGAAGAAGACGGAGATAAGGCCGACCGGGATCTCGGTCTTGCCGATTTTGATGTTCGGCGGAACCTTCCAGCCGCGTTCGCCGTGGTATTTCCAGCGCAGCACCAGCATGGCAAGACTATTAAATGTGAACGACCAGATGACGCCGAACGCATACGCCTCGCCGAGGGTGATGACGTTGCCCCGCGTGACGATAATCGTGAACATCTGGAGTCCGAAGACCAGATTGACGATGCGGTGGCTGGTGCCGAAACGGGGATGCGGCTTGCGGAACCAGTCCGTGAGCACGCCGTCTTCGGCCACGCGCATCAGTACGCCTGTCGAGCCGATCATCGAGGTGTTGATGGCGCCGGAGAGGATGAGGAAGCCGACGAAGACGACGAAGATGCGGAACGCCACGCGCCAGAACATGGGACCAACCATGTACATGGCGAGGCCTGCGATCAGATTGTCCTGGTAGATCGTGGTGCGCGGGCCATTAGGGATCAGCATCGACGCCAGCAGCGTGGCGCCGCCCGTAAAGATCAGGCTATAGATGGCGATGACAATCGCCGCGCGCTTCAGGTTCTTGAGCTTGGGATGCTGAATCTCGCGGTTGACCTGCGCCAGGCTTTCTTCGCCGCTCATGGCCAGAATCGAGTGGCCGAAGGCCATGATGATTCCGAACAAGCCGAAGATGGGCAGGCCCGACCCGCGCAGAAAGCCTTGCGCGTCGTTGCTGAAGTGGAGATTCGACGGTACTGGCAGCGGCGGCAGATGAGCGCCGCGAACCATGACCGAATAGGCGCCCCAGATGAAGAGGATCACCACCATGATGGTGGTGATCTGCATAACGCGCAGGGCCTTGTCGCTCGACTCCTCGATGCCCTTGATGTTCTGCCACCAGTAATAGATTGTGACCGCGGCCGCAAATACGGCGGAGGTGTGATCCACGTTGAACTGGAAGGGGTTGTTGTGCGCATCCATCAGGGCGGGCGGCAGCCAGTGGCTGTTGTTGGCCACATTCAGCAACTCGTTCATCAGGCCAGTGATGTACTGGCCGGCTGACACACCGGAGATCGGTCCGGTGAGGATGTAGTCGAACATCAGGGCGGAGACGCTGAGCTTGGCGAAGGTGCCGCCAAGCGCCTCCTTGACCACGCGATAGACACCGCCGCGGGTAAACATGGAACAGCTCTCGACGTAGACTGCGCGCACCGAGAAGCTGAACAGCATGATCCCGAGGATGAACCAGGGGGCTGAAGCTCCGATGGCCTGTTCCGCAATGCCGCCTGCGTAGAAGGCGGAGGAACCCAAGTCATTGAGGACGATGGCTGCGGCTCGCCAGAAGGAGATGAACGTCAGCATCACGGAGGATGCGACGATGAGCCGGACGCGGTCGGAAGGCGGTGCGACGGTCGTTCGAGTAGATGCCATTCAGCGTGTGCCGCTACAGCAGCCGGCGTTCAGAGTTGTAGGCGCATACCCCGTCCCGCGCCCTCGGCTGAGTGTATTGCCGCAGGAATCTACAGTCAACAGAAATAGCGAAACGATTCGAATAGCAGAGTTTAGGCTCGGCTGAACTGGGCGCGGGGTGCGCCTATTCGTCGCCGCACAGTTCCTTGGCGTCTTCTACAAAGCTGATCAGAACCACAATCGCGGAACCAATGAGGCCGGCGAAGAAGAGCGCTTCCAGAAGACGAATACCAAATGTCGCGAGGTGCATAGACCTGATTGTATGCCGTTTCGTAATGCGTCCGCCGAAAATAAACGCCGTCGTAGGCCGATTCATTCCGAGCGCATCACGAGATGCGGCCTATGGATTACACTCGCCGCAGGATGCAGCGCAGTGCATGGAAGATGTGGGCAGCTGCCGGGCTGTCGGCCGGATTGCTGGAGCTGCCGTTCCCGCTCGCCGGGCCAATGCCGCCCTGGCGCAGCGTGTTCGCGTGGTTCGGCCTCGTGCCGCTGATCTGGGCCGTCCTAAGCACCGCTGCGGAGGAACAGCCGCGAGTCGTTGCGCCGCGCGTTTCTGCCTCGGCTACCTGTGCGGCGTGCTCTGGTACTGCGGCAACTGCTACTGGGTCCGCGACACGATGATGCACTACGGCGATATGCCGACCGGGGCGCCGACGCTGCTGCTGCTTGGGTTCAGCCTCGTGCTCGGGCTCTACTTCGGCCTCTTCGGTCTGGCTGTGGCGCTGGTGCGGCGCGCGACAGGGAGTCCGCGCTGGGCTCTGGCCGCGGCGCCGTTTCTCTGGGTTGCGCTGGAGCTTGCCGCTGCGCGCATCACCAGCGTTCCCTGGGATCAGCTCGGCTACTCGCAGGTGGACAACGGGCTCGTCAACCAGCTTGCCCCGTGGACCGGCGTTTACGGCATCAGCTTTGTGCTGGTTGCGGTGAATGCGTTGCTCGCCTACGGTTGGGTTTCAGCCCGGGAAGGAAACGAAGTGGAGCCCGTACAGCACAATGTCTGTCGCTGCTATAGGGGCGTTCATGCTGTTGATCAACGGGAACAACGTGCTTCCCGTGCAGACTCCGACAACCGCGACCGCCGTTCTGGTGCAGCCCAACCTCGACGTGGGCGCGGACAACAGCTGGAACGGCGGCTGACTGGGATCGGCACATCGCGCAGTTCGCGCATCTCGCCGGAGAAGCACTGCAAGGCTTATATCGCGGGAATTCCGCAAACCGGCGCGCCGAAGGGCGAGATTGTCTGCCCGCCCTATTCCACGCATCCTGATCTGGTGGTGTGGCCAGAGTCGCCCGCGCCGTTCTTCGAGCTCGATCCGCGCGTTGCAAGCAGCGCTCGCCAATGTCGCGCACGCCGATCGAGGCGCCGCTGGTGGTGGGCGCGCTGGGGATGGATGTTCCGGCCGACGGGCAAAACTGGCAAGAGCTACAACTCGGCGCTCGTCATCGGAGCCGACGGCGCGCGCGTCGGCCGCTACGACAAGATTCATCTCGTGCCTTTCGGCGAGTACGTTCCCTTCAGGGATCTGCTTTTCTTCGCGCATAAGCTCACGGGCCGCGTTGCGCGAATTCACGCGCGGGAGCGATCGCAAGGTCTTTCACGTCGAATGGCCACCGCTACGGCGTCTTCATCTGCTACGAAGTCGGTCTTCGCCGACGAGGTTCGCGCAGTTTGCGCGCAACTTGGCGCCGAAGTGCTGGTGAACATCAGCGATGACGGCTGGTACGGCGACACCAGCGCTCCATGGCAGCACCTGAACATGGCGCGCATGCGGGCCATCGAAAACCGCCGCTGGCTGCTGCGCGACACCAACAACGGCGTGACCGCAGTCATCGATCCCTACGGCCGCGTGCGCCAGAGCATTCCCCGCCACCAGGTGGACGCGCTGCCGGCCCAGTTCGGCTTCCGCGACGACATCACCTTCTACACCGCCCACGGCGACGTCTTCGCCTGGGCTCTGTGCCATACTTGCTATAGGGCTTGTGCTGTTGGGCGCTTGCGCGTCCGGCTCGAGGCTCAGACTTCATATCAAAGTCAGGTCCTGAAGAGCAAACGTATGTCGTTGAACGATCTCGAATTCGCCTACGCTCCCGTGCGCGACCAAGTCCGCGACCTGCGGGAGTATCTTTGACCCTGCCCGCATCCGCAGGGAACTCTCCGAAATAGAAACCAAGCTGGCCGATCCGGCCATGTGGTCGAACTCCGCGCGCCAGCCAGCCGCTGATGCGCGACCGCAAACGCCTTGAAGCGCTGGTAGCCGACGACGAGGAGCTCGTGCGCCGCACCGGCGACATCGAAGCCTACTTCGAGCTGGCGCGCGAAGGCGAAGACGTGCTCGCCGACCTCGAGCGCGACATCAAGAGCGCTCGCCACGTTTGCCGAAGAGCTCGAAGCGCGCACCATGCTCTCGGGCGAGGCCGATCCGCTCAACGCCATTGTCACCGTGCATCCCGGCGCCGGCGGCACGGAGAGCCAGGACTGGGCCGAGATGCTGCTGCGCATGTATCTCCGCTGGGCCGAGCAGCAGGGCTTCAAGACGGAAATGAACGACTACCAGGACGGCGAAGAAGCCGGGCATCAAGTCGGCCACCTTCACCATCATCGGCGAGTATGCCTTTGGCCTGCTGGCGGGCGAGAGCGGCGTGCATCGGCTGGTGCGCATCTCGCCCTTCGACTCGGCCAAGCGCCGCCATACTTCGTTTGCGTCGGTCTACGTGTCGCCGGAGATCGACGAGACGATTCATGTCGATGTGAAGGTGGAAGACCTGCGCATCGACACGTATCGCTCCGGCGGCAAGGGCGGCCAGCACGTGAACACCACCGACTCCGCCGTGCGCATGACGCATCTTCCCACCGGCATTGTGGTGCAATGCCAGAACGAGCGCTCGCAGCACAAGAACCGCGAGAAGGCGATGAAGATGCTGCGCTCGCGGCTCTACGAGTACGAGCTTGAAAAGAAACGCGCCGTGAGCAAGAAGCTGGAAGACTCGAAGCTCGAAATCAACTTCGGCTCGCAGATTCGCTCCTATGTGCTGCAGCCCTATCGCATCGCCAAGGATCACCGCACCAAGGTTGAAGTCGGCGATGTGGACAAGGTGCTCGATGGCTATCTGGAGCCGTTCCTGCGCGGCTATCTGCTGGCCAAGCGGCGCGGCACGGCTGTTGCAGCGCCGGACGGCGACGATCTGGACGTATAGAGGAAGCAATGGATAACGATCCCGCAGTGATCGACGAAATGCTGAGCAAGGCACGCACAATCGCCGTGGTTGGCATGAGCGACAAGCCGTGGCGCGCGAGCCACAACATCGGCAAGTACCTGGCATGCGAATGGATACCGTGTGCTGCCGGTGAATCCGGCGCTGCAGGAGGTTGCTTGGCATGACGTGCTATGCCGACCTGGATGCGGCGCAGGCGGCAGCGCGAGGCCGAGACCGGCTCAGGGAATCGATCTCGTGGATGTGTTTCGCGCTTCCGAGCATGTGCCCGCCGATTGTGGACGACGTGATCCGGCTTGGCATTCCGTACCTCTGGCTGCAGGATGATGTGATCGACGAGGAAGCCATTGCGCGAGCCCGCGCCGCTGGCGTGAAATGCGTGCAGAACGACTGCATCTTTCGCGAGCATGCACGGCTGGCGACAGACCATTAATCCGGCAGCAGAATGCAGGCCGGCTGAAATCGATGTAACCAGCGCTGGTGTGGGCGCGTCCAACGGGAGAGCGTTTCCTTGCACTCAATGCGAATTCTCCGTCTGATTCTTGCGGCGCTGGTCGCGCTTGGCGCATGTGCGCCGGCGATGGCGGCTTCTGACGCCGCGGACCTGCCCCACGTTCACGTGCAACTGCTGGCTCAGACTACGGGGGTAGCTGCTCCCGGAACGCTGCACGCGGGCCTCTACTTCAAGCTCGAGCCGGGCTGGCATGTCTACTGGATGAACCCCGGCGATGCGGGCGAAGCCCCGCGCATGATTTGGACACTGCCAAACGGGGCGACTGCCGGCCCCATTCAATTCCCGGCACCCAAGCGGCTCCCGCTCGGACCGCTGATGGATTTCGGCTACGAAGGAGAAGTTCTTTTTCCTTTCGCGTTGAACCTGGACAGCAGCTTCGCTGGCGGTTCAACTCTGCGTGCGCCCGCCAAAGTCGACCTGGCTTGTCTGCCGCGAGTCCTGCATCCCGGAAAAAGCGAACCTTGAGCTGGATGTGCCCGTCGTCGCTGGAACGCCCGAAGCAAACAGCGCAGTCGCGCCAATCTTCCAGCGGTTCGTTGCTGCTCTTCCGGTCGCCTTGCCGCCGACACTCAAATCAGGCTTCACGGCATCGCCAACAGACCTGCGGCTCACAGTCGTGACGGGTCAGCGCGAGTCCGAAGCCACGTTCTTTCCCGCCGACCCCAACGTGATCGACAACCCGGCGCCGGAAAAGCTGACGGCGACAGCGAAAGGATTCATTCTCGATCTCAAGAAGGACGCGAGTCTTACAGCAGCACCCACGCAATTGCGCGGCGTGATTGAGCTGTCCGGCGGCCGCGCCTACGCGCTCATCGCGCTGCCCGGAGCGCCCAGGCCGGGAACCGGCGCGACGATCGAACCTGTCTCCGCGGCACCCGCAGTGGCAACTCCAGACGGTACGGAGGCAGCTCCTGCCCCGACGCGGAAGTCGATCGGCCTGGCGCGCGCTGCCACGCTGGCGTTTGTTGGCGGTCTGCTGCTCAACCTCATGCCGTGCGTCTTTCCGGTTCTGTTCATCAAGGGGCTGGCACTGGTCCGCTCCAGCGGAGAAGAGCGCCACACACTGCGCGCGCACGGCTTCGTCTATGCCGCGGGCATTCTGATTTCGTTCTGGATTCTCGTTGGCGCTCTTCTCGGCCTGCGTGCGGCGGGATCCATTCTCGGCTGGGGATTTCAGTTTCAGTCGCCAGCGTTCTTGTACTTGATGGCGTCGCTGTTGTTCTTCCTTGGCTTGGCTCTGGCGGGACAATTTGAGATCGGCCTCTCGCTCACCAGCGCCGGCGGATCGCTGGCAGCAAAGCAGGGATATGCCGGCAGCTTCTTCACCGGGGTGCTGGCCGTGATCGTGGCCACGCCATGCACCGCGCCCTTTATGGGAGCGGCGGTTGGGTACGCGCTCGCACAGTCGGCCGCGGTCACATTCGCGGTTTTCACTGCGTTGGCGCTGGGTCTCGCCGCTCCGTACGTGGCTCTTACTCTGCAACCTTCATGGACGCGCTTGCTTCCCAAGCCCGGGATTTGGATGGAGATTCTCAAGCAAGCCACGGCGGTGCCAGTCTTTGGCACGGTGATCTGGCTTGCATGGGTGTTGGCTCAGGCCTACGGTGCGGGCTCGCTGGCCGCGCTGCTCGCCGGTCTGTTGCTGCTGGCCATCGCGGGATGGTTTCTCGGCCGCTGGCCCGCGCAGCGATGGGCTACGGCAATCGCGGTGTCGCTTGTCGCGGGCGTAATCGTCATTGGAGTAGTTGCACCTTCAAAGCTGGCCGCGGCGTCTTCCTCCACAACAGCCGCTGCAACCAGCAGTGGTTGGGAACCCTGGTCTGCGGCGACGGTGGCCCGTTATCAGGCGCATGGCAGGCCCGTCTTTGTGGATTTCACGGCGAGCTGGTGCCTGAGCTGCCAGGTCAATGAGCGCGTGGCCTTGAGCCAGCCAGAAGTTCAGAAGGCCTTTGCCGACGCACACGTCGCGCTGCTGCGCGCCGACTGGACGCAGCATGATGATGCCATCACCCAGGCCCTCAGCGGGCTTGGCCGCAGCGGCGTGCCCACCTACGTGCTCTATGTGCCAGGCGAGGCAAGTCCACGCCTTCTACCTGAAGTGCTGACGCCTGCATTGGTCACGAACGCGCTGCATGGACTGCCGCAGGCCGGCTCAGTTCCTTTGCATTGATGGACACGATTCTTGCAACTAGACAGTGCCAAATGAACAGTTCCGTTCTACGCCCACGGGAAAGGAATCAGTCAATTCAATGATTCGCCACTTTATCGTGGAGCGCGGCGCAGAGCCTAGCGAATGGGAGCCCGCGAATCCCGGGCCAGAATTGCCGCGCGATTGTCTCTACTTCGGCAAGGCGCTGATCGAGATGGAAAAGCATCTTCCCGGCGAAGATCTGCACTGCTATCTGACGTGGAGTAACGAGTCGCTGCCTGAATATGGGCCGCATGTTGTGGCAATTCTCGTCGGCGAAGAGTGGGGAATGATTCCGCGCTACTCACGTCATGTTCTGCTTGTTGCGCGCGTGATGAGCCGCTACCCGTTTCTCGGTGTGCGCCGGCTGTTTCCCATTACACGCCTGAAGATGATGCTTGCAGTCAAGCATGTGCGGAACTGGCTTCGTCACATGCGCAGCCTGTGGCGTTGCGAGTTTCCGCCGTCTACCTGGCCGTCACGAATTCACGAGAAGCCCCGCATCGTGCATCTTCCCTGGGGATCGGCGGCGCTTGTGGACGTGCCCGTGAAAGGCATGCGCGAGCGGGGCCGCAACTATTATTTCTCGGGCGGCATCGCGTTAGGTTCAAATTTTGGATACAGGAGACTTCTGAGCGCTCCAAAGATCGAGGCCCGGCAATCGCTGGTGCGGGCCGTGGCGGAATTCGAGAAGAGACATCCATCGCTAACCGCGGATCAGACCCTGAAGGTGCATAGCCAGCAGTCGACCGGCGAGTTGTCCGACATCAGTGACTACGCCCAACGCCTGATGGACGCAAAGGTGTGTCTCGCGCCGCGCGGCTCGGTGGCAGACACATGGCGCTTCTTTGAAGGTCTAAAGAGCGGGTGCGCTGTTATCACGAATCCTCTACCAGATGAGTGGTATTACCGCGATGCGCCTGTGATTCAGATCGACGACTGGAAGGATCTGGAGTCGATTTTGCTTCCGCTGCTCTCCGATGAGGCCCGTCTGGGGGAGATGCACATACAATCGCTCCGGTACTGGGATGAGGTCTGCGGCGAAATGGCGCTGGGGCGGTTTCTGGCGCAATCGATCCTTGCGAGTGCGGCCGAACTCGCTCCGAAGGCGGCCCGTTGAACTTTTCTTAGACGCCTCGCTTGGAGGACTTGATTTTCCTGATCTCTTCCAGGCGCTGAGCCAGCAATTTCTCGCGGCCCTCCTGCGTGGGATGGTAGTAGGTGCGGCCGCGCAGTGAGTCGGGCAGGCAATCCATATCGGCTACACGTCCTTCCTCGTCATGTGCGTAGCGATAGCCCTTGCCGTAGTCGAGGGTCTTTCATCAATTGCGTCGGCGCGTTGCGCAGGTGCAGAGGTACGGGTTCCTGGCGGGTGTGCTCAATTTCCTGCTGCGCCGCACCGTAGGCCGTGTAGACAGAATTCGATTTGGGCGCGAGGCAGAGATAGACGACGGCCTGGGCAAGGGCGAGATCGCCTTCGGGTGAACCAAGAAAATCAAGGGTCTCCTTCGCCGAGAGGCAAAGATTGAGCGCCTCCGGTGCGGCCAGGCCGATGTCTTCGACGGCCATACGCACCACGCGGCGAGCCAGATAAAGCGGGTCTTCGCCAGCGGCGAACATCCGCGCCAGCCAATACAGCGCAGCGTCGGGATCGCTGTTGCGCACGCTCTTGTGCAGCGCCGAGATCAGGTTGTAGTGCTCTTCGCCGGACTTGTCGTACATCAGCACGCGCTGCTGCACGGCCTCGGTGGCGATGGCCCTGTCGATGAGCTTCGTGCCTTCTGTCGCAAGCTGGGCGGCCACTTCAAGCGTGTTGTACGCGCTTCGGCAGTCGCCGCTCGAGTAGCTGGCGATCAGCTCCAGCGCATCGTCGTCGGCAGTCAATCCCAGTGCGCCGAAGCCTCGCTCCCGGTCTTCGATCGCGCGGCGCAATAGAGCGGCGATGCGGTCCTCACTGAGCGGCTGCAGCACGTAGACGCGGCAGCGTGATAGCAATGCGGAGATGATTTCAAACGATGGATTTTCCGTTGTCGCGCCGATCAGGCGAATGGTGCCGCGCTCGACATAGGGCAGAAACGCATCCTGCTGCGCCTTGTTGAAGCGGTGAATCTCATCGACAAAAAGAATCGTGCGCGAGTGCAGTTCGGCGGCCTGCGCGGCCGTGGACATCACCTGCTTGATCTCCTTGATGCCGCTCATCACAGCGGAGAACTCGATGAAGCTGGCGCGCGTCGTCTCGGCGATGATCTTGGCCAGCGTCGTTTTGCCCACGCCGGGAGGACCCCAGAAGATCATCGATCCGGGATCGTCGCGCTCAATCTGCACACGCAGAGGTTTGCCCGGCCCCAGCAGGTGCTCCTGGCCGCTGTACTCCTCAAGCGTGCGCGGACGCATGCGCTCGGCCAGCGGGCGCCGAGGCAGACGGTGCCTTTCGGGCCTTCGGGCTGGCCGTCAAAGAGGCTCATCGTGACGCTCCTCGTACGTTCGATGCGCTGCCGCTCTCGTTGACGCGCGGCCTCGTAGAGCAGAACGCTCGCAGCTACCGCGGCGTTCAGGCTTTCGACCGGACCGGGGCAGGGAATCGTCATCGCTCCGTCAGCCTGCGCGGCGAGGTCAGCGGGCAGGCCGTTGCCCTCATTGCCGATGAGCAGCGCGACCGGCTGCGTCGAGATTGACTGCGCTAATCGGCTCTGCATCGCGCACCGCCGTGGCCAGGATGCGAACGTTCTGTAGACGCAGAGTGCGCGAACGCGTCTGTTGGTTCCGCTGCGATCACGGGAACCCGGAACACGCTGCCGGCTGAGGCGCGCACCGCCTTGGGATTCCATGCGCTCACGGTTCCCGGCAAGGCAATCACGCCGCTGGCTCCAAAGGCCTCCGCAGAGCGTAGAATCGTGCCGAGATTGCCCGGATCCTGCAGCCCGGCGAGCACGACAATCAACGGTGCAGCGGATTGTCGAACAGATCGTCCCAGTTCCAGCGCGGCGGCTCAATCAAGGCGGCGATGGGCTGAGGTGTCTCGGTGGCGAGCGCCGCATCGAGCAGATCGCGGGGCACGGTCAGAACTTCCATCGCAGCCGGCATGCGGACCTCTTCCAGCATGCGCTCCGCCCCTTGCGCCACAAAGACGCACGCAATATGCAGACCGGCGCGCACAGCTTCGCGCAGCAGATTGGGGCCCTCGATGCCGGCCAGTTCTGCCGTTGCGCGCGGGATGAGCGAACGCGCGGCGCAGTTCCTTCAAGCGGCTATTCTGCTTACTCTGTACAATGCGAACAGGCATCATGCGAGGATTGCGGGAATCTCCTGGCCGATTCTATGCCGTTTCGATGCGCTGCGACGGGCTGCTATGGCCGCCGCGTGAACTTGCACGCCACGGCTGGTGCTGTGATAGTTTCCGTCATTGTGGCTTCTGCAATTCGGGAACCGAGGTAGACTTTCTTGTCCGCAGAAATTTTGCGCGTCCATCCCGATGAACCCCAACCAGACCGGATCGATTACATTGTCTCCTGTCTGCGCAAAGGCGACGTCGTTGCCCTGCCCACTGACACCTTTTACGGACTCGCAGTTGATCCGGTGAACCTGCACGCGGTCGAGAGCATTTACCAGATCAAGACCCGGCAAAAGCACAAGCCGCTATCTCTGCTGATTTCCTCGTTGTCGCAGGCCTACTCGCTGGCGCGCGACACGGACCCGATGCTCGACAAGCTGGCGGACCGCTTCTGGCCCGGGCCGCTCACCATCATTGTGCGCGCCGGCACAAAGCTGCCGCTGCGCTCCACGGCAAACACCGGCAATGTCGCGCTGCGCGTCCCCGATGCGGCGATTCCGCGCGCTGTGGTGGAGTGCTTCGGTTTGCCGATCACGGCCACCTCGGCCAATCTGCAGGGCGCGTCGGAGTGCACCCATGCGGCGTGCGTGCGCGACCAGATCGGCGACCGCATTCCGCTGATCATTGACGGCGGACCGACCGGACGCGCGCTACCGACCACCATCGTCGATCTCTCGCTGGGGCCGGGCCGCTGGGAGATTCTGCGCGAAGGCGCGATTCCAACGCACGAGATCGTGATGGCCTTGCAGCGGTAAGATTGCGGCATGAACGCAGGAGCCAGTCGCGAAGCCGCAAGAGGGATCATCGTCCGCGTCTTCGTTTGTTGCGCTGCTCGTCCTGATGCGCCGGCGGCCTCGGCTGGTGCCGCTGGGTCTATGCGCAGATTGAGTGGTATGCCGGGCAGGATCAGGCCGCGCCCTCCGATGCGATCGCAGTGTTTGGCGCGGCGGAGTACGACGGCAGGCCTTCGCCGGTCTATCGCGCGCGGCTCGATCATGCCGGTCGCTCTCTATCAGCGCGGCATCGCGCCGCTGATCATCACGCTGGGCGGCGACGGCGGCGATCAATTTTCGGAAGGCGGCGTAGGCCGCGATTATCTGATGGGCGCGGGCATTCCGGAGTCAGCGATTATCGCCGAAACCGAGAGCCGCAGCACGGCGGAGGCGGCGCGCAGGCTTGACGGTGATTGCGCGCACCAATGGCTTCCGCCGCATTGTCGTGGTGAGCGATGATACGCACCTGTTTCGCATTCATGCGCATCTGCGCGGCAGATGGGCTGGATGTGCTGACCTCGCCGCGGCCCGAGGGTTCCGCTGCAGGCGAGGGCGCAGAATTCGAGATGCCGATCCCGATTCAGCACGAGATCCTCAGCTACACCGCTGGCGGCTGCACTCTGGACGAGTGATGGCTAGAACAGACTCCAGACTTCGGGGCAGCAGAGCGCGAGCGAGGACGCAGAGCGCGCAAAGCAGCTGCGCTTAGCGTCGAGAGAAAATTGACGGCATCGTTGTTGAGCCAGCCGCGCCGTTCCAGGTTGCGCCGAGCAGGCTGTCGAAGAACAGGCCGAAGATGCCGCCGACCCAGCTCACAGCCAGCAGCAAGCCAACCGCCGCGCAGCGCAAACGCTCCGGCGGTGGCAACGATGCCTGCAGCCACCACGCCGGCGAATGTGCCGCCGGGCTGATGGCGCCGTCGGTTCCCGGCGGCGCGATGCGCAGTGTCGTGATCATGCGCGGCCGGCCGTCCAGCACCTGGCCGAGTTCAGACGAGACCGTGTCGGCTGCAGCCTCGCACAGCGCGGCCAGCATCGGCGCGAAGACGAGGCCCAGCGTCCAGCCTGCAGCCGAGAACCATCGGCAGTCGGCCATCCAGATCTGCACTGGCCGAGCGGAGAGCAGCGCGGCGGCTCCGATGTTGGCTGCCACCTGCGCGGCCACGCGGCCTGTGCGCCGCTCCGCGAGTGCCGAGCTGCTCTTTGCGCCTGCGGCCGAGGCGCGTCGCGAGAGAAGTGAGAATCGAGAACGGCGAGCACCGGGATGAGTGCGGTTTGCCAGGGCGCATAAGGAGGGGTCGCGGTTGTCGAGAACATCACGCTTGCTGTCAGAATGGCGCCGGCCAGCGCGCGCCAGTCGGCGATAGCGGAGCGCAACCGCCAGGCGACCAAGCCGAGCAGGGCCTAAGCCGAGCGCCCAGACAGCGACCGGCAGGTGTCTGCTCCGGCCCAGCGGGCGCACTCGAGCAGCACTTCTGCGGCTGCGGCGGGCAGCACGAGCAGCAGAATCGGCCTTGGATTGCCAGTTAAGGGTCGATCGGGCTTCACGACTTCATCGTAGCTGGTGCGATTGCAGCCGACTGATGGCCACCGGATGCCAGCCGCAAGTGAATCGGTTTACACTCATCAGCGCGGCGCACATGCCGCTCATCGCGATCTCTGGAGCTCAGGTTTGAAAGTGCTTTCTCGGCAATATCGCAATCGCCGCGTGTCTCGCGGGCTTTGTAGCCGGAACGTTTGCTCATGCGCAGGATGCGCGCCTCGAACTCGATCGCAAGGGCGAGACGATCGTGCTCGAACCCTACGCGCCGAATATCCTGCGCGTGACGCTGAGCCTGCAGCACGATCCGGCGGTGGCCAAGCCGGGCTATGGCTTCATTGCGTCGCCGAGTGCGGAGGGCTGGAAGGCGAGCGCAGACCGAGCAGGCCGATGTCTACCAGTCGTCGCGGATGGTGGCTATCGTCGAACGCCCGGCATCCCAGCGGTCCGCCGGCTGCAGACCGAGATCGACATCGGCAAATACTTCGGCGGCTCGACGCCGGGCGCGCACATCACGTTCAGCACGCCCGAGGGCAAGAAGCTGCTGGAGATGACCGGCTGGGCGCAGGCGGTTCCCAACCACAAGGACGGCACCGCAGCGCTGGCCGCACGACCGCCGGCCGACCGACCCGGAGTTTTACGTCGTCGGCGCAACGTTCGCTTCGCCGGACGATGAGCACTACTACGGGCTGGGCGAGAATCAGGAGGGATTTCTCGATCATCGCGGCCATCCGGTGCGTTGCTGGAACGACTACACGGCTCCGGCGGCGCCGACTACCTGCGTGCCGTTTCTCATCACCAACAAGGGCTACGGACTGGTGTGGGACAACCCATCGAAGACCACTATCGAGCCGGGCTTCAACGAGCAGACGCGCTGGATCGAGCGAGGTCGGCGACCGCGTTTCGTTCTTCGTGATCGCCGGCGCGACGGCCGATGAGATTTATGCCGGCTACCGGCTGCTCACCGGACCAACGCCGATGCTGCCCAAGGCCGCGTATGGATACATCCAGTGCAAGCAGCGCTACGCGAGCCAGGACGAGGTGCTGGCGGTCGCCAAGGGCTATCGCGAGCGGCATCTGCCCGCCGATGTGCTCGTCGTCGACTGGTTCTACTACACCAAGATGGGCCAGATGGATCTGGATCCGAAGTTCTGGCCCGATCCCGACGGCGATGAACAAGCAGCTGCACGACATGGGCTTCGAAACCATGATCAGCGTGTGGCCGCGGTTTGTGCCGGACGATCGCTACTACGCCGAGCTGCTCAAGAATGGCTGGTTCATTCATCACGGCCGACGGCACGCCGATCGACGGCCTGCCCTACGACCGCGCCGGTTCCGACATCGATACCACCAATCCCGACGCAGCGGAGTGGTACTGGAAGACGATTCGCGACAACATCCTCAGCAAGGGATTCGATTCGCTGTGGGCCGACGAGACCGAGCCCGACCTGCCGCCGAACGGCGCGTACTTCTCACATCGGTCCCGGCACGCAGTACTTCAATGTCTATCCGCTCTTCCACACCGGCGCGCTCTACGACGGCTTCCGCAAAGACGAGCCGGGACGAGCGCGCGCTGATTCTCTCGCGCGACGCCTACCTGGGCGTGCAGCGCAACGGCGCCATCGTCTGGTCGTCGGATATCTATCCGACGTGGGACACGCTCAAGCGGCAGATTCCCACCGGCCTCGATTTTGCGGCTTCGGGCATCACCTACTGGTCGAACGACACGGGCGGCTGGCAGTATCTGCCCGCGGAGCATCATCCGGCGCATCCGCCGCTGCTTGACCCCTCGGACGCGCGCGCCAATGTGGGCGGCTACGACGACTATCCGGAGCTCTACACGCGCTGGTTCCAGTACGCGACGTTCCTGCCCATCATGCGCACCCACGGCAGCCGCCTCGCCAACGAGGTCTGGTCCTATGGCAAGCAGGCCGAGCCGATCCTCGAGAAGTATCTGCGGCTGCGCTACGAGTTGATGCCGTACATCTACTCGCTGGGCTACAAGACGTGGCTGACCGGCGCGCCGTTCCTGCGCGCGCTGCCGCTGGATTTTCCCGGACGATCCCAAAGTGGCCGACCTGCGCGACGAATACATGTTCGGCCCGGCGTTTCTGGTGGCTCCGGTCACGGAGCAGGGCGCGACCAGCCGCGAGGTTTATCTGCCTGCGGGCGCAGACTGGTACAACTACTGGACCAACGAGCGGGTGCACGGCGGCCAGACCGATCGACGGTGGCCGCGCCATCGATACGATTCCGCTCTTTGTGCGCGCGGGTTCGATCGTGCCGCTGGGCGCGGCGGTGGAAAGCACGCACCAGAAGCAGGCCATCGCGAAAGTGCGCGTCTATCCCGGCGCGGATGCAGACTTCACGCTCTTCTCCGACGACGGCACCACCTACGCCTACGAAAAGGGCGCCGGCTCGGTCACGCGGCTGCACTGGGATGACAAACAGCAGCAACTGACGCATGAGGGAGCCGCTGCCTGGAGCCAGCCGGATGCGTCCATTGTCGCCGTCGTTGGTCATTGAGGCGAGCAATCCCCGAATCGGCCGTCTGCTGCGTCTAACCAGCACAGGATCAGTGTGCCCGTGCGCATTCGCGGGCTGGTTCGAGGCTGCGCTCTGGACGGCGCGGACACCGGGTCTGCTGATTTACAATCACGAGGTAAGCAGGAACGAACTGAATGAGTCTTTTTCCTATGAATACACGCGGGAAGCGTGTGCGGTTTGTGCAGTTTGGGGCAGTCGGGCTGGCTGCAGCTCTGGCAGCCGGTTGCGGAAGCACGTATCGGCCGGTCGTGACGCCAATCAATCCCAGCGGACCGGCGGCCCAGCCGAACTCGCTGGCGGTGGTGGTTTCTTCCCCGGCTCCGTCGCCACGACTCCGGGCATCGCTACTGTCCTCGATTACGCCGGGCGACACGATTGTGGCGTCGGCTCCCATCGGCCCTGGTCCGCTGAGCTTTACGCTTGATGCGACTGGTTCACAACGGTTACACGGTCAACAGCGACGGCACCCTGACCAACTTCCCGGTATCGAACCAGTTGCAGGAAAAATTCTTACCTTCTCCACGCTGCCCACCAACGCCGATACGGTGGGGCTGTTTTCACCTTCGGCCGGCCTGTGGGTAGCCGACCAGACAGGCAACGTGATCGACGTGCTGACGGGCGGGCCGGAGACCTTCAAGCTGGCCATCCCAGTGGCGCCGACTCCGATCTCGATAGCCGGGCCGGGCTTGAGTGGCACTCGGTTTTTCTCGATCAGTTTGAACAGCACGGGCACGACCAAGCGGAAGTGCGATTCCGTACACCGATATGACCTGCAACACCGCACCGTCGACAGTAACCCAAACCGGCGAAGCGGACGCGCTCGAAGTCTCAGGCGATACCGTCTCCGCGCGCCTGCCTCTGGGCAAGTGCCCTGACTATGCGGTGTCATGAACGATGCGCAGCGGCTCTTCGTCCTCAACCGGGGCAGCGACACGATTTCAGTGATCAACATCCCCAATGACACTCTGGACGCCTGCACTCCGTTCGTAAGTCAGAGCGGCCAGACGGTGACCTGCCATCCCACGCTGCCGCTCTCAACGAGCGCCGTGACTGCGACCGGGATTACGCCACCCAACGGGACCACAGGTATGCCGGCAACGGCTGGGCCGGTCTATGCCGAGTACAACATTGCCACGCAGCAACTGGTGGTGGCCGACTATGACGGGGGCACCATCAGCATCATCGATGTGAGCCTGGACAGTACGGCAACGACAGCGCGACGTTTGGCACCACGTATACGGTACAGGTTGGGACAACTGCGACGCCGAATCCAGCTGCGGTGACGGTGCTCTACGACGGCAGTCGCGCGTATACAGCAAACCAGAATGACGATGCCGGTGGCACGGCAATGGCTCCGTCAGCATTGTGAATCTGAGCAGCCACACAGTCGAGAAGACGCTCTCCGTGGTAGGGCATCCGCGCACGGTCGTGTCAACGGCAAACTCTCTCTACGGCAAGGTGTATGTTGCCTCGCCGGACTCGCCTTACCTCACCATTCTGCGCACCGATCAGGACATCGTGGATACGACGGTGCTGGTTCAGGGCAACGTGGTCGATGTACGTACGACATCGCAGAATGGCGTGAACGGCAACGCCATTACCGTGAGCCGCAGGCCCGGCGCGGGACAGCCGTGCTACCTTCCAGGAGCGGCGTATACAGACACCCTGGCCGACTGCCAGACCCTGCCGTAGCCGCTGCCTGCAACACAAGAGACGCTTAGAATCAGCCAGAGGGCTTTCCTCTGGCTGATTTTCTTGGACGCGCGATGGCTGATAAGACTGCCGGACAGAAAAGCCGCATCGATGTTCTGCTGGTGGAACGCGGACTGGCGCCCAGCCGCGAACGGGCGCGCGCGCTGATCCTTGCGGGCCGGGTGCTGGTGAATGAGCAAAAAGTGGACAAGGCCGGTGCTCCTGTTGGCCGGAGACGCGGCGTTCGCCTGCTGGGCGACGATATGCCCTTTGTGAGCCGAGGCGGGTTCAAGCTGGCCGCCGCGCTCGATCATTGGCAGATCGGTGTGCAGGGGCGATTCTGCCTCGACGTCGGCGCATCCACGGGGGGCTTTACGGACTGCCTGCTGCAGCGCGGTGCGGCGCATGTTACGGCCGTCGACACCGGCTTTGGCCAGATTGCCATGAAGCTGCGCAATGACCCGCGCGTGCGGCTCATGGAGCGAACCAATGCGCGGCTGCTCGCGCCCGATGCACTCGCGGCAGCAGGCGAAGCCAGTGCTTACCTTCCTGGTGATGGATGTTTCGTTTATCTCGGCGACGCTGCTGCTGGGGCCGGTGTTCGCAGCTGCGCCGGGCCTGCGCGAAGCCGTGATCCTGGTGAAGCCGCAGTTCGAGGCCGGGCGCGGGCATGTGGGCAAGGGAGGCATCGTGCGCGATCCGGCGGCTCATCAGCTTGCCGTCGACAGGGTCGCCGCCTGCGTGCGGGAGTTGCGCTGGCGAGGTGGTGGGGACCATCCCTTCTCCGATCACCGGGAGCAGAAGGGAATCGAGAGTTCCTGCTTTATGCGCGCGGCATGCCTGAGGCCTGAAACGCACGGACCGTATCATTCTCGGCAGTCGATCCGTTACACTGAGACCGCATGAGCCGCGTCGCCATCGTCAGCAAGCCGAACAAAGAAGAGCTCGCGCGAATTCTGCCGGAGCTTGTCGCGTGGCTCAAGCAGCACGGTTACGAGCCTCTGCTCGACCGCGAAGGCGGCGCCTATTGCCAGGACTGCGCCGGCCGTGGACCGAGCGGAGCTGCCTGCATTTGCAGCCGGCGCTGGTCATCGTGCTCGGCGGAGACGGCACGTTGCTTTCCGTGGCGCGTATCTTCGCCACGACAGGCACGCCGATTCTTGGCGTCAATCTCGGCTTCCTCGGCTTTCTCACCGAGATCCGTCTCGCCGATCTCTATCCAACGCTGGAGAGCTGGTGCGACGACTGCCACAAGCTCGATGCGCGCGCCATGCTGCATGCCGCGCTGTGGCGCGATGGCAGCGAGTGCCGCGTCATTTGAGGCGCTGAACGAGATCGTGGTGTCAAAGGGCGACATCGCGCGCATGGGCGACTTTGCCGTGGAGCCTCGATGGCAAGACGGTGGCCCGTTTCCGCGCTGACGGCGTCATTGTCTCAACGCCGACCGGCTCGACAGCCTATACGCTCGCCGCAAATGGCCCGATTCTCACGCCCGATGTGGATGCGCTGGTGGTTACGCCTATCTGCCCCCACCTGCTCACGCTGCGGCCCATCGTGGTGCGCGGGCAAGGCCTCGCTGGCCGTGCGCGTGGAGGGCGTTCCCTCACAGTGTCTGCTGACCGTCGACGGGCAGCAGGCCGTTGATCTGCAGCGTGGGCGATGAGCTGCGCTGCCAGCGCTCCAGCAATACCGTGAATCTGGTGCGGCTGAGGGAGAGCGGCTTCTTTGAGGCGCTGCGCAGCAAGCTCAGTTGGGGCGAGCGGTAGGCTCGGGCACCCAAGCCAATCAATGATTATTGAGTTCGTCGAGCAGCACCTTGGCCTTGACCGCCAGGGTGTGCGCTCCATCCACATCGCCGGCTGCCAGCGCCGTGCGGGCCTGCTTGAGGAACTCGCGGATCTGCGCGGCGGTCTTCTGCTCCTGGTCGTTCAGCGGACGCGTGATGTCTTTCAGCCCCTGCTCGGTCGACGCGATGGGATCTTCGGTCTGGGTGGCCTAGATCCGGTGGAGTCGCCCGGCGTAAGCTGGCCGATGGCGCTCACTTCAGGGCTGCGCCCGGCGCGGCGTTGGAAGCCTGCTCGGTGGTTGATGTCCGGCATGGTGCGCGGGGTGCTTGGCCGGCTTTTGCTCCGTCGCTGGGGGAGGTGTGGTGGCTGGCGTAGCTGACGGGGTCTGCTGCGGCACAGTCACCACGGGCGGCGGCAGTTCGGAGGAGGGAGCCGGGTGCGGCGCAGGGAGAGGCGTGTCCACAATCGGCGGAGCCAGTGGCTGGTTCTGCGCCTGCTGGTTCTGTGAACGCAGCCCGCCAAGGCAAATGGCAACAGCCATGCAACGCTCTTGAAGGGCGTTTTCATGCAACAGATTCCTTCCGAGTTTTCCATCATCGCCGGCTGGAGATGCCGGCGTCCCCATTCCGTGGCGGCGAGTGGAATCCGCAAGACGAATTCCGTGCCACGGTCTCAGATTCGATTGTACTTCGACGCTGCCATGGTGCAACTGGAGAATGCGGTAGGTCATCGCCAGGCCGATGCCGCTGCCTTCGGTCTTGGTGGTGAAGTAGAGATCGAAGATCTTGTCGCGAATCTCGTCGGGAATGCCCGTTCCTTCGTCGGCAATGCGCAGAACCGCATTCTTCTTGTCGTCTTCAAGGGTCACGCGCAGCCTGCCGCCCTCGGGCATGGCCTGCGCGCCGTTCTGGATCACGTTGATCACGGCCTGCTTGAGCAGGTCGGCGTCGACGTTGGCCATCAGGGATTAGACGGCAACGTGCTCACCAGCGTCACGTTGCGGGTCGAGAGCTCCTCGGCCGACAGGGCCAGCACATCGCCGATCACCTGGCGCAGGTCCTGTTCGCGCAGTTGCAGTTCCACGGGCCGCGAGAAGTCGACCAGCGTCTGCACCACGCGGTCCAGGCGGTGAATCTCTGCGTCGATGACCTCCAGATGGCGGGCGGCCGGGGCATTGGCGTCGCCGAGCTTGTTCTTGAGCAGTTCAAGATGCACGACGATGGCGTTGATCGGATTCTTGACCTCGTGGCCCACGCCGGAGGTGAGCCTGCCGATGGCCGCCATGCGGCGCGAGAGCTCGAGCTCGGACTCGATCTCCTGCACCGACTCGAGATCGTGCAGCGTCACCAGCGCGCCCAGGCCCTGGCGCGTGTCGTTCGTCGTAGATGAAGTCGAGCGAAGCCTGATGCGCGGCCGGTCTCGGTGCGGATCTCTTCCTGCACGAGGGATATGCCTGCATCGAAGGCGTCGCGCAGGGTGCGGCCCAGCACGGTGGAGCGGTCGAAGATTTCCTGTGCGTGCAGGCCGAGGATGCGTCCGCGTCGATGTGCAGAAAGCGGCGCGCCGCCTCGGAGACAAGCACCGCGCGGCCGTCGCCGGTGAAGAGAAGAATGCCATCCTGCAGGTTGCCGAGAATCTGATCGAGATTCTCTTTCAACGCCGAGAACACCTCTTCCACATTGCGCATGCGCTGGCCGATCCGCTCGATCTTGGTGGAGACGCGTTCGGGGTGTCCTGTCTGGGCGCCGCATCGCCTTCTTCGGGAGACTCGCTGGCCGCGGTCCAGTAGTCGAGCTGCATGCTGATCTCTTCCAGCGGCCGAAGCGCGAGGTTGCTGAGCAGCAGCGCCGCAATCAGCGCCGTGCCGAGAGCAAAGCCAGTCAGTGTAAAGGCCTCATGCAGCCAGGGCGCATAGGCCGCCCGCAGCAGCGTGGTGCGCACGCCGACATGAACCGTGGCAAAGGGCTCGCCGTTGCGCTCCAGCGGCACCACCACATCGAAGACCTTGGGCGGCCCGAAGACCTCGCGGTAGAGCTGAGAGGATCGGCATTCAGCAGCTGCTTGTAGTTCGGCCGCACCGGCAGCGGCTTGTCTTCGTTGTCGGGATTGGTGCTTACGAGGATGCGCGACTGCGCTGTCGCCGATGTTGATGTCGTAGACGGTGAGGGAGTAGCGATTGACCGAGTCGATCACCGCTTGCAGAGCGGCGCTGTCGTGGATGGCCTGCGCCTCGAGGGTGCGCAGTTGGGCGGGATTGTTGGGATCGACGGTGCGATCCTTCAGGCCCTCTTCAAGCGCCTGCTGCAAGGCGAAGCGCACCTGGTTGGCGACCATCCGATTGGTCTCGTAGGTCTGCTTCACCGCCGCATCCAGCAGCTGGGTCACATAGACCAGCGAAACCAGCCCGAGATGAGCAGCACCAAGCCGGTGATGGCCAGTACGAGTTTGGTCTTCAGGCGCATGGCGCCGATTCTTGCTTCGAGTCAGTCCAATCACGCGGGCTGTTTCTCCCGCGTCTGGCTGTATTCCTTGAGCTTGTTGTGCAGGGTCTTGAGGCTTACGCCGAGAATCTCCGCGGCGCGGGTCTTGTTCTGCCCTGTGGATTCGAGCGTGCGCAGAATCAGCAGCCGCTCGGCCTCGTCGACCGTGGTGCCCACGCGCACCGGAACCACGTTGGCGTCCTGAAGCTGTGCAGCGTGTGCGCCTGCGCCTTGCCGAAGTCCGGGCGGCAGATGGCCTGCATCGAGCGGCGCGCCATCGGGGCAGAGAATCACGGCGCGCTCAATGGTGTTGCGCAGCTCGCGCGCGTTGCCCGGCCAGTCGTAGGCCATCATGCGGTCGAGCATCGACTGCGCCCACGCCGGAGACGCTGCGGCTGTGCTTCTGGTTCATCTCCCGCACCATGGCATCGGCCATGGCGGGCAGGTCCTCAATGTGATCGCGCAGCGGCGGCATGTGGATGTGGAAGACGTTGAGGCGGTAGAAGAGATCGCTGCGCAGTGCGCCGCTGCGCCACGGCTTCGTCGGGATCGCGATTGGTCGCCGCCAGCACGCGCACGTCCACATCCTGCTCGGTGCGCGCACCCAGCCGGCGCAGCTTGCGCTCTTCGAGCACGCGCAACAGCTTGGCCTGCGTTCCGACAGGCATTTCGCCCAGCTCGTCCAGCAGCAGCGTGCCGCCGGAGGCCAGTTCAAAGCATCCGGCGCGGCGCTCTGCGGCTCCGGTAAACGCACCCTTTTCGTGGCCGAAGATCTCGCTCTCGATCAGCGTTTCGGGAATGGCGGCGCAGTTGACCGCGACAAATGGCCGCGCCTTGCGCGGGCTCAGGTCATGCAGCGTGCGCGCCACCATCTCCTTGCCGGTGCCGCTCTCGCCGGTGATCAGCACCGAAACGTTGGAGGGCGCGATCTGCTCGATCAAGCGCGAAGATCTCGCGCATGGCCTGCGAGCTGCCCACCATGGAGCCGAGTACGCCGGTCTCGCGCAGCCGGCGCCGCGCCACTTCGAGCTCGATGGCGGTCTCGCGCTGCCGGGTGGCATTGGCCAGGATGGTGCGCAGCCGCGTGGCGTCTACCGGCTTCTGCAGAAAGTCGTAGGCGCCCAGCTTCATGGCGTCCACGGCCACCTGGATGGAGCCTTGCGCCGTGAGCAACACCACGGCCACATTGGAGTCGATGCCGGAGCCATCCTCGGCCAGCTTGGCCAGCAGGCCGATGCCGTCCATGCGCGGCATCTTCAGGTCGGTCACCACGATGGCCGGGTCCCAGGCCAGCGCCTTCTCCCAGCCTTCGATGCCGTCGCGCGCGGTCTCCGTGCGGTATCCCCAGCCGGAGATCAGCTCCGCCAGTCCCATCAGCGCGTGGGGTTCGTCCTCGACGATCAGAACCTTGACCGCGTTCTGCATAACGTCATTCTATGCAATCTTTTGCCGCAACGGTTGATTACCTGAGATTCCCTTGATGCATAGGACGGCGGCCATCGTCGCGTTTTCCGGCCGAGCGCAGTTCAGCCTGCCTTTTCAGTCAGTTCCGCCCATCGCGCATAGAGAGTGTCGCTCTCGTGCTCGGCCGCGTCCAGTGCCGCAAGCGCCCGCTGCAGAGCCACGGCATCGGTTGCAATCGCGGGGCTCTCGACGAGTTCCCGCGCCGCCGCGAGCCGCGCGTCGGACTCCTCGACCCGGCTCTCAATCGTGGCGAACTCGCGCGCTTCAAGGTAGGAGAGCTTCTTCTTTTCTGGAGACACCGAAGCCGCGCGGGGCAGTTGCCGCCTGCAGGTGAGCTGGTTCGGTATCCTCTTCCGTCCATCCACGTTTCCCACTGCGCAAAGTCCGCGAATCGTCCGTATACGTCCCTTTCCGTCCAGGCCCAGCAACCGTCGATGCCACGCGATTGAGCAGGTACCGGTCGTGCGTCACCAGCACCAGCGCGCCCGGAAATTCAAGCAGGTTCTCCTCCAGAATCTCCAGCGTCGGAATGTCCAGGTCATTCGTTGGCTCGTCCAGCAGCAGCACATCCGCCGGCTCCAGCATCAGCCGCGCGATCAGCACTCGAGCTCGCTCGCCGCCGCTCAGGTTGCGTACCGGCTGGTTCAACTGCTCGCCGGTAAACAAAAACCGCGCCGCCCAGCTGGCCACGTGCACCACGCGCCCCTGATAGATGACCGCGTCGCCCTCCGGCGCAAGCGCGCGCCGCAGCGTCAGGATCTCATCCAGCTCGCGCATCTGGCTGAAGTAAACCAGCCGCAGCGCATCCGCCCGCCGAATCGTGCCCGCCGCCGGCTCAAGCTCTCCGCGCAGCAGCCGCAGAAGCGTGGTCTTGCCGCTGCCGTTCGGCCCCACCAGCCCCACCTTCATGCCCGCCGTGAGCACGAAGTTCAAGTCCGCTGAACAGCCTGCCGCCCCGCTGATCTCGCAGGCCACGCCGTTGAACTCGACCAGCCGTTTGGTCTTGCGCTGCTGGCGGCAAAGTCGATGCCGGCCGAGTTCGTCCGCCGTGCGCGCATCCATCGCGGCCAGCTGCGCCGATCATCGCGTTGGCCGTGTCGATGCGCGCCTTCGACTTTGTGGTGCGCGCCTTGGGTCCGCGCCGCAGCCATTCGATCTCCGTCCGCACCTGGTTGCGCAGGCTCTCCTGCTGGCTTGCTCTGCGATTCCAGATACGCCTGCCGCTCTTCGAGAAAGCGGCTGAACGTCCCCTTCACGCGAAACAGCCCCTCGGCATAACACGCGGTTCAGCTCGATAATCTCGCTCGACGTGGACTCGAGAAAGTAGCGGTCGTGGCTTACGGTCACCGCGGCAAACGGCGACGCGGCCAACAGCTCCTCCAGCCATTCAATGCCGGCCAGGTCGAGGTGATTGGTCGGCTCGTCGAGTAGCAGCACATCCGGTTCGCTCACCAGCGCCTCGACAATCGCCAGCCGCTTGCGCCAGCCGCCGGAAAGCGAAGCGGCCTCGGCATCGAGATCCTCAAAACCCGCCCGGCCAGCCAGCTCGCGCAGCCGTCCCTCGCGCTCGCGTCTCATTCACATGCGCGGCGCCAGCGCAGCCTCCAGCACCTGACGCACCGATACGCCGGCCGCGAACCGCGAGTCCTGCGGCACATAGGCGGCCCGCGCGCGCTTCCGCACCGCCACCTCGCCGGTATCCGGCTCAACCTGCCCGGCCAGCACCGCCAGCAGCGTCGACTTTCCCGCGCCATTCGGTCCGATCAGCCCGATGCGCGCACCGTCTTCGACCGTGACCGAGATATTACGAAACAGCGGCGTTGCGCCAAATTGTCTTGGTAATGTTCTGCGCATTGAGAATCGGAGGCATCTCTTCCAGCTTACCGGGTCGGGCGCAGTTCCGAGCTTTACACTGGAATCATGCTCGATTTTGAGATTTCACCCGCCGAAGCCGCGGCACTGCTCCGCGAAAAGAAAGCACGCCTCATCGATGTGCGCGAACCCTGGGAAGTCGCGACCGCCCATGTCGAGGGGTCTCTCGTCATGCCCATGGGCGACGTGCCGGCCCGCGCCCACCAGGAACTCGATCCCGACGAGCACATCGTTGTCTTCTGCCACGCGGGCGTCCGTTCGATGAACGTCACGGTCTGGCTGCGCAATCAGGGCTTCGAAAACGTGCAATCCATGCGCGGCGGCATTGACGCCTGGTCGTGCGAGGTCGATGCGACCGTGCCCCGCTACTGACTCATTGTCAGAGCGCGGTTTGGGTAGAACCGCCTATACTTTCCGCTGTCCATTGTTTTGGAGGAAGCCCTTTTCATGTCTTCGCCTGCCGTTGCCTTCGCGACCAAGAATCACGCCCGCTTTTTGAATGAGCTGAAAGACCTGCTTCGCATTCCATCCGTCTCCACGCTGCCCGAACATGCGGGCGACTGCCGCCGCGCGGCTGAGTTTCTCGCCGCCGAGCTGAACCGCATCGGCATGGAAAACGTGCGCATTCTCGCCCACGCAGGGCCATCCCCTTGTTTATGCCGATTGGCTGCACGCAGCCGGCAAACCTACCGTGCTCTGCTACGGCCACTACGATGTCCAGCCCGCCGATCCCATCGACGAGTGGGTTTCTCCGCCCTTTGAACCCGCCGAGCGCAACGGCAATCTCTACGCGCGCGGTGCGGTGGATGATAAGGGCCAGGTCTGGGCGCAGGTCAAAGCCCTCGAATCGCTGCTTGCGGCCAACAAATCTCTGCCGCTTAATGTCCGAGTGATCTTCGAAGGCGAAGAAGAAGTGGGCGGAGAGTGGATTGCCGCGTATGTGGCGACGAAACCGGCGGAACTCAAAGCAGACTTTGCATTGGTCTCTGATACGGAACTCTTCGCGCCCGGGCTGCCTACTCTCTGCGTCGGCCTGCGCGGCATGATCTACACCGAAATCGAAGTGAACGGCGCAAAGACCGACCTGCACTCGGGCATGTACGGCGGCGCAGCCCCCAATCCATTCGTCGCGCTCGCGCAGATCATCGCCAAGCTCAAGGATGAAGACGGGCACATCCTCATCCCCGGCTTCTATGACGGCATCATTCCGCCCAGCCCCGAAGAACTGGCTGCCTGGCGCAGCCTTCCCTTCGACGAGGAGCACTATCGCATCGTGGAGGTCGGTTCCAGCCAGCTTGTCGGCGAGTCAGGCTTTACGGTCCTGGAGCGCACCTGGGCGCGGCCCGCGCTCGACGTGCACGGCATGCCCGGCGGCTTTACCGGCGCGGGAGCCAAGACCGTCATTCCTGCCAAGGCGACGGCCAAGGTTTCCATGCGCCTGGTGCCGGGGCAGACCCCCGCGAAAGCCTTTGCGCTCTACAAGGCCTACGTTGAAAAGATCGCGCCGGCGGGCGTCGATGTTGCCGTGCGCCTGATTCACTCTGGCGATCCCTGCCTGATTCCCGTCGACAATCGCTTCGTCCGGGCCGCCACCCGCGCGCTCCACGAGGTCTGGGACAAGGACACGGTCTTCATTCGCTCCGGTGGGTCCATTCCCATCGTCGGCGATCTCGACCGCCATCTAGGCTTGCCCAGCGTCATGATGGGCTTCGGCCTGCCCGACGACAACATCCATGCCCCCAACGAGAAGTTCAGCCTGAAAAACTTCGAGTTAGGCATCCGGTCCCTCATCCGCTTCCTGGAGGAGGCAGGGAATTGAGCTGCCGCCGCGCTCAATTTTTCCAGCGCATCGCGTAAGCTGAGAGCAGCCTATGGCCGACGCGGCGCTCAATCCCGATTACTCCTCGATGGCGATGGCCGGTGACGAAGCCGAGCAGGCCGGCCCGGCGCCCCAGACCGTCCATGAGCCGATCATCGTCTTTGAGCATGTCTCGATCTCCTTCAGCGGCCGCCCCGTCCTTGAAGATGTAAACTTCCACGTCGAGCGCGGGCAGACACTCTGCATCCTCGGCCGCAGCGGCGTGGGCAAGTCCGTCTCCCTGCGTATCCTCATGGGCTTTCTCAAGCCCGACAGCGGCTCCGTGCGCGTGGAAGGCAAAGAGATCCTGGGCTACACCGAAGCCGAAATGCAGGAAGTCCGCAAGCACGTCACCATGGTCTTCCAGAACGGCGCTCTGTTCGATTCGCTGAGCGTCCGCGAGAACGTCGCCTTCCCCCTGCGCGAGCGGGGCGGCCTTGCTGAGGAGCAGATATTGCAGATCGTCGACAGGCTGATTGGCATGGTGGGCGCCGAGGATGTCACGGAGGACCTGCCGGCAAGTCTCTCCACTGGCCGACGCCGCGCGGTGGCCATGGCACGGGCGCTGGCTTCGCAGCCTGAAGTGGTTCTCTACGATGAGCCGACCACCATGGTCGACCCCATCATTGCGCGGCGTCTGGGAACCATCATCCAGCGGCTCAAGCGCCAGCTGGGCTTCACCAGCATCGTCGTCACGCACGACATGCGCTTTGCCGAGCGGCTGGCCGACACCGTGCTTTTCCTCCACCAGGGCCGCGCCAGTTTCTTTGGCCCGCTCAAGGACTTCCTGGCCTCGGATGACCCGCACATCCGGGAGTTCTTGACCCTGGACGCCTATGTGCTGCCCGGCCGCTAAGGTCGTATTGAATTCGTAACCTGTGCCGTGCAGAATTTGCTTGCAAGCATACGGGGTTACGCCTGATTCTAATTACCAAGTTATCTGTGCAGGCTGCCGCATCCATCCTGAGTACTCAGCGGTGTTCGCCGGATTCGTTGAACCGTAAGTTATTGTTGCGGCGCAGGTTTTCCACAGCAACTAAGTTTTTTCTACCGGGTTGGGCGCAAGCCGGCTGCGATAATTCGAAAAGAACTCAACCCCTTGCTGTTACCCAATTCCCTGTTTCAATGCTCTTGGGCGAATGGACTGCGATCTGCCCGCCGGGACGAAACTTAGCAAGTACGCAACACATCCAGGTGGCTCGGGCGTTCCTCCCGGGCTTGGTCAAGGTTCACGGGCCAATGACTGCATGGCACAATGCAGCTTGGGCACAACCTCAGTGAAGATCTCCTGCGGAAGCCCGTACGATCGCTTCTGTTGAACTCCTGCTCCTGCACGCTACGGTCAATCAAGTCCGTATCAAGCTTATCGATTTGACTGGGAACGGTCGAGGTCTGCGGCGCGCATGGCAACATCTGATTTTTGGCAAAGAGTTTCGGGAACTCCGGCAGCACGCGAATGGCCTGAGGCGGCTCCGCACAGCACCTCGCGGCCTCTGCGCGGCAAGTCGCGCGCATGGATGGCAGTCGATGTGCTCACCGTACTCATCTCCGCCATTATTGCCACAACCGTGGAGTTGCATACCGGTCCGGTAACCGGCGCTAAGGCCTTTTACCGCGGCACGCTGTTTCACGGCCGCTCCATGGGCATTCTGCTGGCCTTGCTTTGCGGGTTTACGATCGCACTGATTGTGATCAGCCGAAGGCTGCATCTTTACAATCCCGTCAACCTGATGAATTTTCTGCATGAGCAGCGCATGAGCGTGCAGGCTTGTTTCACTGCGGGCCTGCTGCTTACAGGTGCGCTGTATATGCTGCACGCCGCGGATATTCCGCGCGGCATTGTGCTGACTACACTTGGCCTGGTCACGGTTCTGCTCAGTGCGCGCCGGCTCGTCTACCGCATTCTGCTCTACAGGCGCTTCGATCGTGGAGTCGACACCCGCAACGTGCTGATCGTCGGCAGCGGCCCCGAGGCCCACGCGCTGCGCCAGCATCTCGAAAAGATTCGGCACCTTGGTTATACCTTCAAAGGCTTCTTCGATTTGCGCGGCCCGCACGCCTCGGCATCCGGCATCTCAGCCATCGATGCCGGCGCCCCCGAAGATCTTTTTCATAAAGCACGGACCCAGTTTGTCGACGAGATCATCTTCACCTCGTGGTGCGAGCGCGGGATGATGCAGGAGGTATTGGAGCAGGCGCGCATTCATGGCGTGGATCTGCGCCTGGTGCCGGACCTCTACGGCAGCCTGGCTGGCAACAGCCCGATCGAGTATCTCGGGCAGTTTCCCACCATCCCATTGCACCGCGGCCGCGTGCCTGAGATCAGCCTGGTGTTCAAGCGGGCGCTGGACATGGCGCTCTCGGCGGCGATTCTGCTTCTGCTTTCGCCCATCCTCATCTGTATCGCCATCGCCATCAAGCTCGACTCGACGGGTCCGATCTTCTATCGCTCCGACCGCATCGGCAAGAAGGGTCGCGTCTTCGGCTGCCTTAAATTCCGCACCATGGTGCAGGATGCGGAGACCCGCCGCGCCAGCATGCTGCATATGAACGAGCGCGACGGCGTGCTCTTCAAGATCGCCAACGATCCGCGCATCACGCGCGTGGGCCGTCTGCTGCGCAAGTACTCGCTCGACGAGCTGCCGCAGTTCCTCAATGTGCTGTCGGGCGACATGAGCGTGGTGGGCCCGCGGCCCCCGCTGGCCAGCGAAGTAAAGGAGTACAAGCTTGGCCACCTGCGCCGCCTTGACGTAACCCCCGGCATCACCGGCCTCTGGCAGGTGCAGGGCCGCCAGGATCCCTCCTTCGACAGCTATGTTTCGCTCGACCTGACCTACATCGAAAACTGGAGCCTGTGGCTCGACCTCAAGATCATCGTGCGCACCAGTCGGCGTCGTCCTCTCCGGGCACGGGAACCTACGCGCGACCGATCGATCGGTTGCCGCCGCCGAGCCAGCCGATTAAACTGGATTATGTGAAGATCGCGCTCGCCCAGATCAACCCCACCGTCGGAGATTTCACCGGCAATCTGGAAAAGATTGTTGCGGCCAGCCGTCAGGCCGCGGCGCAGGGCGCGCGGCTCACCGTATTCTCCGAGCTGTGCAATCTGCGGCTATCCGCCGGCCGACTTTCTCGAAAAACCGAGCTTTCTCGCCCGCTGCCGGACCGCCGTCGACGAGCTGCGCGCCGCCACTGCCAATCTCTCCACGGCTGTGCTCGCCGGCGTCGCCCTGCCCGCGCAGTACCGAAGCCGGCAAGCCCGCCGTGAATGCCGCAGTTCTGCTCGATCGCGGCAGTCTGCTGCTCGAGCAGCACAAGCGGCTGCTGCCGTTCTACGACGTCTTCGACGAGCAGCGCTATTTCCTTCCGGCAAGCGCGCAGCAGGTGGTCGAACTGGATGGCGTTCGCCTGGCCGTCACCATCTGCGAAGACGCCTGGAACGACAAAAACTTCTGGCCGCGCCGCCTCTACTCCGTCGATCCCATGGAAGAGCTGATGCGGCAGAATCCAGCGCTGCACATCAACCTGTCGTCGTCGCCCTTCTGGCACTCCAAGCGCGCCATTCGCCGCGAGATGCTGGCCGCCATCGCGCGGCGCGACGGCATTCCCGTGGTGATGTGCAACCAGGTAGGCGGCAACGACAGCCTGATCTTCGACGGCTCCTCGTTTGCCATCAATGCCCGGGGAGAGCTGATCGCGCAGGCCGCTTCCTTCGACGAAGACCTGGTCGTCGTCGATCCCTTCGCGCGCTGAGCCTATTCCCGCGCCGTTCGACGACGACACCGAAGCGGCTTATCGCGCGCTCGTTCTCGGCACGCGCGACTACGTTCGCAAGTGCGGATTTCAGAAAGTGCTAATCGCCTTGAGCGGCGGCATCGACTCGGCACTCGTGGCGGCCATCGCCACCGACGCGCTGGGAGCCGAAAATGTGATGGGCGTCGGCATGCCCAGCCCGTACTCATCAACCGGGTCCATCGACGACAGCCGGCCCTGGCCGCGAACCTGGGCATTCGCTTCGAACTGATCGGCATCAGCGGACTCTTCGATGAGTACACCCAGGCGCTTGGTCCGCTGTTTGCCGGTCTCAAGCCCGACACCACCGAAGAAAATATTCAGTCGCGCATTCGCGGCGACCTGATGATGGCGCTCTCCAACAAGTTCGATGCGCTGGTGCTCACCACCGGCAACAAATCGGAGATGGCCGTGGGCTACTGCACCCTCTACGGCGATATGGTTGGCGCGCTGGCCGTCATCGGCGACCTGGTCAAGACCCGCGTCTACGCCATCTGCCTTGGCTCAATCGCGAGCGCGAAATCATTCCCGCCGCGATCCTCGAGAAACCCCCCTCGGCGGAACTGCGGCCCGATCAGAAAGACACCGATTCGCTGCCGCCCTACGAGGTGCTTGACCCGATTCTCGAGGCCTATGTGGAGCGCTACGAAACACCGGAACGCATCGCGAACGAGCACGGTTTTCCTCTCGAGCTCGTCCAACAGGTGGTGCGCCTGGTGGAGCGCTCGGAGTACAAGCGCCAGCAGGCTGCCCCGGTGCTCAAGGTCACATCGAAATCCTTCGGCATGGGCCGCAGGTTTCCCATCGCCGTCAAAGTTCAGGTATAAGCTTAAAGGCGGGAGAAAATACCCGTCTTTAGAGGAGATTCAGCTTGATTCGTCGTTCGACTTGCTTTGCCGGCGCCGCTGCAATGGCGGTGCTTTTCCTTCCCGTAGTTGCCGCGTCAGCCCAGCAGCAGGTGCCCGCCAGCGCCGCCGCAGACCGCCGCACCCGCTGCACCGGCGCCAACCGCGCCTGTGTTCCCCAAGCCCGATCCGGCCAACTTCACCGCCTCCACGCCCACGCAAGAAGCGATCAACGCTTCCTCCAGACGAGCTGGGGCTACGATCACGAGCGCATCTGGCAGGTTCAGGCGATCCTCAAGACCCCGGTCGAGGGCGTGAGCAAAGTCGTCGTTCTCGTCGGCGACAAAACCGGCAAGCAGAAGGCGAGCGCGCTGGGATTCTTCGCGCTGCCCGACGGCAAGCACATCATTGCCGGCGACGAAGTACTGCCCTTTGGCGAGCATCCCTATGCCGACTACCGCGCCGAGTTGCAGCAGCAGGCCGATGGCCCGTATCGCGGCGCGGCGTCAAGGATCTCGAGCTCGTCGAGTTCGCCGACTTCCAGTGCCCGCATTGCAAGGAAGCGCAGGCCAACATGGACAAGCTCGCCGCCGATTTCCCCAAGGCGCGCATCGTCTTCCAGAATTATCCTCTGGCGCGGATTCACCCTGCTGCAATGACTGCGGCTGACATACGGCGTCTGCGTCACCAAGCTGGGCGGCAGCAACGCGTTCTTCCAGTTCGCCGCGGCAGTCTTCGACGGGCAGGATGGCCTGGCGACCGCCGACGGCGCAACGCTGACCTTGAACAGCGCGGTCACCAAGGCCGGACTCGATCCCGCCAAGGTCTCTGCCTGCGCGACCACGCCTGAGACGCAGGCGCAGGTGGATGCTTCGGTCAAGCTCGCCAGAATCGCTGAATGTCAACCAGACGCCCACGCTGATGGTCAACGGCCGCCAGGTTCCGATTGGCGGACTGCCCTACGACACGCTCAAGCAGATCATCGACTACCAGGCCAAGCTCGACGGCGTTACACAATAAGCGTTCGTCGCTCTGTTTGATTCGCGAAGCCCCAGTCTTGTTAGCCGGTTAACGGCAGCGGGACTGGGGCTTTTTATTGATGCTGAGCGGGCAGTGATCTATGGAGCCACGCTGCCGCGCTCAATGCGCAGCATGGGCGTGTGCCCGGGGCTGGTGGGGCCTTGAATCACGTGCGGCGTGAGGACGATCAGCAGGGTCGCGTAGTCCTTCTGTGTGTCCTTGTCATCCGCCCCGTTAGGCCCGGAATCTCGCTGAGGCCCGGCGTGCCGCTGATGGCGCGGCTCTCCTGCTTGTCTAGCTCGCTCATCAGCAGCGCTCCATGGCCATCCTTCAGCGTGACCACGCCCGAGTAGGCGCGATTGTCGAGGATGGGGCTCCCATTTGCAGAGCTGCCGGAGAGCGCAGTGATCTTCAGGTCCAGGGTGAGGGCGACGTCGCCGCTGCGCATCACCTTCGGCGTTGCCTTCAACGTCAGGCCCAGGTCCTGATACTGCACCTGAGGGACCGTGGTCTGCGCGCCTGCAAGCGAAGACTCGAGCGATGCGAGGCTGCCCGAAGCGCCCGCCGTGGTCAGGCCCGGGATGTTGACGCCGCTCAGATTCAGACCGGAGTAGGACGCCATCAGGATCGGATAGCGCGAGCCGCTGCGAAACGTCTCCTCCTGCCCGTCGGCCAGGCGCAACTGGACATTGTCCAGAGCCCGCGAGTCGGAGGAGTTCAGGTTGAGATTGAGCGTCGTCGCACCGGGTGAAATGCCGGATAGCGTGATGCCGCCGCCGAACAGTGCAATGCCGTTGGAGAAGATGGAGCTTGACACCTGGCCGGAGGCGAGCAGAATACCCAGAATGGCCAGCGTATCGCCCGGTGCGGCCAGCCCCGACGAAATGATCTGCTGCACCAGCGCTTGATTGGCGTTCAGGATCGCCTGCTCTTCAGCGTATACGTTGAAGGCCGTGACCTGCTGTGGCAGTTGCACTCCAGTATTCCGGCTTGCCGTGTGCGCCAGTTGAATGATCTGCACGTCCAGCATCACCTGGCTGCGCCCGTCCATCAGGTCGTGCATGGTGCTGTTGAAGGCGTCCAGGTTCTCCGCGGGTGCGCGCACCGTGATCGTATCCCGGCTTTCCGCAACCGCGAGCTGCTCGTGTTGAACACATTCTTGGCGATATTGCTGACTTCGGTGAGCTCGGCTGCGGTCAGGCCAGGTAGATACAGGTCTCGGTTTCCTGGCGCACGAAGAGCTGGCGGTTCTGGCGGGTGTCGAGCGCAACCACAACCCGATGCGCATCGAGCGGCACAGCGAAAGTATCGGTCGCGTGCGCCACTGCCTCGGTGGCCTGAGCGAAGGTCGCGTCGTCCAGATCAAAACGCATGGGCGGCGCTGGAACGCTCTGATCCATGGTGGCGTCAATGCCGAAGGCCTTGTAGACCCTCTGAATCACGGTGCGCCGGTCAGTCTTGAGATGAAAGCTTTGCACGCTCGTGGCGGACTGCAGGCGCGGCGATTCGCCCAACTCGTTGTCCGCATCGTCGTAGAGCGCCCTTGGCTGAGCCGCCGCAACGTCGGCAGCGAGTTCCGAGACATGCTCCGCAATGAGCGGATTATTGGGGTCGAGAGCCCGTGCTTTTTCGAGAGCCGCGCGCGCCGCAGCCGCGTCGCCGTGGGCGTGGTCCTTGGCCGCGCTCTGGATCAACGCCGTGACCGCATGGCTGCGCGCAACCTGTGCAGCCAGTGCGTAATCCTTGTTGTCCGGACAAGCGCGGCGGCAGCAACATAGGAGTTCATCGCCTCTTCAAATTGACCATGCTCGAATAGCTTGCTGCCTTCGAGATAGAGCTTCGCCGCGCGCTTGCGATCGCGGGGACGAATCGGCTGGGTAGGTGTCGCCGCGAGGGTCGTTTCCGGCGCACTAGGATTCTCCGGCGGCGTCTGCGCGGCTAGCGCACTGGCCAGCGCCAGCGTGGCGCTTACGCAGATCAGGCCCAGGCGCGCAGGCTTTTTCACGGCGCGTTCCGTGTCGCGGCCACAAGGTCGGCGAGCGAGGTGGCGCAGACTTCAGGCCGGAATGTGAACAGCTCGTCAAAGCCGAAGTTGCCGGTGGCGACCGCGATCACGGGCAGTTGGTTGGCGCGCGCGGCTTCAATATCCCGCGGAGTATCGCCCACCACGCAGACCGTCGCGTCCGGGCCGGCCAGCTCGCGCGCCTTCTTGGCGGCGTGGCCGATCATCTCCGAGCGCACCGGGATAGTGATCGCTGAATCCGCCGAAGCGGAACCATTCGCGCAGTCCGGCCGCTTCGATCTTGATCCAGCCAATCATTTCAAGATTGCCGGTTGCCACGCCCAGCAGCGCGCCGCGCTCGGCCAGGTGGCTCAGCGCCTCTTTAACGCCGGGCATGAGGTCGAGATCGAGCTCGTGCGCGGCGGTCCGCCACGTTCTGGTCCATTGCTTCGAGAATGGCTGCGATCTGCGGCTCGAGCACTTCGGCGGGAATGCCGGCATGCTCGCAGGCTTCGCGCAGAATCCCCGTGTCCGTGTTGCCGTGGACGGAGACGCCGGCCAGCGTGATCTCAAAGCCGGTCACGCGGCGTAACGCTTGCCGCCACGGATTCGATGTGCACGCGGTCGCGGCTGCGCAGCAGCGTGCCGTCGATGTCGAAGAGATAGGCGTCCTGCCCGTCCCAGACGAAAGCCGGGCTCGATGGCGATGCGCGCGTCGTTCTTCTGTTGTGCTGTCTGCATGCTCGGCAGAGGAGTTCAGCCCTGGCGCATAGCCCTGGCGCGAACCGCTCCAAACATAAGACGTTCGCTGCGCGGCGGACGCTTGAGCCCCGCGCGTACTTCCGCCAGGCTCAGGCCCAGCTCGGCCATGGTGCGGCTCAGCGTGTTGCGATGGATGCCGAGCTCTTCGGCCGCTTTACACTGGTTGCCCCGGTTCGCCACCAGCACTTCGCGCAGATACTGCCTCTTGAATTCGCGCACGGCATCCTCATAGCGGATGCCGCTGGAATGCATTTGTGTCACCAGGCTGTCCAGTTCTCGTCTCACGTCTACCCCTTGCTCTTCTAGCTTGCCATATCCGGCGGCGTTTCGGCCCTGCAAAAAATTCAATGGCTCGTGATTTCCCGGATGCATCCAGTGGGGAGACTCGTGCTCAAGACGGTTCAGGTCGTCGCGCACCAGACGCCGCAGCCCTGCGGGGCTCACACTGGCGCTCAGGTGGCAGGCGCCAAAAAAATACCGGGGCAGGCGACTCCGTCAACCACTGGTATCCGGGAAGAACGCCACGGTCACAAGAATGCACACCGTGACCAGCAGAGCGCCCTGAAACAAGCCGAACAAAGCGCCGGCCAGACGATCAAGGCAACCCAGCCCAAGCTTCTGAAATGCCTTGGCCAGCAGTACGCCCGACGGCGGCCGCGAGCGCCGCCACCAGGATGGCGATCAGCAGGAAACCGATGGCGTTCGAGACGCTCCAGTTGTGCAGCCAGCGGCTGCACCAGAGCCGCGACGCGCCCGTAGTTCCATGCGCGCCAGCATGAGCCCCAGGATCACGCCGCCCAGCGAGAAGACGGAGCGGAAGAAGCCCTGCACAATGCCGGCCAGCACCGACCCCGCCAGTACCGCCACGATGATCCAATCGACAATCGTCATGCTTTGGCTCCCCAACGGTTACAGCGCGAGATCGCGGCCTGTGAGCCGGCGAAACGCCTCAAGATACTTGGCCAGCGTGCGTTCCACCACATCGGCGGGAAGCCGAGGCGCCGGAGCCTGTTTGTTCCATTGGATGCTTTCGAGGTAGTCGCGCACGAACTGCTTGTCGAAAGATGGCTGCGCCCCGCCCGGCTTCCATGCTGAAGCCTCCCAGAAACGCGAAGAGTCGGGAGTCAATACTTCGTCGGCCAGCATAATGCCACCTATCGATTGTCCCAAATTCGAATTTTGTGTCGGCGAGAATCAGCCCGCAGGATTCGGCATGCTCCGCTGCCTTGCGCATAGATCGCCAGCGTCAGCCGGCGCAGCTCGGCGGCAGCTTCTGCGCCCAGCAATCTTCTCCGTCGCCGCAAACGAGATGTTCTCGTCGTGCGCGCCGTCCTGGCTCTTGGTCGCCGGCGTAAACAGCGGCTCGGGCAGCCGCGATCCATCCTCGAGCCCCTCCGGCAGCGCTATCCCGCACACCGTCTTCGCTCGCCTTGATACTCCTTCCAGCCTGATCCGGCCAGATAGCCGCGCGCCACGCACTCCACTGGAAACATCTGCGCCCGCCGCACCAGCATCGAGCGGCCTTCGAAGCTGGTCCGCATAGGGCTGCAGCGCGGCGGGGAACTCGTCGACATCCGCCGTGATGAGGTGGTTCGGAACGAGGTCAGCGAGCAGATCGAACCAGAACAGCGAAATCTGCGTGAGTATCTTTCCCTTGCCGGGAATGCCCGTGCCAAGCACATGATCGAAGGCGGAGATGCGGTCGGTCGCGACCAGCAGCAGGGCATCGCCGACCGCGTAGAGATCGCGTACCTTGCCGCGGCCGAGCAGCGGCGTGGCGCCCAGATTGGTTGTAAGGAGAGCCGTCATGGAGGGCCTTGCTGACTGTCGAGAACTGAAGCTCCGATTCTCAAGGGCTGGCCCGTGTTTGTCAACGCGCCCACAATGGGTTACGACGTGTGCCGCCGAGCGCAGTTGTGTACTGAAAAGCGGCCTGTGGAACTTTGCTCGAGCCGTGTGACCGGCGTCACCGACCGTCAGGTCGAATTTCGGCGACACTCCTCTTGTCAACATGGTTCGGAGGGTAAGTAAGAAGAGTCCTCTTTGAGCCGGGCGACACGAGGCAGCAGTGGAAAGGGGAAGCCGCAGCTTGCTTCGTTTCACAGGGATCGCCAGTAGCCGCGCGCTACCGACCTCCAGCGTCGGCTACTGGTTCCCGAACTCCCTTGTGATTGACAAGCGCCTCCGAAGCGAAGTGATCCTTCGGAGGTGATTTTTCGCGCCGGGCCGCTTGCGGTCGGTCCCAGCCGATTGCGCACTCGCTAGGCAGTAGCCCGCTGCTGCTCCTGCCCGCCCAGCCTCACGCTCACCACCTTCGACACGCCCGGCTCCTGCATGGTCACGCCGTAGATCATGTCCGCCGACTGCATCATGCGCTTGGAGTGGGTGACCAGCAGGAACTGCGTCTCCGTGCTCAGCGAGTGCAGCAGGTCGGCAAGCCGGCCCACGTTGGTCTCGTCCAGAGCCGCATCCACTTCGTCCAGCACGCAGAAGGGGCTCGGCTGGAACTGGAAGATGCCCACCAGCAGAGCCAGCGCGGTCAGCGCCTTTTCGCCGCCCGAGAGCAGCAGCACGTTCTGCAGCTTCTTGCCCGGAGGCGAAGCGACAATCTCCAGCCCGCTCTCGGCCTGGTTCTCCGCGTCGGTCAAGCCGCAGGAACGCCTGCCCGCCGTGGAAGAGCCGCGTGAACACCTGCGCCGAAGTTCTCGTTGATCCGCGCAAATGCCTCGTCGAACTTGGTCCGCGAAATCTGATCGATCTCCTTGATCGTCTCCTGCGTGTTCTCGATCGACTCGATCAGGTCCTTGCGCTGCGTCTCGAGGAACCCGTGCCGCTCGGCCGTCTCCTTGTACTCGTCGAGCGCCATCATGTTCACCGGGCCCATCTGCTCGATGCTTCTGCCGCAGCGTCCGGCAGGTCTCTTCCTCGGCGGTCAGTTCGTCGCCTGCGAGGCGCACAATCTCCGCGTCGGCGCGCAGCACCGCTGCTTCCGACATTCACTTCGGTCAGGCAGCTTGCTTCCAGATGCTCCAGATCCGAGCGCAGCTTGGCCACTTCGCTCGACCGATTGCCGCGGTCCTCGCGCAACTGATCGAGCGCCGCGCGCGCCGGTCTTCAGTTGCGTTTCCATGTCGCCAAGCTGCTGGCGCAGCGCCTGCGCCTCGCGCAGCCAGCGTCTGCGCCAGGGCCAGCGCCTCTTCCCGCTGCGCCGTCAACTCCTGCTCGCGCACCGCCAGCTCGGCGCTCTCGCGCGATGCGCTGTTCGCGCTCCGCCTCGGCCGCCGCCCGCTGCTGCTCAATCGCCAGCACGCGCCGCTCGAGGTCCGCATGCAGCCGGTCGATGCGCTGGAACGCTGCCTCCGCGCCGCGCCGCCGTTCTTCCAGCTCCGCCAGCTCCGCCGTCACCTGCGCGGCTTCCTGCTGCAGCGCCTCGCGCGTCTGGCGCAGCGTCAGCCAAGCTTGCGCCTGCTGCTCGTCGAGCGCCGCCTCGGCCGGCTCGTGTTCTGCCTCCAGCCGCGCCGCCTCTTCGCGCTTCTGCGCGATCACTGCGTGCTTGGCCTCGCGCGCGTCCTTGTTGCGCGCCGCCTGCAGCGTCCACTCCTGCAGGCGGCGCTCGATGCGCTGCGCCTCGGCCTCCATCTGCTTCAGCGCCGCGCCCTGGTTCGGCCGCTTCGCGCTCCGCCTGCGCGCCGCTCCTCGCTGCGCGTCTCCAGCTGCGCGGTCAGCTCCTCAATCGTGCTGCGTCAGCGCTGCCGCTTCAGTCTCCGCCTGCGCCAAGCTCCTGCTCGAGGCCGCGCCAGCTTCGCCATCGATCTCGCGCAGCTCGCGCTTCAGCGCCAGCGGTCCCTCGCTCGCCGGCTTGCCGCCCGTCACCGTCGCGTTGTGGAAGCACTCGCCTCCCGGCGTCAGGAAGAACGCATAGCTGTATGTCGCTGGCCAGCCGCTGCGCGTCGAGTCGCATCCTCCACCAGGTAGCCGTGCCTCAGCTTCGGCAGAATCGCCTCGAGCGAGCGGCCAAATCCGTTCAGCACGCGAATCGCATCCTTCAGCGGCGTCACGCCGGGCCCGTTGATCGTCTTCACCGCATTCTTCGAACAGCATCGCCCTGCGCGGCATCGTGAATCAGGAAGGTCGCGCGCCCATCGACGCCGGACTTCAGCAGCCGCACGCCTTCTTCGGCCGCGCCCCAGCTCTCGCACCACGACATAATTCAGCTCTTCGCGCAGAAACTCGTCGACCACGCCTTCGTGCTCGCCGCTCACTTCAAGAAAATCCGCCAGCGTGCCCACCGGCGCCATGCCTTCGGCCAGCGCTCCCGGCTTCAGCAGCTTCCGCACCGTGTCGGTCGAGTAGCTGTGATCGCGAATCAGCGCCTCCAGCGAGTCGCGCCGCCCCGCCGCCGTTGCCTGCTCGCTGCGCAGCTCGTTGGCCTGCGCGCGCAGCGCATTCTTCTTCGGCGCGCCGCGCCTGCAAGCTCTCGCGCAGCGCAGCAATCTCGCCCTCCAGCCGCTTGCAGCGCCTCCGCCGCCGACTCAAACCGCAGCTTGCGCCTGTCCGCTCTGCACGCCCAGGTTCTCCAGCTCGTTGCGCGCCTGGCTCATCTCGGCCTCCAGCCGCTCCGCCTCGCGCTCCAGCGCCGCCAGGCTCTCTTCCGCCTGCGCCGTGCTGTTGCGCGCATTGCCGGCCAGCGTCAGCAGGTGCATCGCGTGCCGGCGATTCGCTCTCCAGCTTGCCGCTCGGCGGTGAAGACCTCTTCCGCCGCCGCGCGCGCCTCCTGCTGGCGCGCTCTCCACCTTTTGCGTGAAACGCGCTGCGCCTCGCCGGCAGCAGTCTCAAGAAAGCTGCGTCTGCTGCGCGCGCTCTTCGGCAATCGCCGCCAACTGCGTCCGCGTCTGCTCCAGCTCGCCAGCCGCTGCCGCAATCCGCGCCTCAAGCTCGCTCACCCGCTCGGTGTTGGCTGCGTTCCCGCGCCGCGGCCCGCTCCAGCTCAACGGCGGCGTCGTTGGCGCGGTTCTGCGCTTCCTGGCCTTCGCGGTCCAGCTCGTAGCCGCGCTCGGTCAGCGTGTGCTGGCTTGCTTCCAGTCGCTTCAATCTCGGCGGCCGAGCCGTCGATCTGCTCGGACAGCGCGGCGATCTCCTGCTCCAGCCGCGCCTGTTCGGCATCCATCAGCGCCATGCGGCTGGCCAGCACCACGCGCAGCCGGCCGCGCAGCTCGTCGCGCACCGCGGCAAACCGCTCGGCCTTGGCGGCCTGCCGCTTCAGGCTGTTCATCTGCCGCGTGACTTCTTCAAAAATGTCGTCGACGCGCGCCAGGTTCTGCTTCGCGCTTTCGAGGCGCAACTCCGCCAGCCGCTTCTTCGTCTTGAAGCGCGTAATCCCCGCGGCCTCTTCGATAATCGCGCGCCGGTCGTGCGGCTTCGAGCTCAGCAGCTGCCCGATGCGCTCCTGGCCGATGATCGCGTAGCTCTCCGGCCCCAGGCCCGTGCCCATGAAGATGTCCTGAATGTCGCGCAGCCGGCACAGCTTGCCGTTCAGCAGATACTCGCTCTCGCCGGTGCGGAACAGCCGCCGCGTGATGACGATCTCGCCCTTTTGCGGCGTCCGCTGAAACTTGCGCCGGCGAATCTTCAGCACCACCGGCTGCGGTCCCTCGCCGGCCTGCCGCTTCAGCCGGAGCCTCCGGCGCCTTCTTCGTCTTCAAGCACCTGGCCCGGCTGCTCGGCAGCGATAATCTCCTCAGCCTCGGCGGCGCGCTGCTTGCGCAGCTCGTCCTCGTCCCAGTCCGCCGGGCCATCGTGGTCGACCTCCACCTCGGGCTCCACCGGAACCGGGCCCTCGTACGCTTCCGGGTCGACCATGGTCAGCGTCACCTCGGCCATGCCCAGCGGCTTGCGCTCGCGCGTCCCGGCAAAGATCACGTCCTGCATGTGCGTGCCGCGCAGGGTCTTGGCGCTCTGCTCGCCCAGCACCCAGCTCACGCCATCCGAGAATGTTCGACTTGCCGCAGCCGTTCGGCCCCACCACCACGGCGATGCCCGTGCCCGGCACCGTCAGTTCCGTGCGGTCACAAAAGCTCTTGAAGCCGAGGATGTGGATTTTCTTCAGTTTCAGCATCGTTTACTCCAAATAAGTTGAAGGCCATTCCGGGTGCACGATGCAGTTCTGTCTGCTGGCCCGGCCACCGGACAATCCCTGCTTCCATTGTCCTTCGATTACAGACTCTAAGGAGCCGGGTATGGGTAGGGTCAACGGCGACGAGAGGTGTTTTTGTGGATAAGGGGTACCGGAATTCGACTTCTCCTGAAATTGCCGGGAATTTCCCCGAGATGCCCGATCTATCTCGAGTTCACGCCCGGTTTTCCACAGGCAAGATTCCAACCTGTGCCGTGCGTCGCTCGGCCGACGAAACCACCGCCTCGCGCATCACCCTCTCCAGAGCCCGCAGCGCCTGCGGCCGGGGAAATCCCGGCCGGCTGGCGAGCCGGATCGTCCGGCAGGGATTCCCCGCCAGCGGCCGCAGAACAATCCCGCGCTCCCGCAGCGACTCCACCGCCAGAGAGGGAATCAGCGTCGCGCCATAGCCCGCCGCCACCAGGTTCACCAGCGTCTCCAGTGTGGCGGCCTGCATGGATCCCTGCAACCCAGAGCGCACGCCGTGCTTGGTTCCGCAAGCCGAGAGCGCCTGATTGGCCAGACAATGTCCCTCGGCCAGCACCAGCAGTTCATCCGCAAGAGCCGCTTCGTTGACCGTGCTCTCGCTTGCCAGCCGATGGTGCGGTGGCAGCGCAGCTTCAAGCGGCTCGTCGAACAGTGCAATCTCCGTGATCTCCGGCGAATCTGCCGGCGTGGCCAGCAGCGCCGCATCGAGCCGGTGGTTGCGCAAGCCGTCAATCAGCGCGCGCGTCTGGTCTTCCCACAGCTCGATCGTCAGGCCTGGATACGCCTGCTTCAGCGGCTTCAGGATCAGCGGCATCAGGTAGGGCGCGAGTGTAGGAATCACGCCCAGCTTCAGCGGCCCTACCAGCGGATCGCGCGATGCGCGCGCCACTGCTTCCATCTGCCCCGCTTCATGCCAGCGCGCGCTGCGCATGCGCCAGGATTCGGCTGCCCACCGGCGGTCAGTTCCACGCGCTTGTTGGTCCGCTCCAGCAGCCGCACGCCGAGCCCTTCTTCAAGCTTGCGAATCTGGCTGCTCAGGGTCGGCTGGCTCACGTCGCAGGCCTCAGCAGCGCGGCCAAAATGACGATACTCTGCAACAGCAACAAGGTAGCGAAGGTCCTGCAGGTTCACGGTTCCTTACTCCTGGTCCATCATAGAACAGGGAAATCGTCATCGCCGAATCCATTGTTTTGCTCAATGGGATGATGGCGCTTGGAGCAAGATGCGCGCGCTGGCAGCCACCCCGCTCCATGATGTACCCTCAAACACGGAATGAAACACCTGCACGCCCTCATCGTCCCCACAGTTGCCGCGCTCTTTGCCGCCGCTGTGTTTGCCCAGGATGCTCCCAAGCCGGCCGACCTGCCCGACGCGCCGCAGGCCACCGCAGCCGCTCTCGTTCAGCCCAATGGCCCGACCGTCGTCATGGATACCTCGATGGGCCGCATCACCTGCCAGTTTTTTCAAAAGCAGGCGCCCAACGCGGTCGCAAATTTCATCGGCCTGGCCGAGGGCACCAAAGACTGGACCGATCCGGTAACCAGCAAGAAGCAGCATCACAAGCCGCTCTACGACGGCACCATCTTTCATCGCGTCATTCCCGAGTTCATGATCCAGGGCGGCGATCCGGCCGGCACGGGCCTGGGCGATCCAGGCTTTGCCTTCGACGATGAGTTCGATCCGAACCTGAACTTCGATGTGCCCGGCCGCCTCGCCATGGCCAACTCCGGTCCCAACACCAACGGCAGCCAGTTCTTCATCACCGAGCAGGCCTACGACTCGCTCAACCAGCACTACACCATCTTCGGCCAGTGCGATGAGCCGTCAGCGTCGAGGTCGTCAAGGCCATCGCGCGCGTCCAGCGCGACAGCAACGACAAGCCTCTGGTTTCCGGTCACGCTCAAAAAAGTCACCATCGTCCCCGAAGGCCAGCCGCTTCCACCGCCGACCCGGCCGCCGCGCAGACGGCGCCCGTCGACACGCCCAACCGACAGCAGTAATCGACCCATTTCCTCCAATCAGGAGCTCTTATGGCACTCGCACCAGGCACCTACGCCGTCTTCAACACCACGGAAGGCAAGATCACCGTCCGCCTTTTTGAATCGGATGCGCCCGTCACCGTCAAGAACTTCATCGACCTCGCCGAGGGCAAGCGCGAGTGGACCCACCCCGGCACGCGCGCCAAATCCACCGACAAGCTCTATCGACGGCACCATCTTCCATCGCGTGATTCCCGACTTCATGATCCAGGGCGGCGACCCCGCCGGCACCGGCATGGGCGGCCCCGGCTATCGCTTTGAGGATGAGACCAAGGGCTCAAAGCACAAGTTCGACAAGACCGGCAAGCTCGCCATGGCCAACTCCGGTCCCAACACCAACGGCTGCCAGTTCTTCATCACCGTCGCCGCTACGCCGTGGCTCACCGGCAACCACACCATCTTTGGTGAAGTGGTCGAAGGGCAGGACATCGCGGACAAGATCTCCAAGGTTGCCCGCGGCGGCCAGGACAAGCCCGTCAAGCCTGTCGTGCTCGAGTCCGTCGTCATCGAGCGCGTCGCCTGACGCGCGTCGGTCCGCGTCAGGCCGAATCAGGCGCCTGAGCGCACAGCTCCAATATGGCCCCGCCGAACTTATCCACCTTGGCGGGGCCCATTCCATTCACGGCCAAGAGTTGATTCGGCGTGCGCGGCCGCGCCTGCGCCACCCCGCGCAGCGTCCGGTCGTGCATCACCACAAATGCCGGAACGCCCAGCCGCTTCGCCTCTGCCACGCGCCACGCCTGCAGCCGCGCCGCCAGCGCTTCGGCGGCAGGCGTAGACGCCGCATTCACCGCCTCGGCAGCGGCCCGGTTGGATTTCTTCGGCGTCTTCTTCCTGCCGGCGCCGCCTCCACCCTCGCGAAGACTCGTCACAATGCCATCGCTGAGCAGCAGCTCCGACCAGCTTCGCGACCGTGCATCGGTCTCAGTCTCTACCAGCGAAACTTTCCTGTAGCGGCGAACCTGCCCATCCTTCTCATACTCCGCATTCTCAATTCCAATCAACCCCGCGCGCGCCATCGCGTCGAGAACCGCGTCGAACTCATCCCGGCTCATGCGCTCCGCCGGATCGACCGCGCGCTGAAGCGTTCCAGCGGCCTTGTAGTCGACGCCGCGCAGCTGCCCCGCAATCGCCTCGGCAATGCGCAACTCCTCGCCGGTCGCGTGCCGAAACTGCTTCAGCACCGCGCCCTCGGGATTGCAGATATCGCACAGGCCACAGCGTTGGGTCGCGTCTTCTTCGTCGCCAAAGTGCCGCACCAGCCCCGCCATCCTGCATGTGCTCGATTCAATAAACGCGAGCACCTTCTGCAGTTGCTCCGCGCGAAACTGTGCCTGAATCGTGTACGTCTTCTTCCATCCATTGCCGCCCGCTGCCACGGTGCCGTTGAAGTCCACCCGCGCGCCGCCGTGAATTTCCAGCTTCTCCAGCGCCTTGTCAAACTCCTCGTCGCTTAGCTTCACACGCGCGCGCAGCGCATCAATCGGCTCCGGCTCATCCGCCAGCCGCGAAAAAACCTGCTGCAGATGATCCGCCGGAGGATAATCGCGGTTCAGAAAAAAATCGTGCGTGCGCTGGTCCGCATACGAGTGCATCAAGAACGTGCGGCTCAGCGCGCCGTCGCGGCCCGCGCGCCCAATCTCCTGGTAGTAGCCTTCCACCGTTCCCGGCAGGCCGGCATGAATCACCGTGCGCACATCGGCCTTGTCGATCCCCATCCCGAAGGCGATGGTCGCCACCACAGCCTGCAACGCGCCGCTCTGAAACGCCCTCTGCACGCGCTCGCGCGTCTCCGCATCGAGCCCCGCGTGATACGCCGCCGCCGGCATCGCCTGCGACAACTCCTCGGCAAGACTCTCTGCCAGCCGCCGCGAAGGCGCATACACAATCGCCGGCAGCCGCGCGGGATCGCTCAACAGCGCGCGCGTCACCCGCGCCCGCTCCGGCACGGCAACCTCCACAATCTCAATCGCCAGATTCTCCCGCCGGAACCCATGCACAAACTGCATGGGCGCAGTCATCCCCAACTGCGCCACAATGTCTGCCTGCACCATCGGCGTCGCGGTGGCCGTCAGCGCCAGCACCGGAGCAGGCCGCAGCGCAGGCAGATACTGGCCCAGCATCCGGTAGTCCGGGCGAAACTCATGCCCCCATTGTGAAATGCAGTGCGCCTCGTCAATCGCAATCAGCGCCGGCTTGCGTTTGGCCAGCATCTCCGGAAATCCCGGCACCCGCAACCGCTCCGGCGCAATCAACAGGAACTGCAGATCGCCGTGCAGATAATCCACGCACGCCTGCCGCGATGCCGTCCGATCCATGCCCGAGTGAATCCGCGCCACACGCAGTCTCAGCGCCGTCAGCTTCGCGGCCTGATCCTCCATCAGCGCAATCAGCGGCGAAATTACCAGGGCCGTCCCGCCCAGCGCAATCGCCGGAAGCTGGTAGCACAGCGATTTGCCCGAGCCGGTCGGCATCACCAGCAGCAGGTCGTGCCCTTCAAGCGCAGCCCTGCATACTGCCTCCTGATTGGCGCGAAAGCCGCTGAAGCCGAAGACGGTCTTGAGCAGATCGGTAAGCTTGTCGGAAGGGGAGGGCATCATTGGATTGTGGAGTCGCCGCGAACCCGCGCTTTACACTTAACTCTACCGGAGGCGGGTGCGTTTACTCTTGACCAGGGAGAATCTTATGCAAAACGGCATCGTCACCATTCCAAGCCAGCACTCAGTGGCCGAAACGGTCGAGAAGCTCACGGGTATTCTGGCCGCCAAAGGCGTCATGCTCTTCGCGGTGGTCGATCACAGTGGCGAAGCTGCGAAGGCCGGCCTCGCCATGCCCGACACCAAGCTCCTCATCTTCGGCAGTCCCAAGGCAGGCACGCCGCTCATGCTCGCCGCGCCCAGCGTGGCCATCGATCTTCCGCTCAAGATTCTCATCGCCGCAGACGACGCAGGCAAGGTTTCCATCTCGTACAACGCGCCCGCGTACCTTCAGCAGCGTCACGGCTTTTCTATCGATCTCGTCAAGAATGTTGCGGTCATCGAAGCGCTGGCCCAGGCCGCTGCGAACTGAAACGCGCTGGCCATCTCTCCGCTCGTTCGCGTACCATGCGCAGTGATTCTAGGTCAGCTGCGTCTATGCGCCGGAGAGAACCTATCATGAGCTTGCGTCTCGTATATTTGATTGCTGTTGTCGCTGCGCCCTTAGTAGTCGTCGCGCCAGCTCTGTCTCAGTCCGGCTTTCTGCAAACTTACAAAGGCGTGCCCTATCACGACAGCCGCTACCACGGTGGCGCGCAGAAGATTCCCGGCAAGATCTATTGTGCCTACTACGACCTAGGCGGCGAGGGCGTTGCCTACCACGACAGCGACGCCAGGAACAACGGCAGCGGAGCCCTGAATCCTGCCAATGGAACCTACCTCAACGAGTTCCGGATGGACGAAGGCGTCGATACCTCTTACACAAAATTCGGACTCAAACCTCCCATCGATGACAATCCTTTCGATAAGGTCGTGCCTCCCGCCGGCATCGTCTATGTCGGTTGGACGGTTCCCGGCGAGTGGTTCAACCTCACCGTGGACGTGGCCTCTGCCGGTGACTACTCAGCCGATCTGCTCTATACCTCCAATCGCGGCGGCTCCATCGGCATCGACGTGAACGGTGCGCCCGCGACCGGTCCGCTCACGATCAAGTCCACCTATGACGCCACGGACCCCATCGCATGGCGTCAATGGCACCACTGGAACCTCGCACCCGGCATCGCGCGCCTGCACCTCAATGCAGGCAGAAACGTTCTCACCGTTCGTATTTTCACGGAAGGCCAGATGAATCTCGCGACGCTCGACTTCACGCGCGTACCTTGAGCGCGGCCTTTTTCTAGGGGACTGCCGAATGGCAATGTATCGTATTGCCATGAGCATTTTCAGACTGCGGATTTCCCGTGGGTCGATCGGCGCTTGCGCCCTGGCCCTCAGTTGCGTTGGTGTTTTGACGAATCTTGCGGCGCAGGAAGACAAGCCCGCCGCGCCCGCTGCCAAGCCTGCCGACAAGCCGGCGGACGACAAGAACGCACTGCCCCCGCTGCCGCCCGATGCGCACACGCAGCAGTCGATTCAGCTCGACGGCAAGACGCTGAAATACACCGTGACCGTCGGCGCGCTTCCCGTGCGTGACAAGGACGGCAAGATCGCAGGCGAAGTCGTGGTGACCTCTTATACTGTCGACGGTGAAAACCGCCCGGTCACCTTTGCATTCAACGGCGGCCCCGGTGCATCGTCGGTCTACCTCAACTTCGGCGCAATCGGCCCCAAGCACCTGCAGGCAGGCAACGAAGGCGACAGTCCATCCGATCCCGCGGCCCTCGCGGACAATCCTGGCACATGGCTTGACTTCACCGACCTCGTCTTCATCGATCCCGTCGGCACTGGCTTCAGTCGCGCCACCGTGCCCGAAGCCGATGCCAAGAAGCTCTTTTACAGCACCACGCCAGACATTCAGTATCTCTCGCGGGTCGTTTACGACTGGCTGGTGAAGAACGGCCGTCTGGAATCGCGCAAATACCTCGTCGGCGAGAGCTACGGCGGTTTTCGCGGGCCGCGCATCACGCATTACCTGCAATCGCAACTCGGCGTTGCCATGAATGGCGTGGTTCTCATCTCGCCCTATCTCAATCCGACCGCGGAAGACGACGGCGACCTTTCGCCCCTGCCGTGGATGCTCACCCTGCCTCCGATCACCGCGGCTCATCTCGAACGCGAGAACAAGCTCACGCCGCAGGCGATGGCTGATGTGATTGCCTACACCCGCGGAGACTATGCCGAAGCTCTGCTGAAGGGCCGCTCGGATCCCGAAGCAACCAAGGCCATGATCCAGCATGTCACGGACATGACTGGCCTCGACCCGACGTTCGTGAAATTCTCAGGCGGCAGGCTCGAGACTGGCGCGTATCTGCGAGAGGTCTTCCGCGAAGAAGGCAAGCTGGGCTCCGTTTACGACTCGAACGTCACATCCTTTGATCCATTTCCATTTGCGCCTGAGCAGCGTGCCAACGATCCCATTCTCGCCAGCATCATCGCGCCTATGACTACGGCGATGGTGAACTTCATCACGCAAACCGTGGGCTGGAAGGTTGACGCGCGCTACAACGCGCTGTCCTACGATGTGAATCGCCTGTGGGATCGCGATGACGATTTGCGTGACGGTTCCGTGCCCCAGTTGCGCGAGTCGGTGGCCGCCGATCCCAAGCTGCGCGTCATCATCGCCCATGGGTGGAACGATCTTTCCTGCCCGTTCATGGGATCAGTGCTCACCGTCGACCAGATGCCGGTGATGGGCGATCCCACTCGCGTAGCCGTGCGCGAATACCCCGGCGGACACATGTTCTACACGCGCATGTCGAGCCGCATGGAACTCCGCAAGGATGTCATGGACATGTACAGCAAGCACTGATCGTGCGGCGGCAATATGCTCTATGCTGCATAACCAGCGCGCAGCGTTTCGAGACAAGAGGCGCTGCGTGGCTCGCTACACAATACGCAAAAAACTATTGCGATTGAGTTGCGCTCCCGGAAAGACAGCGTCAAGGTTGTCCGCGCCCAGTGTGCGGGTGACCACTTCGCCGAGCACGTCGCGAAAGTCCGTAGTCAACGCAAGGTCGCGGCCTTCGTTGAGTTGATCGTTGCTCAGGCCCGGCCAGCGGCCATAGACTTTCGCGCCCTTCACTTCGCCGCCCAGCACAAACATCGCATTGGCGTGCCCGTGATCGGTTCCGCCCGTGCCGTTTTCCCGTGCCGTGCGCCCAAACTCCGACATGGTCACCAGCGTTACGTCACCCGCGCTATCGCCAAGGTCGCGCCAGAACGCCGCGATGCTGTCGGAAAAATCCTTCAGGCGGTTGGCAAGCTGGCCATTCACGCCGCCCTGGTTCTGATGCGTGTCCCAGCCGCTCACATCGGTAAAGGCCGCCTCAACTCCGAGATTCGCCTTGAGCAACTGCGCAATCTGCTTCATCCGGTTGCCGAATTCAGAGTTGGGATACTCCGCACCCGCAGCTGGCGTGTACTGGGTCAGATTCGCGGCGCGCAGCATCTTCACCGCATCGAAAGTCTCTTCGCCCACCGGATGAAAAATACGATCACCGCTGTCGCCATACATCGCTTCAAAGGCGCTGGCAGCTGGCGACGGCGCCGGTCCGCGGCCCCCAATGGAAAAATCATTCACATTGTTGAAGCGCGATTGCGGGAACCGATCCGGCAAGTGTGCGCGGCACATCGGCGCCCCAGCGCGACCGCGCGAAACGGAGTGTGACTGCAAGCGCCGTCGTGCATCCTCCGCCTGCAACGCGCGATTCAGCCATCCATCCTGCGTGCTCTTCAGCCCCGGCGTGCCGGATTCCATGTAGTCCTGCGCGTCAAAGTGCGAGCGCGTGCTGTCCGGCGAACCCACCGCGTGAACCACAGCGAGATGGCCCTGATCATAGAGCGGCTTGAAGCTGGCTAGAGAAGGATGCAATCCAAAGAAGCCGTCGAGATCGAGCACTTGATTTTGCGGAATCGCGATACTCGGCCGCATTGAGTAGTAGTTCTTCTCGCGATAGGGCACCACGACGTTCAGCCCATCCACCGCGCCGCGCTGAAAGATCACCACCATGCGTCGATTGGGCGCACCGGCCGTCTGCGCCAGCACAGAGCGAACCAGAAAGCCCGGAATGGCAGTTGTCCCCGCTACAGCCAAAGCTCCGTTGCGAAGAAAGAACCGGCGATTCATCTGCATCGTGTCTCCTCGATTCTGCGATCAGCGGCGCTGAAACTCCGGTGAGCCCAGCAGCAACCCGGCCAGCACCTGATCTTCCCGTTCCGTGGGTGAAACCGCACCGATGCGCAGCGCCTGCCGCGCAAAGACTGCATTGGGGCGATTCATCGCCATGTCCGGCGGCTGCGTCATCTGTTGCTGGAACTGCTGCAAGACCGCCGTCCGCGTCGACTCGCTCAGGCCGCCGCTCACCAGCATCGCCTCCAGCCGCGCCTCCTCGGTCTCTGCGCTCGGCGCGCCGGTCGAGAGGGCTGAATCCGGACTGCTGTCCGACTGCGGATTCCAGGCAACCGTGATGCCGGGCAGCCGATTGGCAGCCAGATTGATCGCGAAATTCATCCGGTCAACAAGCGCGCCGGTACTCACCCACGCGGATGCTTCGTCGCTGTAACCCGTCGGCGGAACGCATCCGTAAAGCGGCATGCCTTCTTCGCGCAGGGCGTTCGCAATCGGCCGCAGATTCTCAATATTTGCGTTGCTGGCGCGCATCGCGGAAAGGACATATTCGAGCGGCGTCTTTACCTTCGCACGGTAGGCGCTCGTCGACCAGAACTCCGGCGAGTGAAACAGAGTCCGCAGCATCTCGGTAATATCGCCGCCGGTCGTCATATAAGTCGCGGCCATGCGATCGACGACACTCTGCGGTGGATCGTCGCTCACGAAGCGAATGGCTAGCTTGCGCGCAAGAAACTGCGCCGTAGCCGGGCGTGTCGCCAAGTAGTGCAGCAGTTCGCGGCCTTCCATCTCGCCGTCTTCACGGAACTTCTGATTCAGCGCCTTCTTGTCGCCTTCGTCATGGCGGTTCGGGTCGAATTCAAATCCACCGCCACGCTGCGGCTGCTCGATCGTCCACCCGGTAAGAATGCGCGCTACCTGGGTCACATCGGTCTGTGTGTATCCGCCGTTCACGCCAACGGTCTGCAGTTCCATCAGCTCGCGCGCGTAATTCTCATTCAGTCCCTCCCGCCCGGCCTTCTTCGCTCCTGGCCGCCGCGCCGCCACAATGCGCGCATGCTCAGCAGCGAGCGAGTCCGGCCCGATGCTCTCTTCGTTGTCGAGATACATCAGCATCGCCGGGCTATGCGCCGTCGCCTCCAGCAGATCCTCGAACTTGCCGAGGGCGTGCGGCCGGATCACGTCGCGCTCATAGCTCACCAGCTCGTAGGGCATGGTCTCGTTCTTGCGCAGGTAAACATTGAAGTGATTGAGCCAGAAGTCGGTCATCACTTCCTGCAGTTGCGCAGAGGAGTAGAGCTCGCGCGTCAGGCGGGTCGCGATCAACTCTTCAGCGACCATCCGTTCCGGGCTCTCGAGGTCGGCGATCGTTTCCTTTTGGTCCGGCGTCAATCCCGCCGCAAGCTGCACCCGCTGGATGGGCCGCAGTGCCTTCAGCAGAGCGTCCAGCTCCGGCTGGGGCAGGGAGGCGAGCTCGGCGATTCTCTGCGTGGGTTCCAGATCGAGAAGCGCGTTGACTTGATCGGCAGAAACAGTTGGCTCATTCGCGATGGGAGATTCCTGCGCAGCCATCGTTCCTGTCGTTGGGGTCGCCGTCATCGCGGTGCCCGTCTCATTCATCGCTGGTTGAGTTGTTGCACTTCCGGCTGCCATTGACTCCGCGGGAGCAGCAGTCGAGCCAGTCTGAGTCTGGGCTACTGCGCCCGCTTCTTTCTTCTTCTCCTGCCGCGCAGCCACCCGCGACATCTCGTTCTCGTAAACGGTCCGCAGAATGCCGCGGTCGGGCACAGCAAGTTTGCCGTTCATGGCCTGCCGGATCAGGGCATTGCTCGGGAAGCGATAGAGCAACGTCGCCGTGTCCAGTTGCATGGCCGGATATTCGGCGAGCCTCGCGTTCAAATCCGAAAAATCAAGAATCTGTGGGCGCAGTTGTTGCTCGAACCAGTTCTCAAGACCGATGGAGCGCACCACCTCCAGGTCGCCGGGCCGGGGGCCGAAGGTGAATCGGTTCAGCGCATGCAGTATGCGCGCGTCGCCCTGCAGCTCAGTTGAGGTATACGCCGGCCGTGCCTTGGGATGAGCGGTTTGCGCGATACCGGGCGCAGGATCGATGAGGCTCAGGCAGAGCAGGGCAGCGAGCGATCGTTGCAAAGCCGGCATTGCGCTCTCCTGGGCTCGGAATTCGGACAGCTGGCATCCGCACGCGCGCCAGCCTGCTGCAGGGAATAACGCCATTCTATGCGGAAAGTTGCGCAGCGCCTGCTATCCAAAGTCACGGCTGTTCGCGAATGGTTCTTGAGCGATGCAGAGCGCAGGCCGCGCGGGCCAGAACCGAAACTGGAACAGAAACAAGGGGATAGCGCGGAAGGAAAGAGTTAAAAATGGCGGCGAAGGAACACCCCGCCCGACCCATTGAATGGAGTTAAGAGCTGTGAAGCTGACTCAGCAGCCCTTCTTGCACCGCTCCATAATGGCCGCGTGCAGCCGGTCGCGCAAATCGGTGGGCAGATCGTAAATCTCGTGGGAACGGTAGATTTCGATGGTCTTGCGCGTCGTGTTCAGCGTCACTTCGCAATGCTCGCAGCCGCGCAGGTGTTCCTGCAGATCGGCACGCATCTGCGTAGTCACCGCGTCGTCGATCATGTCGTCGAGCTGGGCTAGAAACTCAGTGCAGGTCACTTTTCAACTCCCTTTTTCTTGCGGAAGTAGCGGGTCAAGCGCTCGCGCAGTTGCAGCCGCGCGCGCAGCAGCCTCGACTTGACAGCCGGAACGCTCAAACCCAGCGTCTCCGCCGTCTCTTCCGTAGAAAGTCCTTCCACATCGCGCAGCACGAACACCACGCGGAATCCCTGGCGGCAGTCCCTGGATCGTCTTGCGCAGAATCTCCGCCAGCTCCGACTGGGTGTAATTCTGCTCCGGATCCGGGGCCCAGTCCGCCAGGTCGCGCGGCACGCTGCCTTCGTCGGTTTCGATGTCCTCGTCGATCGAGACCATCTTGCCAGTACGCCGCTTGCGCAGGCGCATCAGGCTTTCGTTGACGGCGATTCGCACTAACCATGTGTAAAACTTCGAGTTTCCCTGGAACTGGTCCAGCTTCTCATACGCCTTCAGAAACGCATCCTGCATTACGTCTTCGGCGTCTTCCCGGTTTTGCGTAATGTGCTGCGCAATCCGGAATATCTGCCGCTCGTACTTGCGGACCAGCGTGTCGTACGCCGAGACATCTCCCGCGCGCACCCTCTCAACAAGGGCTACGTCGGGATGCTGCTCGTTCTCACTTGCAATTGGTTGGATGGTCGCCATAGGCGTTGGTTGCAAAAGGTTGGCGACGGCGTAGACCTTGCCGTTCGCGGGAAAGCACGTCTTCAGTGTAATCGACACCCCGGTGCGCTACCAAACCTGGGCCCGGCTCACCATCCGGAGTATTTCCCGTCCCTGTTACTTTTACGCCGGTGGGTGTAATTTCGCTGGTTCGCTGCGGCTGCAGCGGCTCCAAACGGGCATAAAGTGAAAGATATGATGTCTGCGCATCCCCCAAAAACTGCGCCGCTCCCGCTCGCCACACAGCGGCTCGCCTCGTGGCGGGCGCCATGGCCGTATTGCTGTGCCTGCCTCCATCCTTCGCCCAGACATCCAGTTCCGCTCCAAAACACAAGAAGACCACGCACACGCAGGCTTCCACCCACGCGCAAGTCTTCCGCAGCGCGCAAGCGTCGCAGCCACCCGCCACAAACGCCGTCCCTCGGCGCGGGCCATCCGCATCAAGCGAGCCTTCGTGGCTTCCGCGGAACTGCGCCCCATGGCGCAGCAGCTGGCCACCATGCGCACACCCGCAGCCTACGCAGGCGTCACGGCCTACGCGCAAAGGCATACGGGAGATGCCGCAGCGGCCGCCTATCTCGCGCTCGGCCACGCCTACCTCACCGATCGACGCTTCGCCGAAGCCACCGCCAGCTTCCATCAGGCCGATAAAGCCAGCGACGTGCTCGATGACTACGCAGATTTTCTGGCCGCGCGCTCGGACCACGAAGCCGGCGACGAAGCCGCGGCCGAAGCGCTGCTGCACGGCTTCACAGCCCGCTATCCCGACAGTGTCTTCGTCGTCGAAGCTCCGGAGCTCGAAGCCACCGTCCTGCTCGCGTTGAACAACCTGGCAGGCGCGCAGCTGGTTCTCGCCGCAGCCGCTCACGGCCCCGCCGCGGACCGGCCCGGTTATCAGCTGGCCCATGCGCAGGTGGTGCTCGCGGAAGGGAAGACCGAGGAAGCAGATCAGCTTTTCAAGCAGGTGCTCCTCGATCACCCCCTCAGCCAGGAGGCAGAGACAGCGCGCGCCCGCCTGACAGCCAGCGGAGCGGAAGAGTCCTTGACGGCTCCCGAACTGCGCAGCCTGGGCGATGCCTATTACAACGCGGGCCGCTACGAGCTTGCAGCGGAGCAATACCGTGCGCTGGCTCTACAGGCAAGCCTTGCCACTTCTATGCGCGACACCTTTGAGGTCGCGGCTGCGGCCTGCGATCTGAAACTGAAGCGGCTCACCGCCGCTGAGGCCGAGGCGCTGCCCGACACCGACGACGACAACGGCGCCCGCCGCGCCTATCTGCTGATGGAGCTGGCCCGGAACCGCAACGACAATGAAGCGCAGCAGCGCACTGGTCGAACAGATGAAGGCGCGCTTCCCGCACAGCGAGTGGCTCGCGGAGGCCCTCTTTTCGAGCGGCAATATGTATATGCTGTCGCACGACTATCCCCGCGCCGTCGATTATTACGCGTACCTGGCTGAACATTTCCCGGAGAGCAAAAATGCCTCCGCTGCCCACTGGCGTGCGGGCTGGCTCGACTACCGGCAGGGGCTTTTCAGCGACGCAAACCGCCTCTTCGAAGAGCAGATTCACCTCTATCCTTCCGCGACGGAGACTGTTTCTGCGCTCTACTGGCGGGCGCGCCTGCTTGAGACCCAGGACCATAAACCAGCCGCCGCAGCCGACGATTACCGCGCGATTGTGCGCGCCTATCAGCATTTCTTCTACGCGCAGATGGCGCGGCAGCGTCTCGCCGCTCTCGGCAGTCTGCAACCCGCGGCCGATCCTGAGGCCGACCGCATCAAGGCCCCCGAAGTTCCCGCGCTCGATGACAGCTTTCCCGAAGACAGCGAGCACCTGGCCAAAGCGCGCCTGTTGGCCAACGCGGGCTTGAATGAATACATCCCGCGCGAGATCGCCGCCGACCCGGACTCTGGCTCGTGGAGCGCGCTTGCCGAAGCGCAGATCTACGCTTCTTTCGGCGAGACCTATCGCGCCATGCGCTCTCTCAAGCGCGCGCTGCCTTATGCCGCTTCGGCGTCCATCGAATCCATCCCGCTCGTCTACTGGCGCATCCTCTTCCCGGAGCCGTACTGGGACACCATCAAGGCCGAGTCGGCGAAGAACAACCTCGACCCTTACCTCGTCGCCTCGCTCATCCGCCAGGAGTCGGAGTTCAATCCTGCCGTCGTCTCCTATGCCAATGCATGGGGACTGATGCAGCTTCTGCCTTCCGTGGGCCGCGCCATGGCCCGCGAAGAGGGCATGACCCACTTCGAGACTTATCAGCTTCTCGATCCCGAAACCAACATCCGCCTTGGCACGCGCTATCTGCGCCACATGATCGACCGCTTCGGCGGCGTGCAGGAGTACGCGCTCGCCGCTTACAACGCCGGCGACAGCCGCGTCGCAGACTGGCAGGCTGCTGGACCCTATCAGGGCATGGACGAGTTCGTCGAGTCGATTCCATTCACGCAGACCCGCGAGTACGTCCAAGCCATCCTGCGCAACATCGAAATCTATCGCGACATCGATGCCGCCGCGAAGTCCAGCGGCCAGTCGTCGTCGGGTCGATGAGTATCCAGATCGTACCCTTACGTGCGTACCCCACTCGATACGGGGCTCCTGCACATTCCAATTGACGCGCTCCCGCTGAGACGGCAAAACTGATCGCACACCGGGGATCGAACTCTCTCCGGCAAGCCATTCGCAGCCTGCTGTTGTTGCATGACAGAGCGGCAAGGTGCTCCAAGCCGCTCCGTTACGTCAAACCTCACGGAGGGCAGGATGTCCACAGACTTGCAGTATCTGGAAGAATGGATCCCCGAGAGAATGGACCCCGGCACGGTTTTCGTCCTTGAAAACCAGACCAAGCTCGGCAACGCTCAGAATCCTTACATCGCTGTCATGTCCTGCCCCCGCTGCGGCACCATGGGTTTAATCACCCGCCGCCAGCTATGCGCGGGCGAGACCATGATCTGCGGCGGCGATGTGTGCTCTGCCGAGTACAAACTCGACGGCGAGAACATCGTGTTCCGGGCTTCGCAATAAGCTAGCTCAAGAGCACCGCGCCATCCCTGTATGCTTCACGAAGCGCCGTGCCTCGCTACGGCAGCCTAGCGGCGTGTCAGGTACCATAATGCAGGCGCTCTCCATCGTCCGTGCCCGGATGGCGAAATTGGCAGACGCAGCGGACTTAAAATCCGCAGGCCGCAAGGCCGTGGGGGTTCAAGTCCCCCTCTGGGCACCAGATAGAACAGTCATTGCACCCTGAGCAATGGTCATGTCCCTCGGTGACAATTCAAGCAGCGCGTCACCTCATATACCCGTTGCCGCATTCTTGCTGCTGCGGATTTGGGTCCGATGGGGCAGCATCAGCATGGCAAAGTTGGAGCTCCTGAGCCAAGAGAGATAGATTCAATGTGAACGCTGGCGGGCGGTTCTCCGCCGCCTCGGCGCAGACAATCTCTGGAGCGAACCTGTGACCCCTTCTCAATCCGACGCATTTGTTTTCCTCGGCGCAACCGGCGACCTTGCGTACAAGCAGATTTTCCCCGCATTGCAGGGTTTGATCCGGGATGAAGGATTCAACCTGCCCATCATTGGCGTCGCCAAAGCGGGCTGGACGCTGGATCAGCTCAAAGCTCGCGCCGAGGATAGTCTCAAGAACCACGGCGGCATCGATGAAGCATCTTTTAAGAAGATGAACGGTCTATTGCGTTACGTGGATGGCGACTACAGCGACCCCTCTACCTTCGCGCAGCTTCGCAAGGAACTGGGCGATGCAAAGCGGCCGCTTCATTATTTGGCGATTCCTCCGAGTTTGTTTGGCACGGTTGCGGAGGGACTGGCCAAGTCAGGCTGTGCCACCAACGCGCGAATCGTGGTAGAAAAGCCGTTCGGCCGCGACCTGGAGTCGGCACAGGCGCTAAGCCACATGCTGCACCAGTACTTCGCCGAGGAAAACATCTTCCGCATCGATCATTTTCTGGGCAAAGAGCCGGTCCAGAACATCCTCTACACGCGCTTCGCCAATCCCATGTTTGAGCCGATATGGAACAGGGAGTACGTTCGTAGCATTCAGCTCACGATGGCCGAGGACTTCGGCGTGCAGGATCGTGGACGGTTCTACGACGATGTTGGCGCCCTGCTCGACGTCGTGCAAAATCACATGCTGCAGGTTCTGGCGAATCTCACCGCTGATCCGCCAACTGGAGAGGATCACGACGCCGTCCGCGATCGCAAGAGCGAGCTGCTGAAAGCCGTCCACCCTCTTTCGCGCAACGATGTCGTGCGCGGTCAGTACAACGGCTACCGGTCGGTGCCCGGTGTGGCTCCTGCGTCAGAGGTTGAAACCTTTGTCGCGATCAAACTGCAGATCGATAGCTGGCGTTGGGCCGGCGTTCCCATCTATATTCGCGCCGGCAAAATGTTACCGGTCACCTGCACTGAAGCCCTGATCGAATTTAAGCGCCCCCCAAGGGAGACCTTTGGAGAGATCGTTCCCAACACCTCCGCGCACATGCGCATCCGCGTCAGCCCCGATCTGACAACCGGTCTGGGCGTGAGAGTCAAAACTCCCGGCGAACAAATGGTGGGGCGTGACGTGGAGCTTGAAATGCATCGTCAGGCGGCAGACGACATGCCGCCCTACCAGAGACTTCTTGGAGACGCCAGTCGCGGCATCAGCGAGCTCTTTTCTCGCCAGGACATTATTGAGGCTCAGTGGCGGATCGTGGAACCAATTCTGGGCAATGTGACGCCTCTCTATCCTTATGAGCCGGGAACATGGGGCCCGGAAGAAGCGCAACAGCTTATCGATAACGACGGTCCCTGGTTCGATCCAAAAATAAGCGAAGCCAAGAGCTAAGCAGAACTTGCGATGTGCACGCCGGCGTTGATAGGGAAATTTGCAGGAGAAAGTGCGATTCATTAAACGGACACGAATCCTCGCTAGAATAGCGGCGAAGGCGATCCGGGCTTATCCCCGGTTGCCAACTCTCTTTGAGGAAAGATCTCGCGAGACTGGTGAGGTTGCCACCATGCTGACCCGACGTCGACTATTGCGGAGCGCAGCCACCGTTGCTGCGGCTGCCGGAGCAGAGTCGCTGCTGCCGCGTAATGTTCTCAACGCACTGGCGCAGGCGCCGCCTCGACAAGGTTCTCTGCGCGACATCAAGCACATCGTGCTGCTGATGCAGGAGAATCGCTCCTTCGACCACTACTTTGGCACCATGGCAGGAGTGCGCGGATTTGAGGACGCGCATGCATTGAAGCTTGCCGGCGGCCGCTCGGTCTTTTATCAGCCGGATTCGCTCAATCCAGACGGCTACCTGCTGCCCTTTCATCTCGACACGCGCCTGAGTAGCGCGCAAAAAATCCCGTCGACGAGTCATGCGTGGGCAGTGCAGCATCAGGCCTGGAACGGCGGCAAAATGGACCAGTGGCTTCCTGCCCATCGCAAGGCCGACGGCGCGCACGGACCCTATTGCATGGGGTACTACAACCGCGAAGACATCCCGTTCCAATTCGCCATGGCCGAGGCCTTCACTCTTTGCGACGGCTATCACTGCTCGGTGATGGGACCGACCTGGCCCAACCGCATGTATTGGATGACGGGTACCATCGATCCCGACGGCGCGAACGGCGGACCCATCATCAGCAACGTCGCGCTAGATTCCGGGTACACCTGGAAGACCTATCCCGAGCGGCTCGCGGAAGCAGGCATCAGTTGGAAGGTCTATCAGCAGGAAGACAACTACGGCTGCAATCTTCTTGAGACTTTCAGAACCTTCAAGGATGCGCCGAAAAGTTCGCCCCTCTACAGCAACGCCATGGTGCATGGTCCCGAGGGCCAATTTGAATACGACGCTGCCAACGACAAGTTGCCTGCCGTGTCGTGGATCATCCCCACCAGCTTCCAGTCCGAACATCCGGATTACATGCCCGCCGATGGAGCGGCATTTATCGCGAGCAAGATCGACGCCATCGCGTCAAATCGAGACGTCTGGGAGAAGACGCTCTTTGTCCTCAACTACGACGAGAACGACGGCATCTTCGACCACGTCGCGCCGCCGGTTCCTCCGCCCGGCGCACCGCACGAATTCATCGGGGGCCTGCCCATCGGTGCCGGGTTCCGCGTCCCCTGCATTCTCGTTTCGCCGTGGACCGCGGGCGGCTGGGTTTCCAGCGAGCCCTTCGACCACACCTCTGTATTGCAGTTGCTGGAGAAATTTACCGGCGTGCGCGAGCCGAACATCACTGAGTGGAGACGCAGAACCTTCGGCGACCTCACATCCGCGCTTCGGTTTGGAAGACCGAAAGACGTCCCGCCCATCCTGCCGGATACCAGTGGCCCACTGCGTCTGGCGACCTATGAAGCGGCCACGCTGCCGAGCCCTGTGATTCCCAGCTCGGACCAGACACCGCCGGAGCAGGAAAAGGGTAAACGCAAGCAGGTCTAGCGAGACCTAGTAATGAGCGAATGGATGTAGCGGAGGGCGCGTTCAGAGCCGACGTGATTCTCGGCTTCGATGATCACGAACAGATGCATGGCGGAGAGGGGGAGATTCGAACTCCCGGTAGCCTTTCAGCTACGTCCGCTTTCGAGGCGGGTGCATTCAACCACTCTGCCACCTCTCCGTGTTAGGGGCCGACCACTATGAGTTTAATGGAAGGCCCCACCGATGGCAATGTCACGCCCGACGCTCAGGGCGAAGCAATAAGCCGTCGCGGCCCGCAGACTTTACGCCCGTGCCCGCAATGGTTGGGTCGGCGCAATCTTCTTTGCAAGATAGGTATCCACTGCCCCGGCAGCCTTGCGCCCCTCGGCGATGGCCCAAACCACAAGCGACTGGCCGCGCCGCATATCGCCGGCAGCGAATACGCCATCGACAGAAGACATGTACTCGGTCGTCGCCACGTTGCCGCGCGCATCGAGGGCCAGCCCAAGCTGCTCGATCATGCCGCCGCGCACAGGCCCCAGGAAGCCCATCGCCAGCAGCACCAGGTCCACATCGAGCGTGAACTCAGATCCTGCAACCTGCTCAAACTTCGGCGGCGGCCCCACGCGGATTCCATGCAGCTGCGCCACATTTCCCTGAGCGTCGCCCGTGAACTTGATGCTGTTGATGCTCCAGTCGCGCACCCCGCCCTCTTCATGCGAGCTCTCGGTGCGCAGCTGCAGCGGCCATAGCGGCCACGGCGTAGAGTTGGCGCGCGTCTCCGGAGGCTTGGGCATAATCTCGAACTGGTGCACGCTCTTCGCGCCCTGGCGATGGCTTGTTCCCAGGCAATCCGCACCGGTGTCGCCGCCGCCAATAATCAAGACTCGCTTGCCTTCGGCGCTGATCGCCGCGTTCGGATTGATCCAGTCCCCTTCATTGCGACGATTCTGCTGTGGCAGAAACTCCATCGCAAAGTGAACGCCCTTCAGCTCGCGCCCCGGAATGCTCAGGTCGCGCGGATGCTCCGCCCCGCCGCACAGCAGAATCGCATCGTAGTGACCGGTCAGTGCGTCGATCGGCACGTTCACGCCCACATGCGCATTGGTCAGGAACGTCACGCCCTCGGCCTTCATCTGCTCAATGCGCCGGTCAATCACATGCTTCTCTAGCTTGAAGTTCGGAATGCCGTAGCGCAGCAGCCCGCCGATGCGGTCGTTCTTTTCGTATACCGTGACCGAGTGCCCAGCGCGCCGCAACTGCTGCGCGGCCGCCAAGCCCGAAGGGCCGCTGCCCACCACAGCCACGCGCTTGCCCGTGTTGTGCTCAGGCGGCTCTGGTTGAATCCAACCCTCGTCCCATCCACGCTCCACAATCGAGCGCTCAATCAGCTTGATCGAAACCGGCGGCTGGTTGATGCCGAGCACGCATGAGGCCTCGCATGGAGCGGGGCAAATGCGCCCTGTGAACTCCGGAAAATTATTCGTCGCGTGCAGCCGCCGGATCGCGCTCTCCCAGCGGCCCGTGTAAACAAGATCGTTCCAGTCGGGGATCAGGTTGTTCACCGGGCAGCCGGTATGGCAGAAGGGAACGCCGCAATCCATGCAGCGCGCGCCTTGCTCCTGCTGCTTCTCTTCGGGAAACGGCTCGTAAATCTCAAACCAGTCGTTGATGCGCTCGCTGGCCTTGCGTCGCGTCGGCTGCTCGCGTTCGATCTCCAGAAATCCCGTAACCTTACCCATGCTGCACCTCGGCGGTTGCTGTCAGCGAAGACGAAGCTGAAGGAGCGCTATAGACCGGCTTCAGCCCGCGGCACACCCAGCACGCGCTTGTACTCATGCGGGAAGACCTTGATGAATCGCTGCTGCGCATCGGCCCAGTGCTCCAGAATCCACGCCGCGCGCGGGCTTCCGGTCAGGTCGCGATGCCGCTCGAGCAGGCCGCGCACTTCGGCGATATCGTCGTCGTTGACTAGAGGCTCCAGGTCCACGCTAACCGTGTTGCAACGCCGCGCAGTGAAGTCGCCCTGGTCGTCGTAAACAAAGGCGCGTCCTCCGCTCATGCCCGCGGCAAAGTTGCGGCCCGTTGCGCCGATTACGACCACGCGCCCATTCGTCATGTACTCGCAGCCGTGATCGCCCACGCCTTCAACAACAGCCGTGGCCCCCGAATTGCGTACAGCGAAGCGCTCGCCCGCAATGCCGTTCAGGAAGACCTCGCCGCTCGTCGCGCCGTAGAGCACCACATTGCCGACGAGAATACTTTCTTCCGGAAGGAAGCTCGAAGTCTTCGGTGGATAAACCACAATGCGCCCACCAGAAAGGCCCTTGCCAAGGTAGTCGTTGGTGTCGCCCTCAAGCTCGAGCGTCACGCCTGTGGGAACAAATGCGCCAAAGCTTTGTCCGGCGGAACCCGTAAACTTGAAGTGAATCGTTCCGTCCGGCAATCCCGCCGAGCCATAGCGCCGCGCGATCTCACCGCCCAGCATGCCGCCCACAGTGCGATGAACGTTGCGGATGGTGAAGTGGCCGGTCACCGGTGTCTTCTCTTCGAGCGCCGGTTTGGCCTTCGCAATCAGCGCGTGATCGAGCGCCTGGTCGAGCCCATGATCCTGCGCCTGCACCTTGCGCCGCGCCACACGCGAGGGCACCGTAGGCACATACAGAATCTCCGAAAGATCGATGCCCTTGGCCTTCCAGTGCTCAGCCGCGAGCGCCGCGTCAATCTTGTCCACGCGGCCCACCATCTCATCCACCGTGCGGAACCCAAGCTTCGCCATGTGCTGCCGCATCTGCTCCGCGAGGAAGAAGAAGAAGTTCACCACATGCTCGGGCTGGCCCTTGAAGCGCTCGCGCAGCACCGGGTCCTGCGTCGCAATGCCTACCGAGCAGGTATTCAGATGGCACTTGCGCATCATGATGCAGCCCATCGTGATCAAGGGCGTCGTCGCAAAGCCAAACTCCTCCGCGCCCAGCAGCGCGGCAATCACCACGTCGCGTCCCGTCTGCAGCTTGCCGTCCGTCTGCACCTTGATGCGTCCGCGCAGATCGTTCAGCAGCAGCACCTGCTGCGTCTCGGCCAGGCCCAGTTCCCACGGCAGCCCCGCATGCTTGATCGAACTCAGCGGCGACGCGCCCGTGCCGCCGGTGTCGCCGGAGATCAGCACCACATCCGCATGAGCCTTTGCCACGCCCGCAGCCACCGTGCCCACGCCAACCTCGGAGACCAGCTTCACCGCAATCCGCGCCTGCGGATTAACGTTCTTCAGGTCGTAAATCAGTTGCGCAAGGTCCTCAATTGAATAAATGTCATGATGCGGCGGCGGCGAAATCAACCCCACGCCCGGAATCGAATGCCGCGTCTTCGCAATTACGTCGTCCACTTTGTAGCCAGGCAGCTGTCCACCCTCGCCGGGCTTTGCACCCTGCGCCATCTTGATCTGCAGCTCATCGGCGTTGACCAGATAGTTGGTCGTCACGCCGAAGCGTCCGCTCGCTACCTGCTTCACCGCGCTGCGCCGCAGGTCGCCGTTCGCATCCCGCTTGAACCGATCTTCGTCCTCGCCGCCTTCGCCTGTGTTCGACATGCCGCCCAGCCGGTTCATCGCAATCGCCAGCGTCTCGTGCGCTTCCTTGCTGATGGACCCGAAGCTCATCGCGCCCGTCGTAAAGCGCTTCACGATCTCCTTCGCGGGCTCCACCTCATCCACAGAGATCGGCTCTTCCGCGTACTTGAGCTTCAGCAGCCCGCGCAGCGTGCACAGCGTACGATTCTTGTCGTCGATCAGGTCGGTGTATTCCTGGAAGGTCGCAGGATTATTCTGCCGCACAGCGTGTTGCAGCTTGCTGATCGTCTGCGGATTCAGCAGGTGATACTCGCCGCCCTCCCGATATTGATAGTGCCCGCCTACAACCAGCTCAGTCTCGGAGTCAGTAAGAGCCTTGAAGGCATGGGCGTGCTTCATCTGCGCCTCGCGCGCCAGCACATCCAGCCCCACGCCCTCAATCCGCGAAGCGGTGCCCGAGAAGTATTTGTCCACCAGTACCTGATTCAGACCCACAGCTTCAAACACCTGCGCGCCGCGATAGCTCTGTAACGTGCGAGATGCCCATCTTGGAGAAGGTCTTTAGCAGCCCCTTGTTAATGGCCTTGATGAGGTTCTTCTCGGCGTCGTACTCACTCATGTTTTGCGGCAGCAGGCCGCGGCGCTTCAGTCCGTGCAGCGACTCGAATGCAAGATACGGATTGATCGCGCTTGCCCCGTAGCCGATCAGCAGCGCAAAATGCATCACCTCGCGCGGCTCGCCGCTCTCGATAATCAGCGCCACCTGCGTGCGCGTCTTCTCGCGCACCAGCCGGTTGTGCACCGCGGCCATCGCCAGCAAACTCGGAATCGGCGCGTAGGTCGCATCCACACCGCGATCCGAGAGAATCAGCAATGTGTAGCCCGAGGCCACGGCATGCGCGGCGCGATTGCTCAGGTCGTCAAGAGAGTGCCGGAGCCCATCCTCGCCGTCAGACGCGCGGAACAACGTCGGCAGTGTCGTAGCCAGCAGATCGCCCGACGAAACCCGCCGCAGCTTCTCAAGATCTCGATTGGTCAGCAGCGGATGCGGCAGCTTGAGCGTGTGGCAGTTCTCCGGTGCCTCGTCCAGAATGTTGCGCTCTGTGCCGATGTAGCTGATCAGCGACATCACCAGCTCTTCGCGAATCGGATCGATCGGCGGATTCGTGACCTGCGCGAACAATTGCTTGAAATAGTTGAATAGCGGCTGCGGCCGGTCCGACAAACACGCCAGCGGCACATCCGTGCCCATCGAGCCAATCGGTTCTTCTCCCTTCGCGCCCATCGGCCCCAGAATGATCCGCAAATCTTCTTCGCTGTAACCGAACGCGCGCTGCCGCCGTTGCAGCGTTTCCGGATTCGACGCAATCGTGCGCGCAGGCTCCGGCAGTTGCTCCATCGTCACCTGCTGTTCTTCAAGCCACTTGCCGTAGGGCTGCCGCGCGGCCAGTTCCTGCTTGATCTCTGCATCCGAGATGATGCGCTTCTGCACAGTATCCACCAGGAACATGCGCCCCGGCTGCAGTCGGCCTTTCTTGCGCACATCCTCCGCCGGCACTTCGATCACGCCGGCTTCCGAAGCCAGCACCACGAGATCGTCCTTGGTCACGATGTAGCGCCCCGGCCGCAGTCCGTTGCGGTCGAGCGTGGCGCCAATCACGCGCCCATCCGTGAACGCAATCGCCGCCGGTCCATCCCACGGCTCCATCAGCGACGCGTGGTACTCATAGAACGCGCGCTTGTCCTCGTTCATGTCCGGATTGCCGGACCACGCTTCCGGAATCAGCATCGCCATGACGTGGGGAAGGGAACGGCCGGACTGAAACAGAAACTCCGCCGCATTGTCGAGCGACGCCGAGTCGCTGCCGCCGGGTACGATCACCGGAAACAGATCCTTGATCTTCTCGCCATGCAGTTCGCTGCCCAGCACCGACTGCCGCGCATTCATCCAGCTCACGTTGCCGCGCACCGTGTTGATCTCGCCGTTGTGCGCCACATAGCGATAGGGATGCGCCAGCTTCCAGCTGGGAAATGTATTCGTCGAAAAACGCTGATGCACCAGCGCCAGCGCACTCGTCACCAGCGGGTTCGCCAGCTCGAAGTAAAACTTCTCAATCTGCGGAGCCAGCATCAGCCCTTTGTAGATGATGGTGCGGCAGGAGAACGACGGCACGTAGAAATCATCCTTGCCTTCGATCTCCGACTCAGCAATCTCATTCTCCGTGCGACGCCGCACACGATAGAGCAGCCGCTCAAAGGCATCCTCTTCCATTCCCTTCGGCCGCGTCACAAATAACTGCTCGATATACGGCTGCGAAGCCCGCGCCTCGCGCCCGATCGCATCGCCGTTCACCGGCGTATCGCGCCAGCCCAGCACCGTGAGTCCCTCGGCCTGCGCAATGCGCTCAAATACACCCTCGCACTGCAGGCGGCTGTGCTTGTCCACGGGAAGAAAACACATGGCCACGCCATACTCGCCCGGCCCCGGCAGCTGGATGCCCAGCTCGCCGCATTCGCGCACAAAAAAAACATGCGGAATCTGAATCAGGATGCCCGCGCCGTCACCCGTCTCCGGGTCGCAGCCCGCCGCCCCGCGGTGCGTCAAATTGATCAGAACCTCGAGGCCCTTGCGGATAATGTCGTGACTCTTCTCGCCGCGAATGCTCGCCACCAGGCCCATGCCGCAGGCATCGTGCTCGTTGCGCGGATGATAGAGCCCTTGCGGCTCAGGGGTGCGGAGATGGCTTTCCTGTGTCTGCATGGCATCCCTTCTTGATCACAAAGTTCGGTGCGTACTGGTCGAACTGCGGGCTAAAATACACGGCCGCATCGGCGAGTCTCGTTCAATCGCCAGGAAGAAGAATTTGAAGAGGCCCAGAGTTGAGAGCCTCGCTGCGCGTGGGGTATCGCGGAACTCTTTATTATAACTGAAAATTTATTCGAGTAGTGAAGTGCTTCAAGCGCGAGTGTTGCCACAGCTAGCGTTAGAGCCTGCAAATCAACAGTTCGCGCTCATAGATCATCTCCGGCGGCAGGTGATCGTGCAGGTTGATGAACAGCTCCTCGTGCGTCATCACTTCCTTGCGCCAGGCCGCGCGGTCCACCGCCATCAGCTCGTCAAAAGTCTGCGTGCGAGAACTCGAGCCCCGTCCAGTCGATGTCCTCGTAGCGCGGAACCCAGCCAATCGGCGTTTCACGTCCTTGCGTTCGCCCATGCACCCGCTCCACAATCCAGCGCAACACCCGCATGTTTTCGCCAAACCCCGGCCACAGAAACTTGCCATCCGCATCCTTGCGAAACCAGTTCACATGGAACATCCGCGGCGTCACATCCAGCTTGCGCTGCATGCGAATCCAGTGCCGGAAGTAGTCGCCCATGTGGTAGCCGCAGAAGGGCAGCATCGCCATGGGGTCGCGCCGCACCTGGCCCACCGCGCCCGTCGCCGCCGCCGTCGTCTCCGAGCCCATGGTCGCGCCCGCATACACGCCGCTCGACCAGTTGAAGGACTGATACACCAGCGGGATCGTCGTCGAGCGCCGCCCGCCAAAGATGATCGCGCTGATCGGCACGCCCTCTGGCGACTCCCAATCGGGATCGATGCTCGGGCACTGCGATGCCGGCGCGGTAAATCTCCCATTCGGATGCGCCGCCGTTCGTCCCGTCTCCTTGCCGATCGCCGGCGTCCAGCGCTCACCGCGCCAGTCCAGGCACTCCGCGGGAGGCTTCGTCCGTCATCCCCTCCCACCACACGCCGCCATCGGGTGTCAGCGCCACGTTGGTGAAAATCGAGTTCCGCGCCAGCGTCGCCATCGCCATGGGGTTGGTCTTGTTTCCGGTGCCCGGCGCCACGCCAAAAAATCCCGCCTCCGGATTGATCGCGCGCAGCCGTCCCTGCGCATCCGGCTTGATCCACGCAATGTCGTCGCCGACCGTCCACACCTTCCAGCCCTTCATGGCCTTGGGCGGAATCAGCATCGCGAAATTCGTCTTACCGCAGGCCGAAGGGAACGCCGCCGCCACATAGGTCTTCTCACCGTCCGGCGCTTCCACGCCCAGAATCAGCATGTGCTCGGCCATCCAGCCTTCGTCGCGCGCAATGTTCGACGCAATGCGCAGTGCGAAGCACTTCTTGCTCAGCAGGGCATTGCCGCCGTAGCCCGATCCGTAGGACCAGATCTCGCGGCTCTCGGGAAAATGCACGATGTATTTGGTCTCGTTGCACGGCCACGGCACATCGGCCTCGCCCGGCTTCAGCGGCGCGCCAACGGAGTGCATGCAGGGCACCACGCGCTTTTCGTCCTTGTCGATCTCCGCAAACACGGGCGCGCCGATCCGCGCCATCGTCCGCATCTGCGCCACCACATATGGCGAATCCGTGAGCTGCACGCCGATCCCCGACATGGGCGAGCCCACCGGCCCCATGCTGAAGGGCAGCACATACATCGTCCGCCCCTGCATCGCCCCGCGAAAAAGCTGCTTCAGCCGCTTGCCGCATCACGTACGGGTCTTCCCAGTTGTTCGTCGGCCCCGCCGCGTCGCGCGAAAACGAGCAGATAAAAGTGCGATCTTCCACGCGTGCCACGTCGCTCGGCACACTGCGCGCATAGAAGCATCCCGGCCAGCGCTCCTGGTTCAGCCGCACAAACGTGCCCGTAGCGATCAGCGTCTCGCAAATCGCCTCGTACTCCGCCTGCGAGCCGTCCACCCAGTGGATCGCGTCCGGCCGGCACAGATCGGCCATCTTTTCCACCCAGCGAATCAGGTGTTTATTTGTTGTGGGAGGTGTCGCGGTCGATTGAGGCTCGAGGGATGTTGCGGAGAGCTTCATGCCCGCGCAGTATACCAAGATTCCATCCCCCGCCGCTCGTTCACGCAACGGGTCGAGCGCAGCAGGTAGAGTAGAAAAATGGCTCAGCAGCACGGAGTGTGGAGAAGGGAACTCGGCGCAATGGTCACGCTCGCCGTTCCCGTGGTGTTGAGCGAACTTGGCTGGATGGCCCAGGGCGTGGTCGACACCATCATGGTGGGCCGGCTCGGCCCGGTCGGCCATCGGCGCGGTCGCCCTGGGCAACGCCGTCTACTACACGCCTTCGCTCTTCGGCATTGGCCTGCTGCTCGGCCTCGACACGCTTGTCGCCCAGGCCTACGGCCGCCAGCGATCACGACGAATGCCATCGCTGGCTGGCGCAGGGCGTCTATCTCGCCTGCATCGTGACGCCGCCGCTCATGCTCATCGTCGCCGCGCTCAGCTTCGGCTTCACGCGCTTCGGCGTCACTCCTGCGGTCGCCGTGCCGGCCAGTTCGCTACCTGCGCATTCTCAACTGGAGCACGCTTCCGCTGCTGCTCTACGGCGGCACGCGCCGCTACCTGCAGGGCGTCGGCCAGGTCCGCGTCATCACCGTCACCTACGTCCTCGCCAACCTGCTCAACTGGGGCGGCAACTGGGTTCTCATCTACGGCAAGCTCGGCTTTCCCGCGCTGGGCGTCAACGGCTCGGCGCATCTCCACCTGCATCGCGCGCGTCAGCATGGCCGCGGCGCTGCTCGGCTTCGCCTGGCGCTACGAGCGCAAGCGCGGCCATCCGCTGTTTCGCGCACTGGGCCGCGCCGCAGCTCGATCGGCTCAAGCAGCTCGTGCCGCCTGGGCGCGCCCGCCGCCGGGCAGATCGTGCTGGAAGTCGGCGCATGGAATCTCGCGACCTTTTCTGCGGGTTACCTGAATCCCGTCGCCCTGGCCACGCACTCCATCGCGCTCAACTACGCCAGCATCACCTACATGGTCCCGCTCGGTGTCTCGGCCGCGGCCGCCGTCAGCGTCGGCCACGCCATCGGAGCCGGCGACCCCGCCCGCGCCCGCCGCGCCGGATGGCTCGCACTTGGCCTCGGCACCGGCTTCATGCTCTGCGCTGCGTTGGTGTTCCTGGTCGCGCCGCGACCCGCTCATCGCGCTCTACACCAGCGATCCCGCGCGTCCTCGCCGTCGGCCCCGGCCTGCTCGGCCTCGCCGCGGCCTTCCAGGTCTTCGACGGCATCCAGACCGTCTCCACCGGCGCTCTGCGCGGCCTCGGCGAAACCCGCATTCCCATGTTCGCCAACTTCGTCGGCTACTGGCTCCTCGGCCTGCCGCTGGGCTTCACCCTCTGCTTCGTGCTTGCATTGGGGGATTTACGGGACGTGGATCGGCCTCACCCTGGCCCTTGTCGTCATCTCCGTCACCGCTGCTGCGCCGCTGGCGCCGCGACTCCGCCCGCATTGCCCTGACCGCCTGAAAGCAGGGAACTTCGAGCCGAGCTCCGGCTACGCGCCTGATTCAACACGGTCCGGCAATCCACAGCTTCGAGCAGCGTCCCTTTTTGAACGCATCAACAGCACGTTGTACATCCGGTTACCTAAAGGCCCGCGCGGTGCCCATCCGCCGCCTGCGGCGCCAACCGCTAAGTGACTATAATCACAACGGAGAGTAAGTGAGTTTCGGCTCTTTAAAGAATCTACCTGAAGGGAATCCCGCCAAATGGCGACAGGAGACCTGGCCCTGGGTCAAGAACAGGGCGCAATTGAGCGCGCGCGCAGCGCGTCATCAACGACTTCAGCATCAACGTAGCAACGGTGAACGGATCCGGCTCGCAATCCGCCAATAGCGTGCTGCTGAAGAGCATCTTCGGAATGGGCGTTCCCGTCAGCGGGAAAAACCTCTTCCCCTCGAACATCGCCGGCCTGCCCACCTGGTACACCATTCGCGCCAGCAAAGACGGCTACGTCGCCCGCAAGCGCGAGCTCCGAAGTCCTGGTGGCGCTGAACCCCGAAACCGCCAAGCAGGACATGCTCGCCCTGCCCGCGGGCGGCGCCGCCATCTACGAGGAGAGCCTCAACCTCAAGCAGTACCGCGACGACGTCGTCTGCTACCCGGTTCCCTTCGACAAGATCACCGCCGCCATCTGCCCTGAAGCCAAGCTGCGCAAGCTGGTCAGGAACATGGTCTACGTCGGCGTGGTCGCGCAGCTGCTCTCCATCGACCTCGCCGTCGTCGAAGGCGGCCTGAAGAAGCAGTTCGCCAAAAAGCAGAAGGTCTTCGACCTCAACTTCGGCGCCGTGAAGGCGGGCTTCGATTACGCGCAGAGAAGCTCACCAAGCAGGACCCGTTCTACATCGAGCGGATGAACCAGACCGCCGGCAAGATCATCATCGACGGCAACGCGGCCTGCGGCATGGGCGCGGTCTTCGCGGGCGTCACGGTGGTTGCGTGGTATCCCATCACGCCGTCCACGTCGCTGATTGAAGCCACCGCCGACCTGCTCAAGAAGTTCCGCGTCACGCCCGGAAGGCAAGGCCACCTTCGCCGTCGTCCAGGCTGAAGACGAGCTGGCCGCCATCGGCATGGTGCTCGGCGCAGGCTGGGCCGGCGCGCGTTCCATGACCTCGACCTCCGGCCCCGGCATCTCGCTCATGGCCGAGTTCGCCGGCCTCGGCTACTTCGCCGAAATTCCCGGCGTCATCTTCGACGTGCAGCGCACCGGCCCCTCAACGGGCATGCCCACGCGCACCTCGCAGGCCGACCTGCTCTCGACCGCATTCCTCTCCCACGGCGACACCAAGCACATCGTCCTGCTGCCCGGCTCGGTGAAGGAGTGCTTCGAGCTTCGGCTATGCGGCCTTCGATCTCGCCGAGCGCCTGCAGACTCCGGTCTTCGTGCTCACCGATCTCGATCTGGGCATGAACAACTGGATGTCCGATCCGTTCACGTATCCTGACAAGCCGCTCGATCGCGGCAAGGTGCTCACCGCCGAAGACCTCAACCGCCTGGGCGGCTTCGCGCGCTATCGCGATGTGGACGGCGACGCCATCGGCTGGCGCACGCTGCCCGGCACGCACGCATCCCAAGGCCGCCTACTTCACGCGCGGCTCGGGCCACAACGATGCCGCCGCCTACACCGAGAAGCCCGACGAATACCAGGCCGTGATGGAGCGGCTGGCGCGCAAGTTTGAAAACGCGCGCAAGCTGGTTCCCGCGCCCGTGACGGTCAAGGACGGAACATCGAAGGTCGGCTTCCTCGCCTTTGGCACCACGGACTTCGCGCTGCGCGAGAGCCTCGATCAGATCAAGAAGGAATACGGCCAGGATGTGGACTACATGCGCATCCGCGCCTATCCCTTCGCGCACGAGATTCACGACTTTGTGGCCTCGCACGAGCGCGTCTACGTGGTCGAGCAGGACCGCGACGCGCAACTCGCCAGCCTGCTCAAGCTCGATCTGCCCGCCGACCAGGTGGTCAAGCTGCGCAGCATTCTTCACTACAACGGGCTGCCGATCGACGCCCGCACCATCACCGAAGAGTTTGCGACCAAGGAGGGCCTCTAAATGGCAACCGCAACCCCTACCGCACGCCGGCCCCAAAGTCAATCACATCGGCCTTCCCGTCGTTGAATACCGCGGCGGCAAGTCCACGCTCTGCGCCGGCTGCGGCCACAACGCCATCTCCGAGCGCATCATCGACGCCATGTTCGAGATGGGCGTCGAGCCCGAGCGCGTGATGAAGATGAGCGGCATCGGCTGCTCGTCGAAGAGCCCGGCCTACTTCATGAGCCGCTCGCACAGCTTCAACAGCGTGCACGGCCGCATGCCGTCGGTCTCCACCGGCGCCATCCTCGCCAACCACACCATGACCACGCTGGGCGTCTCCGGCGACGGCGACACGGCCTCCATCGGCATGGGCCAGTTCGTTCACCTGATGCGCCGCAATCTGCCCATGATCTACATCATCGAAGACAACGGCGTCTACGGCCTCACCAAGGGCCAGTTCTCCGCGACCGCCGACATCGGCTCCAAGCTCAAGACCGGCGTCATCAACGATCTTCCCGCCATCGACACCTGCGCGCTCGCCATCCAGCTGGGCGCAACCTTCGTGGGCCGCTCGTTCTCGGGCGACAAGAAGCAGCTGCTCGCCATGCTCAAGGCCGCCATCGCGCACAAGGGCACGGTGATGCTCGACGTGATCAGCCCCTGCGTCACCTTCAACGACCACGAAGGCTCGACCAAGAGCTACAAGTTCATGCAGGAGAACGACGAGCCCATCAACGAGATCGGCTTCGTCGCCAGCTTCGAAGAGATCGAGGTCGACTACGACTCCGGCCAGGTCTACGACGTGCGAGATGCACGACGGCTCGAGCCTGCGCCTGCGCAAGCTGCACGAGGACTACGACCCGACCAACAAGGCCAACGCCGTGCGCACGCTGATGGAAGCCGAGCGAGAACAACGAAGTCCTCACCGGCGTCTTCTACATCGACACCGAGAAGCCGACCTTCATCGACCTGCTCAACATGGTCGATGAGCCGCTGGCCACGCTGCCCGAGTCCGTCACCCGCCCGCCGAAGGAAGCCCTCGACAAGCTGATGGCCAACCTGCAGTAGCCGCAACCGAACCCAACAGAAAAGCCCCGTGCGATGCGGGGCTTTTCTGTCAGCAGCGCCTGATCCTCATTCGCCTCCGCCTTTAATCCTCCGCCACGTCCCCGTTCCCAGCTTGCCCTTCGCAACAATCACTCCCGGCGATACCACCGTATACGTTCCCGCGTCGTCCCACTGAAAGCTCACCGCGTGCAGCGTGTAGTGCCCGTTGCTCGCGGAAAAGATTCCCGCATTCGATCCCGCCGTATCCATCGCTTCGCTGTGAAATTCGTATGTCCCATTCGCCGCCACCCGCCACACCCAGCGTCCGGGATTGATGAACAGCTCCCATGTGCCCAACATCCTCGGATCAACCTGCGTGCCGGCTACCGGCGGCGGCAAGGGCAGCGGCGCAGACCAGCGCGGATCATCGTCCGCGCACGGTGCTGTGATCACAAAGCAGCTCTTGGCCCCGGTTCCACGGCAGAGTTGCAGCGCATCTCTGGCGGCGCCGTCGCGGTCGGCATAGACTCCGCCGCTGCTCCCGTACTTGTGCTCGCGATAGCTCACCGCAAGCCCGAGGCATCGATTCGTCGTATACGCCACCACCTTGCAATCCTTCGCGCCGTTTCTGCGGCAGACGCGCAGCGCCTGCTCGTCGGCCTCGTCCAGCGAGTTCTGCCCGTGCGATGCCCCGACCGTCATCATCGTCGGTGACAGGGCCGCCGCGGCAAAGTGCAGCACAACCCGTTGCCCGCCGCCACCCGGCGGCTTGGGCATGCCGTTTTCACACGCCAGGTAGCCCAGGTTCTCAATGCAGGAGTCTTCCATGCCCGGCACAACCGTTTCCTGCGCTCCCGCACGCGCAAGCGCCACGCAAGCGATCGTCAGAATCATTCCCATCCAGCGCCCAGCAGCTAGCCGCCCATTCAGAGAGATCATCGCTGTCTTCTCCTGCCCGACTCTTGCGCCGCATCCAATGCCTTCGTTCGCGCAGAGATCGCTGCCTCACAGATACTCGATTCGCGGCCTCGCGCGCAATAAAAAAGCCCCGCAAATGCGAGGCTTTTCTTTCTTCCCATCAAGCGGGTCACCGGGGGTTGATCCGCACGCCCATCCCATTCAGCTTGGCCCGCGCCTGTCGCCGCCTCCGGCGTCTGCGGATGCCGCTGGATCAGCGACCGCAGTTCGTGGATTCCGGCGTCGCGTTTTCCGGTCTCGATCAGCGCCATACCCTTGTGCAGTTGCGCCGCCGCCGCCTTGGGGCTGCCGCTGTACTGCTCCAGCACCACGTTGTAGTCCTTCATCGCGTCGTCGTAGTTCTTCTGCCGGTAGGCAATCTCGCCCAGGTAGAACTGCGCGTTGCCCGCCATCGGGTCCAGCGGATAGTAGTGAATCACATCCTGAAACTCGCTCGACGCCAGCTGATACTTGGCCGCGTTGAAGTCGCTAACCGCCGCCTGATACGTCTGGTCCAGCGGCGGTGCCTGTGCCACCGGTCGCGGGCATAGTGCATGCGCCTCCCGGTCCTGCAGCGCCCATGGGCGGCGCACCAGCTTGTCCGCCCGGCTGCGCGGTCGCAGGCTGCGTCTGCATGTTCTGCGATCTGTGTCTGCAGGTCCTGGATCGACTTGTCCAGCTTCGCGATGCGCGTCTTCAGCTCGTCCACTGAGTCGTTCAGCGACTGCACCTGCCCGGAACTGGTGTCCAGCTTGCCGCTCAGCGCATCGTTCTGCGTGTGCGAGCTTCTGCTGCAGCGCATTCACCGTGGCGCTCATCTGCGTCGCTTGGTCCGCGGTCTGCTGCGCCAGGTTCTGCAGCACCGCAAAGCGCGTGTCCATCGTCGTCTGCAGCCGCTGCACCATGTCCAGCAGTTGCTGCACCTGCGTCTGCAGCTGGATCATCTCTTTCGACACGGCATGCGCGCGCTGCGGGCATGACCGCAAAGCATCAAAGCCACGCGCTGCCGAGGCGATTAGGCTGCTGCGATGTGCTGCGTGAATCGTCTGCATCGTTTACCTGCTCCATTGAATGAACGATGCCGCAGCCACCGGAAAAGTGGCTGCGGCCAGGTGGTGACTTCCATCTCTATGCGGAGCTTACTGGTCGATCGAGAACCCGGCACGGCGGTTCTGTTGCCAGCACTCTTCCGTCGACTCCGAGCAGAACGGCTTTTCCTTGCCGTAGCTCACCACTCGAATGCGATCGGCCGCAACTCCCGCCGCACCAATGCCTTCTTTGCGGCATTGGCGCGGTTCTGGCCCAGCGCCAGGTTGTACTCGTCCGAGCCGCGCTCGTCGCAATAGCCGCCGATCACGATCTTGATGTCCGGATGGCTCGCGCAGATACGAGGCATCGTGCGACAAGCGTCGACTGCGCGTCGGTGCGAATGTCGTAGGTGTCGTAGTCGAAGAAGATGTCCTGCACATTGGCCCTGAACTCTTCCTCGGCGGACATCGTGTTCGCAGGCACCGCAACCGCCGGTGGAGCATTCACGGTCACCTGCGCCTCGGCATTCGCCGTGCCGCCATCGCCGCGCGCCACCAGGTGATAGGTCGTCGAGACCGTCGGCGTCACCGTCTTCACGCCGGTCGTCGGCACTTCGCCGATACCGTCGATCGAGACGCTGGTCGCGTCCGTCGTGCTGCCAGCTCAGCGTCACCTGGTCGCCGGCCGAAATCTGGCTGGGCGTCGCCGTAATCTGCGCCGTGGGCTCAGCTGCGGCTGCGGGTGGCGCAGTCTCAGCGGGCGGCGGTGGCTGTTTCTTCTTGCAACCGGCAACTGTCAATACAGCAATCAATGCGACAAGGGGGACTGCAACTCGAAAACGTCGATTCAAAGCGTAGCTCCTTCCGCGGTTCCGTCGTCGAAATTCCTGCCATGCATCCCGCTTCTTCGACTCGCGTCAAAAAATGTGCTGCGGGTTCGTGCGGGCCGCCTCCCGGCGATCTCGTCCAACGTGCGCTCCTAGTTTGTGCCGGCTCCGCATTCACTACGATTGGCAGACGCGGCGCCTGCTTGGCCACTCGTGCGTTCCCTCAATAAGTCCAGCGGAAAAGGGAATCTGATCTCACACAACATGATAGTGCAACCGCAGGGCCCATTCGAGACATCAGCGCCTGTGCTTTCTGCGCGCGCACCTTCAAAGTCACTTCCAACTCCAGTTCGGCATAAAGTTGTTCCCGGAATGCGTCAGTTGTTGCTGGCCAGTTCCGTCAGCCAGCATCGACCAGATCTGCGTATGACCGCCCACTCTGCGCTCAAACACAATGTGCCGTGTATCCGGCGCCCAGCGTGGAAAGTCGTTGGTGCCCGCGTCGTGCGTCACCTGCAGCCAGCGCTTGGTGGCAATATCCATCACGTAGATGTCCTGCCCGCCCGGCGCGCCCGGCCCGTATTTGCGGTTCCAGCTGAACGTCAGAAATCCACCGTTCGGCGACCACGATGGCGAAACGGCATAGCCGCCGTCCGTCATGCGCTGAATATTCGCGCCGTCCTGATCCATGATGTAGATCTGCGGCAATCCCGTCCGCCCGCTCACCCACGCAATCTGCGCGTTGGTCTTCGGATTCCACGTCGGCGCCACATCAGGTCCCGCGAAAGTAGGTGATGCGGTGCGGATTCGCTCCGCTCGCATCCGCAACCCAGATCTCCGGATCGCCCGACCGCGACGACGAGAACGCAATCTTGGTTCCGTCGGCCGACCACGCTGGCGACTGGTTCGATCCGCCCGCCGTGCCGGCGGGGAAGGCCACCATGCGGCCCAGCTCCAGCGAATACATCCGCACCGACCAGCCCTCGCGGCCCAGCGCCGCAAACGCAATCCGCGAGTTATCCGGCGAAATGCGCGGCGAAAGCGACAATGCTGCCCAGGTGCGTGATCTGGTGCTGGTTCTGCGCCGTCGTAGTCCATCACCCAGACTTCCTTCGATCCCGTCCGCGAGCTGATGAAATAAATCTTTGTCTCCGCGATGCCGTTGATGCCGCCGCCCAGCCGCGCAATGATCTCGTCGGCGAACCGGTGCGCAATTGTGCGCGCCATGTCTTCGCTTGCGGCCTCGTTGTATTGCTTGCCCAGCACCTGCGGATTGGCGGTATTGCTCGTGTCCTCCAGCCAGCCGTAGACCACCAGCCGCCCGTTGGTCGAGGAGAGCGCGCCAAAGGCCACCATCGCCGCGCTGGCTGGCGCTGCCGACCACTGCGCCAGATTGATCTCCTGCGGCGAACCTGGCGTTCCCGGCGGAGCAAAGCTCTTTGACACCAGGTCGAAGATGCCCGCGTTTCCCAGGTCGCTATAGAGCGTCGAGTCGAACGTAGCTTTCAGCGAGGGCGTCTGCGGATCCGTCGCCCACCGGCTTGAAATCCGCCGCCGCAATGCGAATCTTCGCGTTGCCAAGGTTCGAGCCCGTGCGCACCCAGTCCTGCGCCGTCGCGGGTAGAGAAACCAGTGCTGCCAGGGTGAGAACAACAAGAGAGAGAAACCGGGAACGAAACCTCATGCCGTGCGCAATCCTTCCTCGGTGGAGTCACGCGAATGATGCGACCCCATTAGTTGTGATGCGTGCAAACGCTTTTTCGCTGCCAGATTTTGAAAAACAGCCTAATTTCCACGCCCCATTCTACTTGGACGCGATTCTGTCACCCTAGTACTCGCAATAGAACGACACTTGCAGGTTGCTGCCTCGATACTGGGCCGGCAGCGCGCCAAAGGACGCTGCGCGTTGCGCCGCGCGCATGCACGAGCTGTCGAGCGTCGAGCTGCCGCTGGAGCGTTCGATTTGCACGCTGCTTACCGAGCCGTCGCGCGCAATCGCAAAGTCAATGTACGCCCGGGCGCCGCGCGGAGTGCTCTGATCCACAAGAGACTTCGACCAGTTCATCGACATGTTGCGATTGATGTTGTCCACGTACCAGCGAAACATCGACGCCGAAGTTGGCGTCATTCAGCGTCGTCGGCCCGCTCGATGTGCTCTGCGTCGCGCGCGGCATCGACGACCCTGTCTGTTCGCCATACTGCACGCGATTCTGCGGCACCGGCTGCATCGGCTTCACCACGCTGCGCTGCTCTGTCTGCTTCTCCGGTTTCTTCTGCTTGCCCTGGATCGGAATCGCCGTCTCGTCAATCTTCTGCTGTGTCTTGGGCGTCGGCGCTGTGGGCGCCTGGCTCGGCGTCTCGGTCGACAGCACATTCTGATTCTGCGGCTGGTCTGAAGGCAGGGGCAGGGAATTGCTCACCAGGTTCACCTGCACGGCGCCGCCTCCGCCCGCACCGCCCCACAGATTCTCGATGAAAGAATCCGCCGATAATGCCATACAGAACGATGCCGCCAACCAGTCCCAGATGCAGCAGCACCGACCCGGTCGCCGGCCCCTTGATCGGCTCCGGCGTCAGCTCCTGCTCCAGATGCCCGCTGACTTCCATCACTGTCCCGCCCGGCCCTTGGTGTTCAGCGGCTGCGTCACAATCGAGATGTTCGTGATCCCCGCCTGCTTCACCGCATCCATCAGCGACGCGAACGCCCCGAACGGCACTCGCTCGTCGGCGCGCAGATAGATCACCTTCTTTGTCGGGTCCGTCGATGCTCTGGCGAAGCTGCTGCGGAAGCTCGTGCATGTTCACTGCCTTGTCGCCGAGAAACACCTGCTGATCGCGATCGATGGTCAGCACCAGCCGCTGCTCGGTGATTTCCTTCACCGTGCGCGTCTTCGGCACATCCACTTCAATGCCCGATTGCAGCACCGGCGCTGTAATCATGAAGATCACCAGCAGCACCAGCACCACGTCCACCAGCGGCGTGATGTTGATCTCCGCAAGCGAGGAGCGCGTACTTCCGTTGCTGGTCGTGAATGCCACGTTCTCAGTCCCTCAATCCGGCTTAACGGTACTGGCCGCGTTCAGCTTCGTCAGTTGCGGCGCGCGGCGCACGCTCCGGAATCTCTTCCAGCGAGTTCAGCAGCTCGCGGCAAAAATCGTCGGTCGCCGAAGCCAGCACGCGAATCCGCGCCGTGAACTGGTTGTAGGCCACCACCGCCGGCACTGCGACAAACAAGCCCGCCGCGGTCGTAATCAGCGCCTCGCTGATGCCCGGAGCAACAGCCCGCAGCGTCGCCGCGCCCGCCGTGCCCAGTCCGTGGAACGCATCCACCACGCCCATCACCGTGCCGAAGAGACCCACAAACGGGCTTGTCGCCGCAATCGTCGCCAGCCACGTCATACGCCGTTCCAGGTTGCGTGATCGATTCGCTCGCGGCGGTCTGCGCCGAGCGCTCCAGCGCCGTTATATTGCGCGGCGGTCCCGATCCGCCCGTCTGCCGCTTGTAGGTCTCGTAGACATCGACGAAGACCTGCGCCAGAGGGCTTGCTTGTAGGTCTCGGCCAGCGCCGAAATCTCCTGCAGCCGCGTCGCCTTGCGGAACGCGCGCACAAACTTGCGGCTCTCGCTGGTCGCCCTGCCGAAAGTCGACAATCTTGCCGAGGATCACGGTCCAGGAGTAAAGGCTGGCAAGCAGCAGCAGCAGCAGCACACACAGCGCGATCGGACCGATGTTGTGCATCATGTCCATCAGCGCGCTCGGTGCCCTGGGTAACCGGAGCGCTCACCGGGCCCGTGCCGCCATCAGCCTGCATTGCAAGGACGAAAGCAGCGGTAAAAATCGCAATTCACCTCATTTTCACGGTATCAGACGCGATACCGCCTTCCAAGTTATCGATCTGGTCCTCGCGCGTCGACAGGTCCACGTTCATCCCGGTGACCGCCACGGATCAGGCTACGCTGCGCTCGCGTCAGGCTGCGTTCATGCTATGCTGACCGGCTCAAAGGATTGCTCCTCATGCTCGTCGAATTGCGCGCCGAAAACTACGCCGTCATCGATCACGCCATCGCCACCTTCGGCCCTGGCCTCAACCTGCTCACCGGGGAAACCGGCGCAGGCAAGTCTATTCTTGTAGATGCGCTGGCGCTGCTGATGGGCGGCAAGTCTTCGGCAGAAGTTGTGCGCCACGGCGCCGACAAGGCCGTCGTCGCCTGCGTCTTTGAGTCCACGGCCGCCGCCGAAGCCATCCTCGAAGAGAATGGCATCGACTCCGAGGGCGCAGAGATCATTCTCCGCCGCGAAATCCTCTCCACCGGCAAAGGCCGCGTTTTCGTCAACAATCAGCCCGCCACCGTCGCCGTTCTCCGCCAGCTCGCGCCGGAACTGGCCCTCGTCCACGCGCAGATCCGAAACCCTTTCGAGCTTCGACCAGACCCAGCAGCGCATCCTGCTTGATCGCTTCGCCGCCATCTCCACGGACGCAGTTGCCGCAGCCCACGCCGCCTGGCGCGAAGCGCAAACCAAACTCGACGATCTTCTCCAGGGCGAGCAGGATCGCCTCCGCATGGTCGATCTCTGGAGCTATCAGAGCAAAGAGATCGAATCCGCCCGCCTCGAGGCCGGCGAAGACGATGCCCTCGAAACCGAAAAGCGCGTCCTCGCCAACTCCGAAAAGCTCTACGCCGCCGCCATGAGCGCCTTCGATCAGCTCTACGAGGGCAGCGCGTCGGCCGAGGCCGCTCTCCGCGCCGCTCTCCGCAATGTCGAAGAGCTGGCCCGCTACGATGCGCAATTCACGGACGCAGCGCAGCAGCTCGCCTCCGCGCGCGCCACCGTTGGCGACGTCGAGCGCAACCCTCCGCGACTACGCCGAAGGCATCAACGCCTCGCCCGAGCGCCTCGCCGAAATCGAAGACCGCCTCGCCCTCCTCGATCGCCTTAAACGCAAATACGGCGCAACCATAGCCGAGGTCATCGCCTTCGGCGAAGAAGTTGCTCGCAAACTCGCCGAGGTCGAAGACCGCGACGAAATCCTGAAAGCCCTGCGCGCCGATCTCAATCAAGCAGCATCGGCCTACAAGAAAGCCGCCGCCGCTCTCACCGTCGAGCGCAAGGCTGCTGCCGCCAAGCTCGCCAAACTCGCCGAGACGCAAATCAACTCGCTGGCCATGAAAGTCCGCTTCGAAATCGCCCTCGCCGCAAACGAAGCCGATACCCACTGGACCGCCCACGGCTGGGACGAAGTCGAGTACCGCATCGCCACCAACCCCGGCGAGCCGCTCAAGCCGCTCCACGAGATCGCCTCCGGTGGCGAAATGTCCCGCGTCATGCTCGCGCTCAAAGTCGCCGTGGAAGAACACTCCTCCAAAACCAACAAAAAAATACCCACTCCGCGCACTCTCGTCTTCGACGAAATCGACATCGGCATCGGCGGCCGCGCCGCCGAGGCCGTTGGCCAAAAGCTCAAAGCCCTCGCCCGCGGCCAGCAGGTCCTCTGCGTCACCCATCTCCCGCAGATCGCCGCCTTCGCCGGCACCAGCACCTCGCCGTCGAAAAGCGCGAAGACCACGGCCGCACCAAAACTCAGATTCGCGTCCTCGACGACCGCGCCCGCACCCACGAAGTCGCGCGCATGCTCTCCGGCGCCAAAGTCACCGACACCAGCCTGCAGCACGCCGCTCAGATGATCGCCACAAGCCGCTGAGTCCGTTCATCGATCCAACCGGATTGGACGCTTTGCGGGTATACTGTTCAAGTGACCATTTCTGTCCTCGAACCCATCTCCAGCGGTAGCGAGCCCGGATCCCCCGCAGGTCAAAAGCGCGTCCTGCTGCTCAAGCCCCGCGGCTTCTGCGCCGGCGTTGTCCGCGCTATCGACATCGTCAAGATCGCCCTCGAGACCTTCGGCGCGCCCATCTACGTTCGCCGCGAGATCGTCCATAACCGCTATGTCGTCAATGAGTTGGCGGAAAAGGGCGCGATCTTCGTCCATGAGATCGACGACGTTCCCGACGGCCAGCGCGTCATCTACTCCGCCCACGGCGTTTCGCCCGCCGTCCGCGAGCGCAGCAAGGGCCGCGGCCTCAAAGTCATTGACGCCACCTGCCCCCTCGTCACCAAGGTCCACATCGAGGCCGTCAAGTTCGCCAAGCAGGGCTACTCGCTGGTCCTCATCGGCCATCGCGACCACGACGAGATCGAAGGCACCCTCGGCGAAGCGCCGGACGTAACCCAAGTGGTTTCAAATGTGCCGGAGGTCGAAGCCCTTGAGGTTCCCGACCCCAATCGCGTCGCCTACCTCACCCAGACCACGCTATCGCTTGACGAGGCGCGCGACATCATCCACGCCCTCAAGCTCAAGTTCCCCAACATCGCCGGCCCCCACTCGCAGGACATCTGCTACGCCACCGAGAATCGCCAGGTGGCTGTCCGCAACGTGGCCCACAACGCCGGCCTGGTCCTGGTCGTCGGCTCCACCAACAGCTCCAACTCCAATCGCCTGGTCGAGGTTTCGCGCAATCTGGGCACCGTCGGGTATCTCATTGATAACTCCCAGGCCATCGATCCCAAGTGGCTTGAAGGCGTGTCCACCGTGGCCGTTACTGCGGGCGCTTCGGCCCCGGAAGTCCTCGTCGAAGACGTGGTGAATTATTTGCGACTGAACGGTTTCTCCAGCGTCGAAGAAGTTGAGGTGATGCCGGAAAATGTCCGCTTCGGCCTTCCGCCGGAGATCATTCAGGCCATCGGCAGCGGCGGCGGCGCGGAGAGCCGTTCCGGTCCGCTAAGTTCTTTAACGCGCATAGAGGTCAGCGCGCAGTTCCCGTGGCAGGCCTAGAACCGCCGGTCGCAGGCTGCTTGTCCTGCCCTGCACAATTTTGCAATGCGTTGGGCTACAGTTGCGGAAAGCATTCCAAATAGCCGCGATTGAGCAGCTTGGTGAGCGTCGTTCCCCAGCAAGGCAACAGAGGCATTTGAATGAGCGCATGAGTCTATCGCAGGAATCACATCGCAGTCCCGCATCCGGTAGCGCCAAGATTTGGCCGCATCGACGCGGACCTGGCCGAAGTCGACTCCGCGATCGAACACTCGCGCGGAGTACCTTCTCTCGCAGCAGCATCCTGACGGCTACTGGTGCGGCGAGCTCGAAGCCGATTCCATGCTCGAAGCCGACTACATCTTTCTGCACACGCTGCTCGAGAGCGGCGATCCCGGCCGCCTCCAGCGCGCCTTCGCCGAGATGATGCGCTACCAGAACGAAGACGGCAGCTGGAGCATCTATCCCGGCGGTCCCGGCAACATCTCGCTCTCCGTCAAGTGCTACTTCTCGGCCAAGCTCATGGGCATCGGCGCCGACGATCCGCGCCTGGCCAAATGCCGCGAGTGGATTCTGGCCCACGGCGGCGTCGTCGCGTGCAACACCTTCACCAAGATGTATCTCTGCGCGCTCGGCCAGTACGACTACGACGCCGTCCCCGCCATCCCGCCGGAGATCGTCCTCTTTCCCAACTGGTTCTACTTCAATATCTACGAAATCTCGGCGTGGTCGCGCTCCATCCTCGTGCCGCTGGCCATCATCTACGCCAAAAAGCCTTTCAAGAAGATTCCCGCCGGAGCAGGGAATCGACGAGCTCTTCGTCGGCGGCCGCGCCAACTCCATCCTGCGCCTGCGCATCGAACGCAAGATCGCTCATCTCCTGGCGCAATTTCTTCCTCGCTCGTCGACCGCGTCTTCCACTGGTCTGAAGCCGTGCACATCCGCCCGCTGCGCACGCTCGCCCTGAAGCGCGCGGAGAAGTGGATGCTCGAGCGCCTTGAGATGACCGACGGCCTCGGCGCCATCTATCCCGCCATGCTCAACGCCATCATCGCGCTGCGCTGCCTCGGCTACTCCGAAGACGATCCGCAGGTCATCCGCGCCCGCGACGAATTTGAAAAGCTCGGCATCGAGCAGCCGCGCAACGCCGGAGATGCCCGAGCCCACCTTCCGCATGCAGCCCTGCGTTTCGCCGGTGTGGGATACCGCGCAGGCCGTCTACGCGCTCGGCGAAGCCGGCGTGCCGCGCAACGATCCGCGCATGGTCAAGGCCGCCGACTGGATGCTCTCCAAGGAAGTGCGCCACAAGGGCGACTGGGCCGTGAAGGTTCCCAACACCGAGCCCGGCGGCTGGTACTTCGAGTTCAACAACGAGTTCTATCCCGACACCGACGACACCGCGCAGGTTCTGCTCGCCCTGAACAAGGTCGACAATCCCCGCGAGCGCTATCAGCATTCAGGTCGCCGCAGCGCGCCATCGACTGGGAGTTCGCCATGCAGTGCCGCAACGGCGGCTGGGGCAGCTTCGACAAAGACAACACCAAGATGATCTTCCAGTACATCCCCTTCGCCGATCACAACGCCATGCTCGATCCGCCCACGGTCGACATCACGGGACGCATGCTGGAGATGCTGGCCAGCCTACGGCTACACCCGCGACGACAAGCGCGTGGAGAAGGCCATCAAGTTCATCCTCAACGAGCAGGAGCCCGACGGAAGCTGGTTCGGCCGCTGGGGCGTCAACTACATCTACGGCACGTTCCTGGTGCTGCGCGGCCTTGAGGCCATCGGCTTCGATCACGCACGAGCCGCAGGTCCAGCAGGCAGCCGAGTGGATCCGCATGGTGCAGAACCCCGACGGCGGCTGGGGCGAAACCTGCGGCAGCTACGACGATCCCGACACGCGCGGCGTCGGCCCCAGCACGCCATCGCAAACCGCATGGGCGCTGCTCGGCCTGCTCGCCGCCGGCGACGACCGCTCCGACTCCATCGCCAAGGGCATCCGCTGGCTGCTCGCCCGCCAGCGCCCCGACGGCAGCTGGGACGAGTCCATGGGCGAAGGCGCCCACGCGCCAGGGCATCATCACCGGCACAGGCTTCCCCAAGGTCTTCTATCTGGCGTACACCATGTATCGCCAGTACTTCCCGCTGCTCGCCCTCACCAGCTACAAGCGGGCCATGGAGCGTGTCGCGTAAGCAATCGTCGGAGGAGCGGAGCTTTAGGCTCCTGAATGAGCAGAAAAATAAAAGGGACTTTAGCGGCGGATTCCGCGATCTTTTCCATCAACGCACGCTTGCAGATAATTTTCGCGGTTCCAGCTATCCTTGAGAGATAGGCTCAGCCCCCGGAGGATAACCCGAATATGGCAGTTCCTATCTCTCAGATGTGGACGGTCGCCACCTATGTGTGCAGAGAAGCTCGCCGGGCAACAAGCGCTATCCGCTCGTGCTCATGCTTGAGCCGCTCTTCCGCTGCAACCTGGCCTGCGCCGGCTGCGGCAAGGTGCAATATCCGCCGCACATCCTCAAAAAGCAGCTCACGCCCGAGCAGTGCTTCGCCGCGGTCGAAGAGTGCGGCGCGCCCATGGTCTCCATCCCCGGCGGCGAGCCGCTGCTGCATCCGCAGATCGTCGAGATCGTCAACGGCCTCGTCGCGCGCAAGAAGTACATCTACCTCTGCACCAACGCGCTTGAGCTCAAGCGCCGCCTGCCACGAGTTCACGCCGTCGAAGTACCTCACCTTCTCCGTGCACCTCGACGGCCAGCGCGAGCACCACGACTTCTCCGTCTGCCGCGAAGGCGGCTACGACATCGCCGTCGAAGGCATCAAGGAGGCCGTCAAGCGCGGCTTCCGCGTCACGCACCAACGCCACCTTCTTCGACGGCACCGATCCCAACAGCGTCCGCGCCTTCTTCGACGAAGTCATGGCCATGGGCGTCGAGGGCATCGTGCTCTCGCCCGGCTACAGCTACGAGAAGGCGCCCGACCAGAACCACTTCATGGGCCGCGCCCGCGTGCGCCGGCTCTTCCGCGCCATCCTGTCCAACCGCAAAAAGACCTGGAAGTTCAACATGTCGCCGCTGTTCCTCGAGTTCCTCATGGGCGACCGCAACTACGAGTGCACGCCCTGGGGCTCGCCCGCCTACAACATCTTCGGCTGGCAGAAGCCCTGCTACCTGCTCCAGGACGGCTACGCCGAAACCTTCAAGGAGCTGATGGAGACGACCAAGTGGGAAGAGTACGGCGTCGCCAGCGGCAACCCCAAGTGCGCCAACTGCATGGTCAGCTGCGGCTATGAGCCCACCGCGGTCATCGACGGCTTCGGTCGCTCAAAGGTTTCTGGGGCATGGTCCAAGGCACCTTCTCGCAGCTATCAAGAGCAAGCACGCGCTCAAGCTGCTCAACGAGCCGGCGCACGCACGCCTCCGACGCCGCTCGTGCAGATCGACGAGCCCGCCGCGCGCTCTTGAGGAGACCAACGCATGACCGCCGAAGTCGCTGAAGTACACGCTGCGAACAGGTCGAAGCGCTCGAAGCTCGCTCCCGGCTCCGAGCACGAGAAGCTGGAAGGCTGGATTCCCGAGCTCGCCACCGAAGACGACCTGCGCGACGCTCTCGAGAAGGCCTTCGACTACCGCGGCGACGTGACGCTCACCCTCAAATCCGGCGAGCGCATCGAGGCCTACATCTTCAATCGCCAGACCGGCGCCACGCTCGCCGACTCGTTCGTCCAGTACTTCACGCCCGGCGCTCCCGAAAAGCGCAAGGTTAGCTACGCCGAGATCGCGCGCCTCGAGTTCACCGGCAAAGACCGCGCCGCCGGCAAGCACTGGGAAGACTGGGTCAAGACCTACAACGAGAAGAAAGCCGCCGGCGAAAAGAACATCGCTCTTGTCCCCGGACAAGCTGGATTAGGCTGAGCAGTGGCGGAGATACAGCACTGCTGAGGCTTGATCTCTGACGCCCTGATCCCTGCGTATGAAAGTCTTCCTCACAGGCGCCACCGGCTTCGTAGGCCACCATGTCGCCAAGGCCCTCGCCGCCGCAGGGCGCCGACCTCCGCCTCCTCGTCCGCAAAACCAGCAACCTCAAAAATCTCGAAGGCATCGCCGGCGACACCGTCGTCGGCGATCTCGCCCAGCCCGAGTCCTTCGCGCCCGCTCTCGCCGGATGCGACGCAGTCGTCCACGTCGCCGCCGACTACCGCCTCTGGATTCGCGACCCCGACGCCATGTACCGCGCCAACGTCGACGGCACCCGCGAGCTGCTCCGCCTGGCCCGCGAGGCCGGCGTCCCGCGCGTCGTCTACACCTCCAGCGTCGCCACCATGCACTTCCGCACCGACGGCATCGTCATCAACGAAGACACGCCCGTCTCGCTCAACGACATGGTCGGCCACTACAAGCGCTCCAAGTTCCTCGCCGAGCAGCAGGCCATCGCCGCCGCGCAGGACGGCCAGCAGGTCATCATCCTCAACCCCACCACCCCCATCGGCCCCAACGACGCCAAGCCCACGCCCACCGGCCGCATCTTCGTCGACTTCCTCAACGGCAAGTTCCCGGCCTACGTCGACACCGGCCTCAACCTCGTCGATGTCGCCGAAGTCGCGCGCACCCACGTCGCCGCGCTCACCAGCGGCAAGCCCGGCCGCCGCTACATCCTCGGCGGCGAAAACCTCACCCTCAAGCAGATCCTCGACAAGATGTCCGCCATCACCGGCATCCCCTCGCCCACGGCAAAAATCCCTTTCGCCGTCGCCGCCACCTACGCCTTCTTCGAGGAGTGGATCACCGGCCGCATCCGCGGCAAAGAGCCGCGCGCCACGCTCGAAGAAGTCCGCATGGGCCGCAAGAAGATGTTCGCCTCCAGCGCCCGCGCCCAGCAGGAGCTCGGCTTCCGCATCGTCCCCGTCTACCCCGCCATGCGCGCCGCCATCGAATGGTTCCGCGCCAACGGCTACGCTCCGTAAGAATGGACGCCACTTCTTATTGCGATATATGATTCTGAGTGCTATAGTTCTGAGTGTCGTGAAGGCTGATGCGCGTCTTCCTCACCAAACCGATGGCGCGGTTCGTCCGGCGCGAAAGCCTGGAAGCCTCAGGCATTCTGGATGCAGTTGGGCGTGCGGAGCGAGGCCTGATAGATGCCGATCTCGGTGGAGGTCTTATCAAACAGCGCATTGCCCGCAAAGGAAAAGGACGATCAGGCGGCTATCGGACCATCGTTGCCTATCAACGCGGCGGGCGAGCGGTATTTCTCTATGGCTTCGCCAAGAGTGAGCGGGAGAATATCGAGCCGCATGAACTGATCGAGTTGCGTAAGATCGGCTCGAGCTGGTTAAACGCGGACGCAAACGCGATCGAGGATGCACTTGATCGGAGGTTCCTCGAGGAGATTGCATGATGACCACGAAGAAGAAGCAGAGCCCACTGAGCGAGGCATTACTCGAGATGGCCGAGGATCTGCACAGCATCGGCCTCATGGACGATGCCGCCTACGACAAAATCACTGTGCGTCATCTCGGGAAGAAGGCCGATCGGTTGTCGCAACCCATCAGCCCGCGGCAGATCCGCGCCCTGCGCGAGCGCGCCAACCTGAGCCAGGCGGCGCTAGCGCGCTTGATGAACCTCACTGTTGGCTACGTCTCGCAGATGGAGCGCGGAGTAAAGGAACCCAAGGGGCCATCGCTTGCGCTGCTGAATGTGATTCGCCACAAGGGAATCGAGGCGATCCTTTGATGGACTCCGGCACAGGCAATCTCACCATTGCGCAGCAAGTCGCATGACCCGCACCGCCATCATCGCCGCCATGCCCGGCGAGCTCAAGCCCATCGTCCGCGGCTGGAAGCCCTCCAGCACCGCAACGGCGTCCACCTCTGGGCTCACCGCGACGAAAATCTCTGGGTCGCCGCCTGCGCCGGGGCAGGGCAGTCCGCCGCCACGCGCGCCTTCGCCGCCATCGAAGAAGACGCGCCCATCGACCTCGTCTTCTCCATCGGCTGGGCCGGCGCGCTCCGCGCCGATCTCGCCCCCGGCACCGCCCACAACCTCGCCGGCGTCATCGACGCCCGCACCGGCGAGCGCTTCAAGTGCGACGCCGGCGCAGGCGCGCTCTGGCTCGCCACCAGCCCCATCGTCGCCAACGAGGCCGAAAAGCTCCGCCTCGCCGCCACCTACAACGCCGCCCTCGTCGACATGGAAGCCGCCGCCATCGCCCGCCTCGCCCAGATGCGCGGCATCCCCTTCTACTGCATCAAGGGCGTCAGCGACCCCCTCGACGCCAAGTTGCCCGATTTCAACCGCTTTATCGCCCCAAACGGCCAGTTCCGTACCGCCCAGTTCACTCTTTATGCGCTCTTCCGCCCTTGGCACTGGCCCGCGCTCATCCAAATGGGCGAAAATAGCAGTAAGGCTTCCCAAAGCATCGCGGAGTCGCTGAGCGAGTTTCTCCGATGACGAGGTCTGATCAGGCAACGAATGGCTACACAAACATCAAACCCTGAAAGCCTGGTCGAGACCAAGATCCCCTCCACCATGCGCGCCGTCGTCTATCGCGGCGTCAACGACATGCGCGTCGAGACCGTGCCCGTCCCGCGCATCGGCCCCGGCGAGCTGCTGGTCAAAATCGCCACCTGCGGCATCTGCGGCACCGACCTCAAGAAGATCCACACCGGCTCCCACTCCGCCCCGCGCATCTTCGGGCATGAGATGGCCGGCACCATCGTCGCCAGTCGGCGCGGGCGTCACAGGCTACGAGATCGGCGACCGCGTCATGGTCTTCCATCACGTGCCCTGCAACGAGTGCTACTACTGCCGCAAAGGCACGCCCGCCCAGTGTCCGCTCTACAAGAAGGTCGGCGTCACAGCGGGCTTTGAGCCCTCCGGCGGCGGCTTTGCCGAGTACATCCGCGTCATGGACTTCGTCGTCAATCAGGGCGGCGTCGTGCGCATCCCCGACGGCATTCCCTTCGAGCAGGCCGCCTTCGTCGAGCCGGTCAACACCGTGCTCAAAGGCGTCAAGCTGCTCAACCTCGCGCCCGACGACACCGTCCTCGTCATCGGCCAGGGCCCCATCGGCCTCATGCACGCCGTGCTCGCCAGCCGCATCGCCGGCAAGGTCCTCACCTCCGATCTTTACCCGGAGCGCCACGCCATTGCAGCGAAATTCGGCCTCAAGCATCCAATCCATGCAGGCTCTGAAAATGTAGTCGAGCGCGTTCTTGCTGAGACCGAAGGCCGCGGCGCAGACGCCGTCATCCTTGCCGTCGGCGGCAACGCACTTATCCGCACCGCCATGGACGCAGCGCGGCCCGGTGGTAAAGTCATGCTCTTTGCGCAGACCCAGCACGGCGAAGCCACCATCGATCCCGCCGCCGTCTGCGTGGACGAGAAGACCCTGATGGGCTCCTACTCCTCGTCCTTCGGCATTCTGATCGAAGTCACCGATCTGGTCTTCGAGCGGCTACCGCGAACGGCTTCGATCTTACCCAGTTGATCTCGCACCGTTTCCCGCTGGAAGAAGCGGTTGAGGCTATCGACATCGCCTCGCACCCCAAGGCAGACTCGATGAAAATCATGATTGAGCCGGTGTTGGGCTTAGGAGCGAAGTAGGGAGTCCGGATGCCAGGCACGGTAAAAAAAGCGCTCAAGCGCAGCCGCTCGACGGTCGAGACCGTCATTGAGCATGGACGTGCCACGGTCGAAACGGCCATCGGACACGGCCGCGCCACCGTGGAAGACGCTCTCCATCATGGCCGCGCCACGGTTGAGAGCGCCCTCCATCATGGCCGCGCCACCGTCGAAACCGCCCTCGAGCATGGCATCGCCACCATGCAGGCCGCTGTTCTCCACGGGCGCGAAGACATTCGCATCGAAAGCGTACCCGTCCCGCAAGCTGCGCCCGGCGAGCTGATCGTGCAGGTCGGCGCAGCGCTCACCTGCGGAACAGATCTGAAAGTCTTTCGCCGCGGCTATCACGCGCGCATGATCGTTCCTCCTGCGCTCTTCGGTCACGAGCTGGCCGGCACCGTCGTTGAAGCAGGCGACGGCGTCACGGACTTCGCTCCCGGCGATCGCGTCGTCGCGCTCAACTCCGCCCCCTGCGGCCAGTGCTACTTCTGTGAGCGCGGCCAGGAAAATCTCTGCGACGATCTGCTCTTCAACAACGGCGCCTACGCCGAGTTCATCCGCATTCCCGCGCGCATCGTCGCCAAGAACACGCTGCACGTTCCCGATCACGTGCCCCTCGAGCACGCCGCGCTCACTGAGCCGCTGGCCTGCGCAGTGCACGGCTTTGAAGATTCGCCACGCCGCAGCCCGGCGACACCGTCGCCGTCATCGGCGGCGGTCCGCTCGGCCTCATGATGCTCCATGTCGCCGCGCTCGCCGGATGCGAGACCATCGCCATCGTCAAGCACGACGGCCAGGTCGAAGCCGCGCAGCCAGCTCGGCGCCACGCATGTGGTGCAGACCATCCAGCATCCGCAAAGCCATCCGCGAAACCCGCGCCCTCACGCCCAATGATCGCGGCGTCGACATCGCCATTGAAGCCGTCGGCGTTCCCGAAGCCTGGGAAGAGGCCGTCGAAATGGTGCGCAAGGGCGGCACGGTCAACTTCTTCGGCGGCTGCGCCGTCGGGCACGCATGTCACTCTCGACACCAATCGCATCCACTACAGCGACATCACGCTGCGCGCCACCTTCCATCACACGCCGGCCATCTGCCGCAAGGCGCTCGACCTCATCGCCGGCGGCCGCTTCCAGGCCGGCGCCTTCATCACCGGCCACGCGCATCTCTACGAGCTCAATCGCGTCTTCGAGAAGCTGATGAACCGCAGCAGCGAAATCAAGACCGCGATTGTTCCCTGAGGCACCATGACGACGGCGACCACTGCATTCGGAGACACACGCGAGACAACGACGCATCTGCTGAGCCGCGGCTGGGCCGCGCTGCCCGCGTCGCTATCGCATGCCCGAGCGTCGCGCCGTCGCTCGAGGAAGCGCGCGCCTGGTGCAAGCGGCTGGCCGAATCGCACTACGAAAATTTCCACGTCGCCACGTGGTTTCTGCCCAAGGCGCTGCGCCCGCACTTTCACGCCATCTACGCCTACTGCCGCGTCTCCGACGATCTCGGCGATGAAGTCGGCGACACGCGCGCAGTCGCTCTGCCTTGCTCGATTTCTGGGGCCGCGAACTCGACGCCTGCTACGAAGGCCGCGCGCGCCATCCCGTCTTTGTCGCGCTGGCCGAGACCATTCGCGCCTGCTGCATTCCCAAAGAGCCGTTTGCCGATCTGCTCGACCGCCTTCCGCCAGGATCAGACCGTCACCCGCTACGCAACCATGGACGACGTGCTTCGGCTACTGCCGCTACTCGGCCAATCCCGTCGGCCGTCTTGTGCTCTATGCCTGCGGCGACGCAGACGAAGAACGGTTCCGCCTTTCCGACGCAACCTGCTCCGCGCTGCAACTTGCCAACTTCTGGCAGGATGTACGCGTCGACTTCGCCAAGGACCGCGTCTATCATCCCGCAGGACGACATGCAGCGCTTCGGCGTCACCGACGAGACCATCGCCGCAGGGAATCGCGACGTCCGAGTTTCGCGCCCTGCTCGAGCACGAAGTCGACTTTCGCGCGCAGCCTCTTCGAGAAGGGCTTCCGCTCATCGGCATGGTCGGCCGCGATCTCGCCGTCGATCTCGATCTCTTCAGCCGCGGCGGCCTCGAAATTCTGCGCGCCATCGAGCAGCGAGACTACGATGTGCTCAGCGCGCGCCCCGCCATCTCAAAACGCACCAAGCTCGCGCTCGCGCTGCGCGCCGTCAGCGGCAAGGTGCTGCCGTTCCTGCGCCTCGGCGCGCGCTCGACGGGAAAGCGGCTTGACCCAATGCACTCGACACTGCGACGAAGCCTACGCCGTCTGCCGGGCCATCGCCAAACGCGAAGCTAAAAACTTCTACTACGCCTTCGTCGCGCTGCCGCCCGCGCGCCGCAACGCCATCTGCGCCATCTACGCCTTCATGCGCAAGGCCGACGACCTTGCCGACGACGAAAGCCATCGCGCGCCAGAGCGCCGCACGCATCTCGACGCCTGGCTGGCCAGCTGGCATCGCGGCAGCGCAGAGGCGCGATACAGCCGATCCCGTCTTTCTCGCCGTGCGCGACGCAACCGAGCGCTTTACCATTCCGCTCAGCCTGCTCGACGAGCTCGTCGCCGGCACCACGATGGATCTGACCGGCTGTCGCCGGCAGCGCCCGACACCTACGCCACCTTCGCCGATCTTTATCGCTACTGCTATCTCGTCGCCTCGGTCGTGGGCCTGGTCTGCATTCGCATCTTCGGCTACAACGATCCGCGCGCGGAAAAACTCGCCGAAGAAACCGGCATCGCCTTCCAGCTCACCAACATTCTGCGCGACGTCGCTGAAGATGCCGAGCGCAATCGCGTCTATCTGCCGCTCGAAGATCTGGCCGCGCACAACGTCACGCTCGATGCGCTGCTTCATCGCACGCCGGCCACTCCGCCCTCAGACAGCGAACGCGCGCTGCTCGCCGAGATCGCCGCGCCGCGCCGAAGCCTACTATCAATCTGCGGAAGCACTGCTGCCGCTCATCGATCGCGAAAGCCGCCCCGCGCTGTGGGTGCTGGTCTCCATCTATCACGCGCTTGCTCAAACGCATTGAGCGCGCCGACTACGATGTCTTCACCCATCGCGCCAGCGTGCCCACGGCAGAAAAACTGGCGATTCTTACAGCAGGCCTGGCGCGCATCGCCGCAGCGCGTCTCTTCGGTTGATCGAGCTCGGATGAGTATGCCGATACGCAAGCTCGACAAAATCCGTCACCGTCGATCGGCGGCGGCGTCGCCGGCATGAGCGCGGCCTGCGCTCTCGCCGAGGCCGGCCTGCGCGTGCAGCTCGTCGAGCGCCGCGGCTATCTCGGCGGCCGCGCCTCTCCTATCTCCATCCCGGCGTCAACGAAGTCATCGACAACTGCCAGCACGTGCTCTTCGGCTGCTGCACCAATCTCACTCGGCTTCTACAGCCGCATCGGCGTCGCAGACCGCATCCACTGGACCAGCGAGATGACGATGATCGAGCCGGGCGGGCGCCGCTCGACGCTCGGCCCGTCCATTGCTTGCCCGCTCCGCTGCACGGCCTGCCGCGCTTGCTCACCGCGCAGCGCCTTCACCCTCGCCGACAAGCTCTCGCTCGCCCGCGCCTTTCAGCGCAATGCTCGCGGCCCGATCGCAGGTCGACCTCGACGAAACGCTTGCCGGTTGGCTGCGCCGCACCGCCAGACCCAGGGCGCGCTCGATCGCTTTTGGCGGCTCGTGATCGCCAGCGCCCTGAACGCGGAGATCGACCACATCGCAGTGCCCTACGCGGCCAAAGTCATCCGCGAGCTCTTCATGAACTCGGCCGATGCCGGCGGCATGGGCATGAGTCACCGTGCCGCTCAGCGAGCTCTATGCGGGCAGTGCCGCAGTTCCTGCAGCAGCGCGGCGGCGAGCTCATGCTCAACGCAAATATCGAAGCGCATCCGAGCGTACTGGGACGAGGAGACTCTCGCAATGGATCGTCTCAACACGCGCGCCGCGGATCATCGCTGAACTCCGATTTCCTCGTCCTCGCATTGCCCTTCGAGGCGACTGCCAAAGCTGCTCCCGCACATGCCGCCGCCGAAGGCAGAGCGAACTTGCCGCGCAGCTCGAGCAGCACGAGCACTGGCCCATCTGCAGCGTGCACCTCTGGTTCGATCGCGAGATCACGGACCTCGATCACGCTGTGCTGCTCGATCGCGAGATTCACTGGATGTACAACCAATCGACAGTCTGCAGCCTGGCGCAAGCCCGAGGGCAGTTACATCGAACTCGTCGTCAGCGCCTCGCGCGCCTTTGCCGCGCTTGCACCGCGAGCAGGCCATCGACTCAGGCTCTCCGCGAGCTTGCGGAATTCTTTCCGGCCGTGAAGCGAAGCAAAGCTGAGAAAGCCGCGCTGGTCAAAGAAGTCCGCGCCACCTTCGGCGTCCCGCCCGGCATCGACGCCGCACGTCCCACCGCGCAATCTCCGTGGCCCAACTGCTTTCTCGCCGGCGACTGGACCGCAACCGGCTGGCCCTCCACGATGGAAAGCGCCGCGCGCTGCGGCCATCTTGCCGCCGAAGCCCTCTGCGCGTGCAGCTAGGCAGTCCGCGCGCATTCCTCGAGCCCGACCTGAAGCCAACAGGCCTGATGCGGTTTCTTCAAGACCGTAACGCAGCGGAAGATGAATGGCCGACGCAGCTGCCTTCAGTGCGCCAGAAAATACACGCCCACGCACACCAGCACCGCCGCCGTCCATCGCCGCCGGTCCACATTCTCTTTCAGAAACATCTTTGCCGCAATCGCATTTGTCACCAGCGTCAGCGATGCCGATGCCGGCGCCACAAGGCTCAGGTTCAGTGATTCAGCGCAAACAGCAGCGAGAAAAACGCCAGTGCCAGAAAGCCCACGCCAGCAAAAAACAGCGGACAGGTCACACCGCGCGAATCGCGCCCTTCATCCCGGACCGCGCGCGAATCTCATCCAGGTCGCCGATCGACTTCATCGCCGCCGCCGTCAGCACTTCGCCAGTCGTCGAGCACAGCACGATCGCCGCAATCATCGCGGCTGCAGCCCATGGGCCCGTAGACGAAACAGGAGGCAGGGGAATCGTCATCGCACCTGCTCCTCTCGCTGTCCAACTCAGGTCTTCTGCATCGCCGCAGTGCGCTGCGGGCCGTTCCGTCAGCGACGGCCCGTTGCGCCACAAAGCCCACGCCCACCGTGATCAGCACAATCCCCGCCCAGCGCTCCAGCGAAATCGGCTCATGCAGCCAGAAGCGCGCCAGCAGCGCCACGATCACATTGCCGAACGCCGTCGCCGGCAGCACAAAAGTCAGATCCGCCCACGAGAGCGCCGTCAGATAGCTCGCAAAAAATCCGATCAGCAGCGCAATCCCCAGCGCGATCCACGGCGTAAACACGGCGGCAATCAGCGACGCCGGGATGCGCCAGCGAGATCGCCGGCAGTTTGTCATGCCGCGCGACAGGCAGTGTCGCCCAGCGGCGCGCACAGCGCCACCAGCCCCAGAATCAGGTACTGCCGCGGGTAAGCCTGTGATGCGCCATCTGTCGAGTTGCGGCTGTCCCGAGTGTTCTGATGCACAGAAAAACGAGGGCGGACTCAGAACGAGCGCCGCCCTCACTGAGTCGTTTAGTTGCCGTGCTTACGCGCCGGCGCCACCGGTGCCGGCGGCTCGGCCTGCTGGCTGCGCGCTTCCTTCACCATCTTGTTGCGCTGCGCGCGAAGCTTCAGGAACGCCTTGGCCTCGACATAAAGCCGCGGCACATCGCGATTCACAATCGCCTTCCAGATCACGCGGAACGCCGCCTTGGGACGGAAGTAGTACTCGTCGTAGAACCGGTGCACCATCTCCATCACGTAGTCGGTCGGCAGGCCCGGATACTCAATGTGCGCCATCTGGTGGCCGCCGCCGTCTTCCATCTTCTCGTTGGTGATGAAGCCGTTCGCCTTGGCGTAGTCGTAGAACTCCGTGCCCGGATACGCGTGCGCGATCGACACCTGAATCGTCTCGCACGTCCAGCGTCTTGGCAAAGTTGATCGTGTTGCGAATCGATTCCTTCGTCTCGCCCGGCAGGCCGAGAATGAAGTCGCCGTGAATGGTCAAGCCCAAGATCGTGGCAGTCCTTCGCAAACGCGCGCGCGCGCTCAACCGTCGCGCCCTTCTTGATGTTCTTCAGAATCTGCGGATCGCCCGACTCAAAGCCCACAATCAGCAGCCGGCATCCGGCTTCCTTCATCGCCTTCAGCGTGTCGCGATCGGTGGTCACGCGCGAAGTGCAGCTCCACGTCAGCCCCAGCGGCTTCAGCTTTTCGCACAGCTCGATCGTGCGCGCCTTCTGGATGTTGAACGTGTCGTCGTCGAAGAAGAACTCCTTCACTTCGGGGAAGTTCTCCTTCGCCCACGCCAGCTCCGCGGCCACATCATCCGTCGAGCGCTTGCGCCACGCATGCCCGCTCAGCGTCTGCGGCCACAGGCAGAAGGTGCACTGCGCCGGGCAGCCGCGCGTCGAGTAGAGCGCGATGTACGGATGCAGCAGGAACGGCACGTTGTACTTCGTCACATCCATGTCGCGCTTGTAGATCTTCGTCGCCCACGGCATCGCGTCCAGATCTTCGACCTGCGGACGGTCGGGATTGTGCAGGATCTTGCCGTCCTGCTTGTAGCTGATGCCGAGAATCTCGTTCAGCGGCTTGCCCTGCGCAAACTCGACCACGGAGTAGTCGAACTCGCGGCGGCAGATGAAGTCCAGCACCGCGCACTCGTTCAGCGCGCGGTCCGGGTCGGTCGTCACCGGCGGCCCGACAAAGGCAATGCGAATCGACGGATTCGCCGTCTTGATAGCCTCGGCCAGTCGCTGATCGCCCTCCCAGCCCACCGTCGAGGTGAACAGCACCAGGAACTCGTAGTCCTTGCAGATCTTGATCGTCTCCTGCGGCCGACACGTGGTGCGGCGGCGCATCGAGCAGCCGCGAACCCTCCAGCAGTCCGGCCGGATAGGTCAGCCACACCGGGTACCAGTAGGACTCAATCTCGCGCGTGGCGGGCCAGCGCGAGCTCGCGCCGCCGTCAAAATTCTCAAACGAGGGCGGGTTCAGAAACAGTGTTTTCAGAGGCATAGACATCCCTTTAATTTTACCATTTTCCGGGTTTTTACCGGTGGCTGACGCTGGGTTCGCAGTTAATTCCCATGCAATTCGTGCAGCCAGTCGCTCCATGTGGCCCAGCGCCCGCAGCAGTCCCAGCCGCGCCTTTGCCAGCTCAAATCCCGCATCCAGCGCTTCCTGCTGCTTCTGGCTGGCGTCGATCCGCGCCAGCTGCTCGGCCTTGGGGGAGAGTCTGCGGCGTTGAGCCGGGCCACTTCCGGTGCCGTTGCCTAACTCGAGCTGTGCTTCACACCGTCTTCAACTGCTCGTCGGCGATCTGCTGCTTCAGGCTCGCAATCTCCGCCTGCGTATCAAGCTCGCGAATGCTCCCGGTCAGCTCGGCAATCTGAATGTCGTTCTGCTGCTCTGCCTGCTCCGCCTCCACTGTCGACCGCAGCGCCTCGGCCGCCGACTCCCGCGCCTTGCGCGCGATGGCCCATATCGAACAGTGGAAGCTGGATCGAAATCCCGAGCTGAAGTTGTTCGCCGGCAGGTCGTGCTCGAAGTAGTAGTTCGACATTGTTCAGCAGCGTGGTGTCGCGGTTGTATTGCATCCCGAAACTGCAACTGCGGAAGATAGTTGATCTCCTCGATCGCCCTTGGCCAGCGCGCTGCCTGGAGCGGCGCCATCAAGTCGCGCCGACTCAATCCCCGCCAACGGCAGCGGCGTCACGTCTCCATTCACCTGGCGGAATCTCCGGAATGCTCGCATGATCCGGCGTAATCGAGCCCAGCGGCAGCCCGGTCAGCGTCGCGAGCTGTTGCGCCAAGGTTCGCCGCCCGCGTCTCCAGATGGATGCGCTTCAGCCTGATCTGCGCCCCGCTCAGTCGCGCCTGCAGCAGCTCACTGAGCGGATCGACTCCCGCCTCCGCCCGTTGCTGCTCGATCTCCACCAGCCGCGTGGCGAACGTTCTCCTCTTGCTGCGCCACCTGCCAGTTCGCGATTCACGGTATCGAGCTCGATGTAGGCCGTCGACGCATCCAGCGCCGCTTGTTCGCGCGCGTCCTTCAGATTGCGCCGCTGCCGCCCGCAGTCCGACGCGGCGGCCTCGATGTAGCGCTTTTGCGGAATGCTGAAGACCAGCGACTGCACCGTGCCGCTCCAGATCGACGAAGGCGATCCCGTGAAACCGACCGAGGGAAATGCGGGCAGCCCGGAGCCGAACTGCAGCGACGGAATGTACACGTCCTTGATCTCCGAAAGAGCCGCGGCGCCTTGCGCTCATCCGCGGCCGCGATGCGCACCGCGGTGCTTTGTCGCTGCGCCAGGTCCACCACCGTCGCCAGTGACACCTGCGCAGACGCGCACTCGCAGCCGAACGCGCCGCTCATCAGCGCGGCCAGCACAGCGGTACGAATTGGAGTCAGGGGTCTCACGCGATCGTCTTCAGAACTTCAACTCCAGCGCGGGCTTGTAGTCGTGGGCCAGCGCCAGCGCCGCCGCCCGCTCTTGCTCCGCTCCCGCCCGGTCGCCCAGTTGCGCTTTGATCTTCGCCAACTGCATCAGCGCGGCGAAGGCCGGCGCTTCTTCGTCTTTCGAATCGCTGTCCAGGTAGCTCTCCAGCATCTGCGCGGCCAGCGGCAAATTGCGATGCGCCTTGATCAGCACCGACGCTCCGTTGGAATACGCCACTCCAGCCTCAGGATCGCGCCGCGCCGCTTTAATGCCGCTATCCAGCGCCGCATCCACATCGTTCCACTGCTGCCGCCGCCGGTAATAACTCGCCAGCGACATCCATGCAAACGCCGGATGCGGATCGACCGCGATCGCCGCCTTCAAATCGCGCTCCGCGGTGTCGTAATCCTTTTCGCTCTCCGCCGTCCATCCCCGCAGTTGCGCGGCCCGCGCCGGGTCCACCCGGTCCAGCTCCGCCGCCACGCTCTCGGCCTTGTCCATCCCGCCGCCCACAATCCCCGGTGCGGAGTGATAAAACTCGCCCAGGTCCGCCAGCGCATCGGCGTTGCGCGGGTTCAAATGCACCGCCGTCTCAAACTCCACGCGCACCCGCTTGCCCAGGGAATACGCCGACATAAAGGAAGCCCGGTCCGCCCGCTCGCCCAGCGCCCGGCCCAGCCACAGGTGGTTGTTCGAGCTGCCGTCCAGTTGCACTGCTTGCTCGCACTCGCTCGCCGCCGCATCCCAGTGCTCCAGCGTCAGCAGCACCCGGCAGCGCAGATTGTGCGTCTCGCCGGTTGCGGGCAGGGAATTGAGCAGCCCCAGCGCCTTGTCGGCCTCGCCATTCTCGAGTGCGGCATGAGCCTGCGCCACTCCGTTGTTTGCCGGCTGTCCGGCAGCGCCCAGCATCAGCAATGCACTCAGCGCGCCGGCCGCTAGCAAGCCCGTCACTCCACAACCCTTATGGGAATGCCCGTCTGCAGCGGTTGTCCCGTCGTCGTTCCGGTGGCCACGGCATCGCCTTCATTCAGGCCGGAGAGAATTGAAACCTGCGTCAGGTTCAGCGTGCCCGTCACCACCGGCGTTTTCACCAGCTGCGATCCGTTCTTGATGAGCTTGTACACATACGGCTTCCCGTTCTCGGTGTAGAGAGCCTCGCGCGGCACCGTCAGCACATTCGGCTCGCTCGCAATCGTCACCGTCACCGTCACGTCGGTGTCCGGCAGCAGCCCGCCATCGCCGCCGTCGATCGCCACCATCACTTCGCCCACCGTCCGCGTCGTATACGTCATCACTGTGATTGGCGTGCGCTCAATGTGTCCGCGCCACACCTTCCCCGGCTTCGCGTCCCACTTAATCTCAATCGGTTGTCCTACCGCAAGCCGCCCAATCTCCGGCTCATCAAAGTAAGCACGCACCCGCTCGTGGTGCAGGTCCGCCATCTCCATCAGTACCTTGCCCTGATCCGTAAACTCCGTCGCCTTGGCGTCCACGTTGTATACCGTGCCTGCAATGGGAGCCCGCATCTGCGTCTTCGCCAGCACCTCGCGCGCCGCTGCTGCTCCCGCTTCCGAATCGGTCAACGCAGCCTGTGCCCGCGCTACGTCGGGCGGCGAGTAGCGATCCGCCGCACCCTGCTGCGCCGCGCTCAGCGCCGCGTTCGACGATTCCAACTGCTGCCGTGCCGCCGTCACTTCGCTTGCAGACGCTGCTCCGGTTGCGTTCAGCTTCACCAGCGCTTCAAGATTGTGCTGGGCCTGGTCGCGATCCAGTCTGTCGCGCACAATCTCAGCCGCCGACGCCTGCCGCTGCTCCTGGGTCCCGTTATGGAGTGTGGCGTCGAGCATGGCCTGCGCCGTCTTCACGCCGCTCTCTGCCGTCGCCAGTCGCGCCCGCGCTTCGGTGTCGTCCATCGAGAGCAACAGCTTGCCCGCAGGCACCGTGTCTCCCTGCTGCACATAAATGGCTTTGATCGTCCCGGCAATGGGGCTGGGAAAGGCGTAATTGACCTCGGGCTCCACGCGCCCGTTGGTGCTCAGGGTGCTCTCCAGAGACTCCCGCGCGGCCAACGCAATATGAATGGGGAGCCGCTGTCGCGTAAGCTCGCGGACCGAGAAGAACACGATGACCAAAACGACGGCCACTCCGATCCACAACCAGCGGCGGTCCAGCTCTTTTCTTTCTCTCGCCATCCCTATGACCTGACTCAGTATATAGGACTCAAAGACCTGCCCCGAGGGAGCAGGAAATTCATGGTTTACCCTCTTTGGACCACGCCCCGCACCCCCTCGTACAATAAAAAAATGGCAACAGAACCCCGCTACACCGACGACCACGCCAAGGCCGGACTCGACTTTCCTTTTCCTCGCCATCGAGACCTGGCAAAATCATTTTCCCGGCTATGAAATCTCCATCGACGACCCCGAGCTGACCTCCGTCTGCCCCAAGACCGGTCTGCCCGACTTCGGCGTCCTCAATATCCGCTACATGCCCCGCGAGCGCTGCCTTGAACTCAAGTCGCTCAAGGAGTACCTCTTCAGCTATCGCAACCTCGGCATCTTCCAGGAAAACATCGTCAACCAGATCCTCGAAGATGTGGTCAAGGCCTGCAACCCGGTCTGGGCCGTGGTCCGCGGCGAGTTCCGTCCCCGCGGCGGCATCGCCACCACCGTCGAAGCCCGCTGGCCCCGCCCCAAAGAATAGAGGCCCGCAATCCGGCGCGGGTTGCCGCTGGCGGCCCGCCACCCGGTGTGATATTCCTGAGGCCTCCGTCGCTTCATCCGGACCCAACTTCACGTGACCGCGTCTTCTCCAGCCCGCCGCGCGCCCTTGCACCCCGCCCTGGTGACGTTCCTTCTCCTGCTCGCCCTCAACCTGCTCAACTACATCGACCGCTACATCCTCCCCGGCGAGCTCTCGCTCATCCAGCGCGAATTCCACTCCACCGACCAGCAGATGGGCGCGCTCACCACCGCTCTCTTCATCATCTACATGCTCGTCGCCCCGCTCACCGGCTGGCTCGGCGATCGCTTCCCGCGCAAGCCGCTCATCATCGCCGGCGCAGTGCTGTGGAGCCTAGCCACCCTCGCCACCGCCTGGGTCCACGACTACTGGACCCTCTACATCCGCCACGCGCTGGTCGGCGTCGGCGAAGCCACCTTCGGCATCTTCGCCCCCGCCGTCCTCGCCGACTTCTACCCCGAGCGCGAGCGCAATCGCATCCTCTCCATCTTCTACATCGCCATTCCCGTCGGCGCAGCCCTCGGCTACCTGGCCGGCGGCCAGATGGGCTCGCGCTGGGGCTGGCGCGCGCCGTTCTTCATCTGCGCCATTCCCGGCCTCGTCATCGCCGCCCTCTATTGGATCTTCGGCCGCGAGCCGGAGCGCGGCGCAAGCGACCACCTCAAGCCCACCGCCAATCGCACCACGTTCTTCGGCCTCTTCACGCAACCCCGCCTTTCTCACCGCCACCTTCGGCCTGGCCGCGCTCACCTTCGCCATGGGCGGCATCTCGTCCTGGGTGCCGGAGTTCCTCCGCCGCTCCGCCGGCCTCTCCGTCAGCGGCGCCAGCCAGATGGTCGGCGCCATCACGGTTGTCGACGGCATCGCTCGGCACCCTCATCGGCGGCTGGATCGCCCAGCGCTGGCTCCGCACCAACCATCGCGCCCTCTACCTGCTCTCGTTCTGGTCCGTCGCCCTCACCCTCCCCTTCGGCGCGCTGCTCTTCTTCGGCCCGCCGCGCTGGTCCGTCCCCGCCCTCTTTGCCGCCGAGTTCTTCCTCTTCCTCAACACCGGCCCGCTCAACACCGCCATCGTGAACTCGGTCTCCGGCCAGGTCCGCGCCACCGCCGTCGGCCTCAATCTCTTCATCATTCACGCCTTCGGCGACACCTTCTCCCCGCAGATCATCGGAGCCATCAGCGACCGCACCAACCTCCGCATCGGCATGGGCGCAACCCTCATCGCCCTCGTCGTCTCCTGCGTCATCCTGCTAGCCGGTGCCCGCGTCGCCCCGTGTCTCGAAGAGCCGAGTTTCCTCTAAGAAATAAAAGTTATTTGTTTTGTGGTATTTGAAAATGAATATTGATAACTTGCATGAAGTACGTATATCCATGAAAAAGTGGCTATACATGCGACATGGATATACATCTATGTTAGGATATACAAGATCGTTGTATATCCAGGAGGGCTGCCATGAAAGTCTCCAAATGGGGCAACAGCCTCGCCATTCGCATCCCTGTCGAAGTCGCTGAGCAGGCCGGTCTGAAAGAGGGCGATGAGGCTACTCTGTTCCTCACGCCCGACAAGGTGATCGAGATTCGTCGCGACGAGAGACGCGCTGAAGCGATCCGTCTGCTGCGCGAAAACCAGTTCAGCGTGCCTCATCACTACAAGTTCGACCGGAACGAGATCTATGACAGCTAGGCCGTTCCTCGATACGAACGTCCTTGTGTACGCTGCGCTGCAAGAATCCCCGGCTCAAGCGGACCCACGCATGCCCCGTGCGCAAGCAGTCCTTGCGGAGGGTGGGGTCGTTAGCGTTCAGGTCCTCAACGAATTCGTTGACCTGGCGCGTCGCAAGTTCAACCACCCTTGGGACCGCGTATACAACCTGCTCCGGGCCATCGATCTTTTCTGCGGGGAGGCACAGCCGTTGACCGCCGCATCACAAACCCGCGCTCTGGCCATCGCCGAGCGCCACGGCTTCCGCATCTACGACGCCATGATCGTAGCCTCAGCTCTCGAAGCCCGCTGCACCACCCTCTACACCGAAGACCTACAGCATGGCCAGATCATCGAAGGCCTGCGCATCGAGAATCCTTTCCTCATCCGCATAAACAGAAAGGGCCGCGCCGAAGCGCAGCCCTTGTCCCTGCCCAAGATCCACGAACTACCGCGCTCCCACCAGCTCCTCGCTCTTCGCGCCCTGCCCGTAGTGGCTCTCCACGTAGTTGTCCAGAATCTGCTTGAACTCCGCCACAATCGTGTCCCCATGCAGCGTCGTGTAAAGCTTGCCATCCACATACACCGGCGCCTTCGGCTCCTCAAACGTGCCCGGCAGGCTGATGCCCAGGTTCGCGTGCTTCGACTCGCCCGGCCCGTTCACCACGCAGCCCATCACCGCCAGCTTCAGCTCCTCCACACCCGGATACTTCTTCCGCCACTCCGGCATCGAGGTCCGCAGGTAGCTCTGAATCTGCTCCGCCAGCTCCTGGAAATAAGTGCTCGTCGTCCGCCCGCAGCCCGGGCAGCTCGTCACCTGAGGCATAAAGCTTCGGATCGAGAATGACTGCAGAATCTGTTGAGCCGCCAGCACTTCCTCTGTGCGGTCTCCGTTCGGTTTGGGCGTCAGGCTCACCCGGATCGTGTCGCCAATCCCCGCCAGCAGCAGCGGCGCAAGCCCCGCTGTCGAGGCAATCAGCCCCTTCGAGCCCATGCCCGCCTCGGTCAGTCCCAGGTGCAGCACGTAGTCGCAGCGCGCCGCCAGATTCGTGTAGACATCGATCAAATCGCGCACGCCCGAAACCTTCGCCGACAGAATGATCTGGTCGTGCCGCAGCCCGTAGCGCTCGGCTGCCTTCGCCGACTCCAGCGCGCTCACCACCATCGCTTCCATCATCACGTCGCGCGCCGGCAGCGGATCGGCCTTGCGGCTGTTCTCGTCCATCATCCGCGTCAGCAGTGGCTGGTCCAGCGATCCCCAGTTCACGCCAATGCGCACCGGCTTCTGGTTCTCCGACCGCGCACTCCACCATCACCTGGAAATTGTCGTTGTCCTTCTTGCCGATCGACGCATTGCCGGGATTGATCCGGTACTTCGCCAGCGCCTTCGCCGTCGCCGGAAACTTCTTCAACAGCAGATGCCCGTTGTAGTGAAAATCGCCCACAATCGGCACCCGGATGCCGCGCTTGTCCAGCCCTTCCACAATGTGCGGCACCGCGGCAGCAGCATCTTCGTTGTTCACCGTCACGCGCACAATCTCGGACCCCGCCAGCGCCAGCGCCGCCACCTGCTCCATCGTGCCCGCAATGTCCGCCGTGTCCGTGTTGGTCATCGACTGCACGACAACCGGCACTTCCCAGCCCACGCGAACCGTGCCGATCTTGACCGTGGGCGTCTTCCTGCGCTGAATATCCGGCATAGCAACCTCACCTTTAGTTTACCCGTTCGTCACTCCTACGGGAAATCCCCGCGCGCCGTCGAGCTACCGGGGAATCAGCCAAGGGAAGCCGCCTTCCGGTTCAGCATCACGGCCCGCCAGAGCCCTTCATCAATCCACACGCCAACAGGTACAATAACGCCATGGGTTGTTCGCCGTTTCCGTCGTTTCGCTGTTTCTCGACCTCGCCCTCGTCCGGCTTCGCCGCCATCGCGTCCCTCTTCGGCGCAGGATCGACCCATCGCGGCCGCAAGTACAAAGCCCCGCCGCCCACCTCGCGCTTTGAAGTCACCATCCTCCGCAACGACGATGGCAAGCCCATTGAAAACGCAGCGGTGGTCTTCCATCTCGTCGGCGACAAGGGCAACATGGAGCTGAAGACCAACGAGGACGGCAAGACCATCATCGATGTCCTGCCCACCGGCTCCAAGGTTCTCGTTCAGGTCATCGCCAAGGGCTACCAGACCTACGGCGGCGACTACACCCTCGACAAGGCCGAGAAGGCCATCGAGATCAAGCTCAAGCGACCCGGCCAGCAGTACTCCATCTATGAGCAGCACCCCGACAGCGCTGCCGCCAAGCCCCCGGCCAAGGACAACAAGACCGCACCCGACGAGTCCGCCAAGCAGGACGACGCCAAGCCTGACGCGACCCAGCCGCAGCCCCAGTAGAGGCCAGCCCTGACGCACGATCTCAGCCTGTCCGGCAAAGCCGCCCTCGTCACCGGCGGAGCACGCCGCATCGGCCGCGCCATCGCGCTCACCCTCGCCCGCGCCGGCGCAGACGTCACTCTCACCTATCGCAGCTCAGCAGCTGAAGCCGCTATCACCGCCCAGGCCATCAAAGCCCTGGGCCGCCGCGTCCAGACCATCGCCTGTGATGTTCGCTCCGAGGCCTCTGTTCGCGACGCCATCGCTGCTGCCGCATCCTTCCACAACCGCATCGACATCCTCGTCAACAACGCAGCCATCTTCGAATCGGCCCCGCTCGAATCCCTCACCCTGGCGCAATGGGACGCCGTCTTCGAAACCAACACTCGCGGTCCCTTTCTCGCCGCGCGCGAAGCGCTGCCCTATCTCCGTGCCGTGCACGGCCGCATCGTCAACATCGGCTCTCTCGGTGGCATCCACGCATGGGCCGGCCACGCGCACTACTGCGCATCCAAGGCTGCGCTGCACATGCTCACGCAGGCCATGGCCAAGGCCTTCGCGCCCCAGGTCAGCGTCAACTCTGTCGCTCCAGGATGGATTGAGATGGAAGGCACTGACGCGGCAGAGGCCGCCCGCTTCGCCGCAAAAACACCGCTCGCGCGCAACGGATCAGCAGCCGACATCGCCGAAGCCGTGCTCTACTTCGCCGCCAACACCGGCTTCGTCACCGGCCAGATCCTCACCGTCGACGGCGGCCTCGGCCTCTAGGTCAGCTTGCCTGAGTCCTTCGACGCTTTGCGAACTCTGATTCCGCCGGTATCGTAGAAGAACTCGCAACAGCTCGCGAGAGGAGAACGAAATGAGCTTTCCCAGGCGTCAGTTCCTGCAGATCGCGTCGTATGCCTTCGGGTCCAGCGTCCTCGCATCCCGGAATGCCATCGCCCAGACCACGCCGCCAGCGAATACAGCCCCTACGCCGGAGTCCGCGGCGTCCACCGAAAAGGTCGCCGGGATCGGTGGTTTCTTCTTCCGCGCGCACGATCCCGCCGCTCTCAGCCAGTGGTATCTGCAGCACCTCGGCATCGATCTCACGCCAACCAAGATCGACTCCCCGGTGTGGACACAGCAAGCCGGGCAGACCGTCTTCAGTCCCTTTCCTGAGACGACTCACTACTTCGGCGACCCGCAAAAAATGTGGATGCTGAACTTTCGCGTGCACAATCTCGACAAGCTGGTCGCCCAGTTGCGCGCCGCGGGCATTGAGGTGAAAGTCGATTCGCAGGCCTATCCCAACGGTCGCTTCGCCCACCTGCATGACCCGGAAGGCAATCCCCTCGAGCTGTGGCAGCCCGCATGATGCGTTCCGCAGGCGCTCAGGCAAAAACAAGCGGAAGAATCTCTAGCGTCCAAAGATCTTGCTGAAGAATCCCTTCTTCGCCCCGTTGCTCCCTGACTTGCTCTTCGACCCGTTCGACCGCTTCTTCGGTATATCGAACTTCAGCGGCTCGCTCTCCCAAAGGCCCTTTGGCTCCGGCTGCGGCGGACACTTCACGCCCTCCACCGCTGCCCCAGGGTTGGTTACGTAGAGCCGCCGCGCCGTCTCCGTGCCCATGCGATTCGCCACGTACTCATAGCCCTTCAGCAAATGCGGCGGCCGCCACTCCGGATGATGCGCATCGCTGGCCAGAAAGTGAATCCAGTTGCGGTCCAGCAGGGCATTGGCAAATGCCTGGCCAGCCTGCCGAACCGCCCGTACAGCGCCGCCGAAGTCACCTGCACCAGGCATCCCTCGCGCATCCAGTCGGCCAGCAGCTCCGGATTGCGCTGCAGACCGAGTTGCGCTCGGGATGCGTGATGATCAGCGTGTAGCCCACGTTCTGCAGCCGCTTCATCGCCTCCGTCAGTTGCGGCGGAATCACCATATCCGGAAACTCGATCAGCAGATATCCCTTGCCGTCGATCGAGTAGCGCAGCGGATTCTCCAGCGCATCCGTGATGTTCTCCGCGTTCATGTGGAAGTCGCAGCCCAGGCTCAGCTCCACCACGTCCTTCAACTTCTCGCGCAGCTCCGCCAGCCGCTCGTCCACCAGGGCTGCTTGGTAAGGGTATTCTTCGCTCGCGTGGGGTGTGCAGACAATGTGCGTCACGCCTTCCTGCGCCGCCTCCCGGGCCATGGCCAGCGATGTCTCCAGGTCGGGCGATCCATCGTCCACGCCGTAAATCAGGTGTGTGTGGATATCAATCATCTTCGTGTAGCGTCCCCGTGCGAGCAACTTCACTGCGTTGCCAGAGCCTCAATCATCGAGGCAAAAATCTTCCATCCGTCCGCCGAGCCCAGCAGCTTCTCGCTCGACCGGTCCGGATGCGGCATCATTCCCAGCACGTTCCGCTTCTCATTCAGGATGCCCGCAATATTTCCGAGCGATCCATTCGGATTCGCCTCCGCCGTCACCGCGCCCTCAGGCGTCGCATAGCGGAAAGCGATCCGGTCCTCAGCCTCCAGCCGACTGCAGATCCTCCGGCGTGCAGAAATAGTTGCCTTCCATGTGCCCAATCGGAATCTGCAGCACCTCGCCCTTCGTCAGCTGGTTCGTGAATGCGCTGTCCGTCGTCTCCACGCGCAGGTGCACCTGCTTGCAGATGTATTTCAGGCCCGCATTGCGCATCAGCGCGCCCGGCAGCAGCCCGGCCTCGGTCAGAATCTGGAACCCGTTGCAGATGCCCAGCACCAGCCCGCCGCCGTCGGCAAACTTCTTCACCGCCTGCATCACCGGCGAAAACCGCGCAATCGCGCCCGTGCGCAGGTAGTCGCCGTAGGCAAACCCGCCCGGAACCAGCACCGCGTCCACGCCCTGCAAATCCTCGGAATCGTGCCACAGAAACGTGACCGGCTGGTGGGCAATCTCGGCAATCACGTTGTAGGTGTCGTGATCGCAGTTGGACCCAGGAAAGACCAGAACGCCGAATTTCATACTTCTAGGGTATCAGCTTGGCAACAATGAGTCAGGCGCTCACTCGTTCCAGAACGCTGTGTACTCAGTGCACTTATCGCCGCACGTACGGCTTCGACAGCGTCCCGCATCCGCCGATGCGAATCCCGCGCGAACCGCGGCTGAAACGTCCGCGTCACCGGAAAGTCCCAGCTGCGCCAGCGCAGTCCGCGGGCGCGAAACAGCCTCCAGCTCGGTACCAGACCTCGCCGTCTCCAGCTCGAGCGTCAGCAGAAACCGCTCCTCGCCCTCTTCCACATGCAGCTGCAGTCGTCTTGTAGATAAACCCAAAGCGCGCTCTGACGTCTCCACGACTTCAACAATCCGGCTCAGATTCAACGACCAAAGCCCCAGCGACCTGCACCTCTACCGCTACAATCTCCCCGCGTGCGATCGTCGTCTTCAGCATTCGCCACGCGCGCCCAGCCGAGATCGAACAGTGCCCATCTGCACAAACGCCGCGCTCGCGCCGCTGCAAATACAGCCTCGCCCCGCCCCGAACACCGATTCGCTGGAATCGTGCACGAAGAAACCGGAAGGCGCGTGCCCCGTTCAGGTCCGCTTCTCGGCGCAGAGGCCACTCCTGCCGCACGCACAGTCGCGTCACTCGCAGCCGCAATTCGCTGCCGATTTGCACCGCCGTAGGTCTCGCCAGCGCTGAAACACGCACTTCAGTATGTCAGCTGCAGCTCCAGCCCCTTGCCGTCATCCGGAACCAGCGCCGTGATGCGGTGATGCTCCGCGTCGATATGCCGGTCGACACCGGCGTCGCCGCTCGTGCCGTCGATCGGCGCGATACGTTGCGCTCGGACGCCGGCTTGGCCGCGCCGTACACCTCCACCGAAAGCTGCTTCCACCACGGCAGCAAAGCTGTCCCTCGCGCGGAGCCACCGTCACCACCACGCCCTGCGCCGTCAGCCTGCACGTGAACTCCATCGCGCAGAAAATCGCCCTTGCTTGAAGTCGTAGCTGACGCCATCGTCCAGATAGAGCGCTCCCTGCGCAATCGTTGCCCGATCGCCGTCGGCGGATAGACGCGCAGCGTCAGCGGCCCCTGCGGCTTCTCGTCCGTGCTCTGCACCAGCGGCTGCTCCGGCACAATCGAGCCCGCGCGCACAAACACCGGCAGCGTGTCCAGCGTGCGATGAATGCGCACCTCCGGCTGCACCACTGCCGCGTTGTCAATGGCCTTGCCGTCCCGTGCTTGCATCCACGCGCGCGCCGGTCCAGTAGTCGTACCAGCCCACCGGCGGCAGCGCCACCGTGTAGTCGTCCACCTCATCCGGAAACGGGCTCTGCGCCACCAGCAGATCGCGGCCCCAGCAGAAACGCGCCCGCGTTGCTCAGGTCCAGCGGCTCTCCATCCACCGCGCCATTCGGAAACTCCAGAAACAGCGGCCGCATCAATCGGCAACCCCGTCCGGCTCATCTCCTCCGCCGTCGTGTAGAGATAGGGCATCAGCCGGTAGCGCTCTTCGATGTAGCGCCGCCGCAGATTCACATCCTCCGGCGTTCCGTTCTCCCACGGCTCCTGCGGCGCGGTGTCCCAGTCGCCGTGTGGTCGCGATCGATGGGCTGAAACGCCGCCACCTCCAGCCACCGCGTCAGCAGCTCCGGCTGCGGAGAAGCCGCAAATCCGCCCACATCCGCGCCGGCCATCGCAAACCCGCTCAGCCCCAGATTCAGCAGCTGCGGAACCGTCTGCCGCAGATGACTCCAGTTGCTCGAATTGTCTCCCGTCCACGTCACCGCGTAGCGCTGCCCGCCCGCATAGCTGGCCCGCGTCATCACAAACGGCCGCAGATTCGGCTGCAGCTTCAGCAGCCCCTCAAACGTGCCCCGCGTGTTCTGCATCCCGAAGACGTTGTGAATCTTCAAGATGGGTCGCGGTCCGCGTCGCAAATCCCGGCTCGTCGATGCGATGCTGCACATCGTCCGGCATCGTCTTCGAAGGCACCTGAAGATCGCCGGCTCATTCATGTCGTTCCAGAAACCGGCCACTCCCTTGTTCACAAAATCCGCGTAGAGCGTGCCCCACCACTCGCGCGAAGCCTTCTGCGTGAAGTCCGGAAACACCGCCTTGCCCGGCCACACCACGCCCACATACGTCGACCCATCGGGATTCTTCACAAAGTGGTCGCCAGCCACGCCCTCGTCGTATGGCTTGTAGCCCGCGTTCGGCAGGTCGGCGATGTGCAGGTCGGTAATCACCACCGTGCGCAGATGCTCCGCCTTCAGGTCCTTGATCATCTGGTCGAAGTGCGGAAACCGCTCCGGGTCCACGGTGAACGGCCGGTTCTTGAACTGATAATCGATATCCAGCCAGATCACGTCCGCAGGAATGCTGCTCGCTGCGCAGCTGTGCTCGCGATGCGCCGCACCTCGGCCTCGGGATAGTAGCTGTACCGCGACTGCTGATACCCCAGCGACCACATCGGCGGCAGCGGCGTTGTTCCCACCAGCCACGCCCACGTCTCCACCACGGCCTTCGGCTCCGGCCCGTACAGAACATAGAAATCCAGCGGCCCGCCTTCGCGATCCGAACGAATAGCCGTCGCGATACTCCTTGTTGAAGTCGAAGCTCGCGCGCCACGTGTTGTCGAGAAAAATCCCGCCGACACGCCCTTGCGAAACGTCATGAAGTAGGGAATCGATTTGTAGATCGGATCGGTCGACTCCTGCCATCCGAACGCATCCGTATTCCAGTCCGTGAACGCCTCGTTGCGCCGGTCCAGCGGCCCCGGCTTGTCGCCCAGTCCGAAATAGTGCTCGTCCTCCGGCGACTTCATATACACGCGGAACTCGCCGCGCCGTTGTACTCGATCGGCCGCCCCGGCATCTGCTCCGCAATCACATGCCCGTGCATGTCCGTCACGCTCAGCTCCAAGCGGATCCTTGCTGCACTGACGACGTGCAGCTTCGCCGTCTTGAAGCCCACCGCCGTCGCACTCGACTCCGGCGTCACCGCGCACGATCGCCGTCCGCGACGCCGGCCAGCACCGCCCACGACGCATCCTCTGGCAGTTGGCCCGCCGGACCCACGCGCACGCGCACCACGTCGTCGCGCAGCGCCGTGATCGACACAACACGGCCGCGCCCGCGTGAATCTCAATTCCGTTCGTGATCGCCCGGGAAGCGGTGACCCGGTCCAGCCGGACAAAGCCCGCCTTCTGCTGGGTCTCTCCGGTTGCATTCGCTTGTGATCGTTGCGGCTAAAAACAAGACTGCAAGTACTGCAAACAGGAAAATCCCTGTCTTTGCACTCGGCACCTCAGGGAGCCTCATGATTTGTTGCCGCATCAGCATACTGCCTGCAGTACATCCTTGGGAAACCGCCTCTGTCTCGCCTCGCTCACGTCATCTTTTCCACAACGCTTTTTGCGCGCCTGCACTCTTTCTGCCCCAAAAGGGGCAGACAGGTAACTATGTACACAGGTTACTCATGCACAGCAAAATAAAACCAAGGTTTGTCTTCGCGGTCATGGGTCATTTGACATCTCAAATCGTTCCGTTGTTCTCTTGCCTTACTGTCTCGACTTTCTCCAGAAGAAATGATTGCTCGCAATCGTTTCTTGCCATACCTCACGAGCAGCGCTAGCAATTCAGGGCCCTCAGTGCGTCAATTCCCAACGGACGTTCTTCCCCAACGGAGCCCAGGCAGCGCAGGCTCCATTTTTTGCGGAAACCGCCCGTTGGTCTCCGCATTGGCACGTCGCCTTCGGCCTTGGAGAGTTCTTCATGAAACGCTGCCTGGACCTTGTCTGCGCTTGCAGTCTGTTACTGCTTGCGTTGCCCGTTCTTCTCGTGTGTGCCCTCATCATCAAGCTCGACTCGAAGGGCCCCATCCTTTTTCGCCAGGTCCGCATGGGCCGCAACTCCCGCCCCTTCCGCATGCTCAAGCTGCGCACCATGATCCACTGCGTGCGCGGCCGCTCCTACACCCTCGGCGCGGACCCGCGCATCACCCCGGCCGGTCAATGGATGCGCAGGCACAAGCTCGATGAGTTGCCGCAATTGTGGAACGTATTGTGCGGAGAGATGAGCATGGTGGGGCCGCGTCCCGTCATCCCCGAGCTCACCCGCGAGTTCCGCCGCGACTATCAGCGCCTGCTCGCCGTCCGTCCCGGCCTCACCGATCCCGCCGCCCTCAAGTACTACCGCGAGTCCGAACTCCTCGCCGTCATGCACGACCCGATGCATCACTTCAAGGCCGTCGTCACGCCAGACAAGCTCCGCCTTTCGGCCACATATCTGGAATACGCAACCGTTTGGAGCGATCTCGCCATCATGGCCCAAACCGCGCAGGCACTGCTCCCGCACCCGCGCCGCGGACTCCACCGGCCGCACTACTCTCCGGCTCAGGGCCCGCGCCTCAAGGCCCAGCTCATGCGGCGCAAGTGGATCAACCGCAACATGCCGGTCAATCTCTAGCGCTATCGACTCAACGCGTCGTCTCAAGCCTGTGGATGCACGGTGCACGACCATATTCGCAGTGGATTTCACTCCCACCGCTTTCCGTCGTGGTCGAATGGCGCTTTCGCCGCGGTCCCTCACCGGCTACTATCCTCATATCCGCCGGGGACTGCGATGCCGCGACTCTATCTGCCCGATCTCCTGCTCGCCCATGGCTCCGCTTCAAGCGGCCGCGGCCTGCTCGTGGGCGACGACGGCAGCGTCATCAGCCAGGCCACGCCGCAAACCGCACCCGCAGCCACCGTAGTCCGCCTCCCCGGCAAAGCCCTGCTGCCCGGCCTCGCCAACGCACACTCCCACACCTTCCAGCGCCTCTTCCGTGCCCGCGCCGAGGGCCGCCGCATCGGCGGAGACACCTTCTGGACCTGGCGTGAGCAGATGTACCGCGCCGCCGCCTTCTGCTCGCCCGACGATCTCTACGACGTAGCTCGCGCCGCCTTCCTCGAAATGCTCGCCTCCGGCATCACCCTCGTCGGCGAGTTCCACTACCTCCACAACGATCCCAGCGGCAATGCCTACGCCGACCCCAACGAGCTCGCCCATCAGGTCATTCGCGCCGCGCAGTCCGTCGGCATCCGCATCTGTCTCCTGCGCACCTGCTATATGCGCGCGGGCTTCCAGAAAGATCCCCACCCCGGCCAGCGCCGCTTCTACGAAACCGAAGACGCCTACCTCCGCAACCTCGAAGCTCTGCTCGCTTCAACCGCGCATCTAACCCACGTCACCGCCGGCGCAGCCCCGCACAGCATCCGCGCCGTCCCCTGCCGGCTCTCAAAAACATCGCCGCCTTCACGCAGAGCAGGGAACTCCCGCTGCACACGCACATCTCCGAGCAGCCCGCCGAAAACGAAGCCTGCCTCGCCGAGTACGGCCACACCCCCGTCGCCCTCGCAGCGCAGCACGGCATCCTCACCCCGCGCACCACGCTCGTCCACGCCATTCATCTCACTCAGCCCGAATTCGAGCAGGTCGCCGCCGCACGCACCACGATCTGCTCCTGCCCCACCACCGAGCGCAATCTAGGCGACGGCATCTTTCCCGCCGACATCGCCGCCCGCTTCGACATCCCCATCGCCTACGGCACAGACAGCCAGGCCCAGATCGACATCCTCGAAGACGCGCGCCAGAACGAGTACCACCTCCGCCTCGCCCAGCGCGAGCGCGGCATCCTCGACGGCATCGCCAACACCGCCATCGCCGATCGACTCTTCACCGCCGCCACCGCCAACGGCTACCGCGCCCTCAACGTCGCCGGCGGCGCACTCGCGCCCAGCTCACTCGGACCCAGTTCAGTCGGGCCCAGCGCGCTCGCACCCGGCCAGCCCGCCGACTTCTTCACCGTCTCGCTCGACGATCCCGCCATTCTCGGTGCCGACGTCTCATCGCTCACCGCCCAGGCCGTCTTCGCCCTCAACCGCGCCGCCGTCCGCGACGTTGCCGTTGCGGGAACCCTCGTCCTCACCGACGGCCATCATCCGCTGGACCACGAGATTCGCACGCGCTATCGTGCCGTGCAGCAGCGCTTCGCCAACCAGGAGGCATTATGACCACCGCGGCCGCTCCCCTCGTGCGCGCCCCGCGCGGCACCAAGCTGCGCTGCAAAGGCTGGCAGCAGGAAGCCGCCCTCCGCTGCCTGATGAACAACCTCGATCCCGAAGTGGCCGAGCGCCCGCAGGACCTGGTCGTCTACGGCGGCATCGGCACAGGCCGCGCGCAACTGGGAGTGCTTCCACGCCATCGTCCGCGAGCTCGAGCAACTCGGCAACGAAGAGACGCTGCTGGTCCAATCCGGCAAGCCCGTCGGCGTCTTTCCCACCCACGACATGGCGCCCGCGCGTCATCATCGCCAACTCCAACCTCGTCGGCAAATGGGCCAACTGGGAGCACTTCCACGAGCTCGACCGCAAGGGCCTGATGATGTACGGCCAGATGACCGCCGGCAGCTGGATCTACATCGGCACGCAGGGCATTCTGCAGGGCACGTTCCAGACCTTTGCCGCGCTGGCCGACCGGCACTTCGGCGGCATCGCTGAAAGGCAAGCTCGTCGTCACCGGCGGCGTGGGCGGCATGGGCGGCGCGCAGCCGCTCTCCGTCACGCTCAACGGCGGCGTGGTCCTGGCCATCGACGTCGACCGCACGCCGCATCGAGCGCCGCGTCGAGACGCGCTACTGCGACACGCTCACCGAAAATCTCGACGAAGCGCTGGCGCTGTGCGAAGCGGCGCGCCGCGAAGGCCGCGCCCTCTCCGTCGGCCTCGTCGGCAACTGCGCCGATGTGCTGCCGGAGATCGTGCGCCGCGGCGTGCAGGTCGATGTGGTCACCGACCAGACCAGCGCGCACGATCCGCTCAATGGCTATGTTCCGCAGGGACTCTCGCTGAGCGAAGCAGCGGAGCTCCGCGCAGCGCGATCCCGAAGAATATGTCCGCCGCTCCACCGCATCCATGGTCGTCCACGTCAACGCCATGCTCGCCCTGCAGCGCGCCGGCGCCGTCGCCTTCGACTACGGCAACAACATTCGCCGCTTCGCCTTCGACGCCGGCTGCGCCGATGCCTTTCTCATTCCCGGCTTCGTGCCCGAATACATTCGCCCGCTCTTCTGCACCGGCGCAGGGCCCGTTCCGCTGGGTCGCGCTCTCCGGCGATCCGCAGCGACATCGACCGCACCGACGAACTCGCGCTTGAGCTTTTCCCCGACAACGAAATTCTCACCCGCTGGCTGCGTCTCGCCCGCGGCCGCTTCGCCTTCCAGGGCTTGCCCGCGCGCATCTGCTGGCTCGGCTACGGCGAGCGCGCCAAGATGGGCGCTGGCCATCAACGACCTCGTGCGCAAGGGCGAAATCTCCGCGCCCATCGCCATCGGCCGCGACCACCTCGACACCGGCTCCGTCGCCAGCCCCTATCGCGAAACCGAAAAGATGCTCGACGGCTCCGACGCCGTCGCCGACTGGCCGATCCTCAACGCGCTGCTCAACACCGCCAGCGGCGCCAGCTGGGTCAGCTTCCATCACGGCGGCGGCGTGGGCATGGGCTACTCGCTGCACGCCGGCCAGGTCACCGTCGCCGACGGAACCGACAATGCCGCGCGAACGCATCGCCCGCGTGCTGAACAACGATCCCGGGCATCGGCGTTGTGCGCCACGCCGACGCCGGCTACGAGCTCGCGCAGCAAACCGCCCGCGAAAAAGGCATCCACATTCCGATGGCGGAGAAGTAGGCATGTCGGGCACGCGCTCGCCATCGTCAACATCGGCCAGCTCGTCACCCTCGCCGGTCCCGCACGCCCGCGCATCGGCGCGGAACTCCGCGAACTCGCCATCATCCGCGACGCCGCCCTGCTCATCGAAGACGGCCGCATCGCAGCCGCCGGCACCTACGCCGACCTGCACACACAAATCTCCGCGACACGCCGAAGTCGTCGACGCCGCGGGACGCTGCGTCACGCCCGGCTTCGTCGACGCCCACACCCATCTCGTCTTCGCCGGCAACCGCGCCGCCGAGTTCGAGCAGCGCATCGCCGGCGCAACCTACCAGCAGATCGCCGCGGCCGGCGGCGGCATCCTGCGCACCGTCGCGCTCACCCGCGCCGCGCCCATCGAAGATGACTTGCTCAACGCCGCCCGCCGCCATCGCGACTGGATGCTCCGCACCGGCACCACCACGATCGAAGCCAAATCCGGCTACGGCCTCGATCGCGACACCGAGCTGCGGCATGCTCCAGGTCATCGCCCAGCTCGATCTCGAAGGCCCGGCGCGCATCGTTCCCACGCTGCTCGCCGCGCACACCGTTCCGCCGGAGTTTGCCGACCGCCGCGCCGAATATGTCCGCTTCGATCGCCGAAGAACTCATCCCCGAAGTCGCCGGCCATCGCCTCGCGCGCTACTGCGACGCCTTCTGCGACGATCACGCCTTCACCGTCGACGAAACCCGCATCGTGCTCGCCGCCGCGCAAGCGCCACGGCCTCCGCCTCCGCATCCACGCCGAGCAGTTTCGCCCCGGCACCGGCGCAGCGCTCGCCGCCGAACTCGGCGCAGCCACCGCCGATCATCTGGAAACCGTGACCGAACGAAACGCTCCATCAGCTCCGCGCCGCCGGCGTGCAGCCTGTGCTGCTGCCCGGCTCCGTCTTCGCCCTCGGCCGCACGCAATATCCGCCCGCGCGCAAAATGATCGAGCTCGGCCTCGGCCATCGTCCTCGCCACCGACTTCAATCCCGGCTCCTCGCCCATCTCGTCCATGCCGTTCATCCTTTCGCTCGCCTGCCTGCAGATGGGCATGCTTCCCGCCGAAGCCCTCACCGCCGCCACCATCAACGCCGCCTACAGCCTCGACCTCGGCAGCGGAAATCGGCTCGCTCGAAACCGGCAAGCGCGCCGACTTCCTCATCCACGAGTTCGCCGACTACCGCGAGCTCGCCTACTTCATCGCCGCGCCCGCCCATCCCCGCGTCTTCATCTCCGGCGAAGAGATCGCGCCATGACTGCGGCCGAAATCCTTCGCATCCTCGTCGCCATCCCCACACCCTCCGCCGTCTCGAACCTCCCGCTCATCGAAGGTGTCGCCAAGTTCGTTGAAGCCCGCAGCTGGCGCGCAGAAATCCTGCCCTACACCGGCGACAACGGCATCGCCAAAGCCAATCTGATTGCCCGCCCCGTGAATGCGCCCAGCGCCGACACGCCCATCGATCTCGCCTTCGTCTGCCACACAGATACCGTTCCCTACGCCGCAACCTGGACACGCGCTCTCGATCTGCACGCCAGCGCCAACGGCGAATCCCTCCACGGCTGCGGCTCCTGCGACGTCAAAGGCGCGCTCGCCTGCTTCCTCGCCGCGCTCGATGCAGAGAGCGCCACGCACAACAACCTCGCCCTCATCCTCACCGCCGACGAAGAGATTGGCTGCAAAGGCATGGAGCGCTTGCTCGCTTCCACTTCACTCCGCATTCGCTCCGCCATCGTCAGCGAACCGACATCGCTGCGCCCCGGCATCGCCGGCAAGGGCTACGGCCTCGCCCGCATCCGCGTCGAGGGCAGGGAAGCCCACTCCGCATTTCCCCGCCAAGGCATCTCCGCCATCACCGTCGCTGCGCGCTTCATCACCCGCATCGAGTCTCTCGTCGCGCGCTGGTCCAACGCCTCTGACTCACTCTTCGACCCTCCGCGCACCACCGTTAACGTAGGCCTCATCGAGGGCGGCACCGCGAAGAACATCATCGCCGGCGCCTGCTCGTTCCTCGTCGAGTGGCGTCCCGTCCCCGCCGAGCCGCCGCGCAACGTCCTCACGGAATTGGAATGGTTAGCCGATCAGCTCCGCATGGAAGAGCCCCACGCGCGCATCCACATCGAGCCCCTGCGCGCCGAGCCCGGCTTCGCCCCTGCCGCAAAGGGCCCGCTCCTGCAACGCCTCACCACGCTGCTTGGTCTGCCCCGCGCAGTGGTCGGCATTAGCTTCGGGTCAGAGGCCAGCCGCCTCGCCCGCATCGCCGACGAAGTCATCGTCATCGGCCCCGGCGACATGCACACCGCCCACTCCGACCGCGAATGCGTTCCCATCGCCGAGCTCGAAGAGTGGACCGAAACCCTCCGCACGCTTTTCACTTCAGGCTGAAGTAGCCCGCCGGGTGCCCCCGGTCCCTCGCCTTTGGGGACCGGGGATGGAAGCATCGAGCGGGAAGGGAGCTCTTAGCCCTCCAAAGAAAGCCGCCCCCGATACCACTCCACCGCAAACACCGCCACGCCCGTCCCCACCAGCACCACCGCGCCAAAGATCACTTTGAACATCGCCAGCCCCTTGTGCGGCTCATCGCTCGCGGGGATGGCCGACAGCACAATCGTCAGCGCCGTGCTCGCAAATCCAATGCTGGCCAGAATCACCGCGACAGGCCTGCCTCCCGGCACGCGCCGCACCTCCGGCCCCACCGGCTGCGCCTGCAGCTTAATCATCGCCGCAAACAAAAACAGATACGGCAGAAAGTACGCGAGAATTCCCATGGCCACCAGCACGTCATACGCGCCGCGCACCGTCGTGCCCGCCTGTCCCGCCAGCGCCACCACAATCCCCGCCAGCCCATACGCCGCAATCGCTACCCACGGCGTGCGATACCGCGCATGAATCTTCCCGAACGCCGACGGCAGATAGTGATCGATGCCCGCCACAAACGGCAGCCGCGAGGTCGACGACAGAAACGTCGCTGCGCCGCCCACCGCATTCAGCCCCACCAGCAGCGCCACCGGAGCCAGCAGCCATCCCGCGCCCAGCCGCTCGCTCAGCGCGCGAATCCCATTCACAAACCCATCCGGCCCGCCCACCGCATTCGTCGGCAGCGCCACCAGCAGCGCGCCCGTGCCGCTGATGTACCCAATCGCCAACATGCTGCCGCCCACCGCAATCGCCAGCGGAATCGTGCGCCGCGGGTTCACAATCTCCCCGCCCATCGCCGACGCCGCTTCCACCCCGCCAAACGCAAAAAACACGCTCGACCAGAACACCGCGTTATCCAGCGTCCAGTGCGGCGCAAAACTCGCCGCCGGGTAGCGCACCACTGGCCCAAATTTCCAATAAGAAATCGCCGCCATAGCCAGCAGCGCCGTCAGCGGCAGCAGGCCGCCCAGTGAGGTCGCATTGTTCAGCCACTTGCCCGCATTCACGCCGCGAATGTTCAACAGCGTAATCACCGCCAGCCACACCACCGCGAACCCGAGATAGTACAGCGGATTCGCCGCCAGCCGCTGCCCGCGCGTTCCAAACGCAAACAGCGCCGACGCCGCGCCAAAGTACAGCACGCCGGAGAAGTACGGCAGATTGCTCATCCAGTAGGTCCACGCGGCAATAAATCCGGCAAAGTCGCCGAAGGCCTCGCGCGTCCACACATACAGGCCGCCCTCGTCCGGCAGTCGCGACGAAAGCTCCATGACGCTCGCCGCCAGCGGCACAAAAAAGCAGGTCAGCGCCGCGATCCAGACAATCAGAATGCTCGGCCCCGCCGCCGCAGCCGTTGCCGTCCAGCGCACGCTCATGCCGCTCACAAAATAGAACAGCACAAGATCGCGAAACCGGATCCCTCGTTTCAGTGCAGGTGCCGCGGGCATGTACCGCGGAGCATAGCAGAGCCGCTCTCCGCGAACAATTCGAATCCGTCAGATCGGCATCAATGCATCGTCGGCGGACCCGCCGTCCCATCCGACCACTGGCCAACCCAGACCATCATGATTGTCACCCGCTCCTGCGGGTCGTCCGCAGCCATCACCGGCGAGCCTTTCATCTCCGCTCCCCAGCTCTTTGCCGAGTCGCCCGCAACAAAAAACATCAAATGCGGATGCCAGTTCTTCCCGGTGTCGCTCAGGTATTGCTGCTTCGACAGCATGTAGCACATCGCTCCCGGCGCCAGCGCGGGCAACTCTCCCGAATCAAACGCCGACGCAGTCGCCGCAACAATCTCCGCCTTCGACTTACCTGCCAGCACAAGCTTCGTCTTCATCAGATAAATCGGAACAAACGTCTTTGCAGCGGCGGGATTGAAACAAATCGGCGCGCGGATGTTGGGGTTCCAGAAGACTGGATCATCCGTCGCCGCGCCCCACCCTCGTTCCACGATGCAGAGAAATCCATTGCTGCCTTTCGCCGCGGTCGTATATCCCGTCCGGCCCAGCACCATCACTTCCGCATCATCTGAAATCGAAGCTGGCGCTCCCGTGCGCGCCAGCGCAGCTTCTGCGCTTGGGTCAGCCATCAGATACTGATCGAGCGGAGCCATCGCCGAATAAGCAGCTTTCTCCGCCTGCGCCCGCGCCTGCTTCGACCCTTCCGGCAGCGGCAGCCAAACCAGGAGCACCACACCAATCACCGTCAGCTGATTCTTTCGCATCAATCTCTCCAGTCCGCGCCACCGCCTCCTCAGGATTCTATGCCCACATCCTTCAGCATCGCCATCGCGCATTCCGCCCGTCGATGCCAATCACGCTGCCGCTCGAATGCGTGCACGCGTTCGGTGAGTTGACAGTCCCGGAAACAGGTTGCTACCGTAGCCATGCGTAACCGCTAACGTTAAGGCTTTCGCTGCAAATTTCCCCAGCACGGTGACACAACATGACTGAGGCCCCTCAGACCCCTGCTCGCCCTTCTCTGGCGAGCGCCATCCTTTCGGACGCGCAATTCTGGGTGCCTTGCCTGGTCCTGGTTTGCGGCATCCTGCTGCTCGGTATCCTTCATTGATCCGTCAACGTCCCCACCGTGCTTCCCATGACCGATAAGACGGCTTCTGCAGATCGCTCGCTGCACGGCATGGGCGTGCTGTGCGGCCTTGCCGCCGGAGCGTGGCTCGGCGCGGCCGAAGCGCCCACCAAGCTCGTCAACGCGGGCTTCTCGCCCTTTGCCATCTCGCTGTGCATGGTTGCCGGGGTCTTCACCGCGCGCTGGACATTCCCCACCATGCTCAAGGGCACCAGCTACGTCTTCCGCGACCTGGCCCGCAAAAAGCACCTGATCGTGTGGGCCATCTTCGCGGGGGCGCTGTGGGCGGTCGCCAACACACTCACCGTCTTCGCCATCCGCGATGTAGGCCTGGCCACGGCATTCCCGCTCTGGAATACCAACTCCCTCATCGGGCTCTTGTGGGGCCGCGTGCTCTTTCGCGAGTTGCAGGGCGCCGGGGCAAAGAACATCTTCAAAGTTGTCGGCGGAGCGGTCCTCATCGTGATCGCCGCCATCATGCTCGGCTACAGCTCGATCCACGGCAGCGCCTCGCCCAGCCACGCCGTGCGCGGTCTCGTCGCGGCCTGCGGCGCCAGCTTGATGTGGGGCACCATGTATGTGCCGTATCGCAAGGCCTACATCAGCGGCATGAATCCGCTCTCCTTCGTCACCGTCTTCACCGTGGGAGAGCTCGGAACCATGTGCGCGCTCACGTTGGCTCTTCGATGGAGGCGCGCACTCCAGCGCTTTCACGCTGCTGCATCATCCGGGTCTGCTTTTCTGGCTCTTCCTCGGCGGCTTCATCTGGGTGATTGGCGACATCTTTCAGCAGTTCGCCACCAAGTACCTTGGCATCGGCCGCGGCATTCCGCTCTCGAACACTAACCAGCTCTGGGGCCTTGCCTGGGGCGCGCTGGTCTTCGGCGAGCTCGCTTCCGCCGATCGCCTCCATCGTCTGCTTGTGGTCTCCGGCTCGTTGCTCATGATCCTGGGTGCGCTCGCCATCAGTACCGCAGTGGCCTCTGCGCGGGAGCATGTCTCGCGCAATCTCGTGCTCGAAGATGAGTGTGCGCGCTACGGGATGGATTATCAGCAGGCGCTGCTGGCCCAGAGCGGCATCGAGTCCGGCCAGCCCCGGGGGCGTCCGCGCTGGTGGGATCTGCTGATCCTGGCTCTCGCCTGCGCAGTGTTCATCGTGCTGGCGCGGCGGGCCGTGCTTCCGCCACTGACCCTCAATTTCGGATGGGCGGCTGCGCTCACCGGGATGCTGTTCGTCGCCTTGGCTGCGGGCGGCTGGGCGCTGTGGCGGCGCACCCGCTTCTGTTGAGTCCCTGCCATCGCCTATGCTATCCGGGAGGTGCTGTGCACGTCGCTGCTGCGCAGCCGTTGCGAAAGATCGATGGCGATTCGTCTCAAAGATATTGCGAATGAGCTCGGCGTTTCCACCGTCACCGTCTCCAAGGTGCTGCGCGGCAAGCCCGACGTGGGAGAGCAGACCCGCGCCCGCGTGATGCGGCGCATGGCCGAGCTGCAGTACCGGCCCAACCTGCTGGCGCGCGGGCTGGCCAGCGGCCGATCCTACGCGGCCGGGCTCGTCGTGCCCGATCTCATCCATCCTTTCTTCGGTGAGTTCGCCACCGCACTCAGCAACACCCTTCGTCAAAAAGGGCTCGCGCTCGTGGTCGCCTCTTCGCGAGAAGATGCGGAGACGGAGAAGCGTGAGATTCTCGCGCTCCGCGACCGCGGCGTCGATGTGCTCTTCCTCGCCTCCTGCCAGCCAGCGCACACGGTCTTCGCGCCGCAGACCGCGCCCGTCGTCTTCGTCGATAGAAGCTTCTCCGCGGCCTCCGGCCACTTCGTCGGCTCCGACGATGCGATGGTGGGAAGGCTCGCCACGCAGCATCTGCTCTCCATCGGCCGCCGCCGCATCGCGCACATCGGCGCGCAGGATGTCAGCACCTCAATCCTCCGCCTGAAGGGCTATCGCGAGGCCCTCGCCGAGGCCGGCATTCCCGTGCGCAACAATCAGATCATCGCCTGCGAGCGCTTTGAAGAAGTTGCCGACCGGGCCGGCTATCAGGCCATGCAGCAGTTGCTGCGGCTCAGGAAACCTCCCGACGCTGTCTTCTGCTACAGCGATCTCTGCGCCATCGGCGCCATGCACGCCGCGTTGGAGGCCGGCCTGCGCATTCCCGAAGACATCGCGTTTGTCGGTTGCGGCAACTTCCGCTACGCGCAGTATCTGCGAGTCCCACTGAGTTCGGTCGACCATGGCACGCAGCGGCTTGGCGAGCTGGCGGCGGCCACAGCCCTGCGCCTCATCGCCCACCCTGACACCCCGCCCCGCTCCGTGCTGATTCCGCCCACGCTCGTGGTGCGCGCCTCCAGCGGCGGCTCGTCCGCGAAATCGGGCAACTGACCCCTTTCATTCCCGATCCGGCGGACGGTGCCGGAATCTGCTCCGGCGGACTTGCGCAACGTTTTCAGACCGTGCTACGTTAACGGTTACGTACAAGGAATTTGGCTCTTCTTCGCCGATTCCAACATCCCCCCCGGAGGTCTCGACCATGGGCGCACCTGTAGTTGTCGCAAAGCAGCCGCTGGACGATCTGGAGCAGTGGGACGATTTTCTTGAAGGCCGCTACAAGGAAGGCAAGACCAAGGAAGAGTTCCGCCAGTACGACGCAACGGCAACCCCCGGCGTCGCGGAGTTCTACCGCCTCAACCATGAAAATCAGACCGTCGATTATGTGCTCGCGAAGGAGAAGCAGTACTTCGGGCTAGACAAGGGATTGAAGACCGTATGGGAAGCCGCTGAGTTTCTCAACACCCTCGTTGACGACAGCGACCCGGACACCGACCTGACCCAGATCGAGCACCTGCTGCAGACCTCGGAGGCCATGCGCCGCGACGGTCATCCCCGCTGGATGGTCCTCACCGGCTTCCTTCACGATCTGGGCAAGTGCCTCTGCCTCTACGGCGAGCCCCAGTGGGGCGTGGTGGGCGATACCTTTCCGGTTGGCTGCGCCTGGTCGGACGGACATCGTCTTCCCCGAGTACTTCGCCCGCAATCCCGACCGCAACGTCCCCGAGTACCAGACGAAGTACGGCATCTACGAGCCCAACTGCGGCCTCGAGAACGTGCACATGAGCTTTGGGCATGACGGCTACATCGCCGAAGTGATGAAGCCCTATCTGCAGGACGAAGCGCTCTACATGTTGCGCTTCCACTCCTTCTATCCCTGGCACAAGCACGGCGCATACGACCATCTGTGCACAGACAAGGATCGCGCCATGCTCCCCTGGGTGCTCAAGTTCAATCAGTACGACCTCTACTCCAAGGGCCACACCAAGCCGAACCTGAAAGAACTCAAGCCCTTCTACGACGATCTGTTCGCCGAGTTTTTGCCTGAAAAGTTGGCCTGGTAACGCTCTCTCTTAGGCCACTGAGCCGGTTTCCGCTGCGTCGGAGACCGGCTTCTTTTTATGGTGCATCCTTCAACACCGCCATCGCCGCATTCCGCCCGTTGATCCCAATCACGCTTCCGCCCGGATGCGTGCACGCCCCGCACAGATACACGCCCTCCATCGGCGTCCGCGCGCTCAGCCGCTTGTCCCACATATACGCCGGCAAACACTCGCCCTGAAAAATATGCCCGCCCGTCAGCCCCACCTTCTTCTCGATATCCGGCGGCCCCAGCACCTGCGCGTCCATCACAGCCTCGTCGATGTTCGAGCAGAATCGCTCCAGCGACTTCAGCGCCAGAGCCTTCACCTCATCGCGCCGCGCGTCCCAGTCGCCGCGCGCCAGCGTATACGGCACATACTGCGCAAACACGCTCATCGTGTGCGTCCCCTCCGGCGCAGCCGTCGCATCGTGCACGCTCTGGAAATAAAGCTCGCACCACAAATGCTCCGGCAGCTCGCCCCGCCGCGCCGCCGCAAAGCCGGCCTTCCACTCATCGTGCGTCAGCGGAGCATTGATCTGCCCATAGTGGTGCGCCTCATTCGTTCCCGGCCGCGCCGTAAAATTCGGCAGCTCCCGCAGATGCACGTTCAGCTTCACCGTGCATCCCTCAATCGGCATCTCCTCGATCCGCGCGCGCCACGCCGCATCCGCAGCATCGCCCAGCATCGTCAGCGTCCGCCGCGGGTCCGCGTTCGACACCACTACCCGCGCCGCAATCCGCTCGCCGCCTTCGAGCACCACGCCCTCGCCCGGCACAATCTCCGCCACCGGCACGCCTGACACCACCGTCGCCCCCGCCTCGCGCGCCGCATCGCAAAAATAAAACGACACCATGCCCATGCCGCCGCGCACATAGCCCCACATCCCCGGCATCCCGCCCAGCCGCCCCGACGCATGATGAAACCGGATCGACGCCGTCCCCTTGTCGAACGGGCTCGCATTCGTCCCAATCACGCCCTGTCCCAGATACGCCACCTGCAGCCGCTCGTCCTTCACATAGCGCTCGACAAACTCCGCCATCGACCACTCAAACAGCAGCGCCCGCGCTTCCTCGTCCGCGCCCAGCCGCTTTTCAATCTGTTCGCGCGTCGGCGCATCCCCAATCCAGAAGTCCCGTTCACCAGCCGGCCGCAGCGCATCCCGCAGCCGCCGCACCACAGCGCACATCGCGTTAAAGCCGTCCACATCGCCCGGAGCCAGCCGCCGCACTTCTTCCTCGCAGCGCGCATCGTCATCCCACAACTGAATGCTCGACCCATCAAGGAAGGGAACAAACAGCCCATTCACTGCCGGCGTCCACTGGAAATCCCCGCTTCGCCAGCTCCAGCTCTTCCACCACCAGCGGATGAAGCAGCCCCGCCAGATACGCGCACGGCGACATCTTCACGCCAGGGAACGGCTCCTCAATCGTGCATGCGCCGCCCACGCGCGTGCGGCTCTCGATTACCAGCACCTTCTTGCCCGCGCGCGCCAAGTACGCCGCGCACGCCAGCCCGTTGTGCCCCGCGCCCACCACAATCACATCCCAGGTTGTTTGGGTCAGTTCGCGCAGCGGAACCGAAAGCCCAATCTCGCCCAGCACTGTAGCCGTCGGTGAATTCATAAATGCGTTTGTACACTACCGGGCGCGGTTTGCACTCGTGTGTTCTCCGTCACGTACGTGCCTCCGTCCTGCCTTGCTAAGATGGTTTGCGAATTTGTCAGGCTCCGCCGTCGTGCGCGAACCTGCAAGGAGAATGCCATGTCCGCTTCACACTCGAGCGCCATCCCCACCCGCATCCTGGTGCCCATCGACTTCAGCTCCTCCTCACACGCCGCGCTCGATGCCGCCACAGAACTCGCCGAAAAATTCCACGCGCACATCTTCCTGCTCCACGTCATCCCGGCCTTCCCCAACGTCTCGCTGCCCGACTCCATCACTGAAGCCGCCGTCATCGACAAGGCCAAAGCCGCCGCGTCCGAGCGCTTCGCCGTCTCTGAAGCCGCGCTCAAAGCCAAGAGCATCAAGGTCACTTCCAGCGTCGAAGTCGGCGACGACGTCGCCGGAGCCATCCTCGACGCCGTCGAGCGCGAGCGCGCCGACCTCATCGTCATCACCACCCACGGCCTCTCCGGCTGGTATCCGCAGGTCTTCGGCTCCATCGCGGAGAAGATCATCAAGCTCGCCACCTGCCCGCTGCTGCTGCTGCGCACGCCCAAGCCCGAAACCAGCGCCAAGGTCCCCTTCGGCCGCTCCATGGAGTGGTGGTAGTTTCCGCTCTGCCCGCAAACAAAAAGCCCGGCGCGATGCCGGGCTTTTTGTTTGGCGCAATGCGCAGGTGCTCACTTCACGTCGGGTGCCCCCGGTCCCAAGCCGTTGGGGACCGGGGTAGGTATGCGCGAAGCGCGTCCGCCGCACCGCAGGTGCCTACTTCACGCTCAGCGTCCCATCCGCATCCACCACCAGGTCGTCGCCCTCAATCTGCACCGAGTGAATCTTCAACTTGTCCAGGTTCACCTTGTATCCCGAGCTTGCCGTCGAGCCCTCCAGCGCCTTGCGCAGCAGCTCTTCCGCGTCCACCGTCATGCTCGAAGGCACCTGCCGGCTCAAAAACGGCGTCAGCAGGAAATTCAACTCCCGCCGGTCGCTCACTTTGATCACCTGCGCGTCGCGGAACCCGATCGTCTCGCCCTCGCCGTACGGCTCCACAGAGACCTCCGCCGTCGGAGCCAGCGACAACCCCACGCACGCCCCCGCAACCGCCTCACCCAGCCGCGCGCGCGTCTTGATCCGCACCACAATCCGGTCCTGCACAAAGCTCAGCTCCGCATCCTCGGCATACACATGGCAGGCCGTCCGCGGCGACCCCTTCAGGTAGTAGCGCCCCACCGTCCCGCCGCTCGAACCGCTGAAAAGCTGTTGCCGCAGCGTCCTCTGCAGCGCGTCCCGGCTCACCCTCAGCTCCACCCCGCGGCAGGGCACCGCGCCCATCGCCGCCAGCACCAGCCCCACCGCCAACAGGCGTCCTGATGTTGTCATAGTAGTAATCCTCGCACGCACTCCGCCCGGCCCGCGAGTTTTGCACCGTTCCCGGTGAGCCCCGGGCGCAGTCCAGGCTCTGTCTTGCAGACTTAAAGTGTTGAAAATAATTACGATACGAATCGAAGCCGGAAGAATCCTCCCCCGGACCGCACCACGTAAAAAATGCCCATATCCTATTGATTTTTGAAGAGAAAATCCTTAAAATAAGACTCTAGAGTTGCCTCGGGTCCGACAGGATCCCCAGCCCACCGACCGAGGCTGAACGTCAATTCACTCTGTCTTAAGGACATTTCATCAATGGCAAAGCGTCGTGGAAATCCGAACTGGGGCAAACCCGAGCCCATTGGCCCGGTTGTGCCCACTGTGACCTCCTTCGAACAGATCGTCAAGGAGTTCAAGCTGACTCCGGATCAGTACATCCGGTCTACCCGGCTTCGCGAGTGGGCTCGCCGGAATAAGAATTCAAAGTATATCCCGGAGGCCCTCCTAGAGGCCTGGGGCTTTGAAATCGAATCCACGTTGTAAACCTTCATCAAAAGGCCATCTGAAAAAGCGCCGCTATCAAGCGGCGCTTTTGCTTTGTGTCCGGCGTTTTTGCCTTGTGTCCATGCTTTGCCGTCCGCGCCCCCATCGTTGAGAATAAGAGCGGACCTATGCCCGATCCCGCACGCACCTTCGAGCCGCCCTTCACCGACGTTCCCGGCGCCGTCGCCGACATCCGCGCCGGCCGCATGGTGGTCGTCGTCGACGACGAAGACCGCGAAAACGAAGGCGACCTCACCCTCGCCGCCGAGCACGTCACCCCCGAGGCCATCAACTTCATGGCCCGCTACGGCCGCGGCCTCATCTGCCTCACCCTGACCGAGGAGCGCGCCGACCACCTGCGCCTCTTCCCCATGACCCAGCAGAACTCCTCGCGCTTCGGCACCGCATTCACCGAGACCATCGAGGCCCGCGAAGGCGTCACCACCGGCATCTCCGCCGCCGACCGCGCCCACACCATCCGCACCGCCATCGATCCCAACTCCACAGCCAGTGACCTCGCCCGTCCCGGCCACATCTTCCCGCTGCGCGCCCGCAAGGGCGGCGTCCTCGTCCGCGCCGGCCAAACCGAGGCCTCCGTCGACCTCGCCCGCATGGCCGGTCTCAATCCCTCCGGCGTCGATCTGCGAAATCATGCGCGACGACGGCGCCATGGCCCGCATCCCCGACCTCATCCCGTTCTGCCGCGAGCACGGCCTCAAGATCCTCACCGTCGCCGAGCTCATCCGCTACCGCCTCCGCCACGAGCGCTACATCGTCCGCGCCGGCGAAACCACCATCACCACCCGCCACGGCGACTTCCGCATGATCGCTTATGAGTCCGAAGTCAACGGCGGCGAAAGCCACATCGCCCTCGTCCGCGGCGACCTCTGCGCCGACGGCGCACAGCCCACCCTCGTCCGTGTCCATACCCGCTGCACCGCCGGAGACGTCTTCGCCGCAGACTGCCACTGCCGCGAAGTCCTCGACCAGTCCATGCGCATCATCGCGGAAGAGGGCTGCGGCGTCCTGCTCTACCTCCACAACACCTCGCGCGGCTTCGAGATCGACCACGCCCCCGCCGAAACCCCCGCCTTCGAGTCCGGCGGCGGCGCCCTCCCCGTCGAAGCCCCCGACCGCGCCGCCTCGCGCCTCGTCCTCCATCAGGAGCTGCGCGCCCGCGAAGGCTCCCAGGCCCGCACCGGCCGCATCCTCCGCGCCATCGGCCTCGGCGGCCAGATCCTCTCCGACCTCGGCATCCAGCGCATCCGCCTGCTCTCCAACACCCCCATGCACATCCCCGCGCTAGAAGGCTTCGGCCTCGAAATCGTCGAGCAGGTCCCCATCCCCGTAGAAGAGTGCTCCCGCGTCAGCTAGCACCGCCGCAGTTTTTCACTCAGCATCAATCAGCACAAACCCCAACCAAGCAATCTCATTGTGAGCGAAGATCTGTCCGCCGGGTGCCCCCGGTCCCAAGCCTTTGGGGACCGGGGAGGGAAGCAGCACCGTCATCCTGAGCGAAGGTCGCGCAGCGACCGCAGCCGAAGGACCCGCGGTTGTTTTTAGAAAACCTCAATCCGCACGATCATGGGTGCCCCATTCTTCGCGCAAAGTGCGCGCGAAGGGTGGGAGAGCACATCTCCAACTCGGCCAGCGTCGCCTTACTCCTTCCACCCGGTCTCCACAATCTTGCCGCACGTGGAGCACCCGCTCTGCCGCTTCTGTTCGTCGGCCTTCGCCTCTGCCTCGGTCGGCTTCACCGCGCAGCCATAGTTGCTGCCCGGCTTGAACTTGTAACCCTGCTGCGTCAGGTACGCATAGAAGTGATCCAGAATCGCCTGGTCCACCAGGTTTCCGCCGCTCGGCGTGTGGCGCACGTGCGTCGTCTGAAAAGCGCCGGTGAGATACGTGTCGATTCCCGCGCCTCCTGAGGTCGCGCAGACCACGAACGGCCCGCCACCGGAGGCCACCGCCGCAGCTGCCGTTTGTGCAGGTCCGGGCGCAACTGCCTGGGCTCGCGCCACCGCGACCCCGCTGTCCGTGGGGCTCCAGTTGATGTGCGTCACCACGGCCTTGCTCGTGGCCCATTGTTGTTCGAGCTGCTGCATCGTGTAGGCCTGCTGCTCCGGTGAGTCGCTCACCGTGCGGCAATACCCATTCCCGGACTGGATATTCTTCGTGTCGTAGGTCGCGTTCATGTATTTGTTGAACGCCAGCGACACATCGCTCGTGCCAAAATCCGTGTGCAGGATGGGAGCGACGTAGACCACTTGGTGGCCATCCTGCTGGCCCTGGTACCGGCACAGCGTGAAATAGAACCGCCCGGTGTGCGTCTGCGCGGCGAGCGCAGGCGTGAAGGCTGTCAAAACCACGAGAAGCATGGAAAGCAACAGGGGCCCGAAAGACGCACAAGCCAGAGTTCGGCGCAAGGCATTCACCTCAGGGAAGAATTTGGATGTTTTGGTGATTCCGGTTAGAGCAGGATGATACGCCAGTCCCAGCGCCATCGGCGACCATGTTGGAGTGAAAAAATGCGACCCATTCACCCTGATCCGTGCCGGGCGCCCCCGGTCCGTGTGTTCAGACCTGAAAAAGCCGGGTGCCCCCGGTCCCTCGCTTTTGGGGACCGGTGAGGGAAGCGAAAAATAGAAATGCATCCCCGCCCCACGCAGCACTGTCATCCTGAGCGAACGGGCCCCCGAGCGCACTTCAGCTCGGGGGTGGTGAGTCGAAGGACCTGCATTTGTCTTTCGCGCGGCGTCAATCGGCCCGAGCAATGGGTGCCACATTCTTCGCGCGCAGTCGCCGCGGCGACCGCGAAGGGTGGGAGAGCACAAACGCCCGTCAATACCTACTCCCAAAAATATTCGCGAACTCCCACATTCCAAACCGAATTCTCCCCACCCAACTTTGCCGATAATTCCCGCGCCCCGGCGCATAATCAAACCAGTCAACCGGATCAGCACCGAGCATCAGCGAAGACATTCGCCAAACCTTCGCCATTTTCGAGCGGCTCGCGGGACGCCCGCTGATTTCACACAAGTTACAGGAGGGAAAACACCCCCTCCCCCCTACCCAACACCACCGTTTCTTCGCCTTCAGGGCTAGATCGTCCGCCGCTCCACGCTCGGCAGCTTCGCATCTTCAACCCGCGCCGAACCAAAGCTCCGGAAACCCGTGCAATCCCGCAGTTCAAACGCCGCCGCACCCTCCGGCGTCCGCACCCGGAAGAAATCCGCGCCGGCAACATCCTTCAGCCAGAAGGCCGTCCGCGCATCCGACGCCCGCACCTCAACCGCAAAGTTACTCACTTCAAGGTTCTTCACATGCCGCGCAAACAATCCCGTCGCCGGAGTAGCCCCAAACATCTCCGGCTCGGGATACGCATTCGCCTTCGCCTCGGGCTCGCTCGCCGCCAGCGCCGCATCGCCGCCGCCGGCCTGCTCGAACACCACATCGCTGATCCGGATGTCCTCCAGCGGATGTCCCTCCACACCCGCCAGAATAGCCGGCAGCATCGAGGAGTTCATACACGTGATATGGCTCAACAGCACCCGCCGCAGCACGCCCGGCTTCGCGTCCTTCGGCCCGCGCATCCGTGTCCCCAACCGCAGGAAAAACGGCGCAGACCGCAGATCGCGCATCGTGATCCCGGTAAACGTAATGTCCTCGGCCAGCGCGCCGTCCACCGTCTCAATCGCAAAGCCGCGGCAGCTTTCAAACACGCAATTCGAAATCGTGATGTTACGAAATCCGCCGTTCGACTCCGTCCCCATCTTGATCCGCCCCGTGCGATACGCCTTCGGATCGCTCAGCAGTTTCCACGTTCCATCGAGCACCGAGCCAACTTCGTAGCCGCCCGTCACAAAGCAGTTCGTAATCGTCAGGTTCTCCGTCGGCCGCGCATATCCCAGCGCAAACGAGCTCTTCGGACAGATCCCATCGTCATAGGGAGAATTCACCGTGCAGTTCGACACCCGCACATTCCGGCAGCAGTCAATGTCCATCCCATCGCGAATCGTATCGATCACGAGGTTATCGATCGTCAGGTTATCCACGCCCGTCGCCAGAATCCCGAACCATCCGCCCTCCAGAATCTTGAAGTCCCGCAGCAGCACGTTGCGGCAGTTCTTCAGCGCAATCGCCTTGTTGCCCACGCCCGGCTTGCCGGACGCAGGCCGCGTCTTCTCCGCATCCCATCCGCGGCTCAGCCCTTTGCCCCAGATCAGTCCCGGCCCGGTGATCGAAACATCGTGCAGCCCTTCGCCCCACAGCAGCGAGTTGTGCCAATGGTTATGCCCGTAATCCTGATACGCCTCATACGCTGCGTCCTGCGGCTCCGCCGCGTCGTTGCCGCCAGTTGTCGTCCCATCCAGTGGCGTCGGCCCGGCAAGAATCACCGCGCCCTGGTCCAGATACAAACACACATTGCTCTTCAACCGGATCGAGTAGCTCAGATACACACCAGCAGGGAAGTACACCGTGCCGCCGCCCGCCGCAGCCGCTGCATCAATCGCGCGGTTGATCGCCGGCGAATCCGTCGCCGCGCCATCGCCCTTCGCGCCATGCATCCGCACATCAACCCAACCCGGAACGCCATGCACCGGCATCGCTTCCGCCATCGCCGCAGCGGGCGTCACCGCAGCCACACCAACGCCGGCCATCTTCAACAGCTCTCTCCGCTGCATTGCTTCCTCGATTCGGTTTCAAAAATGGCAGTCCCTGCGCGCCACACACACTATAAGGGAGAACACATCGAAATCCCTCACAGCTTCACATTGAAGCGCCCGCGGCCGGCTGCACCATTCCAGTTACACTAGCTCCAACGCCATCCGCGCGAGGTCATCATGGCAACCGTTCCGTTCCCCTGCGTCGCCGCGCCGCTCACCGCAGATGAATTCGAATCCGCGCTAGCCGCGCTCAACACCGATGCGGCCGCCGTCTGGGCTCTGCTCGAAGTCGAGTCCGGCAAAGCAGGCTATCTTCCCGATCGCCGCCCGCAGATTCTCTTTGAGCGCGCCGTATTTCATCAGCGCACCAAGGGCGCATACGATCAGTCGCATCCCGGCATCAGCGCGCCCACCTGGGGCGGCTACATCGGCGGCGCAGCCGAGTACGCGCGCCTCGCCGAAGCTTATGCGCTCTCGCCCGACGACGCCTTGCAAAGCGCTTCCTGGGGCATCGCGCAGATCATGGGCTTCAACTTCGCCGAGTCCGGCTTCGCTTCGTCCTCACACTACGTGCAATCCGCCTGTGCATCGGAAGGTGCGCAGCTGCAAGCCTTCCAGAGCTTCCTGCAACACACCGGCATCGCCGTCTCGCTCGCCGCACACGATTGGGACACGGTCGCGCGCAAATACAACGGTCCTGCGCAGGTCGCCGTTTACTCAGGCCGTCTCGCGCAGAACTACGCGCACCATTCCGATCCCGCCAACCTGCCCGACCTCAACGTCCGCGCAGCGCAGCTCTATCTCACCTTCTTCGCGCACGCGCAGAGCAACGCCGCCTTCAATCCCAGCGGCATCGACGGCATTCTAGGCTCACCCGGCAACAGCCACACCCTCGCCGCGCTTAACGCCTTCCGCGCTGTGCAGGGCTTGCCTGCGGTCACCGTCATCGACGACGAAATCGTGGCCGCACTCGCCGCCTCGCTGCCCGCCGCCGCGCCTTTGCAAATGGTCTGAAATCCGTACAATCGCAGTGAATTTTGTAGTGATGCATCAAGTTGCGCTGGTTCCAAATTCGGAAAGAAGTACCGCACTTCCATCCCGATTGTTCAACTTTGCATCGCGATTTCCGTGCTCAATCTGTATGATTGGTGCGAACCTCCTCGGGACGGCTCGCAGTCGGCAATCCTGCCATTGTGCAGACGCTCTATCGATCACGCTTCAGGGCCACGCTTTACCGATAAGCGGAGATCGGATCCGATGAGCGTTCACCTGGTTAATCCCAGTGACAATTCCTTTGGTACGGCTGTTATTACACCGCGGTGGCTGTTCGTCCTCGCGGCCGCAACGCCGACCCATGCGGGCGACCCAATTCTCGTCGACGAGTCCCTTGAGCAGATCGTGCCGGAGTCCATTCAGTCCGGCGACATCGTTGGCATCAGCGTGCACACCGGCAACGCGCTGCGCGGTTATCAGGTGGGCCGCATGGCGCGCGCCCGCGGCGCGTGGGTTGTGTACGGCGGCATTCACGCCACACTGTTTCCAGAGGAAGCCTTCGAGCGCGGCGACGCGCACGCGGTCGTCAAGGGCGACGGCGACCTCGCATGGGCCAAGGTCGTCAACGCCTGTCTCGCCGGAAATCCCGAGAAGGTCTACGAAGGCGGGCGCATCGAAGGCAGCGAGTTCCTGCCCGCGCGCTGGGACCTCATGCAGCCCGACAAGTACATGTGGGCCTCCGTGCAGACCATCCGCGGCTGCCCCAAACATTGCTCGTTCTGCAGCGTCTGGCGCACAGACGGTCAAAAGCCGCGCCAACGCAGCCATCAGCGCGTCGTCGACGAGATCATCGATCTGCGCCGCATCGGTTTCCGCTTCATTGCGCTGGCCGACGACAATTTTTATCCCGTGAGCCTCACCGATCTGCGCCAGGCCAAAGAGCAGAATAACCTTGCCAAGTTCGACGAGCTCACCGCGATTCGCGCCGAGCGTTTCCAGTTGATGGAAGAGCTCGCAAAGCTTCCCAAGGACATGGTCTTCTTCACCCAGATCACCATGGAAGCTGGCGAAGACGGCACGTTCCTCGACGCCATGCGCAAGGCCAACATCAAGGGCGCGCTCGTCGGCGTGGAAGCCGTTACGCCAGAAGGCCTGAAAGCAGTTTTCAAGGATTGGAACTACTCCGGCGAAGCACTGGCCAAACAGTTGCAGACATTCAAACAGCACGGCGTCCACGTGCTCGGCTCCTTCATATTTGGTCTGCCCACGGACAAACCCGCCACCTTCGATGCCACCGTCGAAATGGCGCTCAAGGCCGGCGTCACCTTCGCGCAGTTCGTCATGATGACGCCGTTTCCAGGCACCGTCGACTTCGGCCGCTGGGAAAAAGAGCAAGCCAAAGATCCGATGATGGTCGGCGACGTGCCGATCACCCGCTACTGGCTCATCCCCACCGAAGTGCGGCCCAAGATGTTCACGCCGCATCCTTCCATGAGCTCCGATGAGATTCGCGAGCGCACGCAGAAAGTCTGGGACAGGTTCTACAACTGGGGGTCCATCTGGGAGCGCTCCGCATGTACACCCAACCTGCGCGCGCGGCTCGGCTTCATCTTTCTCTCCAAGCTCTACCGCCAGATGTACGCGGGCACAGGCATCTCGACAGACAGCGCACGCCGCAAGAAGTCGAAGCGGTGGGCGCGCTGGACCGCACACCAGTGCAAGAAGCTCTTCCGGGCAAAGCCCATGCCCGAGCTGCCGTCTCCGGTGTGGGAGACAGGACCGCTGCACGCGGCGATCGCAGGCGGAGGAAAGATGCCCACTCCCTTCGTTGTGATTCCGAAAGACTGATTACCGTTCGGCATCGCAGCAAATAGTTGAGGGATACGGACAATGTCCGTATCCCTCAATTCAATTCTGCGCTCCGTGCGAAGCTACCAGCCGAGCACGTACGCGAAGATCAGCGGCGCCACAATCGAAGCATCGCTCTCGATGATGAACTTCGGCGTCGTCTCGCCCAGCTTGCCCCAGGTGATCTTCTCGTTCGGCACTGCGCCCGAGTACGATCCATAGCTCGTCGTCGAGTCCGAGATCTGGCAGAAATAAGCCCACAGCGGCACGTGATCGCGCTGCAGATCCTGATGCAGCATCGGCACCACGCAGATGGGGAAGTCGCCCGCAATGCCGCCCGCAATCTGGAAGAATCCCAGCGGCGTCTTCGCCGTAGTGTTGGTGTACCACTCAGCCAGCTCCATCATGTACTCAATGCCTGTGCGCACCGTGTGCACCTTCTTCACGTCGCCGCAGATGCAGTGGCCGGCGTACATGTTGCCCAGCGTCGAGTCTTCCCAGCCGGGTACAAACATGGGCAGGTTCTTCTCCGCCGCCGCCAGCAGCCAGCTGTTCTTCGGGTCGATCTGGTAGCTCTTCTTCAGGTCGCCCGAGAGCAGAATCTTGTACATGAACTGGTGCGGGAAAAAGCGCTCGCCAGCCTGGTCGGCGCGCACCCACTCCTTTAGCACTTCGTTCTCGATGCGCCGCATCGCTTCCATCTCGGGGATGCAGGTATCGGTCACGCGGTTCATGTGGCGCGACAGCAGCTCGGCTTCGTCGGCCGGCGTCAGGTCGCGGTAGTGCGGCACGCGCTCGTAGAAATCGTGCGCCACCAGGTTGAAGACATCCTCTTCAAGATTCGCGCCGGTGCAGCAGATGCCGTGAATCTTGTCCTGGCGGATCATCTCGGCAAGCGAGAGGCCCAGCTCAGCGGTGCTCATGCGCTCCGCCAAGGGTGACGAACATCTTGCCGCCTGAGGCGAGCAGGTCGTTGTAGGCTTGCGCAGCATCAATCAGGGCAGCAGCGTTGAAATGCCGGTAGTGATGCTTGATAAAAGTAGTGATTGCAGACATGGTCTTTTCGTGACTCCCGTTCAATACGCTAACACACAAGAATCAGCGGAAAATGAACGCGAAACGCGCATGCAGGGCCGCAGTTGACGCGCCCGAAGCAGCTTGCGATGCTAGAAGCATCGGTTACATTTCGGGCACACGGCGGCAACTCAGAGCGCCCGCAAGGCAAGTTCTTTCTTGACGATGGCGCATGGCGATGCAAAACTGCGCCCATCGGGTAGCGCGCCTTGCTTCTCCCGTGAGGACTTGTGGACACCAGGATTTTCAGCGCATACAACGAAGCCAGCAAGCGCGCCCTCAGCGCGGGGCTCGTCGTTGTGGACGCGGCTCGTGAACCGCTCAAGGTCCTCAAGGTCCTCATGGAGGGCCTGCCGAAATCCACCCCCGAAGGCATCTGGTTCATCAACTTCAAGGGTGTTCCCGTCGCGCGCTCCATGACGGCGTTCGACCTGATCTATCTCGACGAGCACGCCCGCGTGGTGCAGGCCATCGAAATCTCTCCCACCAGCGTCTTCGAGACCTTTAGTGGGTCGCCCGCAAGCGCATTTATTCTGCCGCCAAAATCCGTCTCGCGTTCCAAGACCTTTACCGGCGACCGCATCGCCGTGAAACTGGAGGGCAACTTACCCACGCCTCCTCCACCGCGCGTTCCGGTCAAGAGCGTCGTGGCTCGAACACCAACGCGGGAGATCGGTGGCCCTGCCACGCGCGGCCTTCCTACGCCGTCGTCCGGCTCGGCTCCGCATCCCTCGGGCCGCTTGCTCCGGAGCACTGTCATCGCTCCGCCCGCGGCGGTTGCTCAAGCTGCAGCCCAGGAAATTGAAACTCCGGCAGCGGTGCCTCCACCAACGCCGCAACCGGTTCCACCGCAATCATTGCCAGTGCAGCCTCCACCAGCGCAGGCTGCAGTGCCTCAAGGCCAGGTCGCGGAGCAGCCGCAATTCGCTGAAGCGGTCGAGATCACTGCGACGCCGGACCAACAGCCCGCGCCAGGGCCAGCAGCCGCAGCCGCGACTGAGCCCGCGGTGCTGCCGAAGACCACGGAAGTCCCGGTACACTCCGTTCCCGATGAGCCGGTTGTGGAAGTTGAAACTGAGGCAGAGGCTCAAGCGCAGTCTGTCGTCGAAGCAACTGCACCCGTTGCTGCGCCGCCGCCTGTCAGCCCGCAGGAAGAACCCTACGTTGTACTGGTCGATCCACCATCGGCTGAAGAGGCCGAAGATGCGGTCGCCGTGACCGACGAGATTGTGGCAGACCTTGCGGCAGCTGCTCCCATGGCTGTGGCCGACGCGGAACCGCCATTTGCCTTTGCGGAGCCTCCGAATGCTGTTGCGTCTCCGCTCGCTGATCTGCTCATTCAACAGCCCGCAGGCGCACTCGCAAGACCCGCGCCGCCGACTCTGCGCAACACCTGGGACGTACGCTTGCTGTACTCATTTTTTCCCAAGTTGCATCCGAACTACCGGCCTGAGTTTCATGCCCCGCGCGTGGGCGTCTTCAGTCTCACCAAGCCGCAGGAAGAGATCAATCCACACTCGCTCAAGATGCGCATCCTGTGCTGGCTTTACCCGGACCTGCAACTCGACACGGTGCATCTACGCCAGCGCGAGGCCCGTCGCGCGCCGCGTGTCGCCAATCCCGGCCTGGTCGGCTATTTCTTCACAGGCGGTCTCTCAAAGCCCAACGAGATTCGTAATCTCAGCGTGACAGGCTTCTTCATGAAGACTGAAGAGCGCTGGCTGCCCGGCACGGTAATCCGCATCACGCTTCAGATGCTGAGCGGCACCGCGGACAATCCCGGCGACACCATTACCGTGCATTCGCGCGTGGTGAACTGGAACGACGAAGGCGGCGGCTTCGAGTTTGTATTGCCCGGCTTTGTTGCAGACTGAGCGACTGCGCAGCGAGCACCGCGCGGTCACACTCTCCAATCGTCCGCGCGCCAGCTCTTGATCCGCTCCTTGATCTGCTTGCGGTTCAAGTTGTGCTCGAGAGCCTGCTTGGCCAGTTCCACCATTTCTTCGTCCGCGGCGAAGCGCAGCCCAATCAGCTGGTCCTCGCTGAGCCGGTAGATCTGGGCATGCCATTCAGCTGGCGCAAGAGCCTGCAGCCGCAGTCGCTCCTCCAGCCGGATGACCCGGTCCTGCACCTTGAGGGGATAGGTGCGCAGCCGGAGCAGCGCGACAAATGCCACCAGCGCGAGCACAATGTACCACGCTGCCCAGAAGTCTGGGGTGAAGCACCATGTATACGATGGCGATGATGATGTTGATGAAGACTGCTGCCACCAGAACGCCGTGATACAGCGGATCGAAACGTGCGTGGGCTTTAAGGCTCTGGGGTGTCTTGCTCATGGTCGACCGGAATCTCTCTTCAGGCCGGAATGGGCCGGGACAGCCGCGTCAGAATCTCGCGGCGGCATCGGCAGCGGCGCGAGTGGCCTGTGTGCTTGCGCTTTCCGGATTCTGCTCGCGGCTGCCTCCCAATGTCAACGCCGACATATCCTCGGGCGTCACGAGTCCGGGGTCCTTTGGGATCAGGTGATACCGTCCACGCACAAGATAGTCCACAAAAAGGCCGCCAGCGAGGTACGGATTCACGATGGCGATAGGGATCGCATAAACCGTGGTCACCAGCGATTCCGAGATATTCTTGTTCGACCGGCTCATACGCCGGTAGCCGGGAATCTGCGGAATCTCCAGTACGCTCAAGCCTGTCTCCGGGTGGGTGCGCGCGTAGCGCTCCAGCTTATAGGTAATCTGCTTGGGCGTCGTCATCCCGGCATCGGGAAACAAACTGCGCTTGAACTTGCCGGGGAAGTACTGGTTCAGAGTCGTGCGCGCAAAATCAGAACAATTGTTGAAGAGCAGCTCAAAATGCGAGCGGTTGCTCCTGTCATTCATCCGTGCAATCAACGAATCGTCCTGTGCCGCAGTCGTGTTAAAGCGAAAGGCATAGATGCGCCGCTCATAGGCTGCGCCAATCAGCTCCGTCCATCCGCCATGAACAAGATCGCCGCGCGGCACATCGTCGCCGAGCACAAGCAAATGCTGCTCGTGATATCTGTCGCGCAGCCGGTCCACCGTTGCGTGATCCACCTGCGCGGGCATCTGGCTCAGGTCTTCAACGGCAAAGAGGTAGGGAACCACCGGAATCGCAATCCAGTCATAGCCGCCGATGCCTGAGTAGCGCGCGATGACGGAGCCCAGTTCGCCCGGCTGGCATCGCCGCAGCTTGGTCGGAGTGGCCGCGCAGATGCGTGCGAAATAGATAGCAGTGTGTCCGGTAGGATTCAGCGCGCCGAAGAATCCATAGGGCTGCTCCATCAGCAGGGCTGCCTGCGCATGGGCGCGCAGACAGCTGAGCGAGAGCAGCACCAGCGCCATGAGAGAAAGCATAACTGTGCGGAATGTACGCATCGTCGTTATCTCCTCCCAAGGCGAATGTTCCGGTCGCGTTTCGCGAACTTCATTCAATGCCGGATTGTGCAATTTCTCGTTCCGCAAGCATGCTCGACAGACTTTTCGAGCGCGCTCTAACCGCACAATTTGTTGAGAGCCACGTGCGTGCTCCCTGAATTGGACACGATTCTCGGCGAAATAGTTGTGTTCAAGCCGGGATGAGGCGTATAACCACGCGCTGACAGTCTCCGGCCTGCTCTGCTACCGTTTTTCTTCTGGCAATTCATTCCATCCAGGCAACCTTCAATCGGAGTCCCGCAATGCGTCTGCGTTCGTCACGTCTCTGCTCGACCGTCGCTTTGTTCTTTGCCGTCAGCGCTGCGGCTGGCGCCCAGGTGACTCTTCCCAAAGTGCTTAGCAATCACATGGTGGTGCAGCGCGATCTGCCCGTCCACGTCTGGGGATTTGCGCCGCCCGGCGAGAGCGTCACAACCACGTTTCGCGGAGAGACGCGCACCACAACACGCCGACAAGCTTGGCGAATGGAGCGTTTATTTTGCACCGGGCGCGGCCGGCGGCCCATTCGAACTCACCGTGCAGGGAACCGCTGCACCGGGCGCGCAGCTCGAGCCACCGATCGTGTTGAACGACGTGCTGGTCGGCGATGTGTGGCTCGCCTCAGGCCAGTCGAACATGGAGTTTCCCATGAGCCGCGCCGCGACGGCCGCGCAGGATCTGCCCCACGCCGACAATCCGCGCATTCGCCTGCTCATGGTCAACAAACGCTCGTCGCGAGTTCGCCGAGGACAGATCTTGGACACGGTCGGGTGGACAGCCTCCAATCCTGAAACCGCGAAAGATTTCTCCGCAATCGCCTGGTACTTCGCGCGCGACCTGAAGCGCGCGAGCATGTGCCCGTCGGCGTCATCGACTCCACCTGGGGCGGCACCATCGCTGAGTCGTGGGTGCGTCTCACGGCACTGGGAGAAGATGCGTCTCTCGCGCCTCTCTTCGTCTCACGCGGCAAGATGACCGACCATGCCGCCGAGGGCGTGCTCGAAGCGAAGGATCAGAAGCTGCCGCAGCGACGAAGCCAAAGCCGCAGGCAAGCCCATCCCGCAGTTTCCCTGGCATCCGCCGCTCGATAGCTGGGGGCCGGGCCTGCTCTGGAACGGCATGATTGCGCCGCTCGCGCCGTTTCCGATTCGCGGCGTCATCTGGTATCAGGGCGAGAGCAACAGCGCCCTGGAGCGCGCGCCGCTCTATCAACCGCATCTTCCGCACACTCATTGAAGACTGGCGTAGCCAGTGGGGCATCGGCGACTTTCCATTTCTCTACGTGCAGATCGCCAACTTCAAATCAACGCCCGCTCGAAGACTGGGCCGAGTTGCGTCAGCAACAGCTCGAAACCCTAGAGCTGCGCAATACCGCGATGGCCGTCACCATCGACATTGGCAATCCCGACGACGTGCACCCAACCGACAAGGTCGACGTTGGCCTGCGCCTGGCCCGCGCCGCGCGCGCTCTCAGCTACGGCGAAGCAGGTCGAATACAACGGGCCGCTCTTTCGCCAGGCCACGCCGGAGGGCGCTTCAATCCGCGTCTGGTTCGATCATGCAAAAGGGCTGATGGCGAAGAATGGGGAAGTGACCAGCGTGGAAGTCGCCGGCGCGGATGGCAAGTGGATGCCGGCCACCGCGAAGATCGAAGGCGAGACACATTCTCGCGAGCAGCCCCGCGGTCGCTGCGCCGGTCGCTGTTCGCTATGGCTGGGCCAACAGCCCGCAGTGCGATTTATTCAACGGAGAGGGACTGCCCGCGTCGCCATTCACATCGCTACGCTCAGACGAACTAGAGAAGTGAATCGGCGAGCACCGCGCCAAGCCACGTTGCGCCAAGGCCCAGGATGAGACTGCCGATGGAGTAAGCGGCCGCGATGGCGAACGCCCCCGCACGCATTGTCGAGAGCGTCTCCCACTCGTAGGTTGAGAAAGTGGAATAAGCGCCGACAAAGCCGATGGGGATGAGGTAGCGCCACGCTGGACTCAACTCTACGCGCTTGCCGAGATAGGTGAGCGAAAAGCCGATGATGATGCACGCGGTGAGGTTGATGACGAACGTGCCGTAAGGGAAGCGCGAGGAACTCATGCGCGCGCCGATGGTGGCGCCGACCCAGTACCGCGCCAGCGAACCCAGCGCGCCGCCAGCCGCAATCAGCAGATATTTCTGCATCCGTCCTCTCCTCCTCCGGCCGCACCTCTGCTCCTAAGGCGCAGCTGTGCGGAGAATGGCTCGCCGGTTGCCTTGTATGCGGGGATCGCGCCGGGGTATGCCTCCGCGACAGGAGTCCCTGCCAGGAGTCATCATCTACCCGGCCTATCGGATGGGGCAGCGGTTAAGGGTGAACTCCATCACCACTGAATTCCATTACACCCGCGCGCTCAACGCGTTGTCAATTCCTTCGTGCGGGCAATCCGCATCCTAGTTGTGCTTGCCCTTCCACTCCGCGTACGGGCCCTGGAAGTCCTCGATCCCGTCCGTCATCGAAGTTCCACAGCCGCGTTGCTACTTCATCGATCAGATCGTGATCGTGCGTCACCAGCAGCACCGTGCCCTCATAGCGCTGCAGCGCAATGTTCAGCGCGTTGATCGATTCCAGATCGAGATGGTTCGTCGGCTCGTCGAAGATCAGAATATTCGGCTTGGTCAGAATCAGCTTGCAGAAGATGAGCCGCGCCTGCTCGCCGCCGGAGAGCGCCTTGGTCGGCTTGGCGCCTTCTTCGCCGCTGAAGAGCATCTGCCCCAGAATGCCGCGAATCTCCTCGATGTGCGCTGCCGGATTCCAGCGATGCAGCCACTCGGCCACGGTCAGTCCGTGCTCGATCGTCGATCCCACATCCTGCGGAAAGTAGCCGACCTGCGCTTCGTGGCCCCAGAACACGGTTCCCGAGTCGAGCGTGAAATCCTTGATCCGCCAGGCCCGGATAATTCGCCAGCAGGCTCTTCAGCAGCGTCGTCTTGCCCGCGCCGTTGCGGCCCATCAGGCAGATCTTTTCGCCGCGCAGCACGTTCGCGCTGAACTCGTCGATCACTTTCAGGTCGTCGTATAGATCTTGCGTCAGTGCTTTGAACTCGAGCACGTGCTTGCCGCTGGGCCGCACCTGGTCGAACTTGATGAACGGGCGCTGAATGTTCGAGCGCGCCAGCTCGTTGGTCTGCAGGCGCTCCACTTCCTTGCGGCGGCTCGTCACCTGCGATGATCGCGTGCCGGCCGCAAAGCGGGCGATGAATTCATTCAACTGCGCGATCTTCTTTTCGCGCTGCGCATTCTGCGACTCCAGCGTGGAGCGCACCTGCGTCTTCGCCATCACCATGTCGTCGTAGCCGCCGGTGTAGGTGATGATTGTCTGGTAATCGATATCCGCCGTGTGTGTCGTCACGCTGTTGAGAAAATGCCGGTCGTGCGAGATCGCGATCAGCGTGCCGTCGTAGTTCAGCAGAAAATCCTGCAGCCAGTGGATCGAATCGAGATCGAGATAGTTGGTCGGCTCGTCCAGCATCAGCGCCTGCCGGCTTGCCAAACAGCGCCTGCGCCAGCAGCACACGCACCTTCTGGCCGCCCTGCAGTTCGCCCATCTTGCGCTCATGCAACTCGTCGGCAATGTCCAGGCCCTGCAGCAGCACGGCCGCATCGCTCTCGGCGCTGTAGCCATCCTCGTCGCCGATTACGCCTTCGAGCTCGCCCAGCCGCATGCCGTCTTCATTCGGTCATCTCGGCTTTTTCGTAGATGCGATCGCGCTCTTCGAGCGCCGCCCACAGCGGCGCGTTGCCCATGATGACGGTATCGATCACGCGATAGTCGTCGAAGGCGAACTGATCCTGGCGCAGCACGCCCATCTTGCGCGGACGCACGACGGTGCCCTTTTGCGGCTTCGAGCTCGCCGGTCAGAATCTTCATGAATGTCGACTTGCCCGACCCGTTCGGTCCCGTCAATCCATAGCGCCGCCCCGGCGTAAACGTGGTGCTCACTTCCTCGAAGAGCACCTTCGAGCCGTAGCGCATGGTGACATTGCTGACACTGATCATCGGTTTCCTGTTTCAGGCGCGCGTGCCGCAGCCGGGTAACGGCTGCAAGGGCCGCGCAACGCTCAAAGTTGACTCTGGTGTGGGCCGCGCACGCGGGCAGCCCAAAAGATCGTCTGCACGTCCATTCTCTCATAGGAGAGGGCAAACGGAGTGCAGCCGGATCAGTGCATCAACGCGGTGACAGCCTGATTCACCACGAAGGCCGCGCCGTAGGCCAAAAGCAGCATGTAGCCGAATTGCAGAGCCGGCCACGTCCAGCTATTTGTCTCGCGGCGGACGACGGCGATGGTCGAGGTGCACTGCATGGCGAAGGCAAAGAAGATCATCAGCGCCAGTGCGCCGCCCAGGGCCATGTCATGGTGCAGGGCCGCCTGCAGGCCCAGCGATTGCGTGCTGGGGTCGGCGCCGTAGAGCGTGCCCATGGTGCTGACCATGACTTCGCGCGCCAGCACGCTCGAAAGCAGACCGATACCGATCTTCCAGTTGAAGCCGAGCGGCGCAATCACCGGCTCGATGAAGTGGCCCAGCCGGCCGATCATGCTGTCGGCCAGCTCCGGCGCGGCATAGGTGCCGTTGCCGAGATGTACAGGAGGAACATGAGCCAGCACCCACAGCGCCAGTGTGACCATCAGGATGACGGTACCTGCATTGTGCAGGAAGACGCGCGCGCGATCCACCAGGCGCAGGACCAGCGAGCGCAGCGTGGGCATACGGTATTGCGGCAGCTCCAGGATGAACGGCGTCTCGCTCGACTTGAGGATGGAGCTCTTGAGCAGCCAGGCTGTGGTCATCGCCGCCACAAAGCCAGCGATGTAGAGGCTCAACATCACGATCGTGCGCAGGCCGAGAAAACCATGCAGATAGGTCGTGTTGGGGATGAAAGCAGCGATGAGCAGGATGTAGACCGGAATCCGGGCCGAGCAGGTCATGAACGGCGTGACGAGGATGGTCGCGAGCCGGTCGCGACGGTTCTCGATGGTGCGCGTGGCCATGATGGCGGGCACTGCGCAGGCGTAAGCCGAGAGCAGCGGAATGAAGGCCTTGCCGTTGAGGCCGATGCTGCGCATCACGCGGTCTGCGATGAGCGCCGCCCGCGCCAGGTAGCCCGTGTCTTCGAGGATTCCGATAAAGAGGAAGAGCAGAAGAATTTGCGGAAGGAAAACCAGAACCGAGGCGATGCCCTTCCACACGCCGTCGAGCACGAGCGACTGCAGCCAGCCGGCGGGAAGCAGCGGCCGGGCAAGATTGCCCATGGTTGTCAGCACGTCGCCGAAACCGTCGGAGAGAGGCTGACCAATTGCAAACACCACTTCGAAGACTGCAACCACCACCGCCAGAAACAGCAGTGGACCCCAGAAACGGTGCAGCAACACATTGTCCAACTTGCGGCTGGTTTCAGCGGAGAGCGGAGCGCGATAGCCGGTACGGCGGCTCACCTGCGCGGCCCAAGTGTGCGCGCTGGCCGCGTTGCCCAGCACTGGCAGCGTAAGCGGCTGCGCCGCTGTGCCGTTGCCGGGTTGATTCAGAAAGAGCGGAACCGCTTCCATGCCTGTGCCGTGCGTGGCGCTGATCTGTGCCACCGGAGCGCAGAGTTCGCGGGCGAGTTGCAGCGTGTCCACCTGGCCGCCGCGCGACTTCATCACGTCGCTCATGTTCAGCAGCACCAGCGTGGGCAGGCCCAAAGACAACACAGGCGCAGCCAGCATGAGCTGCCGCGTCAGGTGCTGGGAGTCGAGCACCAGAAGCACCGCATCCGGCTTGGGCGTGCCGGGCATCTTGCCGCGGAGCACGTCCACAGCCACGCGAGCATCCTCGGAGTAGGGCGTAAGGGAGTAGATACCGGGCAGATCGATGAGCGTAAGGTCTTCCCGGCCCACGCCGGCCATCGAGCCCATACGCTGCTCGACGGTCACGCCGGGATAGTTGGCCACCTTCTGCCGTAGACCGGTCAGCCGGTTGAAAAGCGTGGATTTGCCCGAGTTCGGGGGCCCAATCAGGGCAACCGTGCGCAGCGTTCCAGATGGCGGCGGAGCGGCAGGGGGCACATACGCCGGTGTTTCGCAGCAGGAACTCATCGCCTCGCTCCGGCCAGCTCCCGTTCCTGGCTTTGGCGGCCTTCTCCGGGTCTCGCATCGCGCACGCGAATGGCTTTGGCGGTCTCTACGCGAAGGGCGATCTCCATGCCATCTATCGCGTAAACGGTGGGGTCGCCGGCAGGGGCGCGGCGCAGAGCCGTCACGTGTGCGTCGGGCACAAAGCCCATATGCATCAGGTGGTTCTGCACAGACTCAGGCAGATCGAGGCCGACCAGAATCCCGCATTCGCCAATCTTTAATTCGCTCAGCACGCTCAACCGCCGGACTCCCGTGGGCCGCCGAAAGGGCAGTACCCTGAAACTGCGACCGGAATAGTCTGAATTCAGTATAGGACTGTTTCGGTCTGAGTTGCAAACACGGTTTGACGACGCTCTTTGTCTGCTCTTTTTCATGGTCCGACCTCCGCGTGCGGGCTGCGGCGAGTGTCGCCGCGCCCTGACCTTGCCCGCTGGGTCCCAGAGGAAGATTTTCAGTGGGCGGTCACCTTATTCATAGCAACCATGCCGCTGGAACCATGTGACTTGGATCACGGCTTGAGCGACAATCGGAGCGGAAGGTAATGGAGATGACAATCGAGGAGTTTCGGGCCAGTCTTAGCTTTCCGTCGCCGCCAGAGGCGCTAAGCATTCCGCTCGCAGCGCTGTGGTGGGACGCGCATGGCTACTGGGCGCGGGCGCATAGCCTCGTCGATGAACTCGAGACGCAGCAGGGAATGGCCGTCCATGCCTACCTGCATCGCAAAGAAGGTTCGGAAAGCAACGCTGACTACTGGTATGCCCGCGCTGGGCGCGCGCAGCACCGCCCCAGCATCCAAGATGAGTGGGCAGCTCTCGCGGAAGCTCTTCTGCGCTGAGCGGCGAAGTTGGCAGATCCCGATGCGGTGAATATGATGCGAAGGGAACTGCCTGCGGGGTAAAAGCGAGTGAGAAAAAGTCTTCTGATCGTGGGATCGATTGCAACTCTGATTTCCATTGCATGTCTGTGCGCGGCGCAGACGCCCAAGCACTATGAACCCAACCTCGAGTCGCTCGATACGCACCCGCTGCCGCAGTGGTACGCGGACGCGAAGCTGGGCATCTTCATCCATTGGGGTCTGTATTCGGTGCCTGGCTGGGCGCCGCTCACCCATCCGGATCATGATTTCTCTTCCAACGACTACATCAAGTACGACCCTTATGCGGAGTGGTATCTGAACACGATGCGCATTCCAGGCTCGCCTACACAGGCATATCAGCGCGAGCATTATGGAGCGGACTTCGGCTATTACGACTTTTCGCCGATATTTAATCGCGAATCGAAGAAGTGGAATCCTGATGCCATGGCCGCGATCTTCAAGGCGGCGGGCGCGCGGTACGTTGTGCTGACCAGCAAGCATCATGAGGGATTTACACTCTGGCCCAGCACCACGCCCAATCCCAATCCCAGCCTGAAGCCGAGCCAACTGCACGCCGAGCGCGACATTGTGGGCGAACTGACCGAAGCCGTGCGCAGGCAGGGCTTGCGGATGGGCCTCTATTACTCTGGCGGCTACGACTGGACCTTCAACTCGGGCCCCATCGAGACCAACACGGATTATCAGGCCGTGAAACCGGAGACCGAGGCTTATGGCAAATACGCCAATGCTCAGATTCACGAACTGATTGATCGCTATCATCCCGCACTGCTGTGGAACGATATCGACTGGCCGAAGACCGGCGACGCGCTGGGTGTGGAGGCTGACTATTACAACGCTGTGCCGGACGGTGTGATCGATGACCGGTTCGGCATCAAGCATGCGGACTTTACCTCGCCCGAATATCAAAAACTCGACAAGATCAGCGAGAGGAAGTGGGAAGAGTGCCGCGGTTTGGGCCGCTCATTCGGATACAACCGTGCGGAAGGTGAGGCAGAGACGATTGCCCCCGCCGAACTGATTGCTCTGCTGGTCGACATCGTGAGCAAGAATGGCAACCTGCTGCTCGATGTGGGGCCGGAAGCAGACGGCACGATTCCGCTGGTGCAGATGGAGAGGCTGAAGGCGCTGGGCGCGTGGCTTGCGCAGAATGGCGAAGCCATTTACGGCACCTCTCCGTGGACTCGCGCGGTCGGCAAGAGCGCCGAGGGCGACGACCTGCGATTTACCCGAAAGGGCGATGACCTTTACGTGACGGTGCTGGGCAAACCGAAGGCGGCGACGATCACGCTGCTCGACGTGCCGGTGAAACCGGACGTGCAGATTACCGAACTCGGAAGCAGCGATGCAGAAGGCGCGACCACTGAGGGCGGCAACACGCGCATCGTGCTGCGCGAACCGCTCAAAGGCGATTACGCATTTGCATTCAAGCTGACGGGTTACGCACGTTAGCGGGTGCAGCCGATTGGCGGGCACGCTGCATCCGTGACCTGCGATAATGGCCGAATTACGCAACGTCTTTGGTGTTTCGCGCAGCATCAGTAGCGCGACCGGTGGAATGTGCGTCCGCGCAGGAGGGTGTGAATGAGGGGTGTTTTTGTCGTGGGAGCAGGGCCGGCCGGTATGTTCGCCGCGCGCAAGCTCGCCCAGGCCGGATACGAGACGTTCATCTTTAATCGCGACATCCGCCCCGGCGGCCTCGCTCAGTACGGCATTTACCCCACCAAGAGCAAGATGAAGATCGGGCTGCGCAAGCAATTTGAACAGACTCTCGCGCTGCCGAATGTGCACTACTTCGGTCATGTCCAGATAGGCGCAGCCTACGATTTGTCGCTGGAGGAACTGGAGTCGTTTCGCCCCTCTGCGATTATCTTTGCTTCGGGCGCGCAGGGTGCGAAGAAACTTGGTTTGCCCGGCGAGGATGCTGCCGGCGTCTACGCAGCCAAGGATTACGTCTACAATTACAACCAGCTTGAGTCGCATGTCGCGCTCGATTTCTCGGCGCACAAGCACATTGCCGTGGTGGGTGTGGGCAACGTCGCAATCGACGTAGTTCGCTGGCTGCTCAACGACAAGCCCGCGCGAACCACGGAGAGTGTCACGATTGTTGCTCGCCGCGGGCCGCTTGAAGTGAAGTTCGACAGCAAGGAGATTGGCTACGTCGACGTGCACATCGACCGCGGCGAACTGGTGGGCGAACTGGAGCGCGTGCGCGGGCGCTGTGCGCGTGTCAATCAGGATGTCTCGCCGGATGCCGTGATCCCGGCGCGCTTTCCTGGACTTGCCAAGCCGGACTTTGCGTCCGTCGCTCCGCGGCTCAATTTCCGTTTCCTCTCATCGCCCAAGGCATTTGTGCCTGACGCGGAAGGCCGCGTCGCCCACTTAATCCTGACGGAAAACGAGCTTGTGCTGAATGCCGATGGCAGCACATCAGCGCGCCCAACGGCTGAGACCTCCACGCTGGATGTGGATACGGTACTGTTCGCGATCGGCGACAGCCACGATCCAAAGATCGGCTTGCCGATGGGCGCCGGTGGCTACGCAGTGAAGCCCATCCAGCCTGATTGCGACGCGGCGTCTTATGAAGTGTGGGACCCTGCTGCTGGCGAGATTCAGCCCGGACGGTTTGTGGTGGGCTGGGCGCGCAAGGCCAGCACGGGACTGGCGGGTGTGGCTCGTCACGACGGAGAGATTGGAGCAGAGCGGGCTATCGAATATTTGCAGAGTGTTGCCGACACTGAAACCGCGGATGAGGCGCATATCCGCACGTTCCTGGCATCGCGCGGCATGCGTGTGGTGGACAAGGACGAGCTCAAACTCCTGGCGTGCGCGGAGGCGCGCTTGGGCCCGATCGATATGCCAAACTCTTTTCGCTTCAAAGAAGAAGCCGCCATATTTCAGGCGATCGATGAAGAAAAGGCTCGTGTTGGGCGCGATGAGAACGCTGCGGCTTCGGCTGACTAAAACGTGCCGTAGGGCCGAGCGGGACGGGCCGATGGAGCGAGGCGGGCTCTGACGCCGTCTACTCTTCAGGAGTTGCAACTCGATCTTCGATCAGTCGGAGCGCACCGTGAACGTGAAAGAGATTGCGTGGCTTGTTTGCAGGGTTGTCACCGGCATTCTGTGCATGTTTGTATCAATGCGCGGACTCTACGCGTTCTGGGCCATCGATCTGCGTGCTGACACGATACTGTCCGTGTTGTTCTGCGCACTGCCCACGCTCAGCATTGTGGTCTTTCTGTTCGCTCGCCTACCCTGGCCTGAGGTGAGTCTCCACGCAACGATTGCGTTCGGGTACCTTGCGACTTACTCGGCGCTGAACTGGAGAACATGCGCGGCATTGGGCTATTGCGGCAGTGTTCGTTCAACGATCCTGGAGACAGCGAGGACGCACCCAGCTGAAGCGGCCTTCGGGGTGATGATCCTCGCGGCGGCAGCAATTTGTCTGGACGATAGGCGCACGCGACAACGAACTGCGGTCGCGCCCCGTAGAAGTTAGCTGAAAACCTCAGCCAGAGATCCGCACCAGTTCCTGTGCCTCGTGCCGCGGACCGAGAATGGAGATGCGTGGAATCCGCCCGCGCACCATGGCGACTTCGTCGCAGCGATGCAGCCGGGGGCAGCTCTGGCAATCCTTGAAGATCTTGTCCGGGAGCTCGGCCTTGTCTTCCACGATGCGGAAGCCAAACTTGAAAAAGAAGTCTGGAATGCGTGTGAATAAGCACACTGACTGAATACCGTGCTGCTCCGCTTCTTCAATCAGCGCGCCAAGTATGCGGCCGCCTGCGCCTTGCCCTTTGGCCTCCGGCTTTACGACAATCGATCTCACTTCAGAAAGGTGCGGGCCGTAAAGATGCAATGCGCCGCAGCCGAGAAAGATTCCGGCATCCGACTCGGCGACCGTGAAGTCGCGGATGTTCTCGCAGATCTCCGCGAAAGCGCGCTTCAGCAGCGTGCCGTCGCCGGAGAGGGAATTCACCAGGTCGTAGACGTTCGAAGCATCCTGTAGCAGGGCCTTACGCACCAGCATGAACAGCCTCCCGCGTAAGAACCTTGATCCGCCCGGAGGCCTCGGCCAGCGCCTGGCGCACACGCGCACGCGCAGTTCCGCCGATGACGTCGTGGCAGTCGAGTGTCGTCTCCACTGTAATCGCAGCAAAGAAATCGCTGTCGAACTCCGCGCCAAACTTGTGCAGCTCGTCCAGCGTCAGTACGTTCAACTCCACGCCTTTGTCGATCGCATAGCGGACGGTGTGGCCGACGATCTCGTGCGCAGTGCGGAAGGGGACGCCTTTATGGACAAGGTATGTGGCCGCAGCCATCGCATTCAGATAACCGGTTTGCGCCGCATGGCTCATGCGCGCAAAATCGAAACGCAATGCCGACGTGAACCGCGCCACGAGTGCTAGCATCTGCGGAACAAACTCAACGGCAAACGCTGGCTCTTGGGTCTCCTGCATGTCTTTATTGTAGGCGAGCGGTAGGCCTTTGAGCTGCAGTGTAACGGCCTCGGCGGCGCCGTGAATGCGTCCGACTTTGGCGCGGATCAGTTCGGTAAAGTCTGGGTTCTTCTTTTGAGGCATCGCGCTCGACCCGGTCGAAAAAGCTTCGGGCAGAACGGCGAAACCGAACTCCGCCGTGGCGTAGAGCGTGATCTCCTCCGCGAAACGGCTCAGGTGCAGCGCCACGAATGTAAGCGCCTGCAGGTACTCGAGAACGAAGTCGCGGTCGCTTGTGGCGTCCATCGAATTCGAAGTGGGAGCTGTAAATCCCAGCTCGCGCGCGGCAATGGTGCGATCAAGCGCAAGAGTGGCTCCCGCCACCGCGCCTGAGCCGAGAGGACAGAAGTTCAGGCGGGCCGCACAATCAGTCAGCCGGTCTGCATCGCGAAGAATCATCTCTACATACGCCAGCAGCCAATGAGCGACTAGGACTGGCTCAGCCCGCTGCATATGCGTGTAGCTGGGCATCACGCGCTCTTCCGCGGTCTTTGCCTGTGCGACAAGAGCGTCGCCCCATGCGGCAAGCGATGTAATCGTGTCTTCGATCTGTTTGCGAATGTAGAGACGCAGATCGGTCGCGATCTGTTCGTTGCGGCTGCGCCCCGTGTGCAGCTTTAGGCCAAGCGAACCTACGCGCTCGACCAAAGATAGTTCGACAAAGTGGTGTATGTCTTCCGCCACGGGATGCGCGCAGACAGCGGTCTTGCCTGCATCACCCTCGTGCGCGGCCGCAATCGAGTCCAACGCGGCGCGCAGCTCTGCCGTCTCGCTCGCGGAAAGAATGCCTGCGGCGCACAACGCGGCCGCATGGGCCTTGCTGGCTGCGATCTCGTGTTCAAGGAGGCGCCCATCAAACACGATGGAACGCTGCCACTGTTCGAACTCCGCATCCAGCGGCTCGCGAAAGCGGCCCGACCACATCTTGGCCGGATTCTTGTCGTTTGACATTGCTTGCTTTCTTGTTCCTCAGCCGCACGTTTGGTCGGCCAATCACGGCATTGCCGTGGGTCACAGATGTCCTATGCGTTGTTGAAGCTCGCAGTATTTGCAAGTCCGCCAAGCAGCAAGAGCAGCAGCGCCTTCTGTGCGTGCAGACGGTTCTCAGCTTGATCGAAGACGATGGATTGTGGGCCGTCGATCACTGCGTCAGTGACTTCATCGTTGCGGCGTGCCGGCAGGCAGTGCATAAACACTGCGTTGGGCGATGCCTTCTGCATCAGGGCGTCGTTTACCTGGAACGGGCGGAAGATCGGCGCGCGTTTGGTGGATTCGTGCTCAAAACCCATGCTGACGCATACATCGGTATAAACTGCGTCGGCTCCTTCGACAGCGGCCTGCGGATCCTGCACCAATCGCAGTTCGCAATGATTGGTTTCCGCGATTTCGCGTGCGATGGTGACGATTTCAATATCGGGCGAGTAACCGCGGGGCGTTGCCACCGTGACATTTGCGCCGAGCTGAGCGCCAGTGAGCATCAGCGAGTGGCACACGTTGTTGCCATCGCCGACATAAGTGAAGTTGAGGCCGGTGACGGAGCCAAAATGCTCCTGCAAAGTCATGAAGTCGGCGAGCGCCTGACAGGGGTGCTCGAAGTCAGAGAGCGCGTTGATGACGGGCACACGCGCGTTGGCTGCCATCTCGGTGATGGTGTCGTGGGCGTAGGTTCGCAGCACCATGATGTCGACCCAGCGCTCGACATTGCGCGCCACGTCGGCGATCGACTCGCGCTCGCCGAGAGGCGAGTTGGTTTGGTCGACAAAGATTGCATTGCCGCCCATCGTGCTCATGCCCGCCTCGAAGCTGAGGCGCGTGCGCAGGCTGGCCTTTTCAAACATCAGCACCATCTGCTTGGCGTCAAGCGCATGGCGATATTCGCGCGGATTGCGTTTCACGTCGTGGCCGAGCTTGAGAATGGCGCGGACTTCAGCACTTGAGAGATCAGCGATAGAACACATGTCCTCGCCTGCGAGCCGCGCGGCGGCGGCAAGAACATCGGGGTCTTTCTGAACCGGAATTGCAAGGTCAATGGCTGTTCTAGTGGCCACGTTCGTGTCCTCCTACGGGCTGAGCGGCCACATGGGCTGCATGCTCGGTGAAGATTGCGTCGAGTGCGGCAATCGCGGTGTCGACATGTGCGCGCTCAAGAATGTACGGCGGCAAGAAGCGCAGGGTGGTGTCGCTCGTGCAGTTGATGACAATGCGGTGCTTGAGCATCTCGGCCACGGTGAGTTTGGCGAGTTCGGCCGAGTCAAGCTCTGCGGCGATCATCAGGCCCTTGCCACGCACGTCGATTATGGCTTCATGGCTCTGCGCAAGGGAACGAAGCTGTGCCTGAAAGTAATCTCCCACATCCGTCGCATGATCAAGCAGGCCCTCGCTTTCGATGGTATCGATGACGGCGATTTGCAACAGCGCAGGCCAAGGGTCCGCCGCCGAAAGTGGTGCCATGCATTCCAGCATGGATGGCGCGCGCAGCCTCTTCCGTGCAGAGAACTGCGCCCAGCGGAATGCCGCCGGCCAACGGCTTCGCGAGCGTGGTTACATCCGGAAGGATGCCATAGTGCTGGTAGCCGCACCACTTACCCGTACGACCCATCCCGGCCTGAATTTCGTCAACGATGAGAAGCGCTCCGGTCGAACTGGCCAGAGCTCGCGCCTCGGCGAAGAACGCCTCCGTGAGGGGACGGATGCCGCCTTCGCCCTGGATGGACTCGACGAGAATGGCACAGACGTCATTCGAAAACTTTGCGCGGAGATCTGCAACATCGTTGAAACGCACAAATTCCACGCCGGGAACGACAGGCCCGAATGGCTCGCGGTATTTCGCCTTGTAGGTCGTTGACACGGAACCAAACGTGCGGCCGTGAAAGCTCTGTTCGAGAGCGAGGAACTTGGTCCCGATAGCCTTGCCCTCACTGCGAAGCAGGCCGGCATGGGCCCGCGCCAGCTTCAGTGCGCCTTCCCACGCTTCCGTTCCCGTGTTCGCGAAGAAGACGCGATCGAGACCGGTGCGTTCTGTGAGGCGCAGCGCGAGCTCTGCCTGGCCTTCGTGGTAGAAGAGATTCGAAGTGTGAATCAGCGCACGGCTCTGACGCGCGATGGCTTCTTCAAGCGCGGGATGGCCATAGCCAAGCGCGTTGACGCCGATGCCGCTCAGCAGGTCGAGATAGCGCTCGCCCTGCTCGTCGATGAGGTGGACGCCTTCGCCGCCCACGAACAGAATCGGATTGCGCTCGTAGGTCTGGAGCAGGAGCCGCGATTCGGCGGCGCGAATTTGATCGAGTTTCGTCACTTCATGGTCTCCTTAGGCCACCATCACTTCGGTGCCATGCGCAACGCGCGAGCTGCAAAGGTCGGGCAGGGAAGCCGCGGCCTCAGCGGGCAGAATGCGCACACGCTTCACGCCATTCAATAGAGCTTCGCGGCAAGCGCCCAGCTTGGGCAACATGCCGCCGGTAATGATGGCGCTTTTCGCCATCTCGGCGATCTGATCGATAGAGAGCCATCGCAGCACTTCGCCGTTCGATCCCTTGACGCCGGGCACATCGGTGAGAAACACAAGCGCGTCGGCATGGCAGGCAGTAGCGCAGGCGGCGGCCATCTCGTCGGCGTTCACGTTGTAGTACTCGCCATCAAAGCCGAGCGCCATGGATGAGATGACGGGCACGCCATTCAACTTCCAGACTGCTTCGATCCAGCGCGGATCGCTGGACGCGATCTCGCCGACGAAGCCCAGGTCCGGCACGGTACGCTTCTTGCGTGCGCGAAAAAGCAATCCGTCGCCGCCGGAGAGACCGATGGCAGGCTGACCCAGCGCGCCGAATGCCGCCACGAGACCTTTGTTGACCTTGCCGGCAAGCACCATCAGCGCTACGTCGCGTGTCTCGGCATCAGTGACGCGCAGGCCGCCGATGAACTCGCTCTGTTTGCCGAGCGCCTTGAGCATCTTGCGTCAGCTGGACGCCGCCGCCGTGCACCACGGCGACCTGATTACCGTCGCGGACCAGTTCGGCGATGGCGCGGACGCAGCCTTCGAGCAGCGATGGAGTCTCAAGGCCCGCGCCGCCCAGTTTCACGACATACTTCATTCGAGCCCCTCCGCCTCATTCCAGCCCTGCATCACATTGAGATTCTGCACCGCCTGGCCCGATGCGCCTTTCAACAAATTGTCGAGGCAGCTGACGATCACTGCGCGCCGTCCGTCTGCAGAAATCTGAAAGCCGATGTCGGCATAGTTTGTGCGCACGGAATACTGAATCTGCGGCAACGCGGTTTCGTAGAGGCGCACCATCGGGCTGTCCTTGAAAAATCCGCGGTAAATGCGCGCCGACGCTTTCGTGCGTCTGAGGTTGTGTAAAGCGCACGTAGATCGTCGACAGGATTCCGCGCGGAATCGGCAGCAGATGCGGCGTAAAGACGATCTGGCTCGAATCGAGACCAATCTGCTCCAGCAGCTCGCCCGTGTGCCGATGAGCAAACACGCCGTAAGCAGAGAGATTGTCCGCAGCGTACATATAGTGCGTCTTCGCTGTCGGAGCTTTGCCCGCGCCGCTCACGCCGCTCTTCGCGTCGGCCACGATGCCCGCATCGAGATCAACAATGCCCGCTGCCACCAGCGGCCGGAGCGCGAGAATCACCGAGGTTGCATAGCAGCCCGGATTGGCGACGAGCCGAGCTGCCGGCAATTTCAGCGCGATGCAGCTCCGGCAGGCCGTAGACCGCCTGCGATTGGGTCTGCGCGGCCTGGTTCGCGTGCCGTCGTCTTCGAAGCCATAGATTGCGCGATTGGCGGCTTCGGTCAATCGCCATGCACCGCTCAGGTCGATCACGCGCAGGCCGCGAGCCAATGCCTCGGGTACCCACTCGCGCGACTGCTCATGGGGCGTGGCAAGAAACAGCACTTTGACGCCGCGATCTTGGCGAGCAATTCCCACGAGAAGGGCTGCAGCTTCAACGCCGCGCTTCCGTTGTTGTCCGCGAGTTGCGGATGAATCTCGACCAGCGGGACACCACCGCGGGCCGCGTCTTTCTCTTCGACGCGCCCGGCAAAGATGGGGGGCACGCCTTTGAGCCGAGGGTGGCGCAGCAGGAGACGCGCCAGTTCTGCGCCCGCATATCCGGTCACTCCCACCACTGCTGTCTGCACTGCGTTGCTCATGACTCCAGCATCGTCCTTAGTCTTTGTGTCCACTTCAGCGGCGCGGCGGAGGTCGAGGCAGATCACCAGCACCGTATCGTCGCCTGCCATCGTGCCGACCACCTCAGGCCACTCTTCGTAATCGAGGGCCGCGGCCACGGGTTGTGCGCCGCCCATCACCGTGCGGATCACCACCTGGTTCATGGCCTGCCGCACACGCATGCCAAAGCTCTCGATCATCTCCGCGACGGAAGGGGGAGCGTCGTCTTCTTCGGCAGTAATCGAATGGCCGTTTCCATTGCCGTTGGGCAAGGAATAGCCGCCGGGTCCCTTGGACAGGCGCAACTCGTGAATGTCGCGCGAAAGTGTGGCCTGCGTAACCTCGAATCCACGGCGGCGCAACTTGCGGCGCAGCTCGTCCTGGTTGGCCACCAGTGAGCGTGCTATCAGGTCGCGGATTGCATTGTGTCTTTGAAACTTCATTTCAATTTCCGGCAAAGCGAAAGCGCGGCTCGCAAACGGCGGCCGCGCTTGTATAAATATACAACTAAATTGTATAAGTATGCAAGGCGGTATTTGTAGACCCTGCTGCTCTGATTGGCTTCTCTTCGCGCCGGAGAGCAGCTTGGTTTGTCTGGGGACATCTGCAGGCGCCTGACAGCGCCGCTGTGCACGCCGCATTTCCTCGCAAAAGGTCGTATAGTTACTCATGGGCTCCCATTGCTCGCATCGCCAACTTCGTCTACGCTCCGGGCTGGTAGTCGCAGAGAAGGGCCCTGCGTCTGCACCCTCTTACCTGCGCGAGAGCCTGGTTGATCCCCGTTTCGACTTTGATTCCTGCGGTGTTGGCTTTGTCGCTCAGCTTTCGGGCGCCGCCTTCGCACGACATTCTTGATCGAGCGCTGACGGCACTCGCGCGCCTGGAACATCGCGGCGCTGTGGCGGCAGACGGGAAGTCGAGCGACGGCGTCGGTGTCACCGTGGTTGTCCCGCGTGAATGGATGCTGCGCCAGACGGGTCTGATCTTGGCGGAGACGAAGCCGCTGGGCGTGGGCGTTGTCTTTCTGCCCGCCGATGCACGCCGAGCAGCGCATCGAGATTGAAGCTGCGCTCGCCGCGCAACAGATTGAAGTCGCTCCTGTGGCGGCCTGTTCCGGTCCGTCCGGAAGTACTTGGCGAAATCGCCGACTCGATCGCGTCCCGACGATCTGGCATTTGCTCTCACCAGCGAAGATCCGGCCGACTTCAACCGGCGGCTCTTTCTCGCGCGCAAGCAGTTTGAGCGGTCTGGTTTGCCGGGGTACATTGCGAGCATCTCTTCTTCCACGATGGTCTACAAGGCGCTTTGCGCCGGCCGCCTGCTGTCGGAGTTCTATCCCGACCTCGCCGACCCGGACTTTCAAGACGCCGATCGCTCTCTTCCATCAGCGGTATGCCACCAATGTGCTGCCCTCGTGGGATCGTGCGCAGCCGTTCCGCACCCTGGCGCACAACGGCGAGATCAACACCATCTGGGGCAACCGGTCGAACATGGAAGCGCGCGCCGCGACGATGGCGCTCGATCTGCACCCGGTGCTGACAGAAGGCGGCTCGGATTCCACGTCGCTGGATGAGATTGTCGAGTTGCTATCGCACAACGGCCGCACCGTCGGCGAGGCGCTGCGCATGCTGGTGCCGCCGGCCAACCCCGGCGACAAGTCTTCGTTTCTGCAATACAGCGGCGATGTGCATTGAGCCATGGGACGGCCCCGCCGCGCTTGCGTTCACCGACGGCCGGCAGGTTGGCGCGATCCTCGATCGCAATGGGCTTCGTCCTTGCCGATTCGCTCTCGACGATGAGGGCCTTGTCGTCGCCGGCTCTGAGGCTGGTCTTGTCGACATGGACCCGGAACGCATCGTGCACAGCGGCCGTCTAGGGCCCGGCCAGATGATCGTGGCCGACCTCGACTTCAATCGCTTCTTCGAGAACGACGAGATTCTGCGCATCTACGACACCAAGCGGCACTACCAGGACCTGATCATGCTCGACGTGCCGCTCGAGGATTCGCCTGATGCACGCTGCCGCCGCTGGACGCCGTCGAGCTGAATCGTCTGCAGCATCGCTTCGGCTATACCCGCGAAGACGTGCGCATGATTCTGCAGCCAATGGCCAGCGGAGGGCAAGGACGCGGTGTGGTCGATGGGCGACGATACCGCGATTGCGCCGCTGGCCCGCGCGCCGCGGCCGCTGTACGCATTCTTCCGGCAGCGCTTCGCGCAGGTCACCAATCCGCCTATCGATCCGCTGCGCGAGTCGGTGGTGCTGCAGATGCACACGCGGCTCGGGCCCTGGCCGCATCTTCTCGAGCTGCGCGAACCGTTGCCCGGTCTCTCGCTGCGCTCGCCGATTCTGACCCTCGGGCAGATGCATGCGCTGCGCCATGCGCATCATGGGCAGGCAGGCAAGATGCCGCATGCGGTTCTCAACTGTCTCTATTCGCCAGACACATCGCTTGAGGTGGCGGTCGACATTCTTGCCAGGCGCGCCGTGGAGCTGGTCGGCGATGGCGCGTCGCTGCTGATCGTTTCGGATCGCGGCGCGACTCCCGAGGCGATTCCGATTCCCGATGGCGATGGCCGCAGGCGCGGTGCACATGGCACTGACCCGCGCCGGGGTTCGCGCGGAGGTGGGCCTTGCGGTTGAGGCGGGCGACTGTCGCGAGATTCATCACGTTGCGGTGCTGCTGGGCATGGGTGCGGGCGCGGTGTGCCCGTGGCTGGCGCTGGAGACGGCGCGCGAGTCTCGATCGCGGAGAAGGGCGAAGAAAATCTTCTGCATGCGCTTGAGCTGGGCCTCGCCAAGGTCATGTCGAAGATGGGCATCAGCGTTCTCGACAGCTATAGCGCGGCGCATCTCTTCGACGCCATCGGCATCTCGCAGACGGTGGTCGACAAGTGTTTCACGGGCGTGCCTGCGCCGATCGGAGGCTTCGGCTTCACCGAGATTGAAGAGTATGTTCGCAATCTCTGGCTGAGCGAACTAGCGGCGGAAGAGCCGCGGATGACGAGTGACGGTGCTGTTGTCTCCGCGACGCAGGGTGCGCGAACTGCCCGATTACGGTTTCATTCGCTTCCGCAAGGCCGATGAGGCGGAGTCCCACTCGTGGCAGCCGCAGATGGTGCGAGCGCTGCAGACGGTTGTCGGATCCACAAAGCAAGGCGCTGCTCTTGCGCTGACGCCGTTTTCGACCTTCGCGGCGCAGGCCATTGAGTCCGAGCCCGACGACATCTGCGCGATCTGCTGGAGATTCGCCCCGCCGGTCCTGAACTGGCGCTCGATCAGGTTGAGCCGGCGGGCAATATCACCAGGACATTCATTGCGAGCGCCATGTCGTTCGGCTCGCTGTCGCCCGAAGCACACCAGACCATCACGCAGGCGATGAACCTGCTTGGCGCGCGTTCGAATACTGGCGAAGGTGGCGAAGATCCGGCGGTCTATTCGCCCATTGACGGCGCGCCGTCGCTGCTGAACAACAAGATCAAGCAGGTGGCCAGCGCCCGTTTTGGCGTGACGGCGGAGTATCTGGCGCATGCCGAAGAGCTTGAGATCAAGATTGCGCAAGGCGCGAAGCCCGGCGAAGGCGGCCAGCTTCCCGGACACAAAGTCACCGAGCTGATTGCGCGTCTGCGTCATGCGCAGCCGGGCATGCAGCTCATCTCGCCGCCGCCGCACCACGACATCTACTCGATCGAAGATCTTGCGCAGTTGATTTACGATCTCAAGCGCGTCAACCCGCGCGCGGCTGTTGGCGTGAAGCTGGTGTCCGGCTGCGGCGTCGGCACGATCGCTGCAGGCGTGGCCAAGGCGTACGCCGACTACATTGTGATTGCCGGCAATTCCGGCGGTACTGGTGCGTCGCCGCTTTCGAGCATCAAGTACGCCGGCAATCCGTGGGAGCTGGGGCTGGCCGAGGCGCAACAGGTGCTCATCCACAACGGCCTGCGTGGCCGCGTTCGTCTGCGCACCGATGGCGGCCTGCGCACGGCGCGCGACATTGTGATGGCCGCGCTGCTGGGTGCGGATGAATTCGCGTTTGGCACGGCGGTTCTCGTTGCACTGGGCTGCGATATGGCGCGCCAGTGCCATCTGAATACCTGCCCCACCGGCATCGCCACGCAGAGGCCGGAACTGCGCGCCAAGTTTCGCGGCAAGCCGGAGCATCGTTGTGCGCTTCTTCGATGAACTTGCGAGCGAAGTCCGTCAGCTTCTGGCTACGCTCGGTTTGCCCTCGCTGGCAACCGCGACGGGACGCACCGATTTGCTGGAGCAGGTCCGCTTCGATGCCGATCTCGACCTGAAGCCGGCTGCTGGCGGCGACGGCGGTTGCTGCGGAGACAGGCGGCGCCGTGCGATGGCAGGGACGCCGCAATGATCGGCCCGAGACGCACGCTGCCGATCGACGACGCTGGGTTGAGCCCGCGCTTGAGGCCTACAAGTGCGGGCATCCCGTATCGCCTTGAAACGCAGGTCACAAACGAAGACCGCACGCTGGGCGCGCGTCTCGCGGGCCAACTCGCGCTTTTCAAATCGCAGAATCCGACGGCCACCGGATCCAGCCTGACCTTCAGCATGAAGGGAATTGCCGGGCAGTCGTTCGGCGCCTTTGCCGTTGCAGGCATGACGCTGCAGCTCGAAGGCCTGGCCAACGATTTTGTCGGCAAGGGCCTGTGCGGCGGCGAACTGGTGCTGCGCGGCTCGCGGCCGGGCCGCACTGGAAAGCGAGAAGCACACGCTGCTCGGCAACGTCGCGCTGTACGGCGCGACGAGCGGCTGGCTGTTTGCCGCGGGCGCGCGGGCGAGCGCTTTGCGGTGCGCAACTCCGGCGCGCTCGCGATTGTCGAAGGCGTTGGCGATCACGGCTGCGAGTACATGACCGGGCGGTCTCGCGGTGGTGCTGGGCGCAACGGGCATCAACTTTGGCGCCGGGCATGACCGGCGGGCTCGCGTGGATTTATGACGAGGATGGCAGGTTCCTTGGCCGCGGCCTTTATCACCAGAGCTTTCTGCAGCCGGAGCGCTGGAGCGGGCTCGACCCCACGGCGCGACAGTCGATTCGCGAGCTGGTGGAACTGCATGCTTCAAAGACGGCGAGCCATCGGGCCCACTGGCTGCTTGCCAATTGGGAGACTGAGGCGCAAAAGTTTGTGCGGATGACGCCCAAGCCGCAGGCGTAGAGCGTTCAGGCCGTGGCGAGCACTTTTTTCTGCCGCTTGTCGTCATACATCGCCTGGTCAGCGCGCATGAGAAGGTCTTTGACCGTGTCGCGTGGATTGCCCACTGCGGCATAGCCTACGCTGAAGCTGAGTGAGAAGCGGCGTTCGCTTTCGTTTCCGGTGGAGGCTGCGTAGGTTTGCAGCCTGTCGACTGCGGCTGAGATCGACTCAAGATCGAACTGCCCCGCAACCACGAACTCGTCGCCTCCGATGCGAGCGATCACATCCGTGTCGCGAAAGGTCGTCTTGAGCAGCTTGGCCGTCTCAACGAGGGTCGCCGAGCCAATGCTGTGGCCCAGATTGTCATTGATCACCTTGAGATTATCCAGATCGATGAATAGCACGCCAAACTCCTGCTTGGCGCGCCGCGCCAGTAGCAGAGACTGCTCGGCGAGCAGGTTAAAGCCGCGCACGTTATGGAGGCCAGTCAGCTCGTCCCGCAATGTCAGACCCTGAATCTCCGTCTGCATCCGATTGATATATGCCGCCACGAAAAGCAACAGCCCCAGCGAGACGATGGTTGCGAGCGAGGTGAGCAAGGCGGTGGCATACGCCGACGGAATCAACTGTGTGCTAAGGAGCCGCGCGCGCCCGAGTTCGCGGAGAAAGGGAAGGACCAGGAGCGCGGGCAGGAGACCGCGACCGATGCGGCTGCCCATTCCGTACCCGAGAAAGAAGGCCAGTGCACCGTATTCGGCGCGGCGGAGAATTGCGACGATCGTGAGCAGAATGAGGCAGACGATAGTCTGCGGCGAGGCGAAATCGGTGATGGCCGACCCGGTTGCCAAGGCACCGAAGAGAAACTCGAGCAGCAGGATGAGGGAAAGGAGTGCGAGGCAGCACGTGGTTGCATCGGTGACGATGCTCAGGAAAAGCTGCTGTGCCCGGGCGAGCGCGATTACCGTCGCCAACAGAAAGAATGCAAAGACGGCAGCTAGCGAGAAAACCTCGCGTGGGAACGTCGCCGCATGGGTTGGCACGAGCGCGACAAGGGTGGATGGCGAATGGAAGATGCGCTCCATCAGCGATGCGCACGCGATGCAGGCCGCAAAAGCCGCTGCAACTTTGCCCGCGAATACGAGATTTGCCGATCGACCAGGCTCAGACAGCAACAGGGCCGCGGCGCAGAGCAGGGCAGCGGCGGCAGGAAACGCCGGCATCCCCGTGAGCACTGCTGGCAGGACCATACTGAGACCCGCTGAAGCATGCGCGCCCAGCGCCACCACGGTGACTTGGACGACCAGAATCAGACAGACCTGTTGCACGAAAAACAGCCGGTTCATCAAGTCCGGATCGGGCTGGTTTGGCGGCAGGGATGCGAGTCGGTTTCGCATATCGTGGCTTCACTTATAGCAGTGCCACAGAATCGGACGGTATGCCACTTTTGTTCAGAGTACCTTTGTGGGACTGCGCTGTGGGAAAGGTGGGACAAAATTCCCCGTTACGGATTCAAGCCGGGCAATGCATCGCACTGGTACACTCTCGGTTGGCCGGCTAAACGGCCGCGAGGAACTGCACAGCGCACATGACCGCTCCCGCATCGCTTTCCACAATTAATGACCTTCTTTGCCGCGTGGCCTCAGCGGCCAACGCCCATGCCGTGTTGTGGCAGGACGAATTCGGGCACTGGCAGCCGATTTCCTCCGACCAGATCTATCAGCGAGTCCGTGCGCTCGCTGAAGCCTTCCTGAGCTGGGGCGCGCGCAAAGGGCGATCGCATTGCTCTGATCAGCGAGAACCGCTGGGAGTGGGCGATCACCGACTTTGCCGTGCTGGCCATCGGCGCGGTGAATGTGCCGATTTACCCTACGCTCACCGGCGAACAGATTGCGGTACTGATCGCGGATGCGGGCTGCCGGATTGCGGTCGTCTCCACGCGGCAGCAATTCGACAAGCTGAACGCCGTCCGCGACCAGACCTCTCTGGAGCGGATCGTCATCATGGATTCCGCGACCGCTCCGGAAGGCGCAATCGCGTTCAGCGAGCTGATTGCCGGCGCCGACGCGCGCGGGGCCGAGCGCGACCCGGTTTTCGATGCCCTGGTACGTTCCGTCGAGCCGGGCGATCTGGCCACGCTGATCTATACCTCGGGCACGACAGGCGAGCCCAAAGGCGTGATGCTGACGCACGGCAACATCGCTGCCAATCAGAATCTATGCCGCGGCGGAGTTCGCATTTAACTCGACCGACGCCTGCATCTCCTTTCTGCCGCTTTCGCACATTACTGCCCGCGCGCTCGACTACGTCATGTATGGCTGCGGGGCGCAGGTGGCGTACTGCTCGCAGTTCGACAAGCTGCCCGCAGGCCATGAAGGAGGTGCGCCCGACGGTCTTCGTCGGTGTGCCGCGCGTCTACGAAAAGATTCGCCAGGCGGTCGAGCTGAAGTCGTCGGCATCGCCGGTGAAGAAGACGCATGCTGGCATGGGCCCTCGGCGTTGGCGCGCGGCATCGCGGAGAATGTCTATCGCGGCGAAGCAGCCCTCGTCGCTGCGCTGGAAGACTGCGCCAGCAAGCTGGTCTACGGCAAGGTACGCGAGGCCTTTGGCGGGCGCGTGCGCTTCTTTGTCTCGGGCGGCGCGCCGCTGGGCATCGACACCGCGAAGTGGTTTGCCTCGGCCGGCATTGCGGTGTGGGAAGGCTATGGGCTGACCGAAACGTCGCCGGTCATCTGCGCTCAACAATCCGGTGAGTCAGCGCATGGGCTGCGGTGGGCAAGCCGCTGCCGAATGTGGAGCTGAAGTTTGCCGAGGATGGCGAACTGCTGGTGCGCGGGCCGTCGGTTTTTGCGGGTTACTGGCAGAAGCCGGCCGCGAATGCGGAGTGTTTCGATGCCGAAGGCTGGTTCCGCACCGGAGATATTGCGCATCTCGATGCGGACGGCTTTCTCTACATCACCGACCGGAAGAAGGAACTGCTGAAGACCTCAGGCGGCAAGCTGGTGGCGCCGCAGCCGATCGAAAACAAGCTGAAGAACAGCGTCCTGGTGGCGCAGGCGGCGCTGGTGGGCGACAAGCACAAGTTCATCTCCGCGCTGATCTCGCCCAACTTTGCGGCCTTGGAAGAACTGGGCGAAGCAGCAGGGCATTGAAGCGACGGACCGCGAGGAACTGGTCGCCGACAGCCGCGTGGTTGCGCTCTATGGCGAGATTGTGCGCGAAGTGAACGGCGGGCCTGGCGAACTTCGAGACCATCAAGCGCTTTCGCGTGGTTGCCGACGAATGGTCGCAGGAGTCGGGCGAGCTGACGCCATCCATGAAGCTGAAACGGCGCGTGATTACTGGGAAATATGCGGCGGTGGTCGACGCACTCTACGCGGACGAAGCAACCGCACGCGCCGAATAGGCGTGCGCGACGTGAATCAGCTCGCGGCGCAGCAGCACGCGCTTGCTCCACATGCGCTGCAGGCCGCGGAAGAACGGCGCGCCCCATGCGCCCATGCCGAGGATCGCGCCGAAGAGAATGACGGCGTCGATGCTGAGGCGGCCTGCGCTGGACCAGTATGCGTCCGGCTCGAGGTTGAGCCAGAGGGCAAACTCGTCGAGCGTCAGCGCCGCGCCCACGCCGTAACTCACCGACATGAGCCGGCTGAAAAAGATCGACGTGGGCGAGTGGGACCGTCCCAGGTCGAGCAGCCAGCCATAGCCCACCAGCAGCAGAATGAGAATGCCCCAGACCAGGTGATGGATGTGGCGTCCGCGCACCATGACCCAGTCGAACGGGCCGTGATTGTGGATGACCAGGCTCACCAGCAGCCGCACACCCGAGAAAGGTGATCAGGAACGAGACCGAGGCGATGAACATGCGGCGGCGCGGCCGGTCGGGAATGGTGGAGCGGATGAGGAAGCCCAGCCGCGTGAGCTGCAGCAGCACCAGCAGCACGACCACGACCAGGCTGGCGAACACCAGCAGTAACAGGGCTCCGGTTCCGGGCATACCTTATTGAATCATTCGCAGCGCGCGATTCCCAACGCTGAATTGATCAAGCGCGCAGTCTGTTGCACCGTCGCGTGAGCGCGATCACGATTCCGCTTTACAGCGGCGGAGTACACTGTTTAAGGTCGCCAAGTCCGGCAGTCGTCTAGCCGTGCTTGCCGCCATCCAGGGAGTTGACTCCCGGCCGGCCTTCGAGGCCGCGCCAAATTCGATCAGGAGAATTCTGCAATGCGAGTTGCTTTGTTGACCGGCGGCGGCGACTGCCCCGGCTTGAATGCGGTGATTTATGCCGCCGTGCGCAAGGGAATTCAAACGTACGGCGACGAGTTCATCGGCTTTCTGAATGGCTGGCGCGGCGTGCTCGACAACAACTGGATTCCGCTGACTCTCGAAAACACCGACGGCATCCAGCTGAAGGGCGGAACGATCCTTCACTCCTCGCGCACCAACGTGAAGAAGATTCCGGGCGGCATCGAGAAGGTGCAGGAAGTTCTGAAGCTCAACAAGATCGATGCGCTGATCGCGCTGGGCGGCGACGACACGCAGTCGGTCACGCTGTTTCTTGAGCGAGAACGGCGTCCCAGCTGTCGGCGTGCCCAAGACCATCGACAACGACATCAACGGCACCGACGCGACGTTTGGATTTGACACCGCGGTGTCGATTGCGACCGAGGCCATCGACCGCATCCACACCACGGCCGACTCGCACAATCGCGTGATTGTGGTCGAAGTGATGGGACGCGACGCGGGCTGGATTGCGTATGCCTCAGGTATTGCCGGCGGCGCGCATGTGGTTCTGGTTCCGGAGAAGGAGATCGACATCGATCATGTGTGCGCGCTGCTCAAATACAACTACGATCACGGCAAGCACTACGGCGTGGTGGTGGTGGCGGAGGGCTGCCATCTGCCGGAAGTAGGCCAGGTGACAGGCTCGACCGAGGTCGACTCCTTCGGGCACGCGCGCCTCTCGGGCATTGGCGAAGCGCTGGCCGACCTGATCGAGAAGAAGACGGGCTTCGAGACGCGCTCGGTGAATCTGGGGCACACGCAGCGCGGCGGCGTGCCGACGGCGTATGATCGCCTGCTCGGCCAGCGCTATGGCCTGCATGCCATCGACATGGTGCACGAGAAGAAGTGGGGCCGGATTGCGGTGCTGAAGGGCCTGGACATCACCGACATCACGATCAAGGAAGCGATCGCCACGAATCGCCGGCTGGATCAGCGGTTCTTCAGCGTGATTCGTGACCTTGAAGCCAAGGTCTACTAGCTCAGTCGTTCTGCTTGCATCAGGGCTGCCTTCGTTGCTGAAGGTGGCCCTTTGTTGCTTTCTCTCTGCGTAGAGTGGACATGTGCTCTATCGGCTTTACAAGCCGCGAAGACTTTGACCCGCTCTATGCGATCGAAGAGGTGTGCTTTCAGCCGCCGTTCAGGTTCAGCCGCGCGGTACATGCGGCAGCTCATCGAGCGCCGAACTCCGCCACATGGATTGCGGAGGAGGAAGAGGCGATTGGCTGGATTCGCCATCGTTGAGTGGGCGCAGAGATCGCACGGGATTCGTGCCTACATCGAGACGATTGAGGTTGCTCCGGCGTTGCGCAGGCGCGGCGTTGCGGGTGAACTGCTGCGGCGCATGGAGGGTTCGGCGCGAGCAGCAGGCGCAACAGTGCTATCTGGCTGCATGTGGATGGCGGAGAACGCTGCCGCGATCCGCCTTTATGAGCGCATGGCTTCGCACTATGCGCGGCAAGGAAGAGCACTTATTACGCGCCGGACCGCGGCGCGCATGCATCTATCGCAAGATCATAGTTAACTGGAAGAGGTGGACCGCCGACTGCGCGTAACGCCAGTCGCCAGACGCGACCAGATTCGCGTACAATAGAAAGTATATCTCATGTCCCTCAGCAATCCAAATCTTCCCAAATCGGTCTGCTGGCCTTGCGGAGCTATACGAGCGCAGATGTTCCTGCACGACCTGCTTCGCCGGGATCACGGTGGGGCTGGTCGCGCTGCCGCTGGCCATGGCCTTCGGCATTGCCTCCGGGGTCACGCCGCAGGCCGGCCTTTACACGGCAGTTGTGGCCGGATTTCTGATTTCCGCTCTGGGCGGCTCGCGCACGCAGATCGGCGGACCTACCGGCGCATTTGTCGTGATCGTGGCGGGCATTGTGGCCCGCTTCGGCATTGAGCGGTCTGGCCATGGTCACGCTCATGGCCGGCATCATCCTGCTGGCCATGGGGCTCACCGGCCTGGGCTCAGCGGTGCGCTTCATTCCGCGCCCGGTGGTCATCGGATTCACCAACGGCATCGCCATTCTGATTGCGTCCACGCAGATCAAGGATTTCTTCGGGCTGCGGATCGGCGCGGTGCCCAGCGAATTTCTGCCGCGCATGAAGCTGCTTGCAGGCCATCTTGCCAGCCTGAACTCGGCAGCGCTTGGCGCTCGGCGCTGGAACGCTGGCCATCCTGATTCTTGCTGCCGCGCTTCACGCGGCGCGTGTCCGGCGCTCGATCGTCGCTGTGCTTGTCTGCACCGGGGTGAGCGCTTGCTTCCATCTGCCGGTGGAGACGATCGGCACGCGTTTCGGCGGAATTCCGCGCGGCTTTCCTCCATTTGCCTGATCCCAGATTTTCACGCCGAGCACATTCTGCCACTGATTCCGTCGGCGTTTACAGTGGCGCTGCTGGCGGCGCTTGAGAGCATGCTCTCCGCCGTGGTTGCCGACGGAATGACCGGCGACCGGCACAATCCAATGTGGAACTGGTGGCGCAGGGCATCGCCAACATCGCCTCGCCGCTGTTTGGCGGCATTCCGGCCACGGGCGCCATTGCGCGCACGGCGACCAACATTCGTTCCGGCGCGCGCTCGCCCATTTCGGGAATGGTGCACGCACTTACGCTGTTGGTCATCCTGCTGGTTGCCGCGCCGCTGGCCAGCTACATTCCGCTGGCCACGCTGGCGGCTGTGCTGTTTGTGGTGGCTTATAACATGGGCGAGTGGCGCGAGATCGGCGGCATCCTGCAACTAGGCTTCACGGCGATCGCCGTGTGGCTGGTGACCTTTGCACTTACCGTTTTCGCCGACCTTACGGTCGCGGTCGCGCGTGGGCATGGCGCTGGCCGCGCTGGTCTACATCTATCGCATTGCGGATACCACCACCGTCTCTGCCGGTCACCGACGAATACATTCGCGACGGATTGCCGCATACCCTGCAGGGTCGCATCCTTCCACCCTATGTCACGCTGCTGCGCATTCACGGGCCGTTTCCTCTTCGGCACGACGGAGAAGCTGGTCGAGGCCACGGCGAATCTCGAAGCTTTTGCGCCGGTGGTGATTCTGCGGCTGCGCAACATGACGGCTATCGACTGCCAGCGGCATTCACGCCATTGAGACGTTCGCCAAGCGCCTGCGCGGCTTCCGGCCGCGACCTGCTTCTTTGCGGAGCGATGCAGCAGCCGTCGAAGCTGCTGCAGCAGCCGCGCTTCATTGCGCATGTGGGCCGCGAAAACATCATGCCCAACATTCAGGCTGCGCTTGACCGCGCGAAGGAACTATACGCGGACCAGACTGCTGCATAGAACGCGCTAGCGGCGCTACTTCTGCGGCTTTTCGAAGGGCTGCTTGTCGGTGATGCGGGGACGGTTCTCGGCCTGCAGTTCCTTGCTGACTGCCTCCACTTCGCGGAAGACGCGGAGCAGGTTGCCGCCGAGGATCTTGCGGCAGTCTTCTGCCGAGTAGCCGCGGGCCATGAGCGCTGCGGTGATCTTGGGCAGGTCGGCGGGCGAGTCGAGGCCCTCGGGAAGCTGGCCTTCTACGCCGTCGAAGTCGGAGCCGAGGCCGACGTGATCGATGCCGGCCACCTTGGCGATGTGGTCGATGTGGTCAATGAGCATGGAGAGCGGCGGGCGCGGGATGCGGTCGGCGTACTGGCGCTGGAGCTTGGAGATCTCGTCGTCTGGCGCCTCCTTGCCTTCGGCTTTGTACTTGTCCTTCAGGGCCTGGACGGCAGCGTCGACTTCGGGCTTTTGCGCTTTCTGCGCGTCGCGGTAGGCCTGCGAGATGAAGCCGGAGTAGAAGTTGACCTGGACGACGCCGCCTTTGCTGTTGGGGCCGCCGGAGTTGGCGACGGCGCGGAGCATGTCGTCAGTCATGTTGCGCGGGGCGTCGCAGAGGGCGCGCGCGGCGGAGTGCGAAGCGATGACGGGTGCGCGGGTGATGACGAGGGTGCGGTAGAAGGTGCGGTCGGAGACGTGGGAGATATCGACCATCATGCCGAGGCGGTTCATCTCGTAGACCACGTCTTTGCCGAATTCGGTGAGGCCTTCTTTGGTGTGCGGGACGGATTTGTCGTCGATGTCGCCGGAGGAGTCGGCCCAGTCGTTGGAGTTGGACCAGGTGAGGGTCATGTAGCGGACGCCGAGCGCGTAGTAGTCGCGGAGGAGGCCGAGCGAGTCCTCGATGGAGTGGCCGCCTTCGATGCCCATGAGCGCAGCGAGTTTGTGCTCGCGGTGAGCCTGCTCGATGCCTTCGGGCGAGGTGACGAGCATCATCTGATCGGGATGTTTGGCGACCTGCTGGCGGACCGAGTCGATGAGCACGAGAGTGCGGAAGGCGAAGTGGCCCTTGTTGGGGACGGGATCGACCCAGATGGAGAAGAACTCCGCGCCGAGGTTGCCCTTGCGCGCTGACTCGAGATTGAAGTTGCCGCCGTTGAGCGGATCGCTGAGGTCGAAGTTTTCATCGACGAAGCGCTGGGGCGTGTCGGCGTGGGTGTCAATGACGATGGCGGATTGCTGCACTTGCTCGGGAGTGAGTTTGGCGGTCATCTTTGCCGGCTTTGGCGTGGTTTGGGCGCAAAGGAGCGCGGGAAGGGCGAGAAACAGAGAGGCGGGCAGGCGGAGCAAGGCGCGGTTCTGCATAGGCTTGGCGACAGTGTAACGCGATGCGGGCGCTTTGGCGGTGTGCGGGCGCATTGGCTGGGGCTGATTTTCCAGCGATGAGTGATTCCTGTGAAGACCCAGGGGGGAGGGGGTGCACTGTGCGTGTAAACTGTGTGGAATCAGCGCGCATGCACGGACGGCCCCGAAAAAGGCGAAAATTTGTCGAAAGTAAATGCCGGGCACAGCTCTGAGGCTGGCCTTTGTTGCTTGTTGGATTGATTATGCGCTGGAGTGGGGAAATTGTACGCAAAATGCGGCTGGGAGATTTGGGTTTGGAATGAGGGAGTTAGAGGGAAGTTTGTAATAAAGAGGGTTGACAGGGAGGTTGGTGGGGATTGAAGCGGGGTGAAATGCAGGTCCCTAGACTTCGGTCAGATGAGATGGGCTGGAGGCGTGCGCTTTCTCAGCCTTGCTCAGCGGGATGGCGGGGCGCGCCGTAGTGGAAGTTGAACGCCAGATTACAGTAGAGTTTGCTCGGAAGTTAGTTGCAACCCCGGACGGGCAGTTGCGTGGCGTCCTGCTAGTAGCTTGTCCGCCAATCTTTGAGACGGCTTCTCTATCAACACCCACGAGCCGAAGACCGCGATGGGTAACAGGATGATTCCAAAAGCTCCAAACGCGGCTCTTATAAGGAGACCCTGCCAGAGATAGATGCCGTAGCAGAACATCCCCGTTGTTTTCAAATGGGGAAGTTCCAGGATGCGGCTGGCGATGAGTCGGGGATTTGTGACGGTCGCGGCCACCATCAGGGCGATTGCAGCATTCTCGTGAAGGGGCGGAATCGCCTGATATCTCCAGAAGTCAAACACCAGAACTGGGACGCAACTCCAGAAGATGATCGCACTGTGCTCTGTGATCCATTGTCGCGCATGCTCGTCGCTCATTACAAAGGCCAGCATGCAGCCGACCATAATTGCATCGATTCGGACATCAGTAGCGTGAAAGATGTTGTAGCCTCGCGCCATCAATCCGGGTTGCATAGTTCGGTACACGGCTACTAATATGGCGCCGACTAGAGCTAGAATCGCGCTTGCCCTTCGGCCTGCGGCTATGAGTAGCAGAGGCCAAACAAGGTAGAACTGTTCTTCGACCGAGAGCGACCAGAAATGCCCGGTGAAGTTACTGATGCTGTTCGTGTCCGAACAATTGCGATAGAAAAACAAGCAAGCCAAGAGATCGTTGCCGATTGTTACCCGATGCGGCATGACGACCGCGAGGAGCGAAACGGTCAATAGGAATGTCCATGCCGCGGGCATCAAACGAAAGAACCTGCGAATGTAGAAGCGTCTAAGGTCGTTATGTTCCAGAAGCTTTGTGGTGATCAGAAACCCGCTCGCCACAAAGAATATGGTGACTCCGTGTTCACCGAACCATGCAGCGGGATTCAAGAGTAAGCGATGTGAGAGGAAAATCTGATAGTGGAACAACAGCACCAATAAAACCGCCACTCCACGCCAACCGTCCAGCGTGGGAATGCGATGAGACTCGGGGCCCGGAGTTTGCATGTGTGCAACAGCGTAACCCGTTTCCAGTGATAGGTCCAACTTAAAAATGAGTCAGGAGGTGTTCAGTAACCTTTGCAAGGTTACCCGGACGATTTCCGTTCGATATTGAATATGGGTCTGCGGTCGGAGCAGTGACGATTGTGAGAGTCAGACGCCATAACAGCCTCTGTGGCAGTTAGCGGTTTCTAATGATGATCAAAGATCACGATTGCGCCGTTCATCGCTCGGAATGCCATGTGGAACATTATGTTGTTTTTGCGTTGTCTGTCTTTGCTCTAACTCGTGGTCGTCGGTGGCGAACCGAAAAGCAGGTCCTTCGCTCCGCTTACCCCATCGCTGGCGCGACGGGGCCCCAAGCTGCTCCACTCAGGATGACAATTCTTTGGTGGGGACATGTTTCAGGGGCCTTAAGGCCCCCGCTCCCTCCGAGATTGGGTTCTTGCTTTCCCAAGTCTCAGAAGCGAGACCTGGGGCAACCCATGTTCGTGCTAGAGTTGGCAATCGCCACGACCCGGCTACCCGTCGTTTGATGTGTTATATCGTCTCTGTAGTTCACTCCAGAAATCGCTGCGAGTTCCCAACATTTGGGAGATTCGCACAGAAAGTTCGCTTGAGATAGGTGCTTCTTCACTAAATATTTTTGATAGTTTGTCAGTCGAAATTTTGAGGTTTTTAGCAGCTAAGGCGAGATCAATTCCACTGCCCTCTATAAGGGCGTGCAAAATGAGCCCCGGATGTGGCGACACTATGTGAGAGCTAGGTGAGGCTTCTCCCTCAGCAATGCAGGAGTCTCGATAGTCCTCCAAGAACGTATCGATTTCGACATCAATTTCCTCGCTGACAAACATTCCTTCGCATGACTGCGCGATCGTCGCACCTTTGTTGTCCGAATCATTAGAAACCGCCAATGGAGATCTCAAACTCTCCAAGTACGATTTCCACTCGGTTCCCTTGAACGTAGCGGCGGACGACGGATCTTTGGTGGGTCCCAATCTTTTTCGTCGCCGCTGCTCGACACGACCTGTCCTAGTCATCAGAAATTCCTTGAACTGATTTATGTCCACTTTTACACTCGGAGAGCTTTAACGCAAGACTATGTAAAAGGTTGGGCTAACGGCCTTCATTTCCACATGTACGGAAGCGCGGTATGGAGGCAGTCTCTAGAATCATGAATAGCCATGGCTGAATTTACACATTTGCATTTGCATACGGAGTACTCGCTGCTGGATGGCGCGTGCGATATCGAAAAGCTGATTGACCGCGTGGCGCTGCTGGGGCAGACGTCTGTGGCGATGACCGACCACGGGAACATCTATGGGGCGGTGCAGTTTTTCAACGCGGCCAAGGAGCGGGGGATCAAGCCGATCATTGGGTGCGAGCTGTATGTGTGCAAGGCGGAGGACCATCGCGCGGAGACGCCGAAAGACCAGTACAACCACCTGCTGGTGCTGGCGGAGAACGAAGAGGGCTACCGGAACCTGATGCGGCTGACGAGCGAGGCGAGCCTGCATGGGTTCTATCGCAAGCCGCGCGTGAGCAAGAAATATCTGGCGGAGCATGCGGAGGGGCTGATTGGGTTCTCGGGGTGCCTGAGCGGCGAGCTGTGCGAAGAGCTGATGGCGGGCAACTATGCGAAGGCCAAGGGCGCGGCGGTGCAGTACCAGGATATTTTCGGGCGCGGGAATTTTTATCTCGAGATTCAGAACCAGGGGCTGGAGCAGGAGCGCAAGATTCAGGACGACCTTTTCCGGCTGGAGAAGGAGCTAGAGATTCCGCTGGTGCTGACGAACGACTCGCATTATCTGTGCGGCGAGGACTCATCATGCGCACGATGTGATGCTGTGCGTGCAGACGGGATCGAAGGTGCACGATGCGCAGCGGTTCCGGTTTGACTCGGACCAGTTTTATGTGAAGAGCGCGGAGGAGATGGCGCGGCTGTTTCCCGATTCGCCGGGCGTGACGGCGCGGACGATGGAGATTGCGGAGCGGTGCAACTTCAAGCTGCATGGGGTGGAGAATCCGTTTCCTGAATTTGCGGTGCCGCCGGGACACACGATTGACAGCTACTTTGAGCACATTTGCCGCGAGGGATTCAAGAAGCGGCTGGACACCGCGGTGCGGACAGCTTGAAATGCCGCGGGCAGTTGCGCACGCCGGTGCACGAGTACGAGGCGCGGCTGAAGTACGAGATCGGACATTATCAAGCAGATGAAGTATTCGGGATACTTCCTGATTGTGTGGGACTTCATCAAGTATGCGCGGGATCACGAGATTCCGGTGGGGCCGGGGCGCGGCTCGGGCGACGGGCTCGCTGGTGGCGTATGCGATGGAGATTACGAATATCGATCCGATGCAGAACGTGCTGCTGTTCGAGCGGTTCCTGAATCCGGAGCGCGTGTCGATGCCGGATATCGATGTGGACTTCTGCATGAACCGGCGCGGCGAGGTGATCGACTATGTGACGCGCAAGTATGGGCGCGAGCAGGTGGCGCAGATCATCACGTTCAACACGATGGCGGCGAAGGCGTCGATCAAGGACTGCGGGCGCGCGATGGATATGCCGTATGGCGAGGTGGATCGGATTGCGAAGCTGATTCCGGCGACGGTGGGCATGACGATCGACAAGGCGCTGGAGGATGTGCCGGATCTGCGCAAGGCCTATGACAGCGAAGCGCAGGTGAAGGAGCTGATTGACACGGCGAAGAAGCTGGAAGGGCTGGTGCGCGGGCAGGGCGTGCATGCCTCGGCTGTTGTGATTGCGCCGCGGCCGCTGACGGAGCTGGTGCCGGTGGCGCGCACGAAGAACGACGAAATTGTGACCGCCTATGACATGAAGGCGGTGGAGAAGATGGGCCTGCTGAAGATGGACTTTCTCGGGCTCACCACGCTGACGGTGATTGTGGATTGCCTGAAGCTGATTGAGAAGAATCGCGGCGAGAAGGTGGATATCGAGACGATTCCGCTGGATGACGAGGCGACGTACAAGAAGGTGTTTCACTCGGCGCTGACTGCCGGCGTATTTCAGTTTGAGTCGAACGGGATGCGGGACATGCTGCGGCGGTACAAGCCGGACCGGCTGGAGGATTTGACGGCGCTGACGGCGCTGTTTCGTCCGGGGCCGATCCAGGGCGGGATGACGGATGACTTTATCGAGCGCAAGTGGGGGCGGCGCAAGGTGGAGTACATGCTGCCGGAGCTTGAGGGGATTCTGAAAGAGACGCTGGGCGTGATTGTGTATCAGGAACAGGTGATGCAGATTGCGAACGTGCTGGCGAGCTACTCGCTGGGCGAGGCGGACTTGTTGCGGCGCGCGATGGGCAAGAAGAAGCCGGAGGAGATGGCGAAGCAGCGGGACCGGTTTATGAGCGGCGCGGCGGCCTTGGGGCATCCGAAGGGTGTGGCGGGCGAAATCTTCGATCAGATGGAGAAGTTCGCGGGCTACGGATTTAACAAGTCGCACTCGGCGGCGTATGGGCTGGTGTCGTATCAGACGGCGTATCTGAAGACGCATTATCCGGTGGAGTTTATGGCGGCGCTGCTGACTTCGGAGACGTCGAAGCCGGAGAACGTGGTGAAGTACATCCAGGAATGCAGGGAGATGGAGATTCGCGTCGATCCGCCGAATGTGCAGGTGAGCGGAGCGCAGTTTACGCCGCATGGCGACTGCGATCTGGTTTGGGCTGGGCGCGATCAAGAACGTCGGCGGGAATGCGATTGAGTCGATCATCAAAGCGCGCGGCGAGCTGGGCGGGCAGTTCCGGAGCTTGTGGGAGTTTTGCGAGAAGGTTGACCTGCGCGTGATGAACAAACGCGTGATCGAGTCGCTGATCAAGGCAGGCGCGCTGGATGCGCTGGGCAAACGCGGGCCGCTGATGAAGGCAGTGGACAAAGCAATGGAGCGCGCGCAGAAAGCTCAGCGCGACGAGGAACACGGACAGACGGGGTTGTTTGGGCTCTTTAATGAAGCGCCCGCGCATGGGCATGGTGGAGACGATTTGCCGAATGTGGCCGACTGGGAAGAGAGCGAGCGGCTGGCGAATGAGAAAGAGGTGCTGGGCTTCTTTGTGTCGGGACATCCGCTGGACAAGTATGCGGAGAAGCTGCGCAATATGCCGGGCGTGATTTCCGTGGCGGAGGCGCTGGAGCGCAAGCCGCCGGAGCGGCGCTGGGGCAAGGATGCGGACCCGGCGGATGAGCTGCTGGTGGCGGGCATTTTGCAGGGACTGCGCGTGCAGAAGAGCAAGCGCGACCAGAAGCTTTATGCGCAGGCGGCGCTGGAGGATGCGACCGGGAAGATTGACCTGATCTGTTTTTCGCGCGACTACGAGAAGCTTGCCGAGCAACTGAAGATTGAAGCGCCGGTGCTGCTTCGCGGGATGCTGATGGGCGAGGAGGACGCTGCGCCGAAGCTTTCGATCAGCTCGATCCAGGCGCTGGAGCAGGTGCAGGTGAAGCTGCCGACCGGGGTGAGGATTCGCGTGAACCTCGATCGTGCGACGGAGGACATATTCGCTTCGCTGCGGAGCGCGGCCGATGCAGCGCCGGGGCCGGGCAAGGTGATGCTGCATTTGCAGAAGAAGGGCGAGTACGAAGTGATTCTGGAGCCGGAAAAGCTGAGCGTGGCGGCGGATCGTGGATGGATTGAGCGCGTGGAAGAGCTGGTGGGCAAGGGCACGGTGCAGGTGATGAGCTAGCGCGGCAGGTGATGAGCTAGTCCGTCGCGGTCTCGTCGTCCACGAGGAGAACGTGAAGGAAACGCGGGCCGTGCACGCCTTTGATGCGGGTCATCTCAATGTCTGCGGTTGCGCTGGGGCCGGAGATGAAGGTTGCGAGGCGCGGCGGCTGCGTGCAGTGCGCGAAGTATTCCGGCGCGGTTTCTACAACCTGACTGGTGCGCAGGATGCAGAGGTGCCAGTCGGGTAAAAGCGTGATGACGCGACGGCCTTCTGTGGCGGAATGATGCAGTACGATCGTTCCTGAATCTGCGATGGCGGCGAAGGCTGCGGTGACCACGCCGTCGCATTTCTCGATCACGTCGTATTGAAGATAGTGGTCGAGTTTCCATTCGACGTCGGGCACGAGCCATGAAGCATCGAGGCCGGTCGGCGCGACGAGCGTGTGCTTTTTGTCGGCTTGAAGGATGCCGGCGATGCGAGCGGAGAGTTCTGGCGGAGAGCACTGCAAGACTTCGGCGTCGTACTCGCGGAGGCGCTCGATGAGCAGATCAATACACGCAGCTCGGGAGAGGCTGCCGCGATGCACATAGGTGCGAGGCAGACTTTCGTACGAATCGCCCGGCGAGGGATGCGTGGCTGCGGCGATGCGTCCGAGGATCTGGGCGCGGGAGTCGGGTTGCGTGGTCATCGCTTTTCCTGCGCGCGCTGGGCCCACCATGAGCGAAATGTTTGATCGGGTAGCTCGCGGAGGTCGCGGGTCATGGTCCATTTAGCACCAAGGCCGGGCAAGGAGCGAATCCAGCCGTCCTTGCCCGTGAACGGCTTGAGCGCGATGCGGCCGAGACGCTGCGCAGCGCGGAATCGGCTCGCACTGGTGAAGAGGCCATTGGCTGCGCGCATCCCGAGATACATGGAGTCGAAGAAGCGGGTCTGCTGTTCGCGCTCCTGATCGACGACCTGCGCGCGGAGTTCGATGAGCACTTCGGGAATGTTGATTTTGACCGGGCAGACTTCGTAGCAGGCGCCGCAGAGCGATGAGGCGTAGGGCAGCGATTGGGCGTGCTCCATGCGCATGAGCTGCGGGGTGAGGATTGCGCCGATGGGGCCGGCGTAGACCGAGCCGTAGGCGTGGCCGCCGGTTTGCCGGTAGACCGGGCAGGCGTTCATGCAGGCGGCGCAGCGGATGCAGCGCAGGGTCTGACGCTCGACGTGTTTGCGCGAGGATCGCGGAGCGGCCGTTGTCGAGCAGAACAACGTGGAAGCGTTGCGGGCCGTCGCCCGGTGTGACGCCGGTCCAGAGCGATGTGTAAGGATTCATGCGCTCGCCGGTGGCGGAGCGCGCGAGCACCTGCAGCATGACTTCGAGATCGCGAAAGCGCGGCAGGACCTTTTCGATGCCGGCGAGGGTGATCATGGTGCGCGGCAGCGTGAGGCACATGCGGCCGTTGCCTTCGGACTCGACGACAGCGACGGAGCCGGTTTCTGCGATGAGGAAGTTGGCGCCGCTGATGGCGGTGGGAACGGTGAGAAATTTCCTGCGCAGGTAGTTGCGCGCGGCCGCGGTCAACGCCTGCGGGTCGTCGGAGAGATCGGGGAGGCCCATGCGTGCGTGCGAAGATTTCGCGCACCTGGCTGCGGTTGACGTGCAGCGCGGGAACGACGATGTGCGAGGGCTCATCGTCGCCAAGCTGAAGAATGATTTCGGCCAGATCGGTTTCGATGCGCGTGGATGCCGGCGGCTTCGAGCGCGGGATTCAACTGAATCTCGGCCGAGGTCATGGTCTTGATCTTGATGACCTCGCTTGGCTTTTCCTCGCGCAGGATTTCGAGAATGATGCGGCGCGCTTCGGCGGCATCTGCGGCCCAGTGAACTGTGCCGCCTGCGGCAGTGCAGCGCTCTTCAAACTGCTGCAGGATATGTGTCGAGATTGGCGAGAGCGTGGTCGCGAATAGCCGCGGCGGCGGTGCGCAGCTGCTGCCAGTCTGTCTTTTCGGCGACCAGCTTGGCGCGCTTGGCCTGGATCACATCTGTGGCGTGGGCGACGTTCTTGCGCAGTTGCGTGTTGCGCAGGACCGGCAACGCGGCCTGCGGAAAGGGCGGCGCCGTGAGCGGATCGAGCACGGGTTGGCGCGTGGCTCATGCGATCTCCTCCGCCGGAGCGCTCTCGGTGCTGGCCAGAATCTGCGCCATGTGGATGGTGCGCATGCCGGCGAATTGCCGGTGCATGGCTCCGCCCAGGTGCATCAGGCAACTGTTGTCGAGCGCCGTGCAATATTCGGCGCGCGTCGAGAGCACGTCCTGCAGCTTGGTGGCGAGCATGGCCGAGGAGACTTCGGCGTTCTTGATGGAGAAGGTTCCGCCGAAGCCGCAGCAGCGATCGAGGTTTGCGAGGGGGACGAGCTCGATGCCCGCGCACTTTGCGCAAGCAGGCGGAAGGGTCGGTCGCCGACGTGCAGCGCGCGCAGGCCGTGGCAACTGGCGTGATAGGTGACGCGATGCGGAAAGTATGCGCCGACGTCGTCGACGCCCAGCTTGTCGATGAGGAACTCGCTCAGCTCGTAGATGCGCGGCAGCAGGGCCTGAAAGCTCTTGCGCAGGTCTTCGTTGCCGAGTTCTTCAAAGAGGCCTGGATACTGATCGCGGATCATGGCGACGCAGGAGGAGGAGGGAATGACGACGGCTTCCGCGTCCTGATAGAGGCGGACGAAGCGCTTGGCCTGCGAGAAGGCCTCGGCGCGGAAGCCGGTGTTGGCGTGCATCTGGCCGCAGCAGGTCTGCTCGGGCTGAAAGTCGAGCTCGACGCCCAGGCGTTCGAGCAGAGCGACCACAGCGCGGCCGGTCTCCGGAAAGAGCGTGTCGTTATAGCAGGTGATGAAGAGCGAGGCGCGCATGGTCAGGCTTAATTGTGACAGGGCAAGCTGGAATCACAAAAGTACCTGATATGGATCGCGCTTGTCGATCGAACGCGCGCGCCGCGATGAGAACCAGCGGACAAAAAAGGAGAGGGAAGGCCCCTCTCCTTGTTCCAGGAGAAATGAGCGCAGGAGCTATTTGGATGTGCGGTCGAGATCGAGGTTGAGCAGAAGGACATTGACGCGCGGTTCGCCCAAGAGGCCGAAGGTGCGGCCGGTGATGTGCTGCGCGATGAGCTGGCGGACCTGGGTCTTCGCTGAGTCCGCGGGCTTTGGCGATGCGCGGGGCCTGAAAGTAAGCCGCGTCGGGAGTGATGTCGGGATCGAGGCCGGAGGCAGAGGTGGTGACGAGATCGATGGGCACGGGCGTGGCAGGGGTTCTCTTTCGCGAGCTTGTCGATGTCGCCCTGCATGCGCTGCACGAGCTTGGCGTTGGACTGGGCGAGGTTTGATCCGCCGGAAGATGTGGCGTCATAGCCGTTGCCTGCAGCTGAGGGGCGCGGATGGAAGTAGCGATCGGAGGTGAAACTCTGCGCGAGCAGTTCGGAGCCGATGACCTGGCCGTTCGCTCAGATGAGGCTGCCGTTGGCCTGATGGGGCATGAGCAACTGCGCGAGGCCTGTGACGACGAGCGGATAGCCGATGCCGAGCAGCAGCGTGGCGATGACCGTGAAACGGATGGAGGTGCCCCAGAGGGAGTGCTTCTCTGTGGCTGCGGGTGCGGCTACAGATTGCGCGAGTGTTGAAGTCGTGGTGGCGTGCATTGTGTGTTCCTTTCTATGCAGGTGCAGGCCTATGCCAGGTGCAGGGCGACGAGCAGCATGTCGATGGCCTTGATGCCGATGAACGGCACGATGACGCCGCCTACGCCATAGATGAGCAGATTTTGGCGCAGCAGGGCTTCAGCGGCCTTGGGCTGGTATTTCACGCCCTTGAGCGCCAGCGGAATGAGCGCGACGATGATGATGGCGTTGAAGATGACCGCGGAGAGAATGGCCGACTGCGGCGTAGTGCAGGTGCATGATGTTGAGCGCGTTGAGTACCGGGAAGGCGACGGCGAACATGGCGGGGATGATGGCGAAGTACTTGGCCACGTCGTTGGCGATGGAGAAGGTGGTGAGCGCGCCGCGCGTCATGAGGAGCTGCTTGCCGATCTCGACGATCTCGATGAGCTTGGTGGGGTTGGAGTCGAGATCGACCATGTTGCCGGCTTCTTTGGCGGCCTGGGTGCCGGAGTTCATGGCGACGCCTACGTCGGCCTGGGCCAGCGCGGGCGCGTCGTTGGTGCCGTCGCCGGTCATGGCGACGAGCTTGCCCTTGGCCTGTTCGCGCTTGATCAGGTCCATCTTGTCCTTGGGCTTGGCTTCGGCGAGGAAGTCGTCGACGCCGGCTTCGCGGGCAATGACGGCGGCGGTGAGCGGGATTGTCGCCGGTGATCATGATGGTGCGGATGCCCATGGCGCGGAGGCGGGCGAGACGCTCTTTGAGGCCGCCCTTCACGATGTCCTTGAGGTAAATGACGCCGAGCGCGCGTCGGCGTTTTCAGCGACGACCAGAGGCGTGCCGCCGGCGCGAGCGATCTCTTCGACGTTGTCGCGGACTTTCTTCGGCAGCGACGAGCCCTGGTCTTCGAGGAAGCGGGCGATGGCGTCGACGGAGCCTTTGCGAATGCGCATGCCGGGCAGGTTGACGCCGCTCATGCGGGTCTGCGCGGTGAAGGGAACGAACTCGGCATGAATGTCGCCGAGGTCGCGGCCGCGGAGGTTGTACTTCTCCTTGGCGAGAACGACGATGGAGCGGCCTTCCGGCGTTTCGTCGGAAAGAGATGCGAGCTGCGCGGCGTCGGCGAGGCGCTCGGGGCTGACGTCGGGCGCGGGGCGGAACTCGGTGGCCTGGCGATTGCCGAGAGTGATGGTGCCGGTCTTGTCGAGGAGCAGGGTGTTCACGTCGCCCGCGGCTTCAACGGCGCGACCGCTCATGGCGAGCACGTTGTACTGGACGAGGCGGTCCATGCCGGCGATGCCGATGGCGGAGAGCAGGCCGCCGATGGTGGTGGGGATGAGGCAGACCAGCAGCGAGACGAGTACGAAGATGGTCTGCGGCGCCTTGGAGTAGATGGCGAAGGGCTGCAACGTGACGACCGCGAGCAGGAAGACGATGGTGAGGCCGGAGAGCAGAATGCTGAGGGCGATCTCGTTGGGCGTCTTCTGGCGCGTTGCGCCTTCGACGAGCGCGATCATGCGGTCGAGGAAGGTTTCGCCGGGATTGGAGGTGATGCGGACCCGGATCCAGTCGGAGAGAACCTTGGTGCCGCCGGTGACGGCGGAGCGATCGCCGCCGGCCTCGCGGATGACGGGCGCGGATTCGCCGGTGATGGCGGACTCGTCGACCGAGGCGACGCCTTCGATGACTTCGCCGTCGCCCGCGATGTAGTGGCCGGCTTCGACGTAGATCACGTCGCCGGCGCGGAGCAGGCCGCTGGCGACATCTTCGAGTGTGCCGTCGCGCCTTGTAGCGCCGGGCGATGGTTTCGCCCTTGGCTTTGCGCAGCGTGTCGGCCTGCGCCTTGCCGCGGCCCTCGGCCATGGCCTCGGCGAAGTTGGCGAACAGCACCGTGAACCAGAGCCACAGCGTGATCTGCAGATTGAAGCCGAAGCCGGCGCGATGGTGGACGGATGTTGTCGATCAGCAGTGCGGTGGTGAGCACGCTGCCGACTTCGACGACAAACATGACCGGGTTCTTGACCATCCAGCGCGGGTCGAGCTTGCGGACCGAGTCGACGCAGCGCCTGGCCGATGATTTGCGTATTCCAAAGACTCGTTCTTTTCAGCCATGACATGTTCGTCTCTCTCGATGGTGAGCCGCGTCGTTTAGAAAAGCTGGCCAGACTGCAGCAGCAGGTGTTCGAGGATGGGGCCGAGGCTCAGCGCGGGGAAGAAGGTGAGCGCGCCCAGGATCAGCACGACTCCGACCAGCAGCACGGTGAACAGCGGCGTGTTGACGGGGAAGGTGCCGGGCGAAGGTGGAACGCTTTTCTTCTGCGCCAGGTTGCCGGCGAGCGCGAGCACGGGAATGCATCATGAGGAAGCGGCCGATGAGCATGTCCCAGCCGAGCGCGACGTTGTACCACCAGGTGTTGGCATTGAGGCCGGCGAAGGCCGAGCCGTTGTTGCCCGCGCCGGAGGTGAAGGCGTAGAGGATTTCGGTGAGGCCGTGGGGGCCGGCGTTGTTGAGCGCGGCGAGGCCCGATGTTGGGCGAGAGCACGAAGATCGCGGTGAGCGAGAGAATGACGAGCGGGAAGATGAGCACGTAGAGCATGGACATCTTCACGTCGTAGGCTTCGATCTTTTTGCCCAGGTACTCCGGCGTGCGGCCCACCATCAGGCCGGCGATGAAGACCGCGAGGACGACGAAGATCAGCATGCCGTAGAGGCCGGAGCCGACGCCGCCGAAGATGACTTCGCCGAGCATGATGTTGGCGAGGGAACCATGCCGCCGAGGGGCGTGAAGCTGTCGTGCATGCCGTTGACCGCGCCGCAGCTTGCGTCGGTGGTGATGGTGGCGAAGAGCGAGCTTTCGGCGATGCCGTTGCGGACCTCCTTGCCTTCCATGTTGCCGCCGGGCGCGGTGGCGTGGCGGTTTGCGCTGCGCCGTGGATGAGCGGATGGGGATGCGCCTCAGCCCAGTAGACGGCGGTGAATCCGGCGGCGAACAGGACAAACATGGCTGCGAAGACGGCCCAGCCATGGCCCGGCGAGCCGGTCATGCGGCCCAGCGTGTAGGTGAGGCCGGCGGGGATGATGAAGATGGAGAGGATCTGCAGGAAGTTCGAGAACGGGGTGGGGTTCTCGTACGGGTGGGCGCTGTTGGCGTTGAAGAAGCCGCCGCCGTTGGTGCCCAGCATCTTGATGGCTTCCTGCGAAGCGACCGGTCCCTGCGCGATGGTCTGCGTCTGCGCTTCTCAAGCGTGTGCGCGACGGTGTAGGCGTGCAGATTCTGCGGAACGCCCTGCGCGACGAGCAGCAGCGCGTAGATCGATCGAGGCGGGCAGCAGGATGTAGAGCAGTGGTGCGCGTGGTATCGACCCAGAAGTTGCCGATGGTGCCGGAGCTGGTGCGCTTGATGCCGCGAATGAGCGCGATGGCCACGACGATGCCGACGGCGGCGGAGAAGAAGTTGTGCGTTGCGAGGCCGGCCATCTCGGTGAGATAGCTCATGGTGCGATTCGGGCGTGTAGGACTGCCAGTTGGTGTTGGTGGTGAAGCTGGCAGCGGTGTTCCAGGCCAGATCGGGACCGACGGCGGCGAGGTGTTGCGGGTTCCAGGGCAGATACGGCCTGGAGGCGCTCGATGACGTAGGTGAGCACCATGCTGACGGCGGAGAAGCCCAGCATGGCAAAGGCATATTCGCGCCAGTTCATCTCCTTTCGGCGTTGACGCCGCAGAGCTTGTAGATGCAGCCGCTCGATGGGGCGGAGGATCGGGATCGAGCCAGGTGCGTTCGCCTTCGAGCACGCGAGCGAGATAGATGCCGACCGGACGCACCGTCAGCAGCAAGAACTACGAGAATAGATAGGCAAATTGCAACCAGCCATTGGCAGTCATGTCAGAATTTCTCCGGAAAGAGCAGGGAGACGGTGAGGTAAACCAGCAGCAGGACGATGGCAGGAAGAGCGCAACTGCCGTGATCGAGTCCATGGCTACCTCAACTTCTGGCAGGCCTTGACGTAGAGAAACGCCAGGACGAAGAAAACCGCGGTGAAAAACAACATCGTGAGATCTTGCATCGCGAGAACCCTCGATCCGTTGCAGCGCGTGCCGGTGCTGAGCCCGAGCATCGCGTGATGCAACAAGATCGATTCTGCGAGTGATGCTGTGTTGTGGAGGTCGCGGAAGGGAAATCTAAAGAAAAGATAAAGACGGCTGAAGCGACCATGATCAGATCGAGTGCTGAACTGCTACTCTCGTTGCCGGCCCAGCCCTCGGGGACGAAGCGGTAGCCGACCCAGGGCTCGGTCTGGATGTACTGGCGGCCGGTTTCGCTTTCGAGCTTCTTGCGCAGCTGGCCGACGAAGACGCGGAGATACTCGGGCTGATGCGCCGATTGCGCGCCCCACACGGCGGTGAGCAGGGCGCGATGGGTCATGACTTTGCCGGCGTTGCGCGCCAGATGCAGCAGCAGATCGAATTCCTTGGGCGTGAGGTGGATGGGCTTGCCCTGGACAGTCACTGTGTGTGCGCGACGGCGTCGATGACGAAATCGCCGGCTTCGATGGCGGCGGTGGTGCGCTCGGGGGCGCGGCGCAGATGGGCGCGCACGCGGGCCAGCAGCTCCTGAATGCTGAAGGGCTTGGTGACGTAGTCGTCGGCGCCGGCGTCGAGGGCTTCAACTTTGGAGCGCTCGTGATCGCGCACGGAGAGCACGAGCATGGGTGTGGACGACGCGGCGCGGATGGCGCGGCAGACTTCGACGCCGCTCATCCCGGGCATCATCAGGTCAGTGATGACCAGGTCGGGCGGCCACTCGCTGAAGAGCGCAGACCCTCTTCGGGATCGTTGGCGGTGCGGACATCAAAGCCCTGCGCGGATAAGCGCGGCACGCAGCACGCGGGTGATTTGCGGTTCGTCGTCGATGACAAGAATTCGTTCCGGCATTGCGTTCTTCTTCCATCGGAAGATTACATCATCGGCTGTGGCCGGTATGATTCCGGATGAGACGAGCATGCCGACTAACAGCTCAATCCGCGTGCGACTGCTGCATGGCTGGGGGCCACGCTGGCCGCGCTGCTGACCACGGCTGCGCTGGCCTGGCTGAGGCGCGAGCCCACCACGGCGGGCATGGTCTTTCTGGTGCTGGTGGTGTGGACGGCGACGCAGGCGGGGATTGGCGTCTCGCTCTACATGCGCGCTGCTGTGCGCGCTCTCGTTCGATTATTTTTTTCTGCCGCCGTTTCACACCTTCATCCTGGCTGGGCGCGCAGGAGTGGGTGGCGATGTTCTCGTTTGCCGCGAGCTCGCTGGTGGCAGGCCGCGTTGCGGAACGGGCGCGGCGACAGACCCAGCAGGCCGAGCAACGCCGCGAGGACGTGGAGCGCCTCTACATGCTGAGCCAGGAGATGATGCTGCACGATGATGCGGCTGGGCTGATGCGCGAGCTGCCGCGGCTGATTCATCGCATCTTTGCGCTGGAAGCGTGTGGTCGTTGTATGTGCGCGATCGGGATCAGTTCTATGCGTCTCGCGCGCCGAGTTGCCGGTGAGCCATTCGAGGCGAGCCTGCGCGCGATGACGCCGGGCACGCAGCGCGGCAGATTGTTGCGCCGGACGAGATTGCCGGCGATGCCGCTGATGCTGGGGATGCGCGCAGGTGGGCGCGCTGGCGTGGCGGCCGGCAGACGCTGTCGCGCGAGGTGGCAACGGCGGTGAGCGCGCAGGTGGCGATTGCGCTGGCGCGGGCCATCGCGATCGAGGCATCGGCGCGCTGGAGGCAGCGCGCGAGAGCGAGCGGCTGCGCACTGCGCTGATCGATTCGCTGACCCATGAATTGCGGACGCCGCTGACCTCGATTCGCGCGGCAGCGACAACGCTGCTGCAGGGCGGAGGGCTGGACGATGCGGCGCGGCTGGATCTGGCGACGATTGTGGACGAAGAGAGCAGCGCGACTCGATGCGCTGATCGGCGAGGCCGTGGAGATGGCCGAGATCGACGCCAATGTGGTGCAGGTGCATGCTGGCGCCGCAGCATACGCGCGCGCTGCTGGAGCAGGCGGTGGAGGAGTCGCAGGCTGCGCTGGCGACGCATCAGGTGATGCTATGGCTGTCGAGGAGCCGGACAGACCGGCGTGGTTCGATCCGCAATCTGCTTGGGCGGGTGTTGCGGCACCTGCTCGAGAATGCTGCGCGGTATTCGCCCGCCGGGCAGCCGCATTGTGCTGCGCAGCCGGCGCGTCGGACGACCGCGTGGAGTTCGCGGTGGAAGACAATGGCCCCGGGATCGACCCGGTCGGATCTGCCGCTGATCTTTCGAGAAGTTCTATCGCGGCAAAAAGAGCGGCAGCAAAGGGCAAGGGAACCGGCATGGGGCTGGCCATTGCGCGCGCGATCATGACGGCCCATGGCGGCGGGATCGAGGTAGAGAGCACGCCGGGCAGCGGGACGACGTATTCGGTTCTGGGTTCCGCTGGTGGAGAAGCAAGGCGTACTGAACGGGCTCGCTAGTGCAAGCTACTGCAGGCTCGCCGCTCCAGTCGCACTCGATGTCGCGGTGCGTCCTCGGAACTCTCTGCGGCCCACTCCAGCATGCGCGCTGTGCGCCATGCATCGATCGGCTGCTGACGGGCGGCGTTGCGCGTTGCCCAGCAGGGCATCGCGAACGCCTGCATAGTAGAGGCGGTAGTCGCCGGGGACGGTTTCAACTGGGCTGGGTCAGCGAGCCGTCCATCGATTCCACGCTCAGCGTGCCCCAATGATCGGTGCGGCTCGTGGCCCCAGTTGGGTGAATCGATGCGCGTGATCTTGCCGAGCGCGTCTTCCTGCGGGTCGAATCCCCACTTCCAGTAGTTTCCTTTGGTGCCGCGCAGGTGGAAGCGCGGACGCGGCGAGCGACGAGAGGCAGTTGGCGCCGAGTGTTGACGGTGAACCCGGTGAGGTAGTGCAGGCGGATGGTGAATGAGTCGTTTGCGCCTTCGCCGTCGCGCTCGCGCCAGACTTCCGCGCCGATGGATTCCGGCTCGCCGAAGAGAGCCAGCGCCTGGTCGACGAGATGCGTGCCGAGGTCGAGCAGGATGCCGCCTTGTCTGGGTCGTCCTTCCAGGCGCGCGCTTGAGGCGCCCGGGCGCCAGCGGTCGAAGGTCGATTCGAAGTGGACGAGGCTGGCCCAGCGACTTTCATGCATTAGTTTCTGAATTGTTCAGAAAGTCGCTGTCCAAGCGGCGGTTGTGGAATGGAATCAACTGAAGCCCGATGCCGCCGGCGAGCTCCGACGAGCTGCTGCAATCTCCGACGATGTGACGCCGACAGGTTTGTCGACGACGACATTCTTGGCCGCTTCAAGCGCCTGCAGGGCGATTCGAAATGGGTGCTGTTGGGAGTGGCCACGACGACCAGCTTGATGGATGGATCAGCCGAGCAGCTCTTCGACGGAGCGATAGGTCGTGATGTCCGGGATAGCGCTCGGCGGCCTGGTCGGTGGTGCGCTCGACGACCGCGGCCAGCTCCAGCCCTTCGACCGACGAGATCAGCGGCGCATGAAAAACGCGCCCTGCCATGCCAAAACCCACCAGCCCAACGCGGATCATTCGTTCGCTCCGATCGGCGAGACATGTCCGTAGCGGTTCATGTCGTTAGCCTTCGAGTTTATACCGCGTTTCGGCCAGCCGGTAGAGCCGCCGCCAGACTAAGCCGATTCATGGTAACCACCATGAGCGAGATGAGGATGGTGGCCAGCAGCAGGATCGGGAAGCGGCCGCCGTCGGTGGCGGCGCCGATCTGCGCGCCCAGGCCGATGGTCTGCAGCGTGCGGTCCGTGCATGTGCGAGTATTCGGCGAAGACCGAGGCGTTCCACGCGCCGCCGGAGGCGGTGACCATGCCGGTGATGAGATAGGGGAAGATGCCGGGCAGGATCAGGCGTGGTCCAGCGCTGCCAGCGGGTGAAGCGGTAGAGCGAGGCGACCTCGCGCAGGTCGGAGGGGATGGACATGGCGCCGGCGATGACGTTGAACAGGATGTACCACTGCGTGCCGAGCAGCATGAGCGCAATGGACCCGATGCCGAGTCCGCCGCCGATCTTGACCAGGCCGATGAGCAGGATGGGAAAGAATGCCGTGGCGGGAACCGAGGCCAGGACCTGCGCGACGGGCTGCACGATGCGCGCGAGCCTGGGGATTGAAGCCGATGGCGACGCCGACGGGAATGGTCCAGAGCGGCGGAGATGAGCAGCGCGGCGTTGACGCGGAGGAATGTGGCGCGCGGCGCCTTCGAGGAGCAGGCGACAGCTCGGGCCAGGTGACGGTGCGCAGCATGAGCACGGCCTGCACCGCGCCCCAGCCGACGACGAGTGCGAAGCGCGACGGCCAGCGATCCAGAGCGCCGGCGAGGCGCCGTGTCGCGTCTGGCTCTCGTCGAGCGGCGTGCACGACGCGGCACTCGCGCGTGCGCGCCAGGCGGCGATAGATGGGCTCTTCGATGCGGTCCCAGATGCGGCCGGGCAGGGAGCTGAAGAGCGTGGAGCGGCGCAGCAGCGTCGAGGATGGGCGATGTGACGCGGTCGGCCGACTCGACCTGCTCGAATTTGAATTTGTCGCTCCAGGCGATGAGCGGACGCCAGACGAGCTGATCGGTGGCGACGACGATGAGAACGACAGCGGCGATGCCGGCGACCAGGGCGCGGACGTCGCCGGAGTAGGTGGCGGTCTGGATATAGCTGCCGAGGCCGGGAAGCTGGAAGTTGCGGTCGCCCATGGTGAACATTTCGCAGACCATGAGGGCGAACCATCCGCCGGCGACGGAGACGATGGAGTTCCAGACCAGGCCGATGGCGGCGTAGGGCATTTCAAGCTGCCAGAAGCGCTGCCAGGCGGAGTAGCGATAGATGCGCGAGGCTTCGAGCATTTCGCGGGGAATGCTTTTGAGCGAGGAGTAGAAGCTGAAGGCGAGGTTCCAGACCTGGCCGGTGAAGATGAGCAGGATGACGCCCATCTCGATGCCCAGCTGATGGCCGGGAACGAGCGCGACCATGGCCAGCACCACGGGCGGCAGAAAGCTGAGCACCGGAATCGATTGCAGAATGTCGAGGACCGCGATCATCCAGGCCTCGATGCGCGGATTGTAGGCGGCGATGTAGCCGTAGGCGATGGCGAAGACCAGGCTGAGAAGGTAGGCGATGCCGATGCGCACGATGGAGTAGAAGGCATAGAGCGGCAGGGCGCCGATGCGAGTTAGAGATGGGCACGACGGGCATCGGCTTGCCGAGCCAGTAGATCGCCGGTGCTGACGACGGCGAAGAAGACCGCGAGCGCGCAGGCGGCGACGCCCACGTCGATGAAGAAGGGCCAGGTGCGAGCGGTGACGAGCGAGCGTGCGAGGGTGCGTGGAGCTTCACTCGGCGTCCTCGCTGGCAGCGATTTCTTCCTCAAGCGCATCGGGCATCACGAAGCGGCGGCGCGCGGCGTCGAAGTCGAACAGCTCGGCGTAGCGGCCCCAGGTGACGGCGGTTTCCATCTGGCGCTGCGATTCTTCTTCGCTGAACTGCTCGTCGAGCATGTCGAGGAAGAACTCTTCGGGGACGGTGTGGTCGCTCTTGGCTTCGAGGGCGCGGCGAATCTGGCGCAGCAGCAGGACGTGTTCGACGGCGGCGTCGCGGAAGAGCTCTTTCTGGCGCAGGATTTCGGAGTTGGCGAATTCAGCGCCGGTCTCGGTGATGGACGCGTCGCCTTCTTCGATCTTGAGGAAGCCGAGCAATTGCGCGGCATCGACGATGGGCAGCAGGTCGTCGATCTCGAAGGCGAGATCGTCGGCGAGGCGATAGATGTCGTCGCGGCCGCCCTTGTCGAGCAGCAGTTCGAGCAGGCCGGCCATGCCGCCGGGGCGCGCATGGGGCAGCATCTGGTAGCTGCATCTGGCGCTGGTCGCGGATGCGCGGGCCGGGTGCTGATGATCGGGCGCCTCGGCGGGGGCAACGTCGGGCCGCGTGAGCACCTTGTAGATGTAGTCGACCAGCTGCGTGAAGGGCTCGGATTTGCGGTCGCGCGGCTGCGGCGAGCTGCACGCGGAAGTCGGTGCGGATGTGGCCGGGATTGCGGCCCAGGACGATGATGCGGTCGGCCAGCAGGACGGCTTCTTCAATGTTGTGGGTGACGATGAAGACGCGCCTTGGTGGGCATGGTCTTCTTGGCCCACAGCTCGAGCAGTTCGCTGCGCAGGTTTTCGGCGGTGAGCACGTCGAGGGCGGAGAAAGGCTCGTCCATGAAGAGGACTTCCGGCTCGACGACCAGGGCGCGGGCGAAGCCGACGCGCTGGCGCATGCCGCCGGAGAGCTCCTTTGGGATAGGCGGCTTCGAAGCCGTCGAGGCCGACGGTGTCGAGCATGTGCATGCTGCGCTCGCGGCGCTCTTCGGCGTCGACGCCGCGGGCCTGGAGCGGAGCCTCGACGTTTTCAAGAACCGTGAGCCAGGGAAAGAGCGCGAAGCTCTGGAAGACGATGGAGACGTTGATTTCGGCCTCGGCGATGGGCTTCTCGTGCCAGTAGACCTGGCCGGCGGACGGGCTGCGAAAGGCCGGTGAGCATGCGCAGCATGGTGGATTTGCCGGAGCCGGAGGGACCGAGCAGGGCGAGGATCTCGCCGGGCACAATGCTCAAGATCGGTGGCGCGAGATGACCTGGATGCGGTTCTCGCTGGGCTGCGCGTAGTATTTTTCGATCTTCTCGGCGCGAATGATGGCGTCGCGTCGTGACGTCTCCGGGGCGGGGTTCTGGACGTGCCGTTTCCTGCATGCAGGCTTCTCCGGTGTGGGGTCCGCTGGAGGATCCGGCAGGCGGTTCGTGTTTCCAAGTTTATGATTGCGGGATTGCTGAGCGATGAATCGCGCGATCGGGAACGACCACGCGTTTAGAGACGCGTCTCGGCCTGGATTTCGATCAGCTCGGTATTGGCAGTTCGCGGAATGCGCTGAGCCGGCTACTCCAGGTCAGGCGATTCATGAACGACGGCGTCTTGCGCTGCAGAGCCCGTGACTGAGAAGCCGATGCCTAAGTGGGCTGGCGCCTGGCCAGGGTATCATGAAGAGGACGTAATCTGCCGAGCTGTAGGATCGTGCCGTGAGCCTTGCTGCCGGCGTCGCGTTGCGGCGCGACTTAATCGAAAGTGCATTCGCGCAATCCGCTTCAGCCTTTAGGAGAGTATGCCCGAAAATCGCGTTAAACCCAAGGTTCTTGTAGTCGACGATGAACGCGTCATTGCCGATACGCTGGCGATGATCCTCAACCAGAGCGGCTTTGAGGCGCAGGCTGTATATTCCGGGAGAAGGCGGTCGAGATGGCGGCCACGTTTGCGCCGGACATGCTGATCACCGATGTGATCATGGCCGACCTCAACGGCATCGATGCGGCGATCATGATTCGCTCGCTTTTACCCAAGATCAAGATCCTGCTGTTCTCAGGCCAGGCGGCAACGGCGGACCTGCTGGAGAAGGCGCGGGCCAAGGGCTACGAGTTCGAGATCCTGGCCAAGCCGGTGCATCCGCAGGATCTGCTGACCCGTCTGCGGGCGTAAGCTGCGCATGCCGTTAGCAAGGCTTCATCTCGCGGCGGCCTTCGATGGCGCGGGCCATGGTGACTTCGTCGGCGTACTCGATGTCGCTGCCCGCGGGAACGCCGGTGGCGATGCGCGTGATGCGGACCTGGAATCCGCCGCAGCGCTCCGGCCAGCCAACTTGCCGTGGCCTCGCCTTCGAGGGTGGGGCTGGTGGCCAGAATCACTTCATCCACTTCGCCGCGCTCCACGCGCGCAACCAGCGAGCCGGTGCGCAGCTGGTCCGGACCGACGCCGTGCAGCGGCGAGAGCGTGCCGTGCAGCACGTGATACACGCCGTTGTAGCCGCGCGTGCGCTCGACCGCCTCGATGTTGGTGGGCTCCTCAACCACGCAGACCAGGCGCTGATTGCGCGTGGGGCTGGAGCAGTAGGCGCAGGGATCGACGTCGGTGATGTTGTTGCAGATGGAGCAGAGGCGCAGGCTGGCCTTGAGCCCGCGCACGGCCTCGGCCAGTGCAACGGCATCCTCGTCGGCTGAGCGCAGAATGTGGAAGGCGAACCGCTGCGCGGTCTTGGTGCCCACGCCGGGCAGCTTCTTCAACTCTTCAATCAGCCGCGCCATGGGCTCGGCATAACGTGCCACGGTATGTCTCTCCCTTAGCCGAGGCCGGGCATTTTGAGCCCGCCCAGCATGCCCTGCACGTTGGACTGGATCGCCTCTTCGGCTTTGCGTCCGGCCTCGTTGACGGCGGAGACGACGAGGTCCTCGAGCATCTCCACGTCTGCCTGACCGCCGGTGAGGCTCAGCGCAGCCGCCGGATCGATGTGAATCCTGAGGAGCTGCTTTTTGCCGTTCATGGTGGCCGTGACCGCGCCGCCGCCCGCTGAGCCCTCGACGATCATCTGTGCCAGCTTCTGCTGGATCTCCTCCTGCATCTGGTTGGCCTGGGACAGCATTTCGGGAATCTTGAGCGGGTTGATCATGGGCGGTCTCCTGAGTGGGCGAGTGCTGCTGCTTACTTCTCGCGCAGATCGACCACGCTGCGGACTTCGGCATTGAAGATTTCTTTGGCGCGCTGGACTAAGGGATTGTCGAGCGCGGCCTGTTGTACGCTGCCCGCGATGATAGGCGCTGCGGCAGCTGCTACGGGGCCGCTGGCGCCTTCGCCGGGAACAACCATGAAACGCGCGGGCGCGCCGAGGCGTTGCAGCTCCTGGCGGATGATTTTTTCTGCGGCGGCGTTGACGGTGAGCGCGAGCATCTTTTTGCCCATGCCTGCGACTTCGATGCGCAAGGTTGCGCCGTCGATGGTCCATGCGGCTGCGCCGAGCAACTGCGAGGCGGTGGCGTGGCCGGCCGCTGCGAGCGCGGCGGTGACAGCATGGCGCAGGTGTCGTGCTGGCATCGGCAGTGGCTGTCCGATGTGCCGGCGGCGTCTTCGGTTCCGGCGCCTTTGCCAGCGCGCCTTCGGTGATGGTTTCGGCAAAGCCTGATTGGCGGGCTGGCTGGAGGCTACCGGGAAGGGCATGAGGTTGCTGGACTTTGCGGAACGTTTCATTCGGCCGTCTCTGCGACAGGCTCCGCGGGAGCACGTGCTCTGCTTCATGGTGGGAGATGCGCCGCCAACTGCTGCCGGAGCCGAAAGGCGAACTCGACGGCGCTGCGGACGGGCAGTGCGGCGCGGGTGCGCGCTGCGGAGCTGCTCGCGGGAGGGCGTGATGCGGGTGCGCTTGCCGCTGGACGTACGCCGACGCCGCTGGTGACGCCGCTGAGCAATTCTTCGAGCGGGAGCAGGCGCTGGGCGTGGATCAGCTTCAGCAGGCCGAGTTCGAGATGGAAGCGCTGCTCCTGGCGGTAATTCAGATCGTCGAAGGTGCGCAGGACGATTTGCAGATTGCGCGTGAGGTCCTCTTCGCCGAAGAGCAGTGCGGTGCGGGCGGCGCGGGCGCGCTCGTCGGCGGAGATTTGCAGCAGCTCGGTCTGCTCGCCGCCGACCTTGGCCATGAGCGCGTTGCGCAGGTAGCGGACCATCTGCCGGGCGAGCGATGAGGGGCTGTGGCCGGCGTTGAGTAGCACGTTGAGCTGCTCCATGAGCGCGGCGCTTTCGCCCTGCGGCTACGGCTTCAAGAAGGCGCTCGAATACGGCGTTGGGCACGGAGCCCATCAGCTCGCGAATCTGCGCGGCGGCGAGGACGGGCTTGCCGCTTTCGACCGGCGCCGAGGCGATGGCCTGATCCATGATGGAGAGCGCGTCGCGCATGGAGCCGTCGCCGGCCTCGGCGAGAAGCGCGAGGGCGGCGTCTTCGGCTGTCGACCTTCTCCTGTCCGGCGATCATGCTTGCAACTGCGCGAGAATGTCGTCGAACTTGACTGCGTGAAAGCTGAAGTGCTGGCAGCGCGAGCGAATGGTCTGCGGAATGTTCTCGGGCTCGGTGGTCGCCATCATGAAGATGACGTGCGCGGGCGGCTCTTCGAGGGTTTTGAGCAGCGCGTTGAAGGCGGCTTCGGTGATCTGGTGGGCTTCGTCGAGGATGTAGATCTTGTAGCGGTCGCGGGCGGGGGCGTAGCGGGCGGCGTCGCGCAGCTCGCGAATCTCGTCGATGCCGCGATTGGTGGCCGCGTCGATCTCGATGACGTCGACGGCGTTGCCGCCGGCGGACTTCAATGCAGGAGTCGCAGATGCCGCAGGGCTCGGGCTGTGGGCCGCTCGGGCGAGCCGACTGCGGTGCGGCAGTTCAGAGCCTGAGCGAGGATGCGCGCGATGGTAGTTTTGCCGATGCCGCGATGGCCGGAGAAGATGTAGCCGTGAGCGATGCGGTTCTGCTCAGGGCGTTCATGAGCGTGCGGGTGACGTGGTCCTGGCCGGCCACGTCGGCAAAGCGCTGCGGACGATACTTTCTGGCCAGAACCTGATACCCCATGCGCACTCGCTCCCAGGGCGCGCCGAAGAGGAGGCGGCCTAGTGGGGATTGTATCGTTCCGGAGCGGGTGAGGCTGGGGTGGAAAAGCCGCTAGTGCGCGCCGAGATTGAGGCTGATGTCGTTGAGCCAGTCGGCGATGAGGTCTTCGTCGCCGGGGTCGAGGGCATAGGCGTCGTTGAGCAGCAGAACGGTTGCCCATTCGGCGAGATCGCGCTCGGAGATGAGGTCGAAGCGGCGGCGTTCGAGGGCGTTGGAGATGTGCTCGCGGGTGATGACGATGCCGGGCTCGGGGATGCGGAAGTGGGTGCTGGCGGTGCGATGGAGCGGGCTGAATTCGACGCTCCAGACTTCGGCCAGGACGCGGCGCACGTCGGCGAGCGAGGCATCGAGGAGGGCGTAGCGGCGCAGGATGTCGAGCTGCTCCTGGGTAAGAGCGGGGAGCTTCGACTCGTCGATGGCGATGTGCAGATTCATACTCAATGTGGGATGCGGTTGGTTCTGCCGGGGTTCTTTTTCGCGGGTTTGACTGAGGTTTTGCGCTTCTTCACTTCGTCGCGGGAGTACATGGTGCCGCGGCATTTTTGCGCGCCGCAGTTGCAGTCGGCTTCGTCGTCGCCGCCGTCGTAGAGGCAGTAGTCATAGGTGATTTCATCGCCGGGGGCGATGTGGCCGATGGCCTTGATCCACACGCGGCCCTTGGTTTCTTCAGTTTCGCAGTTGGGGTCGCAGCTGTGATTGATGAACATGGCCATGCAGTGGCCGTCGATGACGATTCGGCCGCTGCCCAGTCCAAAGAGGTAGGTGATGGGCTGTTCTTCGTAGGCGGTGTCGGCCTCGGATTTGGTCATGCGCGGGCCGGTGTACTCGGCCACGCAGCGCGCCTTTGCGGATGGACAGCGGTGGTGTAGCAGCCGGCGGCGTGAATGGCGGAGGAGCGGATCATCAATCCCATAATGCGTTCGATGTGGACCTCGGTGGACTTGAGTGCGGTATGCCTCGCATCCTACCATTGAGGGTGAGGGCGAACGGGCAGTTGAAAACGCGGAAGGGAATCGGCGAAGTAAGGATGCGGCATTGGTTGCAGATTGCGATGGGACTGACGCTGGCAGTGCCGCTGTGCGTGGTGGCGCAGCAGCAGAGCCAGCCTGCGCCTCCGGCCAGTCAGCAGCCCGCGCAGCCGTCCAATCCGTTTCCTGAGGACACGAATACCGTGCCTGTGATCCCGGCGAGCGGCACACCGGCATCGGCAGCGCCTGCGCCGGACGCGGACTATAGCAACGTGCCGCTGGCCGGCGCGAACACCGACCCGGTGCGCAGCCCGGACGATGCATCGGCGGTGCCGGATACGGGCGGGTCGAGCTCGAGTGATGCGGGGCTGGGACAGATTCTGAAGCCGCCGCCGGACGATGAGAAGTCGGGGCGGCATCATCATGGAGATGGCGACGATCTTGCGCCGCACCAGGAGACGCCGCAGGAAGATGAGACCGTAGGCAGCTACTACCTGGGCCAGAAGAACTGGAAGGCTGCGCAGTCGCGGTTCGAGTCGGCAATGGTGCTGGATGCAGAGAATCCAGAGGTCTATTGGGGGCTGGCTGAGTCGCAGCGGCATCTGGGGGACTTTGCCGGGGCGCGCACGAACTACCTGAAGGTGATGGAGTACGATCCGGACTCGAAGCACAGCAAAGAGGCGAAGAAGTATTTGCGGGACCCGGAGATTGCCAATGCGCCCGCGGTTTCGTCGAACGCTGGCGCGCCGCAGAAGTAGGATCTACGATAGGCCGGACCAGCGCAGGTAGGCCGCGAGAATCTGCTGGCCCCAAAGGCTGCTGACGATTCCTCCAATACAAAGAAATGTGCCGAGCGGGAGCTTGAGCTGGCCTGCGTCTTCGTTTTGTCCGGCCCGGGCGATCACGATGAGCGCGACGGCTGCGCCCAGGACTACGCCGACGACGAAGGCGAGCAGTGCGCCGGGCAGGCCTAGCCATGCGGTGAGCAGGGCCATGAGCTTGGCGTCGCCCAGGCCGATGCCTTCGCGGCGGCGGATGAGCCAGTAGGACCAGCGGATGGCGAGGATGAGGGCGGCTGCGACGAGAACGCTGAGGAACAGATAAATCATCGCGTAGAGCAGTCGATGATTCACCACAAACATGTGCCGCGCCGACGCGTTTTCTGCCGCGGCGTAGAGAAAGCCGACGGCGATGCCCGGCCATGTGAGCCAGTCAGGGAGCCAGAGGTGTTCCGCATCAAGCAGGGCCAGGGCGAGGAGCAGCCAGAGGAAGCCGAGCTTGAGGACAATCAGAGCAAGGGCGGCCCAGGGTGAGCCGAAGAGAATCAGGTGCTCGAAGGAGTCTCCTGTTGCCTGCCATGTGGCGGCGGCCCAGACTGCGGCTACGGCCATCTCAACCAGCGGGTAGCGCCAGCTGACGGCCGCTTCGCAGGTGCGGCAGCGGCCGCGGAGGGCTACCCAGCTTACGAAGGGGATATTTTCCCACCACACCAGGGTGTGGCCGCAGACGCGGCAGTGGGAGCGCGGCTTGACGATGCTTTCGTGCGCGGGCCAGCGGCTGAGGCAGACGTTGAGAAAGCTGCCGAAGGCGAGGCCGGAAAGTGCCGCGAAAGCTGTGGCTAGGATGCGGATCATCTTAAAAAGCAGCGCGTCTTAAAGAGGAAAGCATTTGGGGTATGAGTATACGGTGTGGAGACGGATGGGTTCACAGGGGCATTGCTCAAACCGCTTATGCGGAGGCAGGTGTGAGCGTCAGGCGTCATTTTCAACCGCGAGAGCCGCATCGCGGGCTTTCTGGACCTCGAGCGCGTGCAGGAATGCCTCCGGCGAATGAGGTCTGCCAAAGAGCCAACCCTGACCCTTGACGGGCAGATCGAAATTGGCGAAGTAGGCTGCCTGCTCTTCGGTCTCAATCCCCTCCGCGGTCACAAGCAAGCCAAGCCCTGTGGCCATGGTGAGAATCTGAGGGAGAATCACTCCCGTTACGGCATCGGTTCCGATGGCATGCGTGAATGCTTTATCGATTTTGATGCCGTCCACGGCGAGATCCTTCAGGTAGGCCAGGCTCGAGTAGCCAGTTCCGAAGTCATCGATCTGGACACTGTGGCCGCACTGACGAAGCCGGTGAATGGCCTCGATGGCAATGCTTTGCCGCGCTGTTGTGCTTTCCGTGAGTTCGAGCACGAGCCTCTGCGGTGCGACTCCCGCATCGCTCAGTGACTGCTGCAGCATCGGCAGCAGACCAGTATCGGCGAGATCGCTGGCGGTGAGATTGATGTGCACGCGGAATTGGGTATGGTTGCGCAACTCGTGGGCAAAGGAATGCAATGTCCGGCGCACTACCAGCCGGGTCAATTGGAGAGAGAACCCTTTTTCTTCCGCAAGGCGGACAAAGATATCGGGGGCTACCGGATTGCCGTCATCGTCGTTCCAGCGAGCGAGGGCCTCTGCGGCCACGACATGCCCGCTCGACAGGTCAACGATGGGCTGATAGAGAAAGTACAGCTTGCCAGCGCGAATCGCCTTGAGCAACTGCTGCGGCATGCTACGGCGTCGCCAGTAGAGCAAAAGGAAAATCGCGACCGGAAAACCGCACACCAAACCGCCCAGCACCGCATGCAACGTGAGCAGTCCTCGCTCTGCGTGCAATCGATCGGAGAACGACGCATAGGAGGTTGCGCACTCGATCTGTCTGTTGTTACCGGCCGCGCACGAGGTGGCAAACAAGGCATCGCCAATGCGTCCCCGCGATTCGCGGTTGAGAATCGCGCCAGGAACTTTTCTGGATATACCCAGCGACGCTGCGGCATCGATGCCCATGGCGCCGGAAGAAAAGACTTCGTGGTTCATCCTCATCTGGTGAAGGCGGACGCTGAGATCGGGGGCCTCTACGGCAAAGTAGTCGCCTTGCTGGCGAATGAAGACGGGCACCCCGTTCATTGCATACGGCGCCATATCTTTGAAGAGCGTTGTTCCATCTTCAAAATGAGATACCGGCTTGAATTGTGTCTGCGGCAGGTTGTCTCTTCCGAAGAGGGCGGAGCAGAGGATCTTTCCGTCGTGGATGCGGCCAAGGTCTCTGAAATTGATGGAGTGGTAGATCAACTGCCTTAGCTGAGAGATCTCCACGTCCGAGCAGGGAGGCTGTTCAAGCGCATTGGCTTTGGCAAGGATGCTGTAGGACTCGATGATGAGGGAATCGATTGCAGTCGAGAGACGGGCTGCATCCAGCTGCAGGTTTGTTTCAGCGGACTCTTCGACGTCGACGCGGCCGTGCAGATACCCCGCACAGGCCCCGATTGCCGTAGCCAGCAGCATTGCAATTGATGAGATCCAGACGCGGCGGGTTGGCTTGCGCATCATCGAACACGACCTGTGAAGGGCCCATGACGCTGGTTTTGAGATCGCTGCCCATACCGCTTTCCACCCGGACACGTACCGGAGCAGGATCGTCTTCTGGAAGCGATTCCGGTTCGTTGGAAGTTTAGCCTAACTTCTGCGACCGCACGGTAAGTATTTTACTTTCAGCATGATTTTGGGAATGATCCCGCGATGGCGTGCGGGTTTGAGAACGCGAGACTGGCTTGCGGGGAAGATGCGGAGAAGTAGATTGCTTCTCCCTGGCCAACAGAATGGAACCAGGTTTCAGAGCCTGCCTGTCCCCGCTGTCTGCATAGCGCACGCGGTACACTGGAAGTCGATGGACTCCGGAAGGAACGCAGACAGTCCACAATTTTCCCCCAACCCTTCCACGCGCGCAGTTGCCACCGATCCGGCGCGGGCGGCGGCGCTCTTTGAGCAGTCGGCGGCGATCATGGCGCGGCTGCGCGCGCCCGGCGGCTGCCCCTGGGACCGCGAGCAGTCGTTCGACACCATCCGCAAATACACGCTGGAAGAGGCCTACGAGGTCTTCGACGCCATTGAGCGCCGCGATTTTCCGCATCTGGCCGAAGAGCTGGGCGACCTGCTGCTGCAGGTGCTGTTCTATGCGGAGATGGCGGCGAACGAGGGCCACTTCACCATTGCCGATGTGCTCGACCACCTGAACCGCAAGCTGATCCGGCGGCATCCGCATGTGTTTGGCGAAGAGGCTTCGCGGGCGGCGGGGAACGAGGCAGTCGTGGATGCGCGAGTGGAAGGCTCGGCGGCAGGGTGCTGCGCAACTGGGAGGAGATCAAGGCGGCTGAACGAGCAGCGCATGCGGGGCAGAGTTCCGCAGGACCCGGCATCGAGGCTGGACAGCGTGCAGCGGGCGATGCCCGCGCTGGCTGAGGCAGCGAAGCTGGGCGCGAAGGCGCGAAGTCGGGCTTCGACTGGCCGGACTGGCGCGATCTGCTGCCGAAGCTGGCCGAGGAGACTGCGGAGCTGGAGGCCGAAGCTGCGGCGGCGGAAGAGAATCCCGAAGACACGGCGCTGAAGCGCGGCGGTTGAGGCTGAGCTGGGCGATTTGCTCTTTACCGTCGTGAATCTGGGCCGGCATCTGGGCGTGGATGCGGAGATGGCGCTGCGCGGGTGCAATCTGCGCTTTCGCCAGCGCTTTCGGCGAGATGGAGCTGGCTTCGGCGCGGCCGCTGGAAGAGCTTGCGCCTGCCGAGCTCGAAGCGCTGTGGGCTGCAGAGCTGAAGCGAAAGCTTGCTCGGCTCGATCGGAGGCGAGCGCGATGATCCTGATCCGCGCGTGCCCGGGATTCGATGAGCTTGAGGCCTGCGTGCAGACTCCAGATTGAGACATGGGGCTACGACGCGAGCGACGTGATTCCGCGCAAGGCGTTTCTGGTGGTGCAGAAGATCGGCGGGCAGGTGATTGGCGCATTCGATACGGATCTGCCGGGCGCTGGTCGCCAGAGGGCAGCGCCGGAATCGCTGGTCGGATTCGCCATGTCTTTGCCGGGAGTGAAAACCGGATTCAGGGAACCGCGATCCCTTATCTGCACTCGCACATGCTGGCCGTGCGCGGAGGGTACCGCAACCGCGGCCTTGGCGCGCAACTCAAGCTGGAACAGCGGCTTGAAGCGCTTTGCCGCGGTATCCGGCTACATGGAGTGGACCTTCGATCCGCTGGAGATCAAGAACGCGCATTTGAATATCCACAAGCTGGGAGCGATTGTTCGTCGCTACCATGTGAATTTCTATGGTGTATCCTCATCTCGACTGCAGGGTGGGCTTCCCACAGACCGGCTTGTGGCGGAGTGGCATCTCGATTCGCCGCGGGTGCATGCGATGCTGGAGGCCGCTCTCAGGCACCGTGTACACGATCGACGAGCGCATTCAGGTTCCGGCCGCCATCTACCAGTGGAAGGCCAGTCGAGCAAAGACCGGGACCGGGCTCTCGCAGTGCAGCTGGAGAACCGCAGCAAGTTTCAGGAGGCATTTGCCCAGGGGTTGGCCGTTCTCGGCTTTGTCCGCGACGCGGAAGGGAATGGAGTCTTCGAATTGGGTTCCCCGACAACACGAAGACGGGGCGGAGATGGATTGAAGAAGAATCATCAGAGCTCTGAAACGAACTTGCATGAAACAGCTTTCAATTCATTCACGATGAGCCGAGGAAATCGCCACTTATGAGAATCGATGGAATCATCCTTCGCGAACTTCACTTCCCCTGGTGCGTCCCTTTGAAACCAGCTTTGGCGTGACCACGGACCGCCGCATCCTGCTGGCCGAGGTCCGGTCAGAGGGCCTGACCGGCTGGGGCGAGTGCACGGCAGGCGAGCGCCCGTTCTTCTCCGGCGAGTCGACCGACACCGCGTGGCAGGTTCTGCTGAATGAGCTGGGCCCGATGCTGGCGGCGGAGACGCCCGAGCATGGCGGCGATTGCCCGCGCATCTTCAAGCAGGTGCGCGGCAACCGCATGGCCAAGGCCACGCTGGAAAACGCGATCTGGGATCTTGAAGCGCAGCGCGAAGGGACTGCCGCTGTCGCAGCTGCTGGGCGGCGTGCGCGAGATGATTCCGTGCGGCGTTTCGCTCGGAATTCAAAAGTCGATTCCCGAACTGATGGACATCATTGAGCGCGAACTGGCGGCGGGTTATCAGCGCATCAAGCTGAAGTGCAAGCCGGGCTGGGATGTTGAGGTCTTTGAGAAGGTGCGCAGCCGCTGGCCGGCGATCACTGTTGAGCTGCGATGCCAACTCGGCGTACAAGCTGCGCGACGCCGACCACCTGGTCACCTTCGACGCATTCGACCTGCTGATGATCGAGCAGCCGCTGTGGCACGACGACTTCTACTACCACTCGATGCTGCAGAAGCAGCTGAACACGGCGATCTGCCTGGACGAGTCGATCCGCAACCGGCGCGATGCGCTGGCGGCGATCGAGATGGAGTCCTGCCGGATCATCAACATCAAGCTGGGGCGCGTGGGCGGATTCTCCGAAGCCATCGCGGTGCATAACGCGGCGCAGGAGCGCGGCATCCCGGTATGGTGCGGCGGCATGCTGGAGTCGGGCATTGGGCGCGTCGCACAACATTGCGCTCTCGACGCTGCAAAACTTCACTTTGCCGGGCGATGTGTCGGCTTCGGCGCGCTACTGGAAGGAAGACATCATCGAGCCCGAGGTGACGGTTTCGCCCGAAGGCGAGATCGCGATTCCGGACACGCCGGGCCGCGGCTACGAAGTGCGCTACGACCTGATCGAGCGGCTGACGGTGCGCAAAGAAGCTGTGCGGGCCTTTGAACTGGTGGGGTAGGTCTGCGAGAATTCGGCTCCGGCAACCTGAATGATACGGGCAGCTTCGATAAGGAGACGACGAGTTCGACAGCGGTGGGGCGTGCTGTAGTTGGCTAGAGATCGTCCTGCGGCTTTTCTGCTTCCGGCAGCAGGGCCATCTCGTAGCTCTGACCGCCGTGGAAGATTCCGAGGATAACGATTCGTCGCTCCTCGACTATGAGCGCTATGACGGTTCGCCGGCGGTAGTGAGTGATCCGCAGACCGGGACGGATGTCGTCGCGTCGCGTGCCGCGCTGCGGAAATCGTGCCAGACGTTCACAGTGTCCAACGATGGCGTGCGTATAGCGCTCGGCTGCTGCCGGAGAGAAGCGCTCCGCCAGGTAGCGATAGAGCGTGAGCATTTGTTCCTCTGCTTCTGGAGAGAAAGCTACCGAGCGGGTCATCAGTTCTTTACGGCGCCTTTGCGTTCCGCAGTGAGCCGCTCGCGTACCTTGCTGGCTTTTACCACGCGGGAGGGATTTGCCTTCAGCGTATCGTAGGCCGGCGCGACCTTCTCGCGCAGCCAGCTCTCCACGGCGCGATCACGGGCCATCAGCACACGAAGGCCGTCGCGTATGACTTCGCTTTCCGTTGCGTAGTCGCCAGCAGACACCTTGGCGCGGACGTGCTCGGCCATTTCCTTAGGCAGCGTGATGCTGAGTTGCTGGGTTGAGCGCATGGGACCTCCTATATTGACGATAGGATTTAATCCTACACATTTCGGTTTTCTATTTCCAGTTTGGATACAGGTTTTGCCCAGTCGCGGTACCGCTTCCTGCACCCTTCTGAGTGCTATACTCACAAGGGCGGGTTCGATCCGCTCCCGCATTTTCACGTTCACTGAGGTTCCCATGTCCGGCCACTCGAAATGGGCCACAATCAAGCACAAGAAGGGCGCGCTGGACGCCAAGCGCGGCAAGATTTTCACCCGCCTGCTCAAGGAAATCGCGGTCGCCGCAAAGGGCGGCGGCAATCCTGACAGCAATGCCCGGCTGCGCACGGCGGTTCTGGCGGCCAAAGGCCGAAAACATGCCGCAGGACAACATCAAGCGCGCCATCCAGCGCGGCACCGGCGAGCTTGGAGGGCGTCAGCTACGAGGAGATCACCTTCGAGGGCTACGGCCCCGGCGGCGTGGCGATCATCGTCGAAACGACTGACCGACAATCGCAACCGCACGGTGAGCGAGATCCGCCATGCCTTCTCAAAGAACGGCGGCAACCTGGGCTCGACGCGGTTCGGTGCTGCACATGTTCTCGAAGAAGGGCGTGATCGCCATCGAGAAGTCCGCGGCCACCGAAGAGAAGTTGATGGATATCGTGCTCGAGCATGGCGGCGAGGACCTGAACGACGAAGGCGACACGTGGGAGATCATCACCGACCCAGCCGCGTATGAAGGCGTGCTGGCGGCGGTGAAGGCTGCGGGCATTCCGACCGGTGATGAACGAGGTCACCATGATCGCGTCCACGTATACGAAGCTGGAAGGCGCGGCGGCGAACCAGATGGTGCGCCTGCTCGAAGCGCTTGAAGACTTCGACGACACGCAGAATGTCTACTCGAACTTCGACATGGACGCCGAGCAAATGGAACAGGTTGCCGGCTGAGCCTGTCTCCAACTCCGGAACACCGAAGGCCGCCCGGTTTGTGGCGGCCTTTTTTGTGAGAATGCGAACCTGAAGAACATGAGAAGGGAAGAAGTTGAGATCAAGCAGCGAAGCTCTGTGTGTTTCTGGTTGTTGCCGGTTTGATGGCCGAGTTCGGCTCGCGACGTGCCCAGATCGCCCAGCAGTGCTGGCGACGAACCATGATGCCGGATAATCCGGTGGCGCGAAGTTCGCAACGAGCGCAGCTGGGAGTACGGCCCGTTTGTCAATTGGGGCACAGGCGTCGGCGACCGGTCGGACTTCAAGTTCTTCTGGGCCGGTGCGCAAGTGGGGAAGGTGATGACGCCGGTGTTGCACGCGGGCATTCCTGAGCGGGCAGTTTGAGTACGGCGGCAACATCATGCCGCTCTGGCAGGCCTATACGCCCGGCTCCGCACGATCCAGACCTTTGTCTATCAGCGGCCAGATCTACACTGCAGCCGGTGGGTGGCGGCACGTATACAGGCGTGAGCCTGACGCCAGTGATCTTCCGCTGGAACTTTCTGACCACGTCGCGGCGCATTCAGCCGTGGTTCCAGGCCGCGGGAGGGTTGATCTACACGACGCACAAATTTCCGCCGGATGTTCTGGTGCCGCATGGCGATCGCCGGGCGGCGACCTCGGTGTGGAACTTCTCGCCGCAGGGCGGATTCGGCATGCACTACTTTCTGCGCCAGGGGCGTTCGGTGGATCTCGGCGTGAACGCGGTGCATATCTCCTCAGCCTCGCTAGGCGACCGCAACCCCGGCGTGAACGCCAGCGTTCAGATTCAGGTGGGATATACGTTCTGGAAATGACCAGGAAAGACCCAGATCGTTGAATGCGTTCCGAACTTCTCTGAGGGCAGAGGACGCGAAGCGTGTCGAGGCCATTGTGGCCGCGATGCGCGTGGAAGGCGTGCGCCTGCTGGACTGGTCGATGGATGCCGATCACAACCGCTCCGTGGTCACGATTGCGGGAACCGCCGGCCGCGGTGCTGGAGTCGGCGATGCGCGGCGCGGGCAAGGCGGCTGAACTGATCGACCTGACACGGCAGGAGGGTGTACATCCTCGCATTGGCGCGGCCGATGTGATTCCATTCGTGCCCATCTCCGGTGTCAAGCTGGAGCAGTGCGTGATGCTGGCGCGGCAGGCGGGCGCTGGAGATCTGGCAGCGCTTCGGCGTTCCCATTTATTTCTACGAGGCAGCGGCGGCGCGGCCCGATCGCGCCAATCTGGAAGACGTGCGCCGCGGGCAGTTTGAAGGACTGCGCGATTCGGTTCGCAACGAAGCGGCACGCCGCCCGGATCTCGGCGGCCCGAGCCTGCATCCCACGGCGGGCGCATGTGCTGTAGGAGCGCGCAAGTTCCTGGTGGCTTACAACATCTACTTCGACACCGCCGATGTGGCTGTGGTGCGCGCCATTGCGCGCGAGATTCGCGCGGCCTCAGGCGGGCTTAAAGGTGTAAAGGCCTTGGGCGTACTGGCCCACGGTCGCGCCCAGCTCACGATGAACATCACCGACTTTGAGGCTACGCCGGTGTCGCAGGTCTATGACGCCATCTCGCGGCTGGCCTTCGTCACAAGGTCGCACCGGTAGAGGGCGAGATCATCGGGCTGGTTCCCGAGGCGGCCTGCGAGCGCGAGAGCGAGTGGATGCGTCAATTAACTGGGTTCGATCCGCTCTCCAAGATTCTGGAGAGCCGGCTCGAGGCTCCGCTGGCCTGGCCTGGAGAATAGTAACCCTTCACGGTACTGCGGCGTTTACCGGATCAATTTGCCGGCGACGTACAATTATGAATGCAGGGATGTGCCCGCTTTTGTTGCGGTTACGTGGTTGACTTCTGCATCGGGTGCAGCCGGGATTTTTCCGGGCTCCCGCGTACACGAAGGCGCATTCCCGGAGGAACGATTTTGGTACGCAGATTCCTTGTTCGGCTCGCGATTTTTACCGGATTGCGCTGGCAGTTTGGCACTACGCGGCCTGCGTCGCAGCCCAGCTTTCGAGCGACGCCCGCGGCGCCATCCCGCACGATGTGCAGCAGCTTGTGGTTGTCGATTACCGCGCCATGCAGAACTCCGACTCGGCCATGCAGCTGCGCGACCGGGTGATGCCGCCCGACCTCAAGCAATTCGACGATGCGCTGCAGCAAGTCCGGCATTAACGACAACCACGATGTGGACAGCCTGGCTTTCGCGCTTTACCGCCTGCCCGGCAACACGGATCAGCTGGAGACGGTGGGCATTGCGCAGGGGCAGTTCGATGTTGATGGTCTGGTGGCCAACTTTCGCAAGCAGCGGGTGAAGGCTACCGGTCGTCCGTTCCAATCGCATCTATCCGTTGGGCCAGCACGGGCATGGTTCTGTGTTTCATCGATCCCTCGACCATGGTTTTTGGCAGCTCGACGGCCGTGAAGCAGGCGCTGGATGTACGTGATGGCATTGCGCCGGCTTCCTGACCAATGGCCCGATGATTGACGCGATGAACACCGTGGATTCCGAACCGCTGTGGAGCATTCTTGATCAGAAGGGCACACAGACCATGATGCGCCAGATTCTGGGCGAGGCCGGTTCTGTGGCCGACTACGATTCGGTGCGCAAGCGCCTGGTCGGCTCCTGGTACACCATGAACTTTCAGCATGGCGTGCAGCTTCGATCTGACCATCTCGACGGGCGACTCGTTTGCGGCAGCTACAGTTTCGTCGCTGCTGAATGCGGCTGTGCTCTACCGGCGATGAGCGGATCGGATACGGAGAAAGCTGCGCTGGCGGCGACTGATATCTCTTCGAGCGCGGGCAAGCTCGCGGTCCACTTCGCAGTCTTCCGACTCGGAGTTCGACACGCTGCTCAAGTCGCCATTGTTCCAAAGCATGGTTCGCTAACGAGACAGTGCGGCGCTTGCGAGCGTCGCGCCTTCTTTCTCTTATCCGTCTCATCCTGCCTGGGCGGCGTTCTTCTCGCTTTCATGGTGATTGCAGTTGACGACGCGGTCCCGTCCATTCCGCTTGGCTGTGTACAGCGCTTCATCGGCTTTCTGAATGAGGGCGGCTGAATGTCTGCCCTGTGCGGGCACCATGGTGGCGCAGCCGACTGAGACCGTGACGTATCCCGGTGGATTGGCGCTGTGGACGATGGCGAGTTGACGAATGGTATCGCAGACCAGTTCGGCAACTTCCTGGCAGCCCTGGTTGGCTGTATTCGGCAGCAGGACCGCGAACTCCTCTCCTCCGAAGCGGGCTGCCATGTCGCCGGGCCGCGTTAGCGCTTCCTGGATTCCATTCGCAATGTCTTTCAGGCAGCTATCACCCCGCAAGTGTCCGTACGTGTCGTTGTAGAGCTTGAACTTATCCACGTCGATCAAGAGCAGCGACAGCGGCGTCTGGTCGCGCTGGCAGCGCCGCCACTCATTCATCAGGCATTGGTCGAAGTGCCGCCGGTTGGCGAGCTGGGTGAGGCCGTCGGTTATGGCCAGGGTCTCAAGCGCGCGGTAGGCGTTGCGCAGTTCCTGCTCTGCGGCTTTGCGCTGGCCGATGTCGCGCACCATGTTGAGTACGCCGGTGGCAACGCCTGTTGCGGGATTGCGAACTGGGCGAATGTTGGCCTCGGCCCATACGTACACGCCATCCTTCTTTTGCACGCGGCACTCGAGCAGGCCGCCATTACCGCCGTCGCGAATGCTCCGCACAAGCGCGGCTGCTTTGGGACGATCCGTGGGATGAACGATGTCCATGCTGTGATGAGAGGACAGCTCGTCCCGGCTCCAGCCACCCCATAACGCGGCCGATGCCGAGACATAGGTTCGACGTCCGTCAAAGTCCGCGAGGATGATGACGTCGCGCGAGTTTTCGGTGACGAGTTCGTGTAGCGCGGCAATCTCCTTCAAGCGAAGATCCGCGGCTCGCAGGTTATCCGTGATGGCCGAGACGGCGTAGACCATGAAGACGCCGGCGGCGATGAAGACCTGCAACATGACGCCTGGCGACGGCGCGAGGACGAAAGGGCCGTCGCCGCTGGCGGTGAAGATGCACGCCTCGACAGCGACAAACGCGGACGCGATTGCGCCCCACCCCTGGTCCATGCGCAGCGCGACAACCACGAGCAATGGATACACAAGGAAGATGAGCAGGACTCCGTCTTTGAGGAACGACCCAGTGCAAACAAGCACGAGAAGGGTGAGGCTGAGTATGTCTCGACGCCAGTCGGCGAGACCGCGTACGCGCGTCCTGAAGATGGCCACGCACATGGGTGTGAATACCGCCGCGCCCAATCCATCGGAGGCGAGCCACCCCAAGAGCTTGAGCCATGAGGCAAGCCTAAGGTGTTGAGCGGTTGCAAGCGTGTACACGGTGCCCATGACAACCGGCATGAGCAGAACTGCGACCAGAATGAAGCGCACAAGATAGCGCAGGTTTGTGAAACGCGGCAACTGCGCGGAGCGGCTGCGCAACAAGAATGCTGCGCCGAGCGCTTCTCCCACATCCAGCACGTTGAACAGGATGTTCATGGGCCAGGACTCGTGAATGAGGGCGCTGCCGACTACAAGACCGGCAAAGCCCGTGGCCACATAGACGGGCCAGCGCCAGCGCGGGACAAGGAGAAGATAGGACAGCAGGATGGCATTTGCGAACCAGAGAAGGTTGACGCCCTTTTCGTTGCGCACGAACGCATCAACAAACACTATGGACAGAACGATCAGGCCGAAACAGGCCGCGAGACGAATGAATGGGCAGAACTTCCGCATCCACGGAAGCCGGCACGCCCTGGCGATGGATGCAGTCCCGCCGTGCACTTTGTACCCCTATGAAAGTTATCGGTGGGATTCGGGGCGGGAACAGCGCGCGGGGCGAAATTCTTTCGGCGAAGGGTAGGCTCAGTGGTGCTGCGTGAGCAGGGGTTGAAACTGGAACTTGCCGCCGGGCAGGAGCACGATTTCGATCTGGCCGGTCTCTTTTTCGGCGAGCGCGGGGCCGGTTGCCTGGCGGACTTTTTGTGTAGTGCTCTCGGTGTATTGCACTTTGACGGGACCGTCGCCGCGCACCTCGAAGGGATAATTGAAAACCGCGCCGGCTGCGAGCTTGTCGACACCGAAGCTGGCGCTGGGGTAATCGAATTCGAGCAGCTCGATCGGGATGCCGGTCCGGTTTTCAATCGTCGCATCGATGCGATAAGAGCGGCATCCACAGAGCACGAGAGCCAGAAGTCCGGCACCGGCAAGCGACAAACTTCTCTTCATTCGGCTTCTCCGTTCCCAGCTGTTTTTGCTACGGCCTTCTCGACGCGGTCGAGACGCTTGACCAACTCAGGCAGGCGTTGAAAGAGTGCAACGGCGCGCAGCCAGACGCGGTTGTCGAATCCCGGCGATCCGGAGATGATCTTGCCCGCAGGAATGTCATGGCTCACGGCGGATTGCGCGGTGAGGATGACGCCATCGCCCACGGTGCAGTGACCGGCGATGCCCGTCTGCCCGGCGAGGATGACGTTATTGCCGACCATCGAGGACCCGGCGAGGCCGGTCTGCGCGCAGAGCAGCGTGTTTTCGCCGACTTTGCTGCCGTGGCCTACCTGGACGAGATTGTCGATCTTCGTGCCTGTCGCCGATTTCCGTTGCGCCGATGGTGGCGCGGTCGACGCAGGCGTTGGCCTGCACGTCGACGCGGTCGCCGAGCCGCACGGGGCCGGACTGCGGGATCTTGTCCCAATGGCCCAGCTCGTTTTTGGAGAAGCCGAAGCCGTCCGCGCCAACGATTGCGCCGTTTTCGAGGGTGACGTGGTCGCCGAGGACGCAGCCCTCGCGGACGACCGCGTGGGCGTGGGCAAAGAAGTGGCTGCCGGTCTGCACGCCGGGGTAGAGCACTACGTGGGGCAGAAGCGTGGCGTAGGGGCCGAGCTTTACGCCGGGGCCGATGACGACGTAAGCGCCGATGTGCGCGTCTGGGCCGATCGTCGAGGTTGGATCGATGACGGCTGTGGGGTGAATGCCCGGTGCGTATGCGGGCGGCTGATAGAACATGCCGAGGGCCTGCGAGAAGGCGTGGTAGGGATTCTTGATGCGGAGGGTGGCTGCTGTGATTTCGGGAAATTCGGGCTCGACGAGCGACAGCGCATGCTTTGGTCGTCTTCGCGAGGCCGCCGTATTTGGGATTGGCGACGAAGGTGATTTCTGTCGGTCCTGCGTCCTCAATCCCTTTCACACCTGTTACTTCCAGCTCCGCGTCCCCACGCAGCTCCGCGCCTAACCGGCTTGCCAGCTCGCCTAGTTTCATCGAATGAGATTGTACCGGAACCGTGCCTTACTCGGAGTCGGAGTCCGGCGGGAAGAGCTCCGGCTGCGAGCTGTGGCAGCGCCGCGCTTGCGGGCGGCGGCGCCGATCAGGCTGACGACTTCGAGGGTCTGGATGGCCTGGCGCGGGATGTAGATGCGCTGGGTGTTGGAGCGGGTGTCGGGCGGGGTGAGCAGGAGGCCCGTGCCGTCGACGAGCGAGCGGTCGTTGGCGGCCAGGCCTTCCAGCTCTTCGCCGTCAGTCAGGGTCATGCGCAGCCAGAGCCCGGCGGCGCGGGGGCGCACGGTAAAGCTTCTGCAGTAGCCGCTCAGGGTTGGCCTGTTCGCCGGCGGGGAAGTCGCGGACATAACAGACCCACTTGACCTGGCTCCCAGCCGATGGTGAGCACTTTGCCGGACAGGTCGAGGATCTCGAGGGCGGATGAGTCCTGGCCGAATGAGGCGCCCGCGTAGCCGGCCACCCAGTCGCGGGAGAACTTGCGCACAATCACGGGTTTACGCGAGCGAGGCCATCGCCTTGGATTGTCGCACGGGGCGGGCTGTCCGCGCGAGCCTAAAAGCCCTGTTTTCAGTGCAACTCGCTCTAGCCAACAGGTGTTGAAATTGTGTTAAGGTACTGGTTTGCAACCTCTGCCCGGGAGCACACTGTAAGCGTAAGCCACATCAGAGACTTGGCTCGGGTTCAGAGGAGACGGAAGCAGGGACGGAATGCCCGACTACATTTACCTTCTTGAAAACCGGCTCTCAGCCGACCAACAGCACGCTCTTCGCCAGCTGCGCGAGGTGGCCCGCGAGGCCGGAATCATCCTTTTTCTTACCGGAGACGCGGTCCGCGACCTGACCAGCGGCCATGCCGTGCGCGACATCGAAGTCGCCGTTCATGGCAACGCCCTGAAGCTCAAGAAGCCATCTGAAAAGGCTAGGCGGCAAAGTCTGGGGCGAAGACGAGGCCTCACGCACGCTCTATCTCTGTTTTCCGGGCACGGTCCGCGTCGATCTGGTCAGCACGCACAGCACCGAGTATCCCAAGCCGGGCAAGCCCGTCTATTCATCCCGCCTCCATTCAGGAAGATCTGCGCCGCCGCGACTTCACCGTCAACGCGATGGCGATCTCGCTCAACGAGGGATCGTTCGGCCTGCTGATGGACCCGCTCAACGGCGCGGCCGATATTGAGGCGCGCACGCTGCGGCTGGTTTCGAACTACGGCTTCCTCGAAGAGCCGGCGCTGCTGATTCGCGCCACGCCGCTACAGGGCGCGGCTTGGCTGGGATCTCGATCCAGCGAACCCAGACGCGCTACGACAATGCGCAAGGAAGAGGGTGTCATTGACATCGCTCTCGGCGCATGCGCGCAGCCAGGAACTGGAACAGATCGGCCACGAGGACGACGGCCTGAAGAGTCCTGAGAGCGCTCGAAGCCGAAGGCTGGATGAAGGTCTCTGTTCCCGGCGTGGACGGCGGCGAAGGCTGACGAAGAGAAGCTGAAGGCGCTGCATGATCTGGCGGTCGAGCTGCAGATGCAGGGCGTGCATCCGGACATGTCTGCGGCGCAGATGCAGCTGCTGACCGCGAAACTTGCCGCCGAAGGATTTGTCGGCGCTCAAGAAGCTGTTGCTGCGTCCGGGCTTTGTAGAGGAGTGGAACAGCCTGGACTCGCTCGCCGCGGGTTCCCAAGGTGCTGCTGGCCAAGGCAAAATCAGACGCCGTCGGCAAGCTTCAAGCTGTTCACGAGCTATGATCCGGAAGCGGTTCTCTGGCTTGGATTTACTGCGACATCTGCAGCGGTCAAAGAGCGCTACGAGCAGTTCCTGAAGGTTGGCCGGAAGCGCGGCAGCGGATTCCGCATGTGCTGATGCAGGAGATGCGCATTACGCCGGAGCTGCCAACGTACAACGAAATTCTCCACCAGATCTTCCTGGAGTTCATCGATGGCAAGTTGACCACGCCGGAGAGATCGCGGCATTCCTTGAGCCATTTCGCCGCCCGCTCCGCCGCCGCAGGTCACCATCAAGCGCTCGCGGGCCAAGCGGGGCGTGGACGAAGATCAAAGAACGCTCCTTCGACGACGACGAGGATGAAGTCGAGGTTGCCGGAGGACGACGATCTCGACGACATTGGCGGCGACGACGAAGAGATCGATCTGGGATTCCCGAAGGGCGACGCTCGGAGATGAGTCTAGGCGACGAGGACGAAGCAGGGGACGAGGATGCCGAAGACGAGGAAGAAGCCGACCTGCGCGCACAAGCGCGGCAAGAAGGAAGCGCGCGTACCAAGCCCGCAGAAGGCTGCAGCGACTGTGCCCGCGGCCAAAGCCGGCGAAGCCTGCTCCGGCGGCGAGTCCCGCAGGCTCGAAAGAAACAGAAGCCTGCGCCGGCTTGCCAAGCCTGCGCCGAAGCCCGAAGTAAAGCCTGCAGCCGACAACCGGCAGCCCAAGCCGCTCCCGCGAAGCCGGGGCAAAGCGCCGAAGCCCGCACCGGCACCGAAGAAGCCCAGCTGCGCCCAGCGAAGGCTGGCAAGGCTGCGCCGCACAAGCCGGCTGCGAAGAAGGCCGGCTGCCAAGGCTCCGGCCAAGCCGGCCGCCAAGGCGCAAGCCGGTGCGCGAAACAGCGCCCGCGAAGAAGAAGCCTGCGCCCAAGCCGGCGAAGCAAGGCAGCCAAGCCCGCAAAGCCGGCACCGAGGAAGCCTGCGCCCAAGCCGGCGAAGAAGCGCTAGCTTCGCGCGAGCATGCGGGTGGCGCTTGCCCGTTGATGCCAGCCTGCATGATATGTTCAGGGCATTCCGGAGGAATACCTGATGGCGCATGCGCGCTGCTTCGCGCGTGTCTTTTTGTCTGTCTGCTTGCGATCCTGGCCTGCTGCTGCATGCGCGGCCTGCGCCGACGACACGCCTCGATGTCCCGTGTACGCTGCGGGAGCGGGCTACCGCTTCGAGCGCGGCGGCTGGACCTATGTGCATCTCGAAGGCACGCCGGCAGAGATCGGCTATCAGCATGGCCGCTTGCTCGCGCCGGAGATCGCCGACCTTGTCCGCGTGACCAAGCTTGAGACGCAGCACTCCACGCATCGCGACTGGAATTTCTATCGCGAAGCTGGCCGCAAGATGTTCTGGCCGCACATCGAGGCCGAGTATCAGCAGGAACTCGAAGGCATCGCCAAGGGCGTGCAGTCGCAGGGCTTCAAGCTCGATGTCTGGGACATTGTGGCGCTGAACGGCAGCATCGAGCTGCCGGAGTACTACGTGCCGTGGCTCAACAAGCACGAGCACGCCGCGAACGCGCCGCAGATTCTGCCGCGACGGCCGCTGCTCGGCCTTCATTGCCACGGGCAGCTACACGAAGGACGGAAAGATCGTGATCGCGCACAACAACTGGTCGAGCTACGCGGATGGCGAGCGCTGGACGGTCATGTTCGATATCCAGCCAGAGCACGGGCATCGCATTGTGATGGATGGCGCACCGGGCGTGATCACCAGCCAGGATGACTTTGGCGTGAACGACGCGGGCCTGCATGATCACCGAGACGACGATCACGCAGTTCGAAGGCTGGAATCCGGACGGCATTCCCGAGTTCGTGCGCTCGCGCAAAGCGATGCAGTATGCGGGCTCGATCGATGAGTATGTCGTCCATCATCAAGGAAGGCAACAACGGCGGCTATGCCAACGACTGGCTGGTGGGCGACCGCAAAACCGGCGAAATTGCCTACCTCGAGCTGGGTCTGAAGAACACGCCGTTGTGGCGCATCGAAGGATGGCTACTTTGTCAGCTCCAACTTTGCCCGCGATCCCGCACTGATCAAAGACCGAGACCGACGGATTCAATCCGACCAATCTTGCCAGCTCGCCCAATGCGCGGCGCGTGACGTGGGAGGACAAGATGGCGCAGCAAAGGCCAGATCGACGTAACGCTGGCAGAGGAGTTCCTGGCCAGCCACGAGGACAGCTTATACGGGCAAAGTGAATCCCGATGCGCGCACGCTCTGCGGTCACGTGGATACGCGATCCGCGCGGCGTTCCGGAGTGGGATGAGGCGCCGTATTACCCCGGAGGGCGCTGTCACCGGCAAGGTCACGCGACTCGGATCTTGCCGCGCATCTGTCGCTGATCGCGCGGGCGGGACATCCCTGCGGAGAAGACTTTATTGCCGCGCCGTTCTTCGCCGCGCATCCGGAGTACGACTACCTGAAGCCGATTCTCAAGGACATGAAGGCCGGTCCGTGGACGACCTTCGGGCCGGGCGAGAAGCAATAGCTCAGGCTGTGACGGCGACGGTCTCGGCGTTTGGGGCTTTGACCATCTGCCGGATCGAGTCGATGACCAGATCCGGCTGATCGAGATGGACCCAGTGGGCGCTGCTGCGGCACGATCATCTGTGTGACGTTGTCGCCGATGCGCCGCAGGCAGGTTGTCTGAGAGCGGCGTTGATTTGTCGGGCGTGAGTACCAGCACCGGGATGTCGTGGATGGGCTCGGCCTCGTGCATTTCGCGCACGGAGTCGGGCACCGCCGTCAACGTGATTGCGCATGCCGGCGTAGTAGCTGGGGCGCGACCAGTGCGCCGCCACCACCGGCCAGACCTCGCGCGGCATCTTGCCTACCTCTTCTGTTACGCGGCTGAGCACATGGCGCGGGCCTGCGCCTCCGCTCTCGGCAAGCCAGCGCGTAGTCTTCCCGGAGCGGCACAGCAGGGAAGTGACCGCCAGGCGCGCGAGCCCCACGCGGGCGATAGGGATGGCATAGCTCGAGAGACGCTTGCCGCGATCGACCTGCGCCTGCTTGGCGGGATTGAGCGGGGGCCATTCATCGCAGCGCATGGGATCGACGAGCACGACGCTCTGGACTTCATCCGGATAGAGCAAAGCAAAACGGCGCATGACGAGACCGCCGAAGGAGTGGCCGACGAGCACATAGGGCGGCTTGATGGCGGCGCGATCGAGCATGGTGTGCAGCTCGCGAGCGATGTTGCCGGGGGTGCGTGCGCTGCGGCTGGGGCTGCTCCAGCCCAGGCCGGCGCGATCGTAGGAGGCGGTGCCGGTGAACTGCGCGACGTGCTCCTGAATGTGAAACCAGTTCAGATTGGTGGCGGCGATGCCCGCTTCAAACAGAACCGTAGGGCCGCCCGCGCCTTTCTCAAGGACGTAGAGCTTGTCACCGTTGCCGATCTCGACCCATCGGCCGGTGCCGGCAAAGCGCCGTTTGTCGCGTCGTGCACCTACGACCTGGTAGAGCATGCCCACCAGCGCCACGCCCGCTACGCCACACGCCAATCCGCCGATGAGATTCATTGGGCCCTCGCGAAATGCGCCATCGCATCCGAACTGAAGTCCTTCATACCCAGGTTCGCTTTCGCGCTCCCGCGCTCGATGATCAGCAGCGTGGAACCCGGCTTGCCGCGCATCACTGCCTCAATCTGGCTCGCAGACCACACGCCTTGATCATGGCGCAGGCCATAATAGGTGAATTCCTTTATCCCGTCTGAGCCTTTGAGTGTCTTCTCAGCATAAATCGGAAACCCGATGTTTTTATCGAACCAGGTGACTTCTTCAGCATAATGGGTTCGGTCTGATGCGCCCGGTGTGCTTTTGACCACATCGCAATCGCGCGCGCCTCGCTGCTCTACGCGCAGCAGCGTCTGGCCGGGCCAAAACCACTGCGGCTCGAGAAAATCTTCGTAGCTGTAGTCGCCGCCTTCGACGCCTTCGCTCCATCGCGAAAAGGGAAGCGGCGCCGGCTTGTCGCCGGGGCGCGCAATCTCGATTGCATTCTCCCCATCAGGACGCATGGTGAGGAGCAGGCGCTCGCGCGCGGCAGCGGGCGAGGTGACGTCGACGAGCACGCGCAGTTCGGTTCCGAACCAATGGGCTTTGATGGTGATGCCGTAATTCGTTCGCGCGCCGCTGGCATCCACGCGCACCAGACGCCCGGTGATGCGATAGTCCGCGGTCTTTACGCGATCGCGCGCTGGCTCAAGAACTGCATGCACATCGGCGGCACGCATGGTCAGCGGCGCGAAGAGCGCGAGCGCGGCGATTGCTGCGAGCGGCTTCATGCGATCTTCCCGTCGCGCATGCGAATGTGGCGCGGAGCGGCTTCGGCGATCTCGTTCTCATGCGTGACGATCACGAGGGTCATGCCGCGTTCGGTGTGGAGATTCTTGAGAACCTCCATGATGCGCTGCGTGTTTTCGCTGTCGAGGTTGCCGGTGGGCTCGTCTGCCAGCAGAATCTCCGGGTCATTGGCGAGAGCGCGTGCAATGGCTACGCGCTGCCTCTCGCCAGCTGACAATTCATTCGGATATTGCGCGACGCAGTAGTCGATGCCCATCGAGCTGAGCAATTCCTGGGCGCGCTTGAGGCGATTGACGCCATGCTTCGGGCAGCCGAGCATGGGCACCTGTACGTTTTCAAGCGCGGTGAGCGTGGGCATGAGATAAAACGCCTGGAAGATGAAGCCCACGTGCTGTGCGCGATAAATGTCGAGAGGGATGACCTTGCCCAGGGGCTGATTGTGCAGCAGAACCGCGCCTTCGGTGGGGCTGTCGAGTCCGCCGAGCAGTTGCAGCAGGGTTGACTTGCCACTGCCGCTGGGACCGCTGATGGCCACATATTCACCGGCATTGATGGTGAGGTCGACGCCGCGCAGAGCCTGGATGCGGCCGCCGTCGTAGCTGCGCTTGAGGCCGCGTACTTCGAGAATCGGGCCGGTCTGCTTGGCGTTAGTCATGGCGCAGCGCCTCCACGGGTGAGAGCTGCGCTGCGCGCCAGGCAGGCAGAGCGCCGGCGATCAGCCCCGCCAATACGGCGATGGCCAGCGCTTCAAGGGGTAGCGTCCAGGAGAAGGCATCGGAGACGATCGTTTCGGTCTGCGGCAAGCGCGCCAAGATGTGCAAGGCAGCCCAGCCGATGAACAGTCCGATGACGCCGCCGGCAAGGCCTAGCGCCGCGGCCTCCGTTTGAATGAGCATGATGACTCGTCCGCGTCCCCAGCCTAGGGCGCGCAGGATTCCAATTTCGCGGGTGCGCTCGAAGACCGACATGGCCATGGTGTTGGCGATGCCGAGAATGCCGATCAACAGCGCGATGGAAGAGGTGCCCCAGGCAGCGGCCTGCGCCATGACCACGAGCTGGTTGTTGCTGGCGCGCTCGGCGGCGGGCACGGCGCGCAGGCCGGGCAGCGCTGTTTCGATCTCCTGCTGGGCGCGAGCGAGGAAGTGGTCGGGCGATTCGCCCGGAGGTGCTGGCTTGAGCCGCACGTGGAAGGCGGTGACTTTCCCCTGCAGGCTGCCGAGCTGCTGCATCTGGTCGATGGGCATGATGACCGCGCCAGCCTCGAGGGCTGAGCCGCCGTGATAAATTCCACAGACGGTGAACTTCATGCCCTGAATTTCGAGGGTATTGCCGGGCTGCTTGTGGAGGCTGTTGGCGATGAGTTCGCCGAGCAGCACTTCCGGCTTGCCATCCTGAAACTTGCGCCCGGCGACGATTTTGAGTCCGTCGAACTCGAAGGAGTCAGCCTTCCAGCCGTAGGCAAGTGCGTTGACCTCGGGGGTCAGGTCCATCAGGTTGAGGATCATTGGCGTCGCGCGGGCGACGGTGGGCAGGGCACGCAGGACCTGGCCTGCGGATTCAGGGACGGATGTGTTGAGGAAGGTCTGCTGGACGACGGCGATGTCGGTGCCGCCGCTCTGGTACATGCGCAGCCACTCGTGGGCAAAGGAGCTTGAGAAGCCGACCAGCCCGACGAATGCGCCGATGGCCATCCCGATGCCGCCCAGGGTCAGCAGCGTGCGCAGCCGTCTGCGGCACAGGTTCTTCCAGGCGAACCCCGGAAAAGTCAGTTGAGCTGCCATAAGGCGGTGTAAGGTCTCGGTCTTGCCGTGGAAATTGGATGTTAGCCTTGAGCGCCAGTGTAGCTTTCGCGGAAACTACTGTCCATCCTGGAATCGGCGGTTGCGGTCTGTGCCGCATCGGTTGCGTTACGCTTCCGCGGTAGGAAAATTAATTATCTAACTCGCTGTTTGCTGCCGCTGCGTGGAGGAGCTGACGTTTGCGCGGTGCGGGCGAGATCTGTTGTCTCAACCGATTTCGCCACCCATTTGAGGAGGTCAGACCGATGCGTTTCCGTTCGCGCGCGACGAAATTCCGTGCCGTGCGGATCAGAGATGGACCCAGTGTAACGTTTCAATAGCCAGCCGGTGAAACCTCGTCACCGGCATGGCTACCGTCTATGCGCTGTTTCTAGTAGCGTCCGCCGCCGCCACCGCTGCGTGCCCGGCCGCCGCCACCGCCGCTACTGCCTTTGCGCGCCTGGTAGCAATCGCGGCAGAAGACCGGACGGTCGCCGCGCGGTTCGAAGGGAACCGTCGTCGGCTGGCCACAGCCCGAGCAGATGACAGGCGTGCCCTGTGCCGGGGCTGAGCGATAACCGCCTCCGCCACCTCCCCCTTGATCGGCTTTCTTGGCCATACGGCATGGCTTGCAGCGTTTAGGAGTCGAATATCCGCGTTCCTGAAAGAACGCCTGATCGGCAGCGGTGAACGTGAAATCCTGCCCGCAATCGCTGCAAGTGAGTTGAATGTCTCCGGCCATGGGGTTTCCTCGTGGTGTGATTGTACAGCCCATTTGGATTTTTCGGTATAAGGATTCTATTTAGAAAGACGCACTTATCCGCCGGCGCTTTCCTCAATTCGTTCTAGTTACCTGGCTGGGAAGGCCGCCACGCTATAGTGGCTCAGAGCCCCTCTTGCCTCGGGGTTCCCGCGTGAACGATGACGGCACTGCCTCCCGAATCCGATGCCGATTGTATCCGCCGCATCCTGGCCGGGGAGAAACAGCTGTTTCATACGCTGATCGGCCCCTGCGAACGCCCTGTGTATCTCCTTCTTTATTCGCTGCTGCGCAACGAGGCCGAAGCCGAAGATGCCGCGCAAGAAACCGTCATCAAGGTCTACCGCAATCTGCATTTGTTCAGGGGCGAATCGCAGTTTCGCACCTGGGTGCTGTCGATTGCCCGGAACGAGGGGCTGGGCCGGCTGCGCAAGCTGGCCACGCGGCGCGAAGACTCTCTGGATGCAGAGACCGACGAGCAGACGGGCGACTACACGCCGGCCATTCTAACCAGCTGGCGGGAGATTCCGTCGGAGGCGCTGGAGCAGAAGGAGCTGGGCGCGGTGCTGCGCCGGGCGATCGAAAGCCTGCCGGAGATTTACCGTAACATTGTTCTGCTCAGAGACATCGAAGAGATGGATATCCGCGAGACCGCGTCGGCCCTCGGCATCAGCGAGGGCGCAGTCAAAGTCCGGCTGCACCGGGCTCGCGCGTTGCTGCAACGGGAGCTGGCTCCGCAATTGAAAGCGTTTGCGCCGAAGCGCAAAGGCTGGTTCGGAGGGCGCGCATGAGGATCGATTGCAAACACGTGTGGGAATACATCTCCGCCTATATCGACGGCGAGGTGGACCCCGTGCTGCGCACCGAAATCGACAAGCACCTGGAGACCTGCGAGATCTGCTCGGCGGTTCTGGACTCCACGCGCAATGTCGTGATCCTCCTGGCGGATGATCGTGTCTTCGAGCTGCCCGCCGGCTTCAGCCAGCGTCTGCATGACCGCATTGCCGCAGAGATTGCCCGCGATGACGGCCCCGAACGGTTGTCTCCCTAGGTTGCGCTTGAATGCGTGACGACCGGGGCGGCCGGTTTGGGCCCCTTGCGATGGACCATGGGGTGCGTCCAGGTCTCCAGGCCCACGAGAATCAGGGTTACCACCGCCATCACTACCTGCAGACGCTCGGAGCGCTTCTGTTTTGACGTCAGCTCGCGCCGTCTCCATTGCGCTTCAGGCCGGGACCTGAGGTGCCAAATCCATCCCAGCACTGCGAGGTTGACAACCGCACCCACGGTGGCAAGGATGAGCATCGGAATGCGGATCGCGTCCTGGTGGAAGCCGCGCGCGGGCGCATAGATACCGCTGGCCGCGGCGAGAGCGGAGAGTCCGATCGCCACGCGAATGCCGCTGATGGCCAACACCGCCGTACAAAGGCTCTGGGCCAGGGCGATAAGGAGAGTGGCTCCGCTCAGGGCGCTCCATTTTTTGGGATTCAACGACAACCTCCGGCCGGGACACTGCCTGTCACTTCAAATCGAGAGCAGACCCCAGCTTAAAACACTCGGGAGAGGCGCCCAATCCGATTTCGGTTGGATCGCGTACCTTAAACAGGAGTGGGAGTGATAAGAATTTCATTTCCAGAGGCCACATTTTGGCTGTAACCTTTGGCGCGTGCGCCCACTCCTACAGGGCGTGCCACCAACCCGCGGATAGGCTCCGCGCCTCCGCATCGTCGCAACCGGCGGAACGCATCCGCCCCAACCCCCAAGTGAGGTCGATCATGAAGAACCAATTGAATGCTATGTTGCTCACCGCTGCTCTCTCCGGTCTGATGGGCGGAACCGTTGCGGCTGCAGCAACGCCTGCGACGACGGCGCACGGCTCCTCGGCCAAGGTGGCCAAGGCCGGCCTGCGCTACACCGGCGCCGACAAGCCCGCCAAGCACTCCTGTAAGGGCAAGAACGATTGCAAGGGCCAGGGCGGCTGCAAGTCGAGCGACAACGGCTGCAAGGCCAAGAACAGCTGCAAGGGCAAGGGTGGCTGCGCGACCGACGGCTCCAAGATGCCGGGTCTCGTTTAGTCTCCTCGAGGATCGGCCGCGCACGGAACGATGGGTGCTGGCCGATCCTCTTCTTTTTTTCACAAATGGGTCCCTCCCACTTTGCGAACCGACCACAAGAATCCAGTCACTGAGGTCTCATGCCGGGCAATCGTTTTAATGCGTTCCAGAACCACGGTATCGGCATCGGCCTGCGCATTCCGCATTACCAGCACATTTTTTCGCGGAAACCGGTCGTCGACTGGTTTGAGATCATCTCTGAAAATTTCATGATCGATGCGGGCCGGCCGCTGGCCATGCTCGATCAGATACTGGAACGCTACCGCGTGGTGCAGCATGGTGTGTCGATGTACTTCGGCTCCGCAACTGCCCCTGATCCCGAGCATCTGCGCCGGCTGAAGCAGCTTGTGCGACGCACCAATACGCCATGGCTGAGCGACCATCTCTGCTGGGGCTCGGTCGACGGCACGTATACGCATGACCTGCTGCCGCTACCGTACACCTGGGAAGCAGTGGAGCGCACTGCCGAACGGGTGCGCATGGTGCAGGACTTCCTCGAGATTCCTGTTGCAGTAGAGAACGTGAGTTCGTATGCGGCGTTCACCGATTCGCAGATGACGGAGTGGGAGTTTCTAAACGAAGTGGTGGAGAGAGCAGACTGCGGCATTCTTCTCGATGTGAACAATATCTACGTTTCTTCGGTGAATCACGAGTTCAATCCGATGGACTATGTGAACGCCGTGCCTGCGCATCGCGTGGCGCAGATGCACATCGCCGGGCACTCGAAGTATGACAAGTACATTCTCGACACGCACGACCATCCGGTGATCGACCCGGTGTGGCAGCTGTATGCGCGGGCGATTGAACGCTGCGGCCCGACGCCGACGCTGCTGGAGTGGGACGATCATATTCCGAGCTTCGATGAGGTTCACGCGGAGGCGAAGAAGGCTGAACGCTATCTGCATGGGCATGAGAATCAGTTGGCCGAGGCTGGCGCAATGACCACGCCTGCCATGTCTCTGGTCGATTTGCAGCGGACGATGGCTGCAGCCGTAATGCAGCCGCTGACTGCCGAGGAAGACATGCAGGCTGTGGCGGTCGACGGCCGCACCATGAGCGAGGTTGCGGCCGCGTTCATCGCGCCGAACAGCAGGCTCACGGCCTTTGAGCGGCTGGAAATTTACAACCGCCAATATTGGTATCGCGTGCTGGGTGCGCTGGCTGAGGATTTTCCCGGCTTGCGCTCGGTTGTGGGTGCGCGGGCGTTTCATGCGCTCTCGGTCGCGTACCTTACGGCGTACCCGAGCCGCTCCTTTACCTTGCGCAGTCTGGGCGCGCATCTCGCCGAATGGCTTGTGGCGCATCCTGAGTTCACGGGCCGCCGCCATCGTCTGGCTGTCGATGTTGCCCGCATGGAGTGGGCGTTCATCGAGGTGTTCGATGCGGCGGAGCATGCGCCGCTCACATCGGAGCAGATTGCGACGCTCGATGGCGGCTCGCGGCTGGCGCTGCAGCCACATCTGCAGTTGATCGCGCTGGAGTATCCGGCCGACGATCTGGTGCTGGGTCTGCACAAGCGCGAGAAACGCCAGACTACTGAGGCCAGCATTCCCGACGACGAGATGGATGCGCCTGCTGCGAAGCTGCCGCGTCTGCGCCGGCATCCGACCTGGCTCGCAGCGCATCGTCTCGACTTCGCGGTCTATTATCTGCGCCTGCGCCGCGAGGAGTTCCTCACGCTGGCGGCGATTCGCGAGGGCTTGCCGCTGATTGATGCGCTTGAGGCCGGCTTTGCGGAGTCGAACATCGCGCCCGCACAGCGTCCGAAACAGATACAGACTTGGTTTGCGCGGTGGGCCGAACTGGGTTGGATCTGCGCTCCTGAACTGGAATCCTTGATCGCGCCCTGAAGAAAGGGAAGTCATGCACACGATCGTCAGTCTCTATGCGCGCGTTTGTGCGCTCCTTAACCGGCTGCAAGCGCCGCTGCTGCTCGCCATTCGCCTCTACTGGGGCTGGCAGTTCATGCAGGATGGCTATGGGAAGCTCACGCATCTAGACAAGGTCACCGATTTTTTCACATCGCTCAACCTGCCGATGCCCCATGCGACTGCGCTGATGTGCGGCTCCGTCGAACTGTTTGGCGGGATACTGTTCTTTTTCGGCGTGGCCTCGCGGCTGACTTCGCTGGTTCTCTTTATCAACATGACCATGGCGTATCTGAGCGTGCCTGACGACCGGGTCAACTTCTCGCACATCCTCTCGAAGCCCGATGATTTCTATGGCGCGACGCCCTATACCTACTGGTTCGCGGCTCTGCTCATTCTCATTCTTGGTCCGGGATGGATTGCCGTGGATACGCTGCTGAAGCGAAAGCACGCTGCGCAGCGGGGCCGATGATCCAAGCGAACATCGCATGGTAGGCTGATCCTCGAAGTTTTGGTGCCGTCGCGCTGGCCGCGGACTTTGAGGAGATTGCATGTATCGAACGATTCGCACGGCGATCGTCTGGCTTGGCGTGATGTCATCCGCTCTCGCTTTGCAGAGTGCCGCTCAATCCATTCACGCGCAGAACGTGGATGTGGAGATTGATAGCGGCTGGCAGTTTCGCCAGATCACAACTGGACAATCGGGGGAAGCAGGCTGGCTTCCCGCGACGGTTCCGGGCGACGTGCATCTCGATCTGCTGGCGAACAAGAAGATCCCCGATCCGTTTTTTCGCGACAACGAGTCGAAGTTGCAGTGGATTGAAAATGGGAGTTGGGAGTATCGCGCGACCTTCAATGTGAGCGCCGCGATTCTCGCGCGCACCAATGTCGATCTGGTGTTCGACGGCCTGGATGCGGCGGCGCAGGTTTACCTGAACGGCGCCGAGATTCTGAACGCCGACGATGCCTTTCGTATCTGGCGCGTGGCGGCGAAGAGCCATCTGCATGCGGGCGCCAATCAGCTTCGCGTCGTGTTCCCCGCGCCCCTCAAGGCCGCGCAGCTTGAGGCTGCGACCGATCCGTGGTGGCAGCGGACAAAGGTGGATGCGAAGACTTACATCCGCAAGCCCGCGTATGAGTATGGGTGGGACTGGGGTCCGCGCTTTGTGACCAGCGGCATCTGGCGGCCGGTTCGCATCGAGGCGTGGGATAAGGCGCGCATCGCAGACTTTGCCGTTCGCCAGCGAGACGTGAGCAGGGAAGTGGCGCACATCGATGCGGAGGTGACGATTCAATCCTCTGTAAGCGGACCGGCGCGCATCGCGCTGCGCTACTCAAACGATGAGAAGCCAATCGCATTCAATACGAACGCGGTGCTCCACTTGGGCGAGAATATCATCGACATCCCTGTCGAAATCCGGCAGCCCAAGCTGTGGTATCCCGCCGGCTATGGCGATCAGCCTCTCTATGAGTTCACGGCGGATGTCTCAGTGGGCGGCAAGACGGCGGAGTCTCGCGCGGTGAAGACGGGCCTGCGCTCCATTGTGCTCGACCGGCATCTGGACCAGTGGGGGCGCAGCTTTCAGTTCATCGTCAATGGGATTCCTGTCTTCGCCAAGGGCGCGGACGTGATCCCCTTCGACAGCTTTCCCAATCGCGTGACGACGGCTGATTATCGGCGCATTCTGCAATCTGCGCGCGACGCCAACATGAACATGATTCGCCATTGGGGCGGCGGCTACTACGAGACCGACGAGTTCTACCAGATCGCGGATGAGTTGGGCATCATGGTGTGGCAGGACTTCATGTTTGGCAATGATTGGCAGCCTGGCACCTATGCATTCAAGCAGACCATAGAGGCCGAGGCCGACGACCAGGTGCGGCGGCTGCGCAACCATCCAAGCATCGTGCTTTGGTGCGGCAACAACGAGACCGAGACCGCGATGGGCTGGGGGCCGCGCACGACGTTGCCCGCGGACGTACGCTACCACATGTGGCAGGACTATCTGACGGAGTTCAGCGGGATTCTCAATCGCGTAGTCGTGCGGCTTGAGCCGGAGATTCCGTATTGGCCCAGTTCGCCCAGCGCGGACTACGAAGAGTTGAGTCCTACGTATCAGAGCGGCGATGCGCATCTTTGGGATGTGTGGCATGGGCGCGTGCCGTTCTCGACCTATGAGACGCATAACTCGCGTTTCGTGACGGAGTATGGTTTCCAGTCGTTTCCTGAGATGCGCACCATCGAGGCATTCACGGAGCCCGAAGACCGCACGGGCATCTTTACGCCGGTGATGCTGGCGCACCAGAAGAACAACGAAGGCAACTCAATCATCCACGACTATCTGCTGAAGGACTACCCCGAGCCGAAGGATTTTCCGAGCTTTCTTTATGTGAGCCAGGTGCTGCAGGCTGAAGGGATCAAGATTGGCGCGGAGCACTTTCGGCGTTCGCGGCCGGACACGATGGGTTCCATCTTCTGGCAGTTGAACGATTGCTGGCCGGTGGCTTCGTGGTCGTCGATTGATTATTACGGCCGCTGGAAGGCGCTGCAGTACTACGCGCGCCGGTTCTACGCGCCGGTGCTCGTCTCACCGCACCTTGAGAACGGTTCGGTTCGCGTGTACATTGTGTCCGATAAGACCACGCCTCAGGCTGCGATGCTGCGCGTGCGGCTGATGGATTTTGACGGGAAGGTGCTGCTGGAAGACAAGCGCGACGTTACGATTGACCCGCTGGCCAGCAAGGTGTATCTCGACTGGCCGCTGGCCAAGATCGCGCAGGCGGGAGGGGCAGACACGGCGCATGTATTCGTGGTTGCGGAACTGACTTCGGGCACAGGCGAGCTCTCGCGCAACCTGATCTATCTTGCGCCGACGAAAGAGGTCCGTCTCAAGCCCGCGCATCTTACGATTGCGGTGAGCGGAAAGGATGGCAAGTACACGCTGCATGTCTCGTCGCAGGTGCTGGCGCGCAGTGTTTATTTATCGTTTGGTTCGCTGGATGTCGAGCTCTCCGATAACTACTTTAACCTTCTGCCGGGCGAGACTGCCGAAATCGCGGCCACCACTGCCGCGTCGCTCGATGCACTGAAGGCGCAGCTGCATGCGGTCTCGTTACAGACGCGTTTGCGAATACGCCGGCTCCGACGGTAAGCGCGGCGCCTTAAGCAAAACAAAAGGGCCGAGGCGTATGAGCCCCGGCCCTCTCGCTCATCGCGTGATTAGAAGGAAAACTCTGCCTGAAAGAAGATGCGCCGCGCCGCCGAGCTGGTGGGCGAGGAGAAGATGCCTCGGGCCAGGCTGTAGGAGTGGCCGAATTTGTCGCCCGGCGTCACGATGTCGTCGTCCATTGAGGACGGGAGCGACGACTCCATTGGGCGTGCCGTAGTTGATGTTGTTGAACAGATTCAGAGCCTGCGCACTGAAGTTCAGGCTGTACTTGCGTCCTGTGCCAGCGCCAAACATGCCACGCGGTGGTCCTCCGCCTCCGCTGAGTCCACCGGGTCCCAGGCCGCCGCCCGGTCCGCCGCCGTGCCCTTCATGGCCACCGCCGCCGGGTCCACCGTGCGGGCCATCCTGGCCACCTCCTTCGGTTTTGGGACCGATGCCGAAGGCGCGGCTCAGACGAAGATTGAGGGCCACAGCAGCGGGTCCGTTGCCTGAGTTAATGCCGATCGGGATCACGCCGTTTGTCGGCGTCACGTTCAAACATCCGAAAGAAGTCTGCGCATATTGCGTCGATCCCGTTCCGCACAGCGAGTTGTCGGCGAGCGCGGGCCGGTTGTTAAAGAAGTTGTCGCCGGTGAGGTCGTTGCTGGTCACGATGTTGTAGGGCTTGCCTGATTGTGCGATCAGGAAGGGATTCACACGAATGCCGTAGGGCGCCGTGTAGTTGGCCATCATGAAGACCATGTTGGTTGAAGCAAACGAGGCACGGCCGTAGTCCTGACTCAGGTTGTAGGAGTTCGAGGCGGTCGAGCCGGCTCCGCCATCCGAGCGCACGCGAGTCCAGTTGTAGAAGCCGAACACGCTGAAGTTGGGCTTGATGCGCGCGTTCATGTTGACGATGATCTGGTTCTGCTTGAACACGGCCTCGGGATAGAACTGGTCCACGATACCCAGCGAAGGATCGGGCCGTATGCCAGTCAATGTGGTGCTGTCGTACTGATACGTTCCTGGAAGATAGGCGTTCGAATCGCGGGTCACCAACTGGTGAACGCCGAAGGAGCGCAGATAGGTTGTGGTGAGCGGTGGTCGTCTTGGTCAACTGGCGCTCAATGCTGGTTCCGAACTGCTGCGTGTAAGGCGAGTGGTAGCTCGGAGCGATCTGGACGATGGTGTTGGATCTTGAAGTTGGCCGTGCCGCAGCCGGAGAGATCGATGTTGCTCAGGCTGTCGGCGTCAAAACAGGTTGGATTGCTGATGACAGTTTGCTTTTGGCTGTTGGCGCCTCCGCTTTGCCGGACCGCGGAGAGCAGGTCGTCAGTCGAGAAGCGGTCATAGAAGATGCCGTAGCCGCCGCGCAACACCGTCTTGGGCTGCGCGCCCTTCTTGTGTCCGTCGAGCGCATAGGCAAAGGCCACGCGCGGGGCCCAGTCGTTGTGGTCGGTGATGTGGTTCTGCGATTCCCAGCGAATGCCGCCGGAAACAGTCAGCAGGCGGTTGGCTTTCCAGTCGTCCTGCAGAAACAGCGCGGCGTCGAATACATTGGCCTGTGCCGGATGGGGCCGGTGGTGTAGGTGAGCTTGTTCGGCAAGCCGCACACCGAGCCTGCAGGGGCGGTGGAGGGCGAAGCGCATGCTGGCGATGCTGCGATCTCGGCAAACGTCTCGCCATTCGCGAGATCGGTGAGCATCTGCTGATAGTTTGCCGTGGACGAGAAACTGAATGCACCGTTGAAATTGGTGTTGGTCGAGTTGGCATCGCGCTCGTCGCGCAGCGCGCGTGCCGAATTTGAGGGCATGCGCGCCGGCGGTCATGGTGGTCTCGTTCCAGAGCTCGTAGTGATCCTGATGATCATTCGACATCTGGCTCGTGCGAGCCGCCGGCTGAGAAGTATCCGGGCACCTGAGACCTGCGGCGCGGAACTCACCGATGTGTCGATGCGCGTTGTCGCGGATGTACTGGAAGCGCGTCTCGTTCACGATGTGATCGTTGATGACCTCATGCATCGCTTGCCTGCACGCGTGTGCTCGTAGGAAGTGGAGCCCGTGGCCTGCGTGGGCAGATCTGTTGTTCCACCCAGGACGCCGCTCTCGCTGTCGCGCCAAAGCTGGTAGCGCAGCGTCAGGGTGTTCTTCTGTCCCAGCTGCAGATCGATGCGCGGAGCAATGTTGGTGCGAACGCGCGGACTGTAGACGCCGCCTGATTCGATGATGGAGGGCGTCTGGCGACAGCGTTGCTGTGTAGATGTATGCATCCGAGGTGTTGCGCTGCTGCGCGCTCACAAAGAAGGAAGCCCATTTGGAAAGCGATCCGCTCAGAGAGCCATTGAACTGATAGCTGTCGTAGTCGGGAATGTCGTTTGCGAATGGGTTGCCGGTGTTGAACGACTTGTCGTTGCCCATGGCGAAGAACTGGCCATGCAGTTTGTCCGTGCCCGGCTTGGTCAGAATCTCGATGCGGCCGTAGCCCAGTTTGTCGAACTCGGCAGAAAACGGATTCTGGTTGATGCGAATCTCGCGAATCGCTGACTTGGGCGGGAGCTGGCCGCCGGTGAAGCCGTCGATGTAAATCTGTCCGCCATTTGGACCGGCGGAGGGGCCGGCGAGCGCCTGCAGCTCATTCGATAATTCGTCGGGATCGTCAGAAAGTGCATCGAGATCCTTGCCCTTGATGACCACCGAGTTGGCATTGCTGCCCGCGTCCACGCTCACGGTGGGCGAGTCGTCGGTGACCACAACGTTTTGCTGCTCAGCCTCAATAGCCATCGCGATATCGACGCGCTTCGACTGCCCAGGAGCGATCTGGATGACCGATGACTGGAACGGAGCAAAACCCTCGAAGGACACGCGCACGATATAGCCGCCCGGTGCGAGGCCGCGCACTTCATAGGCGCCGCTCGCGTCTGCCTTGGTGTTGGCTGCCGTGACTCCCGCTGCCGTGGCGATCGTTATCTGAGCACCGGGAATCAGCGCGCCGGAAGGATCGGTGACGTGGCCATGCAGCGCGCCAGTAGGTTCTGTCTGAACGGCCTGGGGCGCCTGGCCGCTGGCCGCTATGGTGAGAGCCAGCGACACTGTCAGCGCGACGATGAAATGAATAAGGCAATGCAATCTGGAATACACGTGTCCTCACATACCGCAGTTGGGTTCGTTGTCTTTCTATTTACTGTGAATCGGCTTCGCCACCGCCGCCCGATCCCATGCTCCAGCTCGAAAGCAGATCGCGGCTTGCTTCAGGCGCTTCGAGCAATGGCTCCACGCCGGTGAGCAGTGTGATGGCTGTAACATCGCTCGCTCCAGCCGTGGCCACCACCATGACCGCGTCGCCTTTTTTGAGGTCGGCAAACTGGATCACCGGTGCGCGATTCAGCATCTGCTGCAAATCTCCGGTGCCCGGCTTGCGCGCTTGGCCCGCCCACGCGGCCGACTGCGCGCCACCCTGCCCTTGCCACGATCCGCCGGCTGGCGCTGTGCCTTTAAGCCGCGCCGCAAGAGCCTTTGCCATCATGTCCGGCAGCGCGTGCATCTGCGCATCGGGGGTGATGTGTACCGTCACTTGCTTCTTTGTCAGGAGATCCTTCATGACGAACGTCGAAGCGCCGGGGTCCAGCGACGCAATGGTTCCGGATAAATTGCGGAAGCTCCCCGATACCACTTCGGCAGCGCCAATCTCGGTGCCGTCTGCATTCTTGGTCCCGCGTGCGCGTAGCTGATCGCCGGGCTCGATAGCCGAAATCGGCGCGGGCTGCGCCAGATCGAAACGGACAGAATTCGGCGCATAGCGTTTCAACGCGGTCGATGCGCTCACATGCACGGTGATGACCTTCGCCGTCGGCCCCGCGCCGGTGTTGAGCACGATCGTGCCTGTGGCCGGGTCGACGCTCTTTACCAGGCCGCCGATGCCCGTTTTCTGCCAGTCCTCGCGCTCCTGTTGCTGTTTCACGGCCACATCGGCCTGTTTGATGGTGATGATTTGCGCGGCCTGCGGCGCGCCAGCAGCCGCGTTTGGGTCCAGGCGCACGAGTACACGGTCGCCGGTTGTCAGATCAGCAAGGGTGATGGTCGCCGCGGAACTCAGGTCCTTCTGTCCGGGCTCCACGCGCTTGAGCGTTGCAGACTCGGGGACGGCCACCTGGCGCACTTCGCCGGCGTCAGTCTTCACGGTCAGGGTGTCGCCGCTGATTGCGGTGACCGTGCCGACGAAGCGTGCAACGGGTGCTTGAGCCACGCCGCTGAGGGCCGCGGCCAGCAGGCTGCATGTCACGGCGAGTCGAATGCAACTTGTTGAAATCGTACTTTTCATGTCGGTTGTCGTCCAGCGCGGCATGGCTTGCCGGACAGCCTTTCTTGCTCTGTTTGGGTAGACGGGATAGGGCCGCAAAAGGTTGAGTCTTCACTTTATTGTGCCAATTGCGCAGACTCAAGAAAGGCAAAGCTCCCCGAGGGGGACGGGTGCACGTTCATGAGCCGGCGGTTGTGCACCACGATCGTGTCCTTGTACCAGAGATTCAGCGCGGGCAGGTCGTGGGCGAGAATCTGCTGGGCCTCAACATAATCCGCGCGCCGCTTCGCCATGTCGAAGTTGACTGCCGCATCGTCGAGCAACGCGTCGAGGCGAGGATTGGAGTAGTGCCCGCGGTTCGCGCCCTTGGGCGAAAAGCGTGCGGTTGAGAAGGCGTAGCCGAAGATGTCCGGCTGCTCATTGCCGCCGATCCAACGCAGGGAGTACATCTGAAAGGCTCCGCGGGTCACGTCGGCGTAGAACGTGGCAAACTCGTTGCTGCGCAGATCCAGCGCAATGCCCACCTTGGCCAATTGCTGCTGCAGCACCACCGCCAGCAGGCGAGTGTCCTCGTCGGTGCTGATCTTCATCGTCAAATGCAGCCGGACTCCATCAGGACCCGGCGGATGTCCTGCCGCATCGAGCAGCTGTTCGGCGCGGGCCGGATCGTAGTCATAGTGCTGCGCGTCTCCTGTCCAGGCCCAATGCGCGGGCGGCAGCAGGCTGAGCGCAGGGCGGGCGTGCCCGTGCAGCAGGGTATCGATGATGAGCTTGCGGTTGATGGCATACGCGATTGCCTGCCGCACCCGCACGTCGCTCAAGAGCGGATCGCGCACGTTGAAGGCGAGGTACTGAATCTGGGTGCCGGGCGCTGCGTCCACCACGAGCTCCGGACGCCGCGCGAGCTCGGGAAGAGCGTCCATGGGCAGCGAATTGCTTTCGACGTCGCCCGATCCCTTCTCGAGTTCGAGCGCATCGGTGATCCCATCCGGCACCACCACAAAGCGGACACGCTGAATACTCGGTTCCACGCCCCAGCTCGCCGAGTTGCGTTCCATCACAACGTCCTGGTCGATTTGTTGGCTGACGAACTCGAACGGTCCGGTACCCACGGGATGACGCCAGAAATCGCGGCCGCTGCCGGAAGGCACGATACCGATTGCACCCGTCGCTAGATTCCGCAGCAAGAAATTGTCGGGCTGCTTGAGATGGAAGACGACGGTTCGATCATCGCGCGCTTCGACGCTCGAAACGGATGTATAGGTTGAGGCTTTCGGCGAAATGACTGTGCCGTCGCGCATGGAATCGATGGTCCACACCACGTCGTGCGCAGTGAGCGGGCGACCATCGTGGAAGCGCACGCCGCTGCGCAGATGGAAGACATACGTGAGAGGATCGGGCTGTTCCCAACTCTGGGCCAGGGCGGGTGTAAAACGAAAGCTCTCATCGTGCGCCACAAGTCCGTCGAACAGCAACTCGTCGAGGTGCTCGGAGACGCCGTCTGTTCCCACGCGCGGATCGAGGCTTGTGGGGCTGCTCTCGATCAGGAAGACGACGGTATTCGGATCGCGCGGCTTTGAGCCGCATCCCGCCACGAGCAATGCGGTGAGCACAAGAAGAAGACTACGGCGCATACGTTACCTGTCCGAGAATTACAGGACGTTGAGCACCGGTGGCAGCGGGAACGTTGCCCGGCAATTGATGCCAGGTCTGCCACGCGAGGAGCGCGAATGCAGCGCCTTCCTTCGCTTCCGCGGGTAGACCGAACTCTTCGCTCGTCGCGAGTTCGCATCCCAATGGCTCCATGCGGCTGGCGAGCATGGCCATCAGCGTTGCGTTGCGCGCGCCTCCCCCGGAGACGATGTAATCAACCGCGCGACCCAGCATGCGGGGATGCACAAAACGCGCATAGCTTGCCGCGATTGATTCCGCGGTGAGGGCTGTTGCGGTAGCAATCGCGTCTTCGGGTTTGCGGCTGTGTTTGCGGCATAGCGCGAGGAACTGCATGGCGTACTCTCGTCCGAACTGCTCACGGCCGGCGGTGCGTGGTGGGCTGAGCTTGAAGAAGGGATGCCGAAGTGTTGCCTGCAGAACTGGCGCAAGCACCTGGCCGCGCGCCGCTGTTGCACCATTGCGATCGAAGGGCTTCGCCATAAAGGGTGTGCATCAACGCATCGATCACCATGTTGCCGGGGCCGTTGTCGAAGGCAACGACGTCCGCGATCGTTGCGCCTGCGGGAATGGCGGTCAGGTTCGCGATGCCGCCGATGTTCTGCAGCACGCGGCCAAGCCTTGGATCGGCGAACAAGACGTAATCGAGCAAAGATACCAGCGGCGCGCCCTGTCCGCCTGCGGCCATATCGGCAGGCCTGAAATTTGACACAACCGGCACCCCGGCCGCAGCGCCGATAACGGCGGATTCGCCGAGTTGCCATGTGCATGCGAAGCGGCGTCCGGCGTAAGCGTCCGCGCGCGCCTGATGATAGAGCGTCTGACCGTGGCAGCCAATAAGTTCGACGTTGGCGCTGTGACGCTTGGAAGTGGCGGTGACGGCGTCTGCATAGGCAAGGCCGAGCCGCCAGTTCAGCCGCGCCAGCTCTGCGGTCGAGATGGTCTGCGCGTTCATCGCAGCCAGCACAGCACGTCGCAGCGCAGCGGAGTAAGGAAAGGCTTCATGCGCTACGAGCGTGAGCTGCGGTCGGAGACGGCCGGGCGCAATGCGCACCAGCGCGACATCGATACCATCGGCAGAGGTGCCGCTCATCACGCCTGCCACGAGCATCGAGCGCGGTTTCATGAGGTCTCCGCAGGCGCGGCTGCGCGTGGTGCAATGGCGTCTGTTGTCGTTGAGGTCACGCTTTTCTGTGAAGCGGGCAATGGCTGTGCGCAGAGTCTCGAATTGCTTCGTTGTCAGTGGGTGCGGAAGTTTAGCGGCATAGAGACGCGCGCGTTTGCGCTCGACCGTGCGCGCACGGTCGAGCAGCAGAGTGCGGAAGGAAGCAGAGCGTTCGCTTTCGGTGAGCAGCGCTTCGTAGGAGCGAAGGATCAACTCAGGGCTGTGACAGATTTCGATCAGGTCAGAGCCCGCGCGAATTGCGGCGATCGCTGCTTCTTCGACGGAGATGAACTTGAGAATGCCGCCCATCTCGAGATCGTCTGAGAGAATGATGCCGCGATAACCGATGCGCTTCCGTAGCGCGGTCGTGATCCAGTAGGGCGATGCGCTGGCGGGAAGGTTTCTTCCCGGCGTGGCAGGGTACGCCGCGTGATTGGTCATCACCATGGGCATGGCCGCGTGCAGAGTGCGATAGGGGGCGAGGTCTTCGTTCGAGATCTGCGCTGTTGTGCGAGCAATTGCCGGCGTCACGAAGTGTGTGTCGCCAGTGGCACCGCCGAGGCCGGGAAAGTGCTTGCCGCATCCGGCGATGCCCTGCGCCGCGAGGCCGGCTAGAAAGTCGCGCGCATAGACGATGACTTCTTCCGAAGTTGCGCCTGCAGTGCGCGAGCCGAGAACTTCCGCAGCTTCAGGCAGGCCGAGATCGACGACAGGCGCGAGGGTGGTATTAAAGCCGAAGGCCTTGACTGCGCGGGCGATGAACGTGCCGTGTTCGCGCGCAAGCTGACGCCTTGCCAGTGTGCGCATCGCTGCGCCGACCGCCTGGGCAGAGGGCATGGGCGCGAGCGCATCGCGCAGGCGATCACGGTGCCGCCTTCGACATCGACGCAGCGAACGGGATGCGGTGCGCTGTGCGCAGCTGATTCGTCGAGCAGAGCGCGGGTCTGGGCCGCGTCTGTGATGTTGCGCTTGAAGAGGATGATGCCGCCGGGCCGTACCAGCTTCAGCCATGCGCGCTCCAGTCCCGTCAGCTCTGTGCCACCGAGTCCCGACGACGAGCAGGCTTCCCACGGCTTCGCGCAGTTTGGCCGTCATGCTTTCTCCTTGAGTTCCTGCTGCAGCTCTTCCAGCAAATTCAGCGCCTGCAGCGGTGTGAGCGAATTCACGTCGACTGCTTCGATGCGATCCACGATGCGCTGCGAGAGTGGCGTGAAGATGGTCAGCTGCATCGGTTCGGGCTGAGTCTCCACCTGCACGCTCTGGCGCTCCTGCTTTTCGTGCTGGCGCAGCACGTGCCGCGCGCGCTCGATGACGGCTGAGGGCAGGCCGGCGAGTTTCGCGACTTCGATGCCGTAGCTCTTGCTGGCCGCGCCGGGCTCGATGGAGTGCAGAAAGACGATGCCGCTCGGCGGTTTCTTTGACGCCGACGCGCAGGTTGCGCACGCGCGGCAGCTTTTCGGCCAGCAGGTGAGCTCGTGATAGTGCGTGGCGAAGAGCGTGCGCGCGCCGGTCTCGGCGTGCAGATATTCGACCGTGGCCCAGGCGAGCGAGAGGCCGTCGAAGGTTGCGGTGCCGCGGCCCATCTCGTCGAGCAGAATCAGCGAGCGCTTGGTTGCGGTGTTGAGGATGGTTGCGGTCTCGGTCATCTCGACCATGAAGGTGGAGCGGCCGCGAGCTACGTTGTCGCTGGCGCCGATGCGGGTGTAGATGCGGTCGACGAGGCCGAAGCGCATGCTCTCCGCGGGCACAAAGCTGCCCATCTGCGCCATGAGGACCAGCATGGCGGCCTGGCGCAGATAGGTGCTCTTGCCGCCCATGTTGGGGCCGGTGATGAGCAGCAGGCTCGGGCCTGTCTTCGCCATGCGTTCGAGATAAAGATCGTTGGGGATGAAGCGGCCTTCGCGCGTCTCTTCCATCCATGCTCGATGACGGGATGGCGCGCGGCGACGGCTTCGAGCACGGGCTCGTCGACGAGACTGGGCCGCACGTAGCGGCGCGATCGCGGCGAGATGCGCAAAGTTCGCGAGCAGGTCTGCCTCGGCGACGACGGCGGAGGTGCGGCGGATGCGGCCGGCGGCGTCGAGCACGATTCGGCGCAGCTCGGCGAAGATGCGCTTTTCGATCTCGATGGAGCGGTCGTGCGCGGTGAGAATCTTGCGCTCGTACTCTTTTAGCTCCGGAGTGGTGAAGCGCTCGGCGTTGACCAGAGTCTGCTTGCGCTCGTAGTCGGCGGGCGCGATGCGCGAGGTTGGCTTTGGTGATCTCGATGTAGTAGCCGAAGACGGAGTTGTAACGAACCTTGAGCGAACCGATGCCGGTGCGCTGGCGCTCGCGCTCTTCGATGGCGGCGATCTGCTGACGCCCAGTGGTCGAGATAGTGCGCAGCTCGTCGAGTTCGGCGTCGACGCCTGCGGCGATGGCGCCGCCGTCGGCCAGGGTCAGCGGCGGTTCGGCGACCAGCGTTGTCAGCGATGAGCGCGGTCACGTCGTCGAGGGGATCGAGCCGTGTCGGTAAGCTCGCGCCACAAGCGGTGCGTGTCATGGCGGTCGAGGGCAACCTTCAAGCCTGGCAGCCGCGCGAGGCTCGCGGCCATGGCGCGCACGTCGCGCGGGCCGGCGGAGTCGAGCGGAGCCGGGCGAGCAGGCGTTCGAGGTCGAGGATGCCGTTGAAGGCGCGGCGGACTTCTTCGCGCTTGAGCAGATCGGCGTGGGCTTCGGCTACGGCTTCGTAGCGTGCTTCGATGGCGGCGGCGTCAACAAGCGGGCGCAGGATCGTTGCGCGCAGCAGCCGCTTGCCCATCGGTGTCTGGCAGGCATCGAGGGTGTGGAAGAGCGTGGCGCGCGCGTCCTGACCGGAAACAGCGGCTCGACCAGTTCGAGATTGCGCACCGTGACCTGGTCGAGTTCAAGCGCGGTTGAATGCTCCTGAAAGCGCAGCGAGTCGATGTGCAGGGCCTCGATTTTTCTGCGTGGTGCGGACATAGTGCAGCACGGCTCCGGCGGCGATGGCCGCAGCGGCGATGCCCGACCAGGCCGAAGCCTTCGAGCGAGCGCACGTTCAGCTGCCGCTCGACCAGCGGGACGGCGAAGTCGCGCGTCCAGACCCAATCTTCGACACGGGTGCGGGCGGCGATGCGCTCGAGCTGCGCGGGAAGTCTCCGCGCTGCGTTGCGCAGCAGGACTTCGCTGGGCCCGGCCATGCAGCAGCTCGTCGACGCGCTTGGTTGACGCGCGGATGGGCCGGTGAACTCGGCGGTGCGAAATTCGCCGGTCGAGACATCGAGCAGCGCGATGGCGCGATGGACTCGGCTCGCTTTGCGGAGCCGGCTTCAAAATAGCGCGGCGAGGAAATTGTTCTGCTCCTGGCCGAGGCCGGCGTCGAGAGCGGTGCCGGGCGAGAGCACGCGCGTGACCTCGCGGCGCACGATCTTCTTGGTGAGCTTGGGGTCTTCCATCTGGTCGCAGATGGCGATGCGGAAGCCCTTGCGCAGCAGGCGCGTCAGGTAGCCCTCGACCGCGTGGTAGGGGACGCCGCACATGGGCACCTGGCGCTCGCGGTCGCGCGCGGTGAGCGTCAGTTGCAGTTCGCGGCTGGCGATGACGGCGTCGTCGTAGAAGAGCTCGTAGAAGTCGCCCATGCGGAAGAAGAGCAGCGCGTCCGGGATTCTCCCGTTTGGCGGCGGTCCACTGGCGCATGAAGGGCGTGAGCTCGGCTGGCTTCTCCACGGACTTGGCCGGGAGTGGGCCGGACGCCAGGTCTTCGGCGGGGAGGGAAGCGGATTGGGTGTCTGCCGGCTGCACGGTTCCCTCCAGATTACCGTTCCGAGCCTCGCCGCGGCGTTACCGGGCAGGCACCGTCACTGCTCCGCATCTTTGCGCCTGTTGCCGTCATCGTTATCAGGGTGCAACGGAGAGACGGTTGCAAATCGGGTCGATGGACCGTTTCCCTTCGATTGCCTTTGTCGTCCGGGTGATTTGCGTCACAGTATACTGAGAGTTAAGGCCTTAAGGTTGAGTTCGGCATGTATTTGCTTTGGCTCCGAGTCGCCGCCTTCCTCTACGCGGCAGCCAGTATCGCGATCTTCCCCGCCGTGCTGTTTTCCTCTGCCCGGTGGCGCAGCGCCTGCGTTCATCTCGGGGGCCTGGCCTTCATTCTGCACTGTGTTGCCTCAGTAGAAATGCTGATGCTGGCGCATCGTTGGATGCCGGTGGGCGCGCGCGAAGCAGAATCGCTGCTCGGGCTTTTGGTAGTAGGGCTGTACTACCTAGCGTGGTGGCTCTATGACGCCATCTCGCTTGGAATCTTTGCCTTGCCCGTCACCTTCTTTTTGATTTTCGTGCCGGCCCTGGGCGTCCGGGGCTATACCTTCCCATCGGAAGGGGTGCGGACGAGCTGGCTGGTAGCGCACATTGTGGCGCTGCTGGCGGCTTACGCGGCGCTCGGTTTCAGCCTGCTGGCCTCGCTTCTCTATCTGGTGCAGGAGCGCCGGCTGAAGGCCAAGCCCAAGACCACGGGTGCTTCGTTTGCGGCTCCGTTGGACTGGCTGCCGCCGCTCGACACGCTGGAACGCCTTTCGCACGCGATGCTGCTCTTTGGTTTCCCCTGCATGACGGTCGGGCTGCTGCTTGGCGTGGTGCTGGTGCAGGAGAGCGCGCTGGGAGCGGCTTATTTTCTCGATCCTAAAGTCCTCGCGTCTTTCGCCATGTGGGGACTCTACGTCCTGCTTCTTTTCCTGCGTCAGTCAGCGGGGCTGCGCGGCCGCCGCGCGGCCTATCTCTCCGGGGCGGTTCTGGTTGTCATGCTGGGCGTGTGGGCGACCAACCTTGTCAGCCACGTTCACAGGTTCGGTGCCCCATGAGGCTTGCGCTCATCGGCATCAACCACAAGACCGCGCCGATCGAACTGCGCGAGCGCGTTGCTATCTCTCGCGAGGACCTGCCTGAGGCCACACGGGCGCTTGCAGCGACCGAAGGCGTTGCCGAGTGCATGATTCTATCGACGTGCAATCGCGTTGAGCTGCTGGCCGCGACCGACTCGCCCGAGGCCGACCTCGCAGGTTTTTTGCATCGCCACTTCGGTCTCGAACCGGCGCTGCTGGCTCCGCATGTGTATCGCCATTTTGATCAGGACGCTGTTCGCCACCTCTTCCGCGTCTCAGCCAGTCTGGACTCGATGGTGGTGGGCGAGCCGCAGATTCTGGGCCAGGTGAAAGAGGCGTTCGCCGTAGCACGCGCCAGTGGATCGATCGGCGGGCAACTGGAGCATCTGCTGCAGAGCGCCTTTGCGGCCGCGAAGCGGGTTCGAACGGAGACTGAGATCGGCGCAAACTCGGTCTCCATTGCTTCAGTCGCGGTCGAACTGGCCCGCAAGATCTTCGGCTCGTTGAATGGGCGCACCGTTTTCCTTGTAGGCGCAGGCAAGATGAGCGAGCTGGCCGCGCGGCACCTGGTGCAGCAGGGAGCGGGCGCGATCCTGGTGACCAATCGTACGCCGGAACGCGCTCGCCAGCTGGCTGCGCCCTTTGATGGCCGCGTGATTCCATTTGAGGCCCTTCACGATGTCGCCAGCGAGGCCGACATCGTCATTACGTCGACGGCGCGCCCCATGCCATCTTTACCCGCGAGCACGGGCAGGCTTTTCTGCATCGCCGCCGGAACCGGCCCATGTTCTTTATCGATCTGGCTGTGCCACGCGACGTTGACCCTGCAATGGGCAAGCTCGAAGGCATCTTTGTCTACGACATCGACGACCTGCAGCAGGTGGCCGCCGCGCACATGGAGGAGCGGGGCCGCGAGGCCGGTGATGCCGAGGCCATGATCGCCGTCGAGGTCGAGCGCTTTCATCAGCGGCGGCGCGCCGTCAACGTTGCGCCGGCGATTGTGAGCCTGCAACGCCAGGCCGAAGAGTTGCGTCAGGCCGAAATCAAGCGCATGCAGGCCCGTATGGGCACGCTCACCACAGAGCAGCTTGCGGCGGTGGATGCGTTGACACGTGGACTCGTGAACAAGTTCCTCCATCCGCCCATGCAGGCGCTCAAGCAGGCTGCGCGCGACAATGATTCGGCACGTGTGGAAGCACTTTGCGAGACGTGGTCGTTGCCCATCGCGGGCTGAGGAGCCGACGCCCATCTCTGCCCCGACACAAAAGACTGAGCCGGAAGTTGAACCGCGCGCCGTGGGAGGCAAATGAACCTCCGCATCGGCAGCCGTGGTTCGCAGCTTGCGCTCTGGCAGGCGCATCACGTCGCGGATCTGCTGCGCGCGCAGGGGCACACGGTCGACGATCGAGATCATCAAGACCACCGGCGATCGGATGCAGGAAGTGCATGTTCGCGCAGGTGGGCTCGAAGGGCATGTTCACCAAGGAAATTGAGGAGGCTCTCGCTGCGGGCGTTGTCGATCTTGCTGTGCACTCGCTGAAAGACCTGCCGACGGAACTGCCCAGCGGCTTTACACTCGCTGCCACTCCGGTTCGGGCCGATGCGCGGGATGTATTTGTGTCTGACAAATACGCGAGCCTTGCGTCGCTTCCAGCGGGCGCGAAGGTGGGAACGAGCAGCCAGCGACGCCGCGCGCAGTTGAAAGCGATGCGGCCGGATATTGAGAGCGTAGAGTTTCGCGGCAACGTGGACACGCGGCTGCGCAAGCTTGCCGAAGGCCAGGCGGATGCGATTCTGCTTGCCGCTGCCGGGCTTGATCGCCTGGAAAAGACCGAATGGATTCGCGAGCGGCTTGACGCGAAAGATTTTTGCCCCGCAGCGGGGCAGGGCTCGCTCGGGATCGAAACGCGCCTTGGCGATGAGGCTACGATTGCTGCGCTTGCATTCCTCGACGATGCCGCGACGCGCTTTGCCGTGACGGCCGAGCGTGCGGCGCTGGCCGCGCTCGGCGGGGGCTGTCAGGTGCCCATTGGCGTGCATTGCCGTGCTGTCGTGTCGGACCCGCTGTCAGTGGAAATCTTCGCGGTCGTCGCTGCGCCGGATTCCGGGGAGACCATTCGCGTCTATCATCGCGAAGCGCGTGCCGATGCCGCTGCGCTTGGCCGGCTCATCGCGCGAAAGCTGCTCGACGCGGGTGCCGGCCCGCTGCTCGCGGCTGTTGGCGGAGTGGTGCGGTGACATCGCTGCCGCTTGCCGGCCGCCGCATTCTCGTCACGCGCGGGGCAACACAGGCCGCCAAGCTCAGCGATGGTCTTCGCGCTCTCGGTGCGATTCCCGTTGAAGTTCCTGTTCTTGAAATTCAGCCGCCGGTGAGCTACGAACCGCTTGATGCTGCACTCAGCGACCTTTCGTCCTACGACTGGATGATTGTTACGAGTGCCAATGCGGTGCACGCGCTCGTCGAACGGGCTGCGAATCTTGGCGTAGCTCTGAGTGGCCGGGCTTCGTTGATGGTGGCTGCGGTTGGGCCCGCTACAGCGAAGGAAGCCGAAGCGGCGGGCCTTGGGGTCGCGCTGATTCCTGAATCTGCCGTGGCGGAAAGCCTCGTCACTGCGCTCGCGGACAGGGCTAGGGGTAAGCGTGCTCTGCTTGCTCGTGCAGCGATCGCGCGTGACGTAATTCCCGACGCGCTGCGAGCAAATGGGGCGATTGTCGACGTTGTTGACGCCTATCGCAATGTGTTGCCATCGACTGCGCCGGGGCTGCTTCTTGCAGCGCTTGAGCGGCCACTCAATGCGGCGACATTTACCAGCTCTTCGAGCGTGACGCATCTCGTCGAGGCTGCGCAGGCGGCGGGCATTGCCTTCCCGTTCGTGGGCGTGGCTGCTGTTTCGATTGGGCCGATCACAAGCGGGACGCTGCGCGAACTGGGCTGGTCTCCGACAGCGGAAGCGAATCCGCACGATATTTCTGGTCTGATTGCAGCGGTTGTTGACGCGCTAACGCACTAGCTTAACTGTGCCAGGTCTTGTCTTCGGAGTGGCAGAGTGTTTCGAGGTTGCAGCGGTCGCACTTGGGTTTGCGCGCTTCGCACACCTGTCGTCCGTGATGAATGACCTGGTGGGAAAAGCTGATCCAGCGATCCTGGGGAATCACCTGCATCAGCTCCTGCTCGACTTTTTGCGCGGTGTCGCCTTTGGCAAGGCCGAGCCGATGCGCGATGCGGAAGACGTGGGTGTCGACCACGACGCCCTCGGCCTTGCCGAAGCTCACGCCCAGCACCACATTGGCGGTCTTGCGCGCCGCGCCGGGGACGGTGATCAGCTCCGCCAGCGTCTCGGGGACCTTGCCGCCGAACTCCTTCGTGATCTTCTCAGCTGCGCCTTTGATGGACTTGGCCTTGTTGTGAAAGAAGCCCGTGGTGCGGATCAGCTCTTCGAGGTCTTCGATCTTCGCCTTGGCCATTGCTGCCGGGGTGGGGAAGCGGCGGAACAGCTCCGGCGTGACCATGTTCACGCGAACATCGGTGCACTGCGCGGAGAGAATGGTCGCCACCAGCAGCTCCCACGGCGAGCGATGCGTGAGCGCGCACACCGCGTCGGGATAGGCTTCGTCGAGGCCTTCAGGATCGCGGCGATGCGTTCGGGGGCGAGGTCGCCGCGTTGTTTCCGGCTGCCTTCGTGGTCTTCGACTGCTTCTTCGCATGTCTTCATTGCATCGTTCGCATCTGATGTTCTTATTGGTGTCTTCGGCTTCCCGCCGACTAGCTGAAGCGCTTGCTTCATAACCGCCGCCAATATCCACCTCGCGTGATGTCGTCTAATCGTAATCCTTGTTGCTTTATCTTCCGCAAACTGCATCCGCGTCGATTTCGCGAAGCATCAGATGGCTGTCCGTAACTTCGCTAACGCATGCGCAGAGTCATGCAGATGTCGAGTGCATCCACTGATCCGCCGCAGATGAACCAAGGCCTCTCCTTAGTGAGAAGTAGTCGATACTTGTGAATGCGCATGTCCCTTGCTTCAAATAGGCCCGTTGCCAGGCTCATATCGAGAGATGCAATGCATCCTGCGGATGTCCAACCGCTGTCCGTGCGCCGCATGCTCTATCTATGTTGACCAGAGCCCGCGATATCTCTGGCTGGAGGAGGTGATCCAGTTCAGTTACAGCAAACTCGACCAACTCGTACTGATCTAAACGTTCAGCACAGAAGGCAATATTGAAAAGCAGCCGCATGCGAACTTCATCATTTGACGCGATTGCAAGCGACTCCTGTGAACGCTGAAGTGAGACAGAAGAACTCGCCATCATTTCGAAGCGCCTTCGAGCGCTTCCACCTCTTTATCGGTAATTTGGCCGATCATGCAGCATGGTTGCTATCCGTATTCTGCCTGAAGTATTGCAAACAGCGTTGTGTGCTACAGTTTTCCCGCCAGCCATCCGCCGAGCTTCTCCACCGGCAGGCGCACGCCGAGGAAGAACTGCCCGAAGAGCGCATAGACCGCGCTCACTTCGTCGAAGCGCATCTCGTAGATCAGCTTCTTGAAGATGACCGGATCTTCGGCGAAGAGATCCACGCCCCACTCCCAGTCATCCATGCCGATGGAGCCGGTGATGATCTGCTTGACCACGTCGCCATAGCGCCGGCCGATCATGCCGTGCACGTGCATCATGCGCTGGCGCTCGGCAAACGGAACCGTGTACCAGTTCACCTGCTCGCCGCGCTTGCGGTCCATGGGATAGAAGCACAGATACTTCGCGTCGGGCACGGAAGGGAAGAGCCGCGGCTTCATGGCTTCCGCGCTGCGCTCGAGCGAGGCGGCAATCTCCGCGTTCCACTCCGGCGTGTGCTCGGCAAAGCCCTTGGCCGATGCTGCTTCGTACGTCTTGCGGCTGGACTCGTACAGTCCCAGCTCGACGACCGAGACGTAGGAGTGCTTCTGTTCCAGAAAGTCGAAGAAAGCAATCTGCGCCAGATCAAGCTCCACCTGGTTGAGCGCCTCGAAGGACTCGCGGAAGTGGACAAGGATCAAGATCGCCCTTGTGACCGAGCTGCGAAAACAACGCGCTGCGCACCGGCGCATCGGCGTTTGCCCGCTCCAGGGTCTTCAACGCGGCCGTGGCTTCGGCCAAAATCCGCGTGCGGTCGGCTTCACTCGTGGCGCGCCACTTGGCCCAGTCGAAGCGAAAGAACTGATGCAGTGCTGCGGAGCCTTCCAGAGTCAGTGGAACAGGGGGGAAATCGGCCATCGGGGTCACCTCGGGCTTTTTCGGAAACACCCTCATCGTAGCAAAGGCGGCGCAGGCTCGAATCCAGCGCGTTCCCTCCGCGGGACGCTGCGCGTGCGCTCGAACTCCGCACCCCGCATGCGGCCTATATACTTGAACTGTCCATGAGCGAACGGATTCTCGCATACCTCGTCCAATTCATCACGCACGTCATTGACCTGGGCGGGTACGCAGGCATTGCCGCGCTGATGGGCATCGAGTCGGCCTGCATTCCGCTGCCGTCCGAGCTCATCATGCCGTTCGCTGGCTACCTGGTCTATCTCCATCGCTTCAGCCTTATCTGGGCGGCAACGGCGGGCGCACTCGGCTGCAATCTTGGCTCGGTTGTGGCTTACTGGATTGGCGCGAAAGGCGGCCGGCCGCTGGTGGAGCGTTACGGACGCTGGGTGCTGATGAGCCGGCACGATCTCGATAGGATGACGGGTTTCTTTGAGAAGTACGGCTCCATCACCGTGCTGATCGGCCGCCTGCTTCCTATCGTGCGCACGTTCATTGCGTTTCCCGCGGGCATTGCGAAGATGCCGCAGCTGCGCTTCCACATCTACACGTTTATCGGTTCGTGGCCATGGTGTTTTGCTCTGGCCTATGCCGGCATGAAGCTGGGCGAACGCTGGCATACTGACCCGCGCTTCGAGCAGGCCTTTCATCGTCTTCATCTCGGCGTAGAACTTGTTCTTCTCGCCGCAATCGTCTGGTTCGTCTGGACGCACATACGCCGCGCACGCAACGGCGCGCAGGCAAGCTGAAGCTGCCCCTCGGGGCGTACACTGATTCGTTTCAACAAACGAGAAAGCACGCGGACCGAAACGAGTGCCGCGGCAAGCAATCGACTAGGAGAGAGCATGAGCACAGAGCAGCAAAGCGGGCAGAAAGTTGCACCCGCCAAAGGAAAGCTGGGAGTGATGGTCGTCGGCCTTGGGGCCGTCGCCACTACGTTTATCGCGGGCGTTGAGGCCGTTCGGCGCGGCATCGCCAAGCCCATTGGCTCGCTGACGCAGATGGGAACCATACGGCTGGGCAAGCGCACGGACAATCATTCGCCGAAGATCAAGGATTTTGTTCCGCTGGCTGACCTGAACGACGTCGTCTTCACCGGCTGGGATATCTTCGAGGACAACGTTTACGAGTCCGCCGCGCACGCCAAGGTGCTGGACAAGGATCTCATCCAGGAGCTGAAGCCCTTCCTCGAAACTATCAAGCCGCTGCCTGCCGTTTTTGACCAGTACTACGTGAAGCGCCTGAACGGCACGCACGTGAAGAAGGGCAAGAACAAGAAGCGATCTTGCCGATCAGGTGCGCGCCGACATTCAGGCTTTCAAGAAGACGGTCGATCGCGTGGTGATGATCTGGTGCGGCTCGACGGAGATTTTTCTTGAGCCAACCGCCGTGCATCAATCGATCGAAGCCTTTGAAAAAGGCCTCGAGTCGAGCGACATCGGCATCGCACCGTCGCAGATTTATGCGTACGCGGCGCTCAGCGAGGGCGTTCCCTTCGCCAATGGCGCACCGAACCTCACCGTCGATGTGCCGGCGATGATCGAGCTCTCGAAGAAGAATGCGCGCGCCGATCTGCGGCAAGGACTTCAAGACCGGCCAGACATTTATGAAGACGGTGCTTGCGCCGGCCTTCAAGGCGCGTTTGCTTGGCGTTTCGGGCTGGTACTCGACCAACATTCTCGGCAACCGCGACGGCGAAGTGCTGGACGATCCCGAGTCATTCAAGACCAAGGAAGAGTCGAAGCTGGGCTCGCTCGAGTACATCTTCCAGCCCGAGCTTTATCCCGACCTCTACAAGGACATCTTTCACAAGGTTCGCATCAATTACTATCCGCCGCGCGGCGACAACAAAGAGGGCTGGGACAACATCGACATCTTCGGCTGGCTCGGCTACCCGATGCAGATCAAGGTGGACTTCCTCTGCCGCGACTCGATTCTGGCCGCGCCGATTGCGCTCGACCTGGTCCTATTCCTTGACCTTGCTCAACGCTCGCCGGAGCTGCGCAACATCGGTATTCAGGAATGGCTCAGCTTCTACCTGAAGTCGCCGCAGACGCGCGAAGGGCTCTACCCCGAGCACGATCTGTTCATCCAGTCGATGAAGCTGAAGAACACGCTGCGCCACATCATGGGCGCCGAGCTGATCACGCACCTCGGCCTCGAATACTACGACTAAGGCACCTGCGGTGCGGCTGACTGCTTCCGGCTGGTCCGCAAAAGCAAAGGCTCCATCCGTCAGGGTGGGGCCTTTTGCGTTGCAGATCGACTTGATTCTTGCGCTGTTCAAGCGCTGCGCCTGGGGCCGTGCGCTACCATGACCGTAGCACGATGCCCGACGCCGACACAACCTCCGCACAGCCTGTCCTCAGCGGCTCGGTGCTGGTTCTCATCCAGTTTGACGTGTGCGAAGAGCTGCGCCTTGACCGGCTGCAGCAGGCTGTGAGCGCGCGCACCCTGCAGCAGCCCAGCATGAAGCACTCGGCGCCGGCCTATGTGCGCTATCAGCGGCCACCCGTGGTTGGCCCGCTGGAGCCGCTGGTGCTTGAGAGCGGCGAGCGCCTCGAAGGAGAAATGAAGTACTACGACTACGGCGTGGCTCAGCGTCGTCTATCAGCTTCCGTTCAGCGGCGATTGGGACAGTCTGGTGCGGCTCGCCAGCCGCTGGGTGTGGGATGTCGATTTTGCATCGCGCGTAGAGCCCATTGTGCGCCACAAGCTCGAGCGCGTCGCGAGACGCGATGGTCAAGCCGTATGCCAAATGGCTCAGCGAGGACTACTTCATCTTCCATGTGCGTGAGGCAGCGGGCACGCCTTCGGCCGCGGAGACTCACGCGCGATCACGGCATCGAGATTGCGCAGGTGGTGCGCGGCGACCGGCTCGTGCTCTCCGACAGGCGAGATGCAACGAGGTGCTGCAGTCGCAGGTTTCCTACTACGCGGACGACGTGGCGGTCATCGGCTGGAACGCGGCCTTTCTCTACGACTCGACCGCCGGCGCCGAGACTTCGATCCAGCTGCTCGAGTACGCCAACTCGCAGCTGCTCGAGTTCCGCCACTACGACGAGCTGCTCACCGAGAATTCTCGACAGCGTCTACGACTTGCTGGCGCAGAAGACCGGCTTGTTCGCGCGTTGGGGACTGGCCCGATCCGCCACTGGAGCTGCATACGGTGCTGCTCGACGTGGCCGAACTCACCGAGCGCGCCGACAACGCGATCAAGTTTCTCAGCGACATGTTTGCCGCGCGGCTTTACAAGCTGGCCGCGAGCAAAGTGGGCGTTCCCGACTACAAAAACCTCGTCGCGCAGAAGCTCAAGACCGCTGAGGATCTTTACCACGGCATGGTCGAGCAGTTCAACCAGAGCCGCGCCTTCTTTCTGGAGGCGACCGTGGTGCTGATTCTGCTAATTGAGTTGTTCTTCCTGTTCAAGGGCAAGCCGTTCTGATCTGAAGGTGAGGACGATCGATGCGGCGCTGCCTTCGGCCGGATCCCGCCCGCGCAGTTATCCTGAGACCGTGACCGCACCCTCGTCCATGCACCCCAAGACTTTGTTCCGCAAGGGGACGCTCCTGGCCGCCGTGCGCTGGCTTGGCATCGTGGTCGTGTCTTTGTGGCTGCTTGCCGCTCTGATGCTGGTGGCTTTGCGCTGGATCGATCCGCCCACAACGGCGGTGCAGATGGAGCGACGCATGCAGGCGTGGATCCACCACAAGCCGTATCAGAAACGGTACGACTTTGTTCCACTCGCCGAGATTTCGCCGGATTTCCAGCACGCTGTGGTTGCCGCGGAAGACGCGCGGTTCTATCAGCATCATGGGTTTGATTGGCAACAGATCGAGATTGCCGCGGAGGGCGATATGGAAGGCGGCCGCACGCGCGGAGCCTCCACGATCACGCAGCAACTGGTGAAGAATCTCTTTTTCGGAACAAGCCGCTCGATCCTTCGCAAGGGAGCGGAGTTCACCCTGGTGCCTGTCGCCGAACTGGTGCTCGGCAAGCGGCGCATTCTGGAGCTCTATCTCAACGTCGTCGAGTGGGGTCCTGGGATTTATGGGGCTGAGTCTGCGAGCCGTACCTACTATGAAACCTCAGCGAGAAACATCGGGAGGGAAGAGGGTGCGCGCCTCGCAGCGATTCTGCCAGCCCCTTTGAAGCGGCGGCCGGCGCGTATGGATCACTACAGCACGATCATTCTGGAACGGATGCGTCAGGTGGGCTGGTAAATGCAATCGACAGGCGCGATTTATGCGGCCATGCGCCGCACCGTGAGCACGGTGATGTCGTCTTCCTGGCCAAACTCCTTGGCGGCATCGGCGATGTAGAACGCAGTCTGGTTGCTCAGGTTGTGCACGCGCTCGAAGCCGAAGAGCTCGCCGGTCGGCCTGCGCGCTTCTACCACGCCGTCTGAAAGCAGCAGAAGACGGTCGCCGGGGTGCAGAAAGAGCCGCACCTCGTCGTAGGTCACGTTGGACACTGCACCCAGCGGCAGGCCGCCAGGCAGGGCGATCTCCTGGCTGTTCAGATAGGGCGGCACGTGGCCGGCGTTGGAGATCACCAGCTCGCCGTTGCGGCCGAACCATAGCGCCTGGCAGGTGGTCAAGCTCTCGCTGCCCATGAGCACGCGGTTCAGCGACTCCAGAATCTTCGCCGGACGCCGTTCAGGAATGCCGCGCAGCGCGCCCATCAGCATGGAGACGTTCATGGCCGCCTTGAGGCCCGTGCCCGGCCACATCGCCGATCACCACCAGCAGTCCGCCATCGGGGGTCGGTTGCACGTGGAAGAAGTCTCCGCCCACTTCATTGGCCGGGCGTATAGACCGAGTCCACTTCGAAGCCGGGCGTCTCCAGCTTCTCCTGCGGAATCATCAGCTCCTGCACGCTGCGGGCCGCGGCCAGCTCGCTGTTGGCGCGTTCGCGGTCGCGCTGGATGCGCAGGAAGCGGACGAAGATGATGAGCACGATCGACAGGAGACCCACGAAGTCGGCGATGGAGGCGAAATGAATCGGAATTGGCCCGGCCTGGATGGTGAGCGGCGAGTGGTACGGGTGCCCCAGCGCGCTGCTCATGCCGCGCCGTCAGCATGGGCTCGACGATGCCCACGATGGTGAGCACCAGCGGAATCAGCAGCAGGCCGGCTTCGAAGTTGCGGCGGAGCGTGGCTGCAATCAGGGTACTGAGAACGAAGAGCGACCAGCCGATGATCCAAAGAAGGCTGCCCAGGTAGACCACCGCCAGCGCAGTGAGCCAATCATCCAGCCGTGGCCGCCGACCAGCAGGATGGTGGGTCCCACGCCGGCCAGGATCGGCGCCGTCCAGCGCAGCAGGGTGATATACCAGCGGCGTTTCAGCGCCAGAAACGAGATCAGGAATTCGAAGTAGATATAAGCCGAGATGGCCACCAGTTGCAGCACCGATGGCCGCATACCAAAGCTGGTCGAGCCGCGGCCAAGCTGCCTGCCAGGTCGATAAAGCCGATGGGCGCCTGCAGCAGCTCATGCAGCGCCAGCCAAAGGTACTCGACATGCCCGCTCTGGGTGAAGTAGAGCGCCAGCAGAAACAGCGACAGCACCGCAAGCAGAATGGAGTTCACCAGCCGCGGCACGCGCTCGAAGAGGCTGTGCAGCAACCAGAGGTTCCAGACATCCTGCAGCGTCTCCGGCGCGCCGAAGCGGAAGGTGCGCTTGGCAAAAAAGCTGGTGTAGGAGTAGTAGCCGACCGGGATGTAGAGCGTCCGGACCGCGATGACGACATCGGTCTGATTCTGCGGAATGTTCAGATCGTAGAGGCGGGAAATCTCTTCGTACTTGAAGGTGGCATCGCCGTGCGGGCCCTCGGGACGAATCAGCTGTGCCGTTCGCGAAGACGTCTAATCCCGGGCTGGTAGTGCCAAATTGCATGGTCGTGCTTTGGCTGACGGGCAGCTCGATCAGCAGCGCGACGGGGCCGTGATGCTGCGCCAGCTTTACGTGGATACGAAACCAGGCGAAGGGCCGCTGATGGTCCGGCGGAGGGCCAGGCGGGTGCCCTTGCGGGGGTACGCCGCTCTTTGCTCCATCGTCCGTACGGTGGTCTTCGTCCGAGACATCCGCAAAGGAGGCATCGGCATTGCGGACCGCCCAAGTGGAGTCGTCGAAGTCGGGATTGGCAGCGGCCGGGTTCGCGGTGATTCCGATGCGCCAATTCTTGTCCAGCAGCACCGGTGCGCCCAGGTTCGTGGCGTCGACGGCGACGTCGGGGACGTGCGGCGCATTGGGGGAAGCCGGCTGCGCATGAAGATGAGGCGTCAGGGCTTCCACCAGCGGATTGGCCCGCTTTGCGGCCGCCGACTGGGCCGCCGACTGCACCGCTCCGCACGCCGCCAAGGCGACAACGATCAGCAATCCTCGGCGCACACACCCTCCCCGGTTAACAGTGCTCTCCACTCTAAAGCAACCGGACGCGCTCTCCAAGGGTGCCGGAACCCTTCTGCGCACCCTTGCCGTCCTGCGGGCTGGGGAACCGCTCGGCAGCAATTCTCTTCCGCATCGCTGCCTTTCGGGGCCATACTAGCGTCTAAGACGATGGAGCGAAGCGGCACCCGCACGCTATCGATTCGCCCCGCAGTCGGAGGCTTTCACCATGACAAATGGTACAGAGGTACGGAGAGCAGCTTTTCTGGCAGCTCTGGCGCTGGGGTGCGCCGCTGCCCTGGGCGCACAATCGACGCCGCAGACGACCACGCCTACGGACGGTTCCGCCACACCTGCAGCCCAGCCTGCTCCTGGTTCTGCCCCCGTGCAAGGCGATGCGCAGGCTCCTCCCGCGCCGAAGGACAATTCCAAGAAGGACGACGACAAGAAAGGCTCCAAGGACAAAGACGCGCCGGGCACTGCTCCCGTGAAAGGCGACGTAGATCCCAAGGTCGATCCCGACAAGGTGGTCGAGGTTGGTTGCGGATCCGATCAAGGTGAAGCCGGGCAGCATCGAGGACGTCAATGCAGTCGGCAATCGCGACATCGGCGGCCGCGGCATGGGCAACTGGTACTCCACCGACACCGAGATCAAGATGGGCAAGACGTATGCCGACGAGATTGAGAAGAGTATCCATCTCATCACCGACCCGGTGGTTGACGGAGTACGTGAACCGCATCGGCCAGAACATCGTCAAGAACTCCGACTGCAAGGTTCCGTTCACCATCAAGATCATCGATTCGGACGAGATCAACGCCATGGCGCTGCCGGGCGGCTTCTTCTACGTCAACTCCGGCCTGATTCTCAACGCCGACGAAGAGGCCGAGATGGCGGGCGTGATGGCACACGAGATCGCCCACGTCTGCGCTCACCACGCTGCCCGCGAAATGACCCGCGCCAACTATGCCCAGCTCGGCACCATCCCGCTGATCTTCATCGGCGGCTGGACCGGCTACGGCATCTATGAGGCGGCCAACATCGGCATTCCCATCACCTTCCTCAAGTTCTCGCGCGAGTTTGAGGCGCAGGCCGACTATCTCGGCGTGCAGTACATGTACCGCGCCGGCTACGATCCGCAGGCCTTCATCAGCTTCTTTGAGAAGATTCAGGCTCTTGAGAAGCGCAAGCCCGGCCTGGTCGCCAAGGCCTTCTCCGACCATCCGCAGACGCCCGACCGCATCCTGCACTCGCAGGAAGAGATCGCCCAGATTCTGCCGCCTCGTGATGAGTACACCGTCACGACCTCAGAGTTCGACGACGTCAAGGCGCGCCTGGCCCGCATCGAGAACAAGCGCCGCCTGGTCGACAACAAGGACGGCAAGAAGCCCTCGCTGCGCCGCGCTTCGACCGGCCAGGATGATGGGAACGGAGATGGCAGCGGAAACGGCGACGACCGTCCCACCCTCCACCGGCGTGACGACCAGAACTAATCGCAGCTGCGCGCGGGAAACTGGGAAAACACTGAGCCGGGGCGCGAAAGCTCCGGCTCAACTTTTGCTCAACAGTGCTACTTTTCTGCTGTACTCCGTTCCACGATTGGGAGCAGCACTGCACTCTTTCCGCGCTCCACCGTCATCGTTTCAGGCTGGAAGTCTTCCGGCTTGGCGAAGAAGATGTTTGGCACGTAGGTCTGCGGATTGCGGTCGTAGAGCGGGAAGAGCGACGACTGCACCTGCACCATGATGCGGTGCCCTGGCTTGAAGGTGTAGTTCACCGTTGGCAGGGCGAAGCGGTACTCCTGCGTTACGCCCGCCGGAATCGCTTCTGGCTTCTCGAAGCTCTTGCGGTAGCGGCCGCGGAAGATGTCCATGCTGATGGCGAGTTCGTATCCTGCCAGATCCGGCTGCTGGGCGTAGGTGGGCGGATAGACGTCGATCACCTTCACCACAAAGTCCGCGTCGGTCCCTGTGGTTTTCACAAACAGGTCCGCAAGGGGCGCGCCTTCCACGCGCACGTCGTGATCGAGCACCGGCGTTTCGTAGCTCAGCACGTCGGTTCGTGTGCCCACCGCGCGCTGGTCCTGCACCAGCCATGTCTGCCAGCGCTTGCCGCCGTCGGGCTCGATGGGCGGGGCGAGGTACGGAACCGGCTTGGCAGGATCGGAGACGTAGCTGTCCTCGCCGCCTTCGGGCTTTTTGAGTCCGAGCCCGAAATCCTGCTCGAGGTACATCGGCGTCAACTGCTTCTCATCCACGCCCGGCCAGTCGGCGAACCGATCCCAGTGCTTCTCGGCGGGGTTGTAGATCATGACGGGAGCCAGCGGCCGGGCCGGCGTGCGGTCTTTCAGGTAGGTATCGAAGAAGGGAACCAGCACCTCGCGCCGGAAGTCTGCGGCGGTGTCCCCCGGCCACATCAGCGGGCCCAGCGATTCGGCCGAGCGGTTGATCTGGCTGTGATACCACGGCCCCATCACCAGATGGTTGTTTGCTTCGTGGCCGGCAGCTTTCAGCGCTTCCCAGGTATGCACCGCGCCGTACATGTCTTCCTGATCCCAGAGACCCTGCAGCCACATGGTGGGAACGCTCGAGGGCTTCTGGACTACTAACTTGTCCAGCGCCTGCAACTGCCAGAATGCATCGTAAGCCGGGTGCGCCGACAGCCGGTTCCACCACGGGATTTGTTTGAGACCGTGCACATCGGCCCAGTGACCCGCAGTGCCCGCATTCAGAAATGCTGCGTAGTCGTCATCGCCCGGCCGCGGCACCTGCCTGCCTTCGCCGCGCTCGGTTGACTGCTCGGTGAAGTAGTCCAGGTTGACCTGCCGGAATGCGCCGTAGTGGAACCAGTCGTCGCCCATCCAGCCGTCGATCATCGGGCTCTCCGGCGCGGCCACTTTGAGAGCGGGATGCGGCCCGAGGAGGGCCATCGTCACCGTCCAGCCGTCATAGGACGAGCCGATCATGCCCACGCGTCCATTCGATTCGGGCACGTTCTTGACCAGCCAATCGATGGTGTCGTAGGCGTCGGTGGTGTCGTCGGTCTTCGTAGGATTGAGCGGCCCCATCGGCGGCCGTGTCATGACGTAATCGCCCTCGGAGCCGTACTTCCCGCGAATGTCCTGGGTCACAATGATGTACCCGTCGTCGACCCACTCGCGCTGCGCCGACCACACCGCGTCGTGCATCTTCGGCTTGTCGGTGAAGAAGACGCTGGCGTTGTAGGGGGTGCGTTCCAGAAGAATCGGCAATCCCTTCGCTCCCTTCGGCACCAGGATCACGGTGTGCAGCTTGACTCCGTCGCGCATGGGGATCATCACGTCGCGCTTGTCGTAGTCGTATCCGGGATGCGGTTCTACCCATTTGGCGGGGATGTCGGAGCCGGTCTGGACCATCTCCGGCGTGACGACCGGGGCCTGCGCAAAAGAACCAGGCACCGTCCAGAACGCTGTGGCTAAAAGCAGAACAGTCAAAGAGGTTGAGGGTCTACGCATGGCTCCCATCTTTTCATGCCGCGCGGCAACAATGACGGCCTCTCGTCGGAGGCGGTACAGAAAAAGCAACAGGCAAAGGGGCGGTGAGGTTCCGCGCTGAGTGCGACAGTACCCTGCTCCTGGCAGGCGCTTGCCGATATGCACCATCCGTTCCAACGGCCCAACCCCTTGGGCCCGAGCGAGATGATGCCCCAAGCCGCTGGATGATCTGGTCTTTCGGGGTACGGGAAAGCCTATGAATTTCCTGCAACTTCCTGAAAAACCTTGAAGCGGCAGGTGAAACCGCGTTATATACAGGAGTACCGGCTTGCCGGCCGGAATTTCGCCTGTGGGCTTTGTCTGCCTTGCAGGAGGGGAATCATGCGCAACGCCGCTGTCCGCTCCAACTTGCTCGTCCCTGAGATTCGCGAGGTCATGGATATTCGCCAGGCCTCGGATTACCTTGGCATTTCGCCCGACACGCTCTATAAATACGCCTCTGAGGGGTTCGTTCCGGCGTTCAAGCTGGGCAATCGCTGGCGCTTCAAGCGCTCGCGGCTGGACGAGTGGATGGATCGCCAGAGCGACCTGCAGGCTGCCGAAGCCGAGATCGATCCCAGCGAAAAGAAGCCTGTCCGGCCTGCTCTGTAACTACTCAGATTGAGGCTCGACGCTCCATTAGGTGTGACGCCGGAACGTCACTTTTGTTTTCGGAGTCAAGGTGCGGTTCCGGTTGATTCTGGTGGTGATATATAGCATGATATATAGCGGTGAGGTATTCCTGTGCCGACCACTCGCAAAGCCCGAGTCTTTATGTCCGGCCGCAGTCAAGCAGTTCGGATTCCGGCTGAGTTTCGGTTCACTAGCGATGAGGTCTACGTGCGCCGCGATGCGCAGACCGGCGATCTGATTCTGTCGCAGACCCCGACGAGCTGGAGCGAAGTTTTCGCCGCGCTCGACGAAGCGGCCTTTCCCGCCGAGTTCATGACGGAGCGCGGGCAGGGAATCGCGGAGACCCGCGAGCCGCTATGACTCGGCTCTACCTTCTCGATACGAACACCGTCAGCTACATCCTTAAAGGCATTTCGCCTGCAGCGCGCAATCGGCTCGTCTCTCTCGACGCGGAGGAAGCTGCCTGCATCTCGGCTATTACCGAGGCAGAACTCTGGTACGGTCTTGAGCGGATCGGGGCCACCGAACTGCGCCGCGACCCTCTGCGTGCATTTCTCGGCCGCATGCGGGTGTTGCCGTGGGGTCGCGAGGAAGCCGCGGCCTACGGCGTCTTTCGTGCACGCCAGGAATCGCTCGGAAAGCCGCTCGGCCCACTCGATACGCAGATCGCCGCGCACGCCATTGCGGTGGGAGCGACACTGGTGTCGAACGATGCAGCGTTTCAGCATGCGGCGGGATTGCCGAGACTCGAAGCGTGGGCCACTGAACTCTGATGGCGAAGCCCGGCGTGATATACCAATCCCCGTGGACCATAACCGCCGTATTGGCCAGCTTCGACGCCGTATTACCCGCACCGGCCTGCACGGCCTGTTGATTACCCATCTTCCCGACGTTCGCTATCTTTGCGGATTTACCGGATCGAGCGCGGCGCTGGCTGTGACGCGGCGCGCGGCGCGGCTGTTTACCGATGGCCGCTACACGGCGCAGGCAGCGGAAGAAGTGCAGGGCGCGAAGGTGGAGATTGTGGCCGCCTCGGTGCAGTGGCGGCTGCAATGGCTGGCGGCGCAGCCTGGCATCGATTCGGCGGGCGTTGGATCCTGCTGCCGGACTACGGTGGCCGATCTTGGCGCGACTGCGGGCCGCGCTGCCTGCCAGATTGCGGCGCAGCTTTCTGATGCCGCTTGCGGGCCGCTGGTGGAGCCGCTGCGCCTGATCAAAGACGAGGACGAGCTGGCGATGATGAGCGAGGCGGCGCTGCTGGCTGCAAGCTTTTTGAGCACATGCTGGGATTTCTGCGGCCGGGGCTGACGGAAGTTGATGTGGCGGCGGAGCTTGAGTATCAGGCGCGACGTCAGCGGGGCCGAGGGTATGTCGTTCGAGACCATTGTGGCCTCAGGCGAGCGGTCGGCGCTGCCGCATGGGCGGCGACCGAGGCAAGCTGCTGCCGCGCAGGGGCTTCGTAACCCTGGACTTCGGTATTATCCTCAGAGGGTTATTGTTCGGATATGACCCGCACGGTTTGCCTGGGCAAGCCGACAGACGAAGGAGCGGGAGGCGTATGAAGCTGTGCTGGCGGCGCAGGAGTCGGCAGTTGCGGCAGTGAGCGCGGGCGTGGAATGCGGAGAGGTGGATGAGGCGGCGCGCAGCGTTCTGCGCAGGCGGGACTGGCGGAGGCGTTTACGCACTCCACCGGACACGGCGTAGGGCTTGAGATTCATGAGCCGCCGCGCATTGGCGCCGGGCAGAAGACCAGGCTGGCGCCGGGTATGGTGATTACGATTGAACCGGGCGTCTATTGTGCGGGAGAGTTCGGAGTCCGCATCGAAGATATGGTGGCTGTGACGCGAACCGGTGGCGAGGTGCTGACGCCGCTCCCGAAGGCACTGATTGAGCTGTGAACGAGCTCGCCCGACAGAGCGTGAGAGAGCGAAAGAGAACGAATGAAACAACAAGATATTCAGGATCTGAAAGAGCTGATCGAGTTCCTGAAGGAGTATGAGGTCGCCGAGTTCGATCTGGACCGCGGCGATCTGAAGATCCGGCTGAAGTTCACGCCAGCCGGCGAAGCGCCGGCAGGCCAATCTGGCCGAGCTGGCGCGGGCGCTGGCTTCGGCTGCCCAGCCTCGCCGAGCAGCGCTGCGGCCGCGCCGGCGTGCGGCTCATGCAGCTCCCGCAGCGGCAGCTGCCGCTGCGCCGCGGCTGAAGAGAATCTGCACATTGTCAAGTCGCCGATTGTGGGCACGTTTTACGGATCGCCTTCGCCCGGCGCGTCGGCCTTTGTGTCTCCCGGCGATCGCGTGGAAAAGGGCCAGGTGATCTGCATTGTGGAAGCGATGAAGCTGATGAACGAGATCGAGGCCGACGCCGCCGGCGAGATTGTGAAGTGCCTCGTGACCAATGGCCAGCCGATCGAGTTTGGTCAGCCGCTGTTCGCCATCCGTGCCAGCTAGGACGCGAAGTTTGCGCGGAAGGCCGACCAGGCGCCGCCGCCACAGCTCGTGAAGGAATTGCATGTTTCGTAAAGTACTGATTGCCAATCGCGGCGAGATTGCGCTGCGCGTCATCAACGCCTGCCGGGAACTCGGCATCCGCACTGTCGCTGTCTACTAGCGAGGCCGACCGCAACTCGCTGCATGTGCGCTTTGCCGATGAGGCCATCTGCATTGGGCCGCCGCGGCCGGCGGACAGCTATCTGAATGTGCCGGCGGTGATCTCCGCGGCGGAGATTGCGAATGTCGACGCGCATCCATCCGGGCTATGGGCTGCTGAGCGAGAACGCGAACTTTGCCGAGGTGTGCCGCGCTTCGAATATCAAGTTCATCGGGCCGCCGCCGGAAGTGACGCGGCTGATGGGCGAGAAGGAAAAAGCGCGCCAGGCGATGAAGAAGGCCAAGGTGCCGATTCTGCCGGGGTCGGACGGCGTGATTGCCGATGCCGAAGAGGCGCTGAAGCGGGCGCGAAGAACGTTGGCTATCCGGTCATTCTGAAGGCCAAGGCTGGCGGCGGCGGGCGCGGCATGCGCATTGTGCGCACGCGCTGAGGAGCTGCCGAATCTTTTCCACGCGGCGTCACACGGAGGCGGCGAATGCTTTCGGCAACGGCGAGCTCTACATGGAGAAGTTCATCGAGCAGCCGCGGCATATCGAGTTCCAGATTCTGGCCGATGAGCATGGCAACGTGGCGACGCTGTTTGAGCGCGAGTGCTCGATTCAGCGGCGGCATCAGAAGCTGATTGAGGAAGCGCCGATCGCTGCAGGTGACGCCGGAGATGCGCGAGCAGATTGGGCAAGACGCTGGAGCGCTGCCTGACCGACATCGGCTACCAGAACGCGGGCACGATCGAGTTCCTGATGGACGAGGATCGGCAGCTCTACTTCATCGAGATGAACACGCGCATCCAGGTGGAGCATCCGGTGACGGAGGCATTACCGGCGTGGATCTGGTGAAGGCGCAGTTGCGCATCGCGGCGGGAGAAAAGCTGACTGACATTCTGCCGGCGAAGGTGGAGCATGCGCGGGCATGCGATCGAGTGCCGCATCAACGCGGAGCATCCGAAGAAGTTCACGCCCTCGGCGGGCAAGATCACCGTATTCAACGTGCCGGGCGGCAATGGCGTGCGCGTGGATACGGCGCAGTATGCCGAGGGCGTTGTGCCGCCGTATTACGACTCGCTGATTGCCAAGCTGATTGTGCACGGCGCCGACCGCGCCGAGGCCATGACGCGAATGGAGCGCGCGCTGATCGCAGTTTGTGGTGCAGGGCATTGACACGTCGATTTCGCTGCATCAGGAGATCTTTGCAGGACGAGGACTTCCGCGCGGGCAACTTCGACACGAAGTTCATGGAGCGGTTTTTGGCGAAGCAGAGCGAGTAGCGCGCCGCAGCTGAATGCGAATATGAGGTGACGGTATGCTGATGCCCGTTCTCGCTCTCGCCTTACTGCAAAACGTTTGCCCCATCACGATCGGGGTGGGTAAAGATGGGGGCATTTTCTCTGATCGCTTCCACGGCTGGTATAAAACGGCGCCGAAAACACTGGATGGTGTTCTGCGGGGTGGCTGCTACAACGACAACAATCCCAGCCCCATCACATCCGTGAGGCTTGTGGTTGCGGCTGGGGCACCAAAGCTTCGAATCGATCTGGTCTTGACCATCTTGAAGAATGAAGGTTGGGGTCACGATCGGCTGGTCTTGCAGAGTTGGGATCAGTACCCCAGCGAGCCGCACTGACTTGCGTTTGAGGTGGCTTATGTTCAGCTGTCGTCTCCTGACGCGGATTGACGGCGGCGAGCCTTTTCGCCAGATACTCCTGTCAAACAGGCAACCGTTCGCCAAGATTGCATCTCCAACTTGTGGAGGAAACCCATGCACATCGCAAAAGTGTTTGCCGTTGCGGCTCTCGCCGTTGGTTTGTTGAGTAATGCGCCTGCGGCATCGCCTCAGGTCGTTATCGGCATTGGAGCGGCACCTGTATGCCCCTACGGCTACTTCGACTACGCGCCCTATGATTGCGCGCCTTACGGCTACTATGGGCCGGACTGGTTTGTCGGTGGCGTATTTCTCGGGGCTGGTCCGTGGTTTCATGGGCCCCACGGCTTCTACGGGCATGTCGACAACCGCTACGATCCGCATCACGGCTACCGCGGTCCTCTTCCGGGGCGCGGCGACCAGCCCTTCTATCATTTCCACGGCAACGAGGCGCGCGACGGGCGCGGACACGTCGGCAACGCTGGGCATGATGCGGGTCACGAACATGCACTGCCCGGATACCACGGTGGCGGCGGGGCTCACCATCATCGCTAAAGCGTAGACCCGCCTCACGAGCGCCCAGGTTTCGTTGCTGAGATCTGGGCAAGCTCGAACATGACGCCCGGCATCCAACCCTGCATGAATGCCAATCGCAACTCCGCGCCCACGCGAACGGGCGGATTTATCGAAGACAAACCGAAGGACGACGGCGTTACCAACGACTCTCTCGGCACCGTTGATCCGGCCGACTCGACTGGCCTCGACGACAAGAAAGAAATCGACAACGCCAAGAATGGAAGTCAGCCTTCGCGTACGGATTCTTCGCAAGCTTGAGTTCTCCCTGGGACCGACGAAAATGTGACACTCGATGGCGGGAGTGAGGCTACACCTGCCGCACGGATAGCGTGCGCCTTTGTGCGCCGTGTATTCTTGTCCGGTTCCCGATTAAGATTCGGCCAAGGCTCTGCATAGCACATGCTGCTTATCTCATTGCGCACTCTGACTGTCGCTTTCCTCCTCACAAGCCTCGCACCGATCTCCGCGACTGCGCAGACTGTTGACTGGCCCGTTTACAACGGCGCGGCGGGCGACCACTACTCGCCGCTGAAGCAGATCGACCGCGCGAACGTGCACCGGCTCGCGCAGGCGTGGCGGTATGACACGGGCGAGAAAGGCCCGATGCAGACCAATCCGCTGATTGTGGGCCGCACGCTCTATGGCTATACGCCGACGCAGAAGGTGATTGCGCTGGACGCGGCGACCGGTCGGCTCAAGTGGAAGTTCGACTCCGGCGTGATGGGCACACAGCCCGCGCGCGGCATGACCTACTTCGACGACGGCGGCGATGGCCGCATCTTTGCCGGGGTGATGAATTTTCTCTACTGTCTCGATGCGGCAACTGGCAAACCGATCCTGAGCTTTGGGCAGGATGGACGCATCGACCTGCGCAAGGGACTGCGCGGCGACTATCGCTTGCAATCTATCGTGCTGACGACGCCGGGCGTGATCTACAAGGACATGATCATCGTTGGCGGCCGCAATCCCGAGTCGCATCCCGCGCCGCCGGGGTACATTCGCGCATTCGATGTGCACACCGGCGAGCTGCGCTGGGAGTTTCACACCATCCCGCTGCCCGGTGAACCTGGATACGAGACGTGGCCAGCAGACGCCTACAAGACTGCGGGTGCGGCCAACAACTGGGCAGGGATGACCGTCGATACGGAGCATGGCATTGTTTACGCGCCGACCGGTTCGGCGGTGATGGATTTTTACGGCGGCGACCGCGTGGGCGACGATCTCTACGCCAATTGCCTGCTTGCGCTCGATGCCGATACCGGCAAACAGCTTTGGCATTTTCAGGGAGTGCATCACGATATCTGGGATCGCGATTTTCCTGCCGCGCCGGCGCTGTTCAGCGTGGAGCGCGACGGGCAGCAGATTGAAGCTTTGGCGCAGACCACGAAGCAGGGCTGGCTTTACCTCTTCAACCGGGTTACGGGCGAACCGCTGTTTCCGGTTCATGAGCACCCGTATCCGGCCAGCACGGTTCCGGGAGAAGTCGCGTCGCAGACGCAGCCGCTGCCGGACAAGCCCGAGCCTTATGGGCGGCAGCAGCTGACCGCAGACATGCTGACCACGCGCACGCCTGCGGCGCATGCGTGGGCGGTGAAGACGTTTCGCACGTTTGCAAGCGACGGCCAGTTCGTACCGCTTGCGGTGGGCAAGCAGACAGTGGTCTTTCCCGGTTTCGACGGCGGCGCAGAGTGGGGTGGTCCGGCCATTGACCCAACAGCGGACGTGATCTTCATCAATGAGACCGAGATGGCGTGGACGGGCGGTCTGATTCCGGAGAAACCTTCCGGCGCGGGTGAACGGGTGTATCGCACGCAGTGCGCCATGTGTCACGGAGTGGATCGCACGGGCTCGGCATCGTTTCCGTCGCTGGTGGGGATCGAGAACCGCCTGTCGCCGGATACGGTTGCGACTACGATCCAGAATGGGCGCGGGCGCATGCCCTCCTTTCCCGCCATTGACGCTGCGCACATGAACGCGCTGCTCGGCTATCTGCGGGACGGGGAGGATGTTGGGCCTGTGGCTCCTTTCGTCGCCGGCGAGGACCGCTATACCTTCACGGGCTATCGCAAGTTCCTCGACCCCGACGGATACCCAGCGATTGCGCCGCCGTGGGGGACGCTGAACGCTATCGATCTGAAGACGGGGAAGTATCTCTGGCGCGTGCCGCTGGGCGATTACCCGGCGCTGGCTCGGCGCGGGATGCGCAACACCGGCACGGAGAACTATGGCGGGCCGATTGTGACGGCCGGGGGCGTGCTCTTTCATCGGCGCGACGGTGTACGACCGCACGTTTCGCGCCTTTGATACGACCAGCGGCAAGCTGCTGTGGCAGAGGATTCTGCCGTTTGCCGGAATGGCCACGCCCTCGACGTACATGGTCGACGGCCGGCAGTATGTGGTGACGGTGGCGAGCGGGGGACGCGATCCGAATGGGCCTGTGGGCGGGTCATACATTGCGTTTGCGCTGCCCAGAGTAGCCGGGCACGGAAGTTATCAACAGGGATTATCGCTTTTTCTTCGCCTATTCATCGGGAATTCGGCTATGCTGGGTCCGCAATGGGAGGAGACTGCTGTGAATATCCAAAGCGAACTTGTTTCTGAGCTGGACCGCGAAGCGGGGAAAACGCGCAAGGTGCTGGAAGCGATTCCGGATGGCGCTGACTGGGGCTGGAAGCCGCATGAGAAGTCAATGACGCTGGGCGCGCTGGCCGGACACGTGACCGACATGACAGGGGACTGGGGCACACATACTCTGACGCTCGACAAGCTCGAGTTTGCGGCGGACCACAAGTGGGAGCAGTACAAACCGAAGAGCCGCGAGGAACTGCTGGAGCGGTTTGACAAAGGCGTGGCGGCTACGCGAGCCGCGCTGGTCGAGACCGCATCGGAGAAGTGGGATCAGAACTGGCAGTTCGTCTTTGGCGGGCAGGCGTGGATCGACCAGCCGCGCTACCAGGTCTACCGGGATTATGTTGTGAATCACCTGATTCATCATCGCGCGCAGCTTGGGGTGTATATCCGTATGATGGGCGGCAAGCTGCCGGGCTGCTATGGGCCTTCGGCGGACGAGATGTAGCAGCGAGTCACTGTGCGGGACGAACAAGGTAATCGCACAGGCTGCCGCCTGACAGTGCACAGCCCGAACCGCTAGCCTCAGTGCATGGCTTTCTCATTCCCGCGGATTTATCCGATCCTCGATTCCTCGTTCATTCCTGACGCTGGCCGGGCCGAGTTTCTGCATGCGCTTGGCCTCTCGCTGACCGAGGCCGGAGTGACGCTGCTCGAGTACCGCAACAAGGGTGGGTCAGATGCGGCGATTCTTGCCGATGCAGCCCTGCTGCGGGCGGCGATGCCGGCGGGAAGGTCAAGCTGATCCTTGACGATCGCGCGGATCTCGTTGTCGCGACGCAGTTCGATGGCGTGCACGTGGATGCGGGCGATCGCACTCCGGCGGAGGCGCGAGCGCTGCTGGGACCGGAGCGCATCGTCGGCACATTTGGCGGCAGCGAAGCACTGGTGCCCGGAATTCTTTCTGCGCCTGCCGACTATTTCTCGATTGGCCCCATCGCGCAAACCACGACCAAAGAGACGAGCAAGACACCCATCGGAGTGGAAGGTGTGCGCAGGCTGCGCGCGGAGGCCGGACCGGCTCCCGTGCTGGTGGCCGCCGGCGGTGTGTCGTTCCAGCTTGCTCCGCGGCTCATCGAGGCTGGCGCTACGACGCTTGCTGTTGCGGCTGGGATCTTTCGAGATGGTGATCCAGCGGCGGAGTTTCGCCGCTGGCTTGCAGTCGTTGGATAAGACCGTAAGCCGCACTTCGGGCAGCACGATTTTTGAAGACAATCCCTCTCAATTCAAGTAAAACCGAGCAAAGTGGCCACCGCAGATCACGCTTCCCCAGACATCCCCGCAGCGCCGTCGACCGGCATGGTTCAGAGCCTCGGCCTGTTCAGTTCCACGGCCATCGTTGCCGGGTCGATGATTGGGTCCGGCATTTTCATTGTCGACGCGGATATTGCGCGCGGCACCGACTCGCCGGCGCTCTATCTGGCCGCGTGGGTCGTGACGGCGGTGATGACCATGATCGGCGCGCTCAGCTACGGCGAGCTGGCGGCGATGATGCCCAAGGCCGGCGGCCAGTATGTCTATCTGCGCGAATCGCTGGGGCCGCTGTGGGGATTTCTCTACGGCTGGACGCTGTTTCTTGTCATCCAGACAGGGACCATCGCCGCGGTCTGCGTGGCCTTCGGCAAGTTTCTCGGCGTCTTTTTCCCGACGATCTCGACGACCCATTGGCTCTGGCACATTGCGCACGTGCCGGCATTGAAGGTGGGGCCGATGGTGCTGGGCAACATGGAGATCGGCGTAACACGGCCAATCTGGCCGGCATCGTCATCGTGCTTCTTCCTGGCCATCGTGAATATCTTCGGCGTGCAGGCTGGGCGCGCTGATCCAGAATGTTTTTACTTCGGCCAAGGCGCTCTCGCTGGCGGCGCTGGTGGTGCTGGCATTCACGGTGGGGCGCAACGCCGACGGCGTGGAATGCGAACTTCGGACCGGGCTTGAGCCAGTTCTGGCGGAACGCGGGCTGGAGTTCGCTGCATCCGGTGCAGGTGGGCATTGGCGGGCCGATTGTTCTGGTGAACCTGCTGGTGATTCTTGCCGTGGTGCAGGTGGGCTCGCTGTTTTCGGCCGATGCGTGGAACAACATCACCTTCACGGCGGGCGAAGTGAAGAATCCGCGGCGCAATATTCCGCTCTCGCTGGTTCTGGGCACGGGATTTGTGCTGACGGTCTACTTTCTGGCTCACGTCGCGTACCTGCTGGTGCTGCCGATGCACGGCGATCCGCACGGCGCGACGGCGCTGGCGCGCGGCACTGCAATATGCCGCGGAAGATCGCGTGGGCACGGCGGCGCTCGAAGTCAGATCTTTCACTCCGGCGGCGCCTACCTGATGGCCGCGGCGATTCTGATTTCGACCTTCGGCTGCGCCAACGGACTGTCGCTGGCCGGGGCGCGCGTTTACTACGCGATGAGCCAGGACGGGCTCTTCTTCAAGTCGGTCGGCAAGCTGCATCCGCGCTACCGCACGCCGGCAGCGGGATTGCTGGTGCAGGCTGCGTGGACGGTGTTGCTGTGCGCTCTCCGGCTCCTATAGCCAGCTGCTCGACTACATCATCTTCGCGGTGCTGGTCTTCTACATCCTCACCATCGTCGGGCTTGTTTGTGCTGCGCTTCAAGCAGCCGGATGCGCCGCGGCCCTACAAGGCGCTCGGCTATCCGGTGCTGCCCGCGCTTTATATCGTGATGGCGGCGTGGATTTGTATCGTATTATTGCGGTACAAGCCCCAGTACACATGGCCGGGCCTGGTGCTGGTCCTGCTCGGCATTCCGGTCTATCTCTTCTGGTCGCGCCGTTCTGCGCGAGTCAAGCACAGCGTAGCACAAGTCGAATCTCAACTCCTGAGGAGGAACGCCCTCATTCATGTCCAAGCTGCTTCGCATTAAACCCATGTCGATGCTCTCGGCAGAAGCGTGTGAAGCAGGGCGAACACACGCTCAAGCGCTCGCTCAGCGCTCTCAACCTGGTCACGCTCGGCATTGGAGCCGTTATCGGCGCGGGCATCTTTACGCTTACCGGCCAGGCCGCGGCTCTGCGCGCCGGACCGGCCGTTGCGCTCAGCTTTGTGCGTCGCCGGCATCACCTGCGCCTTTGCCGGGCTGTGCTACGCGGAGTTCGCCTCCATCATTCCCATCGCCGGCTCGGCGTACACCTACGGCTACGCCACGCTGGGCGAGCTGGTGGCGTGGATCATCGGCTGGGACCTGTGCCTGGAATATGCATTCGGCGCGGCCACCGTTGCCTCGGGTTGGGCGGGCTACTTCAACAGCCTGCTGCAGCAGTTCGGCATTCTACATTCCGCCGCAGCTCACGGCGACCACCGGCACGCCGCTGGTTTTCTATCACGAGCAGATGGATGCGGTATGATGTCGCTGCCGCCGGGTGTGAGCGATGTGGGCCTGCCGCATGCGACGGGGCTCTTCAACCTGATTGCGGTGCTGATCGTGATGGTGATCACGACCATCCTGGTCATCGGCATCAAGGAATCGGCGAACTTCAACTCGGCCATCGTGATTATCAAGGTCACGCATTGTCGGCGTCTTTCTCGTGGTCGGCGGCTACTTCCTGCTTCAAGCATCCTGCCGTGGCGAAGCCAACTGGCATCCCTTCGTGCCGCCGCCGGATGGGCACGGCAACTTCGGCTGGGGCGGCATTCCCACGGCGGCGGCCTCGATCTTCTTCGCCTATATCGGATTCGATGCGGTTTCGACCGCGGCGCAGGAGGCCAAGAATCCCAAGCGCGACATGCCCATCGGCATCCTCGGCTCGCTGGTGGTCTGCACCATTCTCTACATCCTGGTGTCGCTGGTGCTGACCGGCCTGGTCAGCTACAAGACGCTGAATGTCTCGGCCCCGGTGGCGCTGGCGATCGACGCAACCGGCGTGGGCTGGGGCTCGATGCTGGTCAAGATCGGCGCGGTCTTCGGCCTGGCCACTGTGATGCTGGTGATGCTGCTGGGCCAGACGCGCGTGTTCTACTCCATGTCGAAGGACGGCCTGCTGCCCAAGTGGGCCTCGGCCATTCATCCCAAGTTCCGCACGCCCTGGATCACGACCATTGTCTTCGGCGCTTTCGCGGCTATCATGCCCGCCGTTCTTCAACATCGACATACTCTCGCGAGCTCGTCAACATCGGCACTCTGCTGGCCTTCACCATCGTGTGCGCGGGCGTGTGGATTCTGCGCGTGCGCCATCCGGAGATGGAGCGGCCCTTCAAGACACCGCTGGTGCCGCTGGTGCCGATTCTCGGCATTCTTTCCGCGGTCTACCTGATGTCCCGCCTGACGCGGATTACGTGGGTAGTGATGATCATCTGGCTGCTGTTGGGTCTGGTGATTTATTTCAGCTACTCGCTCAAGCACAGCAAGGTGCAGGCGCTGGCAGTCGCGCCGGAAGGCGACTGATTTGCGCGAGTGTCTGAAGGCAATAGAAAGGGCCTCCCGCGGGAGGCCCTTTCTATTGTCGCAAGCAAATCACGAACTAAGCAGTGGTCTTGGCGCAGAGCTGATCGAAGACGTGTACGAGCTCGCCGGCGATCTGCTGCGCGGTGGCCTGCTCAATTACGAAACGCTGCATCAGGTAGACGAGCTTGCCGTCGCGGAAGATCGCGATGGCAGGCGAGGTGGGCGGGTTGCCGTCGAAGTGGCTGCGGGCGCGCTCGGTGGCCTCGCGGTCCTGCCCGGCGAAGACGGTGATGCTGTGGTCAGGCTTTTGGCGGCGTTGGCCAGCGCCAGGCGAACGCCGGGGCGCATCTTGCCGGCGGCGCAACCGCAGATCGAGTTGACAACCAGCATGGTTGTGCCCGGCTTGGCCAGGGCGGCGTCGACTTCCTCAGCGCTACGCGTTTCTTCGATTCCCGCGCGAACCAGTTCTTCGCGCATTGGGATCACCATAATCTCTGGGTACATGAATGCCTCCGGCAGGGAAATTGCCTGTCTCCATTCTACCCGCAACCGGGCGGTGTAGCCTTGGAACGATGCAGATGGAAGAAAGCAAGGCTCTTGCGCCGTTCACGACCCTGGGCATTGGGGGGCCGGCGCGGTGGTTTGTGCGAGCCGCAAGCGAGAGCGATGTGGCAGCGGCCGCGGCTTGGGCACGGGAGCGTGGCGCGCAACTTTTTGTGCTCGGCGGCGGCAGCAATCTGCTGGTTGCGGATATGGGCTTCGACGGGCTGGTGCTGCATGTGGAACTCAGAGGCATCGAAGTTCGAGCGGGCACGCGACGCTGCGGTCTACCGTGTCGGAGCCGGAGAGGATTGGGATCGCTTTGTGCAGCGCGCGGTCGACGATCACTGCGCGGGCATTGAGTGCCTGGCGGGTATTCCCGGCACGGTCGGCGGAACGCCGGTGCAGAATGTCGGCGCATACGGGCAGGAAGTGGCTTCGACCATTGAGCGCGTGCGTGCATTCGATCTTGAAGCGCAGACCTTTGTCGAGTTTGCGAATCATGAGTGCGGGTTTGCGTATCGACGGAGCCGCTTCAACTCGACTGATCGCGGCCGTTATATCGTGACTCGTGTCGACTATCGGCTGACGCCAGACGGCGCACCTGCGCTACGGTATGCAGATCTGCAGCGTGCCTTTTCGGGGGATGCGCAGCCGAGCCTCGCGGAGGTTGCGGCGGCTGTGCGCCGCATTCGGCAGGCGAAGGGGATGCTGCTGGTCGAGGGCGATCCGGATTGCCGTAGCGCGGGCAGTTTCTTCAAGAATCCCGTCGTACCTGAAGAACAAATGCGCCGCGTTGCCGACGCTGCGGGCAAAGAGCCGCCGCGGTTTCCTGCGGGACCTGAAGCCGCTGGCTGCGCGAAGATTCCCGCTGCGTGGCTGATTGAGCAGGCGGGATTTGTGAAAGGCTGCACGCGCGGGCCTGCGGCCATCTCATCGAGGCACACATTGGCGCTCATCAATCGCGGTGGTGCTACCGCTGCGAATATTCTCGCGCTTGCTGGCGAAGTGCGCGGCGCGGTGCAGGCGCGCTTCGGAATCCGTCTCGAGATGGAGCCCGTGATGCTCGGTTTTGTCGACTAGTCGCCGAGCCGGCTGAGGATGCGGGCACGCTCGCTGGCCAGAACAACCGACGCTGGACCTTGCGCGACCATGCGCCCGTCACGCAGCAGCGCGACTTCTGCGTCAGCCGTATAAGCATCGGTCGCGTCATGCGTTACAAGCACGGTCTGCACAGTATGCGCGGTGAGCCATGGACGCAGGCGCGTGAGCAGGGCATCGCTGGCTGCGCCATCGAGCGCGGAGAATGGCTCGTCGAGAAGCAGCAGGCGGGGTTGCGGGGCCAAGGCGCGAGCGAGCGCCACACGCTGTGCTTCGCCGCCAGAAAGATCGCGCGGACGGCGATTTGCCAACTCGGTCGCACCTACGAGTGCCAGCATCTCTTCGACGATTTGCATTGCGCGAGCGACGTTGGGTTCGCGGATGCCGTAGCGCACGTTGGATGCGACGGCGAGGTGAGGGAAGAGCGCGGCCTGTTGCGCGACGAACGCGAGGCGGCGCTTGCCCGGCTTCAGTTGGATGCCGCGCGCTGTGTTGGTCAGTGCGTCCCTATCGAGCGCGATCTCTCCGCGCTCGGGCTGCTCAAGGCCGGCCAGCAGGCGCAGGAGCGTGCTCTTGCCTGCGCCGGATGGTCCGAAGATTACGGTCCACTCGGACGCGAAACGGCCTTTGACGTCGAGTGCGAAGGCGGCGCGGCGCAACTGCAATGCAAATTCAAGCACGGCGGCCTCCGCGCGGGCGAATGCCTGCGTAGATGGCGGCGAGGGCCGCGACGCTGAGCGCGAGGAGAAGCGCAGCGGTGCGATTGGCCGCGGCGTAGTCGAAGCTTTCCACCTGGTCGTAGAGCAGAATTGAAAGCGTGCGCGTGGCGCCGGGGATGTCGCCGCCGAGCATGAGGACTACGCCGAACTCGCCTACCGTATGCAGAAACGTGAGCAGGGCAGCGGCCAGCAGCGAGCGGCGCGCAAGGGGGACGAGCAGCGTGACGACGATGCGAGCGGAACCAGCGCCGAGGAGACGTGCAGCGTCGATCAGCGCGGGCTCGATGGCGGCGAAGCCGGCGACGAGCGGCTGCACGGCGAAGGGCAGGCTGTAAATGACCGAGCCGACGACGAGGCCGGAAAATGAAAACGCCAATGGATGGCCAAGCAGTGCCGTGATGCCGCGACCGACGAACGGTGCGCGGACCGAGCAGAACGAGAAGAAAGAAGCCGAGGACGGCGGGAGGCAGGACCAGCGGCAGCGCCGTTACGGCCTCCACTATAGCGAGCCAGCGTGCGCGGCCCAGCACCAGCAGCGCGGCCAGCGGAACCGCCACAGCCAGAAGAATCGCCGTGGTGACCGCTGCCAGCCGGAGAGTGAGCGTGAGCGCTTGCCAGTCCATCGGTTATTTCACAGGCGTGAGCCCGCTCTTTGCTAACTGTGCCTGCACCGGCCGTGAGAGGAGGTAGTCGAGCAGACGTTGGGCGTCGGCGCGCTGCTTCGTGCGCGTCAACAGAACTGCGCCTTGCTCGAGAGGAGGATACGAATCGCGCGGCATCACGAAGTACGTGCCCGCGGAGGCCATTTGCGGCGTTAGCGCTGATGTGAGTGAGATGAGCCCGGCATCGGCGTTGCCGGAGTCGACGAATTGCGCGGCCTGCGCAATGTTGCCAGCGGTCACAAGGCGCGGCTTGAGGGCGTCATAGAGTTTGAGACTGGTGAGTGCGGCGACGGCGGCGCGGCCGTAGGGCGCACGATCGGGATTGGCGATGGCGAGCCGGCGCAGCGTTGGGCTGCGCAGCAGCTCGAGCGAAGGGGGTGGCAACACCGCAGTCCTTGCGCGTCCAGAGCACCAGCGTGCCGTGGGCGTAGACGAGCGGTGCAGAGGGATTCGCCGCTCCGCCGTCGGCGAAATCGTGCGTCGATCAGGCGCTTGGGATAACTGACGTCGGCGGAGAGAAATATATCGAAGGGCGCGCCGTTTTCAATCTGCGTTGTGAGCATTGCGGAGGCCTGATAGGTGGCTTCGGCGCGAATGCCGGTGGCCTGGCGAAACTGTTCGAGGATCGGCGGCAGCACCGGCTCCAGGTCGGCCGCGGCGGCAACGCGCAGCGGCGCTTGCGCGGCGCGCAACCGCCACACAGTGCCGTGCCCAGCATAGCGACGCTTAGTTTTCTCAGGATGATGGCCAGACCGCTTTCGCGGCGTACGTCAGGTACCACGCTCATGCTGGTAGGCTAACACCAAGGATGAACGACAATCTCCATCAGTTGCGCTGCTTCGGATGCGGCGACCGCATCTCCGGCGCCGAGGCGCGCCCCGATTTTCGCTGCGCCCGGTGCGGCGACCTGTTTGAAGTGGAATATGCGGGCTGGAATACTGCGCGCGGTCACCGACCGGCCCAACCCCGGCGCGCTGAAATGGCTATGGCGCGAGCGGCGTGCTCGTCGGAAGCCCTGGATCAATCGGGTGTGTGGCGGTTCCGCGAGCTGCTGCCGATTCTCGACAGCTACGGCAATGCGGTGACGCTGCGCGAGGGCAATACGCCACTCTATCCACTGCCGCGTGCGGCCAAGGCGCTGGGAATCGATCAGCTTTTTGCCAAGCATCAAGGCATGAACCCGACCGGGCTCGTTCAAAGACACGGGCATGACCGCGGCACTGAGCGTGGCCAAAGAGCGTGGCTTTGAGTGGGTGGCCTGCGCGTCGACGGGCAACACCTCGGCGGCGATGGCGGCCTATGCTGCGCGCGCGGGACTGCGCAGTCTCTGGTGCTGATTCCAGAAGGCAAGATTGCGTGGGGCAAGCTGGCCCAGGCGATGGACTACGGCGCGGTGACCTGCCAGTTGAAGACGGACTTCGACGGCTGCGTGAAGGTGCTGACGAAGATCGTGCAGCAGGCGCCGATCTATCTGCTGAATTCCGTGAATCCGTATCGGCTGGAAGGGCAGAAGACGCCGGCGTTTGAGATTGCCGAGGCCTTCGACTGGACGGTGCCGGACCATCTCATCGTGCCGGGCGGCAATCTCGCGAACAGTTCGGCGCTGGGCAAGGGCTTTCGCGAAATGAAGGAGCTGGGCCTAGTGGCGCGCGTGCCGAAGATCTCGGTGATCCAGGCTGAGGGCGCGAATCCGCTGGTGCGCAGCTTTGCGACAAGCCAGGGCGTGGCGCTGGAGCCCGTGGAAGCGCACACGCGCGCGACGGCGATTCGCATCGGCAATCCTGCGTCGTGGCGCAAAGCGGTGCACGTGATCCAGGAGACGGGCGGCTGGTGCCTCGACGTGACCGAGGCTGAGATCGCCATTGCCAAGGCGGAACTGGGCGCGGAAGGGCTGGGCTGCGAACCGGCCTCGGCTGTGACGCTGGCGGGCTTGAAGAAGCTGCGGGCCGAGGGCAAGGTGGCCGCGGCGGATACGGTGGTGCTTATGCTGACCGGGCACACGCTCAAGGATGCCGACTACACCATCGACTTTCATCGAGGCACGTTGCTGCGCGAGGAAGAAGCCGTGGGGCACGAAGCGGAGATTGCGGCGCTGCGGCGCAATGCGGTTGCCGTGGACGCGACCCCGGAGGCGGTGCTGGCTGCGATGAAGGAACAAGCGCGGATGAACGCTGGCCCGCAAGAGCAGAACGGGAACGCTGCGACTTCGGCTGCCGGCGACCTCTGCCAATCTTGGCTCCGGGTTTCGATGCGGTCGCGGTGGCGCTCGATTTTTATCTCGAGATTGAGGCCACGGCGGCGGAGAAGTTTTCGATTGAAGCGACGGGTCGGGATGCGGAGCGCTGCGCACGCATCGAGGACAATCTGATTCTTGGCATCTACGAGCGCCTGCTTGTGGAGAATGACCGGCCAGTTGTGCCGCTCGCGATTCACATGCGGAACGGCATTCCGCTGGGTATGGGCTGCGGTTCTTCGGCCGCGGGCAGGCTGGCGGCGATCGCGCTTGCCGATCATTTCGGCGAACTGGGCTGGAGTACCGACCGCATTCTTGAAGAGGCGACGCGCCCTCGAAGGCCATCCTGATAACGCGGCGGCCTGCTGGTTGGGCGGTTTTGTTGCCGCGGCCTGCGAGGGGCAGGCACAGTCCATGTGGCGCGCGTGGAGCCGCCTTCCGACTGGTGCGCGATTGTGGTGCTGCCATCAGCGCCGCTCGCCACCAGCAAAGCCCGTGCGGTGCTGCCGGAGTCCTACCCGCGAGTGGATGTGGTGGCTAATATTCAGGCCGTGTCGCTGCTGGGCCTGGCTTTCGCGCAAGGGCGGGGAGACCTGCTGCGCTCGGCGATGAGCGACCGGATTCACCAGCCTTACCGCGAGGCGATCTGCCCGTTGCTGCCACGTCTGCTGCCGCTGGCGGGCAGAGCATGGCATTCTTGGCGTTGCGCTCAGCGGGGCCGGCCCGGCGGTGCTGGCGGTGGTCGATGGGGAAGCCAGTCTGGCGGGCGCTTCCACAGACATCCGGAGGCGGTCGCAGGGCTGGCTGAGCCGGAGCTATTGGTATGTCGATTCGAGTCCGGCGGGGCGTTAGCGGCGCTCAAGAACCGAGCATAGAGACGGTCGGCGCGTGAGGTCTTTGTGCAGACGATTCAACCCCCGGGAAGCCCGTATGCGAGGATGCAACAGGCGCTAAGTGATGGGTGGCATTCTGGTTAATCACTCAGTGGTGATTACTCGTTGGATTACCTAAGTTTGCTTGCTATTCTACAGTGGAAACCCCTACATTCGCTCCGTGGGCAGTTCTGGGGGAGGGCTGCTCTAGCGCCCGTGATCCTTATAGGATCCGGGCGCTTTTACTTTGCTGCATGAATTACGTTACACGGCTCTGGTTCCGGGCAGGCTTCTGCGACCGAAATGCAGGCGCATCGCAGTGCTTCATGAAGGGCCGCTTGCGACTTTGCGCGTAAGCATCTTATGAGTGCGAGCGATTAGACTAGTGAGCCAACGGGCAAGGAGGAACATGGCAGGTCTGGGAGTTATGGAAGTGAGCGATGCAACATTTGACCAGGAAGTGCTGCGCAGCGAGCAGCCGGTTCTGGTGGATTTCTGGGCAGTTTGGTGCGGGCCTTGTCAAGGCGATCGCGCCGGTGGTCGACAGCCTGGCGACGACGTATACCGGCAAGCTGAAGGTGGCCAAGTGAATGTGGATGAGAACGGCGCAACACCTTCGCGCTATGGCATCCGTGGCATTCCGACGCTGCTGCTTTTCAAGGGCGGCAAAGTGGCCGATCAGATTGTGGGCTACGTGCCGCAGAACGTGATTGAGGAGAAGGTGCAGCGCCTGCTGGCGTAAGCGACCTTGAGCGATACGAAAAAGGCCCGGCGAGTGCCGGGCTTTTTTGCGTCTGGGGGCAGGGAAGGTTCAGCGATACTTGCGCAGCACGCCGAGCACGCGGCCCTGGATGGCCACCTGTGCGGCGGGCACATAGATGGGGTCCATCTCAATGTTGGCCGGCTGCAGGCGCACCACCTGTCCTTCGGAGTAGAAGCGCTTAAGCGTGGTCTCTGCGCCGTGCACGAGTGCGACGACAATCTCGCCCTGGCGTGCGGTGCGGGTCCGCTCCACCAGCACGTAGTCGCCGTTGATGATGTGCTCGTCGCGCATGGAGTCGCCGCGCACTTCGAGGGCGAAAACATCGCGGTTGCCGACCACATCGTGCAGAGAGATGCTCTCCTGCGTCTCCGAGGCTTCGACTGGAAGGCCGGCGGCGATGCGGCCGACCAGTGGCAGCCGGTCGCTGGAGCGCGTACGAGTGCCCGGAGGCAGCACGTCGATGGAGCGGCTGCGGTTGTGCACCCGGTCGAGCATGCCCTTCTTTTCGAGGTTCGTGATGTGCTTGTGCACGGTGGCCAGGCTCTTCAATCCCATGCCGCGCGCGATCTCCTCAAATGAAGGGGAATAGCCATTGCGGGCGACGAACGAGTCGAGAAAATCGAGAATCTCTTTTTGCCTTCGGGTGACAGCCATGGGCGCATTATAGCGAACAAAAAGCGAATTGCAATCAGATATTTCTCCTTTTCTTTGCATTCTGAATCGGCTCGGGTAATAGGGGCCCGCGCGCTGGAAGTTTTGGAAAATGCACAGAATTATGCCCTTGGGACTGATGCGCAGGACAGGTTCTGCCGATGTTTCGACCTGAGCGGGCTCCATGGGTATTTGGCCTGCCAGCAAGGAAGAAATCGCCGAAAGATGATTTCTCTTAAGAGATACCTCGATAGCGTCGATAAAGCCGTCCCCGACGCGGTGGAACTTCCTGATGCAGGCGCCCCAGCCGTCGCTGCGCTCGCCGCGGCCTACCGCTCTGCGCTGCAGGAGATGGGTGCGTGCGGGGCCAATGTTTGCCCACCCACCGGCGTCCGTCTGCGGCAGTCGCTCGCAGAGGTGGGACAGAGCCTGACCGGCAATCCCGACACGGAGCGTACCGCGAAGGCTGAAAGCACGGTGCGAACGGCGCTGCATGCGTGGGCTGAACAGACCACGGAGCACTACCAGACCAAGGCCCAGGAAGTGAAGGATCTGCTGCTCTCGCTGGCGCGCACCGCCCACTCCGTGGGGGAGCGTGACGGCTTGTGCGCAGAACAGATGAGCAAGGTGACGGAACGGCTGAAGAATATCGCCAGCCTGGACGACGTGACCGAGATTCGCGCCTCGATTGAAGAGAGCGCGACCGAACTGAAGGCCTCCATCGAACGCATGACGTCTGCCGGCAAAGCGGCCATGGAGGAGATGCGCGCGCAGATCTCGACCTATCGGGTACGGCTCGAGGAAGCCGAATATACAGCCTCACGCGACACACTGACTGGGCTGGGCAATCGGCCGTGGGCGGAACGGCAGATCGAGGAGCGCATTCAAACCGCGAAGCCGTTTTGCGCAGTGATGATGGACATTGACGACTTCAAGCGCGTGAATGACGAGCACGGCCACATGACCGGCGACGAGCTCTTGAAGCAGTTTGCCGGCGAGCTGCGCTCCGCCTGCCGCTCGGGCGACGTGGCCTGCCGCTGGGGTGGCGACGAATTCGTTGTGCTGATGGATTGCGAGCAGGCGCAGGCACAGGCGCAAACCAGCCGTCTGCAGGAATGGGTGTGCGGCAACTACTCGCTGCAGGCCCGCTCCGCGCCGCTGATGCTGCGCATTCAGGCGTCGATGGGCCTTGCGGCCCACGTGACAGGCGAAACCGCCAAGCAGTTGCTCGATCGCGCCGACAAGGCCATGTACCGCAATAAGGCCCAGTCGCGTGAACTCGCCCGCGGGGCTTGAGGCAACCGTAATGTTTCCCATCAAGAAAACGCACTCTCGCGCACAATTCAACAAGCTGCGCAATGAGTGCGCGCCCCGCAGGTTTTGCCCTAGGACGTGTGCCACACGATATTTCCCCGCAAACCTCATTTTGGAACTTTCTTAACTGAGGTCCCCTTCCCGGAATGGTCCCCACATTTACCGCCACCTTACCTTGTGTTTGATTTTCCTGAGAAGCAAGGTGGAAGTGTTCTGCATCCGGGCATCCCCAGCCTCGAGCGGAGCGTGCGAAGTCATGGGGCGGCGATGCGGGCCCTGGCTTGGCCCGGATGCAGCATGTGAGAAGGGGTGGCATGAGGTTACTGATCGCCGAAGACGACAAGGCTCTTGCTCTATTCCTCCGGCGCGGGCTGGAGGCGGATGGTCATCGGGTGCGCGTGGCATCGGACGGCGCGGCTGCCGTGGATGCCTTCCGCGAGGAACTGCCCGACCTTACCATTCTCGACCTGAATCTCCCGGTCAAAGATGGCGAGCAGGTGCTGACCGAACTGCGGCAGACCGATTCCGATCTGCCGGTGCTGGTCCTGACCGCGCGGCAGGAGGTCGAGACACGGGTGCGATGCCTCGATCTGGGCGCCGACGACCTGATGCTGAAGCCCTTTAGCCTGTACGAACTGCGCGCCCGCTGCCGCGCCCTGTTGCGCCGCAAGCGCGAGGCCCGGTTGCTGTTGCGCGCAGGCGACCTCGAAGTCAACCGGTTGGATCACTCGGCCTCGCGCACCGGCGAAGCGATTGAGCTGACCAACAAGGAATTTGCGCTGCTCGAGCACCTGCTGTTGAACCGCGGCCACTGCATCTCGCGGGTGGAGCTGCTGGACTCGGTGTGGAAGATGGAGCCCGCGCAGACCACCAACATCGTCGACGTTTACGTGAACTACCTGCGCCGCAAGCTGAAGGATCCGCCTCCTGGGTGGCTGATCCGGACGGTGCGCGGCCAGGGGTACATGATTCCCGCCGAAGGTGAACTGACGCCCGGAAAATCCTCCGCGCTGGCCTTGCCCGCAGCGGAAGGGAAACCGGGCATTGCCATGGACTTGCCCTGACTGCGTTGGACAGAACATACCTTGAATCCGAGGAGATTCTAGATGCAATCCGTCCGAGTACCTGTACTGCCTGCACCCCTGCGCGCACGGCCGCGCACTGCCTTGGTAGCGAGCGCTGATCGCAGCTTTCGCCAGAGACTCAACGAAATTCTTACCGGACTGCGTTGGCAGGTACGAGAGGCCGAAGGAGGCGCCGAAGCCTGGACCGAAACCGAACTGACCATTCCCGAGGCTATGATCGTTGATTCCTGGCTGCCCGATCTTGACCACAACGAATTCTTGCGCAGCTTTCGCAGCACCTTTCCCGATGTCGATCTGCTGGTTGCCAATGGGTCTGCGGCGCATGAAGGGCTGCGCTGCCCGCATCGCCAGGAGTTGCTCTACGCGTTGCGCCGCAGCCAGGATAATGACACGGCGATTTGGAATGCCCCCGGGCCGCTGCAGGTCCATCCGGGCGGAGCGCGTGGAAAAGAAAGCCTGCTGCGCGAGGAGGAACGGGGCACAGCGTCTGTGGCCTTCGCCTTGCAGCCGCCGCGTAAGCCCGTGCTGCGCGAAGCCGACAGCGAAAACTGCAAAGAAGCAGCGGAGCACGAAGAGCCAATCGTTGCGGTTCAACCTGCATTTCCCGTTGCGCTGCCGATGCCGATTCCTATGATCGCGGCAAAAGTTGACCGGCTTCCCGAACTGGTGGGCGATGCTGCGTGCATGCTCGAAGTGAGCCGCCGCATTCGGCTGGTTGCCCCGCGTCCGACGCCCGTATTGATTGAAGGGCCGACCGGATCAGGCAAGGAATTGGTTGCCGAAGCCGTACACCGGCTTTCGACGCGCAGCCGTAAATCGTTCGTCGCTATTAACTGCGCTGCAATTCCTGAATATTTGCTGGAGGCCGAGCTTTTCGGCCACACGCGCGGTGCGTTTACCGGAGCCGTTCAGGGCCGGGTGGGACGGATCGAGTCGGCCAACGGTGGAACCCTCTTTCTGGACGAGATCGGCGAGATGCCGCTGGCACTGCAGTCCAAGCTGCTGCGCTTTGTGGAGTGCGGCGAGCTGCAGCGGGTGGGGGACAACGAGACGGTGCGCGTCGATGTGCGGATTATTGCCGCGACCCACCGGCCGCTGGCCGATCATGCGCAGTCGGGGGCTTTCCGCTCGGATCTCTACTTCCGGCTGGCGGTCTTTCTGGTGCGCACGCCGGCCCTGATCGAGCACATCGAAGACCTGCCGCAGCTGGTTGAGCACTTTCTGAATGCGATGGCCCGCGAGATGCCGCGCAAGCAGGTTGATGCGTCGGCCATGGCCAAGCTTCGCACTCATCGCTGGCCGGGCAATGTCCGCGAACTCGAGCACGTGCTGGAGCGGGCGGCGATTCTGGCCGGGGACGCGCCGGTTCTGACCGCGCAGGAGATCGACTTCGGCATGATCGTGAACTAATCTGCGGCACTCCGGAGTGGCACGAGACCTGCGGCGTCAGCCGCAGGTCTTTCGTTCGCGGGTGAAGGCGGCGCGGGAGGAATCGCAATGAGCATGGACGTGGACACACGCCTGGGCGAACAGATCGCCCGGTACATTGATCTCGCCTCGAGCGAGGCCAAGCTGACGGCCGCCAACATGGCCAACATCGACACCCCCGGCTACAGCGCAGTGGGCATGGACTTCGAGGCCGAGATGCGTGGAGCGCTCGATGGGGTCGATCGCGGCATGGGAGCACGGCCGGTGCAGGTGCGGGCGGTGGATGGGCTGATTGCGCGGCCCGACGGCAACGATGTTTCGATGGACCGCGAGAGCCTGAACCTGGCCGAGGCCCAGCTGCGCTACAAGACCGGCGTGGCCCTGCTGCGCACCGAGTATCAGCAGATCATGGACGCGATTCATGCGGACAGCAAGTAGGGCGAAAGCAAGTAGCGCGGCTGGGGTGCGACGAGGAATGCGATGAATCTTTTTGGATTGATGGAGACCTCCGGCTCGGCGATGGAGGCCGAGCGCATGCGTGCCGAGGTGGTGGCGGCGAATATGGCCAATGCCGAGACCACTCGCACCGAGGACGGCACGCCCTATCGCCGCCAGATGGTGGTCTTCAAGGCGAATCAAGGCGACCCCAACTTTTTGAACTCGATGAGCGCGGCCGTCAGCAGTCAGCCGGGTGGACTGGCTCCTCCGCCGCTGTTGCCGCTGCCAGGCTCTCCGTTTGCGGATACCGTGGCGCCGGGCGTGGAAGTAGCCCAGGTGGTGGAAGATCAGGCGCCGCCGCTCAAGCGCTACGAACCTGACCACCCTGATGCGGGGCCGGACGGCTATGTCTCATATCCCGACATTAACCCGCTCACAGAGATGGTGGACCTGATGGGGGCCACGCGTGCATATGGACTGAACGGGTCCGCCGTGCAGGCGGAGAAGAGCATGATCACGTCAGCGTTGGAGATTGCCAAGAGCTAGTCCAGAGGACCGGCGAGCGCGGCTCTTTCCATACGCGGGCAACAGGGAGAGCGACTATGAACGCAATTGGAGCAATCACCGCATCCGCCTCCAGCGGAACCGAGTTGAGCGCAACCGCCAAACAGATGTTGGGCGGCGCTGGCGGCACGGAGGGCGCGACGACCCCGTTCAGCAGTCTGCTCACGGACGCTGTCGGATCGGTCAATTCACTGGAGACGCAGGCACGCAACACGGTGCAGGGATTGATGACAGGCACCGGCGTCGATGTGCATCAGGCGATGATCGCCACGCAGAAAGCCGAGATGTCGTTCGAGCTGGCGCTGTCCGTGCGGAACAAGGCCGTGCAGGCTTACCAGAGCGTCATGGGCATGCAGTTCTAACCGATCCAAACTGACTTCGAGAGATCATGGCGACGAGCCCCACGCAACTGGAGAAGACGCCCGCCGTCGTGCCCGGAGGGATGACGGCCAACGCCGCCGCGCTGTGGACCCGGAGCCGAATCTGGTGGGCCGGAATGCAGCCGTCGCAGCGACGCGGCACGCTGATCGCCGCTGGCCTCCTGATCGCGCTCCTGGGCGGGCTGGCCTGGTACGGGCTGCGCACCGATTGGCGCACCCTCTATGCGGGGATGGATCCCGACGAAGCGCGCGAGACCGGTGTCACGCTGACCCAGGCACAGATTCCCTTCGAGGTCGCGGAGAACGGCACGGCGCTGCTGGTTCCCGCGGCGCAGCTGGACAAGGCGCGGCTCGCCACGGCCGCCAAGGGCGCGGTGAAGAGTGGACGGATGGGCTTCGAGCTCTTCGACAAACCCAACTGGGTGGGCTCGGAGTTCGACGAGCGGGTGAACTATCAGCGCGCCCTCGAAGGCGAGCTCGAACATACGATTGGCACCCTCTCCGATGTGGAGTCGGCGCGGGTCGATCTGGTGCTGCCTCATGACTCGCTGTTTCGCGACGAGGAGCGGCCGGCCAAGGCTTCCGTCGTTCTCAAGCTGCGCCATGCCAGTTTGGCCGACGGCGAGCCGGATGCGATTCGCAACCTGGTGGCCTCGGCGGTCGACGGGTTGAGTCCGGACCGGGTGGTGCTGGTCGATGCGGCGGGGCACATTCCGCTGGGGCCGAAGACTCCGGAAATGCTGCGGCTGAGCGCGGAGCAGATTCTCGAGCAGAAGACTGTCTCGACCCTCGAGCCGGTAACGGGGCCGGGCAACGTGCGCGCCTCGGTGACACTGGACTACGACGAGTCGGCTACCGACCAGACCGACGAGACCTACGATCCGACCAAAACCGCGCCCCTGACCATGCAGCGCACCCAGCAAAGCTCGGGAGGACAGCCGGTGGCGGCAGGCGTCCCGGGCGCAGCCTCCAATGCGCCCAACACCAATGCGCAGCAGCTGCCGGTCTATCCCAAGCAGACCACGCCGCCGGAGACGGCAAGCTCGGAGTCCGACACCTACGGGGTTTCAAAGACGGTGCGCCACATCGATCGAGTCGCCGGGCCGGGTGCGGCGCATGACGGCGGCGATCGTAGTCAACGACCGGCTGGTGAAACTGGCGGCCAAGAGCCAGCCGGCGCAGTGGCAGCCGTGGCCCACTGACGCGCTGCACAATCTGACCGCGCTGGCTCAGGCTTCAGTGGGATTCGACTCGACCCGTGGCGATGTGCTGACCGTGCAGGACCTGGCCTTTGACGGCAACCGACCCACACCACCGCCGCCGATTGCGGGCCGGGTGCTGGGCGAGATTGAAGATTCTCCGGAGCTGGTCAAGTACGCGGCCCTGCTAGCCGGGCTGCTGCTGGTGCTTGCGCTGGGTGTGCGCCCGGCGCTGGCCCAGGCACGAACAGCAATTCACGACAAAGGAAAGTCCGGTAAGAAGGGTGCAGGCAAGGGCGTGCAGGAGTTGACGGAACCGGGAGCGCAGCACGTCTTCGCGCCGCCGGAGCCGCCTGCTCCCGATCCGGCGCGGATTCGTGCGCAGGAAATATTCGAACAGGTGACGACGCATTTGAAGCACGAGCCGACGCAGAGCTCGCGGCTGCTGCAGAGCTGGATTCACTCGGACTGAGGGGTGAGGAAAATGGCGTCGGCGTCGGGACGTTTTGTCGAGGGCAGAGCACAGCAGGGGGAATGAACCGGTGACGGATTCGGGTACAGGGGGCGGACGATCGCTGACGGCCAGCATGAGCGGGTCGCGCAAGGCGGCCGTGCTGCTGGTGGCGATCGGCGAGCAATTGGCCAAGGACGTTCTGCGCGCGCTGCCGGAGCCCGATGTGCAGAAGCTGACCGAGGAGCTGGCCGATCTGCGCGGGATCTCGCCGGAGATGTCGGCCGAGATTGTCGAAGAGTTCTGGGAGATGCTCGAAACCCAGAACTTCATGGTGCACGGGGGCCTGGACTACGCCAGCCGGCTGCTGGTGGAGACCTTCGGCAAGGAGCGGGCCGAGGACCTGCTGATGCTGGTGCGGCGTTCGCAGGAGGCCGCGCAGGGCAACCTGGCGCAGTTGCAGCGCACCGATCCCCAGCAACTGGGCAAGCTGCTCGACTCCGAGCATCCGCAGACCATTGCGCTGGTGCTCGCGCACCTCGATCCGCGGCGCGCCTCGATGGTGCTGGACAACCTGAGCGAGGATCACAAGGTGGTCTCGATCCAGCGGCTGGCGGAGATGCGCCAGTTTTCGCCGGAGATGGCGCAGAAGGTGGCGCACATTCTGCATCGGCGCCTGGAAAGTGTGGGCGACACGGCGCGCAAGAGCTACTCCGGCTTCAAGGCGGTTGCCGACCTGCTGAACCGGCTCAATGCCGAGGAGTCGAAGAAGATTCTCGAAACCATCGAAGAGGGGCAGCCGGAACTGGCGCTGAGCATTCGCAACCTGATGTTCACGTTCGAGGATCTGGTGACGGTGCCGCCGGCAGACCATTCGCGAGATCGTCTCCGGCGTCGACAAGCGGCAACTGGCCATGGCCCTGCGCGGCGCGAACGAAGAGCTGCGCGCGCAGGTCTTCAAGGCCATGAGCTCGCGCGCCGTGGAGATGCTGAAGGAAGACATGGAGGTGCTGGGACCGGTGCGATCGCGCGAAGTGGCGCAGGCGCAGCAGGAGATTCTCAACCTGGCGCGGCGGCTCGAAGCCGAAGGCAAAGTGATTCTGAAGCTCGAGACCGGCGACGAGATGCTGGCCTGATCGCGGCCATCGTCGAGGCAGAAGATCGGATGCGCGGTGCGATGGAGATGAGGAAGGATGTGCGGAGATGGGAGCCGAAAGCGCGAGGAACGTCGAGGTCTTTGAATATCTGGACGGGCCGGAGCCAGCGATCCCGCTCTGTGGAGCGGCTATGGCGACGCCGGGGGAACTTCGCCGTCCAAAGGTCCGCACAACGTGGGAGTGGATGAGGCGTTGCGCACCCTCGAACGAGCAGAAGGCTGCTGAAGAGGCGCGGCGCAGCTTCGAGGCCGGGCGCGAGCGCGGCATTTGGAAGGCCGCCAGGCCGAGCGAGAGTCGGCAGGCCCGGCGCGGCAAGCGGAGGAGAAGCGCCGCGCCGAGCAGGTCGCGGAGCTGATCCAGCGCTTTGCCGAGGACCGCGAGCGCTATCTGCATGCAGTCGAGCATGAAGTGGTCAAGCTGGCTCTGGCCATTGCCGCGCGCATTCTGCGCCGCGAAGCCCAGATGGATCCGCTGCTGCTGACCGGCGCGGTGCGCGTGGCGCTGGGGCAGCTTTCGAATACCACCGAGGTCAAGCTGCGCGTTCCGGCCGCCGATCTTGAACTGTGGAGCGAAGCCATCGCCCTGTGCCGAATCTCGCCGTGAAGCCGGCGGTGCTGGCCGGAGAGGGCATGCGCCTGGGAGACTGTCGTGATGGAGACCACAGTTGGCTCCGTCGATCTCGGCATCCGCGCGCAGCTGGCGGAGATCGAGCGCGGATTCTTCGACCGTGCCGGCCGCCGCGCCGAGGACTCCGGCGCGAGCGGCGCACCCGATGCCCATGAGGCCCGCGCATGATGGCTCCCGCTGGGCAGCCGCAGTTGCTGGGCCGCTACGTTGCGCGGCTGCAGCGCAGCCAGCCCTGGCGCTGGCGCGGGCAGGTGATTGAGTCCGTGGGACAGACCATCGAGTCGGCCGGGCCACTGGCTTCGGTGGGCGAGTGCTGCGAGATCTATCGACCAGCTTCGGGCAGCTCGCATCTGGCGGAGGTCATCGGCTTTCGCGGCTCCAATGTGTTGTCGATGCCGGTCGAGACCACCGAGGGCATTCGCTTCGGCGACACGGTGGCCGCACTGGGTGCGCATCCCGGAGATCGAGGTGGGACCGGCGCTGATGGGCCGCGTGCTGAATGCGCTGGGCGAGCCGATCGACGGCGGGCCGTCCGCTGGCCATCGACCGAGACTGCTCGCTCGATGGCGCGGTGCGCTCGCCGCTCGACGCGGGTGCCGATTCGCACGCCGCTGGGCACCGGCATCCGCGCGCTCGACGCGCTGCTCACCGTGGGCCGCGGGCAGCGCGTCGGCATCTTCGGCGGCTCGGGCGTAGGCAAGAGCACGCTGATCGGCATGATGACGCGCAACACCGAGGCCGATGTCACGGTCGTGGGCCTGGTGGGCGAGCGCGGCCGCGAGGTAGGCGAATTTCTCGAAGACTCGCTGGGCGAAGAGGGCCGCGCGCGCTCGGTGGTGGTGGTCTCCACATCAGACCAGTCGCCGCTGATGCGCATGCGCGCGGCGCTGGCCGCGACCACAGTGGCCGAGTACTTTGCCGCGCAGGGCAAGCATGTGCTGCTGGTGCTCGATTCGCTGACCCGCTTTGCCATGGCGGCGCGCGAGATCGGCTTGGCCGCCGGCGAGCCGCCCACGGCCAAGGGCTACACGCCCTCGGTCTTCACCCGGCTGGCCAAGCTGGTGGAGCGCACGGGGCAGCTTTCAGGCAGGGCTCCATCACCGCCTTCTATACGGTGCTGATGGAGGGCGACGATCAGCAGGACCCGCTGGTGGATGCGGTGCGCTCGCTGCTCGATGGCCACGTGGTGCTGTCGCGCGCGCTGGCCGCGGAGGGCTGGTATCCGCCGATCGAGATTCTCGACTCGATCAGCCGCCTGATGCCTGCCGTGGCCCAGGCTGAGCACCGCGAACAGGCCGCGCTGCTGCGCCGGCTGATGGCGGTCTATGCGCGCTCGGAAGATCTGGTGCGCATCGGCGCGTACAAGCCCGGATCGGACCCGGACCTCGATCGCGCGCTGCGTGCCCGCGGCGCGATTCGCAGCTTCCTGACCCAGAACGCAGGTGAGCATGTGGCCTACGACGATTGCGTCAGGCGGCTCGCGGCGCTTGCAGCAGAGGTGTAGCGGTGGCCGTCTCGCGCGGGCTCCGCCGTTTACTGCGCGTGCGCGAGCTTGAAGAAGAGCAGCGCCGTCTGGCTCTGGAAGCGGCGATGGCGAGACTGCGCGAACTCGAGGACGCATTGAATCGCGCTGGCGTGCGCGGCCGCAGCGGACGGGAGCTGGTGACCGCAAGCGTGCACACGGGCGAGATTGCCGACCGGCTGGCGGGACTGGAAGAGTTGCGTGTGGCGGCTTGGCAGACCGAGACACTCGCCGCGCGCGTGAGTGATGCAGCGGACGAGGTTGCCGAACTGCGTGCGTCCTATCTGGCCACCCGCGTGGAACGGCGGCAGGCTGAGGTATTGATTGAAGAGACCGAGGCCCGCGATGCGGTGGAGGCGACGCGCCGGGGTCAGCAAGATCTGGATGATTGGCATCGGTCGAGAATGAACCGGAGCGGCGGCCGCGGATAGTGGCGAGGGCTGGCGAGAGAAATCGCCAAGCACGGTGCCTGTAGGTTGGAAGTTTCTTGTCTGATCTCGCGGAGCGTGCTTCATTCTGACACACCTCTAACCATTCGGTGCTCCCCTTGGCATGGCGGCTGCAAGATAGCCAGCGTGACACTCGCTCCCAGCATCGAGATTGGGCCCGTTGCCGCATCGCCTGTGCAGGGAGCGCCGGCGAGTGCGGTTCCAGGTATGGGTTCAAAGAGCAAGGGCGCGCTGTTTGCCGCGCCTGACGCAGGGATGCGGTCGCCGCAGGACGCACCAGACCCGTCCGGGCAGGATGCTCCCTCGGCATGGCGGACACTGCTGGCTTCGTTGGGAATGAGCGCTGGTGCACAGGGCGAGCAGGTCACTGGGAATAACTCGCAGGTGCAAACAGCTTTGGCGGGAGAGGGTAATTCTGAGAAGCCTGTAACGTCGGCGAAGCCGGGCTCCAGTGTCGGCGAGGGCAAAGCGGAAAGCTTTTCTGCGGCGCATCGAGAAGCGCGGAAGGGTACTGACGCTGCCGCTTCCGCGCTGCCGTCCACTCTGGATTCTGCCTCCGTGTTAGCGCTGCTGCAGACGGCCCCAATTGTGGCGCCGGTGCCTGCCCCGGCTCGGCAGATTTCGCTTCCGCAGCCGGAGTCTGGTGAGAACGGGCTGAGAGTAGGAACAGACACGCCGGGAATCAGCAACTCATCAGCTTCGCTCGTGTCACTTGCCGCAACGGGGCAGTCAGCTGTCGCGGGCACACCGTTCTCTGCATCCGTTGGATTGGGCCTTAAGGAAGCAGGCGGCGCGGTCGCTGGTCCTTCTGCATCCACAACACAGCGCGATGCGGGAACTCCGATTGTCTCTCACGCTCTCGCTGGATCGCAGGCGCGAGTGATCCCCGCGCAGCAGCCTTCCGCTCAGGCAAGCGTTTCTGCCAACCAGTCGTCACCCGCGGCAGCTGCAACGGGCAACGAGCTGGTGACGGCTTCAACGGTATCGGAGAAGATCGTCGCAACTCTAGCACCGAGCCTAAACCGTGAAGGCGGAACGTCCACCGGTGCACCCCCACTGCGCGGCCGCACAACCGCCGTTTCTGGTCCATCCGGGGCAGGCTCTGGCAAGGCGCAAGCGAGCGATTTCTCGGCGTCTCTTTCCACGCAGGCGGGAACGGCCGCGCAACCGGAATCGGCAACCAGCGCGGCCGGAGCTGCGGCTTCCACCACGGACACAGTGCATTGGAGCGCCACGCACGCGGCAACAGGACATGCAGCTTCGCAGATCGCGGTGCTGACCGGCGCTGAGCCTCAGGGGCACGTTGCGCTGCACGAAGCAACCAGCAACGGACAGGCCGCACCTGCAAGTGAATTGCGCGTGGCAACTTCCGGACCCGTTTCGACGTTGCCGGAGGCGGCGGGCGCGGGTCCGCATTCAACCTTTGCGGCGCTCGACAGCGCGGGTAGCGCGGTTCCTGCGACATGGACCCTGGCGGGCGCACGCAGCGCGGAAGCGGGTTATCAAGACCCATCGCTGGGCTGGGTAGCAGTGCGTGCACAGCAGGATGCGAGCGGCGTCCATGCCACGCTGATGCCGGGCTCCGCGGATGCGGCGCAGTCGTTGAGCACGCATATGAGCGGGTTGAGTCACTATCTCGCCGAACGCAACACCCCCGTGCAGACGCTCTCAATGGGCGCGCCTACGGGACAGGGAACTGCTTTCACTCCGGGCCAGGGCGGAGGACAGCCTGCGGAACAGCAGGCGGATCGGCAGCCGGGGAATGCGGCTGTGAACGGCGCGGACGGTGCGATTCTCTTGAGCCCCTCTAGCGCAAGCCTTGCTACGGAAGCTTATCGGCCTTCGGGCGGGACTTACGTTTCAGTCATGGCGTAGTGAGGCATTGAACGGGCCGGACAAGCGAACGGCTCGCGGTGAAAAATCGAGAAGGAGCAAACATGGCGGCAGCGGCAGCAGGGATATGGGCACATGCAACACACGCGGCAAAAGGAGCAACGGTGGCGCAGACGGCTGCACCTAAAGCGATGCCGATGGACAGCACCAGCGGCGCCAGCGGGGATTCAGGAGGCGATTCGGCGGTGATCTCGGCGAATGACTTCCTCACGCTGCTGGTGACCGAGATGCAGAATCAGGATCCCACCGCGGACAACGATCCGAATGAGTACATCAATCAACTGGTGAATGTGAACAGCCTTGAGCAGTTGATTTCGATTAACCAGACGCTGACCGGCGCGCTGGGCAGCGGCGCGACCGGCACGTCGAACCCTTCTGGGAGTGCGCAACCCGCGTCCGGCGCGCAAGCAGTGACGACAAATGCAGCGCAAGTGCCAGCGCCTGCCACCAGCGCGCAGACGCATTCCCGTGGCGGCAATCTCGGCGTGCCGTCAGCCAATCCGGCGGCGCAACGCGTGGCGCATGCTCTGACCGAGAAACAACCATCCCGCTCTCTAGGTATGAGAGAAGCGCATTAACCTTCAACGCTGGCCGGGCAGGCCTGCCAACCATCACCCACGAGGAGCAACGCGATGGCTAGTTTTTCGATTCCACTGACAGGCTTAAATGCCGACTCCACCGCTCTGAACACGATTGCCAACGATCTGGCCAACATGAGCACCACGGCCTTCAAGGCGCAGACGACGCAGTTTGCCGACCTCTTCTATCAGCAGGTTGGTACCAGCGGTGCCGGCGATCCGATTCAGGTGGGCGCGGGCGTGCACGTGGCGACCAACGAGACCGACTTCACACAGGGCTCGATTAATTCGAGCGGCAACTCCACGGATGTGGCGCTGGATGGCAGCGGCTTCTTTGTGGCATCGGATGCCAACGGTGCCTACGAGTACACGCGGGCGGGCAACTTTTCATTGACCGAGAACGGCTCGCTGGTTACAGCGAATGGTCTGAGCGTGATGGGCTATCCGGCTGTGAACGGCGTGGTGAATACCAACTCGCCGTTGACGCCGATCAGCATTCCGGTGGGCGCGGTGGAACAGCCACAGGCCACGGCCAACCTGAATATGACCGCCAACCTCAATGCGACGTCAGCTGCGGGCGCGCAGTTTCCGGGACAGGTCACGGTCTATGACTCTCTTGGAGTGCCGCACATTGTTACGGTCACGTACACCGAGACCGCCCCCAATACATGGAACTATTCGGCAGCTTTGCCCGCGGCCGACTTCACCTCCGGAGTTTCGACGCCGATTACAGGGACACTAAACTTTGATACCAGCGGCAACCTGGCGTCGGTCACAACGGGCGGTGTGACGACTGCAGTGGGCACGGCAGTGGGCGATGTGGCGTCGATTCCGCTTGCCTTCACCGGGCTAGCCGATGGCGCGGCCGACATGAATATGAACTGGAACCTGCTGGGCGCCGGCGGTACCCCGACCATCAGCCAGGTCAATGCGGCCTCGGCCGTTTCAGCAACAACACAGGATGGCTTTCCTCCGGGACAGTACCAAAGCTTCAGCATCGGTGGGGATGGCACGGTGACGGTGACCTACTCAAATGGTCAGAAAGACAACGTGGGGCAGCTTGCGCTCGCGAACGTGACAAACCTGCAGGGGCTCCAGTTGCTGGGCAACGGCGATTACGCGACCACGCTTGCCAGCGGCGAAGCCTCTGTTGCAACATCGGGTTCGGCTGGGCTGGGCACGATGGAGGACGGGGCGCTGGAGGGCTCGAACGTGAACATCTCGGCAGAGTTCTCCAACCTCATCGTTGCGGAGCGGGCCTTTGAGGCGAATTCCAAGACGGTGACGACATTTGATACGGTGACCCAGGACACGATTAACATGATTCACTAGACCCAGGCAGTCACGGGCCCGCGGCTCTACTGAAACGCCCCGCAGAGAATGCGCCAAACAGCGCTTCTCGTGAGGCGTTTGTTTTTTTGCGTCGCGTCGCTGATACCATCGGACGAGAACTTCTCCCATCTCCATCCCCGCTGTTGTCAGGAGCGCCATGCACCGATTTCTTCTTTCGCTCATTGTTGTCTTCGGGTCCGTCGCCATCGCCGGCGCGCAAGCTGTCCCAGCATCCATTTACACCGATCCGCCCGCGGACGCTGCGCATCCCGCAGGCATGACCGTGCTGCATATTCCCAGCCACGGTGTTGCGATCAACGGAGTGCTCTACAGTCCTGCGGGTCCAGGGCCTCATCCCACTTTCGTTCTGTGCCACGGGCTGCCCGGCAATGAGAAGAACCTCGACCTCGCGCAGGCTGTGCGCCGCGCCGGATGGAATGCTGTCACGTTCAACTATCGCGGCTCATGGGGCAGCCCTGGCAGCTTTCGATTCGCGCAGAATCTTGAAGATGCCGATGCGGTTCTGGCTTACCTGCGCGATCCCGCGAATGCTGCGAAGCTCGGCATCGACACGAAGCACATTGTGCTGGCGGGCCACAGCATGGGCGGGTGGGTGACAGCACACACAGCTGCGCACGATCGCGGACTTGCCGGCGCAATTCTCATCAGCGCTGCAGACATGGGACACATGGGCAGCGCCCCGCGCGCCCGCGTTGTGGCTGAGATGGCCGACGATCGCGAAGCGCTGGCTGGCGTGACCCCGGAAAGCATGGCTGACGAAGTGATGGCGCATGCGAAGGAGTTCGGGTTCGCGAACGATGTCGATGGTTTGAGCCATGTTCCGCTGCTCGTGCTTACCGCCAACGATGGTCTTGCACCGACTGCGGATGCGCTGGTAGCGGCGATTCGCGCCAAAGGCGGCACGCAGGTAACGGAGATTCATGCGGCGACGGACCACAGCTGGTCCGATCATCGGATTTTTCTGGAGGCGACGATCATCAATTGGCTGGCCGCGCTCAAATAGCTCGAATCAAACGCGCGGCCTGACCTCGATAAACAGGCCCTTGCCGAGCGCGAGCGCGTGGCCGTCGCTATCGACGATATGCGCTTCGACCCAATGCTTACGGCCTTCGTCGCGCACCACGCGGCCCTCGATGCGGATGGGCGCGCCCGACGGCACAGGCCGCTGGTAGTCGATCTCCATGTGGCGCGTCATCGCGATCAGGCCCCGGGCACGCACGGCTTTGCTCATGGCCTCATCGAGAAGTGTCGCGATCACGCCCCCGTGGACGTATCCCGGCGGTCCTTCAAAGAGGTTTGAAATGGTTGCGGGGCAGACGGCCGCGCCATCCTGCGCGAGAAAGAACTCGAGGTGCAGGCCGGCCGGGTTGGTCTGGCCGCAGCCGAAGCAGCGGTTCTGCGCCGAGTGGGCAAAGGGCGTCAGGTTCTCGAGACGCGCATCGGTCATCGTGTCCCATCCTTGACTTCAGCATATCGGAAGAGAAGGAGGGTGGGATTATGGCGAGCGAAATCCGAGTACTAGAATGAAATGCGATGGCGATGCGGAGACCAGCGGCACTTTTCATTTTGATTTCGGGAATACTTCTCGCGACAAGTTCGATTCTCATCGGGTGCCGCCGGGTTCCACCACTCACGCCGCAGGAAGCGGAAGGGAAGCATCTCTACTCCGCGCGCTGCGCGCATTGCCACGAAGACAACGATCTTCAGCTCAAGAAAGTTCCGCCGGACCTGCACGGCGTCTTTACGCATACGACGCTGCCCAGCGGCGCGCCGGCAACGGATGCCGAGGTGCGCCACGTGGTGCTTGCGGGCAGGAACATGATGCCATCGTTCGCCGGGCGATTTACGGACGAACAGATGACCGATCTGCTCGCCTACTTGCATACCGGCCTGCGCTGAGCCGCGTTATTCGCGGCGGATCGCGGTCATGGGATCGACGCTCGCGGCGCGGCGCGCGGGAATCATGCAGGCGAGAACGGCAACCAGACTGAGCACAAAAGCGGCGCCGAGCAGCAGCAGGGGATTGCGCGAGCTTTCCGCGTCCCAGCTCGCCATCAGTCGATTCAGCGTGATGGTGAGCACGATGCCAGCCGCGATGCCGCCGCCGACACTTGCGATGACGGACTTGAAGACAATGCGCAGCACATGGCCGCTCTGCGCGCCCAGAGCGACGCGGATGCCGAACTCACTGGTCCGTTGCGCGACGGTGTAGGAGACGACGCTGTAAAGGCCGACGGCGGCAAGCAGAAGCGCCAGCGCCGCGAAGCCGCCGAAGAGCCATGCGACGAGTTGACCGCGGGCCCATTCCGGCATCCGCGAAATCCAGTGCTCGAGGTCGCGCACATCGCCGGTCACCTGCTGATCGCTGTCAACCGCGGTTACGCGCTCGCGGATGGAATGCAGCAGCGTGAGCGGCGCCACCTGCGATCTGACGAGGATCTGCGTGTACATACTCATCGCGACGGTGTCGGGGACGAAGGCTTCCGGCACGATCGGCTTGGCGAGGCCATCGTCGAGCTTGTCGGCGACAACGCCGACGATCAGCAGCCCGCTCTCGACTCCTGGCGCGGTGAGAAAAAATGGCGGCTGCGGCGTCAGCCGGGCAACTTTGATGGTGTGACCGATAGCGTCGCCGTTGGGGAAGTAGCGGTGCGCGAAGGTCTGGTTCACGACCATCAGAAGCGCGCCGCGGTGGTTCTCCGATTCATCCCAGATGCGGCCTTGCCGGAGCGGGATGCGCAGCAGGGGGAAATACTCGGGGCTGACCATATTGAAACGGAAGGTCTGATCTTCGCTGGACGGCTTGCCGACGATATCGAATTTGGTATTGAAGCCGTTCGACGGAGGCGTCGCATTGCTCGATATTGCCGTGTCGGTGACAGAGGGAACACCGGCGACGGCAGCGTGCAGCTGCTCAAAGTAGGCAGCGCGCTCGGGCCAGGTTTTGTAGGTGCCGTCGTGAATGGGAATGCCGACGGACATGACATTGTGTGGGTCGTAGCCAAGCGGGGTGTGCATCACGCGCAGAAAGCCTCCGATGGCTGCGCCGGCACCGGCCATCATCAGCAGCGTAAGCGCCACCTGCGCACCAATCAGTGCGTTGTGCACGCGGCGACCGCTCACGCCGCGCGTTGTCCTGCGCGAGGTCGACTGGATCATCTCGCTGACTTCCGGCCGGGAGAGTTGCCACGCCGGCCACAGGCCGAAGAGGACTCCGGTGCCGACCGCCGCGAGAATGCAGAACGCCAGCACAGGCAGATTGATCTGGATGACAGCTTCATGCGGGAAGGAAAACTCGGGCAGGTTGGCCACGATGACGGCAAGCAGCTTGTAGGCCAGGAGCAAGCCGAGGACTGCACCGGTGAGCGACAGCATGAGCGCCTCGGTGAGCAACTGGCGAATAATGCGCGCGCGGGTTGCGCCGATCGCGCTGCGCACCGCGAACTCATGTTGCCGCGTGGTGGCGCGCGCAAGCATAAGGATCGACACGTTGCCGCAGCCGATGAGCAGCAAGAGAGCAACCGCGCCGAAGAGGAGCGCGAGCGTTCCGCCGAGTTGCTTGATGAAGTCTTCGTTGAGGCCGACTACGTGAAGCCGCAGTTTTTCGGGAGGGAAATGCGTGGGCGTTTCCTTTTCGAATTGCTGGATGAGCGGCTGGAGAGCTGCGTCGGCCTGTGCATGGCTGACGCCCGGCTTGAGCCGCACGCCGGCGTAGAAGGAACGCACCTGATCGCCGGTGACTTTGAGCGGCAGGTAGACGTCGCCGTCGCCCCAGGCGAAGCGCGGGTTCGCGACGCCAACAATGGTGTAGTTCTTGCGGACCATCTGGATGGTCTTGCCGAGTACCGACGGATCGCCATTGAAATGCCGCTGCCAGAACTTGTAGCCGAGCACGACCACGGGCGCGGGATCCTGTCCATCGATTGCGTCGGAGGGTTGCAGTCCGCGGCCAAGCGCGACCGGCACACCGAAGAAGTTGAAACCGTTGGAGGTAAAGTAGACCGCGTTCACGTCTTCGGGCACGTCGCTGCCTGTGATGGTCAGGTTCCAGTCGTCTTCGAGGAATGTGTCCTCGACGACGGGAGACTTGCGCAGCTCCTGCCACTGCGTGGCCGTGATGCCGAAACCGTTCAGGTCGCCGTTGTGCTGCACGAGCCGCATGTGAATCATGCGATCGGGGGCGGCGTAGGGATAGGGGTTCATGAGGATCGCGTAGATCACGCTGAATACGGCAGTGGTGGCGCCAATGCCAAGGGCCAGCGAGAGCACCGAAGTGAGCGTGAATCCGGGCAGCCGGATCAGTTGCCGGAAGGAGAATCGCATGTCCTGCAGCACGGTGAGCATCGGCTACTCCTGGTTTGCGGTTTTCGAGGATTCTTGCCACTGAAAGCAGAGGCCGTTTTCGTCTGGGTCATTGAAGTAAAGCTGCTTCATTCCGTAGGGAGCGATGGATGGCGGCGCGACTTTGAGGCCGCGCGCAAGCAACTCCCGATAGGCCTCGTCGACGCTGGGGCAGGCGAAGTAGAGCGTGGTGTCGCGATGGCCGGCGAAGCGTGCAGGCTCGGGCGCGGAAGGTTGGTCTTCGGGATCATACGCAGTATTCAGCATGAAATTTGCGTCGCCGAACCGGAGCGTGGCCCAGTTCACATGGTCGGGATTGGAGGAGAGAGGCGGGGAAGTCTGGGTGACGGAGCATCCAAGCTGATCGCGATAGAAGGCGAGCGCCCGAGGCATGTCGAAAACGGATAACAATGGCGTGAGCCCCTGAACCTCAATCGTCATAGAGATCTCCGGTCGCGAATGTCCGCTGGAGTGACAGCACGCGCGCTGCCATCTGAAGTGAGCTCTAAGCCTTAGATTTAATTGAGGGACTCAGAAAAGATCGGCAACGGGAGCGTCCGCTTTACCGTGCCGGTGTTCACTAGCGAACGGTTTCTGCAAATGCCTTATACTTGGGATTACTATGGCAACCGAGAAAACCTTCTATCTTGAGACCTTCGGCTGCCAGATGAACGCCCATGACTCCGAGAAGGTGATTGGCACCCTGGAGCATGAGGGCTACCGGCAGGTCCTGGTCGAAGAGGACGCAGGGCTCATTCTGTACAACACCTGCTCCATCCGCGATAAAGCCGAGCAGAAGGTCTTCAATCGCCTGAACGACTACAAGAAGCTCTACAAGCAGGGCAAGCGCTTTGGGGTGCTTGGCTGCGTGGCACAGCAGGAGGGCGAGAAGATCTTCGAGCGGGCGCCGTACGTGTCGCTCGTGTCCGGGTCGGCCTCGTATCGCAAGCTGCCGGAGATGCTGGCGCGGCTGGAGGCCGGCGAGAACCGCATCACCGGACTTGATGACCGGCAGACCGAAGAGACCTTCGAGACTGAGTTCACGTCCCGCCAGAATCCCTACCGCGGTTACATCACCATCATTGAAGGCTGCGACAAGTTCTGCGCGTATTGCGTGGTGCCCTACACGCGCGGCAAGGAGCGCAGCCGAGGCTCGTCATCGGTGCTGGCCGAGGCGCGCAAAATAGCCGACGAAGGTTACACCGAGATTCAGCTGCTGGGCCAGAACGTGAACAGCTATCGCGATCCGGAAGGGAAGTCGACGTTCGCGGAATTGCTTGCGTCGGTCGGCGAGATTCCCGGCATCCGGCGGGTGCGTTTTACCACCAGCCATCCCCGCGACTTTACGCGCGACATTGTCGAGGTGATCGACGCCGTGCCTACGCTCTGCGACCACGTCCACCTGCCGGTGCAGTCGGGGTCAAACCGGGTGCTGAAACAAATGGCCCGCGAATACACCCGCGACTGGTACCTGGAGCGGATCGCCTGGATAAAGTCGGCGAAGCGGAAGATCGCGCTTTCGACAGACATTATTGTGGGCTTTCCTGGGGAGACGCCGGACGACTTCATCGAGACCATGGACCTGCTACAGGAAGTCCAGTACGACTGCGTCTTCGGCTTCAAGTACTCGGGACGGCCCAACACTCCGGCGCTGACGATGATCGATTCGGTGTCAGAGGAAGAAAAGGGAAAGCGTCTCCAGTCACTGCTCGATCGTCAGCGCGAGATTCAAAGAGCCAATTATTCCAATCACATGGACGAAGTGATGGAAGTGATGGTTGAGGGAATGATCCCGGCGCGCGGACAGGTGGCAGGCCGCAGCAGCCAGAACAAGCCTGTCAACTTTACCAGCGCCCAGCCCATCGCGCCGGCACCGGGCAGCTACGCGCAGGTGAAGATTACCGGCACTTTTCCGAACAGCCTTGTCGGCGAGGCCGTCTAACCGGGCAGGTCTTAACCGTGCAACAGAGGGGGACTCATGGACGTTGAAGTTCGGATACGCGGTCTGGTGATGGACCCTGCGACCAACATGCCGATTGTGGTCCTCAAGGACGTTGCCTCTGACACGGTCATGCCGATCTGGGTGGGCATCTTTGAGGCGAATGCCATCGCCATAGAGATTGAGAAGGCGAGCGCTCCGCGCCCCATGACCCACGATCTAACTCGGAACCTGATTCATTACCTGAATGCCTCACTGGAACGTGTAGTCATCAATGAACTTCGCGACGACACCTTCTTCGCAACGCTATGGTTGAGGCAGGACCAGGAGCCAATCGCCGTGGATGCGCGCCCCTCGGATGCGATTGCGCTGGCTCTGCGCGCCGATTGTCCGATCTTTGTTTCCGAGCAGGTGATTGAGTCGGCGAAGTTGAATACATCCGGCGCACCGGAAGGCCAGAGCGCGGAACAACTGCGCGGCTGGCTGGAGGGGCTCAATAACGAAGACATGGGCCCTTATAAGATGTAGCCGCCTCCGACAAGGGAAGAGGTTACCGTAACTAATTGACACAGGGCCGCTTGCAGCATTACCTGAGTATCAAATCTCATATACAGAATATCTGTTATCGGACGTAAGCTATGCCGCGAGTCGTACTCCTGTCCCCGCTAGGATTGGTTTCGTCTGAAGCGCTACCACTTCTGCCGGTCAGCTTGCCTTCGGTTAGGATACAAACAACCTGGGTGGCGGAACCATCTCAGGCGAGTACGCGAAGGAGCGATTTCAGATGCAGACGCTCACGCTGATCGGCGGGGTTCTTTGTCTGCTGATCGTGTTGTTCGATGCCTTTCAGACCATCATCCTGCCGCGGCGCGCTGTCGGCCGGTTTCGCATCACCCGCATCTTTTATGGTCTGACCTGGCGTCCGTGGCTTCTGTTCGCGCGCTTCATTCGCAACGAGCGTAAACGCGAATCCGTCTACAGCTATTACGGGCCCCTGTCGCTGATTTTTCTTCTCGTCATCTGGGCCGGAGGCATCATCCTGGGATTCGCGCAGATCTTCTACGCGCTGGGCAGTCCCTTCCATGATGCGATGCTGGTGTCGGGCTTTCGCACGGACCTCTATGTGAGCGGGACGACCCTGTTTACCCTGGGACTGGGAGATGTGACTCCCCATAGCGCATGGGCGCGCGTGCTTACCATTGTCGAATCCGGGATGGGTCTAGGCTTTCTCGCTGCCGTGATGGGCTATTTCCCGGTGCTCTATGGCGCTTTCTCCCGCCGCGAGGTCAGCATTTCACTCCTCGACGCGCGAGCCGGGTCGCCGCCTACCGCCGCGGAGCTGATGCGGCGTCACTCGTACGAGGGCGCCGAGCAGGCTCTTACCCTGCTGCTCACTGAGTGGGAACGCTGGTCGGCGGAGCTGCTGGAGAGCCATATCTCCTATCCCCTGCTCTGCTACTTCCGTTCGCAGCACACCAACCAGAGCTGGCTGAGTTCCCTCACAGCGATTCTCGATACCTCGGCGCTTCTCATTTCAGGCGTACGCGGACACGAAGCACGCCAGGCAATGCTGACCTTTGCCATGGCCCGCCACGCTTTGGTCGATCTGGCGCAGATTTTTTCCGTGCCGCCGCTGAAACATTGCCCGGACCGGCTGCCCTTCGAAAAGTACGAAGAGCTCTATGCCCTGCTCTGCCAGAGTGGGGTGAGCGTCTGCCGCGATGACCAATCGTACGAACGCCTGCGCGAGATGCGGTCACTCTACGAGGGCCATGCCCAGGCGCTGGCCGCCTACCTGAGCATGCCGCTGCCGCCGTGGATTCCCAGCAAGCCGCGTGCGGATAACTGGATGACCGTGGCGCGGCTGCGCGCCCAGACTGAGGCTACCGAGCCGACCACTGCCGATGCGCAGGCTGTGGCGCAGACGGTGGGCATCCTTACCGATCCCCACCACGATTTCTAAGCCTCGGCTGGATTTTAGTTGCGAATGTTGGCAAGCAATGCTTCGACTTCGCGCTTGCTCTCCGCGTCGAGCGGAAGCTGTGGCAGTCTTGCCGGGCCGCCGTAATAGCCGTTGAAGTCGCAGGCGTATTTGATGGCACTGATTCCAAGTCCGCCGCCGATGCGTCGGCTGGCCGCGCGAATGCGTTCCTGCTTTTCCTGCGCCAGCTTCAGGTCGTGATCCTTCCAGGCAAAGTAGATCTCCTGGCAGGCCTGCGGCGCGCACGCAGCAAAGGCGAGAATCGACCCTGAAGCTCCGGCTTCGAGCGAAGAGAGCACGATCGAAGCAGAGCCGGTGAGAACCTGAAAGCCAACTTCCTTCGTGCGGGTCTTCAGCGCTGGCGCGGGTGGCGCCGAGGCTATGGCTACACCGCCTGCCAGATCGCTTGCCGCGACGAATGTGGACGCGCTTGAAGCCTGCGGCTGCATCATACGAGCGGTGACCGCCTCAAAGACCGGCGTGACCGTAACAGTGCGGCGGGGCGCTGTGCGAGTGGCGTCAAGAATCGCGCGCAGGTTCTCGATGCTGCCGCTCGAATCCTTGATGCCGATGATGTTGGGATGCTGCGCCAGCTCCGCAACGACTGGGACTGGAATCGCATACGGGACAAATTTCGGGATGTTGTAGAGCAGCACCGGCAGCGGCGAGCGGTCGGCCACGCTGCGGAAGTACGTGAGCACTGCCTCGGTCGTCATCTGCGGAGCGTAGTACGTAGGCGTGCGCACCAGCACTGCGTCATAGCGCGCTACAGCCGCGGCTTCGGCTAATTCCACCGTGGCCTTAACGCTTTCGCGGCCAATGCCTGCGATGAGCACTTTCTCGGCGCCGGCGGCCGCAGACGCGATGCGCAGCACGTCGAGTGTCTCTTCGTCGGTCAGCTCGCTGGCTTCGCCGGTCGACCCGAGCACAACCATGCCAGCCAGCAGGCTGCGAGAATACCGCGCAACATTGGCTTCGAGCTTGCGAAAATACACGCGCTCGTCGGAGTAGAACGGCGTGGTGATGGCGGCGAAGATTCCCTCGATCAGCATAGGTCTATCTTAAAGTGCGCGGTTAGTTTGCAGCTTGCGCTGTCGCTTGGTGGAGTTGCTGTAACGCGGCTACTGTCGTTTCGTGGCGCTGCATGGCGGCAATTCCTTCCACCGCGGCCTGCGCTGCCGCGATCGTGGTGATAGTTGGAATGCGCGCCAGCACTGCGGCGCGGCGAATGGCCTTTTCGTCGAAGATCGTATCCTGTCCACGCGGCGTGTTGATGATGAGATGAATGCGCTCGCCCTTGATGAGGTCGACGATGTTGGGCCTGCCTTCTTTTACTTTGAAGACCCGTTCTACGATCAGTCCGGCGCGCTCCAGGATGTTCGCGGTGCCTTCCGTGGCTACTAATTTAAAGCCGAGATGCGCATAACGACGAGCGAGTTCGACAATGCCAGCTTTGTCGTGGTCATTCACGCTCAAGAAGACGGTTCCGGTTGTCGGGAGTACCTGGCCGGCCGCGAGTTGGGCCTTGGCAAATGCCTCACCGAAGGTAGATGCGACACCCATGACTTCGCCGGTCGACTTCATCTCCGGCCCCAGCACTGTGTCGACACCGGCAAACTTGGACCAGGGGAAGACGGGCGATTTGACATAGAAATGATCGCCGACTTCGAGATCCTTTCCGCTCTTCAACTGCTCGGGCAGCAGCTCGCGCAGCTTACGGCCGGTCATGATGCGCGAGGCGATCTTGGCCAGCGGAATGCCTGTGGCTTTGGAGACATAAGGCACGGTGCGCGAGGCGCGCGGATTGACCTCGATGACATAGACGTGGTCGTTGCCGTCGGCGTCGCGCTGGATGGCAAACTGAAGATTCACGAGGCCGACGACCTTGAGCGCGAGTGCGAGCTTGCGCGTGTAGCTGCGCAATGTGTCGAGAGTCTCCTGGCGAATGCTGACCGCGGGAAGCACGCAGGAGGAGTCACCGGAGTGGATGCCTGCCTCTTCGATGTGCTGCATGATGCCCGCGATGATGACGTCTTCGGAGTCGCAGAGCGCGTCGACGTCCACTTCGACGGCGCTGTCGAGGAAATGATCGACAAGGACGGGGCGCTCCTGCGAATACTCGACGGCCTCGCGCATGTACTGCGCCACGCCCGCGGCGTCATAGGCAATGACCATGGCGCGGCCGCCGAGCACGTAGCTGGGGCGCACGAGTACGGGATAGCCGATGCGCTCGCCGACGGCCAGCGCTTCTTCGATGCTTGTTGCGGTGCCGCCGGCGGGCTGCGGGATCTTGAGGTCTTCGAGAAGCTTGCCGAACTGCTTGCGGTCCTCGGCGAGATCGATGGATGCGGGCGATGTGCCAATGATAGGAACGCCCGCGGCAAGCAGACGGCCGGAGAGATTCAACGGCGTCTGGCCGCCGAACTGCACAATCATGCCGATCTTCGCGCCGGACTGCGCTTCGTGGTTGTAGACGGCGAGCACATCTTCGAGCGTGAGCGGCTCGAAGTAGAGCCGGTCGCTGGTGTCGTAGTCGGTGGAGACGGTCTCAGGATTGCAGTTGACCATGATGGTCTCGTAGCCATCCTCTTTGAGCGCGAAGGCCGCGTGGCAGCAGCAGTAGTCGAACTCGATGCCCTGCCCGATGCGGTTGGGACCAGAACCGAGGATGATGATCTTCGCCTTGTCGGTTGGCGGTGCTTCGTCCTCTTCGTCGTAGGTGGAGTAGAGATAAGGCGTCATCGACTCGAACTCGGCGGCACAAGTGTCCACCAACTTGAAGACCGGCTTGATACCTTTACTCTCGCGCAGTTCCCTTACCTGCTGGACGCCGGCGTGGCCCTCAAGCTTCCACTCGGTCGCGATGCGTTCGTCGCTGAGGCCGAAGCGCTTGAGCTTGCGCATCTCTTCGGTCGTGATGGCGTCAGGAGTGGTCTTCGCAATCTTCTGCTGCTCGAGGGTGATTTCGCGGAGCTGATAGAGGAACCATGGGTCCATGCCGGTATAGCGCGCGACTTCGCGCACGCTCATGCCGCGCTCGAAGGCGAAGCGGATATAGCCGAGGCGCTCCGGGCGCGGGGTGACGAGCATCTGCGTCAGGCGGCGGGGTTCGAGGACTTCAGCGCCGGTCTTCTTGCCCGTTTCAAGCGCGCGCCAGGCTTTCATCAGCGCTTCCTTGAAGGTGCGGCCCATGGCCATCACTTCGCCGACCGATTTCATCTGCGGGCCTAGCACATCATCCGCGCCGGGAAATTTTTCGAACTGCCACTTGGGAATCTTGACAACAACGTAGTCGATGGTGGGCTCGAAGCACGCGGGCGTTTTGCGCGTGATGTCGTTGGGGATCTCGTCGAGCGTGTAGCCAACGGCGAGCTTGGCGGCGATCTTCGCGATGGGAAAGCCCGTGGCCTTGGACGCGAGAGCCGAGGAGCGCGAGACGCGCGGATTCATCTCGATGACTGTCATGCGCCCGTCCTGCGGATTGACCGCGAACTGCACGTTTGACCCGCCGGTCTCGACGCCGATCTCGCGCATGACGGCGATGGCTGCGTCGCGCATCTTCTGGTACTCGCGATCGGTGAGGGTCTGCGCAGGAGCGACGGTGATGGAGTCGCCGGTGTGCACGCCCATGGGATCGAAGTTTTCAATGGAGCAGATGATGATGACGTTGTCCGCGAGGTCGCGCATGACCTCGAGCTCGTATTCCTTCCACCCGAGCACGCTTTCTTCGACGAGGCACTCGTGAACAGGCGAGAGATCGAGGCCGCGGGCGAGAATTTCCATCAACTCTTCGCGGTTATAGGCAATGCCGCCGCCCGAGCCGCCGAGCGTGAAGCTGGGGCGGATGAGCACCGGGAATCCAATCTTGCCGGCGAAGTCTAGGCCGTCGCGAAGATTGTTCACGAGTGCCGATTTCGAGACTTCGAGGCCGATGCGGAGCATCGCGTCCTTGAAGAGCAGACGGTCTTCGGCCTTCTTGATGGCGTCGAGCTTCGCGCCGATAAGCTCCACGTTATAGCGGTCGAGGATGCCGGCGTCGGCGAGATCGACGGCGAGATTCAGCGCGGTCTGACCGCCGACGGTGGGCAGCAGCGCGAACTTGCCGGAGCTGGGGCCGAGCATGGCGGCTTCCTTGCGGATGATCTCTTCCACGTACTCGCGCGTAAGCGGCTCGATGTAAGTGCGGTCGGCCAGCTCGGGGTCGGTCATGATGGTGGCCGGGTTGGAATTCACCAGCACCACCTCGTAGCCCTCCTGCTTGAGGGCCTTGCAGGCCTGCGTGCCGGAGTAGTCGAACTCGGCGGACTGGCCGATGACGATCGGGCCGGAGCCGATCACGAGGATTTTCTGAATGTCATTTCTGCGTGGCATTGTGTGCTCTTATCTCTGCTGATCTTGTTTAGCTCAAAAAACAGCGGAGCCGAGGCCCCGCTGTCCTTGCGAAAATTGATTCCAAATGGGTCGCTCGCTTCATCCCTTCCACTCCTCCATCATCTTGCGGAAGTCGCGGAAGAGGTAGTGCGAGTCGTGCGGGCCGGGTGCGGCCTCGGGATGGTATTGCACGCTGAACAGAGGCAGCGTTTTGTGGCGCAGGCCCTCGAGCGTTTGATCGTTCAGGTCGACGTGGGTGAGCTCAACTTCGTTGGCGTTGACCGAGTCGGGATCGACGGCGAAGTTGTGGTTGTGCGCGGTGATCTCGACCTTGCCGGTGACGTTGTTGCGTACAGGATGATTGCCGCCGTGGTGGCCGAACTTGAGCTTGTAAGTCTTGCCGCCGAGGGCGAGGCCGCAGAGCTGGTGGCCTAAACAGATTCCAAAGACCGGCACGCGGCCCATCATGCTGCGAATGGACTTGACGGCGTACTCGACCGGCTCAGGATCGCCGGGGCCGTTCGAGAGGAACACTCCGTCGGGCTTGAGCGCGAGCACATCGTCGGCGCTGGTCTCGGCGGGAACGACCGTGACGTTGCATCCTTCGCGCGTGAGCATGCGCAGGATATTTTGCTTGATGCCGAAATCAAAGGCGACGACATGCAGCGGCCGCGCATCTGTTGCCGCCGAGAGAAGCGAATCGCCACTCTGATTGCGGACATCGTTGTGGTCAAAGGTGTAGATGACCTTGGTGGAGACGACGCGGGCGAGGTCGGTACCATCCATCTTGCGAATGGCGCGGGCCTTCTGGACGAGGGCTTCGGGATTCGAAACATCCGTCGAGATCACGCCGCGCATGACGCCGTGGGTGCGCAGATGGCGCACCAGCGCGCGCGTGTCGATCTCGGCGAGCACGGGAACGGAGTAGCGTTCCATGTACTCGTCGGTGACCTGCTCAGAACGCCAGTTGGAGCTGACGGCGGAGAACTCGCGGACGATCAGGCCTTCGATATACGGACGGGCCGCTTCGTTGTCTGCCTGATTGGTGCCGTAGTTGCCGATCTGGGGATTGGTGAGAACGACGATTTGACCGGCATAGGAGGGATCGGTGGCGATTTCCTGATAACCGGTAAGGGAAGTATTGAAAACTACCTCGCCCTGGCATTCACCAGCAGCGCCATGGCCTTGGCCGTGGAAGATGCGCCCGTCTTCGAGCGCTAGGATCGCCTGCATCGCCTCTCCGAGGAGTGGATTCAATCGATTTTAGCAGGTTTTTCTGCGCCGCGCGGTGCGTGGAAAACGTGTCTTTATCGCACCACGCCGGCGTCGCGGGCCGGCCAGTAGACGAAGACGGCTTTGCCGTAGATCAGATCGCGCTCCACAGGGCCGAACTCGCGGCTGTCAGAAGAGATAGAGCGGTGATCGCCCATCATGAAGTAGCTATCGGGAGGCACGACCATCTCGGCCATGGAGCGGCCGTCGCGGTATTTTTCCGGGACGTAATTCTCGCGCAGCGGCTTGCCGTTGAGCCAGACCTGCCCCTCATCGATCCACAGGCGATCGCCGGGCAATGCGATGACGCGCTTGATGTAGCTTTTCTCGGGATCGAGCGGATAGTGGAACACCACCACGTCGCCGCGATGGATGGCTTCGATCTGATAGACAAATTTGTTGATGAAGAGCCGGTCGTGATCCTCCAGCCGCGGCAGCATGCTGGTGCCTTCCACGCGCACCGGCTGATAGAGGAACAGCATGACCAGCACCGGGATGCTTGCGGCGAAGGTGATGTCGCGTATCCACAGACGAATATTGGTCGCCCTGTCGCGTGAAGCCACGGCGCGGCTTGCGGCCTGCTCGGCGAGTCGTGCGGCATTGGGTGCGGGCTGCTGGTCAACGGGATCTTCGGCGGGAGTCAACATCTCTTCTCTAGTGTATCGGCTCGGCGCGTGTTTCGCGGCAGTACCTTATTCACAGCCAAGTCCACCCGGCGGACAGAGCACATGCGCGCGGATTGGCTTCTCGATCGGTCTGGGTTGGCTGGCTGCCGGCACCAGCACCGGGGCTGCCGTGTCGGACAGGTTGGACTCCTCCAGGATGAGCGGACGTTGCAGCACCATCTCCACCTGCGTGCCGCTTTCAATATCCACGTCGGCTCCGCGGGTAAACAAGGAGACAAGCCCCGCCGCTGCCGCGCCGGCTCCCAATCCGATGAGGCCCCCTTCGACCGGATGGCCAGAGGGCAATCCGCCGATGGAGCCGACCGTGCCGCCCGCTGGGATGCCGATTTCGGCAACTTTGCCTGCGTTGCGGCCCTTGTTGCTGTCCTGCTCGATGGTGCCTTCGCCGTCGTCCTTCACATCCTGCTTTCTGGCGCCGGGCAGGCTGTTGACCATGCCCGGAATCTCAACCACTGAGCCATTGGGGAAGATGATGGAGGTAAAGTGCATGTCGAGCTGTGCCTTTCCCTTCACATGTCCAGCGCGCTGCACGCGGTCCACCACACCCTGCACATAGACGCCCGCCGGGATCATCACGCGGTTGCCAACGACCACAGGAAAGGTTGAAGCGAGATAGACGCCGTCCCCTGCCTTGGCGCTGCGGGTGTTCACGGAGCTACGCAGTTGCAGCAGCACTTTGGTTCCCGCAGGAACGGTGTAGATCTTCTTTTCTGGAGCATCGGGTTGCGCTTCGCCAGCGGCAGGGGCTGCCTGGGCGGGGGCCGGGCGTGATGCTGCTGGTGTTTGTGTCCATGCCGGGCTGCAAGCCAGGGCCGCCACGAGGGCCCAGGCACGGTGAGGTAAGTTCAACTTTCGCATCCTGCCCCCCTGCATGACTTACCCAGATAGACGGCGAACTCCGATCCAAGGTAGCCGATTCGGGCTGCTTGCGCCACTGTTACGCACCGCGAGCGATCTTCCCCCTCTCTCGGTTTACGATGCAAGCAGCGATGAACAGCGACGCCAATCCCGTTTCCGGCCTGCAGAATGCGCGCGGCGGCCGATTCGCACCCGCCTATCAGGTGCTCACGGACGCAATTGCAGCGCACGCCTTTCCCGGCTGCGCCTTCGGCGTGCTTGCCGGTGGAACGGTGGTTCTGCAGGACTCCCTCGGCCGCTTCACCTATGAAAGTGATGTGCCCACGGTTACGGCAGCGACCGTCTTCGACATTGCCAGCATCACCAAGGTCCTTTCGATCACGGCGCTGGCCATGCTGCTTTACCAGCGGGGCCAGCTCGATCTCGACATGCCGTTGGGCGACGTGCTGCCGGGCTTTATCGTCGGCCGCGAGTCGGTCCAGTGGGCGCTCCGCGTTACGTTGCGTCATCTGCTAGCGCATAACTCGGGGCTGCCGGGGTATGTGGAGCTTTTCCGCACGGTGACTACGCCTGATGCGCTGCTGCGTGCGTGCCTGGCGTTACCCATCGAATCCGAGCCGGGAACGCGGGCGGAATACTCCGACATGGGATTCATCCTGCTCGGCAAAGCGATTGAGGTCCTGACGGGAAGCTCGCTCGATTCGCTCTTCGCAAATGAGATCGCAAAGCCGCTGGGGCTGAGCGCCTCGCGCTTTGTGCCGCCCGCTGAGGAACGGCCGTTAATTCCTCCCACAGAGGAAGATGCTGCATTCCGCCATCGGCGCATCCAGGGCGAGGTGCAGGACGAGCACGCTTGCATCCTCAACGGCGTAGCCGGACACGCCGGATTGTTCTCCAATGTCGCCGACCTGCTGCGCTTTGCCGCGGAGATTCTGCGCGCGACCTTGGGTTCGAGCAGTGATGCGGTGCCGCTCTTCAGGCCGGAGACCATCGCAAAATTCGCGGAGCGTCAGAGTCCTGTCGGCAGTTCCCGCGCGCTGGGCTGGGACACGCCCTCGCCGGAGTCGTCCGCGGGTAACTTATTTTCGGCGCATTCGATTGGGCATCTGGGTTACAGCGGCTGCTCGCTGTGGATCGATCTCGATGCTGCCGTGGCTGTAGTTCTGCTGACCAACCGCACATGGCCCGACCGCGGGAGCCAGCTCATCCGGGAAGTGCGTCCGGCATTCCACGACGCTGCCCGAAAAGTACTCAGCTCTGGGTATTGAGGTAAGAGAGACCGGCGGAAAATTCTGGCCGCCCTTGCGCTCTTTGGCGATACAATCAGAAATTGGGGACAGACTCGATGCTTACCAGCACGACGACGCAGGAAGTGACCGAAGCACATCAGAAAGAGGAAGCGGATATCGACCCGACCTCCCTGCTGCAACGCCTAACGACTGAGAGCCAAAACGAGGCTTCTCAAGGGTTTGACACCAAATCGGCCCTCGAAATTGCCCGCATCATCAACCACGAAGATGCGAAGGTGGCAGCGGCCGTCAAGAAAGCCATCCCTGAAATTGCTCAAGTCATCGACCAGGTTGCCCGCAGCCTGCGCGATGGCGGACGCCTGATTTATGTCGGCGCCGGTTCGAGCGGCCGCATCGCCGCCCTCGACGCCTCCGAATGCCCTCCTACTTATTCGACCGCGCCCGGCCAGGTGCAGTACATCATGGCTGGCGGACCGAAGGCTCTAGCCTCGGCAGTCGAAGTCAACGAAGATTCTGAAGAACTTGGCCAGCGCGACATCGCGCGCCGTCGGCCCACACGCAAGGATATTGTGGTCGGAGTTTCCGCTTCCGGCCGTACACCTTATGTGGTGGCTGCCACGGCGTATGCACGGGCACGCGGAGCGAAGACAGCCGCCGTGACCTGCAATTATGGCACGCCTCTGGTCGCGGCAGCGGACATAGCCATCGTGGCGGAGGTCGGCCCCGAGGTTGTTTCTGGTTCCACGCGCATGAAGGCCAGCACCGCGCAAAAGATGGTGCTGAATATGATCACGACCGGCGCCATGACCCGCTTGGGCTATGTGTACGAGAACCTGATGGTCAATGTGCACATGCAGAACTCCAAACTGGTTGAGCGCGGCATTCGTATTCTCATGAGCGCCTGCAACATCGACCGGCCCACGGCTGTGGAGACGATCAAAAGCGCCGGCCGCAGCGTTCCCGTTGCGCTGGTGATGCTCAAGGCCAAGGTCGACAAGCCTGAAGCTGTGCGCCGCCTGGCAAAATCCGATGGCAACGTGCGTGTCGCCATCGAAGACAACGTCCTCGAACTCTAGGTCAGTTTTTCGATCGATTTACTCAGTGGCGCGGAGGATTCCGCGCCCTTTTCATTGTCCGCTGAGGCAGCGCCCCGCATATAAACTCGATAATCAGGAGTCGGCAGCATTCCATGGACAAGTTTGTTATTCGCGGTGGCAATCCCCTGGTCGGCACGATCCGCGTTTCCGGCGCAAAGAATTCGGCGCTGCCCTGCATGGCCGCCGCCATCCTGACGGAAGACACGGTCACCCTCGAGAACATTCCTTCGGTCCGCGATATCGCGACAGAGCGTCGGCTGCTGGCCGCGATGGGCGCGGAAGTCGAGCTTGGCTCTGGCGACAACGACCATCGCACCACGATCTGCTGCCGTACGCTCTCGGACCCCGTTGCGAAATATGAGATCGTGAAGACCATGCGCGCCAGTTCGCTGGTGCTGGGCCCGCTGATTGCACGCACGGGTATGGCCCGCGTGGCGATGCCCGGCGGATGCGCCATCGGCGGACGCCCCATCGATCTGCATATCAAGGGCCTTGAGAAGATGGGAGCGACTATCGAGCAGGAGCACGGCTACCTGGAAGCGCGGGCCGAGCGGCTGAAAGGCGCTCACCTGGTTTTCGACAAGATCACCGTCACCGGTACCGAAGATCTGTTGATGGCAGCCGTCCTCGCCGAGGGCGAGACGCTGATGGAGAACTGCGCCCGCGAGCCCGAGGTGACCGATCTGGCCGCTTTGCTCGTCGCGATGGGCGCAAAAATTGATGGCGCAGGCACTTCGGTGATTCGGGTGCAGGGCGTCACCAGCCTGCATGGAGCCGAGTACCGCATCAACCCTGATCGCATTGAGGCGGGAACGTTTCTGATCGCCGGGGCCATCACCGGAGGTGAGCTGACCGTAGCGGACTGCAATCCTGCGCACATCGGCGCCGTGATTTCCAAACTGCAGGAGACGGGCGCAGTCGTCGATATTCTTGGGCCGGACTCCGTCCGCGTGCGCTCCACCGGCCAGCATCGTGCCGCCGATATTTCAACCGAAGAGTATCCCGGCTTCCCTACCGACATGCAGGCACAGTACATGGCTCTGGCGACCCAGGCCGATGGCGTGAGCACGGTGAAGGAGAACATCTTCGAAAACCGTTTTATGCATGTGCAGGAACTTGTGCGCATGGGCGCGAATATTAAGGTCGATGGGCGCACCGCCACGGTGCGTGGCCCGGCGAAACTCTCTGCAGCCGCCGTGATGTGCAGCGATCTGCGAGCGTCCGCTTCGCTGGTGCTTGCCGCCCTTGTGGCCGATGGCGAATCGATTCTTGACCGCGTTTATCACATGGACCGCGGCTATGAGCGCTTCGAGGAGAAGCTGCGTTCGGTCGGTGCAGAAATTCAGCGCATGGGGAACGTGTTCCCCATGCGCGAGTCGGAAGCAGCTGCAGACTGAGTCCGAGGCGCTTGCGCTCCCACCATCTTGTTAAGAAATAATGCCTAGCGCCAGCTTGCAGCCAGGTGCCAGCGCAACCCGTGCGCGGTCGTTTTCTGCAGCACTTGCTCGTATTCCTTGAGCTCGTTGAGCACGGGCGCGCTCTCGGAACCGAGCGCGGCGGGGTTCTCCGCCAGGTAATCGATAAACGCGCGGACTGTCGTAAGTCCCTCTGTGCCCGCAAACCATTGGGGCTGAGGAAGATGCTGTGCCCAGTCGGGGTCGCCGGTGCCCTGCTCCAACAAAAGCGCCATCGAATTCTCGTCGGCAGAAAAATAATCTAAAAGCGCGGGAACGCGGAGCGTCTGCGCCACTCGATGGAGGGCTTCTTCGTTTCTGGCGAGGGCGTGCCCATTCACGAAAATGTCGAACCCCGGGTCTTCGCCTTCCACCACGATGTATAAGCTGGCAGCCATCAGGTTGAGTTTAGTTGAAGTTGCAGCCCGGCTCCGCAGAATTCCTCCCGGCGGTCATCCAAAAGATTACCCGAGAGTTAGAGCTCATTCAGGTTCCCAATTCCGAACCAGCCCGGGCCATTACGCACGCCATCTGGCTGGCACGAAAGAGCTATATCTATGGGCGGTCAGATTGACCTTACACTAGGCGTAGCGGCCGGGGCTGCGCTGAGGTACCTCCCTTGGACTGGCAACACATTCCAGATGTCGTAGCGGTTGGGCTGTTAACGCTCGCGTTCGCTTCTGTGGCGCATCGGGAGTACACGTCTGTCTCTCGCCTCTGGTTGACGGGATGGGCGATGATCGTCCTCCACTTTGTAGCATCGCTTTTCGACCAGGCTTCAGGAGTCGAGGGCGCGGTGGTGAACTGCATTACCATCGCCGCGCTCGCGGTAGCGGGCATTCTTTTCAGTTATGCCTCTGTTCCACATCGGCGAGATCTGAGCAGCCGCCTGATGCTTGCGGCGTTGCTGACCACAACTACGATTTACTCCTGCCTCGCTTGCATATCGCCTGCTGCGGACTGGGCTTTGAATCCGACGGCGATTCTGCAGGGAGCCTTGCCCCTGGCCATCGCATTGTTTACCGCGCGGAGGCTCCGTCATCCTCTGCGTTGGCTTATTGTCGTCATCAATGTAGGCCTCGCCGTTTATCTTCTGGCCGTGCAGCACCGGCCCGATGGCGTGGACTTGGCCCTCAATGGCCTGCTCTTCGCGGTTTACCTGAGCTGCGCGCTGCATTTCTGGTTTCGCTTACAAGCGCGCCACCGCCGGGGCCCTGCTCACCATTGCAGGCTTCCTGCTCTGGGCCTCGGTTTTCGTCGTCGCGCCGGTCCTGTTTGCACGTTTTCCAGGGGCGCATCTCGAGAGCGAAGTCTGGAACCTGCCCAAGTATGTCGTTGCCGTCGGCATGATTCTTCTGTCTGCTTGAAGATCAGCTTGCACACAACCGCTATCTTGCGCTTCACGATGAGCTGACCGGGCTGCCGAATCGCCGCCTCTTCCTGGACCGGCTGACCCAGGCGCTGGAGCGCGCACGCCGCACAGACACCAAAGCGGCATTGCTCGTGATCGATCTCGACCGCTTCAAACAGGTCAACGATTCATTCGGCCATCACGCCGGCGACGTGCTTCTGCAGCAGGTGGCACATGCCTTCAGCGGCCGCGTCCGCCGCTCCGACACGGTGGCGCGCACCGGCGGCGACGAGTTCTCCATTATCATCGAAAATCCCGCGGATGTCGCAAGCGCGCATCAGATCGCGGAGACTCTCATGTGCCATCTGAACGCCGTCCATGGATGTGGAAGGCCATTCCATCCGCGTGGGCGCGAGCGTCGGCGTCGCGCTCTTCCCCGACGATGCCACGAATGTCGAGGCGCTGCGTGTCGCTGCGGATCTTCGGATGTACGACACCAAGCACGAGAATCGCGATCTCGCCCGTGCCCGCAGCGAAACGTTCGCCCGCGGCGGAAAAGGAATCTGCCCACTGCCAGCCGACTTGCCGGTGGCTTCGGGCACCTTTACGCGCCTGACAGACCCAGAGCACGTACCTCCTCTGCGAGGACGTTATCGATCAAAGTAAAATGCCCGGGCAATTGCCCGGGCATTCTTATTGCTTTTCAGGCGAGCGATTAAGCCTGGCCGCCACCGGGGCCGCGTCCGCCGCCACTGCCGCCCGGGCGACGGCGACGGCGACGGCGGTTATTGTTGGCTCCGCCTGCTGCACCCCCTGCCGGGCGTGCGCCGCCGTTTTGCGGTGCACCCGCGGGAACCGGAGCTCCATCGGCGCGATTGAAGTTCGGCTCGTTCTCTTCGTCGATCTCCTCGCCCTCTTCTTCGTCGAAGTCGTCTCCGCCCTCGATCAGAATCGTGCTCTGGTTGGACTTCGGCTGCCGCTCGTCGAACTCGCTGCGCGGCCGCGAGGGCGCCGGTGCTGCTGGCGCTTCGCCTCCCGCCTCTTCGCCTTCGACCTCCGCAGCCGGGATTGGATTGCGCCAGCTTCGCGCGCTGTTCCTTGATGAGCGCCTTGCGGCTGAGCTTGATGCGGTTGCCTTCGATTGCCAGCACCTTCACCATCACCTGATCGCCTTCGTGCAGCTCGTCCTTCACTTCCTTCACGCGATGCTCAGCGATCTCGGAGATGTGAAGCAGGCCGTCGGTGCCGGGGAAGAGCTCGACGAATGCGCCGAACTCGGCGAGACGGACAACCTTGCCCAGGTAGGTCTTGCCGATCTCAGGAACGGCGGCGATGTCGTTGATGATGGCGAGTGCCCTCTTCAGGCCCTCGGCATCGCTCGACGCCACGCTCACGCGGCCGGTGTCATCGACATCGATCTTGGCGCCGGTGTGACTCGACGATGCCGCGGATGGTTGCGCCGCCCTTGCCGATGAGGTCGCGAATCTTGTCGGTCGGAATCATGACCGTCTCGATGCGCGGCGCATACTGCGAACGCTCCGGTGTTCGGGCCAGGCAGTGCCGCGTCCATCTTGTCGAGCAGGAAGAGACGGCCGCGCTTGGCCTGTTCCATCGCCTGCTGCAGAATTTCGCGGGTCAGGCCGCCGATCTTGATGTCCATTTGCAGAGCGGTGATGCCCTTGCGGGTTCCGGCAACCTTGAAGTCCATGTCGCCGTAGTGATCTTCAGCGCCGGCGATGTCGGTGAGGATGGCGTAGTCGTCGCCTTCCTTCACCAGGCCCATGGCCACGCCGGCCACTGCGCCCTTGAGCGGAATGCCAGCGTCGAACAGCGCGAGGCTTGCGCCGCAGACCGAGGCCATCGACGAAGAGCCGTTGGACTCGAGAATGTCGGAGACGATGCGCATTGAATACGGCGACTCGTCGACGGTCGGCAGGACGGCGCTGATAGCGCGCTCGGCCAGGGCGCCGTGGCCCACTTCGCGACGGCCAACGCCAGTCATGCGGCCTGTTTCGCCTACGCTGAAGGGCGGGAAGTTGTAATGCAGCATGAAGTTCTTGCGCTGCTCGCCTTCGTAGCTCTCCAGGCGCTGGCCGTCATCGGCCGTGCCGAGAGTGGCGGTAACAAGTGCCTGCGTTTCGCCGCGCGTAAAGAGCGCCGAACCGTGAGTGCGGGGCAGAACGCGCGTCTCAATGCTGATGGCGCGAATCTCGTCGAAGGCGCGGCGATCGGGACGAATGCGATCCTTCGTGACCTGCTCGCGGAAGATGCGCTCGCGGAGCAATTCGTAGTAGGTCGAGAGCTTCTTCTTCGCGGCCGGATCGTCGGCGGGCAGGCCAGCGGCCAACTCGTCCTTGATCTGCTTGACCAGCGAGTAGCTCTCGATCTTGGCGTGCGTCTTGGTATCGAGCGCGTCCTTGAGACGGTCGCCCACCTTGGCTTTCAGCTCTTCGTAATACGCCTCATCGGTCGTAGGCGCGGTGAATGCACGCTTCGGCTTGCCGGCCTTGGAGACCAGTTCATCGATTACGGCGACAATCTTCTTGATCTCGCCGTGGGCGAACTCGATGGCGGCGAGAATAACCTCTTCGGTCTCTTCCTTGGCGCCGGATTCGATCATCACGATGCCGTCCTTGTGGCCGACGACCATGATGTTGAGCGTGGTGGCTGCGCGCTCGGAGTAAGTGGGGTTGATGACGAACTCGCCATCCACGCGGCCCACGCGCACCGCACCAACAGTCGCACTAAAAGGAATGTCCGACAACGCCAGCGCACATGCGGCGGCATTGATACGCGATTACGTCAGGATCGTTTTCCTTGTCGGCGGAGAAGACCAGCGCGATGACCTGCGTCTCGTTGCGGAAGCCATCAGGGAACAGCGGACGGATGGGGCGGTCGATCTGGCGGCAGGTAAGAATTTCCTTCTCGCTGGGCCGGCCTTCACGCTTGATGAAGCCGCCGGGAATGCGGCCGCCGGCGTAGGTGTATTCGCGATAGTCGACGGTGAGGGGGAAGAAGTCGATGCCCTCGCGGGGATCGGGAGAGGCAACCGCGGTGGCCAGCACCACAGTTTCGCCTGTAGACACCAGCGCGGCGCCAGAGGCTTGCTTCGCCATGCGCCCGGTCTCAAAAACCAGCCGCTTGCCGCCGGCAAGCTCGACAGCTACTTCATGCTTCGTAGACATAGAGTCCTCGTTTCGTTTTGTTCGCTTGGGAAACTTGTAGGGAGGGATGCGCCTGCGGGCGCGGTGCAACGCGGCAGATTCCAAGGGCGAGTGCCCGCTGCGCGATGGACAGGGTCCGCGTGCGGGGCGCGCGCAGCCGATGGCTGTGCACTGGCCCCGTTTGCGGATGATGTCCGCCGGGTACACCATGGTCCCAGGTCCTGCAAGGATCGGGGGCCTTGACCTTATAACGGTCTGGGCGCTTCCGGTTCAAAGGTTGCTTTCTGAACTTACTTCCGGATGCCGAGCTTACCGATGACGTCACGATAACGATCTGAATCGTGGGTCTTCAGGTAGTCCAGCAGGCGGCGGCGCTTGCTCACAAGCATCAACAGGCCACGCCGGGAGGCGTGATCTTTCTTGTGCGTCTTGAAGTGCTCGGTAAGTTCGCCAATCCGCTCACTCAGAATCGCAATCTGGACTTCAGGGGAACCAGTGTCCGAATCGTGGGTGCGGAAGCGTTCAATCAGGTCGGTTTTCTTAGCAGTCGCCAGCACGGCGTGTATTACTCCTCTTGCGTTCTCAGTCCACTTCTCAAGTGTCTACAGTGAGATTACCATGAATGGGCATTCCGCGCCATGTTCCGCGCGTTGGCATCCAGAGATAAACCCCTGCCCTGCTTTAATCTGGCCGTCATGGTTCCGTCTGCAGCCAATAGTTGGCGCGGGCCACGATGTGCACGCCGTAATCCTGTGTAGTGCGCACGCGGATGGTGTGCAGCCCCGGCGTGGGGTTCGATGGGCTGAAAGTGATCAGATAGCGGTTGCGCACATGCTTGGCGGCTTCCAGTACGCGCTGCTCGAATCGTTTTGTCGCGCGCGAACGACAGTGTATTCCCCGCCACTCTCCTGCGCAATCTCGCTTGGCTACATTCTTCTTGAAGGCTTTGACCGCCATCACCAGCGTGGACACCATGTTCAGCGTTCGGTCCTCGCCTGAATCCTTCACGTCATGGCAGAAACTCGGCGCGCGAAGGCGAAAACGATACGCTCAGCACCAGCACATCCGAGCGGCCAATCTTCTGGATCAGCTCCGCTGGCTTTGTGTGCCTGCTGCCGTGGTCCCGCTCGTTCGCTGATGAGCAGCAGCACCCGCCGATACTCCTTTGGCTGCGTTTCGAGCAGATCGACGGCCGAGCTGATGGTGTCCAGAATTGCTGCGCCTCCGTCGCCGGGCTCCAGATGCTTCAGGTCTTCATTGAGATCGTCGCTGGTGTGCGTGTAGTCGTGAATCAGATGCGGGTGCGAGTCGAAGCCCATCAGCGCGGCCTCGCTGCGCGGATCGGACAGAAACATGTCGAGAAGGGGCGCAAGCTTGGCTACCTTGTCGAACTCAAGCGCGCTTGCGCCGCCCTCTTCTACGGCTACGACGAGTGCGACGGGCGCGGTATCCATCTCCTCCTGCACATGAATCTTCTGCGGAACGCCGTTGTCCTCAAGCACGAAGTCGGACTGCCTCAGCCCATAGACGACGCCGCCTCCGTCTTTTTCGACCAGCGTAGGCACGAGCACTTCGTTGGTGGTTACGCGCACCGTGGGAGAGGCGGTGTCCGCAGAGCGGCAGCGGCTTGGGCGGCTCCGGCGGAGGCAGCTGTTGCGCGACGGCAAACACGCCGAGCGACAGAGACGCAGCGAAAGTGAAGAGATGGAATCGGAAATGACGAAGCATGAGGGACGATGAGATGCACTTCTTGAGACGCAGCCGATGAGCGGATGGAAAGCAGAGGCCGATGCTACGCACGTTTGCGCGCCTCTTTTTGCATGCTGTCCCGTCCAGGCCAGAAAACTGGAGAGTTCCCATTTCGACGCCCAGAGGAAGGCGAAAATATCCTTCGCAGTGAGCGTCTCAGCAGGTTTGCCGGAGTAGGTCTCGACGCGCCAGCGCAGGAACTCGCTGCGCCACGGCGTCAGCCGGTGGCCGCGGGTTGCATTCCAGATGAAGCGCAGCGGTTCGAGCAAGCGTTCAATCCCCTCGCCTCGAGTATAGATCGGGTCGCAGAGTAGCGGGCAGCGATAGCTCAGGAGAGCTTGTCGAAGAGACTACCGGAGCCAAGCTGCGAGATGACGTCTTCGAGCGCCGTCTGCTGCGTCTCGGTCAGCGAGAGCTGCGTCGAAATCGTGGGCAGATCGGCTTGCATCAGGTTGGTCTGCGCGGCCGTCAACTGCGTCTGCTCGCTGGTCACGGCGTTGCCGGCGGCGGTCAGCCGCGTGAGCGAATTGTCCAGCGTGACCCGCTGCTGCGATACATAATTCATCGCTGTGTTCAGAGACTGCAGATCATTGACCGCAGTCTGCGGTGTTCGAACCATTCGAGAAATCCGCGATCAGATTATTCAGCGCCTGGAAGACACTGTTCGATCCGCTGGTTGTGAATATCTGGTCGCCGGGAATATTCAACTGGATCGTTTGGCCGTTGGGGGTCTGGAGATAGTTCACCCCCTCATCGCCGTTGTAGGCTGTCACTGCGGGCGAGGTTGCTGCCGAGGTGGTGAAGGGCGCCGATGCGATCTCGCTTCCAGCGAAGATGTACTGGCCCTGGTAGCTGGTGTTGGCCAGCGAGGTTACTTCGTCGCGAATGCCCGCGAGCTGGTTCGACACCGCCTGCAGCTGACTCTGGTTCAAAGTGCCGTTGCTGGCGCTGGTCGCAAGAGAAATGGCCTGCGTTAGCTGCGACACCACGCTGCCCAGCGCGGAGTCGGCCACCTGCAGCTGGCCCTGCACCAGGCTTGAGGATTGCGTGAACGAGTCGTCACTGCTGAATCTGGCTGAGCAGCAGGACATTCTCACCGGCTGCCACCGGGTCCTGGCTGAGCGACGTGACGCGCACGCCGCTCGAGAGCTCGCTGGTGAGCTGCTGCTCGTTCTGTTGAGTCTGGTCGAGTGAACTGACCAGATTTGTTACGAAGTAAGGATCGACCCGCATGAAGCCTCAAATCCCAGGCCTGTCCGCCCATCGAATCAGATTACGAAACCGCCGTCTGCACGCCCAGGTTCAACGCCGATGCCATCACCGTGTTCAGCACCGTGAAGACTTCAGAAGCCGCCTGATAAGCCCGTTCGTACTGCTGCATCGACGCCGCCTCATCGTTGAGATTGACGCCGGAGAGCGCATTGACGCTGCGTTTGCAGTTGCGTCACCGAAGCATTCTGCGCCGTGTTGTCGGTTTGCACCTGCGAAACCGTTGAGCCCAGCGGCTCACGAACTGCGAATAGTAGTTGAGCGGCGTCTGGCCGTTCACGATCGCCTGATTGGCGAGATTGGCCAGCGCCAAGGCATTCGAGTTGTCGCCGGTCCCATCGCCGAAGCCCGCAGCGGCAATCTGGTTGGGATCGGTCATCACCACACTCATGCAGCTGCGCTGCCCGCCACCTGCGTGGGCTCGTTGAAGATATAGAGCGGCGTGGTTCCCGTTCCGGTCACGCCGGCGGAATTGGTGCCCGTACCTTCGATGCCGTTGAGATCCGTGCCTGCGTTATTCAGCGCATTGACCTGGGTCGAGATGCCATACGCCAGCTGATCAAGTGATGCCAGCGCATTGGGAATATCCTGATCGCGCGCAGTCAGATAGCCGCCCAGCGACCCGCCCCCAGCTGTGAGCTGCGCGGTCACATCGGTGCCGCCCGAGGAAAAAATCGTTCACGCCATTCACTTCGCCTGTGGTGAGCTGAAAGCTCGTCGCCTGCGAAACGAGAAGCTGTCCGGAGGTGGTGGTGATCGAGAGACCGTTGTTCTCGGTGGTCACCTGGTTGATGCCGATCAGCTGCGAAAGCTGCGAGATGTCCTGCTCGCGCTGATCTTCGAGCGTGCCGCGCGTCGCCGCTGGCCGCGGTGGATTGAATCTGCTGATTCAGCTGGGCAATCGCGGTGGTCAGTGAATTCACCTGGCTGGTGACACCGGCAGCTTCCTGATCGAGAGCGCGAACTGCTGCGAGTTCAGGCTGGCGCCGCTGTTGGAGATGTCGCCGGCCAGCGTTGTGGCCGACGAGAGCACCTGCTGCCGCAGCGCATTGTCGGTCGGATTGGCTTGAAGCGAAGAAAATGCGCTGAAGAAGCTGGTGATGTCGCTGCCGATGTCGCCGGCCGACGAACCGGATGAACCGGAATCCGGCGTAAACAATGCCTGCAGCGTGTTCGAGGGCACGCCAGGCGCGAGCCGGAGGCCGCGGCCAGTTGTTGCTGCTGCGCCAGCCGCTGCTCCAGCACATTGTCGCGCACCGAGGTCGGCCCGGTCTGGGTCACACCGGTGCCATACTGCACGCCGTTAATCTGGATTGGATCGGTCTCTTCGAAGACCGGCACTTCGCGGGTGTAACCCGTGGTGTTGGCGTTGGCCACATTATTGGACACGATGTCCAGTGCGGACTGATCGGCGTCGAGGGCCGAAGTGATGAGATTGAAGGCTGTGTTGATGGTCCCCATAATTGCGTTCTGCCCGCCTTAATCGTGCAGCGCGGGCGGCAGGTATTCCACCCGTCCCGCGCGCAGCTCGCGCAGGCGGTGCAGTACCTGCAGATTCGCGCGCGTCGCCTGCAGAACATGCCCGAAGACCTCCATCTCCCGCATGCTTGCCTGCACTTCGCGAACCATCGTCATCTGTTCGGCGGGGCCCATGGCCTGCGCACGATTCAGCCTCCGGCAGCTAGCGGCCAGTTCTTCGAGCCGGTCAGCGTCCAGATGCGCCAGCGCCCGCGAAGCCTCCAGCACGATCTCTTTCAGCTCGGGCCGTTCGGTTTGTCCTTCGAGTACGTGCATGCTCGCCTTTCCTCGATTCTGGTGCTGCCCCGCGGACTACTTGCCCGCGTTGCCAAGCAGCGCATCCACAACTTTGCTGGCCACCGCCGAGGCAGGGACGTTATACGTGCCCGACGCAAGCGCGGCCTGCACCGTCGCTACCTTGTCCAGCCGCACGTCCGACCCGGCCGAAGCCTGCGATACCGTTGACCCGGCACTGCTCAGCGTCGCCTGATCGCCGGCAAGTGTGCTCGATGCCGGAGCGGCCTGGTTCTTCGCCGGCTGACTCTGCGGCTGGGTTGTTGAGGCCACTCCCAGCAGGTCCTGCAATCCATTCACGTTGTTGCGTACATCCATCGCGTTGTCTCCTCACTGCGGCTTATCGGCGCGGCCTCTCATCACTCTAGTCATTGAGTCGGACTTAATCTGGTATTTCGGTATCCGTTTCGGGTTACTTTCTCCCCGTGGGTACCTGTACTGTTCTGGGACAGTGTCCGCACCAGGTCATCGGCAATCCCCAAGCCGCCCTGTTCGCTCAGTGCCTGCCCCAGCGTCTCAGTGGCAAATTCGCCCAGGGCCCCATTCGACCCCTGACTGTCATCGCTGTCTTCTCCGGTCAGCCCGTCGCCCTCTTCCAGCGGCTGAAGAAGCTCCTTCATCAGCTGCGCTTCGAATTCGTGCGCCGCGTGAACCAGCCGGGGTTGCGGCGCTGCCGCCTGCGCCGTCGGTTGTGCCAACAGCCTGCCGGTCGTTGTTCCGGGCGGTGTCCCGGTCAGTATTCCGGCCAGCGGCATTCCATGCAGTCCATGCATCAGATCACCTCCACGTCGGCTTCAAGTGCGCCGGCTTCCTTCATCGCCTGCAGAATTGAGATCACATCCCGCGCCCCTGCGCCAATCCGCTGCAACTCCTGCACCAGATCTTCGACGGTCGCGCCTTCCTTGAGCTCGATACGATTCACCGGCTTGTCCTGGGCCTGCACGGTGGTCTGCTGCACCACCTGGGTGGTGCCGTTCGATAGAGGTCCGGGTTGGGAAACCTCAGTCGTCGAAATCACATTGACCGAAAGCCCTCCATGCAGGATCGACACCGGCTGCAACCGCACCGTTCCGCCGATGACGACCGTGCCGGTTCGTTCATTCACCACAACCTTGGCCCGCGGGTAAACCTGAATCTGAACCTCGTCGACCTTGTCCAGAAGCGCAGGCACATCTTCGTTCGGCAGTGTCGCGATCACCACGCGGCGGCTGTCGACCGCGTGGGCTCGCGGCGCGCCCAGGGCCTGATCGATGGCCGCAGCCATACGCTCGGCGGTGTGAAAGTCTGCGTCATTGAGGAGCACGCTCACCGTATGCAGATCCTTCAGGTCGAAGGGCACACCGCGTTCGACCATCGCTCCGCCCGGCACCCGCGCCGTCGTCGGATGATTCACCTGCCGCGAGTTGCCGCCTCCCGTCGCCATGTAACCGCCCAATACCAGCGGCCCCTGCGCCTGCGCGTACACCTGCCCGTCGGGCCCGTAGAGCGGCGTCATTAGCAGAATGCCGCCTTCGAGCGAGCGGGCATCGCCCGCCGAGGAGACCGTAATGTCGATGCGGTAGCCGGGCTGGCTGAAGGGTGGCAGCGTCGCGACAACGAAAGCCGCAGCCATATTCTTCACCTGCATATTGCTGGCGCTGTTGGAGCCGGTCTGCGGCACGGTGACGCCCATCCGCTCAAGTGCCGAGACCAGGGTCTGCGCGGGAAATACGGTCTGCGAGCTGTCGCCGGTGCCGCGCAGTCCTACGACCAGGCCGTAGCCCACCAGCTGGTTGTCGCGTATGCCCTCGATCGTAGCCACGTCCTTGATCCGCGCCAGTTGGCCAGGGTCCTCGCCCCCTGCAACGGAGCCCATCGCGGCCAGAACGCCGATCAAGAGCCAGGCCGCACGGAAAAATTGCTCCGGCATGATTCGCATCGATTTATTTCGCACTGCTACCCACGTCGCCATCGCGTTCTGTTCCCTGCTCTCAATTCTCATCACCTAAAACACCAGCAGCTTCTCGAGGAAGCGCACGATGGGGTTCTGCCGGTAGGTCGAGTCGTTGACGATGCCCTTGCCCGTGACCTCAAGTTCGAGATCGGTCATTGCCGTCGACAGAACTTCGTTCTGTGCACTCACATCTTCCGGCCGCACCAGCCCGCGCAGCTGAATGAGCTGCGTCTGCTGCGAGAAGGTCAACTGCCGCGTTGCCTGCACCACCAGCATCCCATTCGGCAGCACGTCCACGACTTCCGCGCCAAAGGTCGTGACCAGGCTTGAATTCGTGGTGCTCTGCCCCTGCGCCGTCAGCCCCGATGCCGAATTCTGCCCCAGCAGATTCTGCAGATTGTTCGCGGCCTTCAAGGCTCCAAAGAGCGAGGTAACGCTGGAGCTCGCGTTCGACGCGCGGGTGTTCTTCACCTGCCCATCGGTCGAGGCCGCCAGGCTCTCGCTCACCACAATCGAAACCACATCGTGCAGCCGCACAGCCTTGGCGTCCGTACCCAGCCGCACCAGCTTGCCATCGGCTGTCCAGATCGACCCCGGCGTCTTGACCTCACTGTCATGCTGGGCCCGCACGCGTTCGATGTAGGACTTGAGCGCAGTCTCGGGCGGCGTGGCCTTGGGAGCCACGGCTGCTTTGCTTTTCACCGTCGCGAATGCAGGAAGTGTGGCTAGCGTCACGCCTAACATCAGAATCCCCGAGCCCACTCCCCGCCCCCAACGCCAGCCCGCTGTCATTGCTGACCCGCTTCCGCAAAGGTGGAGGGAGCCAGCAGCGCCCGCCCCGGACCGAGGGCAATCACGCGCACGCGGCGGCCGGTCACGCTTAGCCTTGCCTCGCAGGTTTCACCCACCGCGGCCGGTCCAAGCGCGATTGCTTCCAGGTTGGCCTCGGCCACCGGTGTCCGTTCGATCACAATGAGCCGGTCGCCTCCACGCAGGACGCGGGGCAAGGGCGCAACCACTGCGGGCTGCAACGCACCGCTTGCGGAGATGCGTTTCATATCGGCCCGCACCAAGCGCCCGGGTCCGCCGGGATGATTGGCAGCACGCACCAGCAGCCAGCGCATTCCCGTCGCAGGGTCGTCGATGGCGCGCACGGCCCGGACCGGCTCCTGCGCATACAACGCCACGCTCAGCAACAGAATTGCTCCCACCAGCCAACCGATCCACGCCGACCATCTGCTTTTCATCGCGTCTTCCTTGTCGTCTTTCCCAATGCCTGCGCGCACCCTAGTGGGTCATGTTGTTGACCTGTGAGTACATGTCGTCGGCAGCCTTGATGACTTTCGAATTCGACTCGTAGGCCCGCTGGGCCAGCACCATCTGCACGAACTCGGTCACTACATCCACATTCGAGTTTTCTAGATACCCCTGCTGCAGCGTGCCCAGTCCTTCCGTACCGCCGGGATTGCCCAGCACCGGGTCGCCCGAGCTCAGTGTGGCGTCGAGCAGGTTCGAGCCCATGCTCTCGAGGCCGCCGGGGTTGGGAAAGGTCGCCAGCTGAATCTGCCCCAGCTGCGAGGGGTTCTGCTGCCCCGGCAAGGTCGCGTTCACTACGCCGTACTCGGTGATCGTGACCGCCGTCGCGTTGGGTGGAATGGTGATGGTCGGAATGATCGGGTCTCCATCGGTGGTCACGATGGTTCCCTGGTTGTTCAGGTGAAACTGCCCGGCGCGGGAGTACGCGATGGTGCCGTCGGGCCGCTGGATCTGGAAAAACCCCGCGCCCTGAATCGCCACGTCGAGAGGGTTGTCGGTCTGGTTCAGAGAGCCCTGGGTATTGATCACCTCGGTCGCCGCCGACTTGGTGCCGAGACCGATCTGCAATCCCGCCGACACGGTCGACTGGCTCTGCGCCGCGCCCGGCGTCACCAGGTTCTGATAAACCATGTCCTGAAACTGCAGCCGCAGCTGGCGAAAGCCGGTGGTCGACGAGTTGGCTAGATTGTTGGCAATCGTGTCCAGATTCAACTGCTGCGCGCTCATGCCGCTGGCCGCCGTATACAGTGCTCGAATCATTTTTTCCCTCGTCTCGGATGAAAGCTGGCCTAGACCCTGGGCAGGTCCTCGGTCGCAAACTTGTTGAACTCGGTGTGAAAGACGGTCAAGGCCCGCTGCATCATCTCTGCCTGGCGCTGCATCACGATCAGATCGACCGTGCCCTGGACGACATTTTCGTTGGCGGCTTCGAGGCGCTCCGGCGTGCGACCGTAGTCTTGCGCGCCAACCGCGGCCTGCACGCCTTTGCTCGGAGCGATGTAGCGGTTGGCGCCCTCCGGGGTCAAGCTCGAGTTCCCTGGGAAAATCGAAGACGCCCACCGTCGCCACGGCCCCGCCGTCCACGGAAGGATCACGCCATCGGCGCCGACGGCGACCTCGCCCGGCGGAATGGGAATTGGCTGGCCGGTGGGCGAGAGAACCGGCTCCTCGGCCGCTGTCACCAGAAACTCCGCTCGTGGAGCGGTGAAAGCTACCATCACGGGTAAAGCGCAGACCGTTGGCGGTCTGCACTGCAAAGAAGCCCTGTCCTTCCAGGGCTAGATCGAGAGGATTGCCGGTGGGCTGAGCGAGCCCTGGGCCAGATTGAGTCGATCGCCACCGAGCAGGCCGTAGTTATTGACCGTTCGACCCAGCTGCGAATCGAAGGCATCGGGCCCGAGCAACACGGAGCGGAAATACTCGCGCTCGGCCCGGTAGCCGGGAGTCTGCACGTTGGCGAGATTCGCCGCCGCCGTGTCCACGGCCTGCTCCGCGCCACCAGCCCGGTCATCGCCGCGTAGTATCCACTGTCCATCTGGCATCTCCTGCCGGGGAGACGTTGCAGACAGAGGACCGGAATGGAGGAGAGGAGATTAGAGAGGTATCAGGAATATCCGGCGAAGATTGTCGCGCTCTGAGACAAGCTGGCCTCTCCGCCCAACACGAAGGGCCGCGGGATTGTCTCCCACGGCCCGTTGCACACGTTCTTTCGGCTCTAGTTTCTCTTTGTCGACCCCATCTGCCGGGGTTACTGCAGGCCGTCGCAGACGATGGTCACGTCGAACTGTCTACCCTGAAACGCGTAGAAATGGTTGCAATTGGAACTCCGGCGCCTGCACGTGCAGGTTGTAATCGCGGCCGGTAATGACCGCCGGAACGGAGAAACCGCAGTTGGCGGCCAGCTCCGGCACCGACCCTTCCAGGCTCCGGCCAGCATGTTGCAGATTTCGCCAATGCCGTCCTTGACCGTGTCATCGATCTCGTAAAACTCCATGCCCGTCATCGTGCCCCGCCACCCTCATGGCGGCTTTCGCAGCGCAGCGAAAGACGCAGGCTCCGCTCAGGATGCCGCCGAATCCTACTACCGCCGTCACCGACTCCTTCTCCCGCATGGGGCAGCGGCCCGGATCCATCTGCGAGTGTCTGCAGTTCACTCCCAGCATCAGCCGAAAGACCTCTTCCACGCTCGCGTCCAGATTCTTGGGGTCGGAAACCAGATGCACGGAATCCCGCAACGAACACGTCATGGCTCGCTCCATTCCTGACGCCGCTGCTTTCTGCTCTCGCTGATCGCGGCCGTCCGTACTCCGTTCAACAGCATGTCGGATCCTCCTGGCTGGCCGTTACGCCGCATTCAACCAACGGCAGGACCCTCTCCTTTACTTGTTCAGCGGTGAAGGGCTTGCGAATATAGCCCTGTGCGCCGGCCTGGATTGCCTGCTTCACATGCTCCTCACTTGACTCGGTCGTGATCATGACCACCGGCACACCCGGCGCAAGATTCTGTCGCGCGGATCTGGCGCAAAAATTCAAGGCCGTCCATGGATGGCATGTTGATATCGGAAAGGATCAGGTCCACCTGCTTGGCGCGCAGCATCTCCAGATCCTTCGCTACCGCTGCCCGCCTCATGCACCACCAGCGGGTCCAGACCCGCCTGGCGAAGCGCCCGCTCCACGATCTTGCGCATCACCGAGGAATCGTCCACGATCAGGGTTCGCACTTCGCTCATGCTCAGACTCCTCTTGCTTTTCCTCTATCGGCGCTTTCGCCCCGGCTCTTGAGCCCAATGCCGGATGGTCCGAGCGCCTTAGCCACACGTCCGACGGCTCTATTGGATTTTTCCGATCGAACAAACCAGATCCCGCATCCGATCCGAGTTCGGGCAAGGGCGTCGCGCCCGCACTCGCAGCCACATGCGCAGCCAGAGACAGTCATGGACCCGCACCAGCCGCGAGCCGCGCTGGGCCGCTGCACGCTCCACCGAACGGGCCAGAGCATGCGCGCCGCAGCCTCATGCGAGACAGCTTCGATCGAGTTCGACCGAGGGGAAACCTGCGCTCGAGCATCCGCGCGTGCGCCGGCCGGAAACGAAGACTCGGCGCACCATCCGCTTTCCACGCGCAACCGCTCATGTGTTCGACGGCCAGCGCCAGCACGGATCGAGGCACTCCTCAAAGCCGAGATAAAGCAGCCTTCCCGGCGGCGACGCGGAGCGGCAGAGCACCGAAAGCATCGACAAACAAGCGCGGCATCACCGCGGTCAGCGTCTACGCGGTTCGAATGCTCAAGAGCAGCACCGGGCAGCTCCACTGCAGCCCCAGTGCGCGGGTCACCCGGTCTTCGTCGAGAGCGCTGTGCCCCATCAGCCAATGGCCCGACCCGTCCCGCTCCCGCGGCCCTCTGCGCATCGAGCGCCGGCGCAACTGGCCGGCGTGATCCATCCTTGTTCGAGCAGCAGACAGCCCCAACGGAACGCGGTGCCGATGGGCCTCGCGGCAGCTTCCCGGCCCGGTCATTCGCGCGCGACCGCCGCCGCGAAGCGGGCCTCGGTGCAGGGCGCGAGCACGTCCATCCGCCTTCAAAGACCGGAGCGGAACGGCTGCGCCAGAGATGCAGCCAGCCGGAGCGGCATCCCGGATTGCGCACACGTCTCGAACAATCCGGCGCGGAATGATCGCGGCATCCGATCCGGAAATCTCGGCGTTTGATCTGCCGTCATCGCGCGGGGCAATCAACTCAATCGGAAGGCCGGTGCGACCGACAAGCGCCGTGTCCTGCGCCTGCCCCGCCTCGCGTCAGAAAAGGCATCGTATGCTCTCCAGCCGCTTGCGCGGCGCGGCCACCTCGGTGACTCGCAGGCCGAAGTTGCCGTTGATCAAGACCACTTCTCCGCGAGCCACAATCTTGTCCGCAACGATCAGATCCACAGGGTCGGCCACGTGACGATCCAGTTCCACCACGTCGCCCGGGGCCCAGCTCCAGAATTTCGCCCAGCGGCAACTCCCTGCAGCCAAAACGCAAGGTCGCCTCAAGCTCCACGTCGAGAAGCAACTCAACGCCCGAGCTACCCCGTCGATGGTTCCGTTTGCTGCGCATGGCTTCGTGCTCTGTCCCGAAGGGCGCGGCGCCGTCAGCTTCGTCCCCCTTTGCACTCGGCGACCTCGGTCTGATCGCGTCACCCAGAATGATCCAGGCGCCTTGCGGCGGACTTCAGTTGCAACGCTCGCGAGATCTGGCCTTCGCGCTCGATCACTTGGGAGGTTTCGCATCGATCCGGCATTTCCTGCCCGTCGTGGCCAGCAGCTCGCCGGCAGCGGCGTCGGCCACCTCGCGCAGCAACTCTCCCCAGCCGCCTTCTGGTCCACTCCCTCGCCCAGCAGCGGCGATCTGAACAGACCCAGATCGAGCACAACAGAGAACCGTGCCTTCCTGATCCCCGCAGAGCACGGCGGCAAAAACAAATGCAACCGTGTCCGACCATGCGCCTTGAAGGCAATCCTCGACTCAGCTTGCGGCTCCCCAGCCAGAGCCTGCGAGAACAGGGCCGCCGCCACCGAGATCCAGCATTCCAGATAGTTGTTCACGCGCCTTCCTCCGGAAGAAGTCGGCTTCAAACCGCGCAGCGCGATGCGCGCCCTGCCGAATGGGCACTGGCCGCGGCCATGCGCTGGCCGCCCACCTGCCACTCGGCCATGCGGTTGGCGGAGAGATCGAGGCGCAGGACCGTTCCCGGCTCCAGAGTCTCGACAGCGCTCGGCGCGCAAGCGCACCGCCGGCAGCTGCAGAGTGCCGCCAAATCGGATACGCCGGGCCAGCCGCCTCCATGCGTTCCGAGGTCTCCGGCGCATGGCGTCTCGCCGGCCCCAGTCCGAAGTGAGCCGGCGCAGAATGGTGTTGGCTACCACCGCCGGAAACGCCAGATTCAGCAAGCCCGAACTGTGCGGCATGCGAATTTCGAAGCTGAGACAAAGAGTCTTTTCATTCACCGACATGATGCGCGCCACCTGGGTCTGCATCTGGCGGCGCTCGAAGTTGAAGCTCAGCCCCACCGGCTGCCAGGCCGCGGTCAGCTCGCGGCAGATGATCTCGACCACGCTGGCCAGGATCGACTCTTCAATATCGGTGAGCTTCGCGCAGCGGGCCGTCCTTGCCCTCGCCCGCCCAGCAGCAGGTCGATGATGGGCGGCGCCAGCGCAAGATCGAGTTGCAGTACTGACAGCGCGCCGAGCGGCTCCAGACGCACCGAGGAGACGTAGCTGATCTCGGGAATGCGCAGCAGAAATTCGTTGAAGACGATCTGTTCGGCCGAAACCAGGTTGACCTGAAACCGGGTGCGCAGCCAGGCCGCGAGATTGTGGGTCAGGTTGCGGGCGAACAGATCGTTCAACATGCTGATGGCGCGTAGTTGTTCGTTCGAGATCTGCCCGGCCGTGGCGAAATTGTAGGGAACCATACGGGCCCGAGACCCCGCCTGCGGCAGTTCCGGCTCCGGCGCTTTGTGCCGCCTGAAAAAGGGCGTCGATCTCGTCCTGTTTCAGTATCTTTTCCATCAGTTCGCTTCATCCCTCCGCCCGGCCGCCATCGGCCTCCGAGTGATACCGCTGCGCGCGCGTCAAAAAGCGATCCCGCTGCGCGTCCAGCGGCAGATCCTTCAGGGCTGACCGCAGATGCACGACAGCCGAAGCGTGAATCTGCGAGACCCGGGACTCGACCACGCCCAGACGCCAGTCCAATCTCGCGCATCGTCATCTCTTCGAAGTAATAGAGCGTCATCACCAGGCGCTCGCGCTCCGGCAGATGCGCAATGGCTTCGGTCAAGCCGCTCCTCCAGTTCGCCGCGCAGACAGCGAAAGAGCGGATCCTCATCGGGCCGTCCCGGGACGTAGGCCAGCTCCTCTTCGCCAGAATCCTCGTTGCGCTCCATATGCAGGGTACCGATCTCGAGGCCCTTCAGATCGCCCAGCAGCTGCTGGTATTCCTCGAGGCCGAACGCCCATTTCGGCAGCAATCTCGAGCTTCGCCCGGCGCCCGTCCCAGCCGCGAGGTCAACACGCGAATAGCTTCTTCAACCGCGCGGCCCTTGCGGCGCAGTTCGCGCGGACTCCAGTCCAAAGTGCGCAAGCTGTCCAGAATCGCGCCACGGATGCGGAATTGCGCATAGCTGCGAAACTGCACTTTCTTCGTCGGGATCAAATTTGGCGAAGGCGTCCATCAGCCCCACAACACCGGCCGAGACCAGGTCCTCGATGTCCACGTGCTGGGGCAGCCGCTCGTGAATCCGCCGGGCAAGAAACCGCACGATCGGCAAATGTTCGAGCAGCACCCGCTCCTGCTCACCGGTCAGGCGCATGGCGCCGGCGCCCGTGGGGGGATAGTCCTCTCCTGCTGCCCGCTTGCGCAGAGCCTGCGTTCCTGCCGCACCTGTCTTCGCTCCCCATTGCCTCCCCCACCTAGCTCCAGATTCCAAACAGCTTCCGTCCAGCCTCTACGCCGTCTAACGCGCCGCCTACCGCACCGTCCCCATAGGACGCAGCCGCACGTCGGGCGGAATCTCGGCCGCCGCCACCACCGCCAACCGCGGCACCACCGGCTCCAGCCAGCGCTTGACGTGATAGCGAGCCGGACTGGGACAAAGAAGCACGGGAAGGGCCGCAGAGGTGGATGCGCCGATAAGTCGTCTCAAAGAATCGGCGAGCCGGCGAAGCACCGGAGTGGCCGGCATGCTGGCGGCGCCGAGCAGCCGCTGGCCGGTCTCCGCCGCCCAGCGAGGCCAGAATTTCTTCCTCGAGCGCGGGGTCCAGCAGCAGCACCGGGCAGCTGCCCATCGGCGTCGAGCAGGGGCTGGATCAGCCGCCGGCCCAGCGCCTGCCTCGAAGCTTCGACCAGCGCGACCACGCTCTTGTTCACCGGCGCGGTCTCCAGCATGGCCTCGAGAATCTTGCCCAGATCGCGGATGGAGACGCGCTCGCGCAGCAGCTGCTCCAGCACCCGGCCCACCTCGCCCAGGGTCAGCAGCTTGGGCACCAGTTCCTCGATCAGCTTGGGATGGCTCTCGTTGAGAGAGTCCATGAGCCGCTTGGTCTCGGCGCGGCCCAGCAGCTCGCCCGCGTGGCGGCGGATCAGCTCGCCGAGATGGGTGGTGATGACGGTGACCGCATCAACCACCGAATAGCCCGCGGCGATGGCCTGCTCCTCCAGCTCGGGCGCAATCCAGACGGCGGGCACACCAAAGGCCGGCTCGCGGGCCTCGCGCCCCTGCAGCGGACGCCGGTTGGGGTCGCCGGAGACGGCTAGAAGCTGCGCACCCTCGGTCTGCCAGCGGCCGATCTCGATGCCGCGCAGGGAGAAGAGATATTCGCGGGGCTTGAGGCGCAGATTGTCCGAAATATGGACAGGCGGCACCAGAAAACCCATCTCGGTGGAAAGATGCCGCCGCAGCGAACGCACCCGGCTGAGCAGCTGGCCGCCCTGCTTCTCGTCGACCAGTGGGATCAACTGGAAGCCGATCTCCAGGGTGAGGTCCTCGAGGCGCATCATGTTGGCCAGCTCGGCAGCCGGCGCGGCTTCACCTTTTCTCTTCTTCTCACCCGCGCTGAGATCCAGCACCGGGACGGCCGCGCCTGCACGCTCGACCCGGCGGCCGGCCCAGAAGAGCCCGCCCGCGACCAGCAGAAACGGAACCTTGGGCAACCCCGGAATCAGGCACATGGCGCCGGAGACGAAGCTGGCGAGAAAGAGCGTGGCCGGGCGGGCCAGAAGCTGCTGGCGAATCTCGCCGCCTAAGAGACCCGCAGAGTTGGCCCGTGTGAGCGTGATGCCGCCCGCCACCGAGACCAGCAGCGAAGGAATCATGGTGACCAGACCATCGCCCACGGTGAGAATGGTGTAGGTGCGCACCGCCTCGCTGAGCTCGATACCCTGCTGCAGGGTGCCGATCAGCAGGCCGGCGATGATGTTGATCGCGGTGATGAGAATGGTGGCCAGCGAATCGCGCTGGTTGAAGCGGGCCGCGCCATCCATGGCGCCGTAGAACTCAGCCTCCCGGGCGATGGCCTGGCGGCGCTTGCGGGCCTCGGCCTCATCGATCAGCCCCGCGTTCATGTCGGCGTCGATGGCCATCTGCTTGCCGGGCAGTGCGTCGAGGGTAAAGCGGGCGGTGACTTCGGCAGTGCGCACCGCGCCATGCGAGACGACGAGAAATTGAATGGCGATGAGGGCCAGGAACAAGACAAAGCCGACGACGTAGTTGCCGCCCACGACAAACTGGCCGAAGGCTTCGATGACCTTGCCCGGCCGCGGCCGTGCCCTCAGAGCCATGCAGCAGAATCCGGCGGCTCGAGGCGATGTTGAGCGCGAGACGGAAGAGCGTGAGCAGCAAGAGCAGCGTGGGAAAGACGCTCAGCTCGACGGCGCGGCGAATCTGCACCGCGGAGAGAAAGACCACGATCGAAGCCGCCATCGAAATCGCCAGCAGCATGTCGAGGCCCACGGCAGGCAGCGGGACCAGCATGACGAAGATCACGCTGATGGCGGCGAGGGGCAGCGCATACTCGCGCAGCCGGTTCAGAAACGAGCGCGCCCCGGCGGCGGGCGTGGCCAGGGCTGCGGTGCTCATCGGGCACCTCCATCAACAGGCGGAATCGATGACCGGCGGCGGAGCCGGCCGCCGCGCGACGGCTGGGGCCGGGTTGCGGCTTCGCGGGCGCGCCGCGTCGCGCATCTCCTGCTCCACGCGCTGGCGGTAGAGATAGGCGAGGATCGAGGCCACGGCCGCGTAGAGGTCGACGGGAATTGCCTGGCCAACCTCGACCGAGCGATAGAGCGAGCGCGCCAGCGGCGGGTTTTCGATGATCGGCACGCCGGCCCAGCGGGCCTCGGCCTTGATCTCCTCGGCCAGAAGGTTGCGGCCTTTGGCCAGCACCTTAGGCGCTTCCATGGTCGAGAAATCGAAGCCCAGAGCCACGGCGTAATGCGTGGGATTGGTGAGCACCACGGCCGCGCGCGAAACGTCGGCCTTCACCTTGCGGCGGCGCATCTGGCGCTGCAGGCCGCGAATGCGATTACGAATCTGCGGACTGCCTTCGTTCTGCTTGAACTCCTCGCGCATATCTTCGCGGCTCATCTTCAGGCGCGACTCGCGGCTGCGCCATTCGACGATGTAGTCAATCGCCGCCCAGCCGAAGAGCAGCCAGGCAGTCGCCACCAGCAGTCCGTAGATGTCCGCGCCCAGCATCTCCAAGCGCACGGTCGAGAACGGCGGCAGGTTGATTTCGCGGCCGATGCGCTGGGCGGCGAAGATGCCGAGGATGGCAGCGGGGATGAGCGACTTGCCCAGGCGCGCCGCCGCGCGCAGAGAGAAAAGATTTTGAATGTTGGTGAGCGGATTGAGGCGCTCGATCTTGAATCCGATGGCGCTGCCGGAGAGTGTCACGCCGCCGGTCTGCGCAATGCCCACCACCAGCGCCGCCACCGTGACCGCAGCCATCACCAGCCCCACCGGGCCCACGATGGTCAACGCCAAACCGCGGATGGCAATCAATGTTGGCCCGACCGTAGATGGCTCCCAGTGCCGCGAGGTTCCCAGATCCAGAAAGCCGGACAGAGCGGCGCGCCAGGCCTCGGCTGCGTGCTTCGACGCCATGCCCAACGTCATCACCCCAGCCAGCATGCCGGCCGCCGCTGTGAGCTCGCGGCTGTGCAGCACGTCGCCCTCGCGGCGGGCCTGCTGCCGCCGGTGCTGAGTGGCCTGTTCTGTGCGCTCTCCTGGCATCGATCAGCCTTTCGCCCCATGCAGCAGCACCAGCCGCTCGGCCATATCCAGCAAGCTGTCGAAGCGGGCCTCGATGAAGCGCGGCCACAACGCCAGCGAGCCAGCCAGGAGCGACAGGCCGGTCAAGGTCTTGAGCGGCACGGTCAGCGACATCACTGGCAGCTGGGGACTGAGCTTGCCGAGGAGCGATACCGCAACTTCGACCAGGACTGTGGCCGCCAGCACCGGCGCGGCCAGCTCAAGCGCGGCCAGAAAGATCCCTCCCGCCGCCTCCACAATGCCGACCGCCGCCGGCGGCGCGAGCGCGTAGGTGCCCAGGGGAACGGCACGAAAGCTGCGGATCACCGAGCCGAGAAGAATGCGATCGAGCCCCGCCGTGATGATGACCAGCGTGCCCAGCAACTGAAAGAGCTCTCCCATGAGCGGCGTTTGAATTTCAGAGGCCGGGTCGAGCAGGTTGACCAGCGAAAAGCTGAACTGCAGGCCCGCGATCTGCCCGGCGAAGAGCAGCATCTCGTTCATCAGCGTCAGCGTGAGCCCGTAGACCAGGCCGACGGAGACTTCCCCAATCAGTGCTCCGTAGCTCAACTCCAGATGCGCCTGGGGCAGCGCGGCCACCAGCGGGGCCAGCAGCCACGCCGTCACCAGCACCAACCCCGCCTTGGTGCGCGGCGGCAGCGAGGTCGAGGAGAAGAACGGCGCAAAGAAGACCATCCCGCTCAGCCGGACTACGACCAGCGTCATTGCGCTCAGAAAATGTCCCCAATCCTGCATCGTGTGCTCGTTTGCTCTCCGTTGTGTGCGCAGCCCTAGCCCAGGTACCGGTGCAGGTCGCTCAACAGCGACACGGTGTAGGTCGCCATGCGGCTCAGAAACCACGGCATGCCGACCAGCAGAATGGCGGCCACGGCCACCAGACGCGGCACCGTGGTCAGCGACTGCTCCTGCAGACTGGTGAGGGTCTGCACCAGGCTCAGCACGAAGCTCAGCAGCGCCGCGGCCAGCAACACCGGCGCGGACAGAATCAATGCCTCCTTCATCAGCTGCCGCAGTAGCTCGGCCACCATGTCGGGCGTCATCGCACGCCTCCTTGCCACATTCCTAAAAGCTCTTCAATAACGACCCCGCCAGCAGGTTCCAGCCGTCGACCATGACAAACAGCAGAATCTTCAACGGCGTCGAAACCACCACCGGCGGCAGCTGGAACATGCCGATTGAGGTCGTGATGGAAGCCGTCACCATGTCAATCAACAGAAAGGGCAGAAACAGCACGGCGCCGATGGCGAAGCCGGCTTTGAGCTCGGACAGAATGTAGGCCGGCATCACGACGCGCATGGGCAGATCGCTGGGCTTGTTGGGCCGGGGAAGCTGACCGGCAGCGGCAAACAGCTCGAGATCCTTCTCCCGTGCGTAGCGCAGCAGGAACAGCTTCACCGGCTGCGATCCTGCGTCGATGGCCTGCCAGCCGGTGATCTGTCCGGCGCGGTAGGGCTCAACCGCCTGCTGATCGACCTGATTGAGCACCGGAGTCATCAGAAACCAGGTCATCATCAGCGCGAGGCCCAGCAGCGTGGGGTTCGAGGGCGCGGTCTGCGTGCCCAGCGCTTGGCGCAGAAAATGAAAGACCACCAGCAGCCGCACCAGCGGCGTCATGCACATCAGGATCGCCGGCACCAGCGTGAGTAGCGTGAGAACAAAGACGATAGTCCACGGCGTCGAGTCCGACGGATGCAGCCGTGCGTTCAGGTCGGGCAGGAGCGGCAGGTTCGCGGGAGAGACCGTCTGAGCCGCGGCCAGCAGTGCTACCACGAAGCCCTCCGTGGAGACGGGCGCGGACGCATCCGGCGCGGACCCTCGATCATGTGCCCTACCTCATCGAGCGCGTAGAAGGTCGGCGCGCCGTCCGGCGAGGTGGCGACCAGCAGCTTGCGCCCTTCTGCCTCGACCAGCGACAGGGACTGACGGGGCGCCAGCGAGATCCGCTCGAGAAGCGTCAGCCGCGGCGGAGGAACAGCGTTCGGGCGGCCCAGTCGCTGGAGCAGCCATCCGGCCAGCCCGCCTACCGGTGGCCTCTGCCCTCGCGCTTCGGATGTAGCTTTCATCTCCCCGGTCCTTTCAGCTTTTCTCAGCAACCCCGAAAACGGCGCTCAGGCCATACGGGTCACGCGCACGGCCAGTTGCGTATCCACCACTTCAAACTCGCTCCAGGCCAGTTGCACGTCTCCGGCTGCCAGCGGCAGATCGTCTCCGTGTCCCCACTGCGACGCGATCACCTGCCCGCTGGCGAGGTTGATCAGGTCGCGCACGCGAAAGGCCGGCACCGGCACCGCCACGTCGAGTTCCACCGGCAGCCGCGCTACCGCAGGGTTGAGCTTCAACGGCTCGTGGGCAAGCAAGGCCGACGCCGCGACCAGCGCGTTCTCTTCCGCACGCTCCTGCGTCTCGGCGACCAGTGCCGGGTCCTGCACCGGCGGCGCAATGGGAATGGCAGCTGACATGTGTACCGGGTCGTTGCAGCAGGCTGACCAGAAGTGGGACGGTCGGATTGGAAAGGACTCAGAATTTCGCGCGGATCGGGGAGCCGTCCGTGTGGCCGCGGTATGACCACGCAACAACTTCGCTGCTACACTGGAAAGAGTTCATAAAGCGAATGCCCGCGCCCGACGACCGGGCCGCACGCGCAGGATCGAGGTCGAAGAAAATGTCTGAAGCTAATGGAAAGAAAAGCCTTTCGAGCACCAGTCTGCGCCTGAAGGTGGGCCTGGCCGAGATGCTCAAGGGCGGCGTCATTATGGACGTGATGAACGTGGAGCAGGCGCGCATCGCTGAGGAAGCAGGCGCTACCTCCGTCATGGCCCTCGAGCGTGTGCCCGCCATGATCCGCGCCGAAGGCGGCGTGGCCCGCATGGCCAAGTCCCAAGCTCATCAAGGGCATCATCGCCGCGGTTTCGATTCCGGTGATGGCCAAGGCGCGCATTGGACACTTTGCCGAGGCACAGATTTTGCAGCACCTCGGCGTCGACTTCATCGACGAGAGCGAAGTGCTGACCCCGGCCGACGAAGCCCATCACATCGACAAGCACGCCTTCACAACGCCGTTCGTCTGCGGCGCGCGCAATCTGGGCGAGGCTCTGCGGCGGATTGCCGAAGGCGCCGCCATGATCCGCACCAAGGGCGAGGCCGGCACCGGCGACGTGGTGCACGCCGTGCAGCACATGCGCCAGATCGTGAAAGAGATGAAGGCGCTCACGGTTCTTTCCGAACAGGAGCTTTACGCGGCTGCCAAGGAGCATCAGGCTCCCTACGAACTGGTCCGCATGGTGGCGCAGACCGGCAAACTGCCGGTGCCGAACTTCTCTGCCGGCGGCATCGCCACTCCGGCCGACGCGGCGCTGATGATGCAGCTCGGAGCCGAGGCCATCTTTGTCGGCTCGGGCATCTTCATGAAGGAGCGCGCCACGCCGCTCGACGTAGAGAACAACGCCAAGGAGCGGGAAGAAGCCGTCTCCCGCGCCAAAGCTATCGTCACCGCGACGACCCACTTCAACGATCCCAAGATTCTTGCCGAGGTCAGCGAGCAGGTCACCGGAACGATGAAGGGTCTGGCCGCAGCCGCGATTGAAGAGTCGCAGCTTCTGCAAACCCGCGGCTGGTAGCCACCTGCGGTGGGGTGGGCGCGCCTTCGGCGCCATTCTTAGCTTCGTAGACTTTTGCGGAAAACACGAGTCTCGGGCGAGATTCAACAGATGTAATGAACAGGCGGCATCGCTGAGGTGCCGCCTGTTCCTTTCGGAGATGAATTGACCGACAGCACGCGCCCCCGCATCGGAATTCTCGCCATCCAGGGCGACTACGCATCGCACGCCGAGGCTCTCGTTGAGTCGGGCGCCGAGCCGATTGAGGTTCGCAAGCCCGAGCAGCTTGCTGGCCTCGATGGCCTGATCCTTCCCGGCGGCGAGTCAACCACCATGCTCAAGTTTCTGGAGAAGCACAGCTTCCTTGAGACCCTGCAGCAGTTCTGCGCTTCGAAACCCGTCTTCGGCACCTGCGCGGGTGCGATTCTGCTGGCTCGCGAAGTGACGAATCCGCCGCAACGCTCGCTGGGGTTGCTCGATGCTGTCGTCGAACGCAACGCCTATGGTCGCCAGATCGACTCGACCATCCTCAACGCGGAAACCTCGCTGCCCGGCGGCCCTTTGGAGATGGTCTTCATCCGTGCACCGCGTATCGCGGAAACAGACCCAAGCGTCGACGTCCTCGCCCGCCGGGACGGCTTTCCAGCTCTCGTACGTCAGGGTATCGTGATGGCCGCGACCTTTCATCCCGAGCTCTCGACCGACCGGCGGGTGCATAAACTTTTCGTTGCATCGGTACTGGCTGCACAATCCCGATAATCAGTTCCACGATGAGAAAAGCCGATTTGTGCAGTCGTACCACCCCTGCGATTCCTGATGCGTCCAAAGCAGAGTGAGTGTAATCTCTACCTCACAGAGGCTTCCTCATGCCTGCCACCTTCACGCACTCCCCTGCGGAGACGGAACGGAAAGAGCCTGGAATTGGGGGTAAACCCCCGGTAGACCGTCGCCCCACTGGGGGTGGAGGCGGCGGGGGCGATGACGACTGGCGCAATGAGAAGCGCGGCCCGCGCGAGTTCCTGCACCGCGTGCGTTTCTTTGTCTTCTTCGCGCTGGCCGGCGACATGATGTTCTTTGCGGTGCTGGTGGTTCTGTTCTTCGCCGGGCACTTCGGCTCGCATCTCGATCCCCGTTCTCACGAGATCGTAGGCGACTGGCACCCTATTCAACTTCCGCCGGTTCTGTTTCTCAACACGGCCGTGCTGCTGCTGAGCGGGCTCTGCATGGAAGTCGCGCGCCACAATATTTTCCGTGAGATTGACGTGCTGGAAGAGTGGCTGGGTCTGGGCCGTCCGGCGCTGCGGCGCACACTGCCCTGGATTGGCGCAACGCTTGCGCTCGGCGCGCTTTTTCTTGCCGGCCAATGGGTGGCCTGGCGTCAGCTCACCGCACAGGGCTTCGCCTTTGATCATGCATCGACGCCGGCCAGCTACTTCTTCTACGTCATCACCGGGTTGCACGCGGCGCATCTTGTGCTTGGGCTTCTCGCGTTGCTGGTGTGCCTCACAGCGCTGAGCTGGTTCAAGCGCGTTGAACTGCGCCAGGTGATCGTCGATGCGACCGCATGGTACTGGCACGCAATGGGCCTGGCTTGGGTGCTGCTCTTTGCCATGCTGGCGCTTGGTCAATAACAGGCAAGCGGCGCTGCACGCAACCCGCCGTCTGTTAGGGCTTCCGCAGCCCAAGCCACGCTCGCACTCTCTCAGCGAATGTTGGCACCAGCGGACACGCGAAATAAATCTCGCGATTACTGGCCATGAGAATCTGCATCGCCAGCACTTGTGGATCATCTGCCGCCGGCGGCCCTCCCGCGTGGGCATATTCGTCGGCGAGATACTCGATCGCGCGGCCCAGCATCTCCAGCGCGCGGCCGGCCTCCCGGTCAATGCGGCGGCGCCGGTCGAGTGGAACCGCGCGCGGCAGCACGGGGGCCACGGCGCGCGGCGTCCTCAGGGGCGTTGCAACGGTGTGCATGTCTCATTTCAAGCACTCATGTGCCTCGACTCACCCGAAAATGGAGGCGATGTACTTCTGTTCGTTTCGTTTCGACAATGGATGGCACGAAATTCCGATTCAGGAAACCTACGATCTGAGAAATTTCAATCGCGCTCTCGGCAGTTCGGTATGCACCCTTTCCCTGCCCGCGGCATCTTCCCAACATCGTCAGTTCCGCGCCGCAATCCGCCCGCGTTGCCTTGACGGAAGGAGGCTGAAAACCTAAGCTCAAATCAGCGGGTTATCGCAGCGGGGATGGGGTCCTCGGCGGTCCCGCACAACCGGTTCCACTTCTTTCCTCTCGGGACGCCAATGACCATACCCTACCAATGGCAATATCTCCCGCTTCTCATGCAAATCGCTGTAGCTGTGGGGCTTGCTGCGTCCATGGTGGTTGCGTCGTGGTTTGTCGGCCGCCATCGCAACTCGCGAACCAAGCTTGCAGCCTATGAATGCGGCATTGAGGCCGTTGGCGATGCTCGCGGGCGCTTCAGCGTGCGTTTTTACATGGTGGCGATGCTCTTCATCCTGTTCGACGTGGAAGCGGTCTTCATGATGCCCTGGGCGGTGATCTACCGCAAACTCCCCGGCATCACCGGCAGCCGCCTTTTCGGATTCTGGGAGATGGTGGTTTATCTGGGCTTCGTCGCCGTCGGCCTGTACTACATTGTGCGCAAAGGCATCCTCGACTGGAGCCTCGACAAGGCGGACCTTTAATGGCCGTGGACGGATTGAATACGACGCTCGCCGGCAAGGCCGAGGTGCTCAAGGGTCTGCCAGAGCATCCGGCTCTCAAGGCTATTCTCAGTTGGAATGCAGACGCACTCGAAGATGCGCGCTTTGATCGTGGCGAGCTGACGTTGACGATTGCACGCGACCAGATTCGCGAAGCCGCTTCAACCGTACAATCGGCCGGCTATAACTTTCTCGAAGACCTGACCGCAGTCGACTGGCTTCCCTCCGAGCCGCGCTTCCAGGTCAGCTATCAGATCCTCTCGCACAAATTCAAGGACTACATCCGGCTGCGTGTGATGCTCCCCGGCGATGAGCCTGCGGTCGCGTCCATCACTCCTGTCTGGCCCTCGGCGAACTTCTACGAGCGCGAGGTCTTCGATCTCTTCGGCATTCGTTTCGAGGGCCATCCCAACATGCGCCGCATCATGATGCCCGACGAGTGGGTCGGCCATCCCCTGCGCAAGGACTACCCGGTGGAGGGTTACCGCTAAATGACCGAGACCATCGGCACTCCGATCCTCGAAGCACCCCTCGCAGAAGGCGCTAAAGACCAGCACATGGTCCTGAATATGGGACCGCAGCACCCGTCGACGCATGGCGTGCTGCGCCTGGTGCTTGAGATCGACGGCGAAATCATTGTCCGCCTCTATCCCGAGATCGGCTATCTGCACACCGGCGTCGAAAAAACCTGTGAGGCCAAGTTTTATCAGCAGGTGGTCCCGCTCACTGACCGGCTCGATTACCTGAGCCCGATGGCCAACAACCTTTGCTACTGCCTGGCCGTCGAGCGCCTGCTCGGACTTGAGATTCCCGAACGGGCCGAGTGGATGCGCGTGCTGCTCGGCGAGCTGACGCGACTCAATTCACATCTGGTATGGCTGGGCACGCACGCCATGGACATTGGCGCGCTCACCGTCTTCCTTTACACCTTCCGCGAACGTGAAGACATTCTGCGCATCTTTGAGCATGTAGCCGGTCAGCGGATGATGACCAGCTACTTCCGCGTCGGCGGACTCTCGATGGAGCCGCCGCTCGACTTCTTCGATCGCGTCCAGGCGTTCATCAAGACCTTCCCGGAGAAAATCGACGAGTATTCCAATCTCCTTACCGGCAATCCAATCTTCATCAATCGCTTGAAGGGTGTGGGTTATCTCTCTCCAGCGGATGCGATTGCTCTGGGTGTCACCGGCCCGCCACTGCGCGCTTCGGGTGTTGATTTCGACCTGCGCCGCGACCGTCCCTACTCCGGCTACGAGAAATTCCAGTTCAAAGTACCAACCTCGACAGTCGGCGATACGTGGGCACGCTACATCGTGCGCCTCGAAGAGATGCGCGAGAGCGTCAAGATCATTCAGCAGGCTCTGGACGGCATGCCCGAGGGACCGGTCAAGGCCGACGCGCCCAAGATCGTGCTGCCCGATCGCGAAAAGATGAAGACGCAGATGGAGGCGTTGATCCATCACTTCAAAATCGTCACCGAGGGTTTCAACGTCCCCGCTGGCGAGGTCTACCAGTCCATCGAAAGCCCGCGCGGGCAGATGGGCTACTATGTGGTGTCGGACGGCACGGCAAAACCGTATCGTGTGCACATGCGCAATCCTTCGTTTGCCACGCTGCAGGCACTCGAAACCATGTGTCAGGGCCGCCTGCTCGCCGATGTGGTCGCGGTCATCGGCTCGATTGACATCGTGCTGGGGGAGATTGACCGGTGAAGCGCAAACGGCCTGAGCCTGAAGTGATGAAAAGGACTCGGTCGAGAGTCTATTTAGGCAAAGTTATTCCACCGCGCTCCGTTGTGAAGTTGCTGGCGAAGTGGGGGGGGAATCAAGGAAGAATTTTTCGCATTGGGTATTACAGCCTGCAAGACGGACTGAACTGTGTATGGCTCGTGAACACTGCCGGCGAATATGAAATGACTACCGATCAGAAATCGATCGCGAGAGATTTTCAGATTTTGAAACTCGCAGAAGAGACGGACTTCTACGGGACCAACAGAGAGACACTTAAGCCAATTTCGGAAGCTGAAATTTTGGCGGTGAGTTAAGCAATGACAGGCACGGATGAAGGTCTGTACGTGGAGCTCTGGGTATCGCTGGCATCGCTGTTGCGCAGTTATACCGCAGCTCACGGCCTCAACGGAGACCGGCAGGCTACAGTGGAATTGGGCGAAGAGCGCATTACGGTGCGCCACGCCGACAAGTGGTTGAACCTTGAGCGCAGCGGCCCCGCGGTCCGCTGGCATGCGTGAAGACGGAATGAGCGGAGAGCTGGAATTGACCGAAGCCGGAACCTTGCGAACGAGCGACAGAGGACGAAGAGATGGATATGGCCGCAGAAGCCTGGGCGCGGGAGCTGATGCAATGAGCCCTGAAACCATGAGCATCTTCTCACCGCAGCTCGCGGCGCGCTTCGACGCGCTGGCCGCGAAGTATCCCGTGCGGCGTTCGGCCCTGGTTCCCATGCTGCTCTACGCGCAGGACGAGGTCGGCTATCTCTCCGACGCGGTCATCGCAGAAGTCGCCGAGCGCATCGGCATCACGGAACTCGATGTGCGCAACGTCGCCACCTACTACTCCATGCTGCGCTTCAAGCCTGCAGGAAAATACAACGTACAGGTCTGCACCAACATCAGCTGCATGCTGCGCGGCGGCTACGAACTCTTCGAGAAATTCCAGGACGAACTCGGCATCGGCCACAAGGGCGTGACCAAAGACGGCGTCTTCTCGCTCGAAGAAGTCGAGTGCATCGGTGCCTGTTGCTGGGCACCAGCCATCCAGGTGAATTACGACTTCCACGACGACCTGACACCCGATCAGGTTGCCGGCATTCTTGCCGACTATCGCGCCAAAGCCGCGCAGGGAGGGAAGAATGCCTAAGCTCGTCTCCCATCCCGATGAAGTCAAGATCGTCTCGAAGCGCTTCGGCCAGGGCGCCGCCGATATCGACAAATACATCGAGCTCGGCGGCTACGAGTCTGCGAAGAAGTGCCTCGCCAACGGCCCCGACTGGATCATCAACGAGATGAAGGCCTCGAACCTGCGCGGCCGCGGTGGCGCGGGCTTCCCCACCGGCATGAAGTGGTCCTTCGTGCCCAAGCAGAGCGCGAAGCCGAAGTATGTTCTGGTTAACGGCGACGAGAGCGAGCCCGGCACCTGCAAAGATCACCTGATCTTCCTGCACGATCCGCACGCAGTCATCGAAGGCACCATCATCGCTGGTCTTGCCATCGGCTCCAAGCTCGGCTTCATTTATCTGCGCGGCGAGTATCGCTATCTGCTCGAGATCATGGAGAAGGCCGTGGCCGACGCCTATGCGAAGGGCTTTCTTGGCAAAAACATCTTCGGCTCCGACACGGAATTTCAGATCATCACGCAGTCCGGCGCAGGCGCATACGAAGTCGGCGAAGAGTCGGCGCTGATGGAATCGCTCGAAGGCAAGCGCGGCGTGCCGCGCATCAAGCCGCCCTTCCCTGCCGTGGTTGGTCTCTACGGCGGCCCCACGGTCATCAACAATGCCGAGACCATCGCCAGCGTGCCGCACATGTATCTCCATGGGCGGCGAGGCCTTTGCAGCAGTCGGTACGCCGCGCAACGGCGGCACGCGCCTTTTCGGCCTCAGCGGCCACGTCGCGCAAGCCCGGCGTCTACGAGCTGCCGATGGGCTACAACCTCAAGAAGATGATCTACGAGGTCGGCGGCGGTATTCGCGGCGGACGCAACGCTCAAGGCCGTCGTTCCCGGCGGATCTTCCACTCCTGTTCTGCTGCCCGAAGAGATTGAAAATCTCGGCATGGACTTCGACCAGGTGGGCAAAGCCGGATCGATGCTCGGCTCCGGCGGCGTCGTCGTGATCGACGACCAGACCTGCATCGTCGAGTTCGCCCTGCGCACCATCAGCTTCTATCAGCATGAGAGCTGCGGCTGGTGCATTCCCTGCCGCGAAGGCACCGACTGGCTGAAGAAATCGCTCACGCGTTTCCACGCCGGGATTCGGCGAAGCCAAGGACATCGACAACATTCAATACCTGGCCGAGAACATGATGGGCCGCACCTTCTGCCCGCTGGGCGATGCGGCGGCGATGCCCACGCTCGGATTCGTCAAGAAGTTCCGCAAAGAGTTTGAAGAGCACCTGAACGGCAAGCCCTGCCCGTATGCCAAGCACGCAGACTTGGCCGTGGTGTAGGAGCGCTGGAGACGCATGGCTGACGTAACACTTCACAGTCGATGGAAAGAAGCTGACGGCCCCGGCGGGTACGCTGCTGATCGAAGCCTGCCGCAAGGCCGGCATCGAAATTCCCGCTTTCTGCTACTATCCCGGCCTCAGCCTGCAGGCTGCCTGCCGCATGTGCGTGGTGCGCCAGGAGAAAGTGCCGAAGCTGCAGACCGCCTGCACCACGACGGTCGCCGAAGGGCCAGGTCTTCATCACTGAGTCTGCCGGAAATTGCGCAGGCGCGCAAGGCTACCATCGAGCTGCTGCTCGGCAACCATCCGCTGGACTGCCCCGTCTGCGATGCGGGCGGCGAGTGCGAGCTGCAGGACATGACCTTCAAGTACGGTGCGGGCGAGAGCCTCTACACCGAGGCCAAGCAGCATCGCGAAGAACAGCAGTGGTCGCCGGCCGTCTTCTACGATCGCCCCCGCTGCATTCTTTGCTATCGCTGCGTGCGCATGTGCGGCGAAGGCATGGACGTGTGGGCGCTGGGCGTGCAGAATCGCGGCGGCGAGCTCCGTGATTGCGCCCAACGACGGCGACCAGCTCGATTGCGAACAGTGCGGCATGTGCATTGATGTCTGCCCGGTCGGTGCGCTTACCAGCGGCAGTTATCGCTACAAGACCCGGCCCTGGGAGATGAACCACGTCTCCACTGTTTGCACCCATTGCGGCAGACGGCTGCAAGGTCACGCTCGGCGTGCGCCAGTCGAACGATGGCTCGGAGATCATCCGCGCCGACAATCGCGACAAGAGCGGCATCAACGACGATTTTCTCTGCGCCAAAGGCCGCTTCGGCTTCGACTTTGTCGAGAGCCTCGACCGTCTCACCAGGCCTCTCGTGCGCAATGCTGCAAGGCAAGCTCGAGCCCGCCACCTGGGAGCATGCGCTGCGCTTTGCCGCAGGCAGGCTCAAGGAGATTCGCGACACGAAGGGCGGCGCTTCGATCGGCGTCATCGGCTCCAACACCACAACCAACGAAGAAAATTACCTGCTGCAAAAGTTTGCGCGCACAGTTCTCAGCACCAATAACATCGATCACGCACGCACCGCCGACTACGCTGCGTTTCGCCCGCGCATTGGCCGGCCACGAGCATCGCGCTGCAAGCCTGCGCGACATTTCAAGCGCGCCGGCAATTCTTCTCATCGGCGGCAATCCCACCGACGAGCATCCCCTGCTTGCCTGGGAACTGCGCACCAATGTCCGTCTCAATCACGCGCGTCTCTACGTCGCCAGCACGGCAGCAGATCAAGCTCGAGCGGCAGGCCAAAGCCACGCTGCGAGTGCCCGCTGGCGGCTATGCAAATCTTGCTGAGTATATCTGGCAGGAAACAACTCGACAATGTCCGATGCGGCATTTCGTGAGGCTCTCCTCGCAGAAGAATCGCTCGTCATCATCTTCGGCTCAGAGTTCAGCGGCGCTTCTCTGGAGTCTCTCGTCAAGTGGGGCATCGGACGCGACAACGTTAAGTTTGCCTTCCTCGGCGATCACGCAAATTCGCGGGGCGCTGCGGACATGGGCCTGCTCCCCGACATGCTCCCCGGCTATGTGCCCATCACCGCGCCCGGCGCCTTCGCCGCCGAGTATCCGAATGCTGTCAGAGACGCCCGGCAAGTGCATGTCCGAGATGCTGACAGGCGAGCTCGCCGCCCTGCTTGTCGTCGGCGCCAACCCGGTCGCGCAGCACAAGGCCGATCCAGGTGCGCTCAGAAACACATTCATCGTGGTGCAGGATTTGTTCCTCACCGAGACAGCCGCACTCGCCGACGTGGTCTTCCCCGCGGCCAGCCTGTATGAGAAGACCGGCACGGTGACCAACACCTTCGGCGATCTGCAGCTCGCGAAGAAGGCCGCCGATCGCGCCGGCGTGAAACCCGACTTTGAAATTCTCGTCCGCCTCGCGGACGCACATGGGCGCGAACGTGAAGACGCTCGTGCCCTTCGGCAAGAGCGGCGTCACCGCCGATCTTGGCCAATCGCGCGGCGCACAGGCCGGTGAAGCCGACCGTCATGCCGTGTGGCTCGTCGCCAACGGCCTGGAGCCAAAGCTGAGCCTTTTCGATCCTCTTGCCGTGCTCGACGAGATCGAACGCCTGGTGCCAGGCTACAAGCTCGATCGCCTCAATCTCTTCGGCGGAAACGATGTCCGAACCGAGCCGGGCTTTGTGCCGGTCTCCGCGCTCACCGTCTCCGCGTCCCATCGCGCCCGCGCACGATGGTCTGTTCACCTCGGGCACGCTCGGCCAATACAGTCGCGCGCTGCGTGCGCTCAACGAGCATCAACACTCCGTGCCCGCTGCCGCGGCGTTGCGGATTGATTTGGTTGTGGCTTTGAAAGGCTGAAGACTCGTGACGATTTTGCAGTTTTTTCTCTGGAGCTTGCTCAAGATCATCGTGGTCACGGTGGTGATGCTGATGAGCGTCGCCTACACCGTGCTGCTTGAGCGCAAGCTCGTTGGCCGCATCCAGAATCGCTGGGGGCCGAGCCGCGTCGGCCCCTTCGGCCTGCTGCAGCCGCTGGTCGACGGCGCAAAATCCTTCCTCAAAGAAGACATCATTCCCACCGCGCGTCTACCGGCCGCTCTATCTGCTGGCGCCAATCATTGCGCTGAGCTGTGCGCTCATCTCCATTGCCGTTGTGCCGTTTCGGCGCGCCCGCGGTCATCGGGCCCCGGCGGCTTCCACTTCTTCGAGATCGCCGACGTCAATATCGGCCTGCTGGTCGATCCTGGGCATCACGTCGATCGGCGTCTACGGCATCGCCCTCGCCGGCTGGTCCTCGAATAACAAGTACTCCCTGCTCGGTTCCCTGCGCGCGTCGGCGCAGCTGGTCAGCTACGAGCTGGCTCTGGGCCTGTCGCTGGTCGGCGTCGTGTTGCGCGCGCGGGTCGCTCAATCTGCGTGTGATTGTCGAGAACCAGGCAACGCACGGCATGCTCTCGCTGGAACGTCTTCGGCGGATTTCAGTTTGTCGCGTTCTTCATCTATCTGATGGCGGCTTACGCCGAGACCAACCGCTCGCCCTTCGATCTTCCCGAAGCCGAGAGCGAACTCGCGGCCGGCTATCACACCGAGTACAGCTCGATGAAGTTCGCCATGTTCTTCATGGCCGAGTACGCGAACATGATCATGGTGGGCTGCGTGGCGACGCTGCTGTTTCTCGGCGGCTGGACCAGCCCTTTCGGCAACCTGATTCCGTTGCCGCAGAACATCGTTCTGCAGTCGCTGCTTCCGATCTTCTGGTTTGTGCTGAAAGTCTTCAGTTTCCTGTTTCTGTATGTCTGGGTGCGCGGCACGCTGCCTCGCTTCCGCTATGACCAGCTGATGAACTTTGGATGGCGCTATCTGATGCCGCTGGCCATCCTCAACATTGTTGCCACGAGCCTTGTGGCTTGCGTACAAGTGATCGAACGATGCATCTGATTCTGTTTCATCGTGTTTGCCGCGATTCTGCCTCGCTGGAGCCGTGAACCTGCTGCTGCAGACGCATCCGATCAACAGCGCTCTCTCGCTGATTGTGGTGATGACCTCGCTGGCGGTGCTGTATCTGCTGCTCGGCGCTGAGTTTCTCGCCGCGGCGCAGATCATCGTCTACGCCGGCGCCATCATGGTGTCTGTTCACCTTTGTGGTCATGCTGTTGAACGCCGGCCGCGAAGAGCGAACGCTCGGCAGCCGTGCTGCATATCGTCGTCGGCTTTCCTGCCGTGGTCACGCTTCTTGCCGTCGCTCGCCACAGTGGTCCTGCACATTCAGGGCCTCGGCAGTGCGGCCTTTGGCGACAACCTCTCCAACGTGCCCGGAGCAACCAACCTTGAGCAACTGAGCAGAGTGCTCTTTACCAATCTACTGTTGCCCTTTGAAGTCACCTCCGTGCTGATCCTCGTCGCCATTCTTGGCGCTGTCGCGCTTGCGCGTCACACGGAGCCGCGAAAGAACGGTGAGCAAATGAATCATTCTTTTCCAGCAGGAAGTCCCGCTCAATCTTTACCTGCTGCTCAGCGCGGTATTGTTCTGCCTCGGCATCGTCGGCTTTCTCATCAAGCGCAACCTGATCACGGTCTTCATGTCGATCGAGCTGATGCTCAACGCGGTCAATCTCTCCTTCGTCACCTTCGCGCATCAGTGGCATGCTGTGAAAGGCCAGATCTTCGTTTTCTTTGTCATGATGGTGGCCGCGGCGGAAGCTGCCGTTGGCCTTGCCATCATCATTGCTGTCTTCCGCGCCCGCGCCACGCTGGCCGTTGACCGAATCGATTTGATGAAACTATGAACGGCTCACTGCATCTCTGGTTGATTCCGCTATTGCCCTTCGCCGGGTTCCTCATCAATGGAACCATCGGCCGACGCCTGCCCAAAGCACTCGTCACTACGATCGCTTTGCTAGCGCCGCTGGCTTCATTTCGGTGTAGTTGTCAATGCGGCTCGCGTCGAAGATGCAGCCTGCCGCATGTCGAGACATAGCCGGTACCTGGATCAACGCCGGCACGCTGCACATCGACTTCAGCTTTGCGCTCGATCATCTGTCGCTGTTGATGCTGCTCGATCGTCACCGGCGTCGGCTTCCTCATCCACATCTACTCCGTGGGTTATATGGCCCATGAGAACGGCTACTGGCGCTACTTCGCCTACCTGAACCTCTTCCTCTTCTTCATGACGGTGCTGGTGCTCGCGGGCAACGTGCTGCTCATGTTCGTGGGCTGGGAGGGCGTGGGCCTCGCATCGTATCTGCTGATCGGATTCTGGTTCCAGAAGACCTCAGCGGTGGAAGCAGGCAAGAAGGCATTCGTCGTCAACCGCATCGGCGACTTCGGTTTCCTCATCGGCATCTTTTTGCTGCTGGCGAACTTCGGCTCTCTCACCTTCAGCGAGATCGCGGCGAAGCTCGCCGCCAATCCCACGCTCACCGGCGGCATTCTCACCGCAACCGCGCTCTGCCTGCTGGTGGGCGCTGCCGGCAAGAGCGCGCAGTTGCCGCTCTACGTCTGGCTGCCGGATGCGATGGAAGGCCCCACGCCGGTCTCCGCGCTGATCCACGCAGCCACCATGGTCACAGCGGGCGTCTACATGATCGCCCGCATGCACTTCCTCTTCGACCGCTCGCCCTTTGCGCTGATGGTGGTCGCCATCGTGGGCGCGGCAACGGCCTTCTTCGCCGCCACAATCGGGCTGGTACAGACCGACATCAAGCGCGTCCTGGCCTACTCGACGGTCTCGCAGCTTGGCTACATGTTCCTCGGGTGCGGTGTTGCCGCCTATTCGGCAGCCATCTTCCACCTCATGACGCATGCCTTCTTCAAAGCGCTGCTCTTCCTTGCGGCGGGCTCCGTGATTCACGGCATGGGCGATGAGCAGGACCTGCGCAAGATGGGCGGCCTGCGCAAGTACATGCCGGTCACGTTCTGGACCATGACGGCCGCGGTCTTTGCCATCGCGGGATTCTTCCCCTTCGCCGGCTTCTTCTCGAAGGATGCGATCCTCTATGCAGCCTTTGTGCAGGGCGGCAGCGGCGTTGTCTTCTGGTTTGTCGGCCTCGTCACTGCGCTGCTCACATCCTTCTACATGTTTCGCCTCTGGTACCTGGCGTTCTTCGGTGAGTTGCGCAGCCACGACGTGCACCCGCACGAGAGCCCGTGGTCCATGCTCGGGCCGCTGGTCATTCTCGCCTGCGCTTTCCGTAGGCGGCGGCTGGATCGGCATAGAGCGCATCGGCGCATTTCTCTCGCCGTCTGTCGGCGAACATCCCCTCACCGGCGGCAGCGCCAGCCTCGAACTCGGCCTCAGCGTGCTCGCCGTCGCGGTCGCTCTCATCGGTTGGTTCATCGCCGCACCGCATGTATCACCAGACAGCCCGACGCGCCGGCACAGCTTGCCGCAGCCGTGCCCGCCGGCTACAAACTGCTGCTCCACAAATACTATGTCGATGAAATCTACGGCGCGCTCTTCGTGAAGCCGCTGCTCGCCCTCTCGCGTTTCGTCCTTGAGTGGGTCGTCGACTTCGCGATCCTTGGCGGCACTGCGTGGCTGCTTGCCGGCATCGCCATGCTCGGCGGCGCGATCCTGCAACGCTGGCAGTCGGGCAACATCCGCTCCTACGCGGCGTGGCTCGCTCTCGGCGCGGCCGCTCTGCTTCTCTTCGTGCTGGTGCCGTGGAACTCGGTGCTGGCCAGCTACGGCATTCATCTCGGCATGATGGTGGGGCACTAAATGAACGACTCAATCCTGACGCTGATCCTTCTCGCCCCGCTCGCCGGCGCTGTGCTCATCGCCCTGTTGCCCGACCGCGGCAAGCTGCCTGCGTGGGTCGCGCTGCTGACGTCGCTCGTCACGTTCGGACTCACGCTGCATCTGCCCGCGCATTTTATTCACGGCCAGCCCGGCTTCCAGTTCGAGATCAATCGGCCCTGGATCGAACTGCCGCCCATCAATTACCACGTCGGTGTCGATGGCCTGAGCCTCTGGCTCGTGGTGCTTGTCGGGCTGCTCGCGCCCGCCGGCATCGTCGCCAGTTGGAACGCGATCAAGGAACGCCGCAAGGTCTTTTATCTGCTCTTCCTCGTGCAGCAGACCGCAATGTTTGGCGTCTTTCTCTCGCTCGATCTGATGATCTACTACGGCTTCTGGGAGCTGTCGCTGGTTCCCATGGCGATCCTGATCGCCATGTACGGCCGCAAGGAAGGCCCGAAGGCCTCGACAAAATTCTTCCTCTTCACATTTATACCTTCAGCGCCGCTGCTGGTCGCCATTCTCTGGCTCTATGCAAAGACAGGCACCTTCAACTTCGTCGACCTTCGCGCTGACATTGCCTCAGGACTTTTACCCGCGGGCGCCCTCTGCTGGGTGGCATTCGCGTTCCTCTTCGCTTTCGCGGTCAAGGTACCCATCTTTCCGTTGCACGGCTGGCTGGCAGACACCTTCAGTGAAGCACCCGTCGCGATGGCCATGGTGGTCGCCGGCAAGCTCGGCCTCTACTCCATGCTTCGCTTCCATGTTGGGCTCTTCCCTGTTCAGTCCCGGCAAATCGCTCCCATTCTCATCGCGCTCGCTGTCATCGGCATTCTCTATGGCGCTTGTCTGGCGCTGGTGCAGCGGGATTTCTGGCGTCTGCTCGCCTTCGCCGCCCTCAGCCATCTGAGCCTCATCGTTCTCGGCATCTACGGACTCACATTCAACGGCTGGGACGGCGCCATCTTCCAGATCCTCAATCACGAAACCATCGACGCTGCGCTCTTCGTCCTCCTTGGCGCGCTCGAGCTGCGCTATGCCACCAGCCAGATCGCGGCGTACGGCGGCCTCGCCGCGCAAGATTCCGCAGACAGCAACCCTCTTCGTCGTCGTCTCGCTCGCCATGGTCGGCCTGCCGATGCTGAACGGCTTCGTCGGCGAGTTTCTGATCCTCTCAAGCACCTTCACCGGCGTCAGCCGAGGCTGGGCCATCGCCGCGGCGGTCGGCGTGATCCTGGGCGCGGCCTACATGCTCTCGCTCATCCAAAGGCTCTTCTACGGCACGGAGAGTGAGCTGACGAAATCAAGGCCCGCAAACGATCTACGCTTCGGCGAACTCGCCATCCTCTGGCCCTTCGCTGTGCTCATGCTGGTGATGGGGCTCGCTCCCTCGATCTGGATCAACACCATTGAAACCCGCACCGGCCCGCCATCCCTGAAAGGTCAGACAGTTTTGCCGCAAGCCAGTCTCTCGATCGTTACTACCGCGGAGGGCCAGCAATGAACCCTGGCGACGCGCTCCGCATTCTCCCCGAGATCATTCTCACGCTCACCGGCGTCCTGGTGATGCTGATTGACGCATCGCTGCCGGTGCGCACGCCGCGCCGCAACCTGGGATGGGTAGCCGCCTTTGGCACGGTCGCCGCACTGTGGGCCAGCCTCGGCCAGCGCGCCCTCCCCGTCGGCACAGGTTTCTACGGCACCGTCGAGACCAGCCCTTTCACCATCTTCTTCCATGTGCTCATCTGCGGCATCGTGCTGGTCGCCATCCTGCTGGCCCTCGACACGTTGCCCGAGGACAGCCACCACCAGGGCGAGTACTATGCGCTGATCGTCTTCGGCGCAGTCGGCATGTGTCTGCTCACGAGCGCTATCGAATTGCTCGTGGTCTTCATCGCGCTCGAGATTTCATCCATCTCCACCTACGTTCTCGCGGGCTACCGCAAACAAACCGGTCGCAGTCCCGAGGCGGCGATCAAGTACTTCCTGCTGGGTTCCTTTGCCACCGCATTTCTGCTCTACGGCATTGCCCTCATCTTCGGCGCCACGGGCACCACACAGATTTACGAAATTGCCAAGTCACTCAGCGCCGGCCCCGGCATTCCGAATCTGCCTCTGGTCCTTGCTGCCATGGCGCTGATGCTCGTCGGAATCCTCTTCAAGGTTTCCGCTGCGCCCTTCCATGTCTGGACGCCCGACGTCTACGAAGGCGCGCCTTCGCCCGTGGTTGCGCTGCTGTCGACTGCGCCCAAAGCTGCGGCTTTTGCGCTGCTGATTCGCGTGCTCTACGAGGTCTTCCCCACGCTCCACGCTTACTGGACGCCGCTGCTATGGGCCGTCGCCGTGCTGTCCATGACCGTCGGCAATCTCGCCGCACTGCGCCAGCAGAACGTGAAACGCATGCTGGCCTACTCGTCGATCGCGCATGCCGGCTACTTGCTCGCCGCCTTCGCCGCAGCGCCACGCGAAGGCATTGCAGCGGCCAGCTTCTACATTGCGGCCTACGCGGCCATGAATGTTGGCATCTTCGCTGTTGTCAGCGTGGTCAGCGGATACGATGAGAAGCTCTCCCTCGTCCAGGATTTCCGCGGCCTCATCTATCGCTCGCCGCTGCTCGGCGGCATGCTGATCTTCTTCCTCATCTCCCTCATCGGCATTCCCTTCACCGGCGGCTTCTTTGGCAAGTTCTATGCCTTCACTGCCGCTGTGGGCGGGGGAGCTGTCTGGCTCGCCATCATCGGCCTCCTCAACTCCGGTCTGGCAGCAGGCTATTACGTCCGCCTCGCGCTGGTCGTCGCGCAGCGACCGGCAGATTCAACAGACGGTGCACTCGAAAGCAGTGCTCCCGTCGGGGTCGCCGTCGGCGCTGCGCTGCTGTTTGCGGTCGCGGCAACGCTAGTTCTAGGCATCATTCCCGGCACGGTGCTCAATGCCGCGCAGGAAGGCGCGCACACGCTGGCACCCTTGCCGGTCAACACACCTGAGAGCCCGGCGGTTACAGCCTCTGTACCGGCCAATCCATAGCTCGCTGCTCGGGCTGTGCGCGCTGCGGCGGCTTCCGCTCCGGCAACTGGCCGACTAATTCGCTGAAGAAGCTGACATTCTCCCCCAGCACGTGGCTCTGCGCGAAGTACTGCTCCACCCATGCTCGGCCGGCGCGCCCCATTCGTTCGCGGAGCGGCTGGTCGGCCAAGAGACGCAATACCGCCTCCTCAATCGCCTCGGGATATCCCGGCGGAACCAGCAGACCGGTCACCTCCGGGACCACCGCATCGCGCGCGCCGGTTGACAGCGTGGTGACGGCCGCGACGCCCGAAGCCGACGCCTCAAGCACCGCATTCGGAAATCCCTCGCGCAGAGTGGGCAGCACAAACACATCCATCGCGCGATAGTAGGGCGCTGCGTCAGGCACAAATCCCGTGCACACAATCCGGGGATGACTCTGTACCAGCGCGCGCAGATCGGCGTCCACTGCATCTTCCGCCGCATCGAACCAGCCCACAAGCAGCAGATAGGCATCCGGCTGTATCCGCAGAATCCGCGCGAACGCACTGACCAGGTCGGGCAATCCTTTGTCCCTTGTCAGCCTCCCCGTGAACCCGATAACCGCAGCGTCACGAGGAATTCCCAACAGATCACGCAAGGATTCCGGGCCCGGCCGGAAGCGCTTCACATCCACGCCAATGCTGCTTCCCGCCCCAAGCAGCTTCAGCTTCTTCTCCGGGCCGAGATGAAAGGCGAGAATGCGCTCGCGTAAACTATCGCTGTTGCACAACACCGTTTGAGCGCAGGCGACGGTCAGCCGCTCCGCACCCCACAAAATCGCACGCTTTTTTCCGGAAGCAGTCTCAAGCTTGAGTCCGCGCAGCAGATAGACTCGTCGCGGTACCCGTGCCATAACTGCCGCCAGTAAACCCAGCAGCCCCGCCTTGGGCGTACTGAACTCGACCACATCGGGCTTGAGCTTGCGCAACAGCACCCACAGTCGAATCAGCGAAACGGTATCGCGCCAGGGCTCGATCTGCCGCGCAATCGGAACCGCCTCCGCGTCAACACCCTCACGTCTTGCGATGTCATCGAGCAAAATGCCGGGGCTGGAAATCAGCGTCACGCGAAAGCCCGCCTCGCGCAGCGCCCGCAGCCGGCCGGTCAGCACAAGGCAGGTCTGCGCGCTGGTGATTCCAATGACAATGTGCGCCCGGCGGCTGACCAGGGTCATTTTCTCTTCCCTCTGCGCCTCGCATACCTTCATCCCGACCTCAAGCGAGCCCGGATTCGGCATCAACTCCTGCGTCGGGATTCGGGTCCGACGGCACCTTGCGCGAGAGGGAGAGGTAGTTAGCATCCGCGCCGCTGCTTCAACCAGTGTTAACGACTTCACAATTTCTAAGAATTCACCCATGAACCGTCGACTTCCGAGACAGTTGTGGGCTCATACCTCAGTTAATGTGCAAATCGCAGACAATTCTATATTCTTTTTAATCTTGAAGGGAAAAGAAATATATACTTTCCTTACTTCTGCGGAGAATTTAGCTTGCAACGGGCCCGAGTCCTCCTGCTCATTCCGCACCTCGGTGGCGGCGGCGCGGAGCGCGTTACCGCGCTGCTGGCACGCCATCTTTCCTGTCAGAAATATGACCTTCACCTCGGCCTGGTGACCGCCGCTCACGCTCCGCTCGCAACTTTCCCGTCTTCGGTCACGGTTCACGCGCTCGGCACTCGCCGTGTCCGCAGCAGCCTGCCGCGCCTCCTGGGCCTGGTGCGCAGCGTTCGCCCGGAGGTGATCCTGTCGACCATGGCGCATTTGAACTTCGCGGTACTGCTTCTGCGCCCGTTCTTCCCGCGGGGAACGCGGATCCTCGTCCGCCAGAATGGCACCGTCTCGTCCATGCTCGCCGACCTTCGTTCCCCTGCGCTCACGCGCGGACTCTATCGCTTTCTCTACGCTTGCGCCGATCGCGTCCTCTGCCAATCGAAGGCCATGGCCGACGACCTTCGGGTGGAACTTGGTATTCCCTGGCACCGCATCGCCGTCGTGGCCAACCCTGTCGACATCGGCTCAATCCGAGCCGGGTGCGCCTCCCCGACCACACCATCCGCGCCGCGCCTGATCTCCTTGGGCCGGTTGGCGCCCGAGAAAGGCAACGATCTCCTCCTCGACGCCTTCGTCATGGTTCGAAGCCGGTTCCCGGCCACCACGCTCGCAATCGCTGGCCGCGGGACCGACGGACCTGCCCTCAAGAACCACGCTGCCCGCCTTGGCCTCAATGGCTCAGTTCGCTTCCTTGGGCACATCGACGATCCGGCTGCGCTTTATTCCGCCGCCACAGCATTCGTGCTTCCCTCGCGCCATGAGGGAATGCCCAATGCCCTACTCGAGGCCGCAGCTGCTGGCCTTCCTCTCATCGCAACACCTGCCTCCGGCGGCGTAGTAGATCTGTTGCGCGGCCAGCCTGGTGCATGGCTCGCTGAAACTATCTCCGCCGACGCACTCGCGCAGGCCCTATCCGCCGCTTTGCAGTCGCTCACTCCAGGAGACCGTTTCGCTCATCCGTGGATCGACGCCTTCAGCCTGGGCCGCGCCATTGCCGCGTATGAGTTCGTGATCGACGAGATGCTCGAGCAAGGCCGCGCATGAGCCACATTGCTCTGCTCATCCCCACCGTCGATCGCATTGGCGGCGCGGAGCGCCAGGTGATACTGCTGGCGCATGGCCTCGATCAGCGCGGCCACCGCATCACAGTTGTGGCGCTAACTGGGACCGGCGGAGGCTCCGCAGCCGAGTTGCGATCCGCTGGTATCGACTATGTAACCCTAGGCATGCGCAAAGCCTTACTCGATCCGCGAGGCTGGTTCCGGTTTCGCCGCTGGCTGCGGCGCGAGCGCCCAGACATCGTGCACGCTCATCTGCCCCACGCCACATGGTTTGCCCGCGCATCGCGGCTCATCGCACCCATTCCCTCCCTTGTCGATACCGTTCATACCACCGCGATCGGCACCATCGTCCGCCGCACCGGTTACCGGCTCAGCGACCGGCTCTCCGACGCGGTCACGGCCGTCAGCCATTCCGTCTTCGACGCCTATACGGACGCGCATATGGTGGCTCGCGATCACTTTCAGGTCATCCCCAACGGCATTGATCTTGCGCAATGGCATCCCGACCCAACGGCCCGCGCGGCGGTACGCAGTGAACTCACGGTTGACCGTGAATTCCTGTGGGTCGCCGCGGGACGCCTCGAGCCTGTGAAGGACTACCCTACGCTTCTCCGTGCCTTCGCGCGTCTGCAAGGCCCAACGGTTCTCGCCATCGCCGGTGCCGGTCCCAACAGGCCAGCCCTTCGACGCCTCGTCCATGAACTTGGAATTGAGCCGCGCGTCCGATTCCTTGGCTTTCAGAGCAATCTCGCGCGCTTCATGCAGGCTGCCGATGGCTTCGCGCTTTCCTCGCGGTGGGAGGGACTTCCTGTAGCTGTTCTTGAGGCCGCGGCCTGTGCGCTTCCCGCTGTCGCCACCGCGGTGCCCGGCACCACCGAAGTTGTTCGAGACGGCGAAACCGGGCTCCTTGCGCCGAGCGGCAATCCGGAGGCTTTCGCTGAAGCCATGTTGCGCCTCATGCGGATGTCGCAGGGCGACCGGAGCGCGCTGGGCATCCGCGCGCAGCAGCTTGTGACCGCGCGCTACAGCCTCGCTCATGTTCTCGATCAATGGGAGACGGCTTACGCGAAACTCCTCGAGCGGCACGGCTAGACATCACCGCACACGTCGCCCGCGAAGCATCCGGAGCCGGATCATTGCAACCTCTTCGTGCCATCGCTCGAGCAAGCCGAGCGGTCCGACAGGATATTCCGCAATCACGCGATCGAAGGAAGTCACTCGTTCCCGGTTGTGCGCGAGAAATGTGCGCAGCCGCGCAGCGCCCTCATCGCCTGCAGTGTTGCTGTGTAGGCAGATCGTCCATAGGCCTGCACGCCGCTCTACCGGCTCCCAAAGCTGCTGCGGAATCCAAATCACGCCACCGCGCGAGACCGGTACTCGCATGAGCCCATCGGATAAATATTCGATCCCCGCGGCTCGTAATGCCGTCAGCGTGTTGCCGTCGAACCCATGTCGAGGCGCGACAAATAACCTCGGCCGCAATCCTTGTCCACGCAGCACTCCCAATCCAGCGTGAATCCACTCTCGCTGCGTCTCCTCGGCCACTCCAGCGAACTCGGTCTCAGTGTGCATCGGAACTAGGCTTCGTCCGTGGCTCGCGCACACATGCCGATAGCCGTGCAAGCCAATCGCCGCGCCAGCCGCCTCCCACGCGCGCATCCGCTCCCAGAAGTCCGCGTCCGCCGTCTGCAGTTCAAGACCCGGATCACGATTCTCCGGCACCACGGCCAGAACCGGCTTCACGTCGAACTCACGCAGCACCTCTTCAAATCGCTCCCAGACCGCAAGCGCCATCGTCGGACACAGGTCATCGAATCGCAGCAGATACTCCGGACCCTTCGGAGTCATTGCGCACCACGCTCGGCCGCGTGCAGCAGCCTGCGCGTCCAATACCAGAGAAACAAGAATGTGCTCACGGTCCAAAGCGACGTAGCCAGCGCGATTCCCGCCACGCCCATGCGACGCATGAGTACGATGTTCAGTACCACGTCGAGACCGAGATTCACGATTCCGCAATAGAGAATCAGATCCGTCCGCCGCATCGCCAGCAGAAAGCGATAGAAAACGCGGCTGGTCACAAAAAATGGGATCTGGATCGCATACATCGCCAGCACCGGCGCCACAACAGCCGTATCGCGCGCCCTGAATGCGCCGTGTTGAAACGCGATCCGCACCAGCCAGTGTCCCCCAGTGATAAGCGCAACTGTGACGGGCGCTGACACCAGCGCCGTCCGGGTGAACCAAGTGCGCAGCGAGTGCCGGCAGGCGCTCCAATCGCACCGTGCCACCATCGCCGCAAAATAAGGCGTCACGGCGGTCGCAATCGTCCCGCCCAGCAGGGTTAGCACCACGCTCACAAATCGATTCGCATACACCAGAGCCGACACACTGCCGGCCGGCAGCATCGCCGCCATCGACTGATCCACCAGCAGTCCGCCGGACGCCACCACGCTGCTCAACAGCACCGGCCCATATTGGTGCGCCACAGCGCGCGTCGCTTCGTTCATCCCATGCCATCGCAGACTGAAGCGGTATCCCCCCGTGGTCATCATTCCCGCCATCCAAATTGCGTGGATCAATGCGCCGCCAACCGCCGCCATCACCAGCGCCCAAATGCCGAGTGCGCCGCGCAGCCAAAACGCACAGGCAATCGTAGCCAGTGGCGTCACGATGGGCACAACCGCAGGCAGCGCAAATCGATCCTGCGTGTTCAATACGGCGGTGCAATTCGATGCGATGCCCGTCAGCAACACGATGGGTAGGAGCCCGTAAAAGACCCGGATTGCCAGGTTCAATTTATCCGGGGAAAAGTGCGATCCAATGAGCGGAAAGAAGGCGCGCGCTCCGAGCCCCATGGCAAGCGACGCGGCAATCAACAGCCCGCAACTCCAGAGCATCGCGCTCGACAGCAGTTCCTGAGCCCGTGCCTGCCCTTGCTGCTCGCGCACGCGCACCAGCGTCGGAATCAAGGCTTGGTTCATCGATTCCGAAATTAAATTGATCAGCAGCCCGGGGATGAGAACCGCTGCAAGGAACGCGTCCATTGCATCCGAGCGACCGAATGCACCCGCCACTACGATCTCTTTGGCCATTCCGGCCAGCTTCACTGCGATGCCCGCTGCTGTCACCGCTCCAGCCGCGCGCAGGATCTGTCGATTCATCCCAACCGTCACGGCGTTGCGCAGGCTCGTCCCCATCGCGCCTTACGTCGCCTCGATGATCGCTGCATGCGCGCTTGGACTCGGCTCCGCGCTCGCGGTCACCTGAGCACTCAAGCGCCCCGCCAGCGCCACCACGGCAAACAGCAACCATGTCACGCGGCTCTCTCCCGTTGTGCCCACCATCGACGCCATGCACCACACCACCAGCAGAGTGCCCAGCGCGATCCGCAGCGGGCCACGGGACATCATGACTGCCTGCGCCGCGGCTGCAAGAAGCGCAGCCGCCAGCGCCAATCCCACGACGCCATCTTCGACCAGAAACGCCAGCGCAGTATTGTGCGCTGTGTCGATCGGCGCCAGCCCCGCTGCGCTCACGAAGGTGCCAGCGCCATGCCCAAGGAACGGCGCATCGACAAACGCACGCCATCCTGCGTCCCAGATATTCACGCGTTGATTCAAGTCATCCACTTGCGCGCGATCCGTGAGCGTGGCAATGCGATCGATCGTTCCCGAGGGAATCGCACCCCACAAAGCGGCAACGGCAACAGGCAATGCATAGAGGCTCAGCAGCACAGTGCGTCTGTGGTTTTGCCACAACACCCAGGTGCAGCCTGCGAGCGCCACCATCGCCTCCAGGAACCCTCCGCGCGAAGCCGACAGCAACACGGCTGTGATGCCCAGCGGCACATAGCCGAGCGCAAACAACTTGCCGAAACGCCGCGGCTCCCAATCCATCAGCAGCGCCGCAACGGGCAGGCCAAGATCGAGAAACCGCGCAGCGTCATTCGGGTCCTGCCCAATGGCCGCAAATCGAATTTGTGCCCCTCCGGCCGCGTGCCGGAATACGAAGCTCGCAATCGACAAACCGGCCAGCACCCAGGCGCCCGCCAGCCACGCTCGCAGCAGCGCCCGCAGATCGCCCGCATCGTCGGCAAGCTCCCACGCCAGCCACACCACCAGCATCTCCTGGAAGTAGCCCGGCAGCCGCGCGACAGTGGCCGCCGGCTCGATCGTCCAGAGGTACGTGCAGCATGTCCAGAGGAACAACGCCAGCGCCAGCACTTGCACGGGCCCCAGCGAGCGGGCACGTCCCGCCTGCAACAAGGCCACCATGGCGACAGCCAACAGGATCAAGCCAACCAAGCGGGCAATGTTGCCGAACGGCGGCCCCATGTCCAGCGAATACTCCCACGGCACGGCAAAGGCGAAGACCAAGAGCAGCATCCGCGCCAACTTCCGCATCACTAGAATCTCTGCGAGTACACAAGACCCGCGTAAATGCTGACGCCCGCAGCCGACTGCACCACCGACTCCATCGTCCGGTTCCACAGATTCTTTGCCGCCGAGTCGGGCACAAACAAAATGTCCCGATCCTCGATGGGCAGGTCCGGGTCCTCGCCGCGCAGCAAGCGCTTCAGGTTCAGCGCCGTCACCGTGCGCCCGTCGTTTTGCTCGCGGATGAGCAGCGCTTTGCCCAGCGCCGCGTTCTGCGTCGGCCCCCATGCCAGCGTCAGCGCCTGCAACACTGTCAGCCGCTGCGAGGGATCGACAGGAAAGCCGCCAGGCCGCAGCACATCGCCGATCACATACACCAGGCCGGCTTTCTGCACCTCCACCGTATCGCCGGGCTCAAGTTCCGGATTCTGTCCCGCGCTTGCGCCTCTTACGCGCAACACCACGGCCTGCGGCGTCTGCGCATCGCGATGCTCAATTGTCACCAGGCTGCCCGCAGCCGGCGTGAATCCAGCCGCCGTTGAAATCAGATCGAGAAGCCGATGGTGCACCCCATACGGATACACGCCGGGCCGAGCCACTTCTCCCAGCACCGTCACATCCTGCCCCGCGTAAGCCGTCACCAGCACGGTCACCTGCGGATTCAGGAGCATTCCTTTGGCCACCAGCGCCGCATCAATCGCATGCGCGGCCTCCGTTTCATCCAAACCCTCAAGAGAAATCTCGCCCACCAGCGGCAACGTCACCGTGCCGACCGCGGACACGCGCACCTGAGTATGGAACTCCGGCGTTTGATATTCGCTGGTCTCCACCATGTCACCGGGACCAATGGGCGCTTCCATGGGAACGGCCTGACCGTCGAGCGGTGGCGCCGGATTGCCCAACCCCCATTGCCCCAAACCGCTGGAGCGTCCTTCGCGTTAGGCATCGGCCGCGCATCATAGGCGGGCGGGGGATGTCCGACACCCGAAGGCAGCCCCGACGTACTCGGTGTCGGCGCTTGGCCTTGAGCGGTCATGCACAGGAATACAAGTCCCACCGCAACCGTCGACTGGAGTCGCGACGACGACGATGCGTCCAGCAGCAACGCTCCTCCCACGGCCACCCACAGGCCCACAAAGAAGGTGATCGCCAGGTCCACAGGCCAATTTGGACTCACCGGATGAAGAGGCTGGCGTGCATAATCAACCACCGTCATGTTCGAGCCGCCAATCCCCGCCACCAGACCCGCCTCTTCAGCCTTTGCCTCCACGTTCAGATACAGTTCCTGATTGCGATCCGCTTCCTGCCGCATCACGGCGTACTCCGTCGCCGCTGAGTTGAGCTGCATACCCTGCCGCGTGCTCGCCTCCAGGCTTTGCTCCACCAAGTGTTCGCGATTTGCCGCCGCCCGCCACGCTTCATGGAACTGTGCGATGAGCCGCGCATCTTCCCGCTTGATCTGGCGTTCGATATCCATCAACTGCGCGCGAACCTCCACCACGCGCGGGAAGTTCGGCCCGTGTGCGGTCCGCAGCCGGCTTTCTTCCTGTTCCAGCTCGCTGCGCTGTGTATGCAGTCGTTGCAGCACCGCCGTGGCAAACCCGGCATTCTGGGTCTGCAGGCGCGGATAGGAAGCCAACGCCGCCTCCGGGCTTCCGTGGACCGAAGCTTCATACTCCGTCTGCCGCTGAATCCGATCCGACTCAGCGGCGACCAGTTCCTGGCCCAACGCGTCGATTTCGACCAACGTCGCATTGTGTTGCGTCTCACCCGGCTCTCCCCCAGGCAGCGTCTCCGGCGTGTCCACCAGCCCGTGGACTTTCTGGAAAGCGATCAATCGCTGGTTATCGGCATCGACTTTGGACTTCAGCGAGCGCAACTCTTCGCCCAGCGCGCCAGTAGCGTCGGCAGTCGCCGCCACACGCGCATCCCGCTGCTGCTCTTCGTAGGCATGAATCAGCTCATTCACCACCGTGGCCGCCAGCGCCGCGTCGCGCGACCGGAAGCGTATCTGCACAATCAAGGTGCGGGGCAGGGTCCGCACAAACAGCCGCCGCTGAAACCGGTCGAGTAGACACGCCTGTGCCTCGGGCTTCGGAGCGTCCGCATGAAATCCGGGAAAGCGCCGCGCAAAGTCGCTGCCTGCAAATTCCTTCTTCTCATACAGCCGCTCGGATACGATCACGCGCCATGCCACCTGGTCGCTGCGCAGCATGTCTGCGAGCGTCTCGAGCTGGGTGTCGGTCACGGCTATGCTTCGCGTCGTGTCGACCCCGCTGCTTAGATCCAGGGCACTGGCTGGGGTCCCACGCAGCGCGACCTGAGCGCTGGCTTCATAAATCGTGGGACAGAAGAGGCAGTACAGCAGACAAACGGCCAGCAACCCGCCAACCGCGCCAAAAACGAACCGTTGTCTGCGGACGAGCAACGCGCTCAAATCACGAAACGAGCCTGGCGGCTCATATTGCTTCCTGCCACTCCCGGCAGGAGCCGGCCCGCTGGGCGATGCGCTTTGTTGCTGGGCAGGAGCGTCCGCCAAGGAAATGGGCCCTCGTTTCTCACTCCTCTCCGCGACGACGCACGACGGGCGCGTCATCACCAGGTAACCGAAGAGAAGTTACTCTTGAGTTCGAAGACATTCTCTGGCAGATGAGAAACAGGCGCAATATTTCTGATGAGGAAAACTTAATGCCGGTCTATTTCAAGCCACTCCCGTTACTGGCTCGATACCAGTCCACCGTTCGCCGCAATCCCTCGCGAAAATCGACCACTGGCTGATAACCCAACAGTTGGCCAGCCAGCCGGATATCGGCCAGGGAGTCGCGGATGTCTCCGGCCCTCGACGGCAGATAGACCGGCTCGCCCTCGTAGCCCGTTAGGTCTTTCAGTATCCTGAAGGTCTCATTCAAGGTGATCCGGCTTCCAGTCGCCGCGTTCATCATCTGTCCGCTTACTCTCTCAGCCGGAGCCGCTGCAGCCAGGAGATTGGCTTGCACGACATTATCGATATAGGTAAAGTCGCGGCTCTGTTCGCCGTCTCCGTAAATCGTTGGCTGTTCGCGCGCGAGCATCTTGCGGCAAAAGACAGCCAATACGCCCGAGTAATGCGACGTGGGATCCTGATATGGCCCGAAGACATTGAAGTACCGCAGTACCACCGTTTCTAATCCGTAAACCTGCGTAAACGCCCGCATATACTGCTCGCCTGCCAGTTTTGCCACCGCATACGGCGAAATCGGATCGGGCAATATGGTCTCGACCTTGGGGAGCGTGGGCGTGTCGCCATAGGCTGAGGACGATCCCGCATACACCACCCGTCGCAGACCGGCCGCGCGCGCCGCCACCAGCAGATTCAGAGTTGCTGTTACGCAGTTGGTATTCGTCCCTATCGGATCGACCACCGAACGAGGAACGCTGGCCAGCGCAGCCTCGTGAAACACAATCTCCACGCCTTCGCATGCCCGCGCACACGCCGCCGGATCAGCCAGATCGCCTTCCTGAAACTCCATCGCCTCCAGACCGGCCAGGTTTTCTCTCTTGCCCGTGATAAAGCTGTCAATTCCACGTACAGATTCGCCGCGGTCCAGCAATGCCGCTGCGATCGACCGCCCGATAAACCCCGCCACTCCCGTAACCAGGTACTTCGCCAACGTGCGTCTCCTCCTTAGCAGTTCCGATCACAAAAAGACAGCATACAGCCGCACGCTGGTCATCTGGCTAACTCTATCCCACGTATTACAATACGTGGCATGACTACCAAAGTTTCTGCCGCACTCGCGGCGCTAAAGTTAAATATTGAATCACGCGAAGCTCGCATTGGCATTGTGGGTATGGGCTATGTCGGCCTGCCTCTGTCGCTGCTTTTCTCTGGCGAACGTTTCCGGGTCACAGGCTTTGACATCGCGGCGGACAAAGTTACCGCCCTGAACTCAGGCGGCTCATACATTGCCCGTATTCTGCCGGAAATGATTCAGCAGGCACAGAAGGCAGGCTTTCACGCCACCTCCGATTACACCGAGATTGCGAAGATGGACGCGGTGATCATCTGCGTGCCGACACCCCTCAACGAGTTCCATGAGCCCGATCTCAGCTACGTGACCGGCACGGTGAAGGCCATTGCGCCACATCTGCAGGATGGCCAGCTCATCATCCTCGAGAGCACCACCTATCCCGGCACCACCGAAGAGGTTGTCGTTCCCATTCTCGAAAACGGCAATCCGCGCGGCCTCAAAGTCGCGCGCGGTACGGATTCAACCGGAATCCATGTCGGATTCTCGCCGGAACGCGAGGACCCCGGTAACGAAACCGTAGCACGCCACGACATCCCAAAGGTTGTCGGCGGCTGCGGCGCTGTTGCCTCGGAACTTGCCGCGGCGCTTTACGGCTCCATCTTCCGCCGCGTCGTTCCCGTCAGCAGCCCCGCAGTCGCGGAAATGACCAAGCTGCTCGAGAACATCTATCGCTGCGTGAACATCGCGCTGGTCAACGAGCTCAAACAGCTCTGCCTGCGCATGGGCATCGACATCCACGAAGTGATCGACGCCGCCAAGACCAAGCCCTTCGGCTTCCAGGCCTTTTATCCCGGCCCAGGCCTCGGAGGTCACTGCATTCCCATTGACCCGTTCTACCTCTCATGGAAAGCTCGCCAGTATGACTTCCGAACCCGCTTCATCGAACTCGCGGGCGAAGTCAACATCAACATGCCCTACTTCGTCATCGATCAGCTCGCCGAGGGACTGAATCGCCATCGCAAATCGATCAACGGTTCCAAAGTGCTGGTGCTGGGGTTGGCCTACAAGCGCGACATCGACGACCTCCGTGAGTCGCCTTCCCTCACGATTATCGAACTGCTTCGCGAGAAGGGCGCGGAAGTCTTCTACAACGACCCCTATTTCCCCAGTGTCGGCCAGGGGCGCCACTACGCGCTCAACATGACCAACACCCCGCTCGAAAATCTCGGCCAGTATGACGCCGTGATGATCGTGACAGATCATACGTCCTTCGACTACAAGGCCATCGTTGCGCAGTCCAAGCTCGTCGTCGATACGCGCAACGCCACCAAGGGCATCGAAGCGGCGAACATCCTTCACTGCTAAGCAAGGCGGCAGCGGGATACAATCTCCGCGAGGCCGCCATGCACAGCAACAGCTCGACCACCCAGCGGGTCGCACCGCTCGCCATCGACTCCGCGCAGTTCCGCGCTCTCGGCCATAGCCTTGTTGACCGCATCGCGGAATTTATCGACTCCGTCCCTCAGCGCCCTGTAACCCCCGCGGAATCTCCTTCCGCGGTTCGCGCAATTCTGGACGCGGGCCGCTCTTTGCCCAGCGAGGGAGCTGACCCCGCGCATCTCCTCCACCACGCCGCGACCCTCCTCTTCGATCATTCACTCTTCAACAGCCATCCCAGCTTCTGGGGTTACGTCACGTCGTCGCCCGCTCCCATCGGCATGCTCGGCGACTTTCTGGCCGCGGCCGTCAACCCCAACTGCGGCGCGTGGCTCCTGTCTCCAATGGCCAGCGAGATCGAAGCGCAGACCATTCGCTGGATAGCCGAAATGCTCGGCTATCCCACGGACTGCGCCGGTCTTTTCGTGAGCGGCGGAAACATGGCCAACATCGTTTGCTTTCTCGCCGCACGCCAGGCTGTTGGCGGCGCCAATCTGCGCGCCAAGGGACTGGACGGGCTGCGCCTGCGCGCGTATTGCTCGAAGGAAACCCACACATGGATTCAGAAGGCAGCGGATATCGCCGGAATGGGTACCGATGCAGTTCACTGGATCGCGATCGACCATGATTTCTGCATCGATATGTCCGCACTGCGCGCGCAGATTGAAGCCGACATCGCGGCCGGCGACAAACCCTTTCTCGTCGTCGGCACGGCGGGGACGGTGGGCACGGGAGCAGTCGACCCCCTTGCCGCTCTCGCCGATCTCTGCCGAGAGTTCGGCCTCTGGTTTCATGTCGATGGTGCTTACGGAGGATTTGCAGCCGTCTTGCCGGATCGGCCAGCCAACTTCGCGGGACTCGACCTCGCGGACTCCATGGCCGTCGATCCGCACAAATGGCTCTATGCGCCGCTCGAGGCCGGTTGCGCTCTCGTTCGCCATCCGGACAAGCTCCGCGACGCCTTCGCTTACCACCCGCCCTACTACCACTTCGGCGTCGAAGCAACCAATTATTTCGATCTTGGCCCACAGAACTCGCGCGGTTTCCGCGCTCTGAAAGTCTGGCTCGCTCTTCAACAGATCGGCCGCTCAGGCTACGAGCAAATGATCGCCGACGACATCCGCCTCGCGCGTGCGCTCTTTGATGGTGCTGCCCGGCATCATGAGGTACATGCGCTCACACACGCGCTCAGCATCACGACTTTCCAGTACATACCGCCCGATTTATCGCTGATCGATCCGGAAACGCCCGCGTACCTCGACCGGCTCAACTGCGAGTTGCTCACGCGACTGCAGGCGAGCGGCAAGGCCTATCTCTCCAATGCCATCGTGCATGGCCGATATGCCCTGCGCTGTTGCGTGGTGAACTTCCGCACCACGCTTGCCGACATCGAGGCCATATTCCCGCTGATTATTTCGATGGGAAGCGAAGTGGATGCAGGGCTGCGTCCCGCCTCGCTCAAAACGAAAAAACCGTGAGCTCTTGTCAAAGCGCACGGCCCATTTCGCATTCTCGATAGCGCTACTTGATCGTGTACTCCTGCGCGATGTAGAAGTACCGCGGATTGATCCCCGGAGTCGTCTCTTCGACAAACTGCCCGCGGAAGAAGTGACCGAAGCCCGCGTAGAACGTGTGCGGTCCCCATTTGTAAGTTGTAAATCCGTCAAGTTCCTGGCCCACGCCGCGCCCCGCCGTGCCGTGTGTCGAAATCGAAATCTTCGACCCTGAACTGTTATAGAGGGCATCTGACGCGCTGAACAGCGACTCGTTGGTGTACATCACGTTGAACGCGAGCGCCTTGGTCAAATGCGCCGTCTCCAGCGACTTGAAGGTGCGCAAATTTCGCCATCCAAAAAGATCTTCGTGGCCGAATTTATCGTGGTTCGCGGGAGCCAGTTGATCGAAGGTGGAGCTGTGCGTCTCGCCGTAATGGGAACCCGATGCCTCTTTGTATTCAGTCGACACATCGACCGGGAACCGGCCCACGCGCACGGGACGAGTGATGCCGGCAAACCATGCATAGGCCCGCTGATCGAGAGCTCCCACATGGCCATTCTGCCCAATGCCTTCCAGACTGTAGGCAAAGTGCGCCGGCAGCGGCCCGTAGAGCCGTCCGCCATAGTTATTGGTGCCGAGCGTCCCGGCGCTCGTCCAGCCGCCAATCTTGTTTTCCGAGTGGCGCAGTGCGTAGGCGTCGATCGACAGCCCATGCCACAGGTTCTGAAACACGTTATAGGTCCCCCAATACCGGTTGCCGAGCTCCGGATTATTGAACTTGTCCGGCAGCACAATCACCGGCGACACCATAAGCGCAGCCAATGTGAACGAATGTGTCGCGTACTCAGCCCTGCCGTAGTCGTAGGTGCGCGAAGTGTTGGTCCACTGCGGAACGCCGATCACGCGAGTCTCGCCGTAGTTGATCATGCGACGTCCAAACGAGAAGTCAACGGGTGACTGTTTCGACTTCAGTTCGACAAATGCTTCCTGCAGATCCATCGAGTCGCGTAGCGAGCTCGGTGCGTCGGGCCCGTACCACGGAGCGCGCGCATCCTGGCCCATCCCGCTGACGGCCAGCCACTGCGTCGGCCGGTATTCCATGACGATGCGCAGCCGGCTCAGCATGTCCTGCTGGTTTACGGCCTTGCCAAAATTCACGCCGTCCTTCTCTTCCCAGCGGGTGCGTTCTTCCATGTGCACAGAGAGCCGTCCATCCGTCGCATCGTGCAAGGTGGTTGCCCCTTTCTGTGCGGGGTCCTTCTGCGCCAACACTCCCGCCGCGGGACAGCTCAATGCCAATGCGATACAGATTGCCTGTACACTCTTCATTCTCGATCTCCTTCAGTTTTTTGGGACAGGGTATGCACTCTCTATCGACGGCCGGTCTGGGACCATGACCGTACCCCGCGCCCGAAGTAATCAGAGAGCCGCTCGCACTCACGTTTTGGCATCGATTGCCGATGAAGTTCGAGAATGCCCACCGCCCGTTCCCCGCGCGGGGTGCCATTCATTCCAACGACGAAAGCGGACGTCATGATAAAGGGCTTTGGCCTGGAAAAGCTGCTTGCGCTGAGCTTTGCAATGGTCCTCATCACAGCTGGCGCGGCAGGTCTCATTTCGATCCACGGCCAGCGCGTGGTTCAGCGCAGCAGCAATGCAGCCGCGGTCGAAGCCGGCCATGCCCTGCTTGCTCAGCGCCTCGCCATGCTTCAGCAGCGGGAGCAGGCCACATCGCGCGCCTTCTTTCTGCAGCCCGCCGAACACGGCGATAAGCGCTGCGAAGAGGCCGCACGTGATTTTGGCTCGATTCTGGACAAGCTCAGCGCCGACGCTCCCGATCCAACGGCACAAAATGACCTCATTGCTCTTCGTTCCGCATGGAGTGCAGGCGAATCCGAGCTGCACAAGATGTTCGAGCTAAGCCGCGCTGGCCACAATGACATGATGCTGGCCGAGCTGCCCGCATCGGTCTCCATCAGCAAGCGCATCCAGGTTGCGCTCTCGGCTTACGTGAAATATACCGAGGGCCTAGCCAATCAAAAGCTCCAGGATGAGAAAACTACCTCAGACCACGTCCTGTGGTTCTCATCTGTTCTCATCGCTGTCAGTATCGCGGTTGCCATTGCCCTCGGCATCTTCACGGTGCGCATCGTCGGCGAACGCATCCATGGCGCGCAGCGCGCGCTGGTGGAGATCGAACACAAAGATCTTTCCGGTGACGATATCGAGGTGTTCACCAGCGACGCACTAGGGTCGGCTCTCAATTCCGTCAACCGCATGAAGGAGGCCCTCGCCGGCACCCTCAACACGCTTGGCCAGATTGGCGCACAAGTCTCAGCCGCCGCAACCGAGCTTGCAGCATCGGCGCAAACAGCCGCTCGCTCCGCCGACGACCAGCGCGAACAAGCCGACCGTGTCGCCGCTACGCTTACCCAGATGTCGAGCTCCATTGCCGAGGTCGCTCATCACGCTTCACTGGTCGCGCAATCCGCCATGGGCGCTACCAATTCTGTCCGCGAGGGAGACGAAGCTGTAGCAGCGACCACGACGAAGATGGCCCAAATTTCCGAGCAGTCAGCGGTTGTTGCCGGCACTCTCGACGAACTAGTCAAGGATTCGGAGCGCATCAGCCGCGCCGCCAGCCTCATTCAGGCCATCTCCGCGCAAACCAATCTGCTCGCGCTCAATGCCGCCATTGAAGCGGCTCGCGCCGGAGAGCACGGCAAAGGCTTCTCCGTAGTCGCTTCAGAGGTGCGCAAGCTTGCCGAGCAAACTGGCAAAGCCACCACTGAAATCGAGGGCATGATCGGCTCCATTCAGGCCCGCGCGCGGGATGCCGTGCAGAGCTCTTTGTCGGAACGTGAACACATCGCAGAAGGGGTCGCACTCTCCGACGCGACGCGCGAATTCTTTGGCCGCATCCGCGAGGCTGTCACCTCCGTCGACTCAATGATTGAACAGATCGCATCAGCGGCAACTCAGCAGTCTGCCGCCACTGAGGAGCTCAACCGCAACCTGCACAGCATCGCGCAGCTCATTGCTCACTCCGCGACCACGGCGCATGAGTCCTCCGCGGCCTGTGTCGACCTCAGCAAGCTCTCCGAAGAGATGCACAGCCAGGTCGTGCAGTTCAAGCTGCCCAATTCGCGCCAGAAGCGGCGGCAGTCGCAGTCTGCTCCGAACGCACGCGTCTCTCTGCAGCCGGCGCATTTCGCCGGCCGTTAGAACTTTCTCATCGCCTTGGCGCGTCTCCGTTTCAAACGTCGCGCCGATTTGTCTTCAAGTTCCTGAGTTTGCGGCCGATACACTCGCCATGAAATCCCTGCGCATCTCCCACACTCTGTATCTGCTCCTCGGTCTCGGCCTTCTCGCGGGCGGCGCGGCATCTATCTTCCTGATGATCCGCTGCGCCAGCATCAGCGCAAGCTACACACGGCTCATTCAGGGCGAGATCGCTCAAGCGCAACAGATTCGCGTTCTCCAGGTCACCTTCAAAAAGCAGGTTCAGGCCTGGAAGGATATCCTTCTTCGCGGCAAAGACGACGCCGCGCTCGCGAAGTATACCCAGGAGTTTCACTCTCTCGGTGCACAGGTCCAGTCATCCTCGGCAGATCTGGCGACCGTCGTCCACGATCCAGAGGCTCGTGCAAGCCTTGAGAACTTCCGCACTGAGCACGACCTGTTGCAAAGCCAGTACGAGACTGCCCTGTCCAGCTACGACACCTCGCGTGATTTCGTCGAGGCCGATAGTGCCGTCAAGGGCAAAGATCGTCCCCCCACCGACACGCTCGATCATGCTGTCGACCGCCTCACTACACTTGCCCAGGAGCTCCCGGCAGAACAGGCTGCGCGCCTCCACCGTACGCAATCGATTCTGGCGATTGCGCTCCTGGTCATCTGGACCGCGCTCTCCCTATGGAGCGTCACCTTTGCTCGTTCTCTCGGCCTGCGTCTCGCGAGTTGCCTCCGGTTTGTGCGCTCCATCGCGAGCGGTGATCTTACCGTGGAATCGAGTACTGCGGCCGCGAGCGACGAACTGGGAGAGTTAATTGAAGCCATGTCGGACATGCGTGATCGCCTGCGTCAGATGGTTGAGTCGATCCAACAGGTCGCAGAGCACCTCTGCAGCAGCGCCAGCGACGTGTCGCAGACTTCCGGCCAGATCGCCCATGCCGTAGCGCAACAGCGCAGTCAGGCCACGCAGGTTTCCGCGGCGCTCGAAGAAATGATCTCCAGCGTGCGCGAAGTGACCCACAACTGCCATGAAGCCGCCGACCGCGCGCAGCACACCGGAACTCTGGCGACGAGCAGTTCCGATGCCGTCGGCTCTGTCGCCGGCCAGGTGCGCGAGCTCTCCAGCGAGGCGCACCACAATGCGCAGACCATTCAGGAACTCGGAGAGCGTTCGCGCAAGATCAGCCAGATCGTCACGCTGATCGAAGAAATCGCCGGACAAACCAATCTCCTCGCTCTCAACGCCGCCATCGAGTCGGCCCGCGCCGGCGAGCAGGGCCGTGGCTTTGCCGTGGTTGCAGGCGAAGTCCGGCGGCTTGCCGAGCGAACCACTACCGCCACCAAAGAGATCGCCGGCGCGGTGCAATCCATCCAGCAGGGTACAGAGGAAGCCGTTCGAAGCATCGAGAACAGCACAAGCCGCGTCGAGGGCAGTGTCTCCACCGCCGATGCCGCCGCGCAATCTCTCGGCGTACTTGACGCCAGCACTGGCGAAGTCCGCCAGCGCATCCTGCAGATCGCTCAAGCCGCTGAAGAGCAAACGCAGGCATCCACGCTCGTAGGCCAGTCCATGAATGAGATCGCCGCCAGCATCGCGGCCTCGGCCGAAGGCGCGGAAGAAGCCTCTCGCACCGCAGAGGCTCTTGTTGCGCTTTCCGCGCAGCTGAATGAGCAGGCGGGCCTGTTCAAGACTTCCGATCGAAGGTCGACGGGGCGCGCGATCACGCACCGGCGCGCTGCCTGAAGCTCACAATCCATCGCGCCGGCTCCTTCACCGCCGAGGTAAAGAAGCCGGCTGCGATACGCGAAGCTCTCAGCCCATAGCGACGTTCCCACCCGTAATCCTGTATCTTGGGTTGGTTCGCTTATGAGCTTTCCACTCCCCACGCTGGCCGAACCGCAGTCGTTCGCAATCGGCGAAAAACTTCTCTTCGCCCTTCTCATGCTCGGCTCCGCGAGCCTCTTCGCGTGGCGTATCGGACCGATCCTCAGCCGTATCCTGCATGCCAAAAAGGACGCCGATTTTCATCTCGCCCCGCTCGGCCGACGCGTCTGGGACTTTTTCTGGGAAGTGCTTTGCCAAGCCAAAGTCATTCAGCAACGCCCTCTGCCCGGAATCGCTCATGCCTTTGTTTTCTGGGGTTTCTGCGCATTTGCTCTTGTAACACTTAATCATTGTGCAGTGGGTTTCAGTGTCGGGTTTCTCGACGCCGATGGCTGGTTCGGCCGCTTCTACCTCTATTTCGCCGCGGCCTTTGCGCTCACCTGTGCCGCCGGCATCGCCGGTCTATTCATCCGCCGCTTTATCGTCCGCCCGCGCTGGCTCGGCGCCAAGCTCTCCTGGGAGTCCGGCTTCATCGCGTTACTCATCTTCGCCCTCATGGCAACGTATCTCGCGGCCTTCTTCGTCGCGGATTCCGACCCCGCCGCACGTTGGCTCTGGTGGGCGCACACGGTCACGCTGCTTGTCTTTCTGCCCATCATTCCGCATACCAAGCATCTGCATCTCGTTCTGAGCCCGGTCACTGTCTTCCTCTCGCGCGGCGGCTTCAGCCGCATTCCACCCCTCTCCGGCGACGAAGACTTCGGCCTCGTTGCCGGCACCGACCTCACGCAGCTTTCCGCGCTGCAGACGTATTCCTGCGTGGAGTGTGGCCGCTGCACCGAACACTGCCCCGCCGCCAACACCGGCAAGCTCCTCAACCCCAAAGAAATTGTGCTCGGTCTGCGCAGCTATCTCAACGATCTCGGTCCCGCTTCCACGGAACCATTGCTCGGCAAGTACAACTCGCAGGAAGCGGTCTTCGAGTGCACCACCTGCGGAGCCTGCGAGTTTCAGTGCCCCGTCGGCATCGAACATCTGCCGCTCATCGTCGGCCTGCGCCGCGGCGCAGTTAACACCGGCGCATGGGAGGACGACCACGGCGCCAAGCTCTTTCTCGCTCTCGAACGCGGCTCAAACGCCCTGGGCATGGGCGCGATCGAGCGCGACAAATTTATTCAGAAGCAGGAATTCCCTATCTTCGACGGATCGCAGGAGTACTGCCTCTGGCTTGGCTGCATGGGCGGCATACGATCCCAAAGGCCGCGAGATCGTCATCGATTTTGCCCGCGTGATGAACTACCTCGGCACCAGCTACGGCGTGCTTCGCAAGGAGAAATGCACCGGCGACCCCGTCCGGCGACTCGGCAACGACCTGCTCTTCCAGCAACTCGCCGAGTCCAACCTCGAACTCCTCGCGCAAAACAAAGTCCGCAAGATCGTCACCATCTGCCCTCACTGCGTCCGCACAATGGCAGAAGACTGGAAGGAATTCGGAACGGCTCCCACCGTCGAGCACCACAGCGAATTCCTCGTCCGCTATCTAAACCAGCTGCCTCCGGTCGAAAGCCACGAAAAAATCGTCTTCCATGATCCCTGCTATCTCGGACGCTATCGCAATATCTACGACGAGCCGCGTGCCGTGGTCGATCATGCCGGTGAGCTCGTCGAAGCGCCGCGCAGCCGCGAGCGCAGCTTCTGCTGCGGCGCGGGCGGGGGGCTCGCCTTCCTCGGCGAAGAGACAGGCGATCGCGTCAGTCACGTTCGCGCCGCGGAGCTTGCCGCCACAGGAGCAACCACCGTCGCAGCTGCCTGCCCTTTCTGCAACACCATGCTGCGCGACGCATTCGCCGCACAAGCCAATCCGCCGCAGTTGATCGACATCGCCCAACTCACCGCACGCTCGCTGCCCCAGCCCGCCCCGCCCTCTGCCAGTTAACATATACAAGGGTTTTCTCTATGAAGATCATCGTTGCCATCAAGCAAGTGCCCGAACGCGATGCGCAGATTCGCATTGACGCCGCGGGCAAAGGAATCAACGAAACCGACATCCAGTGGGCGCTCAACGAGTCGGATGCCTACGCGCTCGAAGAAGCCCTCCGCCTCAAGGAAGCTAACGGCGGCGAAGTCGTCGTTCTCAGCGCCGGCCCCGAGCGCGTGGGTTCCACGCTGCGTGAAGCCCTCGCTAAGGGCGCGGATCGCGGCATCCACATCGATGCCGACGATCTCGCTCGGCGCGATGTTCTCAATGTCGCGCGGCTTCTCGCCGCCGCCATCAAGTCCGAAAGCCCCGACCTGGTCCTCACCGGCCTGCAGTCCGACGATCTCGGCTACGGCCAGACCGGCGTCATCCTCGCCGAGCTGCTCGGCCTGCCCCACGCCTCGCTCATTCTCCACGTCGAAAAGACCGACACGGGTCTCACCGTGAAGCGCGAGCTTGAAGAGGGCTGGTTCCAAAATATAGATCTGCCCACGCCCGCCCTGCTCACCATTCAGTCCGGCGGCAACAAGCTTCGCTACGCCACGCTCATGGGCATTAAGAAAGCCAAAACCAAGGAGCTGCGCCGCATCGCCGCCGCTGACCTCGGCATAGCGCCGGCGCAGTCCGTCACGCTCGACCGCGTTGCCTTACCGCACAAGCAGAAGTCCACGCAAATCCTCACTGGCTCTGCTAAGGAGTCGGCTGCATCTCTGGTTGAGAAACTCAAGTTTGAAGCGAGGGTTCTATGAGCGGCGTCTGGGTAGTTCTCGAACAACGCGAAGGCCGCATCTCCCGCATCAGTTGGGAAGCACTCGCCGCTGCTCAGACGCTGGCCGCGAAGCTCAACATCGCATGCAGTGTCGTCGTGCCCGGCGCTGAGACAGAGACATCAGCGTCTGAAGCCGCATCTAAAGGTGCCAGCAAAGTTGTCCGCCTCGAGCATCCCTTGCTGGCGCAGTACACACCCGACGCCTTCACGCTCGCGCTCGAGCAGCTTCTGCGTTCCGTAGAACCCGACTACGTCGTCTTTCCGCATACCTACCAGGTCCGCGATTATGCGCCTGCGCTGGCCGCTCGCTTTCGTCAGTCGCTCATCGGCGACGTGACTTCCATCGCCGATGGTCCCGTCTTTCACCGTCAGCTTCTGCAGGGCCGTCTCACCGGCGAGTACCGCGCAACGAGCGCCGGTCCGCACTTTGTTTCCGTCCAGTCGGGCGCATTTCGCGCCGACCAGCTCGCAGCGGGTTCGGCTCCAATCGAAACTTTCACTCCGGCAATCGAGCCGTCGCAGATTCGCACCCAGCCAGGCCAGCCCTACCGCGCCGCCGCCCAAACCGTCGACCTCGCCTCTGCGCCGCTCATCGTGAGTGTAGGCCGCGGCATCAAGGAAGCCGAGAATCTTCCGCTGGTGCAAGAACTCGCCACGGCTCTCGGAGCAGAACTCGCCGCTTCGCGTCCCATCTGCGACAACGGCTGGTTGCCGATCGAGCGCCAGGTCGGCAGCTCCGGCCAGACTGTCGCTCCGCGTCTCTATCTCGCCATCGGCATCTCGGGAGCCATCCAGCATCTCGTCGGCATCAAGGGCTCGCAGTGCATCGTGGCCATCAACAAGGACCCGGACGCGCCGATCTTTGAAGTGGCGGACTACGGCATCGTCGGCGACCTCTTTGAGGTCGTCCCTGCACTGACTGAGGCCCTCAAGGCAGCAAAACAGTAACGCCTAACCACATTCTTGCGGTTGCATGCGGCCGGGCCAAGGCGATATGGTTCACCCATCGCAGCGCAATGTCTTTTCGTGTGGGAGCAAAGTAGATGTTTGCACCTGAGACGTACTACGCCGCACTTTGGCTCATGCTGTTGAGCATGCTCTGCTGGGGCTCCTGGGCCAACACGCTCAAGCTCTGCCCTGGCTTCCGCTTTCAACTCTTCTATTGGGATTACGCCCTCGGCGTCATGTTCGGAGCGCTCGTTCTCGGCCTTAGTGTTGGCTCTCACGGCCCCGCTGGCAATCCTTTTCTCACGGACATCGTTGAATCGCCTCTCCGTTCGATGGCGCTGGCGGCCGCAGGCGGTGTCGTTTTCAACATCGCAAACCTGCTGCTCGTCGCCGCCATCGATGTCGCCGGCCTCGCGGTTGCCTTTCCCATCGGCATCGGCCTCGCGCTCATTGTCGGCTCAGTGTGGAGCTACATCGTCACCCCCAAAGGCAACCCGCTCCTTCTCTTCGCCGGCGTGGCGCTCGTGACGGTCGCCATCATCTTTGACGCGATGGCCTATCGCAGCCGCGAAAAGAACGCGCCCGCCGCGACCATGCGCGGCATTGTGCTCAGCCTCGTGGCAGGCCTGCTTATGGGCAGCTTCTATCCGCTCGTCGCCCGCGCCATGGCCGGTGTCCCTGGCCATCACGGACCAGGCCCCTATGCCATTGCCGGCCTCTTTGCCATGGGAGTGCTACTTTCCACAGTGCCTGCCAACTTCCTCCTCATGCTCAAGCCCCTCGACGGCAAGCCGCGCGTCGACGGCGCCGCTTACTGGACCGCTCCTATCGGCTGGCACTTCGCCGGACTCTTCGGCGGCTCCATCTGGTGCCTGGGCGCGGTCGCTAACTTCCTGGGCTCCGGCGCACACAAGGTTGGGCCCGCCGTGTCCTACTCCATCGGCCAGGGCGCCACCATGATCTCAGCTTGCTGGGGCATTTTTGTCTGGAACGAGTTCGCCGGCGCTGGTTCCAGCGCGCGCCGTTATCTCTTCCTCATGTTTCTCTTTTTTCTCCTGGGGCTCAGCGCCATCGCGCTCGCTCCGCTAGCTTAATCTGGAACCGGCTCCATGACTCTCAGCGACAGGCCCATCGTTGTCGTCGGAAGCATCAACATGGATCTCGTTGCCGGGACGCCACGCATTCCTCTTGCCGGCCAGACCCTCACCGGCGATAGCTTCTTGACCACTCCAGGAGGCAAGGGAGCGAATCAGGCCGTTGCCGCAGCGCGCCTCGGCGCAGTCGTACATATGGTCGGCATGGTCGGCGGCGACGTCTTCGGCGCGGCGCTCATCGACAATTTGTCGAAGTCACGTGTCAATGCCAGCGCGGTTGAACGCGTTGACGGTCCCTCCGGCGTCGCCATGATCGCCGTTGCCGCTAACGGCGAGAACAGCATCATTGTCGTTCCGGGCGCCAACGGCATGGTCACCCCGGATTTTATCGACCAACACCAAGCGCTCATCGGCTCCGCTGGCATGGTTCTCTGTCAGCTCGAACTCCCGCTCGAGACGGTCACGCATCTTATTGACGTCAGCGCGCGCCTCGGTGTCCCGGTCATGCTCGACCCGGCGCCCGCCGCCGCACTTCCAGATTCAGTCTGGTCCGGCATCGCCTGGTTTACCCCGAACGAAACGGAAGCCGCGCTCTACGCGGGCGAGGCGCTCGTCCCCGAAGCTGCAGCTGAGCAGCTTCTGGCCCGCGGCCTGCGCGGCGTCGCCCTCAAGCGTGGTTCTCAAGGTGTTTACGTGGCCGAGCGAAACGGAAAAGCGGCCTGGGTTCCCGCGTTTCATGTCGACGCCGTGGATACCGTGGCGGCCGGCGACTGCTTCAATGGAGCGTTCGCCGTCGCGCTGCTCGAAGGGCTCGATCCCTGGTCCGCAGCCCGCTTTGCTTCTGCCGCCGCAGCCATCTCCGTCACCCGCCACGGCGCGCAGGCTTCCATGCCTTCGCGCTCCGAGGCCGACCGATTTCTAGCGCAGCACGCCTGATTACGTTCTAACTCTACAGCCACGCATCGAACTGACCTGCTCGCACAGCTGCCGCCAGCGCATCGATATCCCCCGCCAGCACACGATCCTTTTCGAGCTTCGATACAACCCCGCGCACGGCCGTGTGTACTGCTTCAATCGCCGGACTCGATTCTAAAGGCCGCCGAAACTCCAGTCCCTGCGCCGCACACATCAACTCAATGGCGAGAACGCGCTCGGCATGCTCCACAATCTGGCGCAGCTTCAACGCGCCCGTCATGCCCATCGAGACGTGATCTTCTTTGCCGCCGTCAGTCGGAATGCTTCCCGTCGACGAAGGATGCGACAGCACCTGGCACTCGTTGATCAGCGCCGCCGCCACAATCTGCGCAATCATGAATCCCGAAGAAAGCCCCGGATCGGGAGAAAGAAATGCCGGCAGTCCTTCGTTGATATCCGGGATTAAGCAGCCGGTCGATCCGCCGCTCCGTGATGCCCGCCAGATCCGTCACCGCCATCGCCGCATAGTCGAACGCGTAGGCCAGCGGCGCGCCATGAAAATTCCCGCCCGAAAGCACCGCATCCGTCTTGCCGTCGGACTCGCCTGAGGAAAAATCAGCGGATTATCCGTTGCCGATCCTGCCTCGGTTTCGAGCACACCGGCCACGTGCTCCAGCACGCCGCGCACCGCGCCATGCACCTGCGGCATGCAGCGCAGGCAATAGGCATCCTGCACGCGCGTGTCGTGCTCGCGATGCGACTCGCGAATCTCCGAGTCCGCCAGCAGATCGAGCAGATGCGCTGCCGCCGCCATCTGCCCCGCATGCGGCCGTGCCATGATGAATGCGCGCATCAAACGCTGCGGGAGTTCCCATCAACGCCTCGAGCGACATCGCGCCTGCCAGATCCGCAAGCTCGCGCCACCCGCAGCGCTCGTGCCACTGCCAACGCGCCCACGGCCGTCATCGCCTGCGTGCCGTTCAGCAGCGCCAGGCCCTCCTTCGCTGCCAGTTGCAATCGGCTTCAAGGCCAGCGCGGCGCTAAGCGCTTCACCGCCGGCCATCCGCTCTCCGCGATAGAACGCCTCGCCTTCGCCGATGACCACCAGACGCAAGATGCGCCAGCGGCGCCAGGTCGCCGCTGGCGCCCAACTGAACCTTTCTCAGGGAATCACCGGGTGCACGCCGGCATTCAGCAATCGCCACAAGCAACTCCAACAGCTCCGACGCGTACGCCGCTGAAACCCTTCGCCAGCACATTGGCGCGCAGCAACAGCATTGCCCGCGACTCAGGCTCCACTCAGCGGCTCGCCCACTCCGCCTGCGTGGCTGCGCACGAGGTTGATCTGCAGTTCCGCCAGTTTTTCTGGTGGAATGCGCACGTCCGAGAGCTTGCCGAATCCTGTATTCACGCCGTAAACCGTCTCGCCCGCGGCGAGAATCTTTTCAATCAGCGCGCGGCTCTGTTCCACGCGAGCCCGAGCCTCCGGAGCAACCTCAACCCGCAGCCTGCAGAGCGCAACGGCCTCGATCTCCGCCAGCGCAAGCGGCTGACCGTCCAGAACCAAAGCGTCCATGGCTCGATGGTAGGCCTGACGCTTCGACCACGTACAGACGACTTCGCTAAGCTGATCTTCACTCTGGCACCGGAATCCACTATGATCGATCCCTATGGCAATGGATTCCACGGCTCTGATGGATAGCTACGGCCGAAAGCTTCTGGACGAATTGCAAACGAACGCCCGCCTCAGCACGGCGGAACTCGGCCGCCGCATCGGCCTCTCGCCGACGGCAACTGCCGAGCGGCTCAAACAAATGGAAGAGGTCGGCATCCTGCGCGGTTACACCGTCGAGATCGATCGCGAAGCGCTCGGTCTCGAAGTCCTCGCCTTCATCCGCATGAGTTGCGGTGCGGCCAGAATTATCACCGGCTCCTCGACTACGTGCAGACGCTGGAAGAGGTGCGCGAGTGCCACCACCTTACCGGCAGCGACGACCTTCTGCTTAAAGTGACCACCACGAACATGGCCGACCTTGAAGCGCTGATCGAAGCCCTGCTGCCCTACGGCAATCCCGTCACGAGCCTCGTGCTCTCATCGCCCGTCGAGCACCGCAACTATCGCCGTCACCGGCAAACTCATCACCGTCACGCAAGAAGCAGCCGCGCCGCCGCTAGAGTGCATTCATGCGCCGGTACACCTTCGACTTTACGTCGCGAGGAACTCGCAGTCAATCCCAGGATCTTGCGATTCTTGTCTTCATCCGCGTCCGCACCGGCAAAATCGTCGAAGGCCCGGTCTGTGACCCGAATGATGTGCTTGCGAATAAACTTCGCGCCCTCCGCTGGCGCCAGCCTTCGGATGCTTCAGGCAGCACTCCCACTCCAGCACCGCCCAACCCGGAAAGTCGTACTGCGCCATCTTGCTGAAGATCGACCGGAAATCCACCTGCCCATCGCCAAGCGAGCGGAAGCGCCCCGGCCGATCGATCCAATCCTGATAGCCGCCATAGACGCCGCTCTTCCCGTTCGGCCGGAACTCCGCATCCTTCACGTGAAACGCGCGCACGCGCTCGTGGTAGAAGTCGAGGAACTCCAGATAATCCATCTGCTGCAGAACCATGTGGCTTGGATCGTAGAGAATATTCGCGCGCTTATGATCCTTCACCACCTGCAGAAACCGCTCGAACGTCACGCCATCGTGCAGATCCTCGCCCGGATGCAACTCAAAGCAGACGTCCACGCCTGCCTCATCGAAATGCATCCAGAATCGGACGTCCAGCGCCGCCCCAATTCCTGAAATGCTTCGTCGATGAGTCCCGCGGGCCGCTGCGGCCACGGATAGAAAAACGGCCACGCCAGCGCGCCAGAGAACGTTGCATGCGCAGTGAGTCCAAGATTCTTGCTTGCCTTTGCCGCCCACTCCAGCTGCTGCACGGCCCACTCCTGCCGTGCCTTCGGCATTGCCCGCCAATTCGCAGTAGGCGCGAAACCCTCGAGCAGCACGTCGTAAGCCGGGTGGCTCGCGACAAGCTGCCCCTGCAGATGCGTCGAAAGCTCGGTGAGCTTCGACGCCAGCCTCGCGCAGCATGCCACAGCATCTCGTCGCAATAGTCCTGGCTCTCAGCTGCAGTCTTCAAATCGAACAAGACGCGCTGTCCCACGTGGGAATCTGCACGCCAACGAAGCCCAGCTTCGCCGCCCATGTCGCCATTCCCTCGAGAGTATTGAACGGCGCTTCGATTGTCCGCAAACTGCGCCAGAAAAATCCCAGGGCCCTTGATCGTCTTCATTCGCTTCGCTCCCGAAATGCATCTCATCCTTAAAACTCGATCCAGCTCTTCGCGCTTGCTGCTTTCGATGGCTCGATCGATAAATCGCATGCCGCGCACGCCTGCCGCAATCCCTGGCAGCGTCGGCGGGCAGCGGATCGCTCTTGCCACTCCTTCCATGCCAGCAGTCCGCTCGGCAAACTCGCGATAGAGCACCGCAAACGCCTCCAGATAACCCTCCGGATGGCCGCCCGGCAGCCGCGTCACCGCACGCGCATCCTCGCTGAGGTATCCGCCCGCCGCGTGGCGAATCTCTTCCGGGCCATCGAGCCACTTCACGCGCAGCCGGTTCGGATCCTCCTGCCGCCAATCGAGCGATCCCGTCTCGCCGTATACGCGCAGCCGCAGTCCGTTGCCCTCGCCCGCCGCGATTTGCGAAGCGAGCAGCGTGCCCTGACGCGCCATTATCCATGCGCAGCAACGCCGTGCAATCGTCATCCACGCGTCGTCCCTGCACCACCGAAAGCAGCGTCGCATTCAATCCCGTCACCTGCAGCCCCGTCACATATTCCAGCAGATGAAACGCGTGCACGCCGATGTCGCCGATGCACCCGCCCGGTCCGCTCAGCGCCGGATCAGAGCGCCATGCGGCCTGCTTCTGCCCGGACGTCTCAATCGGATTGCTCAGCCATCCCTGCAGATACTCCACCGCGATCTTGCGAATCGTGCCCAGCTCCCCGCTCGCACAGATCGCACGCGCTTCGCGCACCAGCGCATAGCCCGCATACGTATGCGTCAGTCCGTAAGGCAAGCTGCGATTCTGCGACGGCTTTCTCGAGCGCCAGCGCCTCGGCGTAGGTCGCCGTTGCGGGCTTGTCGCTCATCACGGGAAATCCAGCCTCGAGCGCCGCCTCCGCCACGGGCAGATGCAGATGATTCGGCGTGACGATCGCGACAAAATCGATCGGATCCGCGCCGCCGCGCTCCGCCTGCGATCATCGCCCCATAATTCGCATACGCGCGCGCAGGATTGATCTTGTACGATCTCGCCGGCCGCACGCGAGCGCTCTGCCGATTGCGAAAACGCGCCCGCGACCAGTTCGATCTTCCATCCAGTTCGGCGGCCATCCGGTGCACCGGGCCGATAAACGCGCCCGGGCCCCCGCCGACCATTCCCATGCGTAGTTTGCGCGTCATGTGTCATCGGTCTGTCCCCTTCACCGGTTCAACTACTCTGCCAATGGCGCAGGTTTCAGCCCCGGAGCCAGCGTCCTCAGCAGCGCTAGTGCGAGCAGATACGCGAATGCCGAATAGATAAACAGCGGAACATAACTGTGTGTCAATTGCAGGATGTGTCCCGCCACCGGCTGAAAGATCGCGCCGCCCAGCGCACCCGCAACCTGGCCGAAGCTCACCACGGTGCCGACATACTCGCCGGGAAACATATCGGACGCAGTCGTAAAGATATTCGCCGACCAGCCCTGATGCGCCGCCGCCGCAAGGCTCAACAGGGCCACGCCAGCCACACCGAATGCAATCCGCCGGCCACCACGATCGGTACGACGAGGCAGGCGCAGGTCAGCATCGCTGCCAGCCGCGCCGGCTTCAACGCCATGCCCAGTGCATGTAGCCCTTGCGGCAGCCAGCCGCCATAGACGCTGCCGACCGTGGAGAGACAGTAGACGACGACCAGCGGCAGACCGATATGCGAGAGATCGAGCTTGAAGCGCGAGCTGAAGTACTGCGGCAGCCAGAAAAGAAAGAACCACCACACCGGATCGGTGAGAAACTTGCCCAGCATGAATCCCCACGCCTGCCGGTAGCGCAAGCAGTTTCCACCAGGCGGTCAGCGGGTGCAATCGCCGACAGTCGCCGCGACGGTTCTCGATCCGGTGGCTCTGCTGCGGCGTGCGATAACGAATCGACCACCAGACAATCCAGATCGCGCTGAACACGCCGGTGATGAGGAACGATGCACGCCAGCCAAAATGCAGCGCCACCCACGGCACGGCCAAGGGAGCAAGAATGGCGCCGACGCTTGCGCCCGAGTTGAAAATGCCCGTGGCCAGCGCGCGCTCTTTCGGCGGAAACCACTCGGCCGTCGCCTTGATCGCGGCGGGAAAATTGCCGCTCTCGCCCAGGCCCAAGCAAGAAACGCGCGCACTCCAAAGCCGAAGACCGAGTTCACCAGCGCGTGGCCCATCGCCGCCAGGCTCCACAGGCCGGTCACGATCGGATAGCCCCTGCGGCAGCCCAGCCGGTCCACGAGCCGCCCGGCAAAGATCACGCCCAGCGCATACGCGATCTGGAAACACCGCAAGAATGTTGCCGTATTGAATCGTCGTTCAGGCTGATCGACGCTTCGACCGTCGGCCATCCTGGAAGAAGCGGCTGCAGGTGGAGAGTGCTGCCGGCAAGCACAGGCTTGAGAATCGACAGCACCTGCCGATCCATGTAGTTGATCGTGGTCGCCACAAACAACATGGCGCAGATCGTCCAGCGCCCCGGAAGCGCCGGCTCATCTCGTGCCCAGGCTGTTCCGCGCTGCTCCGCGGCTTTGGCTCATGCGCTACCAGTCCGTCAACGTGCCATCGAGTTTGCGATTCACCGGCAGATACGCGCGCTGATATGGATACTTCGCCGCCAGCTTCTCATCGAGATCAACGCCCAGGCCCGGCGCATCGCCCGGATACATCAATCCATCCTTGAAGCATAGCTGATGCGGAAACACCGCGTCCGTTTCTTCGGTGTGCGGCATGTGTTCCTGGATGCCGAAGTTATGAATCGCCGTGTCGAAGTGCAGTGCCGCAGCCATGGACACCGGCGAAAGATCCGTCGCGCCGTGGCAGCCGGTGCGCACGTGATAGAGCGCCGCAAAATCGGCCACCTTCTTCAAATGCGTGATGCCGCCGCGCATGCACGAGCGTCATGCGGATGTAGTCGATCCACTGGTTGCGGATCAGGTCGTGCGCATCCCAGATGGAATTGAAGACCTCGCCGACCGCGATCGGCGTAGTGGTGTGCTCGCGGATGACCTTGAACCCTTCCTGCAGTTCCGCCGGCGTCGGGTCCTCCATCCAGAAAAGATGAAACGGCTCCAGTTCCTTGCCCAGCCGCCCGGCTTCGATCGGCGTCAGGCGATGATGGCAGTCGTGCAGCAGATGCAGCTCTTCGCCAAACTTCTTCGCGCACCCGCGCAAACAGCTTGGGCACATGGCGCAGATAAGGTTCGCTGGCCCACTCGTATTCTGACGGCAAGCCGCGCTCCGCCGGCTCGTAGCGGCCCGGCGCCTTTGGCCACGCCATAGGTGCTGGAGAGCCCGGGAATGCCGCTCTGCACGCGAATGGCCTTGTAGCCCAGCTCCTTGTGCCGCGCCACGTCTTCGAGCGCGTGATCGATGTCTTTGCCGTTGGCGTGCGCATAGACCAGCACGCCCTCGCGGCTCTTGCCGCCCAGCAGGTTGTAGACCGGCGTGTTGAGCGCTTTGCCCTTGATGTCCCACAGCGCCACATCCACTGCGGCGATGGCCGCCATGGTGACCGGCCCGCGCCGCCAATACGGCGCCGCGATAGAGATACTGCCAGATGTCCTCGGTCTGGAAAGGGTCGCGCCCGATGATGCAGGGAATCACGTGATCGGTGAGATAGCTCGCGACGGCCAGCTCGCGGCCGTTCAGCGTGCCGTCGCCCAGGCCGTAGATGCCTTCGTCGGTCTCGACCTTCAGCGTGACGAAGTTGCGCCCCGGCGAAGTGATGTTGACGTAGGCCTTGGTGATCTTCATGTGCCTCGTCCGAGTCCTCAACGTAGTCAGTCCTTGGACCCTTGTCCCTGACGTCGCTGATCGTCTACTGGTTCACTCCGCTTGCCAGGAATCCGCCGTCGACGGCGACGATCTCGCCGGTGACAAACGAAGCCGCCTCCGACGCGAGAAAGATCGCTGCACCGGCCAGCTCCTTGGCTTCGCCAAACCGGCGCATGGGCGTGCGCAGAATCAGTTCCTCGCCGCGCGGCGTGCCTTGAATCAGCGTTGCATTCAGCGGCGTGGGAAACACGCCGGGCGCGATGGCATTCACATTCACGCCGGTCTGCGCCAGTTCGACCGCCAGCACCTTGGTTAGCGACGCCACGGCCGCCTTGCTGGCGCGCAGTAAGCCGCCACCCGATAGAAGCCGACGAACGATGTCAGCGAGGCGATGTTGACGATGCGCCCGTAGCCCGCACGTACCATCGTCGCTGCCGAAGATCTGGCAAGCGCGCAGCGTTCCGGTCAGATTGGTCTCGATGACGCGCGACCAGTCGGCCTCGTCGGCTTCGAGCGTCGCGGCCTTGTGCGTGACGCCCGCCGCATTGACCAGAATGTCGACCTTGCCGAACTCCTTCAGCACCGCGTCGTGCAACGCCTGCAGCGATTCCCGGTTCTGCACATCGCTGGCCACGCGCAGCGAGCGACGGCCCAGCGCCTCGATCTCCGCGGCAACCTTCTTCACCTGCTCCAGCCGGCGCGAAGCTCGGCACGACGTCCGCGCCGGCGCCGGCAAGCCCGAGCGCGATCGCATGGCCAAGGCCGGTCGTTCCGCCGGTCACCACCGCAACTCTTCCGTTCAGATCGAAAAGACTCTGGCTCATGCATTCTTCCTCTGCTGACTTCACCGGTCATCTTGCGGGCTTCGGTTTACCGGCACTCGTCTGCTGCACTTGTCGTCCGCCCCCAAAACTCTATCACCATCGCACGCGACTGTCCGCGTCCCGCTCCAGCGGCACACCGCGACGTCTGCATGCCCGCGATGCGTTACAGTGTCATTGGACGATTCACCTACACTATGGAACCCATTCTGATTCCCGATGTACGCGCGCCGCTGGGATTGCCTCAGCCTCGGCGAAGTCATGCTGCGCCTCGACCCCGGCGAAGGACGCATCCACACCACGCGCCAGTTCCAGGTCTGGGAGGGCGGTGGCGAGTACAACGTGGCGCGCGGGCTGCGGCGCTGCTTCGGTCTCCGCACGGCGATCGCTACGGCACTGGCCGATAACCCCGTCGGCCGGCTCGTCGAGGACTGCATCCTGCAAGGCGGCGTCGATACCTCGCTGCTCAAGTGGGTCCCGTTCGACGGCGTCGGCCGCACCGTCCGCAACGGCCTCAACTTCACCGAGCGCGGATTCGGCATGCGCGCCGCTGCCGGCTGCTCCGATCGCGGGCACACGGCCATCAGCCAGGTCAAGCCCGGCGACTTCGATTGGGAGTCGATCTTCGGCGACGACAACGGCTCGCGCTGGTTTCACACCGGCGGCATCTTTGCCGCGCTGTCGGAATCCACGGCTCTGCGTCGCCGCGGAAGCGATGGACGCGGCGCGCCGCACGGCACGCCGGTCTCCTACGATCTGAACTACCGCGACTCGCTCTGGAAGTCCATCGGCGGCAAAGCGAAAGCGCAGGAGGTGAATCGCGCGCTGGTACGCAAGGTCGACCTGCTGCTCGGCAATGAAGAAGACTTCTCCGCCATGCTGGGCGTCGAGATCAAAGGCGTGAGCGAAGACTTTGCCGAACTGCCCATCGCCGGCTACGAAGAGATGCTGCGCGAGGTTGCCGCGGCCTATCCGAATCTCAAGCTCATCGCCAGCACCCTGCGCACCGCGCACACCGCCAGCCGCAACGCATGGGGAGCCATCGCCCTCTACGAAGACCAGATCGTCCATGTGCCGCAGCGCGACATCGACATCCTCGACCGCGTCGGCGGCGGCGACAGCTTTGCCTCCGGGCTCATCTATGGCTTGCTCGCCGGAAAGCCCATTGAGTGGGCCGTCCGCTGCGGCGTAGCCCATGGCGCGCTCGCCATGACCACCGCCGGCGACACCAGCATGGCCACGCTGGCCGAGGTCGAACGCGCCATGAAGGGCGGCTCGGCGCGCATCGCGCGATAAGGAAGATCTATGTCAGAAACCACGCAGAAATCATCGAGCGCGTCGGGCTCATTCCCGTCCTGCGCGCCAAATCCGCCGCGCAGGCACACGCCGTCGTCCAGGCCATGATCGCCGGCGGCGTCACCGTCGTTGAAGTCACCATGACCGTCCCCGGCGCAGTCGATCTTTTGAGGGAGCTGAAGCAGGAATACGGATCGAAGCTTCTGCTCGGCGCAGGCACCGTGACCACTGCGGCGCGAGGCAGAAGCCACCATCGACGGCCGGCGCGGAGTTCGTCGTCAGTCCCAGCTTGCATCCCGAAGTCGTCGTCCAGCAACAAAGAGCCATGCGCAAGCTCTCGATCCCCGGCGCGCTCACGCCGACCGAAGCCATCACCGCGTGGAACGCCGGCGCTGACTACGTGAAGATCTTTCCCTGCTCGGCGATGGGCGGCGCAAGCTATCTGAAGTCCCTGCTTGCGCCTTTCCGCATTTCAAAGCTGATTCCCACCGGCGGCGTCACGCTTGCAGACCGCGGAAAGCTTCCTCAAAGCAGGAGCACGCGCCCTCGGCGTTGGCAGCGACCTCGTTAACCTCGCCGCCATCGAGGCAGGCCATCCCGAGACCATCACCGAAACCGCTCGCGCCTATCTCAAAGTGCTGGCAGAATTTCCGCGCCGCATCCTAAGCCGAGCGCGAACCCTGACACGAATTAGCCTAAGCTTGTACGCCTTTCGCACCAGCCCCACGGTCAGCTCTCGCGCCAGTTCCACCGCCTCATCCTCATCGAGGCGGTGCTCCGCCACCAGCCGCGCCAGAAACGCCGCATCCATCCGCCGCGCCACATCGTGCCGCGCAGGAATCGACAGAAACGCACGCGTATCGTCGTTGAATCCCACCGTGTTGTAGAAGCCTGCCGTCTCCGTCGCCTGCTCGCGAAAACGCCGCATCCCTTCCGGGCTATCGAAGAACCACCACGGCGGCCCCAGTCTCAGGCACGGATAATGCCCCGCCAGCGGCGCGAGTTCCCTGCTGTACGCGGTCTCATCCAGCGTGAACAGAATGATCGTCAGTCGAGCTTCGTTGCCAAAGCGATCGAGCAGCGGACGCAGCCCCTCCACATAGCCCGTCGGTCCCGGAATGTCCGCGCCCATATCGCGTCCGTACTTCGCGTATAGCTGCGCATTGTGGTTGCGCACCGAGCCCGGATGGATCTGCATCACCAGCCCATCCTCGAGGCTCATCCGCGCCATCTCCGTCAGCATCTGCGCGCGAAACAATTCCTGCTGTGCCGCATCGGCGTCGCCCACCAGCACCTTGCCAAACAGCCATTCCGCTTCAGCCGTGCTCAGGTCTGCGGTCTGCGCCGTAGCGTGTCCGTGGTCCGTTGCCGTCGCACCGAGCGATCTTGAAGAATGCCCGCCGCGCCGCCAGCGCTCTCAAATAGCCGCGCCATGTCGCCGTATCTTCGCCTGTCAGCGCGCCCAGCCTGGCAATCCCGTCGCCGAATCCTGCAAACGCTGGGTCGACCACTGCATCCGGCCGAAATGTCGGCAAGATCCTTCCCTTCCATCCTGATGCTCGAATCGCCGCGTGATCGCTCGAGCGTGTCCAGCGGAGAATCTGTCGTCGCCAGCACCTCGATCCCGAATCGCTCATACAGTGCCCGCGGCCGAAACTCCGGCGCGCGCAGTTTGCTTCAATTGCGTCGTAATAGGGTTCGCGGTCTCCGCAGAAAGTCGCTCCGTCATCCCGAACAGTGTTCTGGAAGGCAAAGTCCAGCCACAGCCGCGACGGCGTTCCGCGAAACAGGTGATAGTTGCTCGCAAACAGCCGCCACACTTTGCGCGGCTCATGAATCGGCGTCTTCCCAATCTCCAGTTCCTCCAGGGAAATTCCCTGGCTGTAAAGCATGCGAAAAATGTAGTGGTCCGGCTGCACAAACAGCGCGACAGGGTCGGGAAATGCCTCGTCTTCGCGAACCAAGCGGCCTGCGTGTGCCCGTGCGGGCTCACAATCGGCAGCGCTCGTATCTCCCTCATAAAGCCGCCGCGCGATGGCACGCGTGCCCTCCTCCGCCGGAAATAACCGGTCCTCGTGCAGCAACGCCACGGCAACCTCCTTCCGCTCTTTCTCACCAGTATCATCCATCGCAGCGACGGCGGTATACTGCGGCTGCCGCAGCAAAACGATCTTCAACTGCGCATACTCGCCAGACTCGATGACCACCCTCCGCATCGTCCTCCGCAATTACGCTGACTTTGAAAACGCGCTTGGCGAGCAAGCGCGCCTCTTCGAGTCCGCCCATCCCGGCATTCAGGTTGAACTCGATTCAGTCGGCATTCACGAGCTGCACCAATCCGCCATCGCCGAAGGTGGCCTGCGCGACGGCCGCTTCGACCTTGCCCTTCTCGTCACCGACTGGCTCGCCGAAGGAATCGCCTTCGGCGCGCTCGAAGACCTGCATACATGGCAGCACGCGCGAGCCGCATCCCCGACTGGCCCGACGGCTGGGCCGCACTCCCTCGTCCGCCCGCTCGTCTTCGGCGGCAACCTTTCCTCCCTGCCTTGGCACGACGGCCCCGAGTGCCTCGTCTATCGCAGCGATCTCTTCGCGGACACAACGCGTGCAGCTTTCGCTTCCCAGTTTGCGCGCGAACTTGCGCCGCCACCACGTGGCAGGAATTCGAAGAGACTGCGCGCTTCTTCACTGATCAGGCCAACGGTCGTCTACGGCACTGTCTTCGCCGCATTTCCCGATGGACACAACACCCTCTATGACTTTGCGTTGCAGCTCTGGAGCCGCGGCGGCAGAACTCCTCGATTCATCGGGCCGTCCTCAGCTCAATTCGCCGCAAGCCATTCAGGCCCTCGATTTCTACCGCCGCGTCATTCGCGATCCCGCGCTCTGCCATCCCCAATCGCCCCAGCTCGACTCGACCCAGTCCGGCGATCTCTTTCTCGCCGGCGAAGTCGCCATGATGGCCAACTGGTTCGGATTTGCCGCGCGCGTCCGGTCGCGAGGGCTCGCCACTTGCAGGTAAGGTCGCCATCGCGCCCATCCCTTCCGCACCGGGCCATGCGCCCGTCTCGCTCTCCGTCTTCTGGGCTCTTGCCATGGGCGCTGGCTCACGCAACAAAGATCTGGCCTGGGAATTCCTGCGCTTCGTCGCATCGCCTGAGCGCGACCTAGGCATCACGCGGCATGGCGCCGTCGGCACGCGCCTCTCCACGTGGCGCAATCCCGCCGTTGCAGGCTCGAATTCCCGCCTACCGCGAGATCGAATCCATCTCGCTCGGCGCGCGCCAGCTGCCCGTCTGGCCCGCAAATGGCCTCCTTCGCCGCCATCATCGACACGTCATCACCCGCGCGCTCACCACCACCGACGCCTCAGCCGCTATCCTTGAATCAGCGCAACTCGAGATCGAAGACAAAGGAATCATTCTCTCATGAGCACTCCGCAACTATTCATCCAACGCAACATCGGCCTTTCGTCTCGACGGCCGGCATGCCCTTGTCACCGGCGGAGCCAGTGGCATCGGCGAAGCCACCGTCAAAGAACTGGTCCGCGCCGGCGCGTTCGTCTGGATCGCCGACATCAACCTCACCGCCGCCGAAGCCCTCGCAAGAAGCGTCGGCTCAGCACAGGCCGTTTCGCTCGATGTCACCAACCCCGAATCGATCGCGCGCCGCAGCCGCCCAGGTCAGCCATCTCGACATCCTCGTCAACAACGCCGGCATCGGCCACGTCGGCTGCATCGAGGCCACCGAGCCCGAGGACTTCGATCGGCTACTCAACGTCAATGTTCGCGCGGTCTATCTCGTCACGCGCGCGTTTTCTCCCGCTGCTGCTCGCCTCTTCTGCGCGAAAGGCGGCCCGCTGGCATCCATCGTCAACATTGCCTCCGTCGCAGGCCTGGTCGGCATCAAGCAGCGCTTCGCTTACTGCACCACCAAGGGCGCAGTCATCGCCATGACGCGCCAACTCGCGGTCGAATATCCCAAAACACTGCGCGTCAACGCCATCTGCCCCGGCACCGTGGAGACTCCCTTTGTGGAGGGCTACCTCGAGAAATTTCACAAGGACAACAAAGAAGAAACCCGCGCCGAACTGCGCGCGCGCCAGCCCATCGGCCGCCTCGGCCAACCCGAAGAGATCGCGTCCATGGTCCGCTACCTCGCGTCCGACGAAGCCGCCTTCATCAACGGCTCACTCTTCAACATCGACGGCGGCTGGACCGCCGCTTAACTCACCCGACATATCGCCCCGGAGGGCACGCATGAAGCTTGTTTCATTTTCCACTGCGGACGGCAACATACGGCCCGGCGCTCTGCTCGAAGAAGCCAATCTGGTCGTCGATCTCTCCTCGGCAGGCTACGCGACACACTCGCGGTCATTGCCGCAGGACTGGCAAAGATCGACAACCTCAGCGCGACCGACATATCAAGCTCGGCGCGGTTCGCGTGCATGCGCCCATCGCCAATCCGCCCGCGCATCTTCGCCATTGGCCTCAACTACCGCGACCACGCCATGGAGTCCGGCATGGCAATTCCGACGACGCCGGTCGTCTTCTTCAAACTGCACACCGCCATCATCGGCCCCGGCGAAGCCATCGTGCTGCCGAAGAACTCCACCGAGCCCGACTACGAAGCCGAATTCGCCTTCGTCATCGGCAAAGGCGGCTATCGCATTCCTGCCTCCGCGTGGCGCGACCACGTATACGGCTACACCATCGTCAACGACGTCAGCGCCCGCGATGTCCAGTTCGCAACTTCGCAGTGGTCTTTGAGCAAGAGCTTCCCAACCTTCTGCCCGCTCGGCCCGGCCATCGTCACCGCCGACGAAATCGTCGACCCGCACGCGCTCGCCATCGGCCTCACCATCGACGGCGAAGTTCTGCAGAACTCCAACACACGCGAGCTCGTCTTCAAGATTCCCGAGCTGATCGAATACCTCTCTTCGATCACGCCGCTGCTGCCCGGCGACATCGTCTCCACCGGCACGCCGCCCGGCGTCGGTCTCGGCCGCACGCCCAAGCGCTGGCTCAGCCCCGGCGAAACCGTCACCGTCACCATCGAAGGCCTCGGCGCCCTCACCAATCCAGTTGTCGCCGAATAATCAGGCGAAAATCGGCAGACGTGCTACAGCACCTTCGCCAGCCACTGCCCCGTATGCGAGTGCAGATTGGCGGCAATCTCCTCCGGCGTTCCTTCGGCAACAATTTGTCCGCCGCCTTCGCCGCCCTCGGGACCCAGATCGATCACCCAATCGGCGCTCTTGATCACGTCGAGATTGTGCTCGATCACAATCAGCGACCCGCCGCCGTCAATCAGCTTGCGAAACGCCGTCAGCAGCTTCGACACATCGTCGAAATGCAATCCCGTTGTCGGCTCATCCAGAATGTAGAGCACGCGGCTCGCCTGCGATGGCTTGGCATTCGCATTCGCTGAGCGCACCTGCGCCAGATGCGCCGCCAACTTCACGCGCTGCGCCTCGCCGCCGGAGAGCGTGGTCGCCGATTGCCCCAGCCGTAGATAGCCAAGGCCCATCTCATCCAGCACCGCGAGCTTTTCAAGCAGCCGCGTCTGTCCCGCAAAGAAGCGCAGCGCCTCCTTCACCGTCATCTGCAGCACTTCGTGAATGTTCTTGCCCTTGTACTGCACCTCGAGCATCCTCTGGCCTGGTAGCGCGTCCGTTGCAGTCCTCGCACGGCAGCTCCACATCCGCCAGAAACTGCATCTCCACCGTCACCGTGCCGTCGCCCTCGCACGTGTTGCAGCGCCCGCCCGGCACGTTGAACGAAAAATGTCCCGGCGTCAGCGACAGCCGCTTCGCCTCCGGCTGCGAGGCAAACAGCTCGCGAATCAGATCGAATCCCTTGATGTACGTGATCGGATTCGACCGCGGCGTGCGCCCAATCGGCGTCTGATCCACGAGCACCACATCGTTCAGCCGTTCCACGCCTTTCAACGAACGTGAACAAGCCCGTAGGATCGCCGCCATCCGTCTGCCCCAGCGCACGCGCCACCGCGCGATACAGCACCTGATGCACCAGCGTCGATTTTCCCGACCCTGAAACGCCGGTGATCGCCACCAGCATGCCCAGCGGAATCTCCACGTCCAGGCCTTGTGCAGGTTGTTGGCCTCGGCGCCGCGCAGCACCAGCTTCTCGCGGCCCGGCACGCGCCGCCGCGTCGGCACCGGAATCGTAATCTTCCCCGACAGATACTTCCCCGTCAGCGAATTCGGATTCGCCTCAATCTCCGCCAGTACGCCCTCGGCCAGCAACTTGCCGCCAAATTCGCCCGCTCCCGGTCCCAGGTCCAGCAGATGATCGGCCGCCCGCAGCACATCGGCATCGTGCTCCACCACCACGATCGTGTTGCCCAGATCCCGCAGCTCTTTCAAGATGCGGATCAGCCGCGCCGTGTCGCGCGTGTGCAGTCCGATCGACGGCTCATCCAGCACATAGAGCGTGCCCACGAGCCGCGACCCCAGCGAAGTCGCCAGTTGAATCCGCTGCGCCTCGCCGCCCGACAGCGTCGAAGCCAGCCGGTCCAGCGTCAGGTACTCCAAGCCCACCGCATCGAGAAAACTCAGCCGCTGCCGCACTTCTTCGAGAATCGGCCCGGCAATCTCCTCCTGCATCGGCGACAGCTTCAAGCCATCAAAAAACTCCTTCGCCTTTGCAATCGTCAGCGCCGCAGCCTGGCAGATGTTCATGCCCGTTCAGCCGCACCGCGCGCGCTTCGGCCCGCAGCCTCTGCCCGCGGCACTCCGGACACTCCGCATAACCGCGATACTTGCTCAGCATCACGCGCACGTGCAGCTTGTACTTCTTCTTCTCCATCTGCGCAAAGAATCCGTGAACCCCTTCGAAGCTTCCCTTGCCGCGCAGCACAATCTCGCGCGCCGCTTCCGGCAGCTCGCGCCACGGCACATCCATCGGACATCCCGAGCGCCGCCGCCTGCTTCTTCAACTCCGTGAACCATGACTCGATACTTCGGCCGATTCCACGGATCAATCGCGCCCTCGTTCAGACTCAGGCCCTTGTCCGGAATCACCAGATTCAGGTCGTAATCCACCGTGTTGCCGAACCCCTGGCAGCGCGGACACGCGCCAAACGGATTGTTGAAGCTGAAGAGGCGCGGCTCCGGCTCCTTGCCGGGACGATGGCAGCTCGTGCACTCGTACTCGCCCGAAAACCGATGCCGCCTTCCGCTCGGCACTTTCGTCGCGCGGAACCTCTTCGAAGATCACCTCGCCGGCCTCGCGATAGGCAATCTCCGCCGCATCCACAATGCGCGCGCGATTCTCTGCGTTCACCACAATCCGGTCCAGCAAGCACGAATACCGGCAGCCGTGAAATCCAGATCGAGCAGCGACTCCGGCGTCGAGAACTCGAAGATCTGTCCGTTCTGATAGAGCCGGTTGAATCCCGACCGCGCGCAACTCCATCAGCCGCGCCTTCATAGCCTCGTCATCGGCTCATGACCGCCGCAGTCTTCGCTGCCGGCTTTCGCGCTGGCCTTCTTCGTCGCAGCCTTTGCCGCTTCGTTTCGCTGCTTCTCGGCGTTCCGCCGTCCGGCGCTCATGCCGCACCGGAAACAGCGCATTCAGCCGCGTCCCTCACCCAGCGCCAGCACGGCCTCGGCAACCTCGTCGATCGAGTCGCGCTTCACCAGCCCGTCGCAATAGATGCAATGCACTTCGCCGCATCGCGCATACAGCAGCCGCAGATAGTCGTAGATCTCCGTGGCCGTCGCCACCGTCGACCGCGGATTCCTCGTCGTGTTCTTCTGCTTGATCGCGATCGCCGGAGCCAGTCCGTCAATCTCATCCACATCCGGCTTCTCGATTCGCTCCAGAAACTGCCGCGCATACGCCGACAGCGACTCCACATACCGCCGCTGCCCCTCGGCATAGATGGTGTCGAAGGCAAGCGACGACTTGCCCGACCCCGACACGCCGCTGACCACCGTCAGCTTGCCGTGAGGAATCTCGCAGGAGATGTTCTTCAAATTGTGGGTCCGCGCACCGCGGATGACGATCGCGTCGTTCGATGAAGTCAAAGGGAAGACACCGGGATGATCACAAGATCCGGCGGCGACTGCACACTGTCGCCTCAGGGAGGCTCAGCGCACAACCAGCCATTCTTTATTATAGGACGACGCGCAATTGCGCACAGGCAGGCGCGTCAATGCGCCGCGGCAGTGTTCGAACGACGAAGTTAAGCGGCCATCGCACGATGGAACGCAATCTCTTCCACGCGTGATGCGGCGATCACAAGACCTTCGCGGTTCAACACACCAGCCAGGCTCAGCAACGCTGCGGATGCGCAAGCTGGGCACTGCGTTGCGCAGTTGCCCACACAGTCGCAATCCTGGCAGAGATACGCGGACTTCAATGGGATGTGTGTCATCACAGCAGACGTCATGGGGTCTCCTTCAATTAGGCCAAATCCCGCGCGTTTCGCGCGGTCATCTACAACCTGAGATGCGCGTGGAATCCTCGCCCAAGGTCCTCTCAAGTAGATGCGATTATGACCCAGAAGTTGCTCAGTCTAAGCGGTCCAGAACGTACAACAAAAGGTCTATTACTGCCAGCATTAGCGCAACTCCCATCTATTCAAAGTGATGTTCCGGAAAACCGCGAGGCCGCAAGACACTGAGGTTTCACCGCGGTTTCCCGCAATGGTTACTTCGTGAACTCACTGTGCGCACGGTCGTACTCTTGCTCTGTTTGTGCAGCTTTGTGCGCCACTCTATCCGCAGCCTGTTCTGCCTTGCTTGCAGGCGCAGTGCCGGTCTTCCGCGCCACATCGTCGCGCGCAACGGGCGGGCGCTTGGTATCAGTCTGTTTGGAAGTTTCAACCATGACATTTCACCTCAGCCCCTTTCGATGCGACTCTCCGGGAGCAAAGATGCTCCGCGGCTTCATGGCAGGCGCTAAACGTTTAAGCGATTCGCCGCCGCCGCGCGCCCATACCAAAGTCCCGAGTTTTTCACCGTCCGTTTCTGATCGCGAAAATCCACATACGTCAGTCCGTAGCGCTGGCTGTAGCCATCGGTCCATTCAAAATTGTCGATCAGGCTCCACGCGTGAAAGGCCCGCACCCGCGCTCCATCCGCAATCGCACGCGCCAGTTCCGCCAGCACCCCGCGGAAGAACGCGATGCGCCGCGCATCCGGCACGTGCCCACCCTCCTGCGCATACGGCGTATCCATGTAACAGCAGCCGCACTCCGTAATCTCAATGGGCGGATTGTCGTACTCGCGTGAAATCTGCATCACCAGGTCGTACATTCCCCGCGGCCACACTTCCAGCCCCGCATGCGTCAGCGGACCCTCCGTCGGCATCACCGCGTGGAACCGCGTATACGGGTCGCGCCCGCCATTCGGATCGCCCGCATCCGACTCGATCTCCGTCCCATAGTGCATTTGCGCGCCGCGCGCGCCACCCGCATCCGAAATGATCCTGCGCGTGTAGTAGTGAAAGCCCACCCAGTCCAACGGCGCACGCATCAGCTTGTCATCGCCCGGCCGCACCCCCATCTGCTCATAGGGCGGTTCGCCCACAAAGGCATTCGGATACTCGCCCTTCAGCGCCGCATTGAGAAAGAAAACATTGTTCATCGCGTGATAGCGCGCCGTGGCCGCGCGATCCGCCTCGCTATCAGTCTTCGGATAGCCCGGCGCTGCTGAATACGCGCTGCCCACGGTCGCTTTGGAAGACGCCGCTTTGATCGCGCGAAGGCTCTCGCCCTGCGCCAGCCCCACGGTATGCAGCGCTTTCAGAAAATCTCCAAAGTTCGCCCGCCCCGGCGGATGAATCCCAATCCCGTAGCCGTAGTAGCAGAACGCCCACGGCATGTTGAATGCCGCCCACACCGTGATGCGGTCGCCGAGTTCCTTCGCCAGAATGCCCGCGTAGTCGGCAAAGTATCCGGCCAGGTCCCGATTCGGCCATCCTCCCTTGTCCTCCAGCCCTTGCGGCAGATCCCAGTGATACAGCGTGCAGAAGGGCCGCAGCCCAGCCTCCAGCGCGGCGTCCATCACGCGCTTGTAGTGGTCCAGCCCCTTCTGGTTCGGCGCGCCCGTGCCCTCCGGCTGAATCCGCGCCCATGAGATCGAGAAGCGATAGCTCTTCTGGTTGAGCTGTTTCAGTATCCCGATGTCTTCGCGGTAGCGGTGGTAGTGATCGCAGGCAACATCCCCGGTGTCGCTGCCCTTGATGTGCCCGGCCTTGTGCGCATAGCGATCCCAGATCGACTCGCCCTTGCCGTCCTCGTTCCACGCGCCCTCCACCTGGTACGAAGCCGTCGCCATTCCCCACAGGAACTCCTCAGGAAACCGCGCGGCATCAATCTGCGCCTGCGGAATAGCGCCCGGCACCTCTTGCACATCGCTGCGTCGCGCTCCCGTTGCAACAGGCAGACTCTCAGCCTTGCACGCGCCCCGCCAGCACCGCGCCGCTCACAGCCGCCAGGCTGCCGCCCAGAAAACTCCTCCGATCCATGGCTCATCCTCCCGTCGCCCGAACCCTAGCACCCACTTTGCCCATAGGTCAAACGTTTGAGCAAACCGACGCTCGACCATAGCTGACCGCCGGACATTCCACCCGTCCAACAGCCAGACGCCTATTAAAATGAACCTTGAGGTATCGCGTGTTCCGTAAGCTCTTCGCCGTTTCATTCTTCGCCGCTGGAATCCTCCACGCACAGACCGCCCCGCAGTCCGTTCCCGCAGCGCCCGCCGAGCAGTCGGCCAACATTTCTCCGGCAATAGCCGACGCGGAAGCCTCCATCGTCAAATCCGACTGGAAAACGGCGCAGGCCAAGCTCGACCTCTACCTTTCCACGCACCCCGCTGACGCACGCGCCCTCTTTGACGCAGGCTACGTCGCCGACGCGCAGAATCGCCTCGACGATGCCGCCATCCTCTATGGCCGAGCCGTCGACGCCAATCCCCGGTCCTTTGAAGCCCGGCTCTCCTACGGCCTGCTTCTCGCCCGCCAGGGCAAGCCCGACGAAGGCCGCCCCCAACTCGCCGCCGCCGCCACGCTCGACCCTGGAGTTGCCGGTCCCGCTCTCAAAGCCCGTGCCTGGCGCGCCCTCGCCCGCATCGACAAGGCCGCAGACCCCGCACAGGCCTCGTCCGACCTGCTGGAGGCCCTCAAGCTCACGCCGGAGACCGCCGACGACACCCTGCTCGCTGCTCAGATAGCCGAAGCCGCCGGCCAGCCCGATACCGCCGAAGCCGCCTATCGCCGCCTGCTCGCCGACGATCCAAAATCCCTCGCCGCCAACGGGGGCCTTGCTCATCTCTTGATTACAGAGAAGAAGTTCGATCAGGCGGAACCGCTGCTCCGCGCAGCCCTCGCGCAGACGCCCAACGATCCCGCTCTTACGGTGGAGCTTGCCGCCTCCCTCGCCGCGCAAAACAACGCCGAGGCCCTGCCCCTGCTTCAGCAGCTCCACACCGCCCACCCCCAGGATGAAGCCATTACCCGCATGCTCGCCGACGTCATGGTTGAAGCAGGCGACTTCGCCGGTTCTGACCGGCTCTACCTCGCTCTCATCGCCGTCCATCCCGACAACCCCGACCTGCTCGTCGCCCACGGCCAGAATCTGACCCGCCAGCTCAAGTATGCTGAGGCCCTTGCTGCCTTCGACAAGGCCAGCCAACTCGCCCCCGACGATGGCGACGCCTGGAGCGGTCTGGCCTTCGCCGCCTCGAAAACCGGCCAACCCGCTGTCACACTGCACGCTCTTACCATGCGGTCAAAAGTACTACCGGAGCTCCCCTCTACCTATTTCCTATGGGCGACATCGTACGACACAATGCGCGATAAGCCTCAGGCCATCGCCTACTATCACCACTTCCTCGATGCGGCCAACGGCAAGTTTCCGGATCAGGAGTGGCAGGCGCGGCAAAGACTGATTGTGCTCGAACGCAAGGCCGGTTCCACCCGCTGACGAGCCGATTCAGCACAAAATTTCCGCCCAGCGGCGACATCGTAACCCTGCTCCACGAATTTCCCTTGCATCGCGCCCCGTTCGCCCCTATTGTTGCGGCGTGGGGCCAAGCGGTTCGCCGCCAAGGATGAACCGCTCACGTATCTGTACCTGCGGAGGTCGTGATGCGCGGTCAGGTTTCGTTGGCGATTCCCGTTCTCTTGCTGCTCACCGCCCTCCCGGCGCGTGCGTTCTCACCTGACGAAAAGACCCCCGACCAGCAAAGCATTGACGCTCTTCAGGCTCGCATTCATGACGCGCAGCCGCGCGAGCAGTGCTTCCTCTATGCCGAGCTCATGCACCAGATGACCGAGTTCAGCCTCCACGAGTACGCCGAAGGCAACGTTGACAAGGCCGACGGCATGCTCAAGCAAATCGAGCAGATTGCACGCAAGGTGCATCTCTCCGTCGCCAACAACGACAAGCGCCTCAAGAACGCCGAAATCCTCCTGCGCCACACCGCCTTCCGCCTCAATGAGATGCTGCACTCCAGCAGCTATGAAGACCGCCCGCTGGTCGCATCCGCTCTCGCCCAGGTCAACCAGGTCGAAAGCGAGGCCATGCTCACCGTCTTCAAGAAGTAGCGGTCTCACCTCCATGCCCTCTCTGCGCCGTCTTCTCGTACCAACTCTCCTCCTCGTCGCTGCCCCGCTGTGGGCGCAGAAAGAGTCGCGTCAGCCCCTCACCGAGGCGCAGGTCGACCAGATTCGCGAAGCCGGCATAGACCCCGACGCGCGCATCAAGCTCTACACCAAGTTTGCCGGCGAGCACATCGACGCCATCAAAGCCCTCGCCGCTCGCGGCCGCTCCAGCGCCCGCACCCAGCACATCGACAACGAACTCCAGGATCTCGCCGCCCTCATGGATGAGCTCGGCTCCAATCTCGATCAATATGGCGATCGCAAAGCCGATATGCGCAAGTCCCTCAAGGCCCTGAACGAGGCCGCACCGCGTTGGGTCGACGCTCTGCATGCCCTGCCTGCCGAGCCCGGCTTCAATGTCTCGCGGGATGACGCTCTTGAGAGCACACACGATCTCGCCGGCCAGGTCGCCGATCTTTACAAAGACCAGTCCGCCTACTTCGCCGCCCACAAAGACGAAAAGGGCCAGGAGCGCGCCGAACCCCAATAGGCCTTGGCAACGCCCGCCCAATGGGGCACCGTGCTACCCTCCTACTTGGTGAGTTCTGATTTAGCCCCCATCTTTCAGGAAGAGTACCGGGCTCTTCGCCCGCGGGCGCCCATCCCGCCCTTCCACATCCGGTTCCGCAGGTTTACCTCGCTCAACACCACCATTCGTCTGCGCGAGGGCCGCATTCAGGTCAGTCTTTCCGACCTGCTGGAAGGCGCACCGGAATCCGTTCTGCGCGCCATCGCCCACATTCTGCTGGCCAAGCTCTATCGCAAGCCCATCAATCCCACCGCAGAACATGCGCTTCAAGCGCTTCGCCTCCAGTGCCGCCGTCACCCGCCAGACCGAGCTCATCCGCCACGCCCGCGGCACCAAGCGCTATACCGGCCCAGAAGGCCGGTACTACCATCTCGAAGAAATCTTCGACAGCCTCAACACCCGCTTCTTCGGCGGACTCCTCGGCCGCCCTGAGCTCACGTGGAGCGAGAGCGTCGCCCGCCGTTCGCTCGGCCACTACGACGCCGCCCACAACACCATCGTCGTCAGCCGCGTCTTCGACCGCCCCTCCAGCCCCCGCTACGCGATCGAATATCTTCTCTACCACGAGATGCTGCACCTCAAGCACCCCGTCCGCATGCGGGGCCTGCGCCGCTGCGTCCACTCAGCCGCGTTCAAGGCCGAAGAGCGGCAGTTCCCTCAACTCCAAGAAGCCATGGCTTTTATCAAACGGCTCTAGCCTGGAGTTACCCAGGCCGCACCATGAGTGCTGTCTCGGGATGCTGTCCCACGGTGATGTCCCGTTCACCCTTTCGTCATGGCGCGTCGTCCAATTCACTGGCTACTGAATGGCCCGTCTGCATCTAACATCTCTGCAGGGGGATCGTGTTGCACATTCTTGCCTGGTTCGTTCCCTTCTTCCAGGGACTTCTCGTCGGTGTGCTTGCCATGCTCCTGCACGAGAGCGGGCATCTTGTCGCTGCGCTTGCGCTCGGCGTTCACATCAAGACAATAGGCCTGCGCTGGAAGGGCCTCTACACTGTCCGCGAAGCCGGCACACCCACCAAAAACCTGCTCATCTCGCTCGCCGGCCCCTGCACCAACCTGCTGCTCATGCTCTCGTGGCCGCTCTCGAAAAACTTCTTCCTCGCCAACCTCTGCTACGCAGGTTTCAATCTGCTGCCCATCGAAGGCTCTGACGGCGAACGGGTGATGCGCCTATGGCATCAGATGAAGATGCAAAAACACGCCAAACCGCCTGCGGCCGAGACTGCTGTCGGAGCCAACGCACAGCCAGTGCCCGCCAACCAATCGTCAGAGGCCAGCGACTAGTCGGACCCGACCGCTCGATTCAGCCGGTCGATTCAATTGTTAAGGGAAAACCGCAGGAGTAAAACCAGGAACTCTAAGCCACGCGCTCTGCAGCGTGCGTCGCGTCCTGCGGTCCAGTCTCGCGCCGCGTCGCCGCCCACGCAATCATGCCGATGCCCAGCACCACCGAGCCCGCGCTCGCCAGTTGCGCATTCGACAGTCCCCACAGCACCTTGGGATTCCGCCGGATAAACTCCACCAGAAACCGCGCCATGCCGCTCAACACCAGGTACTCGCCCAGGATCCAGCCCGTCGGCCGCTGCTTGCCGCCGCGAATCCACAACCACAGCCCGATCAGCAAGCCCCGCACCCAGCTCATAAAGCGGGGTGGGATGCACTCTCTCGGTCGTTGGCACCGACGCCATTGGGAAAGCTCATGCCCCAGGGCAGTGTCGTGGGAATGCCGTAGCAGCCGTCCCCTGAAAGAAAACAACCGATCCGCCCGATGCCATAGCCGATGGCCGCCGCCGGCGCGGACAAATCCAGAGTCCGCAGTCCGCCGATGCCGGCCCGCCATCCCTGAATCACCAGTGCGCCGATGCCGAACACCAACCCGCCGAACCACGCGAACCCGCGCCGAATCCCACAGCACCGCGCCAGCCAATCTCGCGGAACTCCGAAGGCGTATCCAGCACATGCCACAGCTTGGCGCCCACAATGCCGGCCACCACAGCCACCGCCACCATCCCCACCGCATCAGCGTCAATGCCCGCCCGCCGAAACGACCGGTCCACCACAAACGCGCCCGCCACGGCAGCAAGCCACAGCATCAGCCCGAAGGTCGGCACATTCGGATGCCAGAACAGAAGGTTCAGATGGATATAAGGAATCATTTCTACTCTAGTATAGACGCGCTTCGGCTCCCGATCGGTTCACCCGGCGCCGAGTTGATTTTCACAGCGAACCCACGCCGCAGGCCGCCAGTTCAGGCGATACTATCCCCATGGCAATCATCACCTATCAGGGACTCGAGATCCTCTACACGCGCGAGCAGATCGCCGACCGCGTGCTTGAGATGGGCGCACAGATCACCAAAGACCTGAACGGCGAAAAGCTCGTCATGGTGGGCGTCTTAAAGGGCGCTGCCATCTTCCTCTCCGATCTCGCGCGCTCCGTCCAGGTCGACACCACCTTCGACTTCGTCGCCGTCTCCAGCTATGGCAAAGGCCAGCGCTCCTCCGGCGCAGTCAAACTCATCAAGGATCTCGACGAGCCCATCGAGGGCAAAAACGTCCTCATCGTCGAAGACATCCTCGATACCGGCCTCACGCTCGCCTACCTGCGCAAAATCTTCCTCCAGCACCACCCAAAGACCCTCCGCATCGCCACCCTGCTCGACAAACCCTCACGCCGCATTGAGAAGATCGACGCCGATTATGTCGGCTTCTCCATCCCCAATCTCTTTGTCATCGGCTATGGCATGGATTACGCCGAGCGGTATCGCAATCTGCCCGACATCTGTCTCATGGCTCCTGACCACCCCGAATAGCATCTAACCCGCGGGAGTCTTCAGATGAGTCATCAAGCAACTGCATCATTACCGGCCGTCTTGGCAGAGGATTTACTCTCCGGCGCGTACGCCGATTTCAACGCACGCCGTATTGACGCCGTCCTCGCTCGCCTGCACCCGGAGGTCGAATGGGCGAATGGCATGGAAGGCGGCCACGAACATGGTCGCGACGCCGTGCGCGCCTACTGGACACGCCAGTGGGCCATCCTCGACCCGCACGTCGATCCGATCGCCATCCGTCTCGACGAACCCGGCCGCTGGATCGTCGAGGTGCATCAGGTCGTCCACGATATGCAGGGCAACCTGCTCCTCGACACCATGGTTCATCACGCCTATCGCATCGCCGAAGGCCTGATCGAGCGCATGGACATCCTTGAAAAGCCGCCCACGGCCTGACCCATCCGTAACGCGACGCCAGTCACTTGGCCTCGCGCCCCGTACGCACTATACTCATCTCCCGGAGACTCCTCTGGGCGTCTCATTCCGGGGCCGCCCATTCAACAAGGAGCACATGAATATGACGACCTTTACCCCGATCGACGCGACGGAACTCGAATTCGACAACGGCAGTTTCGATGCAGCCGCCTTCACCCGCCAGGCTCTTTCCAGCTGGCAATCCCTCGCTGCGGTCATCGACCACACCCTGCTCAAGCCCGATGCCACCCGCGAGCAGGTCGAGAGCCTCTGCGACGAGGCCATCCGCTATCGCTTTGCCTGCGCCATGATCAATCCCGTTTGGGCGCCCACGGCGGTCTCAGTGCTTTCCGGCACCGGCATTCCCGTCGGCGTCGTCATCGGCTTCCCGCTGGGCGCGTCGCTCGTCTCCACGCTGCGCCAGGAAGCCGCCGCACTCGCCCGCCTCGGCGCACGCGAGACTCGATATGGTGATCCCCATCGGCCAACTCAAGAGCGGCAATCACCACGCCGTCGAGCACGCCATACGCTCCGCCGCGCATGTCGCCCATCACCACGGCGCAATCCTCAAGGTCATCCTCGAAACCGCTTTGCTCACCGTTGAAGAAAAACTCCGCGGAGCCGAGCTCGCCATCCAGGCCGGCGCCGACTTCCTCAAGACCTCGACAGGCTTTGCCGCCGGCGGCGCCACCGCTGCCGATGTCGCCCTCCTGCGCGGCGTCGCCGGCGGACGTTGCGGCGTCAAGGCCTCGGGCGGCATCCGCAAGCTCGCCGACGTGAAGGCCATGCTCGAAGCCGGCGCCAACCGCATCGGCGCATCCGCGTCGGTCGCCATCGTCCGCGAACTCGGCGCGGAGTAAACACCGCTTACACTTTTCCTCAAAAGCAAAGCGCGGGCCCATCTGGCCGCCTTTGCTTCTATGCCGGCACACTTCCCATTCCCTGCATTTCCCCCATCAGCTATCATTCCCTTCGACACTATGTCTGCAAATTCCCCCAATCCCGCCGAACCCACTGAATTCGAAGGCGACTATCGTCCGGTCGATTCGGCCAATCCCTACGCGCATCTGGACCCCGCCAACGTCCGCGTTGAAACCGCCGATCTCACCTACCTCGTCCAGCTTGCCGACGCGCTCAATACCACCCTCGACCTCGAAACGCTCCTCGTCCGCACCTCGGAACTGGTTCGTGCCATCCTCCCCTATCGCATCTTCGCCATTCTTCTTCTCAACGACCGCACCAACGACCTCCGCATGCGCTTTCAGATCGGCCACACGCCGGAAATCCAGCGCATGCGCTTTCCTCTCGGCAAAGGCGTCGTCGGCGAGGTGGCGCGCACTCGCCAGGCCGTCCTGCTCAACGATGTCTCCATGGATCCGAATTACTTCACCGCCAACCCCGAAGTCCGCTCCGAGCTCGCCGTTCCCCTCATCGCAAAAAATCGCCTCATCGGCGTCATGGACATCGAAAGCGAGCAGGCCGACTACTTCCGCCCCGAGCACCTGCATCTGCTCACCCTCACCGCCTCGCGCATTGCGCAGGCCATTGAGAACGCCCGCCTCTACGCCCGCGTCTCCCGCCAGGCGCAAACGCTCACCGTCCTGAATGAAATCTCGGCCGAGCTCACCTCGATCCTCGACCTCGATGCGCTCCTCGCCCGCATCGGCCAGCTTCTCCGCCGCCTCATCGATTACCAGATGTTCAGCATCATGCTTCTCGATGACAAGGGCGAAACCCTGATCACCCGCTACGCCTGGCGCTTTGGCTACGCGCACGCACCCCAGCGCCGCGTCCCCATCACCAGCGGCCTCGTCGGCACTGCGGTACGCGAGTGGCGTCCCGTCAACGTCCCCGACGTCAACAAGGATCCGCGCTATCATCCCCATGAACCCGGAGACCCGCTCCGAGCTCATCGTTCCGCTCTTTCACAAGGGCCGCATCATCGGCGTCCTCGACCTCGAACACACCCGCACCGGCTTCTTCAACGACGAGCATCAGCGCACCCTCACCACCATGGCCGCGCAGGTCGCCATCGCGCTTGAGAATGCGCGCCTCTACCAGGCCGTCAGCCGTCAGGAGCGCCAGCTCGAACGCGACATCGCCATGGCCCGCGAGGTGCAGCTTCGCCTGCTGCCCACCGCGCCGCCGCCGCACACCCATGCGGAGATGGCTGTGAGCTTTCTCCCCGCGCGCTCCATCGGCGGCGACCTCTACGACTTCCTCGATTACAGCGACACCCAAACCGCCATCGTCCTCGGCGACGTCAGCGGCAAGGCCGCGCCCGCCGCGCTCTTCGCCGCGCTCGTCAGCGGCATCATGCGCTCAGCCGCCATCCACCGCCCCGATCCCGCGCAAATGCTCACCCTGCTCAACGACTCCTTGCAGGAGCGCAAGCTCGAGTCGCAATACGTCACCATGCTCTTCGCGCTCTGGGATGACAGCACTCGCACCCTCCGCGTCGCCAACTCCGGCGCGGTGCAGCCCATCCTTTGCCGCGCCGGCCAGTCCATCACCATTCAGTCGGAAGGCTTCCCGCTCGGCCTCTTTCCCAACGCGTCCTACGACGAAATCACCCTCGCCGCACAGCCCGGCGACGCCATCATCTTCGTCTCCGACGGCATTCTCGACGCCGAAAACAATCAGAACGAAATGTACGGCCAGGATCGACTCTCCACCGTCCTCTGCGCGCACCGCGAGCAATCCGCCGATCATATCGCCGAAGCCATTCTCTCGGACGTCACCCGCTTCCAGGACGGCAAAGACCGCTTCGACGACGAAACCATCATCGTCCTCCGCGTGCGCTAGCGCGTCGCTGCGTCTCCTCCGCAACTCGTCGCTGCCGCTGCAATCGAACACCCGTAGCCCATTCCCGCAGGAGCTATCGCATGTCCTCTAACCAGCACTCTCGCCGCCGCGTCATTGTTCTCGCCGCCGGATGCGCGTGCGTCGCATTCCTCGGCCTGCAGTTCGTTCGCCCGGCCATCTCTCATCCGCCTGTCACCGCCGAAATTCAGGCCCCGCCTGAGGTTCGTCAGATTCTCCGCAACTCCTGCTACAACTGCCACTCCAACCAAACCAACCTCGCATGGTTCGACAAGATCGTCCCTACCTACTGGCTTATTTCGAATGATGTAAAGGAAGCGCGCCGCCACCTCAACTTCTCCGAGATCGGCGCAAAACCTCTCGGGCAGCAAAAGGCCGCCCTTTATGAAGCTGTCTTCATGATTCAAATGGGCGCGATGCCGCTGCCGTCATACGTGCGCGCACATCCCGGCGCAGCCATCACGCCACAGCAACTAGCCGTCCTACGCGCGTATCTCGCGCCGCCCGCCTCGACGCCGCCCTCCACCACCGCCGAGATCGCTGCCGCCGACGCGCAGTATCAAGCCTGGGTTCACCCATCGACCGTTTCAACTCCGCCGGTCCGCCCCGCGCCGAACGGCATCCCGTTTCCAGCCGACTACAAGAACTGGCAGATCATCTCCAGCTCCGACCGCTCCGACAATCACACCATGCGCGAAATCCTCGGCAATCCCATCGCCATTCAGGCCATCGCGGACCATCACATCAACCCCTGGCCTGACGGAACCATCTTCGCCAAGGTCGCATGGCTGCAGCAGACCGACAACACAGGCATCGTCCACGCCGGCCAGTTCTACCAGGTCGAGTTCATGATCCGCGACAGCCAGAAATATGCCGCAACCAAAGGCTGGGGCTGGGCGCGCTGGCGTGGCCTCGACCTCAAGCCCTATGGCGCAAATGCCCGCTTCACCGGCGAGTGCGTCACCTGCCACTCTCCGCTGCGCAGCAACAACTACGTATTCACCGAGCCCATCGAACGCCAGCTCGCGCAATCCGGAAAAGGAGACTGAGCCATGAAGACACGCATCGCTCCAGCCATCCTGCTCCTCCTTCTCGCTGGTTGCGCCGCGCCCAATCCCCGCGCCGTCACCACACCCAATCACGCTGCTGAATTGCATGGCAATCTTCCCGCCGACCCGCTGCAGTGGCGCATCATCACCTCACAGATCGACCGCCGCCAATCCACCATGTCCACGCTCTTCGGCAACGACACCGCCGTCGATTACGCCCGCACCCACGCCGATACAAACTATCCTTCCGGCGCCGTCCTCGCGCTCGTGACATGGAGCCAGCAGGAAGACGCGCGCTGGTACGGCGCCAACATTCCTGCCACCCCACGCACGATAGAGTTCCTCACCGTCAATGCGGGAGCAGATCACAAGCCTCTCTACGCCTACCGCTCCTACCAGGGCGCACCGCTTACGCTAGCCCAGTCTCAGGACTTGCCGACTCCGCAGGGACGCGCCGCCTGGCTGCTCGCCCAGCGCGCCGCAGTTCTGCCCTGAGGCGTCACCGCCGCCGCGTTCGGTAAACTCAAAGAGACATTCATTTCCGGAGTCCCTTTGCACACCGCAACGCAAGAACGCCTCGTCCGCCCCGCCCGCAACATCCTCGGCGCGCTGCGCCTTCCCGGCGACAAGTCCATCAGCCATCGCTACGGCATGCTAGCCGCCTTCGCCAAGGGGACCTCACGCTTCACCAATTTCTCCACCGGAGCCGACTGCGCCTCCACCCTCGCCTGCATGCAGGCCCTCGGCGCATCCGTCCGCAAGCTCGACGACGGCACAGTCGAAGTCACCGGCGTCGCCGGCCGCGTCACTCCGTCGAAAGAACCCCTCGACTGCGGCAACTCCGGTTCCACCATGCGCATGATCTCCGGCCTGCTCGCGCCGCAGGAAGGCACATTCACCCTCATCGGCGACGCCTCACTCACCCGCCGTCCCATGGAACGCATCCGCAAGCCCCTTGAGCAGATGGGCGCGCATCTCGCACTCACCGAGGGCCACGCGCCGTCTCACCATCCACGGCAGCCCGCTCCAGCGCCATCGACTACACCACGCCCGTGCCCAGCGCCCAGGTCAAGACCTGCGTCCTGCTCGCCGGCCTGCAGACCGAAGGCACAACAACGGTGCGCGAAGCCATCCGCACCCGCGACCACAGTGAACTCGCCCTGCGCGCCTTCGGCGCCAACCTCACGCGCACCATCGACTCCATCTCCATCGCCGGCCCGCAGAAGCTCCACGCCATCGAAGCCGCTGTCCCCGGCGACATCTCTTCGGCCGCGTTCTTTCTCTGCGCCGCGTCCATCTTTCCCGGCTCCTCGCTCGTCCTCGACGCGCTCGGCCTCAACCCCACGCGCGCCGCGCTGCTCGACGTGCTCACCACTCTCGGCGCGCACATCGCCGTCCTCGATCTCGAAGAGAAGCACGCCGAGCTTGTCGGCACCGTGCAGATCACCGCACCTCCAGAGGGCCTGCGTTCCACCGAAATCAGCGGCGCGCCTCGCCGCGCAACTGATCGACGAGCTGCCCGTCCTCGCTGCCATCGCGCCTTACACCTCCGGCGGCATCCGCATCCGCGACGCCAAAGAACTGCGCGTCAAGGAGTCCGACCGCATCGCTCTTGTTGCGCAGAATCTCCGCGCGATGGGCGCTGAAGTTGAGGAGTTTGAAGACGGTCTCGACGTACCCGGCGGCCAGAACCTCCACGGCGCAGTCATCGACTCCGGCGGCGATCACCGCATTGCGATGGCCTTCAGCGTCGCCGCACTCCGCGCCGAGGCCGACACACTGATTCAAGGCGCCGAGTCAGCCGCCATCAGTTTTCCAGAGTTCTTCGATCTCCTGGATCAGGTAGCCGATCGATGAGAGCCTTCGCCGCAACGCGCATCGAGAAAAGAAAAGCCCGGCAAGCGCCGGGCTTTTCTCATGCTTCTCCGCATCGCTAGTTGGTCGCGGGTGGCGCTGTCGGAGCGGACGTCGTGTTCGCCGCAGGCTGCAATCCCGGAATCACCGGCGCGCTGGCAACCTTGCCCGTCGCCGCATCGTTCAGGTTGATGCCGTAGTGCTGCAGCGTCGTCGCCAGCACCTGGTACAGCAGCGCGCGATCCTTGGCATAGGTCAAGTTCGCCGTGATCAGGCTGTTCTCCGCATTGGCCAGGTTGCGCTCCTGCAGCAGCACATTCGCCGTGGTCGAAGCGCCCAGATGCAGCTTCTTCTGCTCCGCATCCAGGCTCTGCCGCGCATAGTCCTCGGCCGCAATCGACGCCTGCACCTGCGCACGGTCGTTGGCCAGCGCATACTGCTGCGCCACCACCTGCATGCGGATCTGCGTGTAGAGCTGCTCCAGATGCATCTCCGCCTGCCGATATTCGATCAGCGAGCGCGCCTGGTCGGCCTGCGCCGTGCGGTTACGCAGATCGGTATCTGGAAGTTGAATCCCGACTCCCTTGTCCGGCGAGCTGCTGTTGACCAGATTGCCGCAGCACGTCCGAATAGCCGCTCGTTGCGAAGGTGCGCAGCGCACGAAAGCTATCCGCGAACTGGCAGGCCAGATTGGGCGCGCCGCCGACGCCGTGTCGCGCCGTAGAACCCGAACATATCAAGCGTAGGCAGCAGGCATTCTGCGCGCCCGCGCAGCGTGATCTCGTCCTTCTTGATCGAGAGCACCGCCTGCTCCAGCTCCGGCCGGTTCTTGAACGCGACCTGCGCCAGCTCGTCCGGAGTCTGCTTCTCTTCCGGCAGCGGATCGAGGTTCACGCGATCGGTGGGAATAATCGGCGCAGCCACCAGCGCAGGATCGTTCAGGTTGCGCGCGATCGCCTGCTTCAGAACAAGCTGCTGATAGTTCAAGTTGCTCTGCTGAGCTGATCAGCGCCTGCTTGTCGGTCGCCACCGTCGAGTCGGCGTTGCACCACATCCAGCGGCGCCATGGTGCCGATCTCGCAGCTGCTTGCGCGTATCGCTGTCCAGCTTGCGTGCTCTGGTCGAGCGCCCGCTCCTTGGCCTGCACATCCTCGTACGCGCTCACCACCACCCAGTAGATGTTCTCCACCTGGTTCACGGTGGAGAGAATCTGCTGCCGGAAGGTGGAGTCGGTGATGCGCCGGTCGAGAATCGCTTCATACTCGAAGCGCTTGTTCACCCAGATGCCCGCGCCCTGCAGCAAGTGCTGCGTCACCGTTGCCTTGAAGTTCGAAAGCAGCTGGGGGCTGTAGCTGCTGAAATCCGTCGTGGTAGTGCGGCTGTTGTTCCAGGCAAGCTTGCAGCGCCGTGCCGGTCACGAATCCCTGCTCGTAGGTAAAGTTGTACGTAGTCCGTGTTGGTGTAGGAGCGGGGCGAGAACGGGCTGGTCTGCGGCGATTTCTGCCGTTCGAACTGAATCGTGCCCCGTCACCACCGGGTCGCGGTGTTCCGGCGTCGGGCCCGCGCCGTCCGTACGCAAGCACAATACCCGAGCTGCCCGCCGTCGCGCCGCTCACCGTGCCCGGTGCGCCGCTCGCGCTGAGCGTCTGCGAGGTGCCGCCCAGCGTATTCTGCAGCACCGTCGCGCCTACGCCGCGCAGAGCTCGAACCCGCCTTGGCGCGCAGAATATCCGTATCCGCAATGTCCAGGTAGTAGCGGGCAATCGCGATGTCGTAGTTGTTCTCGAGCGCCAGCGCGATGGCGTCGGAAAGGCTCAGATAAATCTTGCCGTCCTTCACCAGCTCCTGCAGGCGCACCGAGTTGTTGAAGTCGGCCTTGGCGATCGTCGTCGGCCGGTACATGTTGATCGGATCGCCGAACAGCCGTCCCGCAGGCTTGGAAAAGTCCCGCGACGATTGGCGCAGCGTCAGCGGCTCCGTCTGCGTCGGCACCGGCGCCGAGGGCAGCGGAGAAGCTGCGTTGTTCGCGGTTTGCGGTCGGCGCCTGTTGCGCAAATCCCGCGGGCACACACGTCGTCAGCGTCAACATCGCCGCTGCCATCGCGCGCAACCGGGTCCCCGTTCTGCCTTGTTACTGGGCGAGTAGTCGCATCCTGGCTTCAAACACACGTATCTCCAGACAAATGCATGATTCCTCTCCACGAGTCGCTTGGCATGTGGGGTGCCGTTGTTTCAAGACGTCCGGCCTGCTGCTCCGGACTCAATCTTTATGGCGATCTGCCTCATGCCGCAATGCCATGGCAGGCCGCACCGCTCATGTTCTGCAAGTACGCAGAAAGCCAGCCGTTCGTTCCCCGGCGCCGCAATCGCGCACTTTCGCGGCAAAGAGGCCGGGATTTGCAGTGAAAAACTGAGTATATCTCAGAGGTAAGACTGACTTTCCTGCCCATTCCGGTCAATTACCCTGTTACCTGAATCGATACCCATGAGTCCTTTCCTGTCATCGCCGTCCCAGCCCGAGCCCGGTTCCCAAACCTGGAAGCTCACCCTCGCCTACGACGGCACCGACTTTCCGGCTGGCAGATCCAGCCCGGCCAGGTCACCGTCCAGGGCGAGTTGCAGGCCGCCCTGGGCCGCGTCACCGGCGAAACGCCTCTGCCGCAGGGTTCCGGCCGCACTGACGCCGGCGTCCACGCCCTCGCCCAGGTAGCCAGCTTTCGCTCTCGCGCGTCCCCATCCCGCCGCAAAACCTCGCTCGCGCCCTCAATCGCACCCTGCCCCCGTCTATCCGGATTCTCGAGGCAAGAACGATGCACAAAGTGCGTTCCATGCGCGCCACTCGGCCGTCGCCAAGACCTACGAGTACCGTGTCCTCCCCGCCGCCTCGCTCACCTGTTCGCCCTTTCTCGCGCGCTACGCCTACCCCAGCTCCCGCCCGCTTGATCTCGCCGCACTTCGCATCGCCGCCGCGCATCTCGTCGGCCAGCACGACTTTCGTAGCTTCGCCGCCAGCGATCCGATGACCTCGACCAGCCCGCGACCGCCGACGGCCCAGCCTCCCTCTACCGTCCGCACCGTCTTACTCCTCCGACCTGGGAGGAGCGCGCCTCCGAAGCCGGCACTCTGCTCGTCTATCGCGTCCGAGGCAACGGCTTCCTCCACCACATGGTCCGCAACCTCGTAGGCACCATGATCGACGTTGGCCGCGGCTTCCAATCCGCCAACGATAATCCCCGCCATTCTCGCCGCCCGATCCCGCTCCGCCGCCGGCCCCACCGCGCCCGCCCGCGGCCTCTTCCTACATTCGGTCGAGTACGGTCCCGAAGACTGACATCCATCGCCAGCCGCGAGGCCCGCCCCTGCTACCCTGAAGCCACAGGTATGCCGCTCTTTCTCGCAAAACGGCCTTCTCCCGCGTCACCGCCCTCGCCGCGCGGCGCGCGGTCCATGCCGCTTTTGCCTGGATGCACAACAATCCCGCAGACCATCATGGACTGGCAGGCCCAATTGGTCGCCATTCCCGCTCCGCCCTTCGGTGAAAACTCCCGCAGCGGCGCCATCGCCACCCTCTTCGAAGAAACCGGCCTGACCGCCATCGCCACCGACGCCATCGGCAATGTCATCGCCGTCATCCCTGCCGCGCAACTTCCCGCCGAGAGCAGCGGCCCCGTCATCGTCCTCTCCGCGCATCTCGATACCGTCTTCCCCGCCGCCACGGCCCTCGTTCCCACCGTTACCCGAGAAGATTCCGTTCTCCGCCTCGACGCGCCCGGCGCCTGCGACAACGGAGCCGGCCTCGCCGGTCTGCTCGCCCTCGCCCACGCGCTCATCCACGCGCAGGTCGAGTTGCCCATCCCGCTCGTCATCCTCGCTAACGTGGGCGAAGAAGGCGAAGGCGATCTCCGCGGCGTGCGCCATTTCTACGATGCCAGCCCCTACGCCAGCCGCGTCGCCGCTCACATCGTCCTCGACGGCGCAGGAGCTGACTCCGCCGTTACCCAAGCCCTTGGCAGCCGACGTTTTCAGGTCACCGTCACCGGACCCGGCGGCCACAGCTTCACCGACGCCGGCACGCCCAACCCCATCGCGGCACTCGCTGCAGCCCTTGCCACCATTGCTGCAACTCCGCTCCCCGACGAACCGCGCACCACCCTCAACCTCGGCACCATCCACGGCGGCACCAGCGTCAACTCCATCCCCGAGTCGCGTCACCGCCTCCATCGATTTCCGCTCCACCAGCCCCGACGAACTGGTCCGCCTCGAAGTCGCCCTCCATCGCGCCGTCGAAGATGCCGTCGAGCCATCTCAACGAGAGCGCTCCCCCAACGCGCAGCCGCGGGCCGCTCTCTTTCGCCATTCAGAAGATCGGCGACCGCCCTGCCGCGCAGCTCCCACCGACTCGCCTCTTCTCGAAACCCTCCGCTCCGTCGATCGCCATCTCAGCCTGCGCACCGACCTCCGCCTCGGCTCCACAGACGCCAATATCCCCCTCGCCCGCGGCATTCCAGCCGTTTCCGTCGGCGCAGGCGGCGAGGGCGGCGGCGCCCACACCGTCGCCGAGTGGTACACCGACAAGGACCGCGAACTCGGCCTGCGCCGTGTCCTCCTGCTCACTCCTCGCCATCGCCGAGTGGGCCGCCGAGCAATAGCTCATCTGCTAAACTCCGCGCATGCGCGCACCATCCGGCATCCATCTCGCTGTCCTTCTCACGGCCTCGCTCGCTTCCGCACAAACCATCCCCACCCATCACGGCCCCGCCCGTCGCGCCGTGCCCCCACCTCCGGCCCAAATCACCCCCGACATCATCTTCTTCAACGGCGTCATTTACACCGGCAACGGCTTCGCGGACGACAAACCGCAGACCGTCCAGGCCATCGCCATCGGCGGCGGCAAAGTTCTCGCCGTCGGCACCAACGACGAAGTCACCCGCCTCGCCGGCCCCAAGACCATCCTCCACGACCTCAACTCGGCAAACACCAGCACCTTCCTCTTTCCCGGCTTCAACGACGCCCACACCCACCTGGGGTGTGCCGGCCAGACCAAGCTCAACGTCGATCTCACTGGCGTCAAATCCCTCGCGGAAATGCTCGCCAAGGTCAAGACCTACGCCGACGCCGCACCCGCCGGTCATTGGCTCACTGGCGGCAACTGGGATCACACTCTCTGGGCCAGCAGAACCCTGCCCACCCGCCAGGATCTCGACACCGTCACCGGCAACCACCCCGCCTTTCTCGGCCGCATCGACGGCCACATTGCAGTCGCGAACACCGCCGCGCTCAAAGCCGCCGGCATCACCAGCGCGACCGTCCCGCCGCAGGGCGGAGCAATTGATCTCGATTCCTCCGGCCAGCCCACCGGCATCCTCCGCGAATCCGCGCAGGGCCTCATCGAAAAATCATTCCCCCGCCCACGCCCGATGACCGCCGCCGCGGCATCGAGCTCGCCATCGAAGACGCCGTCTCGCACGGCGTCACCAGCGTGCAGGACTTCAGCGACTGGGACGACTTTCTCGTCTACGAGCAGATGGAAAAGGAAGGCGCACTCCACGTCCGCATTACCGAATGGCTGCCCTTCAAAGACCCGCTCGCCGAACTCCTCAAGATGCGCGCCCATCACGACGCCAACGACCCCATGCTCCACACCGGCTTCCTCAAGGGCTTCATGGATGGCTCACTCGGTTCCCGCACCGCTGCCATGAAAGCGCCCTACGCCGACGACCCGAAGAACACCGGCCTCCCGCAGTACACCCAGGCCCAACTCAACCGCATGGCCGTTGAGCGCGCCAAGGCCGGCTTCCAGCTCGGCTTTCACGCCATCGGCGACAAGGCCAACGCCATGGCCCTCGATGCCTACGCCCAGCCCGGCATCTCGCACACTGCGCGCAACCGCATCGAGCACGCGCAGGTCGTTGATCCCGCCGACATCCCGCGCTTCAAGCAGCTCGGCGTCATCGCCAGCATGCAGCCCAGCCATGTGCTTACCGACATGAACTGGGCTGAAGCTCGCCTCGGCCCCAAGCGCGCGGCCTATTCCTACGCGTGGAAGGCTTTCCTCGACGCCGGCGTCCCCCTCGCCTTCGGCACCGACTATCCCGTCGAACCCATCACGCCCTTTCGCGGCGTCTACGCCGCCGTTACGCGCATGAATGAGAAAGGCACCCAGACTTACTTCCCTGAGAACAAAATCACCCGCGGCCAGGCTCTCTACGCTTACACGCAGGGCTCCGCGTACGCCGAGTTCGCCGAGAAGCACAAAGGCAGGCTCGTCCCCGGCTACGACGCAGACTTCATCCTCGTCGATCGCGACCTCTACAAAGTAGCCGCCCCCGCGCTTCTCTGGACTCAGGTAGTCGCCACCTACGTTGCAGGCCAGCCCGTCTACACCGGCAAGACTGAGCCGTAGCGCTCACACCGCGCCCGTCGACTCCAGCGGATTCGGCTGCTTGCTGTCCATCGCCGCCGCTGCCGCGCGCGTCGGCTTCATCGTTTCGCGATCCGCTTCGCTCCGCGTCTCCACGCGCATCGTCGGCAGCGCCTGCGCGTAATGCACCTTGACGAAGTCGATCATCTTTTCCCGCACCAGGCAGCGCAGGTCAAAGCTTTTGCCCGAGTCTGCCGAACTCATCAGGCACCGAATCTCCATCGTCTTCTCGCTCAGGTTGGTCACCTGCAGGCCGCACACACGCTTGTCCCACAAAGGCGACTCGCTCACCACGCGGGTCAGCTCTGCGCGTAATGCCTCCACCGGCACCGAGTAATCCAGATAGAGAAACGCCGTTCCAAGAATGTCCGCTCCCTTGCGCGTCCAGTTTGCAAACGGCTCCTCAATGAAGAAGCTCAGCGGCACAATCAGTGTGCGCTGGTCCCAGATATTCACCACCACATACGTGCTCGTAATCTCCGCAATCCGTCCCCACTCGCCCGCAATCACCACCACATCGTCGATGCGGATCGGCTCCGTCAGCGCGATCTGCATGCCCGCCAACAAATTCGATACCGTCGATTTACCCGCGGCGGCCAACGCCAATGACGCCAGCCCTGCAGAAGCCAGCAGCCCCGTGCCGTACTTCCAAAGCCCGGGGTCGTGCATCGACCAAAGCAGCGCTGCCACATCCAGCACCACCACCGCGCCTATCATCATCCGCCGCACAAACTGCATCTGCGTATGCAGCCGCCGCGCGCGCAGGTTGTCGGTGGCCGTAATATCGAACCGTCGCAGCACCAGCGCCTGAAACACATACACGCCGCCAATCGCCAGCCATCCCAGCGACAGCACCAGCGCAATCTCAATGCATTGATCCACGCGATCCAGCAGCGCGGATGGAACCCCCGGCACAAACGGCGCAGCAATTCTCACCAGCACCGTCAGCAGCACCGCACGCGCCGGGCTCTCCAGATAGCTGCGCAGTCCCGATCCCAGCACGCGGGAGCTGCCCTGTTTCCGCCGCAGCAGCCGGAAAAGCAGATAGTGGAACCCGTTTCCAAACACCACCACAACACAGAGCAGAATGACGGCGATCATCCACTGGTGACCACCCGAATGCCCATCCGTGAACTTCGCTAGAATCTCCTTCATCTTCGCTTGGACGCACCTCTACTAGCAGATGCTGCCTCGACGAGACCTATGCTTGCGCGATCTGAAAGAATCAATGCAGATGAAGCTCCGCGCCTACCTGCTCATGGTGTTCGTCGTTGCTGTGTGGGGATCGACCTTCGTGCTCGTCAAGGGCGCGCTCACCGATGCCACGCCCGCGGCCTTCAACCTTGTGCGCATGACGCTGGCTTTCGCGCTGCTCGCGGTCGCCTATCACCGCTCCTGGCGCAGCATTCATCGCGGCCAGCTCGCCGCTGGAGCACTCGTCGGCCTCTGCCTCGCCGCCGGCTACCAGTTCCAGACCATCGGTCTCGTCCGCACCACGCCCTCGAAATCCGCCTTCATCACCGGTCTCGTTGTCGTCCTCGTGCCGCTGCTCTCATCCATCCCCGGCCTGCGCCCGCCCGCCGCGCGCGCCCCGCGCTGGAATGCCTGGACCGGCGCGATCCTCGCATTCATCGGAATTCTGCTCCTCACCGCGCCGCCCGCGGCAAGTGGCAATGTCTCTTCATTTCTGCCCGACCTCTCTTCCATCAACCTCGGCGACATCCTCACCTTCGGCTGCTCCATCGGTTTCGCTTTCCATTGCATCGCGCTCAGCCATGTCTCACCGCGCGTTCCCTTTCAGCCGCTCGCGCTCTTGCAGATCGGCTTCTGCACCCTCTTCATGGCCATCAGCCTTCCATTCATCGAACACCCGCACATCCACTGGTCCACGCGCCTGATCGTCGCGCTTGTCATCGCCGCCGCCCTGGCCACCGCCGCAGCATTCTCCATCCAGAGCTGGGCACAATCCATCCTGCCCTCCACGCACATCGCCCTGCTGCTCACCCTCGAGCCCGTCTTCGCCTGGATCACCTCCTACCTCGTCACCGGCGAGCGCCTCGGCCTCGTTCCCGCACTCGGCGCGCTCCTCATCCTCACCGGCATCGCCCTCACTGAACTCGTCCCTCAGCCCCACGTCCCCACCGCCCACGAAGCTTGAAAAACAATCGGGGCCAGGAATCTCTCCCAGCCCCGCAACCAACTGACCCCTGATCCCTGACAACTGACCACTGTTTCTATCGCGGCGCGGGTTCTGCCGAATCCGCCAGCGCATACGCCAGCACTGCCATCACCGCCGCATTCTCGTTCAGGTGCTTCGGATCGATCTTGTCGAACGTATCCGCAGCCGTGTGGTGATAGTTGAAGTAGAAGCGGCTGTCCTGCACCGGAGCAAAGCTCGGCACGCCCTTCTCCGTGAGCGCCGACAATATCCTCGCCGGTCTCCGGCGTCGCCGACCATCGTCTCGGCGCCAATCGGGTCCAGCACCTGCGTAGAGCGGCCGCAGCCACTTGCCCAGTGCCGGCTTGCCCGCATAGTAAATTCCAATCGGATGATCCGCGCCAAGGTCGGTCTCGATCGCGCCAATGTGGTTCGCCACATCGTCCTTGTGGTCGATCATGTACTGCGCCGCCCCTTGCGACCCTTCTTCCTCGCTCATCCACGCCACAAACCGCACCGTCCGCTTGGGATGAATGCCAAGCTCCTTGCAGCAGATGAATCACCTGCATCGACACCACCACGCCCGCCCCATCGTCAATCGCGCCCGTCCCCAGGTCCCACGAATCCAGATGCCCTGATACGATCACCACCTGCTCCGGGTGCTCCGTTCCCTTCCAGTCGGCAATCACGTTGTAGCTGTCCGCGTCGGGAAGCGTTTGTGGCGTTAACGTCAAGTGCAGTCTTGACCGGCCCCTCGCCCGCCAGCACCTTCAGCAGGTCGGCGTCCTCCGCCGTCACCGCCGCAGCGGGAACCTTGGGCACATCCGGCGCATACTCCGTCTCGCCCGTATGCGGCAGCCGGAAATCCGCTCCGCCCACCGACCGCACCAGCACCGCCACAGCCCCAACCGCCCCGCCGGCAATCGGCCCGCCGCCGCGATAGACCACCCCGCCGACGTACGCGTCAAGCCCTTGCCCCTCCGCCGCCAGTTCCTTGTCGAACTGGTGATTGAAGAGCAGAATCTTTCCCTTCACCGCATCCGGCGGCAGAGCGTTCAGTTGCGCCCAGTTGTCCACCACCACAACCTCGGCCGTAATCCCTTCCGGCAGGTGTCGCCACGCTGCCGCCCAGCGCCGTCAGCACAATCTTCTGCGTCGTTCCCGGCGTCTGCCCCGGCCACGAGACCAGCTCCGCCGTCTCCGCGCCGCGCACCCAGTGCGGGACCTTGGCTTTCTCGAGCGTCACCTCCGCGCCCAGCGCGCGCATCTCGGCAGCCACGTACTCCACCGCCTGCTGCGCCTGCGGCGACCCGCTGATCCGCGGGCCGATGTTGTCCGTCAGGTGGCGCAGTTCGTCCAGCGCATACGGGTCCTTCATCGCCGCATCGCGCAGCCGGGCCATCGTCGCCAGCTGCTCGGGCGTCCAGGCGCTCTTGCCGCCGGCCATCATGGCGTTCAGCCGGTCCAGACATGCTCGGGGGCGAGCATCCGGGCGGCGCGCTCTGCGCAGAGCACGAGTCGCGGCAATCGCTGCAGCAATCGCGCACAGAAAAACAGAAGATGCGGATTCTTGCTGGGATTTCCATGCCGGATGTTAGCACGCTCCGATCGACTCTTTGCCGCTCGCGTCTATACTCGCGTCTGAACTGGCCGAGCCTCCGACGGAGCAGCGCGACTGCTCTCATGCACCCGCGCGGCAGCCGCTATACTGCATGGCCAGACGGGTCGCCTGCAACTGGCTATACTGATACTCGGTCGACAACTGTCCAGCCGCCAGGCTGATCACCCATGAGGTTATACGAACATCATGAAATCGATCTTCGAACGGCTGCGCTACGCGCCGTCTCGCTTCAACTTTTGTGGTGCTTGCCACTCTTTCGGCCGCCATCGTGGCCGGCTCCTTCGCTGCGCACGGTGTGCGCGGACAGGAAAAGCAGAACGCCAGCGCCGACGCCACTCCTCTGCACGTCGTCAACTCCTCCGTCCCCCCAACGAGTTTGTGCAAGATCGCCAAGGAAGTCGGCCCGGCGGTGGTCAACATCAACACCCAGACCCTGCCCAAGCAGTCCGACCAGTCGCAGCGCCGCAATCCTCACGGCATCGCAGCAGATCCCGCAGAACCCCAGACGGCGACGACGATGACGACCAGCAGCAGGGATCAGCAGCCAGGGCCCGGACAACTTCCAGGACTTCTTCAACCGCTTCTTCGGCGGCCAGATGCCCGACCAGGGCGACGGCGGCGACGACGGCCAGGTGCGCGAGTCGCTCGGCTCCGGCTTCATCGTCGACCCCAAGGGCTACATCATCACCAACAACCACGTCATCGAGAAGGCCGACAAGATCTACGTCAAGCTCTCCACCGATCCTGACACCCAGGACCTTGGCCGCCCGGCGCGCGTCATCGGCTTCGACAAGGCCACCGACCTCGCCGTCATCAAGATCGACACCAACACGCCCCTGCCCACCGTCAAGCTGGGCAACTCCGACATCGCCGCAGGTGGGCGACTGGGTTGAAGCCATCGGCAGCCCCTTTGCGCTTGCGCAGACCGTCACCGCCGGCATCATCTCCGCCAAGAACCGCACCATCGAGCCCGGCGCCAGCGGCCAGTTCCAGCACTTCATCCAGACCGACGCGGCCATCAATCCCGGCAACTCCGGCGGCCCGCTGCTCGAACATGAACGGCGAAGTCATCGGCGTCAACACCGCCATCTACACGCAGTCGGCCGGCTACCAGGGCATCGGCTTTGCCATGCCGTCCAACACCGTCGTCTCGGTCTACAACGACCTCATCAGCCCCAGCCACAAGGTCACGCGCGGCTCCATCGGCATCCAGTTCCGCCAGGACCTCTCCGGCGCCGTCAATCGCGTCTACGGCTTCAAGAACGGCGTGCTGGTGCAGGAAGTGCAGCCCGGCGGTCCGGCCGACAAGGCTGGCCTCAAGCCCGGCGACATCATCACCACCATCGACGGCCGCCCCATCAAGGACGGCGACGACCTGGTCAACGAGATCGCCAGCCGCCGGCCGGGCTCCACCGTCCGCCTCGGCTTCCTGCGCGATGGCAAGCCGACCGACACCACCGTCACCATCGGCGACCGCGACAAGGTCTTCGCCGATCTGAACAATCCGCAGATGCCCGAGAGCGCCCGATCAAGCCAGGGCGATGCCGGCGAAACCAAGCTCGGCATCGTGGTCCGCGAAGCGCCTCGCCGCAGACCGTGGCCAAGATTCACACGCCCGGCGTGGTCGTCCAGTCCGTACGCACCGGCTCGTTCGCCGATCTGCAGGGACTCGAGCCCGGCCTGGTCATCATCCGCATCAACAAGCAGCCCACAGCCAACAAGACCAGTACGACGCCGTGGTCAGCAAGCTCAAGACCGGCGATGACGTGGTCTTCGAAGTCATGGACCCGCAGCGCCCCGGCGATGGAATCAACTACATCGGCGGCACGCTTGTAATCACCAGCAATCTGGCCGGCGCGGGGATTGTTTCCGCGCCGGGCCAGCGTCCTGCGGCAGGCCCGCCACGGTACCACCGGACCTGCAGGCTTTATTTTTGTCTGGCGCTGCACCTTGGCGTCTTTTAGAATTTCGGGTACGAATCCCCGATATCCCTGTGCAGAGGTAAACCAGCGTGCTTTCTATTCGAGCAAGCCTGGCGCTTGTCATCACCGCCGCCCTCTCGGCGTCGCCGGCCATGGGCCTGCGTTCGCATCGCACCACCCACGCCAGCATCAGCCGCACTCATGCCGCTTCAGGCTCCAGCCATCGCGCCCGGCTCTCGTACACGAGCCATCACTCGCGCAAAGGCCACAGCAGCCGCCACGGCCATATCATCCGCGGCCAGCAGGCCATTGACCCCGCCCGCGTCACCGAGATTCAGCAGGCCCTCATCCGCGAGCACTACATGACCGGCGAAGCCAACGGCGACTGGGACACAACCACCCAGGACGCCATGCGAAGTTCCAGGCCGATCAGGGATGGCAGACCAAGCTCATGCCCGACTCCCGCGCCCTTAAGAAGCTCGGCCTCGGCCCCGACTACTCTGACGCCATCAACGCCAACACGGCAAACTTCGGCGCTCCACCTCCGGTCAGCACCATCCCCGCCGCGCAGGCCTCAGGCTTCGCCGCTGCCGCCCACATCGATCACGAAAACCGCTAGCCCGGATTCAACTCCGTACGCAAGCATGAAGGCCGCCCGCAGGCGGCCTTCATGCTTTTCTATTCCCTAGCCCCTGCCCTTACATGTGCATCGGCGGAATCCCCTGCAGCAGGAACTCGTACCGAGCGCGCACCGTGGATCGGGCCCGAGGTGATGGGATTGTTCAGGTGGATCAGCGAGTTGTCGTCACCGTACTTCGGCCACTCCGGCAACCCCGGACCATTGGGATCGCCCGTCTTGGCAAAGTTCGTCCAGTAGGTCATCATCTGGTCGCTCAGCTTGCGATCCTCGGGCCGCACATCCCAGCCCGGCCGCGTATCGAGCGTGCCAAACACATACTCGATGTCGTCGGAGTGGAAGGCAAAGGTGCCCGGATGGAACTTGCTCGGCGTCGCGCGCCAGTTCAAAGTGGTAGCGATACACCGGCGAATCTCCGGTCTTGCGCTGCGCCTCCAGCCACTTCCAGGTTCCGAACGCAATGAACGAGTCGCTGCCGTAAGTCAATCGCCGAGCGCAGCGCCTGCTGCGTCGGTGTCGCCGGGATACAGCTTCAGGAACTCAGCCGCGCGGTCCTTGAACATGCCCTGCGCCATGCCCTTCCACTGTTCCGCCGTCATGCCGCGCATCGCAAAAAAGCTGCCTTCATCCGCGTTCCATCCCGCCAGCAGCGGCACATGCGCCTGCTTTCCGGCGGCGTAGGTGTCGGGCACCGGTTCGGTCAGCACGCGCCCATCGATATCCGGCGCGAATCCTGCCATGCCTTCTTCTTCACCGGCCTCCAGAATCTGTCGGTCGGCATCGCGCGTAGATCCTTGAAGCGACTTCGCGCCAATCGAGTGCCATCCACGCCTCATCCTCCTTGGCCGCGCTCTGCGACGTGTCCGCCGCCGAGCGTCAGCGCACTGGGAAACGCCGCGCCGCTCTCGCCAATCGCCTTGGCGAACAGCCCCTGCGCCATCGGCGACGCCATCAGCGTGCTCACCGCAAACGATCCCGCGCTCTCGCCGAAGATGGTCACATTGCTCGGGATCGCCGCCGAACTTGCCGATGTTTGCCTTCACCCAGTTGCAGCGCGGCAACCATGTCCATCAGGCCGTAGTTCCCTGCCGCGCCGTTCGCCTCCTTGGCCAGCTCAGTCGTCACCAGAAATCCGAAGACGCCCAGCCGGTAATTGATCGTCACCAGCACCACGCCCTTGAGCGGCAGAAAGTCGCCGTTGTGCCGCGGCTCATCGCTGCCGCCGCCCGAGTAGCCGCCGCCGTGAATCCAGAACATCACCGGCAGCTTGCTCTTGTCCTGTCGCATCGGCGGGCGCATAGACATTCAGGAAGAGGCAATCCTCGCTGGGCCCCGCGTCCTGAAAAACCATGTCGTCGAAGACGTGGTTCTGCGCGCAGTGCGCGCCAAACTTCGTCGCGTCGCGCGTGCCCTTCCACTTCGCCGCCGGCTCGGGAGCCTTCCAGCGCAGATCGCCCACCGGCGGCGCCGCATACGGCAGGCCCAGAAACGCCTTCACCTTGCCATCGTTGATTGTCTTGCCCTGCACCTTGCCCTGGTCCGTCTTCACCGTCAGCGGATCGGCATAAGCGGCCATCGTCATACCCACCACCAGCGCAACCCCGTGCCAGGGCACACGCCAACTGCGTGCGAATCTTGCATCCGAAATTCCTCCGCGGATTACGTTATCAGGACGGACCAAGCACCTGTGCAGGTTGCAACTTTCTAGTCTGGTTCCACGGAATATCCGCCCACGAGCGGCAAATTTCGTTCTAATCCCTAGTCACGATTCCGTATTCCCTGCCTTAAATCATCTCCGGCGCCAGCAAATCCGCCATCGTCTCCCGCCGCCGAATCAGCCGCGCCTTCGCGCCCTCGACCAGCACCTCAGCCGGCCGCAGGCGCGTGTTGTAGTTCGAGCTCTGCGCCATGCCATAGGCGCCCGCGTCGAGCAGCGCCACCAGATCCCCCGGCTCGACCGGCGCCAGCTTGCGGTCGCGCGCAAAAAAATCGCCCGTCTCGCACACCGGCCCCACCACATCGACCGCGCGCGCGCCGCCCTGCACGCCGCCGCACCGGCACAATCTCGTGATGCGCCTGGTACAGCGCGGGCCGAATCAGGTCGTTCATCGCCGCATCGGTAATCACAAATGTCTTCGTTGCCGTTTCGCTTCACCTGCAGCACGCGCGTCACCAGCGCCCCAGCCTGCGCCACCAGAAACCGCCCCGGCTCCAGCAGCAATCGTGCCTTCAAATCCGCCCAGCGCCTTCTCAATCGCCGCGGCGTACTCGCGCAACCTTCGCCGCCGGATCAAAAGCGCCGCCGTGGTAGTCGATGCCCAGCCCACCGCCCGGCATCGATCGCGCTGCAGCGCAATGCCCGTCCGCGCTCAAGCTGCCGCACCAGCTTCATGCACCCGCTCCATGCGCCGCGCCAAACGGATCCGCCGAGCGAATCTGCGAGCCGATGTGCACGCTCACGCCATGCGCCTCAAGCCATCGGTTCTTTGCGGCGGCTCTAGTAGATCGCCAGCGCCCGCCGAATATCGATGCCGAATTTGTGCTCGCGCAGTCCCGGTCGAAATATACGGATGCGTATCCGCAAACACATCGGGATTCACGCGCAGCGCAAACCGCGCCACGCGTCTTCATCTTCGTCGCGCGCGCGCCGCCAGCAGTTCCAGCTCTGCCTCGCTCTCCACGTTGAACTCGAGAATGCCCGCCTCAAGCGCGCGATCAATCTCCGCCGCCGTCTTGCCCACGCCGGAGAACACCACGCGTCCCGCAGCCTCCGGCGCAGCCGCTCAGCACGCGCTCCAGTTCGCCGCCAGAAACAATGTCGAACCCCGCGCCGCGCGCCGCCAGCAGCTTCAAAATCGCCAGCGCCGAGTTGGCCTTCACCGCGTAGCACACCAGGTGTTCGCGCCCCGCAAACGCCTGCTGAAACAGCCCCAGCCGCTCCACAATCTGGTCGGCGGAGTAAACATAAAGCGGCGTGCCAAACCTGCGCGCCAGCCGGTCCAGCGGCACACTGCCGCAGTGAAGTACTGCCTTTGAATAAGGAAAAGCAAACGGGCGGGACGATGAATTAAATGTCTGCGTCAAGATCAGCTTCCAGAGTCAAGAGTTTCTCCCTAGAGCCTATCGCATCGGTGCGAAAGATTCAGTCTGCGCACTCAGTCACGAAAGCGTCCCAGCCACTCGGTCAACAATCCCGCGACTACATCCGGCTGCTCGTACGCCGCGAAGTGCCCGGCATCGTCCAGCGCATGAAATTCGCACCCACCGGGCGCAGAGCGAAACAGCTCCATCTCCGCCACCGTCACCGCGCCGTCTTCGCCGCCAGCAATCGCCAGCACCGGCACGGTGATGGTGCTCACGGTTGGAATCGAATCCGGCCGCGTTGCCAACCCGGCCTGCACCGCAACCAGCGCCTCTTCGGTCAGCGTCATCTGTGCGCGCACTGCATCCGCCATCTCCCCATGCCGCGCTCGCGCCGTCATGCCGAAAAGGCTCTCCGCCATCTCGTCGAAGATCGCCTCAGTCTCGCCAGCACGCGCCCGGGCAATCGTCGCCGCCCGCTTGGCTAAATTCGCCTCGGCATCGGGCTGCGCCTTCGAGCAGACAAACGCCAGCCCGCGCATGCGCTCCGGCGCGCGCCGCCACAATTCCAGCATCACGTAGCCGCCGATCGAGCAGCCCACAAACACTGCGTTCGCCATCTCGCGAGCATCAAGCAGCGCCAGTACATCTTCTGCCAGCCGCTCCATCGTCAGCACCGGCGCATCGGGAACCCGCGCAAAGCCCCCGCGAGCGATGCCATCGCCGAGTTCCGACGCACCATGCCCGCGAAAATCCGGCGTCAGCGCGCGCACATCCGCTGTCCGCTCCAGCACCGGAGTCCAGAATCGATGATCGACAGGAGTGGGATGAAGAAAGACGACCGGCAGTCCCGACGCCGCTCTCGCTATAAGCCAGCCGCGCGCCCGCCGCGTCGTAGAAAGCCGTCATACCTGAGCCATCATACCTGTGGAGGATACGCTCCCGGGCCCGAATAGCCCGCACCCGTGTAGCTCGTATATCCCGGCGGCATCGGCAGCGGCTCCTCGGGAATCCCGATCCAGCCCGCCAGATACGCAATGCCCACCAGTCCACTCGAAAACAGAAACACCACCACCGTCAGAATGCGCACCGCTGTCACATCCCAGCCATTCGACCGCGCAATCGCCAGGCATACACCGGCAATCTGCCGTCCCACCAGCGGGCGCACCAGCGGCCGTCCCATCAGCGGAGCCGCCATGCTCACCACCGTCCCGCAACTCGAACAGAATCGCGCCCCCGTCGGTAAACTCGTGCCGCATTGATGACAAAAGAACGCCATGGTCCAGACCTCCGCCGTCTTGCCGTCCAACTCATCCTAAACTACGGAAATTCGCGCCGCGCAGTTCCCTTGCGCTGCCCAGCCCTAGTTCCCGCGATAGGGATTCTGCAGCCATTTCCGCGCCGTATCCGCCCGCGACGTATTCGGCCCCGTCACAATCGCCGCCTGGTAGTCGTTCACCGCCCGCTGCCGTTCGCCCGTCAGGTCCCGGCACTCGCCAGCCGCCAGCAGCGTCCGAATCTTCAGCTCCGCGCCCACGCCCTGCGTCCACGCCGCCTGCTCATACGACTGCGCCGCCTCCGCATAATGCCGCTGCCCGCGCAGCGCGTCGCCCAGGCCAAAGTAGGCCAGCTCCAGCCGCGCCTGCGCAAAGTAGCCCGGCTTCGCCGCATCCGCCAGCACCTGCCGATACGTCGCCACCGCCGCCATCCCCTCGCCGTCGTCCTTGCGCAAATTGGCCTCTTCCAGCCGGAACAGGTAGTCCCGCGGATACTGCGCCTCCAGCCCCTGCACCACCTGGATCGCCTGTTTGTACTTGCCCTCCCGCCGCAGAAACAGCGTAATCACCGTCCGCGCCTCCACGCTGGTCGTCACCCCGCGCCTGCCGTCGTCCTCCAGCATCTCCATGCCCCGCGTCTTCGATCCCGTCACACCCGCAAATCCGATCAGCAGCTTGAACGGCCACGGCAGCGCGCCCACCACGTACTCATACACGCCCACCACCAGCTTCGCGTCAATGTAATCAGGATCGAGCTGCAGCACCTTCATCTCATCGTCTTTAGCCTTGGTCGCCAGCCGGAACCCGCCCGAAAAACTCCGCTCCACCATCGCCATGTAGGCGCAGCGCAGACTCCGCACCCATCCCCGCGCATACAGCGCGTCCACGTCATTCGGATTGCGATTGATGCGCCAGTCCGCCTCGCTCACGGCTTCGTCGGCCAGCGCAAAAATCCTATCCCTTGCCTTCGGATCTTCCTCGGTCGCATGCTTCCCACTCAGAAAGCCGTCATTCGCATAGAACGTCGTGTCCAGCAGATCCAGCCGGTAGAGTTCCTGAAAGATCACCGCATTCAGCAGCAGCGCCGTTGCCTGCGGATCGCCCGGATGCTGCTCGTGGAACCGCTCGAACCGTTCCACCGCGCCCGGATAATCCATGTTGTAAAAGTGCTCGTAGGCCTCGCGTACCAGCGGCTCGCGGTTCAGCCCGTTGGTGTGCACCCCATTCGTGTGCACATTGTTGTCCGCCCAGCCGGCAACCGCGGCTCCCGACAGTACCATCGCCATCAACACCGCGCGCACTCGCTGTCCTCCGGTCATCCCCGCCGCGCCCTCCCAACTTCATTCTCCGTCATCCGGTCGCCCGGCCGCAGTTCATCGGCATTCCTTCATCGGTTACGATGAAAGCATGACGCAGCCTTCCAGCTCCCTCCAGCCGAGCCCCGCTGCTCTCGACTCGAAAGCTGCGCGTGACCGGCTCATTGTCGCTTTGGATGCGCCCAGCGCCGCCGAAGCCCTTGCCCTCGTCGACCGCCTCGAAAACACCTGCCGATGGTTCAAGGTCGGCCTCGAGCTCTTCACCGCCGCCGGTCCCGCCGTCCTCGAACCCCTCATCGCCCGCGGCCACTCCGTCTTCCTCGATCTCAAGCTCCACGACATCCCCAACACCGTCGCCGGAGCCGTGCGTTCCGTCGCCGGCCTCGGCGCAAGCATGCTCACCCTCCACGCCGGCGGCGGTCCCGCCATGCTCGCCGCCGCTCGCGAAGCCCTCGCCGGCGTCTCCAATCCCCCCGAGCTTCTCGCCGTCACCGTTCTCACCAGCATGGACTCAACCCAGACCACCGCCGTCGGCATCCTCCGCTCGCCCGCCGAGCAGGTCTCCCTCCTCGCCAGCATGGGCCTCGGCGCAGGCATCCGCGGTTTCGTCTGCTCGCCACAGGAAGTCGCCACCCTCCGCCAGCTCACCGGCCCCTCCGGCGTCCTCGTCATACCCGGCATCCGCCCCGGCGGCTCCGCCCTCGGCGACCAGAAGCGCATCGCCACCCCCGCCGACGCTCTCCGCGACGGCGCCAGCTACCTCGTCGTCGGCCGCCCCATTACCCAGGCCGCCAACCCCGCCGCCGCCGCCCAAGCCATCCTCGCCGAAATGACCACGGCCCTCTAACCTCCAGACGCAACAAAGCCCGGCGCTCGGGCCGGGCTTTGGGCACACTCAAAACTTCAACTTTCGCTTAAAGCTTCTCGTAGAAATCGCACGCAGAGCACGAGATATACACTCCACCCGGAATGCTCCGCTCGCGGTCCTTCACGCGCTTGACGATGCGCGTCGGCTTGCTGCACTTGGGACAGTCGGTCGACTTCGTCGTGTCCATTACCTTCTTACGATCACCGGTCTTGGCAATTTTGGCCATAATGCTGTGTTTCTCCTTCGTGGGGTGTCTCTGCACACACGCGCAAAAACGCTGCGCGCGGCTTCAACGGCGCGGTCTTCAACTCACCTCATGCTGACAATTGTCTGCCGGGAGGAAGCGGGACTCGCTCATTCCAGTTTACAACAAGCTCGCTTCTACTGTGGCTGCGCCGGAGCCTGAGTGGGAGCCGGCGTCGTGCTCGGTGGCTTCGCCTGCGAGGCATCGGCGGCCGGCGTAGTTGTAGCAGGCGCGGCGCTCGGCGTGGACCCGCTGCTTGCGGCACCCGCTGGCGCTGCGCCGGCGCACCCGCCGCCGGGCCACTCTGCTGCGATCCCGAAGAATCCCCTTGATGCGCCACCGGATGCTCATCCGGACCCTGTTTGGGGAATTGCACCGGCTTCATCACGCCCTCGCGAGCGGTTTTCGCATCGTCCGCGGGCAGCGTCTCTCCCGGATTTCGCAGCGTGGGCGCCGGAGCCGGAGCCTGCGTGTCCGGATCGCGCTGCACATCGCCCATCACCACGGTGCGCGGGCCGGCCTCCGCCACCACCGGCGTGCCATCGGTCCGCATCAACCCTTCAACCTCGTCCTTGTCGAAGATCACCGGCTCCTTGCCGATCTTCGCCACTTCCACGCGAATCACCCGGTTCCCGTTGATCCGCACAAACTCCACATCCTCGGGCGGCTTGCCGTAGATCCACTCCTCGAACGGCATCTGCCCGTCCATCTCGCGAATCTTGCTCTGCGGCTTTCCCTTGGCAAACAGCACCATGTCCGTGCTCATGCCCACCAGCACGTCATGGTCGAGAATTGCTTCCCTCAGCTTCGGCGGCAGCGTATCGGTAAACGCCTGCACCGGCGTCTTCACCTCAAACGAGATCAACGGCGCAAGCAGCGCCTCCACCTGTTTCCCTGTCAGCTCCGGAATGCGCTCCTTGAAGTCCAGCGTCAACCGCGCGCCCGTCACCGCCTGGCCGTCGTCCTGCACCACCGGCCCCATCGTGGTGCTACCGCCAATCTCGATGTGACGCAGAAAGCGGTGCTTGACATCCGGTCCGCCATTCAGCATCAGCGTGATGTTGTTGTGCTCAATCTTCACGTCGGTGATCACCAGCCGGTCGCCGGGCTTGGCCGAGAGCCCTTCGCTCGTCACCATCGAGAGATACGCCTCGCCCGCCGGCTCCAGCTTGCCGTTGGCCACCAGCGTCAGCCCCTTGTGCCCGCGCGGAAACGGCCGCATCGCAAAACCCTGGTCGGCTACGAGAAACCGAATCAGCTCCAGCCGCGTCCGAGCATCAAGCTGTGTCTTCGGAAGATCGATGTGTGTCGGCGTAATCTGCGCAAAGCGGCGATCAACGGTCGCGCCCTGGCCCTCGGCGACCGGGTGGCCGCCCTTAGTATCGATCACCAGAACCTGCGCCGAGGCCGCCGCGCCCATGCAAAGAACCGCGCAAACACGCAGCGCCGCGGTCCGGCAGAACCACCGCAAACTACTCATCGGAATCCGAATCGGGCGATACATGGGGAGCCTCCCATGGGTGCAATAAGGATGGCCCAAATTACTGCTTCCAGCAAGTGGCCGCCGAGGGAATTGTTACGAACCGGCCTTCCCGCTCTCGCCGGAGACAAAAACAGCCCGAACCGGGTTACGGCCGCGCGCTGCTGGAGCTCTCCGGCGCGCCCTCACCTGCCGCCCTGGATGCCGCCGGAGCCACGATGGGCGTCGCCGCCGGAAAAATCTGTACCAGCCCCGGTGCCGCAGGCTCTGCCGCGCCCATCGCCGCCTCATGCTGCCGCCGCGCCGCCGCATCCAGATCCACCGGCATGCCGCCGGGCACAATCACTGGCTCGTTGTGCTTGAAGTCCAGGTCCCGCGTCGCGCGATACACCACCGGAAACGCAATCAACAGAACAATCAGCGCCAGCCAGCTCGCATCCAGCCCATACCCTCCGCCGGTCAGCCAGAACGGCCCCATCGGGTCGCCCTCCACCACCGACGAGTGGCTGCTCACGCCGCTTACGGTCAGCCCAAAAATCAGCGCCCGGCTCGCCTTCCAGCCAAAGTTCAGCCCCCAGCTCACCCACAGCGCCCGCGTCCGCACATAGGCCAACGAAAGCACCAGCCCCAGCACCAAGCTAACCAGCACGCTCAGCCGCGTCGACCCCGGCTGCATCGCCTGCACCATCGCGTAGAAGATCGCAAACCCCAGGCTCGCCCCCGCCGATCCCACCACAGACTCGAACCGCTGGAATCCGTACCCCCGGAACGCGACCTCTTCTGCCATCGCCGCCAGCGCAAAAAATACAACATCGGCCACCAGCCAGCCCCACGACGCAAGCCCCGGCGTCAGCACCACGGCAATGCCGCCAAACACCGTCAGCGGCAGCACACAGGCCACCGCCGCGCCCCAGCCAATCGCCAACCCCAGTCCCGCTTCGCCCGTCCAGCCCGCGCGCAGCGGCAGTCCCTGCGCCGCAATGGGATGCTGCTGCCGATCGAACACCAGTCCGAAGGCCGCAAACACCACGATTAGCAGCGCAACAAACAGTCCCTGCTCCACCAGCGGCGACCACCCCGGTCCAGCCACGCTCGCAGCCGCCCGGTGCGCCACCGACCGCGCCAGAAAGAAGAACAGCACCGCAACAATGAATTCAAGATAGGCGCGCAAGCGCCCGCTAGACCGTTCAACAGGCCGTGCGACAGCGCTCATCGCACATCTCCGCAGGCCGCCAGGCCGGTCTTCGAGGAGGAGAATAAACGGCGCTCGAGCGCCTCAGCGATAGTCCGGTACACCACCAGAGCTAACCTTCCGTATAGAACTGCGCAATCTTGCGGAACTTCTCCTGCCGCGCGGCCACCATCGCATCCACCGGCATCGCCTTCAGCGCAGCCAGATGCTTCTTCAGCACCGTGCCCAGAATCCCCGACCCCGCCTCGTGGTCCGTGTGCGCGCCGCCCTCGGGCTCGCCGATAATCTCGTCCACGCAGCCAATCGCCCGCACCTCAGGAGCCGAAATCCGCATGGCCTCCGCCGCAAGCTGCTTCTGGTTCGCATCGCGCCACATAATCGCCGCGCACGACTCCGGCGTGATCACGAAATACAGCGCATTCTCGAGAATCAGCACCCGGTCGCTCACCGCCAGCGCCAGCGCGCCGCCCGAGCCGCCCTCGCCGCTGATCACCGAAATCGTCGGCACCCGCAGCCGGGCCATCTCGCGAATATTCCGCGCAATCGCCTCAGCCTGCCCGCGCTCTTCCGCGCCCAATCCCGGATACGCGCCCGGCAAATCGATCAGCGAAATAATCGGCCGGCCGAACTTCTCCGCTATTTTCATGCAGCGCAGCGCCTTGCGATAGCCCTCGGGGTGCGGCATGCCAAAGTTGCGCCGTACGCGCTCCTTCGTCGTCCCGCCCTTGCGGTTGCCAATCACCAGCACCTCGTCGTCGCCCAGCCGCGCCATGCCGCAGGCCACAGCTTCGTCGTCGCCATAGGCGCGGTCCCCGTGAATCTCGCTGAAATCCGTAAAGATCCGCTCGATAAAGTCCATGGGATACGGCCGCTGGGGATGGCGCGCCCTCTCGATTCTGACCCAGGCCGGCGATACCGCCTGCGCCTCCGGGTAACCACCTGTTGTCTGTTCGCTCATCAATGCACCGCGCCGGAACAGGCAGGTTCGTGCAATCTCCCGCCGGTCCGTGGCACACATGTGATTCTACGGGTTACCGCCGCAAGCGACAAATACTCTCCCTCCGCTCGGCTCCGCACACCTGCATGCAGCGGGTTGTATAGTGTCCCTAATTCCGCTCTAGCTTCTGCTCCTCACCCTGCAAAGGACACCCATGAATCCCACCCGTAGAGATTTCGTCGCCCTCGGCTCGCTCACCCTCGCCGCCGCCGCGCTGCCCGCGCAAACGCCGGACCAGACGCCGCCCGCCACGCCCGGCGCACCGCCCACCTTCGGCGCAGCCCCAGCCTTCGGCCCGGAAGTCTCGGCCGCCACCTTCGTCGAAGCGGAAAAACTCGTCAACGTCGCAATGACGCCCAAAGACATCGCTCAGGCCGCCGGCAACTGGCGCGTCTCCATGGCCTCGCTCTACGAGCGCCGCGTCGGCCCGCGCAAGGTCACGCTCGGCGAAGCCGACGCCCCCGCCACGCTGTGGAACCCCACCATCCCCGGCGCGCCCGTCGTGCACGCGGACAATCGCTTCGTCCGCACCGCCGACCCGCATCTCCCGCTGCCCTCGAACGACGCCGACATCGCCTTCGCCCCCGTCCATCAGCTCTCTCGCTGGATCGAAACCCGCCAGCTCACCTCCGAGCGCCTCACCCGCATCTACATCGACCGCATCGAGCGCTTCAACCCCCAGCTCCGCTGCGTCATCACCCTCACCCGCGACCACGCCCTCGAGCAGGCCCGCCGCGCCGACGCCGAGATCGCCTCCGGCCACTACCGCGGCCCCCTCCACGGCATCCCGTGGGGCGCGAAAGACCTGCTGGACACCGCCAACATCGCCACCACCTACGGCGCGGAGCCTTATCGCAACCGCGTCCCGACAGCCGACGCCGCCGTCACCGCGCGCCTCAATGAAGCAGGCGCGGTCCTCATCGCCAAGCTCAGCATGGGGGCTTTAGCCCTGAACGATGTCTGGTTCGGCGGCCAGACCATGAACCCGTGGCTGCCCGAGGAAGGCTCCTCCGGCTCAAGCGCCGGCCCCGGCTCCGCAACCGCCGCCGGACTCGTCGCCTTCGCCATCGGCAGCGAAACCGAAGGCAGCATCACCAGCCCCTCCGTACGCTGCGGCCTCACCGGCCTGCGCCCCACCTTCGGCCGCGTCCCCCGCACCGGCGCCATGACCCTCTGCTGGTCCCTCGACAAGCTCGGCCCCATGGCCCGCTCCGTCGAAGATGTCATGCTCGTCCTCAACGTCATCTCCGGCCCCGATCCCGGCGACCTAGGCTCGGTCCCCAGCACGCTCGCCTTCGATCCTGCCGCAAGCGTGCAAGGCCTTCGCGTCGGCTACTTCCCTGCATGGATGAAAGAATCCCCCGCGACCGAAGTCGACCGCGCCGCTTTGGAGACATTAAAAAAACTCGGCATGACGCCCGTCGAAGTCTCCCTCCCCGACTGGCCCTACGACACCCTCAACCTCATCCTCTTCGCCGAGTCCGCCGCCGCCTTTGAAGAGTTCACGCTCTCCCACGGCGTCGATCAGCTCGCAGCGCAAACACCCGACGCCTGGCCCAACACCTTCCGCCAGTCGCGCTTCCTCTCCGCCGTCGACTTCGTCCAGTCCGACCGCTTCCGCCGCAAAGTCGCACAGGAGATGGCCCGCATCATGGCGCAGGTCGACCTGCTGCTCGTCCCCTCCCTGCGCGACGAGACGCTCACCATCACCAACTTCACCGGCCACCCCTCGCTCACCCTCCGCGCCGGCTTCGTTCAAGTCTCCGAAGCGCGCAGCGACTGGGCCCCCGACCCCGCGCATCCGCTGCCCAAGTTCTCCCCACCCCGCCGCGTCCCCCACGGCGTCACCCTCATCGGAAAATTGTTCGACGAAGGCACCATCGCGCAGGCCGGCCTCGCCATGGAGAAAGCCTTCGCCGTCTCCACCGAACGCCCGTCTCAGTTTTAGTCAGGCTTTGTATCAGGGCACGACTTCAGTCGTGCCAAACGAGCACCAATTGAGAGGGGCTTCAGCCCCTGCGCGTCTTCTTCCTGCCAGCAACGCCATTCGCCCCCAGCGCCTTCTCAATCCCCTCATGCCGCGCCTGGCTGTATGCGCGCCAGAAGGACTCCGCCGCCTTCGGCCCAATATCCGGAGCCTTCTCCGTCCGCTCTTTCTGGAAGATATGCGTATACAGCACCGGCCCCAGAAGCAGCGAGACGCTCACCTCAACATCCAGATCGCGCGCCAGCAATCCCTGCTTGATGCCCCGCTGCAGAATCTGCCGGATGCAAATTCGCGGCGGCTCCATCACCCGGTGCCGCCACTCCTTGCCAAACTCCACATGCGACGCCGAGTACGCAATCATCGCCGGCATCAGCCGCGCCCGTATCGCGTCAAACTCATCCGGCGGCCGCCGCGTCAGCACAATCGTCAGGTCGCGCTGAATGTCCCCCGTGTCAATGCACTCCGGCTGCCGGTCGATGCCATGGATCATCTCCATGACCTCCATCAGCAGCGCCTCTTTGTCCGCCCAGTGGTTGTAGATCGTCGCTTTGCTCACGCCCGAGACCTGCGCAATCGCGTCCATACTGGTCGCGTCGATGCCGCGCTCGCCAAACAGATCGAGCGCGGCCCGAAGCACCTTCTCATGCGCTGCGTCGCTGCGCGTCCTTGCCATAGCTAGATTTCTATTTTAGAGAATCGATATGCCCCGAACACCACAAACACGGCTCCCACGCAGGCCAGCACCAGTGCATCCAGCCTCGGATCAAACGCTACATTCGGACTGCCCAGCATATTCCGTATCCCATCCACGCCGTACGAAAGCGGATCGAGCTTGGTCACATAGCCCAGCACCTTCGGCAGTCCCTTCAGCGGAAACAGCGCCCCCGAGAGAAAGTAAATCGGCAGCACCATGAAGTTCATGATCAACTGAAAGCCCTGCATGTCCTGCAGTCCCGACCCAATCGCCACGCCCAGCGCCGCAAACACAATCGCGATCGCCACCATAAAGCACAGCGCCAGCGGAATCATCATCGGATTCGCCGGCCGTAATCCCGCGATCAAACAGATCACCGTCACCAGCAATCCCTGAATCACCGCCACCGTCGCGCCGCCCAGCGTGCGCCCAATCATGATCTGCAGCCGCGGCACAGGCGCAACCAGCGTCTCCTTCAAAAACCCGAACTGCCGATCCCACAGCAGTCCCAGTCCTGAGAAGATCGACGAAAACAGCACCGACATCCCGATCACGCCCGGCGCCACAAACTGCAGATAGTTTCCGTTGCCCGCGCGCTGGAACACCGGCCCCAGCCCGAATCCCAGCACCAGCAGATACAGCATCGGCTGGCCCAGAGACGCCACAATCTGCGACCGCGAGCGCGTATAGCGCTTCAACTCGCGCAGCCAGAGAATATAAATCGCGCTCATCGCTTCCCTCCGCTCCACATCTTTGCGAACTGCCGCATCTGGTCCGCCGATCCTGCACTCTCGTCGCGAATCGTCGATCCCGTCAGCGCCAAGAACGCATCCTCAAGGTTCGCTGTGTTCGTCTGTTCCTTGATCGCCTGCGGCGTGCCCTGCGCCACCAGCTTGCCGTGGTCGATCACGCCAATGCGATGCGCCACGCGGTCCGCCTCGTCCATGTAGTGCGTGGTCAGGAACACCGTGACCTTCTCGCTCTCGTTCACGCGCTTCACATGTGTCCACAGTTGATTGCGGCTCTGCGGATCGAGCCCCAGCGTCGGCTCATCCAGAAACAGAATCTTCGGCGTATGCAGAAAGCCGCGCGCAATCTCCAGCCGCCGCTTCATGCCGCCGGAAAACTTCTTCACCTGGTCGTCGCGCCGCTCCCACAGCTCAAACAGCTTCAGCAACTCTTCGCTCCGCGCGCGCCGCTGCTTGTGCGGCACGTGGTACAGCACGCCGTGGATTTCCATGTTCTCCCACGCCGTCAGATCGCCGTCGAGGCTCGGGTCCTGAAACACAATGCCAAACCGCTTGCGCACTTCGTTCTGGTGCGTGCGCGGGTCCAGCCCGTCGAGCTGAATGGCCCCGCTGGTCGGTGCCAGCAGCGTCGTCAGCATTTTGATCGTGGTCGTCTTCCCCGCCCCGTTAGGCCCGAGAAAGGCAAAGATCTCCCCTTCGGCCACATCGAACGAAACATCGTTCACGGCCGTGAAAGACCCAAAGGTTTTTACGAGATTCTGGACGCGAATCATGGCGCGACCTCCGAAAACAATACTGAACGGTTCAGTTCAGTATTGTCAAGCGGATTTCGCCCGAACAAGCCGCATTTCTTGCGCCGCTATTCTTCCCCGCCTTCGTCGTCCCCAAACAACACCGCCGTCACTTCGGCCTCCGGCACGGGAATCTCGCTGTCATCCAGGCACTCCGGCTCCAGCGGTTCGTCCTCGTCAGCGGCAGTCGTTCCCTCTTCGGCTGGCTCGCTGGCCGGAGTAGCTAACTGATCCACCTGGTATCCAGCCGCCTCAACCTCAGCCACGCCGCCGCGCACACAGGCAACCAGTTCCTCGATCTCCGCCTTCGCCGGCGCAGCCTCTCCGGCAATGCGCGCCAGCTTCGGCAGGGCCAGCCACCACAGCAATTCCTCATAAGGCTCGCGCACCAGGTACTCGTGCTCGCGGGCCTCATGCACCCCGCACAACCAGCGCACATCCGCATCCTGCCAAAGCGATGCCTCCACCTGGCAACTCGGCTCGGCCTCAGCCTCCGCGTTCCGCTCCGCCGCCTCCGACAGCAGCAGCACGCGAATCCGCGCCGCCGCACGCCAGCCATCTTCCCCGTCAATCCCCATCGCGTTGAAAGTCTCGCCCAGCGGCCTGCGCAGCCGCAGCCGGTCAAACAGCTCCAGCGCCGTCTCCGGAACCCGCTCCGCATCCACTGCCTTCGCCAACTGTTCCAGCGCACACCACGCCAGCACGGGTCCCCACATCCCTGCCGACTGCCGCTCCGGGCTGGCGCTCGGCAACACCCGCCGCGCCGCCGCCGGCCACGTCGCCGGGAACAACGACTCGACCACCGGAATCCGCATCGCCGCCCTCAGACAGATGCGGAACTCCGTCGCCAGATCCGCAACCTCCACCGGCTCCTCCAGCTCCCTGCCGATCACCGCCGCGGGCAACTCCAGAACCGACCGCACAAATTCTTCGCATCGCGCCCACGTCACATCAACCAGCTCGCTCCGCTCGCGCGCCGTCTTCCGCTCCGTGCCCGTTCCCCGCGGATGCTCCGCCAGGTCCGCCAGCGACCGCACCACATCCGGCTCCAGCAGCGCGCGCAGCGCCGCATGCACCGGCGCCAGCTCCAACAGCGCCAGCGCCTCATCGATGCTCGCCACACCGTGCCCATTCAGTTGGTCGCACAGCCGGTCCACCGGCCACTCCGCCGTCGCCCGCAGCTCCCGCCAATCGAGAAACACGTGACTCTGATACGCATGCAGCCGCACCGTCAAGCCGCGCGTCGCCAGGTCGCTCGCCCGCCGCAGATACTCCAGGCCTGTCAGCGAATCCCGCCACGCCAGAATCACGCCGCCGTCGTCCGTCAACCCCAACCCCTCGCGCAGCCGCCGCTGCCGCAGTTGCGCGCTCCCCTTGTCCGCATAGGCCGCAGAGAAATCAATCGTCCCCTGCGTCTCCCCATAGCGATTGTTGTAGATCACCAGCGCCCGCTCGCCGCCATTCCGGTTCGAGTAGGCAAAAACGTTCTCATCCACCGACCCCGCGGGCTCAAAGAAGTCGTACAGCAAAAACTCCGCGCTCTCCGCAAACAGCCAGCGCTTCTTCAACAGCGGCGCAATCTCCCGCTGGTGCCGTTCAACCAGCCACGGATTCGGCGTCTCGTCATACCGCGGCCGCTGATACTCCATCCCGTACTTCTCGGTGAATCCCTCCACCTGCCCGTGCCCGAACATCGGCAGCCCCGGCAGCGTGCTCATCACCACCGCCACGCCAAAGCCTTTATCGCCGGTCCCGAACTGATCAATCGCCGTCCGTTCATCGGGATTGCTCATGAAGTTCACGTACCGCTTCATGATGTCCGGGTCGAACTCCAGCGTATTCTTGATCACCGAGCGGTACTTGGCGTTCTCCTCGTCGCGCATCATGTTCATGAACGCGCTGTTGTACACGCGATGCATGCCCAGCGTGCGGACGAAGTACCCCTCCATCAGCCAGAAAGCCTCCGCCAGCAGCAGCGTTCCCGGCACCTCGGCAGCCACGCGGTCCACCACCTCGCGCCAGAACTCCTGCGGCATAATGCGGTTGAACTCCTCGTCGCTCATCGCAGTACTCAGCCCGCGAAGGAATCGCCCCGCTCGACCCCGGCCCCGGAAACCACAGCCGATGGAAATGCCGCTTGGCCAGCGTCATCGCCGCATCAAACCGAATGACCGGAAACAGCCGCGCCACATGCAGAATCGTCTGAATCACCTGCTCCCGCACCGCCGGGTTCAGATAATCGAGCTGCGCCGTGTCGTTCCACGGAAAGCTCGTTCCATCGTTGCCGTGATAGATGTACCGCGTTTCCCCGCTCGATCGATCGCGCCGCTGAAACACCACCGCCGCATCCGTCTGCTCGAAGTAGTGGTCTTCGATCTTGATCTCGACCCGCCCATCGCTCGATAGATCCGGCCCGTTAAACTGGTACGCCGGATACGGCGGATACTGCCGCGCAATAAACCACTCCGGATGCTCCATTACCCACGGCGAATCGATGCCCATGTGGTTCGGCACCATGTCGCTCGCCAGCCGAATTCCCTTGTGATACGCGCGATCCCGCAGATTGATGTACGCAGCCTCGCCGCCCAGGTCTTCCGCAATCCGATAATCAAAGAGCGAATACGCCGACGCCACCGCATCCGTATTCCCGCAGAGCTGCTTGATGGTCTTCGACGCGCGGCTCCGCTCCCACACGCCAATCAGCCACAGCGAGTTCAATCCGCGCTCGGCCAGCGTCTGCCACTCTTCCTCGGGAATCTCATCCAGCCGCGCAATGCGCCGCCCATACTGCTTGCTCAGCTGCGCCAGCCACACATACGTGCTCTTCGCAATCAGCACCGTGCTCGGCATCCACGCGGTGTCCGGGCTGAACTTCTCATACTCATACGCCGGGTCGCCAAACACCGGCACTTCCGACTTGCTTACAATCGAAGGCCACTGCTGCTCGCCGCGTTCGCGCCGCCGCCGTGCCGCGGCCTCCGCCGTCTCGCGCGCCTTCTGCGCATCCGGGGTTGAACTGCATCCAGATCGCCAGCTCTTCCTCGCGCAGCACCTCGCCCGCCATCACAAAAAGCGCTCCAGCGAGTCGCCCAGCAGCCCCTTCCACAACTTGCGGATCAGCGCCAGTTGCTCGCTCAGCGACTTCGGCGCGCCCGCAGCCGGCGCACGTAGCAGCTCCAACAGGTTCACCCGCGCGCCCTCAACCGGAATCAGCGGCCGCGTCGCAAAATACGTTGGCAGTTCCTTCGTCACCTGCTGATAGACGGTCTTCTCCGCCAGCGTCTTCTCCTCGAACAGCTCCTCGAAAGGCTTGAACGCCTCATTCCGATTCGCCGTCCACAGCATCAGCAGCTCTTCCAGCGCCGCCGCTTTGTGCGGCACGCCATCCGTAGCGCCGCGCAGCCATTGCCGCGGCGTCTGCTCGCCGCGCATCACGCTCTGCCCCGGAAAATGCTCCACAAACGTCAGCAGCAGCCGGTCCAGCTGCGTCCGAACCCACCTGTCCCGACAAACCAGTCCAGCGCCGCCGTCATCACTTCCGGGTCAAACTGTTTGCGATACTGCGCCAGCACCGCATGGCTCGCCTCGTCAATCAGTCCCATCGCAAACAGCGCGCCCGCATGCACCGCCCGATCCGGATTCTTCGCCGCATCGCGCACTTCGTTCATCCGGTGCGCAAACGCCCGGCTCGCGTCTAGATCGGCAAACACTACGTTGCCGTTGAATGCGAACAGAGTGGCCGCAAACCGGTAGCGTTCCCGCGCCTTGCGCGAAATATGAAATTCCATCATCGAGCCGTGCTCCCAGACCGTACGATGCACGAGCAGCGCCTATCCGCCGTCTCCGCCAGGCAACCTCGCCCGGTGCGCCGCAAACCGGCGTCGCATCTTCGACCAAAGGGTACAGTATCACCCGCCCACGGCTCGTGCAGCGGGGTGCTTTTCAAGGAGCGGCCCAGTCCAGCCGGACAACCGCAAGGGTGTCTCGCAATAAGGCCGCTGATGACCGCGCTTAGGGTCTGTCCACGGGCTTTTCGGCTGATTGCGCCGAAAACGCCACAAGCACCCACATGAGCGTGGATGCAGTTGCCTGCGTTGTTGCAACGAATAGAAGGAATGAACGAGCCGCGCTCAACCGGTCGCGCGCCCCAGCAGCCGCCGCAGCCGCGTGCGCAGTCCCAGCCGCACCCGCCAATGTCGCAGCACCTGCGTGCCGCCCAGCCGCACGCTCAGCCCAAACTCCAGCCCTGAGTCGCCCGGTCCCACATAAACCCGCCGCAGCAAGTCGCGATCCGTGCGCAGATAATTGAATCCCTCGTCCGTGCCAAACCCCAGCGCATAGTGCTGCCGCACCACGGCGCGCACCCCATCGTTCTGTTCGCCAAACGGATACGCAAACGCAACGGCCTGCACGCCCAGCGCGGCCAGGTCTAGCTTGCTCCCCTCAACTTCCGCAGCACAGGCCTCAGGCGCAAGCTTCGTCAAATCCGGATGTGTCCGGCTATGCGAACCAAATTCAATCCCCTGTCCAGCCCAGTACTGCACTTGCTCGGCCGTCATCAGTTCAAGCGTTCCACTTCCCTGCGCCTCGTCCCAGGTGTTGGTCCCGCCCAATCGCTGCGTCACCACAAACATCACCGCGCCAAACCCGTAGCGCCGCAGAATCGGCAGCGCAAACTCCGCTGTCTCCGCAAAGCCATCGTCGAACGTAATCAGCACCGGCTTCGCCGGCAGTGCCGTCCCATCGCGCAGCCATCGCAGCCACTGCGACGGCGTAATGCCGCTGTATCCCTTCTTCGCCAGCCAGCGAATCTGCCGCTCAAACTGCTCCGGAGAAACCGTCCACTCCTGATACGTTCCTGCCCGCTCCGGCCCAACATGGTGATACATCAACGCAGGCAGGCGCTGGTCAAACTCAGCCTCCAGCTTCTTCCACGAACCCGCCGCCTTGTATCCGCTGCGCAGCCGCTGAATGCGCTCCGCCACCCGGAAGATGCGCACACCCGCATTCCGCAGCGGAACAATATCGAAAAAGCTCTTCTCCAGCCGCAGCGGCAGCGCCAGCAGCGGCGCCGGAGAAACAGGCAGGCGCATCACCAGATTGCGCAGCCACCGTTTCCCGGTCCGCGTCTCGCCGAACGCCGCCATTGAGGAATACGGCCGGTACTCCGGATGCTTGTGCGTCGCCCGCAGATCGCCCGGCCCCAATGCCATCGCCTGCCTGCGCAGATAATTGTCTGACGACTTCACATAGAACTCGTGCACAAAGGCGCTCGGCCGGCAGTGCAGAGGCAATCCCATCTTCCACAAGCGCAGACCCAGTTCAAGATCCTCCGCCGCCCAAATCCCTTCGTCGAACCCGCCCACACGCAGCAGCGCCTCGCGCGGCATGGAGCTGTTCACCATCGACGAAAGCATCGCAATCCGCGGCCCAATCCCCTCCGGATAGCGCAGTTCCATCTCCGCCGTCAGCGAGCGGTTGTATTCCGCGTAGAACAGTTCCGTGATGTGCCGGATAATTGTTTTCGCACTACCGGGCGCAACATAAATCGGCCCATGCACGATGTGCCGTTCCCGCGATTCCGCCTGCGCCTCATAGTGCTGCCGCAGCAGGTCCGGCGGCGTCAGCAGATCGTCGTCGAGAAACAAAACGTACTCGCCCACCGCTGCATGAATGCCCACATTGCGGGCCGCGCCCGCCCCGCGATGCGGCGCTTTCAGCGCGCGAAACGCGCAGACCGATTTCCAGTCGCGCAGCAGTTCCAGCGTTCCATCCGTCGACCCGTCATCCACCACCAGAATCTCAAACGCATCCGCCGGAAACTCCTGCGCCATCAGCGTGGGCAGCGTCCTCTCCAGCACGGACCGCCGGTTGAACGTGGGAATGATGACGGAAAGTTTGATCATTCGGAGTCTTAGCCCGCCGCCGGCTTCGTGAAAACGTAGTGAATGTACGGCGAGAAGTATCGAGCCGCAGCCGCACTTCCGCGCCAGGGCAGCCACTTCATCTCCACCAGCTTCAGGCCCAGCGCCTCCGTCTGTCGCACAACATACTCAGCCGACGCGTAGAACGTGTGAATCCCCTCTTCCTCGAGGTAGCACGCATCGCTGAACGCTTTCAGACAGTTCTTCACCTTCCAGCGCTTGCGATTGCCATAGTAGGGCGAAAACAAGTGCATCGATTTGAGATTGTGCGACGAGTAGAGAAACGTTCCGCCCGGCTTCACCACACGCGCGCACTCCTTCAGCGCGCGAATCCGTTGCGCCTCGGGAAACGCGTAATCAATCCCGTTGTGCGAAATCAATACATGCGTGAACGATGCATCTGGCTCGTCAATCGCATCGTAGCTGCCCGCATGCAGATCGAGATACGGCAAGCGTCGCTTCGCAATGGCAATCATGGCATCCGATCGATCGACCCCGCGCACCATCACGCCCATCTCGTGCAGCAGCAGCGTCGTTCTTCCCATACCGCAGGCCAGGTCAAGAACGTCATCGCCCGGCTTGTAATACTTTGAGAAAAGCTCCTTCTCTTCCTCAAAGAGCCGGTAAATCGACAGGTTATCGATCGCTTCCTGACTGCTGTAGGCCGCGAGATTCTCCGCCAGTTCAACTGGAACTTCTTCTGTCAATTTCCGCCTCTTTCAGCGACTTGTTCCGCATCCTTCGGGCCGTCGCCCTGTTCTGCAGCAGCCGCGCGCATTCGTTTATAGGCAGCGGCAAACAGTCGCGATTTCAGCCTCTCGTTCCAGATCACAATCCGCTTACGCTCATGGTGAGCCGCCGTCCACTGCGCCTTATACGGCTCTTCCCCACTCAGAAAATCGTACTCGGTGTAGCCGCGCTCAAAACCATAGTCAATGATCGTTGGCACCAGCACGCTACCCGGCGAAAGCTTTGCAAACTCGTGATCATAAGCCGTCATGTAGCCCCACAACGATTGCCCGCATCGAAACAACAGATGCCAGGAAAGCAAACGGTCATTCCACTCCAGCAACGCGACGCACAGCCATTCCTTGGGCCCCAGCCTGTCAAACAGCGTCGCAAAAACATCGCAATGCGGACCGAGGAACGGAGCCGACTGCTTGCCTCCAACATGTTTCTGCGCCTCGAGCACAACCATGCGTTCCAGCAGCCCCGGCTCCGTGCGCGGGTCCTCGACAATTCGCATCCGCAGCCCATCGCCCGTCGCGCGCCGCATCCGTGATTGGCGGTTCCGCAGCGTGTGCCGTGTCGCACTGGAGCGGCGGCTCAGCATCTGTTCCCAATCTCCGTCGATCTGTATAAACGGGCAGCGCTCAGCAGCAGGCTGAACAATATGCGGCAGGCCCGCGCGCTGGAGCGCACCGCAGATCGCCTCCACCTGGCCATCGTCGGCGCGCAGATTTTCAAGATCGACGATCTCCCAGTCTCTCGCCGAGCGCGCCAGATACTCCGTTACGGCCTTCACCTTGCCCGGCGCATCCCCGCCCACCATCAGATCGTTGTAATCCCATTCCTCATCGTGCAGCGCAAATTGCAGCCGTCGAAATGAAATGCCCCGACGCCGGCTCGTCACCCGAATCAGCGGAGCGATCCCCGCAACCTCGCCTTGATCGCGCAGCGTCAGCACGCAAGGCTGCAACCGTTCCGCTCCCTCGCTGCAGCCGAACGCGCGATTCCATGCCTGATACCAGTCGTAGGTCGTGAATACATTCGGCGCCGCTGCACCACGCGAAAGCCGATCCCAGTCCGCTTCCAGCCGCACCAGATCGCTGTCGGCAGTCACGGCTTCAACGCTGTAGGCAGGGCTCGTCATCGCTCGGTCATACCGTGCTCGGTGCATTCGGACGTCTGCGCCGCAGAGTCGCTTTCAAATCGTGATAGATCAACTTTCGCAGACCCGGAACCAGTCCCGGCTGCCAGATCAGCAGGCGGAACCTCCGATGGCATCCCGTGCTCCACTGCAATTTGTACGGTTCTTCTCCGCGCAGAAAATCGTACTCGCGAAATCCCTTCGCCGCGCCATAGTCCAACAGCGCCTGCAGCAGCAGCGTTCCCGGAGCCAGTCGCGCATACGCGTGGTCGTGAGCCTTCGAGTAATCCCATATCCTGTCGCCGCAGCGAAATCCCAACTGATACGCAATCGCCACTTCGCCTTTTTCAAGCAGCGCCACGTACAGCCACCCTCGCGAGCCTAACTCATCCAGCAGCGCACGAAAGACCTCCACATGCCTGCCCATAATCGGAGGAAACTCACTGCGCTCATGCTTCATCCCCTCAAGCGCAATCATCGTCTCAAGCAATCCCGGCTCGCGGTGCGGTTCCTCGATGATGCGCACCGTCACGCCCTCTTCCGCTGCCAGCGTGTTGCGTCGCTTCAGCACCCGCCGCACATGCCCGGAGAGCCGTCGGCTCTGCTCCTCTGCCCCGCCCTCCACCGGCAAATAGGGGCAGGCATCCGGTTCCGTCTCGATCTCAAACGGCAACCCGTGCCGCGCCAGCGCAGTCGTAATGTTTTCGCGTGTCTCCTCGCGCAGATCGCGCAGCTCCGCCACATCCCACTCACTCGCCATCTGCGCCAGATGCGTCACCACAGCGTCCGTCTGCTCCGGCACATCCGATCCCAGCACAAGCTCGTTATAGTCCGCATGCCCGGTGACAAACTCCAGCTTGCGTACCCGCATCCCGCCGCCGCTGGCCACGCGCCGCACCAGCGGAGCCAGCCCGGCCACCCGCGCGCCCTCGCGAACCACCAGCGCATACGGCTCGAAGTGCGCCGCAGCTTCCTGCTGCATCCGGAAATCCGCCCAGGCCTTGAACCACCCATGGCTTGCAAAGGCATTGCGCTGCGCAACGCTCTCGCTCAGCCGATTCCAATCCGCCTCGATCGCCGCGCAAGCCTGCGCGCCAACCGCGGCCTCAACCGAATAGACGTGCGCCGACGAACCCGTCACTGAGAGCGTTCCTTCAAGACTGACCAAATGACCGCGGCATCACCACAGCCTGGCACGGAAACATCGGAATGAGCAGATAGGCTGGATTCGCCGCCACAAACTCGCGCGCCGCCTTCTCCACGCCAGGAGCCTCGCGATGCCCAAAATCATCCACCACAATCAGTCCCCGCGCAGAAAGCCGCGGCGCAAGATACTCCAGGCTCCGCAGCGTCGCGTCGTAGATGTCCACGTCCAGATGACAAAAGGCAATCTCGCCCAGCTCATGCCCCATCGCCGCTTGCGGAAAAAATCCCTGCACCACCGTTGCGCGCGGCTTGCCCGCCAACAGTGCCTTCACCGCTTCGTAGCGCGTGCCCGTAAAGTCGCCCGGCTTGAACGCCCGATCCATATCCGTCATCCCCTCGAACCCGCCCGACTCAAATGGATCGAAACTGAAAAACGGGCGCGCCAGCATGCCATATGTCGATCGCATTGCAAATGATGCAGCGCAGTCCCGCCGCGAAACGATCCCACTTCTACGAACGTGCCATTGCCGGCCAACTGCACCATGTTCCAGAGATTCGCCAGCCGCGCCGCATCCAGACACGAGTATTCTTTCGCCGCCGCAACGGACCGGCAGAACGCCTCGTCCGCCAGAATCTCCACATCCTCCACTTCCACCGGCGGGTCCAGCGGTGCAAACGATTCCGCCCTGCCATTCCTTCCCAGCCAGTCGCGCATCAGCACCGGCACGCGCGACGCAACATAAAACGGATCCCATCGCCGTGGGCTCGCCTTCCAGCGTTCCATGCGTTTGCGTGTTGAGGAGCTCACGCTTCGCCTCGCTTACCGCCGGGTTGCGCCGGCTCCAGCAGTTCCGTCGTCCACTCCAGGTTCGGCCGCACCGTCCCTGGCCAGTAATCGTGATACGACCCGCGCAATTCGCTGGCCTCGTCATGCACTTCGAAAGCCACCAAATCCTGCCAGTGAGCAATCTCCGTCGCTCCGCCCAGCAGCACCGTCGCACAAATCCGGTAGTGCCCGTTATTCATCAGGTCGGCAGACACCACAAACGAAGCCCGCAGCAGCCCCGCTGGATCATCAGCGCCCGTCAGTTTCGCAGTCGTGAAGACATTGATCCCGTGCTCGTTGTAAATCTCCACCGCCATACCCAGGTCCGCTGCGGCATCCAGCTTCCAATACTCAAACTCCGCCACCAGCGCGGTCCGCACCGTGATTGGGTCCTGCTGCGCTCCGTGGAGTGGATAAACACGCGCAGCGCGAAGCCGAATCTTCTCGTTGCCCGGCGCCGTCTCCGGATCATCGTAGTGAGCTTCTTTGAGCTTCGGCAGCCAATTCTGCAGATAGTGAGAGGTCACAAACCCCGGCTGCCCCTCAAGCACAACGCTGCCCTCATGCAGGCACACAGCCCGCGTGCACAAGCTATCCACGGCCAGCATGTTATGGCTCACAAAGAGCACCGTACGGCCCTCGCGCGCCACGTCGCCAATTTTGCCCAGGCACTTCTTCTGGAATGCGGCATCGCCCACCGCAAGCACTTCGTCCACGAAAAGAATTTCGGTCTCAAGATGCGCAGCCACCGCAAAGGCCAGCCGCACATACATGCCGCTCGAATAGTGCTTCATCGGCGTGTCCAGCAGCCGGCCGCAATCGGAGAACTCCACAATCTCATCAAACTTGCGCCGAATCTCCTGCCGCTTCATCCCCAGAATCGCGCCATTCAGATAAATATTCTCGCGTCCGGTCAACTCCGGATGAAATCCCGCACCAACCTCAAGCAGCGTACCCACGCGCCCGCGAATCTCCGCCCGCCCTTCCGTCGGTTTTGTAATCCGCGAAAGAACCTTCAGCAGCGTCGATTTGCCCGAGCCATTGCGCCCAATCACGCCCAGCACCTCGCCATGCCGAACAGTAAGCGATAGATCCTTCAACGCCCACAGCTCCGCCTTCTGGCTCTTGCGTCGCGTGCCGCTCCGCGGACTCAGCCAGTGAAGAGGCGCGCGAACCGTCTCCGTGAGCGTATCGCGCAGGGTCTTGTAGCCGACCTGCTGGCCAATCCGGTACCGCTTGCCGATCCCTTCACAGTGGATTGCGTTCACTTTCCCATCCTCACATGAAGTCCGCAAAGGTCTCTTCGGTGCGGCGAAAATAATAGAGCCCCCCCGCAAAAAGCACGGCGGACACACACGCCGACGTCACCAGCATATGCAGAGGAAATGCACCCGTGCCGCGCAGCGCCCAGCGAAATCCCTCCACCACGCCCGCCATCGGGTTCAGCTCATACCAGAATCGCCAGCGTTCCGGCACCGTGCTGGCCGGATAGGCAATCGGTGTTGCAAAAAACCAGAACTGCATCAGGAAAGCCACCGTATATCGCACGTCCCTGTACTTCACATTGAGCGCCGATAGCCAGAACCCGATCCCCAGCGCGACCACTACCGTCATCACCACAAAAAGCGGCATCAGCAAAATGCTCGTCTGCGGGACAATCCGAAAGTAGGCAAGAAAAGCGGCCAGCACAAACAGGCTGATTCCAAAATCCAGCAGACTCGAAAGCACCGCTGACAACGGCAGCAGCAGCCGTGGAAAATACACCTTCGTCAACAGCCGTTCATTCGCCAGCAGACTGTTGCTGGAGTCCGTCACCGCCTGCGCAAACAGTTGCCAGATCACCATCCCGGAATAGGCGAAGACCGGATACGGCAACTCCCCCGCCGGCACTTTCACCAGGCGGCCAAGCAGCAGGCTGAGTGAAAGCGCGATTGCCAGCGGTTGAAGCACCGCCCACGCCACTCCAATCACTGTTTGTTTGTAGCGGACTTTGATGTCGCGCCAGGTCAGAAAAAAAAGCAGTTCGCGATGGCTCCACAGCTCTCTCCACTGCAGGCTCAGAGCCGGGTCCGTCCCGCAAATTTCAATCGTGGGCAGGGATGCGAATTGGCTGTTGGGAGAAGCGAGACATAGTCAAGTAAACTTGAACCAAGTCGCCGCGCCTCAATAGATTGCGCAGTTGCTGCGTTCAGCATAACAGGGCTGCGAATGCAGGCGGTACGCCAATGAATCCACATCCTTCGCGCGTCTTTGTCTGAAGGTCACGCTGCGCCGCACCCCGGCACGGCTGAAGAACCGGGAACCCCCAAGGAGTCACCCCGATGATGAATGCTCTCAAAACGCATTTCGAAAGTTGGAGAGCTAATCCTCGAAGATGGGAGCTCCCGTACGTGCTGTCCCGTCTCACCGCGATCCACAGCTCTCGTCGGCTGGCTGACCATGCTGATGAATCCAACATCAGGCAGCTTGACCCGCCCATCGATCCTGCATATATCGAGGTTCTCTGTGAGCCTGCCTTTCAGCGCTCTCTTGCGCAGGCCCGCGACTATACCGAACTCGATGAAGCCAGGCTCGCCAACATCTGGAATATGGTACGCATCAGCCGGCCCCGGCACATTTCTTGAGGTTGGCTCATTTCGTGGCGGCACTGCGCTCCACATCTGCAACGCCATCGACGAATTCCACGCCAACGCGAAATTCCATTGCGTTGATCCTTTCGAAACGGGTGGTTTCGAGCAGTTGGACGCCGGCGACGGCGCCTTCAGGCCCACCGACTTTACCCACACCAGCTGTGGGCAAGTCCAAAAGCTCCTCGCCTCAAAGCCCAATGCGCAGGTCATTCAAGGCTATTTTCCTGCCGCCGTCGAAGCACTGAATCTCGGCAACATCTCCTTTTGCCATCTCGACGTCGACGTCTACGAAGCAACCAGGAGCTGCCTTGCCTATGTTGCCCCACGTCTCGCTCCGCGCAGCCTCATCCTTCTTGATGACATCGGTCACATCGGAATCCCCGGAGCGCTCAAAGCCGCCAACGAGTTCGTAGCCGCAGACCCGTCGTTCCTCATGATTCCCATCTTCCCCTGCCAGGCCCTGCTGTTGCCCAAGCTGCTCTGGTAGGCATGGGCGCTCGGTTACGCCTCGCGCCGCAACAGCCGGTCGTAGACCGCACAAATTTCCCGCGCCATCCGCGCGTTTGAAAACTCCACATGCGCCCGCGCCCACGACGCCGCACCCAGCCTCTCCAGACGCCCGCGATCCTGAGCGAGCTCCGCAAGGCACTCCGCCAAAGCCCCCACATCTCCCAGCGGAACCAGCCTTCCCGTCACGCCGTCTTCCACCAGTTCGCACAACCCGCCCACGCGGGTAGCCACCACCGCCCGTCCCGCCGCCATCGCCTCCAAAGCTGCCATCGGGAACCCCTCCTGCCGCGAAGGCATCACCAGCACATCCCACGTCGCCAGCAGCGCCCGCACATCCCCACGCCATCCGAGAAAACGCACCCGCTCCTCGACGTGCAAGGCCTCGGCCAGCGCCCGCAGCTCCGCCTCCGACGGCCCCTCGCCAGCAATCTCCAGCTCCGTGTCGATCCCCATGCTCTTCAGCCGCGCCACCGCCGCAATCGCCGCCTCCACATTCTTCAGCGGAATCAGCCTTCCCACCACGCCCAGCCGCAGCGAACCGGCCTGCCCACGCGGCGCCGGCAGCGTCGCCTCCGCTTCCACGCCCGCATACACCACCTCCGCCCGCGCCTGCGCAAAGCTCGCAGCCACCGCCGCCGAGCACGCTATCATCGCATCGGCCCCGCGAAACCTGTCCCGCAGCGCCTTCGCACTATCCTCCGCCGGGGCCAGCCCATGCAGATGCCCCACCACGTGCGCCCCGCTTGCCCGCGCCATCATCCGCGCTGCCGTCCCGCCGTGGTGCCAGTGCACGATCTCCGCCGAGTGCCGTCGCAACTCCCGCCACACTCGCCAGGCCCCCGCCACGTCCCCCACGCTTCCCGACCACGGAATTACCTCTGCCGCAATCCCCGCCGCCCGCATCTCTTCCGCCAGCGGCCCATCCCCCAGAAAAAGCACCCGGACTTGATAACCGTAATCCCCGGCATGGCGCGCCAATCCCCGCACGATGCGGCAGATTCCCGTGCACTCCGGCAACGCGTTCTTCACAATGTGCAAGCTGGTCGGCAAGTTATCCCTGTCATCCCCCGGATTCGGCCGGCGCGGGTCCAAAATGGCCATCAATCCCAACGATTATCCCACCGCCACCAGCCGCTTTCGCGCCCTATCTCTCTTGAAATAAAGCGCATGGCACCGAACCGGTAAAACTTTAGTCAAAGTCACTAAGATTTAACCTCCCACCCTTGACAATCAACCACCGCTATCCTATCGTTAGCAATTGGAAGGCGAGACTGCTAGCGCAGCATTGGCAGGACTGCCAGACCCGGCTCCCGGTCCCCCAAAGGCCCGAATCCGGCAAGCCACACCGGCAACTTTTTCCACATCACTACTGACCGCAGGCCGGGCTCAACCCTGCCCGCGCGTGAAGGAGAAGCAAAGCAATGGCAGCAACATCCGTCACCACCACCTTCACCCCGCTCCATGACCGCATCCTGGTCCGCCGTCTCGAAGAGGGCGAAACCGTTCGCGGCGGCATCATCATCCCTGACAGCGCCAAAGAGAAGCCCCAGGAAGGCGAAGTCATCTCCGTCGGCAAGGGCAAGTCCAACGACGAAGGCAAGGTCTTCCCCCTCGACGTCAAGGCGGGCGACAAGATCCTCTTCGGCAAGTACTCCGGCACCGAGATCAAGATCGACGGCGAAGAGTTCCTGATCATGCGTGAGGAAGAAGTCCTCGGCATCATCAAGAAGTAGCCGATGGCAGCTACTAGCCGCTAGCTTCTAGCGGTGAGCGTGCTGGTTTAGAGATTCGCAACACAAACACATAAGCCTTGAGCTGATAGCTAGTAGCTAGAAGCTGAAAGCTGAATTCGGAGAATTCAAACATGGCAAAGCAAATTCTGCACGGTGAAGATTCCCGTCAGGCCATCCTGCGCGGCGTCAACACGCTCGCGGATGCCGTCAAGGCGACGCTCGGTCCCAAGGGCCGCAACGTCGTAATCGAGAAGAAGTTCGGCTCGCCCACCATCACCAAGGACGGCGTTACCGTCGCCAAGGAAATCGAGCTCAAGGATCCGATGGAAAACGTCGGCGCCCAGCTCGTCAAGGAAGTAGCCTCCAAGACCAGCGACGTGGCCGGCGACGGCACCACCACCGCCACTGTTCTGGCCCAGTCCATCTTCCGTGAAGGCGTCAAGACCGTTGCCGCCGGCGCCAACCCCACCGCCCTCAAGCGCGGCATCGACAAGGCCGTTGCCGCTGTCATCGGCACCCGCGACAAGGACGGCAAGTGGACCAACGACGGTGCTCTCGGCAAGCTCTCCAAGCCTGTCAATGAGGGCTCGGTCGCGCAGGTCGGCACCATCTCCGCCAACGGCGACGTGGAAATCGGCGGCATCATCGCCGAGGCCGTCAAGGTTGTCGGCAAGGATGGCGTCATCACCATCGAAGAGTCCAAGACCATGCACACCGGCCTCGAGACCGTGGACGGCATGCAGTTCGATCGCGGCTACCTCAGCCCCTACTTCGTCACCGACGCTGAGCGCCTCGAAGTCGTCCTCGACGATCCCTACATCCTGATCTACGAAAAGAAGATCAGCGCCATGAAGGATCTCCTGCCCCTGCTCGAGCAGGTTGCCCGCGGCGGCAAGCCCCTCCTCATCATTGCTGAAGACGTGGAAGGCGAAGCCCTCGCGACCCTGGTCGTCAACAAGCTGCGCGGCACGCTCAACGTGGCTGCCGTCAAGGCTCCGGGCTTCGGCGATCGCCGCAAGGCCATCCTTGGCGACATCGCCGTCCTCACCGGCGGCAAGGCCATCACCGAGGATCTCGGCATCAAGCTCGACGGCGTCAAGCTCGAAGACCTCGGCCGCGCCAAGCGCGTCACCATCGACAAGGACAACACCACCGTGGTCGACGGCTCCGGCAAGACCTCCGAGATCGACGGCCGCGTTCGCGAGATTCGCGCCCAGATCGAGAAGACCACCTCTGACTACGACCGCGAGAAGCTCCAGGAGCGCCTCGCCAAGCTGGTCGGCGGCGTGGCCATCATCAAGGTCGGTGCGGCAACTGAGACCGAGCTGAAGGAAAAGAAGGCTCGCGTTGAAGATGCCCTGCACGCCACCCGTGCGGCAGTCGAGGAAGGCATCGTCCCCGGCGGCGGCGTGGCTCTGGTTCGTGCAGTGCCCGCGGTGGCTGCTCTCATCAAGACCCTCGAAGGCGACGAGAAGATCGGCGCTCAGATCGTCCTCCGCTCCCTCGAAGAGCCCCTCCGCCAGATCGTTGCCAACGCTGGTGAAGAGGGTGCGGTTGTCGTCGCCAAGGTGCTTGAGTCCAAGGACCAGCACTTCGGCTACAACGCCGCCACCGGCAACTTCGAAGATCTGGTGAAGGCCGGCGTCATCGACCCCACCAAGGTCACCCGCACCGCCCTGCAGAACGCGGCCTCCATCGCGGGCTTGCTCCTCACCACCGAAGCTCTGGTGGTCGAGCTGCCCGAGCCCAAGTCCGCAGCCCCCGCAGGCGGCCACGGCGGCGGCATGGACGGCATGTACTAAACCTCAGCGTCCGGTTCGCCCCGGCGAACCTCCGACGCAAAACCAAAAGCCCCCGGACTCGTCCGGGGGCTTTTCTTTTCTTATTTGACCGAGATATGGTTTATTGGTATACCTATATTAATTGAGGTATCCAATGGTACAAGTCAAGGAAACCACATTCCTGGTAGCTGATCGCATCTGGGTGGCCACCGCACTCTTGCATCGCCAATTCCCCGAAAGGACAGATTTCGCGAAGGATGAAATCGTCCGAGTGCTCAGCCGGGAAGGCTTGTCGGACGACATTCAGCGGGGCACCCTCAATGCCCATCTCGATCAGCATTGCGTCGCCAATGTTCCGCCGTCTACAGCCAAATACCGGATGCTCTATGAAACTACGCCGGGAGGCAATCTGAGGCTTTTCCGGCCCGGTGATTTCACGTATGCGACCAGGCACCAGAAGCGCAAGCCATCGAAAGTCGTACCCGAGCGCGAAAACCTCCCGCTGAAGTATCGTTCGCTTCTCGATTGGTATCAAGCATGGAGCGCCAATGCGGAAGAGCGTTCAATCGAATCGATCTTCGATAATGACCCGCTCATTCGATTGATCGGCTCGGGCCGCCATATCTGGGCCGACGAGCACGCCGACGAATACGTCAACAACCTCCGGCGGGAGGACTGATGAGCCGCGTCTTCTTCGATACCAATCTCTTCATCTATATGTTCGAGGGGGTCGAGCCATACCGCAGCAGGATGCTGGAAATCCGCAAGCGCATGATGGAGCGAGGCGACCGCATCGTCACATCGTCAATGACTCTGGGGGAAGTGTTGGTCAGGCCGACAAAGCTGGGGCAGACCTCACTCATCGAGCAGTACGACCACGCAATTCGCACAGCCTCTCAGGTGGTGAGCTTCGATTCTTCCGTTGCCTGGCGCTATGCCTCCCTGCGTGCGACCCACACGTTGCGCGCCGCAGATGCGATCCAGCTCGCTTGCGCCGCGCACAGTGGCGTTGATCTGTTCATCACCAACGACAAGGCCCTGCACAAACTCGACGTGCCCGGCATCGGCTTCATCGCCCCGCTCGATCGCGTCCCGCTCTGATCGTGTCAAGGCCTCAGGCAGCGCTCGGCATGCCAGGTTGCTGATTACAAAAGCAATTTTCCCCGGCTGCATTTGCGCATTATTTCCCCACTCCGGCGCACAATAAAACAAACGGGCATGGAAGGCGGCCGCATCGGGCCGCCTTCCATGCCCATCGTCTTTCTACGGAGCAACCATGAAGAACATCACCGTCACCATCGCGGACGACGTCTACACCGCTGCGCGCGTCTGGGCCGCGCAGCACGGCACCTCCGTCTCCCGTATCGTGCAGCACATGCTCTCCACGCTGCCCCGGCTTGCGCGTGCAGAGGCCGCATTTCCGCGTCCCGCTGCGCCCAAGCCTGCTCCCGAACCGGAAAAGGCACAGACCCTGTGAGTCAAAGTATGCGTGACCGCCGCTCCAACGCACGCCAGCACAATGACTTCGCGGGCCGCTCTCCACAGAAAAAACGCTGCGCACAAGCGTGGAACTGTGCTACTTCGCCTTGCCCCACTGCAGCTTCAACCCCGCGCGCAGGTTCGCCGGCAGGCTCACATAGCCAATCGGCGCAGCATGCTGGTTATCCGTCAGATTCTCCGCCTGCCCATAAACGCCGAGCCACGAAAGAAACTGGTAGCTCGCGCCCAGGCTCAGCTTCACATATCCCGGATCAAGATTGCGATTCGGCAACAGCAGGCTGTTCCCGCCGTTCTCGTCGGAGTACGCCAGATACGTCGAGTCGTCGCTGCGCCCCGTGAACGCCGCGTTCAGCACGCCCGTAATTTTGCCTGCCGAATAGCTCGCCGTCAGAAACCCCGAGTGCGGCGGCCGCCGAAATGGCCGTGCGCCCTTGAGCGGCGAATACGCGCCCAGCGGAATGCCGTCGAACGAGTAGCCATAACCGCCCAGCAGCGCCTCGTTGTCGCTTGAGAACGACCGCTGCACCACCGAATCGAGATACGTGTAACCGCCACGAAGAAAGACGCTGCGCCCAATGCCGCCTTCGAGTGTCGTCTCCACGCCCTGTGCGCGAAACGCCTCGGTGTTCACCGCCAGCCCGTAGTCGTCGGTGTAGTAGTAACCGAGCGCCGTAATCAACTGTTGTTGTTGCGTCGCATTCAGTCCAGGAATCAAATTCGGCAGCAGCACCGCGCCGACCGATTCGATCTGCTTGCCGAACTCGTTGTGAAAGTAGCTCACGCGCAGCACAATGCGTTGGCTCAGGAAGCTCTGCTCTCCACCGCCTTCATACGTGCGCGCCGTCGGCGCTGCCAGCGGCCCAATGTGCAGTTGCTGCGCCACACTCGCGTATCCGTTGCTGGTCAGAAACTCGTACAGCGAGCTGAACTGGTCCGTCAGCGCAGGCTCGCGCACCGCATCGCCGTAGTTGAACAGCACCCGCGTCCCGCTGAAGATGCCCTTGCGCGGCTTCAGCGCATAAACCGAGAATCCCGCACGCGGCGAAGTCTGCGTGCCAAACAGCGAGTAGTGCTCCAGGCTGCCGCCCAGGTTGTAGAAGAATCGGCTCTTGAAGTCGCCCTGCACCGCGGCCACGTAGACATAGTTCGTCCGCTCCGTCGACTCGTCTGTGTAATACGTCGGCAGATATTCGCGCCCGCGCTCGTCTTCATAGTGAAATCCGACCAGCCCCTGCAGATGCGGCGTGAACCGGAAGTCCCCCTGGTACACAAGCTGATCGCGATTCGAGTCGAGATACTGCGAATACGGATACGTCTCCGGATAATCGAGAACGGCTCGTCCAGTCCCCGAGTATCCGTTCGCACCCTTGATCGTCACCGTGTCGCCAAAGTAGGCACTGTCGCCATAGCCATCGTAGTTCGTAATCAGCGTGCCGCTCGGCTGCCACAGGGAATACTGTTCGCGCCGCCGCGCAGCACCGTAGCGCACGCTGTTGTGAAACGCCTCTGTCGTCTGGTTGTCGATCGACGCGCTCACAAGCAGGTCCTGATCCTTCTGCGTCGCCTGGTCCGCCACGTGATAAAACCCCCACGCATTCGGCACGCCTGTCGCGTCCACGCCGTAGTGCACAGTTCCGCGAATCTGCGTCGCCGCGTTCGGTTGCCAGCCAAAATTCCCGGCGGCCGTCGCCACGTGGAACTGGTCGTGCGGCAGATTGTTATCTGTCTGCATCCAGTTGAATTCGCCCAGGTAGTCAAGCTTGTTATGCGCGCCCGCAATCTCCAAATCTTCCTGCGAGGTGTTGAAGCTGCCCGCGTCGCCGTGAAACAAAATGGAAGGAAAGCTCGTCGTCCCATGCGGCGTTCTCAAACTCACCACGCCGCTCACCGCGCCCGCACCATAGAGATTGGAGTCCGGTCCGCGATAGACCTCGGCGCTTTCAATTGCTGTCGTCGACAGCGGTCCAAAATCAAAGCGTCCGCCCAGATCGCCCGCGCTCACGCCATCCAGCAGAACCAGATTGTCGTCCGAGTCGCCGCCGCGAATGAACAACGATGCCTGCGAACCGCGCTGCCCCGTCTGCGCCGTGAACGTGCCCGGCATGATCTGCAGCGCCGTCACCAGATCCGTGCTCAACCCGTAATCGACCGGCCCAAGCACGCTCGTCGCCGCGCCAATCTGCGGCTGTGGCGTGGGCGTGCCCGTGGCCGTCACCACAATCGACTCGCGCGCCCACTCCGGCTCCAGCACCAGGTTGCGCTCCACCGTGTCCAGACTCTTGGCGTAGAAGCCCGGCGTCTGCAGCTGCCGAAAGCTCTTCGCCGAGACCATCAGATAGAAGCGCCCCTGCACCCCGGTCGAAAGCTGAAAACTTCCATCGGAAGCCGAAGCAGCCGTAGCCACTGCAGTCCCGTTGTGAACCAGCAGCACCGTCGCGCCAGAGATCTTTGCGCCGGAAGCATCCGTAATCACGCCGCGGATCTCGGCAGCGCGGCTGGCTAGATGTGCGAAGAGAAGAGTGAAAAACAGCAGCAGGCACGCGCGCAATGGGCGCGGAAAGCAGGAGAGATTCACGATGGCTCCTTCGTTCCCCTCGGAACGTAAGCGGGTTCTGGGCGCACAAGGACCGGTCTCCTGACTTGCGCCCTCACCAGCCACCTTCCCAGTCGCAGGCCCGCAGGCCTGTCTCCAGTGGTGTCGCGGGCCGCTCTTCGCGAGCAGACACCCGGGCTGATTCTTTGCCCGCTCTTCAAGACGATTCAGCGGGCAGAGGCGCTCACAGTTGCGGGGCAGTGGCGGAATTTCACCGCCTTCCCGAGCATCCTGGCGATTGCCGTTCTGGTTGCGTCGCGGGCTATTGCCGCGACAGTGACGCTATCAAACTGAACTTTATGGTATCAAGGTTTTCAGCAGCGGCAACCATCCGGTCGACGCATACCATGTGCAAGCCGTTTTGCACAGTCCGCGCATTTTTCGGAGCCAGCGGGCCAGCTACCGGCGCTTGGACTTTCTGGCCTGAAGGAACAGAGCGAATCCAGCAAACGCGGCTTTCACCTTCAATGACCAGCCGCTATTGATGATCTCACCCGGTCCATGCGGATCACGGGGCCAGCTCAGAGGTTTCCGCCGCAGCCTTCGCAGCAGGAAGCGAATCAAGTCGCGCCGATGTTCCGGAAATTCGCGAAACAGCAAGAGCCAATAAGCGAAGGAAGCCGTGGCCTCCCGCTGCACATTGCGCGACTTGTCAGGGTGCCGCACAATCGCCGCCGGAACATGGACAGCCACCAATCCACGCGCCAACAACCGCGTAAAGGCATGGCTCTCTTCTGCAATCCAAATCGGTGCGCCGCGCCCCAGCCGTTCATCAAAGAAAGGACCGTCCCCGCACGCACTCTTGCGCAAAGCCATATTGGTCCCGAAACCCAGGCCGCCAAAGTTTGCGATCTCAAACCATAGAGGACTCGCAGAACTGAGCCTCCGCGGGGGCCGCTCCAGGCATGCGGCCACAGCATCGTCTGAGGAAACAGTGTCTCCGGTAACCGCGGCAACTTGCTTCTCGGCGAAGGGTGCCAGAATGACTGCCAGCCAGTTCGCGCACGGCAGCGCGTCGTCATCGATAAACGCGACAATCTCCGTGCGGCTCTCCCGCACGCCTCGATTGCGCGCCCGGCTCAACCCCGGCTGCGATTCAATGATGTAGCCTGCCCCAGCGTCGCGAGCGAGGCGTTCCGTATCCACATCTCCATCGGAATTATCAATGACGAGAACGGCGGTCGGAGCCGGAGAGAGGCGTCGAACCGCCTCAAGGCACTGCTGTAACTGGGAGGGACGGTGGCGCGTGCAGATGACAAGGGTAACTGTCAGGTCTGAGTCGTTGCCCGGCGATTGGGGAGACTCTTGCGCGAAACGACCCGCCGGAGAATTCAATGAGTAAGCCTCAAATCAACTTTCTGAAATTTTGGACTTCTGGAGAAGTTGGGACCTGCCAAGGTGGCAGCGTTCGTGTCGAGCACCAACCCGCGCGAAGATTGTAGTGAGTATAGCAAAATGGCCCAGCTAACAACCAAAGGAATGACGGAGATGGCGCATGTCCCACAACATCAATATCGGGATAGCTTGAATGTGGTGACCCCGGGAAGATTCGAACTTCCGACCTGCGGTTTAGGAAACCGTTGCTCTATCCATCTGAGCTACGGGGCCTTCATAATCAAAAGCTTAAGCGAGCCGTCGTCGATTGGCAATCCAGGAGCACGCACTCATCTCATCTGTTCCGTGACAACCGGTTCTCGACCGCAACCGTTCCGCGGCTTCCGTCAGCCTAATTGCAAAGTGTTGGCCGTTGCAATGCCAGGTGTGCGTGATCGAATCAGAATCGGTAGCCCGGCTTGAGCTCGCATAAATAGACCGTGGAATGCTCCTCTTCTCCACTGGTTCGGGTAGTGCAAGTGGCCCAACTCAAGTACAGGTCGGGCCCCAGAGGAAAGACCATCGGAGTTCCATCAATTTCAGCTTCGATGCTCACGCCTTCCTGCGTCGGCGGAACAGTAAAGTTGAGTGCCTGGCCAAAGATGACTGGATAGGATTCGCGCACATTGGAGTTCATCGCTGTACGAAATACCTCGGCTTCCAGCAGAAACGTCGCCGTGTCTGACCAGTCAAGAGCGGTGACGGAGATGAGTCTGCCGCCGTGCCCGAATCCGCTCGTATCGATCCGTGTAAAAGCGCACGGCCCTGCGATGCAGGAGACGCGCACATCGCGAAATTCATTGCCCGTGCCGGCATCGAGCGACAGCGAACCCATGGACGCCTTCCAGCTTCCATCCGGGGAACATGGTCCCTCTCGATTGCAGGCAATATTCCCTTGATTGATCACCTGAAATGTCCTCACCGCGCTCCCGACATTCTCTTCACGCTGGGAATTGACCGTATACCTCACGCGGATGTTGGAAACGATAGACTGAGGGCCCGTGGCTATCGCGTCGGATGGCTCTGCAGTCGGGGTCATCGCCGCGACGTAGAGCTCTTTGTCCGCCAGCCGAAGGCTGGCCCGAACGTTCATTTCGAGAGGCTTGTAGTCCTTATGGCTGAAGGTAACATTCACAATCCTGCCCGGCCACACCACGCCCGCAAGTGTGAGCTTGAAGTAGCCGGAGGAGTCGGACTCGGTGCTGGCGCTTCGTGTGCCATCGGACGCAGTCACGAGAGCATTCGAGATCGGTAACTGTTTGCGGGTATCGCTGTCGCGGCGGATCACCGCGCCCTGAATCGTCAACGCCACGGGCCGCCAGTGGTGCTGCCGCAGCACAAGAATGGTGGCGAATGCAGCCACCGCGGCGCCGCCAATCACCCAAAGAAGAACTCGTCGCCATCTCACGTCATTCTCACCCGTTCATCTTGGTTTGACGCATCTTCGAACTAATTTGATGTACGCAATCGTGCATCGTATCACCGATTTTCTGCATCCAAACATTTTGCAATCACGGTCGGTAAATCGCGATAATTCCTTACACGTCGATTGAGTCGAGAGAATGGGGCCTTTGCGAATCGTACAAGCCGCGCAGAGAGGCGGGAGCGAATCCTCCCGGCGGAAGTTGCTACGCCAATTGGCAAGCGTCTCTCTGGGCCTCCCTCTTTCTCAATCGATTGCCTTCCCAATACTCGCTCAGACCGCTCAGCAGTCGAAGAGCGCACAGCCACATGAACAGCCTGCCGCTCCTCCCGCTCCCACCTCGCTCTCGCCAGACGATGATCAGTTCCTGGATGAACTCGAGCATGGCTGCTTCCTCTTCTTTTGGGAACAGACCAATCCATCAACCGGGTTGACCAAAGACCGCTGCAACGTTCGCACCAAAGACACTAGTACCGCGGCAAGCATTGCGTCCACCGGCTTCGCTCTGACCGCGATCTGTATTGGAGAAAAGCGTGGCTTCGTCCATCACGCAGAGGCGCGCCTTCGCGTCATTCAGTGTCTAACGTTCCTCTGGCACAAGCTGCCCACGCACCGCGGCTTCTTCTATCACTTTGCCAACATCGACACGGGCGAGAGAATGTGGGACTCGGAGGTATCGTCAGTCGACACTGCGATACTGCTGTGCGGCATTCTTACCTGTCGTGCGCATTTTCAGGACGAAACCATCTCCCAGCTGGCTCACGCCATCTTCGATCGCGTGGATTGGACATGGCTTTCAGAAGACACCACCCTGCTTTCGCACGGTTGGACCCCAGAGCTTGGTTTCATTCCCTCGCGATGGGACTTTTACAGCGAGCTGATGATGATGTATCTGCTCGGCATGGGATCCTCTTCTCACCCGCTCAATAGCGCAGCGTGGTTCGCGTGGAAGCGCACTACCTTTGAGTATGACGGGCTGCGCTATATCGGATCATTCGCGCCACTGTTCGTTCACCAGTACTCCCAGGCCTGGTTCGACTTTCGCGGCAAGCGCGATCGCTACGCGGATTACTTTCAGAACTCGGTCATCGCTACAGATGTCCATCGACGATTCTGCATTGAATTGAACACTGAGTTTTCTGATTACAGCAATGCGCTCTGGGGAATCACGGCGTCCGATTCCGAGCGGGGCTACGTGGTCTGGGGAGGACCGCCGGCGATGGGGCCCATCGATGGAACCATCGTCCCGTGTGCAGCTGGCGGTTCATTGCCGTTTCTGCCGCAAGCCACCATGCGCGTTCTGCGGACCATCAACGATCACTACCCGGCGGTGAAGAGCCGCTACGGCTTCGTCGACGCCTTCAATCCAATGACTGGGTGGTACGACACGGACGTGATCGGCATCGATACAGGCATCACGATGCTCATGGCCGAAAATGCCCGCACCGGGTTTGTGTGGGAAACCTTCATGAAGAATCCCGAGGCACAGCGCGGCATGGAGGTCGCAGGCTTCAAGCCTTATTAGGCGTGCGCCGAACCTCGGAGCAGGACCTTGGAGCTGCACCTCGGAGACCGCCCTCTTGAAGCCCGCGGTCTTGCACCCGGCGCACATCGCCTCGTGCGCTCCCAGTCGTTTCCGCCGATTCGCTTTCTACATCGACCGCCGAGAAACGGTGACCCATCCTCCAGACTCGGCTGAGCGGAAGATGGCTTCGATTACCGTCATATTCCGGATTGCCTCTTCGAGAGGAACCGGAACCTCCCCGCCTTCGAGCACTGCCCGACAAAACTCATCGCCCTGCAGCGTGTACTGATCGCACACGGGAAATTCTTCCGCGACAATCCCCGATCCGCCCAGGTCAGAGCCATCGTCGAGAAAGATGCGCGTCGGCTTATCCTTTGGAGCATTGAACGGGATCTCGATCTCGATGCGGCCCGTGGTGCCGAGAAATTGGACACGCTGGTACGGCACCATCTGCGTGCTGCACGTGAAGATTGCGTGTCCTCCGTCAAACTCCATCAAAGCAGAAGTCATCCTGTCTGTCTGGAAGCGCGGGTCGCGCTCGATGCTCGCCACCACGCGCGTTGGCTCCTGCCCGAACCCAATGCGCGCGGACTGGATCATGTAGCAGCCGATGTCATAGAGCGCACCGCCACCGCTCTCCACGCAGTTGCGAATGTTGGCCGCGTCGTCGTTGAAGTAGCTGAAGGCGCCGGTGACAGCGAGCAATCTACCAATTCGACCCTGCTGGATGAGTTCCTGCGTGCGCAGCCACTGCGGATGGCTGCGAATCATGAACGCCTCGCCAATCTTGACGCCAGTGCGCGCGCGCACCTCCAGCAGGGTTTCGGCCTCTGCGACGGTCAGGCTCAACGGCTTTTCACAGAGCACGTGCTTGCCTGCCTCAGCCGCCTTGATCGTCCATGGCACATGCAACTGGTTCGGCAGCGGATTGTAAATCGCATCGATCTCCGGATCAGCCAGCAGCTCCTCATAGGATCCGTACGCGCGAGGAATGCCGAGAGCATCAGCCGCCTGACGCGCCTTTCCCAGGTCGCGCGAGGCGATCGCATCGACCCTCATGTACAGTCCCTTTTGCATTCCGGGAATGACTTTTCTTGTGCCGATCAGCGCCGTGCTCAAAACGCCCCAACGAAGTTGCTTGTTCATAGGGCCATCATAACGCCCACACGCAGCGTGCACTTCGAGTCAAAACAAAGAGACGGCCCGGTGGGCCGTCTCAGTTGCTGCACGTCAATGGAGTCTTCTTTACGACTGCTGAATCACCGGCACCGCTGGCCGAAGTTTTGCGGCTTCCGTCTTGATGACCAGCTTGGCCGGCGTCAACTCCGGGCCGTCCCAGCCTTCCTTCACTGCCTCGAAGCGAATCTCACCCGCCTGCTTGGTCGACTGCACAATCACCTGCGCCAGGCCATTAAAGAGCGATCGCTTGGGCTCTTTATCGGATTGCTGACAGTTGGGATCGCCATTTCCCACACCGATCAACTTGCCTTCGCCTTCGACCTTGAAGCTGATCAGATTGTCCGCCGTCGGCACAGGCCGGCCTTCCTTGTCCAACGCCTCCACCTTGATAAAAACCAGGTCTTCGCCGTCTGCCTGGATTTCCGTGCGGTCCGTCGTAAGGCGGATGGCCATGGTTGGGCCCGTGGTCTCGCGCTTCTCCGTCAGCGCCACTTTACCGTCGCGTGAAGCCCGCGCTTCAATCACGCCAGGCATATATTTCACGTTCCACTGCACGTGCCCCAGGTGTGGAACCTTTTGACTGCCCTGACTCACGCCGTTAACGAAAAGTTCGACTTCTTCCAGATTGGAGTACACCCACACCGGAATCATCTCGCCTTCTCTGCCCTCAAAGTTCCAATGCGGAAACAGGTGCAGCGTCGGCTCCGTGCCCCACCACGCTTTGTAGTAGAAGTACGTGTCCTTGGGGAACCCGCACATGTCCACGATGCCGAACTGCGAGTTGATCGACGGCCATCCATAAGGTGTCGGCTCGCCGCGATAGTCGAAGCCCGTCCATGCATAGCCGCCCGCTTCCCATTCGCGCGTACCGTAGAACTTCCACCACTCTTCCGCCGTCTCGCCCCACGGAACAACTCCGTCGTAATCATTCACCAGATTCCGCATCGGGTCTGTTACATAGGATCCACGCGTCGAGATCGCACTCGATGTCTCGGAGCCGAAGAGGGCCCGAGTCGGATTCTGGGCGTGATAGTGATCTGGAAATTGCAGGTTGTAGTTAAAGCCCACGATGTCCAGCGACAGCGTGATTCCCTTCTCATTGTTGCCGTTCACCGCGGCGGACACGACGCGCGTCGGATCAAGTTCATGGCAGCGGCGCACCATGGTCGCGGCAATCTTCTGGCCTTCTTCGGCTTCCTCGTTCTGCAGTTGCCACTCTTCATTGCCGATTGACCAGATAATGATCGAGGGCGAATTGCGATAGCGCTTTACCATCACTTCGAGCTGCGCCAGGCCTTCAGGATTCGAACTCATCTGGCGCGTCTCACACATCATCGTGATACCCATACGATCGCAGGCATCCACCCATTCAGGCGTTGGCATATTGTGTGAGGTACGGACAGAGTTGCAGCCCATGCTGCGCAATACCGCCAAACGATACCACTGCAGTCGGTCAGGTACGGCAGCGCCAACACCCGCATGGTCCTGATGATTGCAGGTGCCCTGAATCTTCATCGACTTCCCATTCAACGAAAATCCCTTGTTCGCATCGAAGACTGCCGTGCGGACACCAAAGTTAATGCGCTCGGCGTCGCGGGACTTGCCGTCGGACTCGACAGTAACGATTGCCGTGTAGAGATTCGGCTCATCGACTGACCACAGCGAGGGATTCGCGATCTTCGCCGTAGTGGTGAAAGAGCCAGAACCGTCCACGGATACAGCCTGCGCTGGTGTTTCAGCCGTGGCCACGACCTTACCCCCACTGTCCAGAATCTGCCAACTCACCTTCGCGCTTTCTGGCTGCTTGCCTTCATTCACCACCAGAGTAGTCAGTGAAAGCGCCGCGCCATCTGCGCTCACTTCCGAGCGCACCACGCTGTCCCACTTGCCCAGGTGCAGCGCGTCGGTCTTTGTGAGCCAAACATGCCGATAAAAGCCGGCGCCCTCGTAAAACCAGCCATCACCAAAGCTCGCGTCGACGCGCGCGACGATATAGTTCGTCGCTCCAACTGCCAGAAAGTCCGTGATGTCGAAATGGAATGGGGCGTAGCCGTTGTTGTTGCGGCCCACAAAGCAGCCGTTCACAAAAACGATCACATCGCGGAATGCGCCGTCGAACTCGACGGAGACACGTTTGCCTTCGTCGCTCACGGGCACATCAAAAGCGCGGCGATACCAGCCCACACTCGTCTCCGGGTAGCGTCGGCCAAGGGGCTTGTAGCCATGCGACTTCAACGCTTCATCATCGACAAACGGAAGCTCGACCGCCCAATCGTGCGGCAGGTCCACGGCGCGCCACTTTGAGTCGTCAAACTTTGCTTTCGCGAAGGCAAAGTCGCCGGTCTTGGCAAAGTCACCCTGGTCGGCGCCAAATCCAAGATCGTGCGCCGGATCGCAACCATTGCCCAACGTGAACTTCCAACCAAAGTCGAAGAGCAGTCGCTCACGCGGCGCGACAGCAGCAAGAGCAGCCGCCGATGCGCCCTGTGCCGACTCGGCAAGAAGCGCGGCGCTGCGGCCCCATGCAGATCGAGCAACAAGAGACGACACCGACAGAGCCAATCCAGAATGAAGCAGTTCACGACGCGAGATACCAGACATAAAATCCCTCAGCTCAAGTGGTTTCAGCTGCAGACGATTTTGGGGAGCAAATCTGCGGCAAGCAGGAACTATATAGGATGGAAGCCCTCTTGGTAAACGGTTTCATTTTGAGGCGGCGGCGCTCTTGCTCAAGCCGGTCCAGCGGCCCAACTATGTTAAATTCAGAGAGTCCGCATGATCTTCCGGAGAGGTGGCCGAGTGGCTGAAGGCGCACGCTTGGAAAGCGTGTTTAGGGGAAACTCTAACGTGGGTTCGAATCCCACCCTCTCCGCCAGCCACAAGTTTTTGTAAACACATCACTTCCCGAAACATACCTAAACTGTCGCGCTGAAGTTGAGCGCCTGCTGACAACTGCCTGCAAGCTTCAGTTCATAGCCCCATACTTTGAACGATTGCTGAGCGTTAATTCGGCCGTGTTCCTGTCACCTGCCAGGACCTGCGGCTGAGGTTCACGTCGCCCCCAGGGATTCGGCCCGCACGTGGGTCCGCCCAAACAAAAGTGACGTGGCGTCGAGGTTACTGCCACTTTCGTGTGGCCTCGCCCGGAGTACGATGGGGCAAAGAGGCACGAATGGCTAACTATAGCGATATGTGCAATGCAGCACGCAATGCACAACTACAGCTCTATGCGCGCAAAGAGCGCGCGTTCGCGAGTTTCTCAAAGATATTGCAAGGCATGATCACTCACTGCGGAGTTCCACAGGAAGCAATCACTTTCTTGAAATGGAATGGCGAGGGCGAGGAGAACCGCCTCTATCTTCCGGCCGAGGAAGGGCAGCTCTATAGTATGCAGGCTGCAACGCAGTTTGACGAATCAGACAAATATTGGCATCTCGGAGTTCGCATCCGGCTCAGTCAACTGCAATTTGTCACATTCGCGCTTTGTGTTGGCGAAGAAGATGGAGCTCTAAAAGTAAAAGCCGGCAATGGCGGGGAGCCGCAAAACTTCGCGCTCGATTCAGAGGCCGAAATCAAAATGATTTGTAACTCGATTGCCGAAGCAGTAATTCTGGTCTATTCGGACCCCAGGAACTCGACCATGAAGGAAGTGGGATTCAGCCCCAACTCTTAGTTGCGGGACACCTCGAAGCCCGTATTTTCCTAGTTGACGAGCTCGGATTGAATCTGGTCGAGAATCTCGTCCGCGATTGCGAGGCTCGCCGTAGCCGCTGGACTGGGAGCATTCAGAACATGAAGTGCATTCTTCTGACGCACGAAATAGAAGTCCTGCACCAGATCCCCATCCACTGAAAGTGCCTGCGCGCGCACGCCGGAGCCTCCCGTCGTCAGGTCCCTCATCTCCAGTTCCGGCACCAGTCGTTGCAGAGAGCGACAGAAAAGCGCCTTGCTCATCGATCTCCGCATCTCCTCCCAGCACGTCGCCGGATACCGGCGAAAGAATCGCCAGAAGCCTCGATAAGTCAGCGTTTCGACAAGGTCACGCAGATTGACGTCGGTCTTGCGATAGCCTTCGCGAGCGAAGGCAAGCACAGCGTTGGGACCAGCCTCGATTCCGCCGCGAATGAGGCGCGTGAAATGAACGCCGAGAAATGGAAACTTGGGATCGGGTACCGGGTAGATGAGATTGCGAACAAGGTGCTGCCGCTCCGGAACAAGTTTGTAATACTCGCCGCGAAACGGAACGATTTTCGTCGCGTCGCGGTTGCCGGCCATGCGGCTCACTCGATCGCTATGGAGTCCGCCGCAATTGATCAGAAAGTCGGCTTCGTACTCGCCCGTTGTCGTCGAAATCACCCAGCAATCGCGCTGCGTGAGTTCTATCACCTCGGAACGGAAGCGGACATCTCCGCCTAGTCTTCCAATTTCTCGCACCATCGCTTCTGCGACGGCGGGATAGTCAACAATTCCCTCTTCGGGTACGCGGATGCCGGCGAGCCCCGCCGCATGCGGCTCAAATTCGCGAATCTCCTCCGCGCTGAGCAGCCTCAGCCCGTGCACTCCATTCGCTGTGCCGCGCTCCACCAGTGCATGAAGCCGCGGAAGCTCTTCATGGTCCGTAGCGACAACCAACTTGCCGCAAATGTCGTGGGGAATCTCATGCTTCTCGCAGAAGTGCACCATTCTGCGTATGCCCTGCACAGCGAGACGTGCCTTCGTCGACCCTGGCTTGTAATAAAGACCGCAGTGCAGCACCCCGCTGTTGTGTCCGGTCTGGTGGCGTCCAGGCGTGGATTCCTTTTCAAGAAGAATGACTTCGATTGACGGCAGACGATCGAGAAGTTGGTGGGCTGTGGCCAGCCCTACGATACCTCCGCCAATCACGGCGACTCTCTTCACTTCATCCTTCGCAATCGAGCTACTTCCGCGCGTTCAGCAAATGGTTTCAGATCCAGCAAACAAAGTCCGTATGGATTCCCTGCCTGAGCGCGTTGGGCAATCCCGTTACCGGCGTAGGCAAGACCATCTCACTCAAGCGCTCACCGGGGGTTCGGCACGCCATCGAATCCAACGTAACGCGCTATCAAGTACACCCGCATCCTGTAGTCGGCGTACTTCGCGGAGCCGGATATACCTTCCGTTCTCGATGTCTGCCCTGGTCAAGTCGGCAGCGCAATAGGCGTCATACAGTTCCTGCGCACCTTTGCGAGCCGTCCACTGCGGCTTGAATGTCGGGAGGAGCCGATTGATCTTGTCAAAGTTCACTCGATAGCAACGGAGATCGGGGCCGCCTCCGGGCGCATACTCCACTCGGCATCCCGGAACGACCTCCGCAACAATATCCGCCAGCTCTCGGATGCGGAAATTCTCATCGTTGCGCCCAACATTGAACGTCTGGTTGTGCACGGCCTCGCGGGGCGAGTCAAGCACAGCGATCATCGCTCCAATAATGTCGCGAATATGAACAATCGGGCGCCACGGAGTCCCATCGCTCTTGATATAGATCAACCCGGAAGTGACGGCTGACGCCACCAGATCGTTCAAGACAATATCGAGCCGAAGCCGTGGAGAAACGCCATAAGCGGTCGCATTGCGCATGAATGTGGGACTAAAAGTGTCGCTCGCCAGTGCAGCCACGTCGCGCTCGACAAGCACCTTCGATTCACCGTATGGCGTCACCGGATTTAAGGCCGACGTCTCGTCCAGGAACCCATACCCGGCCGCTCCATAGGTGCTACAGGAGGAGGCAAAGACGAATCGCCCCACCCCGGCTCGCTTGGCCAATCGCGCCAGTTCAACTGATGCCAGGTGATTGATGCTGTAAGTGAGACTCGGATCAAGATTGCCAACGGGATCATTGGAAAGTGCGGCTAGATGTACCACCGCTTCGAAACCCGCGAGGTCTGCGACTTTCAGTTCGCGCAAGTCCTTCCGAATACTCGGCAGCGCGCCCTGACCGTCTCCAAAATCGCAGTTTCCGTATAGGTCCGTATCGAGCCCAACGACGTCGTGGCCCGCAGCTTGCAGCATTGGCCCAGCCACCGCTCCAATGTATCCCTGATGACCCGTAAGAAGTAGTTTCATGCCCTTCCACTAACACATCGCTATCTCTCTATCTTAGCGATTCGCTCTAGTCTCGACATGGTAGCTGCTTTCGTCGTGGCGCGCGTACCATTCCTGGCTAGCTTCGTCCATACACTTCCGCAACTGCACAGCGACAAGTTGGACAAAAGGCTCCGTGAGGCTGGCCTTAGGGCCGAATGGTAGCTTGATCTCACGGACGCCATCGCGCGCCACACGCGCCCACCCATCCAATGGCATATCCATGCCCATCAGGCTGTATTCCGTTTTGAAGATAGTAATCACGCCCGGATAAGGAACGATCTCGTGTTCGGCAAGTGCCTTATCGTACACATCTGCGATCTTGACGTGATGATACTCCTCGACGGCTTCCCCTTTCAGATTCATAGCGCCGCGCAGATGCGCCCACGCCAGTCGCACCTCCAATTTCGCACGCGCAATTTCCACGTCAAGTTTCTGCCGGAAAAAGTCCATCTTCCCGGCCCCCTCTGCGACAAACACATTTCTCAGGTGGTGATATGGATTCAGAGCGAACCGATTGATCATTCGGACATGCCACGGCAGCGGCCAGTGAACACTTCGAATATTGAAGTTTTCAATCATCGCCAGCAAGCCAACAGTCTGCCCATCTTGGATCAGTTGGCGTGCCATCTCCATCGCGATCACGCCACCAAGGCAATATCCTCCAAGCATGTAAGGTCCCTCGGTTTGAACCGCGCGAATCTCCTCGACGTACCTCCGAGCAACTCGTTCGAAGTTGCCATCGACGGGAGTCTTACCATCCAGCCCCACCGATTGCAATCCATAGACCGGTTGGTCCTGGCCAAGGTGTTTAGACAAGCCGCGATACAACAGCACATTCCCTTCCGCGCCATGAACCAGAAACAACGGTATACGATCTCCGCCTTCGTGGATGGGAACAAGAGCCTGCCAGCGCTCCTGACTAATGCCGCTCGCCAGCATGTTAGCCAATGTGCGAGGCGTTGGCGCTTCGTATAGAGCCGCAAGAGGAGCCGTGATCTTGAGTTCCCGTTCGATAAGTGCAAACAGGCGCGCCGCCTTCATCGAATGCCCGCCCAAATCAAAAAAGTTGTCGTCCACTCCGACTACACGGGAACCAAGCGCACGCTGAAACAACTTCGTGAGCGCGCCTAGAATATCTCGGTTTCGCTTCTTGTCGATAGTAGAAGAAGATATCGACGTGGCAACTTCGTCAAAGATAAGAGGAGTGGCTTGACTGCCTGGCAGCGCCACTTCCCTGACTTGCGGTGAATAAGTAAACAACATGCCGCATGATTGCGCCTTCTCGTCTGCAAGTCGCGCCAGTTCAAGTGCGCTCTTCTTTGGAGAAGACCCCATCTCCGTCAGAATTGTTTCCAACTCAGTCAACCACCTTACAATCGTTTCCTGCTTGAATAAGCCTATATCGTAGTGACCATGTACTTCCAGTTCCTGATTCGTCTCCATCGCGCTCAGGTACCATTCAAACGACTCAAAACTCTTGGGATTTGCTACATAGTCCAAGGAAAACCCGCGCAACTCCATCTCTTCTGGCTTGATCTTCTTAATGCCAGTCAGGCCAACCGGAACGGGCGAAAGCCGCGCACGACTGGAGGACGCCAGGTCTTCAAGTAGATTTACTGTCGTGAAGGACAGATGATCTATCGCCTCAGCCAACTCGCTTTGGACACGTCGGACGAGGGATATTACATCTTCGTCCGGTCGCAGTTCAACGAGATAGGGCATGAGACTCACACAGTGCCCCACCAGGTTGGTCTTTCCGAGGAACGGCTGCTCTGCAGTGGACAGTGGCAGAACAAACCTTCCCTGCCCAGATATGCGTGCCAGGAGAATCGAGAGGGCGGCAACGGTCACAGCGAATATGCTGCACCCCTGCTCCGCCGCCAAGTTGCGCAATGGACCTACAATCTCCGCTCCGATAGTGCGGTCGACGCGAATAGCCCGGTGTTCCCGCACTGCCTCTCTCGGCAGGTCCGCAGGAAGCACGAGCGCGGGGAATCCTGCGGAAAATTTCTTCCCCCAGTATTCTCTGGCAGCCTCGAATTCCGGAGACAGCTCTCGTCGCGCAACGTCATTTGCGTAGCCAGCAAAACTTGATGGCGGCCGAAGCGATGCCGGCTGGCCGGTAAGCTCCTCAGAATAGAAGGCGCTGAAGTCTTGAATCAATACGTCAACAGACCAGCCATCACAAATGATGTGGTGTACGGTGACAATGACAGCCGTCTTATCCTTTTCCAGAAGAACAATCTGGAAGCGGAAGAGCGGTCCATCCGGCAGCACAAACGGGCGCGCCGCTTCCTCGTATGCAAGCTTGCTCAGCGCCTCTTGACGCTCTGATTCAATCTCGAAACGAGATAGATCCTTTACCGGAATGTCCAGATTGGAAGGCTGCCCGATTCGCATCACAGATCCTGAATCGTTGAAGCTCGCGCGCAGGGCATCATGACGTTCAACAAGACGCTCCAGGGCCCGTTTGATCTGCGGAATCGCTACGTTATCCATCACGAATAGGGTGACGGACTCGTTGTAGGAACCGGATAGGTTTTCAGAAAGGCGCGATGAATAGAAGATCCCGCGCTGCGGAGTCGTGGTCGGCGCAGAAGTGATGCTGACGGCAGGCGCAGGATTTGCAATGACAGTTGGCGCGGCGATTCCTAGTCCCAATTGCTGAGCGCTCATCTTCGCCAGCGTCTCTTGAATTGCGGCGAGAATGCGCCCTTGTTCAGCCACAGTCTGCGCAATCGCGCTTAGACTTGAATCGACCAGTCCAGCGTCGGGTCGGTGCGCGGCAGGAGCGATGGTTCTCTTTATCTCCACCGGCTGGGCCAATCGCTGAGGCGCTTGCGCCAGCAACTCCGCGGGCATCGTCTCATCCAGATATCCGGCAACCATCTCCGCAGTCGGAAATTGATTCATGAGCTTGCTGAAGCCAACCTTGACTCCAAACTCCTGCTCGATGGCTACTGAAACCTGCGCCAACGATAGAGAATCGAGCCCCTGCTCAAGAAACATCGCCGACGGAGATAACTCCTCCCGCTCACGGCCAGTTAACGGCATGAGAAGATCCACAAGCTTCTTAATAATTCGCTGCTTCCGGGACGTCTGCGCTCCGAGCCCTGTCATTTGTTTGTCAATCAACTCATCCGTCTGCGGCTCGGGACTATCCAAGACCACAATGGCGTCTACGCCCCGCGGCGCTACTTCGATAGCCGTCGTCTGTGCAGGATCGACCCAATACTTGCGCCTTTCAAACGGGTAAGTTGGAAGCGGAATATGGCGGCGATCTTCATTCGCATAAAATGCGTCCCAGTCCACAGTAGCGCCATTGAGCCACAATGACCCAAGGGCAAACAACATCGACGCCCATTCCTGGTTGTCATCGGGCGAATCCGCCAGAGTAGGAATGGCAGTGCATGCCTGGCCAGGCGCAAAATGCTGCCGGACAAGAGAACACATCGTTGAGCGCGGGCCACACTCCAGAAATAAATCATGACCGAGTTCTTTAAGTTTGAGAGCCGCCTTCGAAAACTCCACCGTTGCGCGCGCTTGGTGAGCCCAATATTCCGGGCTTGTCGTCTCCGCTTCTGTGATCAGCTGCCCTGTCACTGTCGACACAAAGGGGCGCGAAGGAGCCCTTAGCTGAACCTTCGCAATTTCCTTTTTCAGAGGCTCCAGCATTGGGTCCATCATGAAAGAGTGAAATGCGTGCGAAGTATGCAGGGGCCGGCAAATAATTTCCTTCGCCTCAAGCTGCTCGCGAAACGCCGTAACGTCGCCATCCGGCCCTGACACTACACACAGAGACGGTGAATTATTCGCGGCAATCTGAACCCCCGGCGGGAGCATTTGCCGGACAGCGTCCACAGCGGCTCGCACCGCCATCATTGAGCCTCGTGGCAAGCTCTGCATGAGCCGCCCGCGCAACGCAACAATTCGCAGCGCGTCTTCAAGATCCCATACATCCGCCAGAGTAGCCGCGACAAACTCACCAATGCTGTGACCTGCCATCATTGCTGGACGGATGCCAAGCGACTCCCAGAAACGCGCAAGCGCATACTCAATAACAAAGAGCGACGGTTGTGTAAAGAAGGTATCCTGCAATGAAGCCTGCGCAGCTTCACTGTCTTCGGCATTAGGATACAGAAGCTCGCGCAAATCGCGGCCCAGATGAGGTTTCAGAATCTCACAGCAATTGTCGACCGCGGCGCGAAAAAGTGGCTCGCCGTCATAGAGATTCTTGCCCATATTGACGTACTGTGTGCCCTGTCCTCCAAAGAGGAAGACCACGGGCGGATCGCGCCGCTCGCAGCGCTTCGTGCTGCATCGGCGAGGATCTGGATGTTGCAGCAGTCGAGCGGCCTCAGCCGGATTTCCCGCCACAACGATACGGCGCATCGCCATCTGCTTTCGGCCGGTCTGCAAGGTGAACGCCGCGTCGGCAAAGTCTTCGTCGCGAGAACTCTCAAAATATCGGGAGAAAGACTCACAGTATGCGTCAAGGACACCTTGGGCCCTCCCTGAGAAAGGCAGCAGTTGCATGGGGCGAGAGCTGCCGCTGGCTCTCCGCGCGGGAGCCTCTTCAAGAACCACATGCACGTTGGTTCCACCAAACCCAAACGAGCTGACCGCCGTGTGCCTGGGTGTTTCGTTACGCGTAAATGGAATTAACCGATCGGCAACGACAAATGGACTGTTAACAAAGTCGATTCGCGGGTTCGGCGTCTTGAAATGCAGCGTCGCTGGAATTTCTTCTCGGTCCAGCACCATCGCCGCTTTAATCAGCCCAGCAACTCCGGCCGCATTCGTAGGATGTCCGATATTTCCCTTGATAGACCCGATATAGCAAAACTGCTTCTTCTTTGTCTTGCGTTCGAAAACAGTGTTCAGTGCCTGAACTTCAATCGGATCTCCCACCGGGGTTCCGGTGCCATGCGCTTCTATATAGCCGATCGTTTCAACATCCACGTCAGCGCTCGCCTGCGCCATTGCAATTGCCTCTGCCTGGCCTTCTACGCTCGGCGCAAGAAAGGAGGCTGGTCGAGCGCCGTTGTTGTTCTTCCCGCATCCACGCAGCACAGCATAGATCGTGTCGCCATCCTTCAGCGCGTCCGACAACCGTTTCAGCACAACAATACCCGCACCATCACAAAACATTGTCCCGGTTGCGTCTGCATCAAATGGCCTGCAATGGCCATCGCGCGCAAAGGTACCACCTTCGGTGTAGTGGAAGCCGCTTTTCTGTGGCACGGCGATATCAACTCCGCCAGCCAGCGCTATATCACATTCGTAATCCCGCAGTGCACGGTAAGCCAGATCTACCGCCAGCAGCGTAGTTGAACATGCCGTGTTCAAGCTGACAGCAGGTCCACGCAGGTCCAGGAGATAGGCCGTCCTCAGTGCAATGTAGTCTTTCTCGTTCCCATACTCCACCGCAAGCTTGCCGGCCAGCGTAAGCAGGTCTGGATGCGTCAGAAGATTCGTCGTGTAATAGTGATTGTCTCCAGCTCCCGCATACACTCCGATGAGGCCTTTATAACGGCTTGGATCATAGCCCGCATTCTCGAGCGCGTTATAAGCAAGCTCGAGAAAGATCCGCTGTTGAGGATCCATCACCTTCGCCTCAAGTGGGCTTACCCCAAAAAAGCCTGGATCAAATAACTCGGCCCCCTCGATCATTCCCCGCGCGCGAATATAGTCTGGCGCATTGCGCAGACGCTCCTCGATGCCAGGCCCTAGCTCTTCAGGAGTGAAAAACGAAATGCTTTCTTTGCTCTCGCGGAGGTTCTTCCACAACTGGTCAAGATTCTCAGCGCCGGGAAATCTACCCACCATTCCAACAATTGCTACAGCATCCTTTGACGATTCGTTCCCGGCCCCACCTCTCCTTGTATGCGCAATTCGCTTCTCCGCTTCCGCGACGAATGAAAACTGCGATTCATCTGTTTCGCTAAACCGGCAAAGCTGTCCAATGGTCGGGTATTGGAACACTTTCACGGGAGGAATTTCACGGCCGTACTTATGATGAAAGGCATTCACCATGCGAAACACGGCGATTGAATTTCCGCCAAGGTCGAAGAAACTATCATCGACGCCGATTTGGTCGACTCTTAGGAGTTCTTGCCACAGCATTGCCATCTGCTTTTCAGCCTCGGTGGCCGGAGCAATATACTGCTGTCCAAGGAGCGGTCTCTTTCTGGCCGGCGCAGGCAACGCCTTGCGATCAAGCTTCGCATTCGGGGTTTGCGGAAACTCAGCCATCCAGACAAATGCGGACGGTACCATGTAATCGGGAAGACCCGCACGCAGCGCATGCAAGACCTCGTTTGCATCCAGATCCTCTTTGCCGGTGTAATATGCGACCAGTCGCTTGTCGCCCGGAACATCTTCGCGCAGAATCACGACGGCCTGACGCACGCCCTCGATAGTTGCGAGAGCATTCTCGATCTCGCCGAGTTCGATGCGGAATCCGTTGAGTTTGACCTGATGGTCGAGACGCCCCAGAAATTCCAAGGTTCCATCTGTGCGATAACGAACCTCATCCCCGGTGCGATAGAGCTTGGCTCCCTCTACGTCCCCGATCGAGTCCGGAATGAATTTCTGTGCGGTCAATTCCTCGCGCTTGAGGTAACCGAGTGCCAACCCGGAGCCGCCGATGAGGAGCTCGCCGGAAGCGCCTGGCGCCACTGGTTGCATTTGCTCGTCGACCACGTAAAGTTCGGTGTTCGCAATCGGCGAACCAAGGGTGATGTTCTGAGGGGAGGTCACCTTCTCGGTCGAAGACCATACGGTCGTCTCCGTCGGGCCATACATGTTCCACAGTGCGCTGCAACGCGACAGAAGGCGCTCCGCGAGATCTTGCGTCAGCGCTTCGCCGCCGCACAGAATCTTCAGGTCAGTCTTGCCTTCCCATTTGCTTTCAAGCAATAGGCGCCACGTTGTAGGCGTGGCCTGCATGACGGTGATCCCGTGCTGATCGAGCAGCTTCCGAAGTTCAAACGGATCGCTCACCTGCGAGCGTCCAGCGATCACGATCTGCGCACCCACCGAAAGCGGCAGAAGCATCTCCAGAAACGAAATATCGAAGGAGATTGTGGTAATCGCCAGCAGGACGTCGCTGGCCGTCATTCCCGGCTGCTCTGCCATCGACAACAGGAAATTCGTGAGTGCGCGTCGCGGCACCATTACGCCTTTAGGATTTCCAGTAGAACCAGAGGTATAGATCACATACGCTGTATCGTCCGGTGAATTTGCCACGCTTAGATTTACAGAAGAGAATTTCGGAAGTGCTTCGGCCAACTCTTCGAGTACAACGATCCTCGCCTGTGACGAGGGAGCGTCCTCTCGCAAGTCAGCCTGCGTGAGCACAATCATCACCTCAGCGTCATCCAGCATGAACGCGAGACGGTCCTTGGGAAACTTCGGGTCAAGCGGAAGATAGACGGCGCCCGCCTTGAGGATACCGAGAAGACACACAACCATCTCGATAGACCTGTCCAGCAACACGCCGATGATCTGCCCCGGGCCCGCACCCTGTGCTCGCAGAAAATGAGCGAGGCGATTGGACTGCTCGTTTACCTCGCGGTAACTGAGCCGCCTCGTCCCCATCAAGATCGCTGGAGACTCCGGGGCCTCCTCCGCCCGCTTCTCGATGAGTTCATGAGGAGCAAGTTGGAGCGAAAAGTCGTTCCTGACATTTTGTAGTGAGAAATCTGGTTTCATTTGGGTCAATCCAAGTGTGCCTTTGCCTTTGGATAAGCATCTTCCGGCTGCCTTTTCTGTGGGCAGCAGATCTGTGGCGAGCGCCTCTTCTATGAATATCTCAGAAGCGGCTTCCGTCACCTGAATCGGCCGCAGATGCGCGGTGGAGAATAGTCGCGGCGTATTCATTCATTCCGGAGTGAACGGTCCTTCCAGCGTATCCGTTCGCGTCGATGCAAGCAAGGATACTTGAATGGTATAGGTTCATTCAACGGTGCCTACTGAACCACTTCGAACGCTATCAATAAGAAAGACAACTTCCGCATTGGAGTTACAACTCTCAGTATCTCAATTTACGATACGCTATACGTCACGCTATCTCCATCCAGCCGCGCGTAAGCAATTCGGGCCCTTTCTTTCCCTTCGCCCTCGATCTCCCATGTACTTCCTTTGGATACAAGCTTCATCTTGCTACGCTGCCTCCACCACGCAGCCAAATCTTTGGGAATTGGCGCCCACAGGTTATTCGACTGGCGAACCACGGCCAAATGGCTGAGAAGTTCCTCATACGCGGCCTTTGCGCGCGATTCCACCACGTAGTCTGGATGCGCCAGAATTGTTATCAGCCCGTTATTCTCCATGATCCGCTGGATTTGCTTCCGCCAAAGCTGAGTGGAGTATTCGTTCAGCACGTGAAACAGAGAATAGTCTTGAATGCAGGTCAGCGGTAGCTCCACAATGTTGCCTACGAAATACGGCATGACAGTGCAACATCCGCCGCGTTGTGGATCTAAGTGGCCAACATTCGGAATGGACATGTCGTATGCGAACTCAAAGGCATCGTACCAGTCTGGATTGCGGTAGAGAATTCCCGAACGAAAGCCGGATGCATCGAAGGACTTGGCATACGCGTTGATCTTCTTGGCCCTGCGGACGAACTCCTCGTGGTTATCAAAAAGTCGACCATCGTGGGTGAGGTCATGCACATTGACTTCAAAACCTCGCGTGGTTATCGCGTCGAGATACGACTTTGGAACCGGATAGCGCGCCTCTGGAACGACCTGAAACGAAGCCTTAAAGCCGTACTTGTCGTCAAGATCCATAAGATCGCCGCACGTATCTCTCCCAAAGGTAGTTTCCACATCATGGGTGACGATAATGCAGCCGCGATAGTCGTCCGGCCAGAACCAGATGAAGGGCAGCGATTCCGCTCCGCTGGCGCGGATCGCCAGCGCCATCAGACGCCGCTGAATCCTCTCTACGGTGCAGTCTACGGGCCACTCAGGGAACACGATGGATTCCCATTCGCGCAGGCGCCGTCGCTGCAGGTGCTTACGCACTTTCACGCTAAGGTACGGTCGGACGGCGTAGTAGATTGACTTTACAGCAACGTCCTTCAATCTCCTGGATCCTCGAGAACGCGTGGTGTAGCGTTCACGGCGAAGATTCTCGATTACCTCGAGCGGGTCAAAAGGCAGCGTTACAGTAGACTCACTAATCGTTGCGTCGTCCCACACGTCATAAAGAGGCCCGTTGGCGTTCGGTGTCCGAAAGCCCGCAGCAGTCCGCCCATAACAGATGTTGTCGTTTCCCCATTTGAAGTAACCGGAATCCTTCGATGTCTGTCCGCTCACGAAGAGATTGGCATGTTCATCAAGGCAACGAAAATAATCAACAAAAACTGACTCTATATTGTCCGCTTGCATATATGCTCCGAGGCGTGATTCTGGAATCTGACTGATGAGGTTCAATTTGACCCGATTAGTTTTGACAGCAATTCTAGCACTCGATTTCGTTCGAAGAGTGCCTGACCCCGGCATTTACCTACGTGACGTAAGAGTGCCCATTACGCACATTCGCCGTCATCTTGAAACGCAATCAAGACGACGTGCTGAACTGAGAACTCTTAAGATGCGTCGGCGTGAAGCTAAGAAAGTGAAACCGTTCTATAGTAGGCCGCGTTGTGACAGCACCGGGGCAACTTGCTTAATCCATTTAATTTAGTTATGGTCCGACATCCGGCGATGCAGAGCAGTCTCGACTTCAGACGTCGGACCAAGTCTTCGTACGATCCAATGTTGCAGTTCCAGTGCCCAATGGTCGCCCAGCCGCGCCGTGAACTCGGCTACATTATTCCCACTACGTCGCACATTTGCGTACAAACCGGCAAGACAATCACTCCGCCAGGACCGACTCGCCATGCGCCGGATCGATCCAGTGACGGAGCCGGCGCAAAGCAAGGAGTCCTGCTAATTCTAATTGACGGTTGTCTTAACCCCCGTAGCAGGCGACGGTTTGTTTCCGGAGGATGTCCCAGTCCCATAGCAAGTGTTCGCGTTGAAGCTCAGGACCGGCCCCGTGCCATCCGGAGGTCCGCCCATCGTATTCAGGTAGCAAGCCATTGCGGGATTGGCGTTGACATGGCCCCCAAGTCCCGTGACTAGCGTCCCTCCCGTGCACTGTGCGCTGGTTAGTGCCGGCATGTTCGCGTAGGTTCCACCAGAGCATATCCCAACCGTACCGCTCGCGACATCTGGACCGATCGATGGCCAAGCTGCGCCGGAAGGCCACCAGGATGGAGTTGAAGAGTAGTAGAGACTCGCAGGCAATGCATCCTGCCCTGCCCCGGTGTCTCCCACAGTCGGCAAACTATTTGAGAGGGTCGGCGCAGCGCTACACACTGTCGACGGGCACGCAGTCAAGCTGATGGGAACTTCCGACGCGCTGGAGCAGGTCGTCGACCAACCCGTATCAGAGGAGCCTCCGCACCACCGCACCGCAGCGGTGACCGTGTCGTAGTTTCCCCACTTCAACACCGAATTATAAGTCTGCGGGTCATAGTTACCGGTCGCGGTGCAAGCAGGCGACGTGCAAAATACGCTGATTCCTCCTGCGGCGCCGCTGTTTCCCGTTGCTCCCAGAGCATAGATATAGTGCACTGCGGGATTGCCCGACCCGCTGGAACTTCCGTTGTATTGATATCCCGTGTGGAAGCCAGTCCTGCCAAGTACGTTGCCGACAACATTGAAATACCGCGAGCCCGCCCACATCTGGATTGGGATCGTCTCTGCCGTACACGTGGCCACGGATGCGGAGCCGCACCCTGCGTTCTGGTTACCCAAAAGATAGTTGCGGTAGAGTGTCTCGAAATAGTGGGTTCCGTGCACGTCATCGGAAGAATAGCCAGTACCGATGTTACCTTCCCACAAGCCGTACTCGTCGCCTCCCGAGTGCTGGTAAAACCCCGCCTGCATCCAACCAGACGAGTTATAGACATCATCCACCGCAAAGTTATAAAGAGCTACATCTCCCTCGCCCGCTCCACCTGTATTTGGACAAGAGTCGGTAACCTGCTGGCAGATGATATTCTGCACCAAATTGTCCGCTGAATCGATCTGCTCCAGCGTATAGCTGACGGTAGCGTGGGACACGCTCTCGTAGAAGTAGGAGTGCTGCACGGTAATGTGGTCGCTGTATTGCATCACCACATGGTCGCGGCCGCCATAGAGTCCGCGCACGCCGCTTGCCCAGTCGTTCGCCACGTTCGAAAAAGCGATGAGAAAGGTTCCCGATCCAAGTGCCTCTGCCGTATTGTCCAACGTCACGTCTTCGATGCCATCCCCTGTGGGGCCAACAGTCGATCCATACCAGGCCTGCGGAGACTGCGTGGAGCGCCAGTTGGGCATGTACAGTCCCGACGAGATCGAAATGGTGTTGCCGCTAATCCCAGTCACGATTACGGTCTGCTGTTGCGCACGCATGGTCACACCGGATGCGCTGGTGCCATCGGTCCGCGCAAACCCTGCCTGCACGGTGGTTGCGCAATCCGCATCGCCCCCCTGCCCGTTCGACGCGCAATTCCAGATGGCCCCCGTGTCGTGAGCCTCGTCAACTTGGTCAAGCACAAGAATGCTGCCGACGTGCAGATTCGAGAGTGATCCTCGTGACGGTGTCGTCGAACCGCAGTTTGCGAGCGTGATCGATGTTGAACCCTGTGTATATCCCCCGGTCCAGTCGCAGACGTTTTGCTCTGCACCGACCGAATTGTTGGGCCCACTAAAGCAGACGGCTGCCTGCAAATTGCAACCCGATGCGCCGGAGTTGATCAGTAGAAAAGTGGCATCCGCACCTTGGCCGCGCACCGTCACATTGCTCGAAGAACCAAAGGAGATGCCATTAATGTAGTACGTCCCAGCGGGAAGCGAGACTGCCTCGTTCTTACCGGCGCAGGCAGAGATTGCGCTCTGGATCGCTGAAGTATTCGTCCCCGCCGCGCCGGAACCACTGGTGAGCGAGACCGTCTGGCAGACCGTGGTGCGGGGCGGTACGCCGCCGCTCACGCCCGCGCCTGTCCAGTCAATCGCACGGCCAGCAGTAATGACGCCAGACCAAAGTTGTCCAGTCGATGTAACCTGTGCGCTCGACGAGCCAGTGAAGATTATCGATGTCCAAAGAAGGGCGGACAATAAGCAACAGTATCTTTTCATCTTAGATTCTCCTACCAAAAACGGTCGATCTCGGCTGTCCAATCGCGCGCAGCCGTAGTGTAGCAAAGACGCTACTCGCCCGGAGAAACTAAAGCAACAAAAGTGATCCATTCTGTCGCGCCGGAACTGCAATTGTTCCGCGGGAGAGAAAAGTCCCAACCGCTAAGAAAATGGCGCAAAGAAAAACTGCAAGAGCTCGACTCAAGTCCCAGCAATCTGCGACCGAATCTGAAACCTGTAAATCATTTTATCGAGTCGTGTTAAAAGCGACAACTTGAAACTCGGCACCAAAAATTGAGCGTGCCGCGCGACGCGCCATCCTAAAAGATTCTTAATCCACGCATACTTCCAGGAGAGCGTTGGCGCCTTCAGATTACCGTCAAGACTCCGTGCCAATTCACTCGCCTTGTCGAACAGATCAGGCCTTTCTGGATAGAAGTAGACCATCCAGTTCTGCAGGAAATTAACGCACGCAGTTCGCGCCCTCGTGCCATCGTCCAGAGACCGAAGATACCCGATGTGCAACTGCATCGAAAGCCATTGCGCGTCGCGCTTTTTGTCCGAATTCCCTATGTAGCTCAAGCTGTTTGGTCCCAACTTGCGATAGTAAACCTTCGCGCCCGAAACAAACTGAACGCCGTCGCTGGCCAGCAGCACTCGGCAAAAGTACTCACCATCGTCGTCGCCGATCATGCACGTGTTCCAGGGACCCGCCGTCTCTGCGAGTTCTCTGCTCACCAGCCAAACCGCCGTTTGCATATAGACGTTGTGTTCCATCTTGCGTAACAGCCATTCAGCTTTTTGAAGATCCTGCCATAGCGCACTTGGAACGAACTTGGCATGGCTCGGCCTGTACATAAAGCTGCCCCATTCGCCCGACACGAGAATCCGGGGATTCGGTGATTCGCCCATCGCGCCCATTTGCAGCGCAATTTTGTCGGGCGCCAGCAGATCATCGGCATCAAGCCACTGGATATAGTCTCCATGACTGAGCGAGAAGGCCTTATTCCGAGCCGCTGAAGCGCCTTGGTTAACCTGAGAGCAGACCTTCACACCCTGCGACTCAAACATCCGGGCTACCATTAAGGTCCCATCCGTCGAGCCGTCGTCGACGACGATGATCTCCGTGGATTTCCAGGTCTGCGCCATTGCAGAGCGAATCGTCGCAGCCAGCCATTCTTCCGCGTTATATGCGGGAATGAGAATCGATACCAACGGATTCACTCTTCAACTCTCCTAACAGGCCCGCGTAAATATCACATGTCGCTCTTGCCAATGCATCCCATGAATGATTGGCGTTAGCATAATTCTTGATGTCCTGCCGGCGGCGGCTGAGGTTCTCATACAAGTCGCCGGAGAAGTACGTCTCAATTGCCCGGGCCAAATCCTCCGCATCTCCTGGCCTGCAGATATATCCTGTCTCGCCTTCAATCACATCTTCCCGGAATGAACCCACATCAGTTGCAATCACCGGCAACCCAAAGCTGTACCCGAGGAAAAGGACTCCGCTCTGGAAGATTTCGCTGTAGGGAAGGGCAAGAACGTCTGCGGCCTTTAGATAGATTTCCATCTCCGCATCCGGTATAAACCGTTTCTCCAGAATGATCTGCCTCTTTGCGATCTCCTCCGCTACTGTTCCCTCCAGAGAGAGCATATAGCCTTCGAGTCCCTTGTCCACTGCGCCCGCCACAATTAACCTGTAACTTTCGTCACGAGCGATGACCAATTTGAACGCGGCAAAGAGCTGTTCTATGCCCTTATACGATTTGATTTTCCCGGAAAAGAGAATCGTTTTGTCCGATACGCTGAGCCCCAGCTTTGCCTTTGCCTCCTGCGGTGTAAGCTTCGTGTCAGGGAACGCATTGTTGATGGGGTAGCTGATTACGGTGACGGAATTCTTCGCGACGCCAAAGTCGCCAATCAATTCTTCCCGCATCTTCTCGGTATGAACAAAAATGTGATCCACAAGATGGTACTGAATCCTCAACGTGATTCTGTTGATCCACGAGTCCTTGGAATCGCGCCGATCCTGATTCACATTATGAGCGGTCAGCGCAATCTTCTTCCCAAACGCCTTGTAGTACAGCATCAACAGAGTGCGATCGAAGAGCTGGATCTTGCTGTTCCACAGAATGTGAAACAGCCGCGGCTTCGCTGTAATTACGTAGGTCATTAGAGATCTATAGTGAGCGACCACCCGCCAAAGCTTGACGAGTCGCGTGGATTTACCGCGCACACTTGGCCACAGATTAATGAAGTTCAGATTCTCGGTTGTGTGCATCTCTTCACTATCGATCGTATCGCTGCCGATCACGTCAAGGTGAACGTTCTTGTCTACGAGCGCCATCGCGAGTCCGTAGGCATACGGACGATCAAACCCTCCGGTTAACAACGACACATTCGAATGGGTCGACGCGGATTTCAACGACCGCGGAGAGACAACTTCCTCAATGGGCATCGGCACTTTCTCGTTCCTCTAAAACGACTTCTAAACTGTCTCTATGCACTTAGATCAGATCGCCCAGTTCGCTGGGCGCGATCTCAGTCCGCCAGCGTGAAAGAAAGGGGAGATGATCCGCGATCATGGCCATATCCATGCGATCCAGACAACCGGTCAACAGAATTCCAGCGACATAAAGCACTGTAAACGAAGCCACTGCCGCCAGCACTCCAATCCAGGTCGCAACCTTAGAGTAAAGGAGTGCCGGGATCGGAAGTGCAGCCACAAGGGAACACAGAAGCGGCCTTAGATAAGCCTTGCGCAGCGTTCTGAAGATTGGATCAAGAAAATGATGACGGCACGCTACAAAGAAATACGCCGTGCTGACCACCATCGGCACTGCGGTCCCAAGCGCAGCACCTGAAAAGCCCCAGCGAGTGATGAAGATATAGCTCAAGATTGGATTTAACCCACAGGCTATCACCGCCGCATAGACACCGGGGCGAAGTACTCCCTTTCCCACAACAATAAAATAAGTCGGCATCATGATCTGTGAAAACAGATTGCCGATGATTAAGACAGCAAACGCCATCGCCACCATATGCAGCGCACCGCCCACCCACAGACGAATGAGAGCTTTCGCGTCAACTACTGCAAATACAGTCAAGGGGACCGTGAGAAGCGCCAGGTATTTATGCGCTCGAAAATGAAGTTCCTCCAGCTTCTTTTGCTCATTACGAGACTCTAACTCGGAAGCCGCAGCGAGAAGAGGCCCAAGCAATAAGTCTGGAATTCGCTTGACCTTGACCGCTCCCTCGCTCGCCACGCTGTACCAGCCAACCGGAACAATGCCGACAAACCGCGCAAGATATAGTCTTTCGAGCTGCCCCTGTAGAGTCGACATCACATAGCCCGCATAGAGAGGCACGCTGAAGGACAGAATCTTCTTCATCGTCGCAAACTCAGATCGAAACGGATTCGGCGTGATTGCCGGAAGTAGGCGCTTTCCGATGACAACGCTACCCGTGAATATAAACAGTGATGTCAACAGGCGAGCTATGAGGAGCCCGCGAACTCCGGTTCCCGCCAGGAGCAAAACTACAGTCATGACAGAACCAAAAAGCTCAGCACCAAATACGAGCAAGTTGGTAAGATCCATGCGCTGGCGGCCGTTAATAAGGCTCAGAAACGGCATGGCCACGACAAACGCGGCCATACAAAGAGTCATTAAGGGCCAAAGCGACAGAATTTGGGGCACCGGCGGTGCATCGGCGCCGCGGAAAAACTGATTGATAAGGAAATGGGAAAAGACACCCACCAGGCATGAGGCAAGAATCGCCATCAGCACACAGAGCGCGAAACTTGCATTAAGCACACGGCGGATTTCGCCGACATCTTCCGTCTTGCTGGATTCGGCAACAAACTTTGTCACCGTGGGGCTGAGACCCGGATCCATGAGCCACGCAAGATTGATAATCGTGGCCAGCACCGCCCAAATGCCGTAGTTTTGCACTCCGATCTTCCACAGAGTGAACGGAACCAGGAGGATCGCGACTGGCGCAAGGAGAAGCTTTCTGGCCACTGACGACATGACTCCCCGAGCCACTTTGAATCCAATAGACTTGTCGCCGATCCGCAAGGCTCTCGATAGACGGTTCGTTTTTTTCTCTTCGGGATTAGATGGATTCATGTCGTTAGAGGATATCCTTCAGAGTCATCATGTGCATTTTCAGTTCGAGATCTACCGGACAATATTGTCCACCGTCATGCCGGTGCCGAGATTTGAACCCAGCGCGAGCGAACGTCCCGGGACACTAGCTCTCGTCTTGGCAAAGGCGATGCTATAGGAGCCCGCAACGCCAATCAGCAGGAACACCCACATGGGGTCCAACATTCGGAATCCAGCTTCAGAGACGCTGTAGATCGCAGAGGTGGCAATGTATGCCAGCATCAATCCGCCAAACCGCGGATTACGCCGAATGGCCATGACTGCACCCCTATAACCGCTGATCAGAATGGTCGCAATGAGGACAACCCCGATCCAGCCCAGATTGAGATACACCTCGATGTATCCGTTATGCGCCTCATTCACATGCATGTATTGAGATAGGTTCGCATAGACCTGGTCTAACCGCGAGCCAAGCCAGAAACTCTCAAAGCCAGCGCCCACAATGGGGTTTGGAACGACCGGAAGCACCGCAGCCCAGATCTGAGTCCGCCCCGTCAAATCCGTTTGTCGGCCCAGCGCATGCACCACATCTCCTTGCCCGCCGAATAACATAACAATCCCACCTAAGGCCAAAAGAGATGCGACGAGTACATGAACGACCTTCGGGCGGCGTGCAAAGACGGGAAGGTGTGCTGCGATGATAATCGTTGCCCCCAGGATGAAACATGCGATTGAAGTGGCTGAATGCGCGAGGTCAAGGACCGCTACAGACGAGGCCAAAAGCGCTCCTCGAGCGATAAGTTTCCGTGTACGATTCGGTTCGCGCTTGGACAGGAGCGCTTCTAAAAAGCGCCAAACAACGCCGAGCGAGATCACCATGGCTATGACTCCAAGCTCGTTCTTGTTTGTAGTCACTCCCGTATTCATCGGAGATCCATCCGGATCATAGCTCCGGCCGAGCTCCCCAAAATACCGAATCAAGATGATGGAGGCCGGCATCAGGAGGACTCCCGCGCGGGATATCAACTTTCCGAGAGCTTGTACTGGCTCAGTCTCGGTGACAATTACAAGCACCATCACTAAATCGCCAATCGCCTTGCCCCACCGCTTCACAGCGATTTCAGGAAAATCCGACCAAAGCACACTCAGAAGGCAATAAAAGAAGTAGATGACACATGGCCAATTCATCCTTAATTGATGGACGACCTTCCTCCTTCGGCTTATCAGGATTCCAATCCCGAGAATCAGGAGAATTCCGAAAAAGGCTGCATCAAACGGACTACCTTCAGCCGCCTGCTCCGTCGTCACATGCGCGGGCGTGATCCCGAGCCAAACCGACGCAGGCCTGGATCCAATGACTAATAGCCAGATTGTCGGAATCCAGAGTGCCTTCGAGGTTAGAAGTGCTCTATCGCGATCGAGGTAAAAAAGCGCTGCAATGCCTGCGATGCCGACAAATATGGCCAGGTTTGGATTCATCGTGTGGGCACTCTGCCTCTAACAATCCGTGGAATCTGTCTGTTTGGAACGGCGGCGACTTACAGCGCAGCGTGCCGATACTTTGGCCTTCTAGCGCCTCTTAAACATCCAGGAAAAGCCGATGAATCAGCTCGATCGAAAGGAGACGGTGTATTTCCGTCGTGTAGTTGCGGTCCCCTTTGATGTGCCCGTGCACAACATGCTCTACTCCGCCGCGATCAAAGCAAGATCTCGATAAGGTTCGGGAGTCCAGCAACATCTCGCGCACATACGGCGCCAGAATATCGCTGTACCACGACCGATAATGAAACATCTTGTGACGCCCGAGGAAAAGCCGTTCCAATTTCAACGGCGAGCAGAAGTAATTTGCGCGGGCCAGCCATTGGGGCATCCCGTAGTCAAAGGCGTATTCAGCCCGAAAGGTAAATTGAAGATAATTCCGCGTAATCCAACTTGTGATCGGCCCGGAGTCACCGCCGAAGCCCCGGTCAGTCGGAATGCGTTGCAGCTTCTTGCTGCCGTCGCCAATCAATTTCACCCTGAGGTCGTTGTTTTCCCTGACTGATCGCGGCGAGCAAAAGATTGTCCGGACCAGTTCGTTGTCGAGAAATGGCGTCCGAACAGTGAGTTGAGTCTGCTCGAGAGCGAGGATCCCGTAATGATGCCACGGCGCCTGCCGAAATGCCGCAAACGTAGTCGGATGGCAGTCGATGCTGCGGTTATACGTATCGCGCGCCGCAGCAACCTGCGAAAGCAAACCTGAATCAAAGAGTCCGGGCGCTACCCTCATCGGCTTAAAGGCGCGTATTTGTGGCCGAAGAACCTCGTCTCCGTAGAGCCCTGTCATTCTGACTGGAGCGATCTCTCTAGCCTTCTCACTAAAGTAAAGATCCGGGGCTCGCGTAACATCCACGCCGGCATCCGACAGATAGATGCTTCTCTCGGCATAGTGCGCAAACTGTGAAAGAAATTGCTTCCCGATCGTAATCGTCTGGTGAGGCTGCTCGCACTCATTGGCGACTTGGCGAGCGACCTTAATATCACGGCACTCCCGTTCGTCCTCGCCATAGGTGTAGCAGGGGAGCGAGCCTGGTGCGGTTCTTTGCCAGGCCATCACCATTCGCGTATCAAGGCCGCCGGTCAGCGAGACAGCCAAGTGTTCATGGCCATTCAGATAGCGAGGCAGCCTCTTGGAGAAGACCTCGCGAATCCTGCGATGGTACTCGTCGGGTTCTAGCTCTTCTTGTTGCTCCCATTCCGCCGGATCGAAGTATTGCGCCGTCGCCTTGAGAACGCCGCGCTCAAACCGCCACGCTGACGCCGGAGGAAGCACCTTTATATCCTTAAACAGCGTGCGGTTCTCAAGCACGCAGCCGCAGCCAATAAACTCACCAAGACTCTTCGAGTCCATCTGCCGCGTTTCCGGTCTGATCGCTAAAATCGCCTTTGCTTCTGACGCAAAATAGAACGCATCCTCCGCCTCATAGTAGTAGATCTTGTGCATCCCGTATCGATCGTTAAACAGAATCGCGAACTCGCGCTCCCTGTCGTAAACGAATCCCTGAAATCTACCGTTGAGCTGCCTTGGAAAAGAAACATCCTCTTGATACATGTGCACCAAATAGGATGCGTCATCTGGCTGAAACCGATGACCTCGCTCCTGCAGGTCTTGAATGATCGCTGGATCGGAATACTCTTCACCAGAGAACACAAGAGTGGCTTCCCCGCCTTCCGTCCGCAGTGGCATACCATCGCAGAAGGAACCCTTGCGGCAAGTCCATCCGATGTAAGCCCCGAAGTCTTCATCCGTCCAGGTGCCATCGACATAAAATGACTCATGCCTAAGAATGGCGGCCATTCGACGCAATTCAGACTCTGCCCGCTGAGGCGAACTCTTGGTAATCAGACCGAAGATTCCGGGCATCTACTCTTTTTCTCTTTTCATTAGGAAGGACAGCTCTATGCTGGCTATTGGGCCTATCCAGCATCTCGAGGGCGTTAGCTAGCGGCAAATCCCGCGCACAGCTGCGGAATCTTACTATTAGTTATTGGAGCCGGTGGGAGGATTTGAACGCTCCATCTGCCGATTACAGTTCGGCTGCTCTGGCATTGAGCTACGCCGGCTCATTCCGCGTTTCACATCATACCACGCTGTCCGCATTCTCGTTGCCGCCGCGATTACTTGCGGTGGAAGGACACCGAGGAGACCTCTGTTCAACTTGGTCTTGATACAAAACGCGCCCCACATATTCAACGGAACATGAAATCTAGGCACCAATACTTCGATGAACCCATTGCGTTCCTTAAATTCGCGCAACGAGCTGTCCCGTTTATTCCCGTAGTTGAAGAGCCCATAAGTAAGATACGTGACGCCTCTCTCTTCGCACAATTCCACCGCTTTGGCTAGCAGCGCATTCCCTGGACGTTTGTCCTGTTGGCTAGCCCGCGGCAATATCTGAAGAATGGACGCGACATTTCCCTTGTATACGAGCTTCAGAAAGCCGATCAGCTGGTTGTCACTGTAGGCACAAATGAAATCGCTGCGATCTAAATAAGTCGACTGATCCTTCTTCACCTGATCGAACGACTTTCCGTAGTGAGCGAATGGAATATTCTGCCGAAATGCGGAGTCGTTGTTCAGGTCTACGATGTCCGCCACAAGCTTATCGTCGAGCGGCGCTACCGAAACGACCACGTCTCTCTTTTGCGATCTCCGCACATTCTTGCGGGTCACTTGTGGCAGACTATCCCACCACTCTCCAAAACTGGACACGCGAACAACCGCAACGCTTATTTTTTCGAAGGGGTAGTCGTACTTCGGGTCGATCTCAGGAAGCTTCTGCGTGAACGAGAAAAGATCAGCCCGCAGCGAGCCCCGTTGCTGCTTCTTCAATTCCTTCGCGCAGAGCTGCGGGTCCTGTACCTCAGTCTCCAGCCACTCCTCCGCGTCAACGATAGCTCTCTTGATCCATTTTCCCTTGACGATAAAACACTTGCCATCTACGTCTAACGCCGGAACGGTGCTCCACTTGCCCTTCACGCTGATCTCAATCTGCCGCACAGTAGATTGACTAGTATTTCCAGTCCCAGTTTGTTGTACCGTCTCCAGGCTCATCAATGGTTCGGCTCCTCGACTATGTTCTACAGATCCAGGCAATATTGAGATGAAGCGTCCACAGTAATTGATCGCTGCAGCCGGCAGAATATTCCGCGCTGTTGGAGCGGCAGTTCAAAACGATGACTTCGTAAATGATTTGCACTGCCGTAACCGCAACGGCTTTGATGTACGCTGCCGTGCTGAGTTATCGCGGCTTAAAGGCGATGACCGTTGGACCGAGTTCTCCATACTGATGTTCCTCGATCACCTCAAAACCCGAGCGCATAATCTCCATTGCGGACACGAGCCTCGCCTTCTGTTTCCCACGACTGTCCAAAAGGTTCATCCTAACGATGAAAACGCCGCCGTCGGTCAGGAATTGTGAAAAATGAGCGAGGATCGGTTTAACTTTACCGAGCGGCACATGATACATCGACTCTCGGAAAAGAATCACGTCAAACTGTTGGCTTGGTCGGTATGCGAGAAAATCCGAACAAACAAAACTGTTCTTCGCGGAGCGACCGCTCGCTTCAGTTCTCTTCCTCGCCTTGGTAAGTGCTGCCTCTGAAATGTCCACTCCGACATAGCTCCGATAAGCGTCGGCGGCGAGCTCGTTCGCCGTATTGCCAGGGCCGCATCCAAGATCAAGTATGTTGCCGCCACGCAGGTGTTTCTCTAGATGAGAGTAGACACAGTCGCCCGCGGTATCGTCGATAAAGTCCCAATGTGTCCCTGCGAACTCACTATTCCATAGCGACATTTTCATCTTGGACGGGCCGTATCGCTTGAGAAAGCCCCTCATATAGGTTATTGCTCGTTGCGTCATGTAATCATTCCTCGGCTTTGCGCTTGTTGTTTCGTTCATTATTGAGGCCCCGGGATTCCCTTCCTTTGATACCGCGATGCGGAGAGCCCCGAAATCATGGTCACGAAGATTAACTAGGAGAGTCCCCAACACAGCGATCCCGCCCCAAGTTCGTCTACGGTGGAACGCTATAGATTGCGCAGGTGCTACCAGGGTGGCGACACTAACGCCGCGCTACGAACTTCCACAACCGATTCATTTGCTCTTGTCTCCTAAATGAGATGAAGTCGGCGGAGACCTGTTTTTGCCTTTCAGTAACCATGGCCCACATGAATCCAATCATCCGCAACCCGCCTCCAAGCAATATCGGGTGACGGCTGGCCTGATAGATGCACCTCGAAAATTCCCATAACGGATGGCTGCCCAGCAGGTAATCGGCTCGACCCACTTTAAACGGCGCTCTCAAAGCGCTGGACGTTGCCGTACCCATCTGGCGATGATGATTGTAGGGCTTTTCGGGAAATGTCCTCGTTTCCCATCCTTTCATCCTCGCTGTCGTCACCGCAACTAGATCAACGCCTCCGATCTTTCGCGGTATAAATCCTCCGACGCTCTCAAAGCATTCCCTTCTGAAGAGCTGAACCTGGCCAGACACGTGTTCGATGCTGGTGAACCGATAGTCGTACTGAAAGTTCCCTTCCCGAAAAGGCGTTCCGGCGACGCCAAGTCTTGGATTCTCGGAAAATTTCTCCAAAAGGAATGCGAAGTAGTCTTCCTCGAACGAGACATCTCCATCCAGGTTTCCGATGACCTCATATGGCAGCCCTTCGACTCTATCGTAGCCCGCGTTGAACGCAAGTACCTTCCCCGCAAAATGCCTCTCTTGCCGCTCCGGCATCCGAATTAACTCTATCCACGGATGGTCCGGAAGGTACTTTCTTACAATCTCATCGGTGCCGTCCGTCGAACCGTCGCTGACAATCACCCACTTCGCAGGTAGAACTGTCTGCGACACCATCGATTTGATGGTCAGTTCAATATACTTAGCCTCATTCCGGGCCGGCGTAATAAGTACGTATCGAGGAAGCATATTCACACCTTATGGGCCACTTCGAGACCCTGAGTCTGAGCGCTTGTCATCGCTCCTGCAGATTCAGACAGAAGCTCTGCCAATGCCCGAAACATCCACGCTTGCGACCACCGCATATAAGACGTCCGTATAGTCAAGACGCGCAGCTTTCTGTAATAGAAGAACCCTCGCTCATCCCACATGTGATCAAGCGACCACTGAAGCACCGATCGAGCCAAGGGGAGATTATCCTGATCGAGATCTTTAAACGCGATGAGCGTGATGATGCTCTGCGCTACGCAGTGAATATCGAGCGGATACACACGGTTGTGAAAATATTTCGGTGCTCCGTCATCCCGAAAAAAGTTCCCCCTGTAGAACTTGAAGCCCCTATGGATACAATTCCCAAACTCATCCGTGCCAACGTCGCGACCAATTGATCGCAATGCGCAGAGGTTATACCCTGTGTGGAAGTTGTCAGCCCATCCCTGAGTCGTTCCCTCACCGTAGGGCCATGATCCATCTGCACGCTGCTTTGCTGCAGAATAACGTGCGACTTTGAGTGCAGCATTGAGGAACTTCTCATTGCCCGTGTGCGCGTACACCCGGCACAGCAATGCGGCTGCAAGAAAATTGGCATTGTGAACTTGATTGCGCATCGACGGAAGAGGATAACTAAATCCAGCTTCCACGTCGCCCCGCGTCCAGTAAAGTTCATCGAGAATATATTGTGCGGCGCTTTCCGCCATGATCAGATATTGCGCGTCTTTTCGCTGTTCATAGAGATCCAGAATTGCTGTGGCGGCAAATTGTGTACAGACCAGATTTGGCGTCCACCTGGGAACATACATGTCCCGTCCCTGCCAGGGAAAGCTATAACCCCAACACCAATAAGATTTCCCAGGTGATCGCAGCGCAACCAATCTATCCACGAGCGCGTCAAGCACGGCCTCCGAGGACACGGTCGATACACCTGGTGCCCGCAACAATGCCGAGATAAAAAGAGCGATGCCTTTCGGGTTTTGGGTTTTCGGAACCCGAAGCAATTTCCGAAGGTTGACAGGGCTTCGCTTTAGCAACTGCGTAAAAATAAGCGCGGCAATTCCGGATTTGAAAGCGGGGATTGCTTCTACGATGCGGCTGTTGAGCGCGTCGTATGGATCATGCCCTGCCCAGTTATTGCCGTAACAGTGGTCGAACAGCTTTCGTGCCGCGGACTCAGCGTTCGAAAACGTCTCTTCGTTCTTTGCATTTACCGGCATATGTATGATTTGACCAGCTAACCTCTCTGCGCGGTCGTTTCCACGACAGGCAATTCGCTATCTGCAATTCCATTCGGTCCACCGCCGGTAAGGACGCTCATCATTTTTAGATATCGTTCCCTCATGACACTCCATCGTATCGGCGCGTATTCGGCTCTGGCCTCATCAGCCAACTGCATCCTCAATTTTGGGTCCTGATATAGCCGATTCATCTGGCGCGCAAGATCAGCCGCATTGTTAGGTTCGAAATACAGCAACGCTTTATCGCTAAAGTAGTGCCTTATCGCTCTCAGGCCCGTGACGATTGCTGTCTTTCCCATGATGATGAATTCCGGCAGCTTATTTGGGAAAGCAAAGTCGATGAAGACGTCACGACGAAGTGCGAGGATTCCGACATCACACTGACTCAGCCAGCCTGGAATCGCCGCCGCCGGCACTTCCCCCAGCAGCCGCACCTTCGAAGTTAGCCCTCGTACTCGCGCCAATTCGCTCAACGCCTCCGACTCGGGTCCGGATCCCAGGATCCACATCTCAGCCCCCGGCATATCGCCATGAACCTGCGCAAAGGCCTCAATGGCGATGTCGAGGCCATAGAGTTTCGTAAGAGTCCCATGATACATCATCACAAACTTCTGTTCCGAGCGCTCTCTCTCACTATTCGCAGGGTCGATGGCGCCAACAAATCGAGAGTCATCAGCTGCGTTCATGATCACTGTCGTCTTCGAAGACTCCAATCCGCGACTACAAAGGAGATCCTGAATTGGGGCATTAATGGTGATCACATGATCGGCGAAGTTGAAGCTGGCTCGTTCTAGATACTTTATAAGCCGCACGATCTTTGAGGTCTCTGAGATTGAGTACTTTGACATATAAAACTCTGGAGCAATCTCATGCATATCTAGAACAACCTTTGCTCCCATCCATTTCGCGAATACAGCAGCAAAAACCAGAAAATCTGGGAGACTATTTACATCCACGACTGCATATTTCCTGCGTCTTGTCTGGATCGTCACGCGCATGCATGCCCACAAGAAGAATACCGCATATTCATACGCATATCGGAATAGCGACCCACGCCGCTTTCCAAGCGACATGGCATGCACATTGACTCCTTCTATGGAGTAGCGCTCTTTGCCCTCCGGGGCCCGAAGTGAGAGGACATCCACGGTGTATCCTGACGCGACTAAGGCTTCACTCTTACGCCTGACGCGCGGATCGGAATCGTACACGGATTGGGTTATGATGCAAATCGCTCTCATAATGGTAAGCACATTGAGATATCAGGGAAGTAGGTTGAGAGCGCCGCGATCAATTTGACTTCAGCTTGCTCTGCCCGGTTACCAGTCCATTGAAAGTCGATAAACTCGTCAGATGTATTGTCCGTGCTTACATTGACTCGAGGATAGGGTTTGTGAATTCTGATTTTGAGACCTGGGGTCGTGTCAACGCCGGCAGCATGAAAACGCACTCGATCTCCTTGTGACGATTTTACGCGTCGAAAGGTCACGTTGCGCCTTTTTCGAAACCAACTCGTTGCTTGGTCACACGTAGCGAACCAACCGTCCGTCGCCTTCAGAGCCAGAACAAGTTTCTCGTAAAACATTCCCCACAGCCGCTCCGGCGCGTGGCTCCTGTCATGCCATAGAACGGTTAGCACGCCTCCGTGTTTACCGGCGTTGTCGACCATCTCGCGGCAGCGCTGCTCCGCTGCGGTCTCTGAAAGATTTAGCCTCTGCGGGTAAAATATCGCTCCGTCCTGGAGATGTAGCGGAAGTTCGAGAATCTCTTGAGAGCCTAAAGGGCGAAACACTTGACCAGTTCCAGCCGCGTAACCAACTGTTTCGTTATAGCCGACTGTCGAATCATACGCAAACCCAGCCTGTTCAAGTACTGAGAAAGTGTCTGCGTCACGCAGTAGCCAGTGCATCCGGATGCCAATCTGTGTCTTTCCGGTTTTTTCCGAGAGTCTCATCTGCTCCTCTCGTCCGCTGTCCGCATTGTTCCATGCATCAATGCCATGAACACCCAGCTCGCATCCGCTCTGCTGGAGAATTGCGGCCCACTCAGAAAGGTCGCCAATATCGTATGCCGTACCGCGCAGCGACGCTCTAGCCCCTGGCACTCTTTGTCCGCTGCGTCGCTTGAATGGAATCAAGAAGTAGGTTGCGGGTATGCCCTCCTCAACCCTCATGTACCATTCGAACGGCTCCCAGAAATCTTTGACCCATCCCGCATAGACTAACGGGAGTGATGCAACAGCACGCCAGTTTTTGAAGACCTGCCGAACAGAAAGCCTGCCTCTGACCAAATTGAGGACAGAGCCAACCAGCGCGCGATAAACAAATCCCCACATCGACCGATCGAACTTGTGAAGTCGAATCCCGATAAAATCAATGTCATGCGTCAAACAGACGATGAAGCTATGCCCTACCGGTGCAGGAGGAATCTCCAGGAGCGGAAGTCCCGCTTCTAGGATTCGCTCGCGCAACATTTTTATGTGAAGGTCGAGAGTGGGTATCCTGGCATTCTCCAGCGGCTGCACCTCCGTTAACAGAAGTCGCACTTCCTCGAAAAGGTCATACCCTAGCCGAAATACCGCAGTGTCTTGCATCTCGACGGTCAGGCCTGCTTCGTTCCTGCTCGTCTCAGTGTTAGCGGCGTCGCGTCCATCACAGCTTAACGCGGACAACTGGCCGTAAATAGGCAATTCATCGTCTCTCCAGTTGAGTCTTTTCCCGTTTTGGGGAGTAAGTGTCGATATTCCAAGTGAGTCATCGATTCCCAGCCGGCACGGGCTATAGACAATGAGTAATTTCGGCCTGTTGACAGGCACTACATCGCAAGTGACTATCACAACGTCATACGAATGATCAGGGTTATAAGCCTCCCAAGGGGTCTTGAAGAGCTCAAAAAACTCTTCGATCACTCTCTCTTGTCCTGGCCTGGCGATGATTCCGATCAAGAATACAACTCCTATCGATGCAGCCCGCCCTCAGCGCAGACTGGCGTCTCCGCATTGAGGAACGCACAAACATTTTCCGCCACGAACCGAATCTGAGGCTCGGAGAGTTCCGGATACACCGGCAACGCGAGCGTCTCCGCAGCGGCGCGCTCGCTCTCTGGAAATGCGCCGGCTTGATGGCCCAAATATGCAAGGCACTCCTGCAGATGCAATGCCACCGGATAGTAGACTTCGGTGCCTATCCCCTTCTCTTTTAGGTAGGTCTGCAAACGGTCCCGGTCTGAGACGCGAATCACATATTGGTTGAAGATGTGGCGACAGTCCCGTTCGAATTTGGGAAGAGCGATTTGATCGGCGGGGGCGTCAAGGAGCTCATCGTAGAGTTTCGCATTTCGCTGCCGAGCCGCAGTCCAGGCATCCAGATGCGGCAATTTCGCAGAAACCACCGCAGCCTGAATTGCGTCGAGGCGAAAGTTGCCGCCGATCAATTTGTGATAATACTTTGGCTTCGCACCATGCCCACGCAGGCATCTTACCTTCTCAGCTCGCGCTTTGTCGTTGGTCACAATCATTCCGCCATCACCGGCGCCGCCAAGATTCTTGGACGGAAAGAACGAAAAGCATCCGTAATGTCCGATCGAACCCGCTCTGCGATTTTTATATTCAGACCCGATAGCCTGCGCAGCATCTTCTATCACGATCAGCCCATGCTCATTCGCCACTTCCATGACGGAATCCATATCGGCCATCTGACCATAGAGGTGCACAGGGATGATCGCGCGGGTCTTCTTCGTAATTTTCGACAGTATCTCGGAAACGTTGAGATTGTAGGTTTGGGGATCGATGTCGACAAAGACTGGGGTCGCGCCGAGGCGAACGATCGCGCCGACCGTGGCAAAGAACGAATACGGCGTCGTGATGACTTCATCCCCTGCGCCAATACCCTCGGCCATCAAGCAAGCCAGCAGCGCATCACTGCCAGACGATACGCCCACTCCAAACGAGCAATTCGCATAGGCAGCAATCTCTTGCTCGCATTGCTCCACTTTCGGCCCAAGAATAAAGTGCTGCGACTCCATTACTTCCGCAATTGCCGCATTAACCTCAGACTTGATCGAAGCGTATTGTGCTTTGAGATCAAGAAGCGGAACGTTCATATTCATTCTCCTCTTTTAGTTTCTTGTAAGATACGGTCCCGACACTCAGTTCTGCCGGCAGAGCCTTCTCCTCGTCAAGGTCCAGGCATCGCAAGACTCCAGGCTCGACTTCCTGATAGCGCAAGCCCGCTTCTGGACAGCACATGACGCCATTTGCGTCCGGTGACTTGAGCCGATGTCCGTGCCGGCTCATCCATCCCTCCTGGCGGGCCGGGTTTCCAAAGACCAACGCAAAATCTGGAACATCTTTCGTTACAACCGAACCCGCCCCAACGAAAGCATACCTGCCAACCGTAACCCCGCAGACAATCGTGGCGTTGGCCCCAATTGTGCATCCACGTTCCAGGTGCGTGGTCTCATAGAGTGAATGCCTGTTGACCTGTGAGCGCGGATTGGTCACATTCGTCAAGACGCAGGATGGCCCGAGAAATACATCGTCGTCGATCACCGCCCCCGTGTAGACAGACACGTTGTTTTGGACCTTGACGTTGTTTCCAATCACCGCTCCGCCATCGACATTCACGTTCTGACCGATGACGCACCGCTCGCCGATTCGCGCGCCTTTCATGACATGAGAGAAATGCCACACTTTCGTCTTGTTCCCGACGATAGCTCCCTCATCGACATATGCGGAATCATGCACAAAGTAAGCTGGCTCTTTGGTCTGGTCCCGCGAATCGGAACAATCAAGTTCAAGCGGGCCTTCAGCAAGTGCGCGCTGGCACCCGTCGAGCACACGCAAAACCTGAAGCCCCTCCGCACCGTCACTCACCGGTGAAGTACGCGACTCGATACAGTCAAGGAAATGCTGGCATTCTTCGCGCAATGGCTCGCGATCTTCCAGTTCCACGGCCTCTGCTTCTGCTTTGACTGCAGTGGGTATGCGGTTTCGCCACTCGACCTTGTGCGGATAGAGGACAAGTTTGACTTTCGCGGTGTCGTCAAATACCGCCATCTTCTCCGACCCGACTACAACTAACTTTTGCTCCTTGACGGGATGCAGCCAGCTCACAAAGATATGTGCTTGCACTCCGCTCGGAAAATCGAAGTGGCTCAAAGTAACATCCAGCACGTCGTGGCTAAGATATCCGCCTCCTTGGCAGGACACCTTGGAGGGCATCTCGCCCAGGAGAGCCAATATCACCGATATGTCGTGCGGGGCAAAGCTCCAGAGAATATTCTCTTCGGTCCGGATCTTGCCGATGTTTAGCCGGTTTGAATACAGGTAATTGATTCTCCCAAGCACACCGCTTTTGATAAGTTCCTGCAGCTTCAGGATTGCCGGGTGATAGCGGAGAATATGACCTACCATCAATATTCTTCCGTGTTTCTTGGCAATCCTCACCAGGTCCTCGCCATGGTGCACATCCACTGAAAGTGGCTTCTCAACCAAGACGTCCTTTCCGCTCTCCAAGGCCGCCTTGGCCATCTCATAGTGAGAAACCGCCGGCGTTGCTAAAGCCACCGCTGTAATGGATGGATCAGCGAGAACGGAATCAAACTCCCGATAGAACTTGACCTCTTTATGCAGTAGTCGATAGTGCTCTTCGACTGATTCGCTTGCGTCGCAGAGTGCGCCGAGCGCCCCGAGGTCATAGAAGTTCCGAACCAGATTCTTGCCCCAATAACCGATGCCAACCACCGCGACATTGGCTTTCGAATTCTTATGTAGTTCACTGCCCATAGGTCTTCTCCATGACTACGCTATGCTCATCCACCTGATCATTAGCCGACTGACTTTGTATCCCATCCAGCAGGTTGACGCATTGATGCGCCGCGCGCCCATCTCCGTAGAGGGTGGGCCGTGTTGTACTCGGTCTGAAACTACGAGCAGCCTGGATAATCCTGCCGGAGTCCGCCTCTACAAGCGCGTTCCACCCTGCCGCAACAGTCTCCACCCATTCCGTTTCATCGCGAATCGTCAGGCACGGGATCCCCAACCAATAGGCCTCTTTCTGCAGGCCGCCGGAATCGGTCAGAACTATCCGTGCGTTCCCTGTCAATGTGACCATGTCAAGATAGCCGACAGGATTTATCAACTGAACATGAGGGTGAATTGTATAACCGTCCTCACCAATCCGCTTGCGTGTCCTGGGATGCACGGGGAAAATGACCGGCTCGTCGAGCGCATTGAGTGCGTCCAGGATTTGCGATAGGCGCTGGGGGTCGTCTGTGTTTTCGCCCCGGTGAACGGTTGCCAGCACATAGCCCGTCGGGAGCACGTTCAATTGGCGCAATATCTGGGAAGGTTGATTTGCGTTGCGCTGGATAGCCCAGTTCAAGACATCCAGCATCACGTCGCCGACAAGATGAACGCCTTTCGTAATTCCTTCTTCCCGAAGGTGCTCCACGGCGATATCGCTGGGACACAGCAGGAGATCCGAGAGATGATCCGCCATGACGCGGTTGATCTCTTCCGGCATGCGGCGATTGAAGCTTCGAAGTCCGGCCTCAATGTGTATGACGGGAACAAAAACCTTGGCCGCGGCAAGTGCGCCAGCGAGTGTTGAGTTGGTATCGCCGTAAATCAAAAGACAGTCTGGCTTTTCGGTCAGGAGGACTTGCTCAATTCCCGTGAGCATCGCCCCCGTCTGCGCAGCGTGGGATCCAGAGCCCACTCCAAGATTTACGTCTGCATGAGGCAGCTCGAGACCTTCGAAAAATATGCTGGACATCTCGTAGTCATAATGCTGGCCGGTGTGAACAAGAATCTCATGATGCTTCAGACGCAAGACCCGGCTCACTGCGGCTGCCTTGATGAACTGAGGTCGAGCTCCGACAATTGAAACAATTTTCACGCCGCTGTCCGCCTTTCGATCGTGTGCGGTCTTCTGCCCGCTCTGCCCGTAACGCTTCCGCCGGAATTCTGAAAGACCTTCATGCCTGGCGAGTGGCGGCTGCCAGAGGAGAAGCCTCCGCCTCGTCATCTTCAATTGCCGATCGTGAAGCAAAGGCGGCAACCTCACTGACCACTCGAGATTGTTCTACACCGGTGAGATGCGGAAACATTGGCAATGAGACGATTTCCACGGCTGCACGTTCCGCAATTGGAAAATCTCCCGGATTGTAATTTAGCGAGACGTATGCCTTCTGCAGGTGCAGTGGAATCGGATAGTGGATGCCCGTTCCGATGCCAGCTTCTTTTAGGTGATTGATCAATCCTTCACGATCTCTGGTGCGAACCACGTAGAGATGATAGACCGCGCGAGACCAGGAGGGCTCAAAAGGCAGCCCGATTCTCGTGCACTCAACGAACAAATGGTTATACGCGTCTGCTCGGTCACGGCGCTGCGCGTTCCACTGGGCGAGATGAGGCAGCTTCGCCGATAGAATGCCGGCCTGGATCGTGTCCAAGCGGCCGTTATAGCCCTCAATATCGTGATGGTACTTCTTCACCTGCCCATGATCGCGCAGCATCTTCACGTCGCGCGCCAGCTGAGCATCGTTGGTGGTGACGGCGCCGCCCTCGCCGCACGCGCCAAGGTTCTTGCCCGGATAAAAACTGAAGGCCGCAGCACGCCCCATTGAGCCAGCTGTCATCCAGCGATTGTGCTTGCGCGAAAAATACTCGGCGCCGTGCGCCTGACAAGCGTCTTCGATCACGATCAGACCATATTGATCGGCCAGATCCAGAATCGCATCCATGTCGGCCATCTGACCGTAGAGATGAACGGGAATAATGGCAGCCACCGCATGCCCCGACCGCTTGCTAATTAGCCGTCCGCTTTCCGCGTGTTCGCACTGTTCTTCCAAATATCTCTTGAGCAATGGCGCAGACATGTTGTAAGTCTGCACGTCGATATCGACAAACTCAGGAACAGCGAGCGCCTGCGAGATCGCCTCAGTAGTCGCGATAAAGGTGTTTGGGACTGTGATCACAACCTCGCCGGGCTGGACGCCGGCGGCCTGAATGGCGAAGCGCAGGGCGTCGGTTCCGCTGCTGACGGCGATAGCATGTCGGGCCTGGCAGAACTCGGCGAAACTAGTCTCGAACGACTCTATGACAGGACCGCCCACGAAACTGGCCGAGCGCAATGCCTGACGAAATCCCTCCACCAGTTCATGTTCCAATTCCACGTGCGGTGTCACTAGGTCGAGAAACGGGATCGGAGAAGCAGAACTCTTGGGTTCGCCCTTGGTTGGCAGAAACCGCAAAACCTTGGCCGGATTTCCCGCTACGACAGCGTTGGCCGGAACATCCCGAGTCACAACGCTTCCTGCACCTACGACTGCATTTTCCCCGATGCTGACATTCGCCAGGATGGTGGCGCCCGAACCAATTGAGGCGCCTTTGCGGATCGTCGTTTTTTCGACTTTCCAGTCGGCCTCCGTCTGCAGCTTGCCGCCGTCCGCGGTGGCGCGCGGATAAGTGTCGTTAATGAACGTAACTCCATGGCCGACGAACACGTTGTCGTCTATCTCAACGCCTTCACAGATAAACGTGTGGCTCGAGATCTTGCACCGGCTTCCCACGGAGGCATTCTTCTGTATCTCGACAAAAGCGCCGATCTTGGTGTCATCACCAATCGCGCAGCCATAGAGATTGATGTATTTGGAGAGTTTGACATTTCTCCCAAGCTTGACATCGTCTGCAATAGAATTCAGCGGATTCATAGATAGATAAGAGCCCCCTTCTTGCTCAGCGATTCGCTTGCGGCCTCCAGCATTTTCACCACGCGCAGGCCCGCGCAGCCGTCGTTAAACGGGTCATTGCCGTTGGAGATGCATTCCACAAAATACGTCAGTTCCTGGCGCAGTGCTTCCACTTGCTCAAGTTGTGGCGCCCACATATCTCCGGACCGATAGCTGACGAGGAGTTCGTACACGCCTTCGCGGCTACTGACGTTGACGCCCTTGTCGTAGATCTTGATCTTCTCATCCGGATCAAGGTCATTCCACACCAGCATCCGCTTTTCGCCGCCGATAAGGGTCGTGCGCACTTTGACTGGAGAGAGCCAATTGACGTTGATGTGAGCGATGACCTTTTCCGGATAATAGAGGGTCATGAAGGCCACGTCTTCGTGACCATTAAGGTGCCCCTGTCCGGTGGCTACGACTGCCTCGGGACCGCCCTTGAGAACATGGTCCATGATGGACAAATCATGCGGCGCCAAATCCCAGAGCACGTTAATGTCATGCTGGAAGAGGCCCAGGTTGACGCGAGTCGAGTCGTAGTAATAAAGGTTGCCAAGCGAGCCGTCATCGAGTAGCTGGCGTATTTTGCGCACCGCCCCAGTGAACAAGAAGGTGTGATCCACCATGATCTTCAAGTTCTTCCGTGCGGCCAGCTCGATAAGCTCTTCAGCTTGAGCCGTGCTGCTAGTGAAGGGCTTTTCGACAAAGACGTGCTTGCCATTCTCAAGCGCGGCCTTGGCTAGCTCGTAATGCGTCCAGACAGGCGACACCACGGCGATCGCATCAATTGTGGTTGAAGTGATCACTTCGCGGGTATCCGCGGTTGTCAGAATATTGGGATATGCCTTTTGCGCGCGGGAGCGCGCGGCTGCGCTAATTTCAGCGATGGCAGCCACATTTGCGCCGTCGATCGCCATGATGTTTCTTACAATATTGGGACCCCAATAACCATATCCAATAACGCCAAATTCCATTGCATTCACCGCTTTTTCTAACTACGTGCTCTGTAGTTTTCTGATTTAGTTAGGTAGAAGCTGACGATAAACATATGCAAGCGACTAAACGACGTATTATCTCTTCTCAGTACGCTCCCGAGCCCTTTATGACGGCCAATGGCGTGAGCAGAAGGATTTTCAAATCAAGCAGCGGAGTCCAACTGGTTGCATAGCGCAGATCCAGCCGTACCATCTCGTCAAACCGCACGCTGCTTCGCCCGGTGACTTGCCACAATCCAGTGATTCCCGGTTTAACTTCGAGTACGCGCCGTCGATGCCACGTCTGATAGGCCGCCAGTTCGTAGGGGATGGGCGGGCGCGGTCCGACGAGTGACATCTCGCCTTTAATCACATTGATGAACTGCGGAAGTTCATCGAGGCTGGTTTTCCGAAGAAACCCGCCGATCTTTGTAATCCTCTTGTCGTTGGTGAGCTTGTATACGCCCGCGCCGTTGCCTGGCTGCCCGGCGCAGGCAGTGCTCTCGGCAATCAGCTTCGTGACGTATTCCTTGTGAACCGCACTGTCGTTGTTCATGTACATTGAACGGAACTTAAGAAATGTAAAAGTCTTCCCAAACTGCCCCACGCGTTGCTGGCGAAAGAATATCGGCCCCGCGGAGGTGAGCCTGACCGCAAGCGCGATGAGCAGAAAGAGAGGCGCGATTGCGACGAGTGTTCCCGCGCTTAATGCAAAATCAAGCACGCGCTTCACGCTGAGCAGAAACCGCCGCCTCTTGTCGCTACCCACGATATCCGGATAGAGCAAAACATTGCTCGGCGATCCTGGATTATCGTCCTCCCATTCATCGGGAAAGATGTGGAAGGTAATGCTGACCTGACTGAACTGCTCAAAGGTAAGTTCATCTCGTAAGGCGGCGCTTACCCGGGCAAGAATCGCGTTCAAGATCGCGTCCCGATCATTGATGATGAGACCGGTAAACATCGTTCCTACTGCTTCTCCTGCCTTGTACCACCCGACCAGATCAGTATCTCGGCAGGCGGTGAGAAGCGCCGCAACCACTGCATCAAGTGCAGCCTTGTGCCGGACAGTATTCTTGTCCGTATTCATTTCGAGCAGCATAAGGACAAACGCGGCCTTCGATCGCTCCGTGCGCTTGCGCTCGATCGCGATCATGCGCTTGAACGTTGCCTCTTCCAGCACGATGCGATCGCCCGTATCTGTGGTCAACGGGCTGGTTTGATTTGACATCGGATCATCGCGCATCGAACTCACAATTCACCCCTTCTCGATATCGCGTGATGCGTTCCCGCCAGTGCGAGCCGGCAACGCAAAACGACGTCACGGGGACTCCCGTGGTGGAGATCAAAGATACTTCTGTTCTTAGGATTGGACCAGTGATTCTGAATCTGGTTGAACGCTGTAGTAATAATCGCTATGCCGCAGAGTCTTGGAACTATTGAGAATCGCACCAATCAGTTTCTTAGGCTCGATCGCTTCGATGCCGCGTTGCAGAGGCCCCTTTTCGCTAACGCCTTGCCGGGTCACCAGCAGGACCCCGTCGGCAAGCTTCATCCACATGCTGGTATCGGCCAGGGGAAGTACAGGAGGCGAATCGATAATGACCAGGTCAAACCATTCCGACAATTGGCTCATGAGAATCGACATCCGGCCGGGCTGCAGCACCTCGAGCGGATTGGCTGGACACTTCCCGGCAGGCATGATCCAAAATCCAAGCGAGTCCAGATGGTAGACGGTCTCGCTCAGGCTGGCGGTACCCTGGAGCCACTCGGACACACCAGGAAGCTCCTCGAGCCCCAATTGCTGGCTCTGTGTTGGCCGGCGCACATCCCCCTCGAGCAGCAGAACCTTGGCTCGGCTAGACCGGGCCAGCGTGCAGGCAAGGTTTCCCGCCACCATGCTCTTGCCCTCTCGAGGGACCGTGCTCGTTACAAGGACGCGCTGCAGCGCACGCGCCTCACGGAGGTTGCGCAGGCGAACGCCGAGAAGTTGGAAGGCCTCGGCCGCGGGACTATCCGCATCCGCAACGCAAACTAAATGGCTGTCGGTATTGATCGATACCGGTATTGAGCGAAACTGTCCAGCTGGAATCGTCCGCTCTCGAATCGAAGAGACTTGGCGCGCCAGCTCTGCATCAGACTCGCGGATCGAAGAGCCCAGCGTGCTCTGCTTCAGCATGGCCTCGAACTCAAGCAGCTCTTCGGGGCGCGACGAAGCAGTGGTCGATTCGTGGTCCCAGTTGGACTGCGCCAGCTCTTCAGCCCGGCGCAACACATCGAGAGCACGGAGCGGTCCTATGGTGTCTTTCTTCTTTGAGCCGCCGGACTCTGATCGTTGCAGTGCGTCAAAAATCTCACTCATCTGGTCACATTTCCTATTTAGTTTAGCGGTGGCGTCGGGTCGTGCTCTCTTCGGTCGGGTCCGCGAAGTCAAGCAAGGAATCGATTACGGGCTCTGGTTCCGGAGAACTATGAGCCGGTCCGCTTTCGCTGAAGCGCGAGGTCTCGATGCGCAACTCATCGGCTACGCTGGCAACGATTTCCGGAGTAATGATCGGCGTCTGACGCGCGTAAGCGGTGATCAATGAATTCTCGCAGATGGTATTGATCCAGCGCGGCAGTCCACGGGCATAGCGATAGATGGCACTTACAGCCGGCCTCGAAAAGGGCGATGGCTGGTCCGGATCGGCCGACGCGATCCGCATGCGCTGTTCGATATAGCGCAATGCCTCATCTTCACTCAGTGCGGTTAGATAGGTGCGCAGCGCAATCCGTTGCTTCAGCTGCCGCAAATCAACCGAGTCCAGGATCAGATCCAGTTCCGGCTGTCCTACCATCACGATCTGCAGCAACTTGTCGTCGAAGGTTTCAAGGTTCGAAAGCAGCCGCACTTCTTCCAGCAAATCGGGCGACAGCAGATGAGCCTCGTCGATCACCAGAACCGTGGTCATGCCGCGCGTTCCGCGCGAGACGAGAAACTGGCTGAGCTCGAAGAGCATCTCTGCCTTGTTCTTGCCCGACGGGCGCAGCCCGAAGTCAGACAGCACGTACATCAAAAACTCAGTAGCCGTCAGGCGGCTGTTAAATACGTAAGCATAGGCAATGTCCTTGCTGTCTTCAAGCAGTCGTAGCAGGCAGCGCAGAAGCAGCGTCTTGCCGGTGCCCACTTCGCCCGTGACAACAACAAACCCCTTATGACGGCGCACACCATAGTAGAGCGCAGCCAGCGCTTCGTTGTGCCGCGTCGTCGGCACAAAGCAGCTCGGGTCCGGTGTCAGGTCGAATGGACTCTTCGTCAGGTGAAAAAAGGATTTATACATGAAGACAATTGCCTGCTGATAATAGGTGAATCATGCTGGCTCCCTGTGGCCGCCGGTGTTGCATCCGGCCAGCGGCAGTCAACGTTTCGTCCTCGTTAAACTCTTAACCTAACCGTGCAAATAGCTGATGACAGCGCCCGAAAGGATAATGGCTGCGACAGCGCCGGATGCGGCCCAGTTGAGCCATTGCTTTCGCTTGCCCACCCTCAGATCTGCTGGCGTGAGTACATCTGGAATGTCCGAGAAAACCACCGCCGGCAGCATAGCCTTGATGTCCTTGTCGCTGTGGAGTCGGTGGTCGAGAAACTCGAATCCCGCAGCGCTCAGAACTCCCAAAAGTAACCCTACCACGAGACCAATGCCGCAAAACTTGAGCCGATTCGGCGAGTCAGGCTTCACGGGAAGGCTCGGAGGATCGAGCATCGTGAACCGTTCTCCCTGCTGGATCTGCTCCACATCGGTGGCCATGGTCGATGCATTCGTCTTTTTCAGCAGATCGTCGTAATTTGTTTTCGCCTGATCATACGCCTGCGTGAGTGTCGCCAATTCCTGCTCGGTCACCGGCGCCTCGTTCAGCCGGCCCTGATATTCATCGATCCTGCTCTTGAGCGAAGCGATCGCTGCTTCTCGATTCGATATTTCAAGCTGATTCGCGTGCAGGTTGCTTTGGAACTGTGTAAGGGGTGAGTTCGGCGATCCGTCAGTCGCGGCGTCCGATCCTTCGTTCTTTGCCTTCAGGCTGGCGATCAGATCGCTCCGCATTTTTTCCGTCTTGGCAATTTGTTCTCTGAGCTTTTCCACATCCGGATAGCGGTCGGTATACCGGGAGCTCAAGTCCGCAAGATCCGCTCTCAGCTTCGCCAAATTGGTATCGATCGCCGTTAGCTCGGTCGAGTTGAAGCTTGCGCCGCTCGACGAGAGCCGGGCTTCCTTGCTTTGCTGCAAGACTGACTGCAGATAGACACGCTGCTGCCGCGCGGTGTTCAGCGCGTCCTGCTCATTCTGCAACTGGGACTGAAGACTGCTCAAAATCTCGAGATTGCCAGCTTGCTGAGTCGGCAGCGCTCCGATGTGCGACGACTCGAACGCCTGCACCTTGGCATTCGCTTCAGCCAGGGTGGCCCGTGCATCATCCAGCTGCTTCTGGAAAAAGCTCGTTGTGCCCTCGGACTCCTGCTGGCGGACACGAAGGTTCCCGTTGATGAACAGGTCCGTGAGCTGCTGCGTCACCAGCTGCGCCACGTGGGGATCGCGTGCAATGTAGGAAATCCGGAAGGCGGTGATCTGATTGTTCCGCGTGTCGCGCACCAGCTCAACCGTGATGTCCTTGCGCATCCGCTCTACGCGCTCATCGGGTGTGGCCGAGCTGCTCTGCTGCTGCGCGGTCGTCCCTTCCTTTTCCTGATAGAGATGAAGGTTATCCATCACCATCATCAGACGCGTGCGGCTCAATATCTGTTGCGTGATGCTCTGCAACCGGTCTTGCAGGTCGTCTCCCGCGTTCGGATCGACAAAATTCTTGAGCATCGTCGGCTCTTCGACGAGGATCAGAGTGCTCGACTTATATTTCGGATGAATCACCCAGCTCAAGCCCCACACCATCAGCCAGCCCGCCAAGAGCGGGAGGAGAAACTGCAGGTAGCGCCGGCGCGCGATATCCAGGTAGCGCTGGAAATCGGGCATCTCCGATGTTTGTTCTTCGGTTGTATCAGCCATAATTAGCGCCCCAGTGGCCGTGCCAGTTGATAGGTGAGAGAGAAGTAGCCGCGGTTGCTGTCCGGATTGTTGGCCAGCAGAGCGAGCCCTTTATAGACTTGATGGATCCGCTCATATCCCGCTTCCATGAAGACATGTTCGCCGAAGGTGCGCTGCACAAATCCTCGTCCGGAAATCGAGTGCCCGCCCTGGATCGTGTTGGGAAGATTGAACGTGGCGGAAGCAACATTCGAGTAGTTGGAGCTGACCCCGGCTGTCCACGTCCGCGTCATCTGCAGCCGCCCCAACATCGCAGCGCTGTCCTGTTTGTAAGCGCCCAACAAACTCCCGCCGCCGGTCACTGTATGCAGATAGCTTAAGTTGAAATCCGTACGAGCGGTCTGGCTGCCGATGCTTCCCGAAGCAACCGGCGTCCATCCGGAAGCGGTCGGCGCATTGGTCTCTGACACGCTGTAATACTGGGGCCCGGCAGCTACTGAGATGGAGATCGTGGGCCGCAGGTAGATCGTATAGAACGGCAGTATCGTCTGCACGCTCGTGTTGCTTTCGCCCGTCGGCGGCGACGATGCGGACAGTGTGTAGTTATAGGAGACGCCAACGTAATGCTTCTCCAGAATGCGCCGCGTATAGAACCCCGACCCTCCGCCAGATTTCGAGTTGTAGAGACCGGGTGATTGCGAAGCGTTCGGGAAATTCAACAGACCGAAGCTACCGCCCAGGCCGAACATCTGATCGCGAGCATACTGACGGCTGAAGGTTGCGCGCAGCGTATCGGAAATCTGCTCCGCAAACGGCACCAGCAGAAACTGGCCCGTAGTGCTGGATCCCGACGCGCCGCCTGCCGATAGATTGCCGACCTGCCCGAAGAAATTCGTCGTCTGCAGAAATGAGTCGGTCACCTGCAGTCCCGAGTAGGGTCCCATATGGTAATCGAATTCAGCGTTGGCATTCTGGTCGATGGCATCAAGCTGGCTGCTAGGCCGATAGAACGTAAATCCCGGGCTGTACGTCAACGACTCCCGGTGCACAGGCGTAGTCCGGTCCAGAGAGACAGTCGGCGACACCGTGATCGTCGTTTCCGCCATCGGATGAGGAAACTCGCCCGAAAACGCGTTGTCGACATAGCCTGCGCCCACCGCTACGGAGGCCCGCAGATAGTTCGAACGCGTTTCGTCGCCGGTGAGCACAGGGTAGTCAGCGACACTGACCGAAGGCGGTAACGTCATCCGCAGGTCAGCATCCGAGGGACCCGGGGCGCCAACCGCAGCAGGCTGTACCTGCGCCATCGCGGGCATGGCAAATGCGAGCAGAATACCGAGATAGATTCGCTGGGACATGCGCGCCTTATGGAACCACTACGGTGTCGTGAGGTTGGAGATTGATGTTCTTCGCCCCGCTCTTGCCTTTGAGAAAGTCGCTGTAGTTGAAGGTCATGCGATCTTGGCCACCCCCCGGTATCTGGCGCAGGATGACAATCCCCTTCTTCTTCGCAAAGTCGCGCAGGCCGCCAGCAGCGGCAATCGCATCGACTACAGTGGGAGCAGTTGTGAAGGCATACGCGCCCGGCTTGAACACCTGCCCGAGCACGTTGATCTTCTCGCTGTTGGTCTGCTGCACAATCACCGTAACTTCCGGATCGGTGATATAGCTGCGCAGCTTCGCGGCAATATTGTCCTCGAGCTGAACCGGGGTTCGCCCTGCGGCCTGTAGCTCACCCACCAGGGGTAGTGAAATTTTTCCGTCAGAACGAACCGGGATCGCGCGCGAGATATCCGGTTCCTTCCACACGCTGATCGCCAGCATGTCATCCACACCGATCACATAGCTCGCATCATGTGCCTTTCCAGTCGGCGGAACGGCGTCCGCTGCCGGCGGAGCCTGGGCTACAAGAAGGGCAGCACTGCCGGCCAGTAGAAGCCCAACTTTCAGGGATGCATCTATCCAACGTTTCATGCCAGCTCCTCGTGAATTCATGGTCCGCATTTCACAGTCTCCGCGCGCGGCAAATAGCAGCGCGATCTGCGGCTCCATCCTAACCCTACGCCTCGGACGTCCAAAAACCTATGCCTGGTGCTTCCAGACCTCTGACCCAGCAGCTGCCGCGGTGTGTCCGGCCGCGAGAGACACAGCCGACGACTCTGCCATGGCCACGGGCACCACATCGGCTCGGTCAATCTCCACGGCAACGGACTGCGCCAGCATCTCCACCGAGAGAATCAACCGGTAAACACCCTTCTTGCGAACCAGCAACCCTTCGACCCCTTCGAGACTTCCACGGATCACCCGGACACGATCGCCGCACTTCAGGAATGGGTGGGGCTCGGCAACGCGGTTTCCGTCAAGGCTTCTTTGAATCGCCTGAATTTCAATCTCTGGAATCGTCGCAACGCTTTGGCCCCGATAGAGGATCGTGTGGACGCCGGGAGTGGCCAGCACCTGCTGCCGCTGTTCCTGTCCGCCCCGCAGAAAGACATAACAGGGAAATAGAGGCAGCGAGATGAGCTTGTTCCGATCCTTCCAGCGCCGCACGGATTCGTATTGCGGCAGGAAGACCTCAAACCCCTTCGCAGTCAGGACATTGGAAACCGATCTCTCGTGCTGGTGTCGGGTATAGATTGCCCACCAGGGGGGGTCTCCGGAAGGAGCTTCGGTATATCTATCTATCGAATTCATTTTAAAAAACTTACCTCGTCCATTCGAGAGTTGCCGAATCCATTTTCTGATGCAGCTCCGCCCTGTGACTTACAGAGGCTTCTTTTACGTTCGCCCAACACACCGCAGTACGCGTTCGATTTCAGAAATCGCAATTCCAGTGAAATCCAACGATACGGCGCAAAAGAATCGCTCAACTGCAGTTCTTCCCAGGAAAATCCCCATCATTTCAGTGAGATGGTCTTTATCGATAAACTATTGACCATCGGCCGCCATCTCTAAATCAGGCGTATAAACTGTTATGTCCATGACACTTCGCCTGCTCGGAACTGTCAATTCCACGTTGGTAATTTTGAACAGGTTACCGCGCGATGGCTACCCCTTCACCCCACCTATTCACCGTTGAAACGAGCTTCCCGGTCTCGTCCATTTCATCGGGCATTCCATCCGCTTGCCGGGAGCCCTTGATTGATCCGACTGGTCGCTGATCGCTTTGGAATCGACAACACCGGACTGCGAGCGATGGCATCAAGAGGGCACGCCTGCCTGCCGCCAACGACAGAAAATAGATGCTCAAGTGGAAATAAAGACCTACGGTACAGTGGGATGCAACATTCAACCCAATAGTAAGTGCGCAAATGTCGAGGGAAAATCCTTCCCACCGGCAATCCAGCGGAGGCCCATACTGCGCAATATGGTTGGACTATAGGGGCTGCCCCCTACCGTGTCAATGTCACGGATGGATGAGAGCGTTACGGGCCGCCAGTCGGGTTGGACGCCTCCCGTAAACTGGTGCCGGAGGCCACCGGATCGATGAGCCAAGCGACCCTACAACTTTGGTGTGCTCACCCGGCTGAGACGGCGATGCAGGACGGCATCCCGGCCGGTTCGGCGATTCTGAGCCCCGAGGAATTGGTCCGCATGCAGGCCTTCCGGTTCCACGAGCACCGCCGCGAATACGCGACCACGCGTCTGCTGGTGCGGACTGCACTTTCAAGCCGCAGACAAACAGCCTCCGCCGACTGGCGCTTCCGGGCAAACCCCTACGGCAAGCCCGAACTCGATCCAGCTTGCGGTTTGGAGTTCAATCTCTCCAACTCCCCGGGCCTGGTCGTCTGCCTTCTGGCTGAAGGGGCTGCGGTAGGAGTAGACGCCGAGCCCTATGGCAGGGCGGAACAGATCCTGAAGTTGGCCGGCGAGGTATTTTCGGCTGCCGAGCAACTCCAGCTCAGCAACCTCGAGACGGCCGACCGGCTGGAGAGAGCTCTTTCCCTGTGGACCCTGAAAGAGGCATACGCCAAGGCCCTGGGACTCGGCCTCAGCCTGCCATTACAGAGCTTTTCGTTCTTATTCGACGGCCCCGGAGACTTGCAGCTCGTGCCCGCCCCCAACCACCAAGATCGGGCGAGGCGCTGGCGCTTTTGCCTGCTCGATCACGCCGGCCATCGCGTTGCCCTGGCCGTCGCGTGCGAAACGGCGCCGCAACTCGAGCTTTGGGAGCTCAGGCCCACTCAGGGCAAGCCGCGCTTGCTGCCGCATGTTCCTGCTCTCTGGTTCCCGGCCGGGTAGTCGGCCTCCGCCAACCCAGCCCGCTCGTCTTAGGCGCCTGCGCGAGACACGCCTGGCTGCACTGCACGGGCAGCGGGAAGAAAGGCACGCTCAGCCAGTGCAGAGATGGTGTGCCCGATCATTGCATGCACTTCCTGGATGTTCTGGGTCCGGCTTGAGGGAACTTGTACGAGAAAATCACAGAGCTCGGCCAGGGGCGTTGGCCGCTCGCCCGTCAAACCCACGGTCACCAGCCGTTTCGCACGCGCAACTTCCATCGCCCGCAGGATATTCGGAGAACTGCCCGAGGTCGTGATTCCGATGAAAACATCGCCTTCCACGCCAAGCGCCTGCACCTGTCGGGCGAAGATCGTCTCAAACCCATAGTCGTTTCCAGCGGCCGTCAGGAAGGAAGTATCGGTGGTGAGTGCGAGCGCCGGAAGCGGCACCCGGTCGACGGTCATGCGGCCCACGAATTCGGCGGCGATATGCTGCGCATCGGCGGCGGAGCCGCCGTTCCCGGCCAGCAGGAGCTTGCGGCCGGCATTCAGTGCCGCCGCGCAAGCCTCGCCCACCTTGGCAACTTCGGCAATGACTTCGGGACTCTGCTGAAAACGCCGGAAAACAGCGATGGTGTTAGCGATCTCTTCGTCAACAAACCCCATGGACTACACCTCGCTCAGGGCGCGCCGTATCTGCACACAACAGTTCCCGAGTACCCGGATTGCCTAGCCTGCTGTATGCACTAGCATACCGAATCACAACCCACATCGCCTCAAGCGCTCTCCTACGCGACGCCTACTCCCCCAGCGCGTTGTTCACAATCTCCCGCGCCTCGCTCACCAGCGCATTCAAATGCGTCTGACTCACGAAGCTCTCGGCATAGATCTTGTAGATGTTCTCTGTTCCCGAAGGTCGAGCCGCAAACCAGCCTTTGCCCGTCACCACCTTCAGGCCGCCAATCGGCGCATCGTTGCCCGGCGCGCGCGTGAGCTTGTCCGTAATGGGCTCCCCTGCAAGGCTCGATTCCCGTACCGCCTCGGGAGACAGCTTCGACAACTTTGCCTTCTGCTCTGGAGTCGCAACCGCATCAATCCGCGTGTACATGGGCGCACCGAACTCATCGGTTAACACCCGGTAGTGCTCGCCCGGGTCCCGGTCGGTGCGCGCTACAATCTCGGCGGCCAGCAGGCCCATGATCGGCCCATCCTTGTCCGTAGTCCAAACCGTACCATCCATGCGCAGAAAGCTGGCCCCGGCGCTCTCTTCCCCGCCAAAGCAGCAGGAGCCGTCATACAGTCCCTCGACAAACCACTTGAACCCCACCGGAACCTCGCGCAGTTCCCTGCCCAGTTTGCGCGCCACCCGGTCGATCATGCTGCTGCTCACCAGGGTCTTGCCCACATACAAGTCCGTTCGCCACTGCGGGCGGTGCGTCACCAGGTACTGGATCGCCACGGCCAGATAGTGGTTCGGATTCATCAGCCCCGCGCTGGGTGTCACAATGCCGTGCCGGTCTGAGTCCGGATCGTTGGCGAAGGTCACACGGTACTTGTCCTTCTGCGCCACCAGGCTCGCCATCGCGTAAGGACTGGAGCAGTCCATCCGAATCTTCCCGTCGTGGTCCACCGTCATGAATGCGAAGATCGGGTCGAGAACCGGATTGATGACATCGATCTCCAGCCCATACGCCGCGTTGATCGGCTCCCAGTAGGGCAGCGCCGCGCCGCCCAGCGGATCGACGCCCAGTTTCAGCCCCGCCCCGCGAATCGCATCCATATCGATCACGTTCTTCAGGTCGAGAACGTATGGCATAACCAGATCCTGCGCATGTGTCGTCGCCGCCGCAATCGCCCGCGCGTACGAGACCCGCCGCACTCCCGTGTTGGCAGCCTTCAACAGTTCATTCGCGCGATTCTCCACCCACTTCGTCACCGCTGTATCAGCGGGGCCACCATTCGGCGGGTTGTACTTGAATCCTCCATCCTCCGGCGGATTGTGCGAAGGCGTAATCACAATGCCGTCCGCCAGGTGCTCTGCGCGGCCGCGGTTGTAGACCAGAATCGCTCGCGAGATCACCGGGGTCGGCGTTACACCGTTGTCCCGCTGGATGATCGTCTCAACGCCATTGGCCGCCAGCACCATCAGAGCCGTCTGCTGCGCCTGATCCGACAGCGCGTGGGTATCTTTGCCCATGTAGAGCGGCCCGCTGATTCCAGTCGAGTGCCGGTAATCGCAGATGGCCTGCGAGATGGCGAGAATATGAGCTTCGGTAAAGGTGCCGTGCAGAGGAGTGCCACGATGCCCACTGGTTCCGAAGCTCACCAGTTGAGCGGGATCGCCAACATCGGGCCGCGTCTCCAGATAAGCCGCCTGCAGACGGCCCAGATCCAGCAGCATCTCTTTCGGCGCCCGCTTCCCTGCCAAGGGTGAAATTCCTTCAGCTGGCTTCGTTTGCACTTCCACATGCTCGGGCATGGCTCGACCTTCCCTATGTTGGATCACCACTCCACCACCCTGGAGTCGCCGGCGAGCGTGGCGGAGGGAACTACAAGCAGCATAGCTCGCACGCCCTCTCATCGCGCCGGAGCGGACATGCGTCGCCGCGGTCCGCTCCGTTCCCGTCGCCCATCATCATAGTCGCGGCCGCCCTTGCCCTCACCGTAACCGGCTGCGCACAATGTGCGAAAAACGAGTAGTAAAGCAGCAATCACTCCAGCGGAAATCTACGAAGGTGCTTGCGCATCGTCCTTCCCGGAGGGTGAATGTGTGATGACAACAGAAGGCAGTGGAATGTTACCGGATGCCAGAGGCCAGTCGCAAAAAAGGCGCCCGTGGACCGTCATCCGCCGCCGTAATCAGGCATCAACGTCGATCACGAAGACGATTCTCTGCTCATCGCCGATGAAGTCAACGCAGGAAGCCACATCGCTCTCGCGCGGACCTACAGTGATGGTGTGGATGACCGCAGCAACTCCGGTCGCGTCATAGCCAATTTCGCAATCAGCTCCCCGAACAGCGTGTTGGCCCAGGCAAACCATGCGCGCGTAAAGCTCTTTGCGTCGTCCTTAAGGTAGCTCTCGTGAATAAAGCCCGTACCCGCTGATCCGGCTTTCAACATCGCGAGCGCCGCACGAATCTCCACGTCGGAGTCGCTGGTCAGCGCGTAGATCGTCTGCGACATCGGCCAGATCATGTTCGACCCTTCGTGCGGCCCTCCAATCCCCTCACCCGCACTGCCGCGGAAGAACCATGGATTGCGCGCGCTCCACACAAAAGCACGCGTGCGCGCATAGAGCGCCGCGTCTGGAGAGCAGTTCAGATACGGCAATGCAAGCAGACTCGGCACATTTGCGTCATCCATCAGCACCTGGCTGCCGAAACCATCCACCTCGTACGCCCAAATGGACCCGTCCGGCGTAGACGCCACAGCATGCTCCCGGAGAGCCATCTCAACTTCGCTTGCCAGCGATAACGCACCCTGCTCCAGGATGTTGTCGTGAAGAATCACCCCGGCCATCTCCGAGAGCTGCCGCAGCGACGTCACTGCAAACAGATTCGCCGGCACCAGAAACGGAAAGATGCACGCATCGTCAGAAGGCCGAAAGCCGGATGCAATCAGGCCAACCGGCTTCACCGGATTGCCGAATCCCTTCTCACCGAGCGTCTCGGTCGGCGTGGGTGCCGACCGCTGAAAATGATATGGGCCCAGTCCGTCTTTGCGTTGCTGCACGCGCATGGTCCGCACCACCAGCCGCATCGCATCGTGCCACTGCGCATTGAATGGCTCGGTCCCTCCCGTGCTCTTCCAATACCCGTACGCCAGCCGAATCGGATAGCAGAGCGAATCCAGCTCGTACTTGCGCTCGCCTACTCCCTGCTTCATCTCCGTCTGGTCACTGCGGCTCCATTCCAGCGGCTGCGCATGCAGGTCCGCCATAAACGCATTCGCATAGGGGTCGATCAGGATATTGCGCGTTTGCCGCCGCACCACTCCCTCGATCAGCGTTCGAAGCCGCTCATCCCGGCTCGCGAGCCCCAGATACGGCCAGACCTGTGCGGACGAGTCCCTCTGCCACATCGCGGGAATGTCGCCGGTGATCACCACCGTATCGGGCTTGCCTTCAAAGCTGCCCGGCTCCACCGTCGTATCCAACGTGTTCGGAAAGCAGTTCACAAAGAGCCACGCCAGCTCCGGATCTGCGATCCGTGCGCTGACTTCACGCAGATACTCCTCGACCACCTCTGACCGGAAACGCCGATCCGCCGGCCGTGGCCGCTCCCCTCCCATCGCAGACGCGACTGCGCCGTCACCCATCGCCACACGGGGAAGAAGCGAAGCCATCACCGCTGCGCCCCCTTGTTTCAAGAGGCTTCTTCTCGATTGCTTCATCGCATCTTCACTCATACCTGGCCTCCCATCCATCGACCCGCGTGCGAGGCATAAAATGCCTTACAGGTCGACTGGTGCATTAAATTCATCCTTCCAGCCCCTCCGTGGAGATCCAACGTATGCATGCTGTTTCTCGCCGCACCTTTCTGCAGTCTGCAGGCGCGCTCTGCGCTTCGACTGCTTTGCCCCTGCCTGTGTTTGCCGTGCCTCAAGGTTCTCAAGCGTCCGATATTCTGCGCTGGGTTGACCCGCGAATCGGAACAGGGGGCCATGGCCACTGTTTCCCCGGCGCAAGCCTTCCCTTCGGCGCCGTACAGCTCAGTCCAGACACCTTCAACGACCAGTGGGACTGGTGCTCCGGTTATCACATCTCTGATTCGTCCATCATGGGCTTCAGCCACACGCATCTCAGCGGCACAGGCTGCGGCGACCTTCTTGATTTTCTCGTGATGGCTGGCACCGGCCCGGTAAAGCTCGTTCCCGGTCCGCGCTCCGATCCCGATCAGGGCTATCGGTCGCGCTTCTCTCACAGCGACGAAGTCTCCGAGCCCGGCTACTATTCCGTCCTGCTCAAGGACCCCGGCGTTCATGTCGAACTCACGGCTACCGAGCGGACCGGACTGCATAAGTACACATTCCCAGAGAGCCGCGATGCATGGCTCATCGTTGATCTGGCGCACAGCTATCTCACGCGCGGCGAGTCCTCAGTATACTCGGCAGAATTGCAGCAGCTTGTCACCGGACACACTCGCCGGAGGACACATCACGCGCGCCTGGGGCTCGGGCCGGCACTGCTACTTCAACCTGCAGGTTTCCAAGCAGCCCACCCAGGTCACGCTTTACTCAGACGACAAGCCCGTCAGCGTGAATGGCGTGCTTCAGGGGGATCGCCTGAAGGCAGTCCTTCATTTCCAAACCCATGCCGGCGAAGTAATCTATGTACGCACCGGCATCTCCGCCGTCAGTGCGGAAGGCGCTGCAAGAAATCTCCGCGCCGAGCAGCCCGACTGGGACTTCGACAAGACCCGCGCAGCCGCGCAGCGCAGTTGGCGTCAGCAGCTCTCCCGCATCCAGGCGGAGTTCAACAACCCCGAACAGAAGCGCATCTTTTACACCGCGCTCTATCACATGTCGCTCGGGCCTCAACTCTTCGACGACGTCGATGGCCAGTATCGCGGCATGGACGCGCAGATCCACCAGTTGCCCAAGGGCCAGCACAACTACACAACGTTTTCTCTCTGGGACACCTTCCGCGCAGCGCATCCCGCATACACGATCTTCCAGCGCGACCGCGTGCCCGATTTCGCAAACACGCTGATCCGCATGGCCGAGCAAAGTCCCGCGGGCATGCCCGTTTGGCCGCTGCAGGGAACCGAAACCGGAACCATGACCGGCTATCACTCTGCAAGCGTCATCAGTGAAGCCATCGTCAAGGGCTTTCCAGGCATCGATACCGCCGCCGCATATCGCGTCATGATGCAACGCGCCATCGGAGAAAACTACGAGGGCCTCGGCTACTATCGCCGGCTCGGCTACATCCCCGCCGACCGCGAGGGAGAATCCGTCTCCAAGACCTTCGAGTACTGCTACAACGACTGGGCCATCGCGCACGTGGCACAGATGCTGGGCCACCATGACGATGCCGCCCTGCTGCAATCCCGCTCCACAAATTACCGGAGCTACTTCAACCCCGCCAGCGGTTTCATGGAGCCCAAGCTTGAGAATGGTGAATGGGCCACCCCCTTCGATCCCATCGAAATGGGGCACAGCAAGGAATGGCGCGACTATACGGAGTCCAACGCATGGCAGACCACATTCGCCACCATGCACGATCCCGCCGGCCTCATCGCGCTCTTCGGCGGGCGCGAACCGTTCCTCGCAAAACTCGATGCCCTCTTCACCGTTCCCTCCACGCTGCCTCCCGATGCGCCTCCGGACATTGCCGGCATGGTCGGGCAGTATGCGCATGGCAACGAGCCCTCGCACCACATCGCGTACCTCTACGCCTATGCGGGCGCGCCGTGGAAGACACAGGCCCGCGTGCGCACACTGATGGACACGATGTACCCGCGGACCCCGACGGCATGGCTGGCAACGAAGACGTGGGGCAGATGTCGGCCTGGTTCATTCTTTCCGCGCTGGGCTTCTACCCCGTCGCTCCGGTAAGCGGCAATTACGTCCTCGGTTCACCGCTGGTCGATCATGCGGTAGTCGAAGTGGGGAATGGCAAGCGTCTCGAAATCGAAGTAAAGCGCAGCAATCCAGCCGACGCCTACGTCCAGTCCTTCACGCTCAACGGAAAGCCGCAACAGCGCGCATGGTTCCACCACACTGACATTGCTGAAGGCGGACAGATCGTGTTCGAACTCGGGCCGGAACCTAAATCCGACTTCGGCGCGGCTCCAGAACTCGTTCCACCGTCCCTCGTCCTCGGCTAAATCCGGCGAACTCAGGCAAGCATGAGATCGCAGCCGAGGGCGCGCAGCTGAGCCTGCAGCTCATCCGGCAGACTGGTATCGCTGATCACCGTATCCACTTCGCTGAAAGGGACAATGCGCGCCATGCTGCGCCGCGAGAACTTGCTCGCGTCGGCCACCAGGATAATCTCGCGCGAGATGCTGAGCATCGCCCGATTCACCATCGTCTCTTCCAGGTTGCCGCCGCTCACCCCGAAGTCGACGTCGCAGCCTGCGCCGCTGAGAAACATCTTGTCCGCCGAGAACTCCGCCAGCATCTGTTCGGCAAAGCGCCCGCTGACTGAGGCCGACTCCCGCCGCACCGTTCCGCCCACGATGAATACCTGCACGCCTTGCGCGTCCAGCAGTTCGGCCGCGATATTCACCCCGTTGGTGATGATCTGCAGGCCCTGCTTGTTCTTGATCTGGCGCGCAATCTCCAGCGTCGTCGTACCCGAGTCGAGGATAATCGTCTCGCCATCGTTGATGAGGGTCGCAGCCAGAGCGCCGATACGTCCCTTCTCCGCCGCGTGTGCCTTCAGCCGTTCATCCACCGGCGATTCGCGGTGAATCGCATCGGGCAAAACGGCGCCGCCATGCGAGCGCAACACCAGCCCGCGCTGATGCAGGTCGTTCAAATCGTTGCGAATCGTCACGGCAGACGTGCTGAAATGCGCCGCCAGGTCGTTGACCTTCACCCGGCCCGCGCTGCGGATCATCTGGATGATCTGGGTGCGACGTTCTTCCGCCATCATGCCGTCAAGCGACGGTTCTATGGATGCAGACCCGATTGATTCCAGCGACATTGCAGACGTCCGTGTATGAGGATTTGGATTTGCCATCTTTCGTCCATACCGAGTGTACCCTTTCTCGCGAAACCAAATGAAGGACAAAACATGTGCATTCACAGATTGCTAAGAGCGCCTACCTTGAGGCGGAAGAGAACCAGGCAATCCCTCCGCGCTCCAGATCGGGGAGAACGAATCGTGAGCCTTTCGGCGACGTTTCGCTCTGAACCACAGTTTCACTGCCCATGAATGGGAGCCAGTGAAGTTGGGTGCCGAGCTGCGCGGGCGCCGTCACCTCGATCTGCCGCTGCACGTTTGGTGTTGCATTGGCGCCGGCCTGCAATCCGTCAAAGTTCGCGAAGAACAGGTAGATATGATTGCCGAGCCGAGCCTCGTGCACCACCACGTTCTTCGAAGCCTTGATCTCGACACCGGTGCTCGTCTCAATCGCTTTCAGCAGATCCGGTTCGCTGGCCGGGTCCGATGCCGAGAAATCATGATCCGCGCGGTTCAGATACTTGGTCTCTTCGCCGTCGGGCAAGCGCACCGCTCCATGAAGAGAATCGATCTGCGCATCGGCGGCTCCGGTGATCACGATCTTTCCACCTCGCGCGGCAAACTGGCTCAGGCCGTCAACCTCTTCCGGGCTCACCACGCGCACGCTGGGCAGCACCAACGTTTTCCCGTGGAATTCCGCTAGTGTACGAGGCGTCACGATCTGGAACTGCACATGGTTTTGCAGCAGCAGAAGCAGCACGCCTCGATACGAATTCACGAACTCCGTGGGATAGAAATTCCGCGTCGTATCGGAAAAGTACACACCCGTTTCTCCCACCGGTTTTCGAATCGCGCCGAAGATATCTTCGTGCTGCGCGATCCAGCCAAAAATCTCCTTGCGCGTCGGCATGTCATTCGACCCCGACATCACATGACCGCGCGCATCCCAGAAATTTGCGCCAGCCGTGAGTTCGGAATTCGCGAGGTTCAGCATCGCATCGCGCGGTTGCACATGCTGCGCACCGTCCCAGGAGTAGTTGAGTATCCAGGTGGGCTTATCCCCTGCAAACGCGCGGAAACTTCGCATTCCGATCTGATACATGAACCAATCGAACGGAGAGCGCGATGCAGCCGTATGGTCGTCGCCATCGCCGAATTCGTACTCGTGAGCAATGGCGTCCACGATTGGATAGAGCTGATAGACATCGGAGCCCACGCGCGGCGCTGCATCTTCGATTCCCGGATAGATCTCAGGAATAATCGCAATGTTCGGGTTCGCGGCAATTGCATTGCGCCGGATATCCGCGAGAAACACATCGATGGTCTTGATGCGAAATTCAATCCACTTCCTGAACCCCGGATCCTCCGCATCGCCCAGCTTGATGTCTTTCCGTGCATCCAGACCGGTCTCTTTGCGAAATGCCTGCACAGTCGCATCGTCGAAGCTCGCCCAGCTGTCTTCCCATCCCGTGAAGTGCGTCATCCAGTACGGTATGTCTACATAAATGCCGTCAATGCCGGTGGCCGCAATCTGCCGCACGCGCTGCATGTACAGCTTCCGCCAGTCTGCGGCATAAGGCGAAACCCACACGTCTTCCTCGCCCTTTGCAATCCAGAACGCAGCGCCGGAAGTAAAGATCGCGGGCTGCCCAGTGATTTTTCTCTGCAACCACTCAGGATGTTCTTTCGCCAGGGTATGCGGCCCATCCGCATCCTTCGAGATGCACTCGAGGCCCGCGATGTAAACGAAGGCTTTGTTGCCGGCAAGGTGAGCCTCTGTGGCTGCGCTGCGAATGGCTGCAAGCTTCTCCGTCGGATCAAGTAGGCTCTCGTACCTTCCGGGAATGTCGTTGTCCACTTCAATGCCGTAGACGCCGCTCGCCGTGGCCTGCGCAACAATCTGTTTCGCATTATCCGGGCCGAGCGAATAGGCCGCGATGCGAACGCGCCGCATCCACGCCCGCTGAGCGTCATCGGGCTGCTGGGATACGAGGCTGCCGGTGCCGACAAGCACAAGTACAAGAGCAGCGACGGCTTTGCAGTGGAAGAAAGACATATTGCAGGACATAGAATCCTCAATAAATACCGGCCAGTTGGAAGTTACAAGCGACTTGCAGGACTGCATGCGGGCAAGGCCGCGATAACTCCCGGACTGTGCGGAGTTATCGCGGATTCGTTTCGTCAGAACTGATAGCGGATCCCCAGCTGCATATTCCGAGGGAGCGCACCGCCGGCCGTTGAACTGATGACTCCGAACGTCGGTGACTGATAGCCCGTGTCCGGAATGCTAAACCGCTCTGTGTTTGTGCAGTTGAAGCAGTCGATATGGATCTCGATCTGCCCCTTCTCGCCGCCCAGCTCGCGTATCTTTTCCAGAGATAAATCTGCCTGATGAATGCCATCCGCCCGCAGCTGTGAAATGTAGCGGGGAGCATTGCCCGGCTGCTGATCGCCGGGGTCTGCGAAGCAGTTGGAGTTCAGATACGGCAGTCCATACTTGCCGGCCGTATGGATACTGATTCCCGTGGTGAGCGCGTCCGCGTTGCAAAGCAGGTCTGGCCGCTGGTTTCCGTCCGCCAGTCGTGCGTTGTCCATGTGGATATCGAGTGGCTGACCACTCTGGAGCGTCAGCAGCGTGGTCAGTTGCCATCCGCCAACCACTGCATCCAGCGCGCGGTTCATGTTGGCGCCAATCAGGCTTCCGCGGCCGACCGGCAACTGGAACATTCCGGCAAGAACAGCCCGATTCGTCGCATCGTTCGCGCTCGCCGACCACTCGGCCTTCAGGTTATCGAGTTCCTGCGGAAAGCCGTTGGAGAATGTGCCGATGAAGTTATTGGGACCTGCCGATGAATCGTCCGTGTTCTTCGACCACGTGTAGTTGCCCTCGAAGTTCACGAAGCGGCCTTCGCGCTTTTGAAAGACAATTTGCAGCGCGTTGTACCAGGAGGACGCGCCGATGATCTTATAAGCCTCGAACGGGCCATCGAACTGTGGATAGGGGCGGAGAAGGTTAATCTGTGGGATAACATCCGATTCGAATAGCGCGATGCCGGGACATTGAACATGGCGTCCGGACCCGAGAACAGAGACTGAAATGGATTCGAGACCGGCATCGTTGAGATAAGTGCTGTCATACTGCCTTCTGACTGAAGAAGGAATGAAGTTCCGATTATCCGTTCCGGCCCAGGGCAGAAACGTGCTGCGGTTCGCGGAGTAGTTGATGCTTACCACAATCTTGGCGGGCAGAGCCTGCTGTATACCCAGGTTCCACTGGTAGATATTCGCGTTCTTCGCGGCCTGCGTCCCCAGGTTGTTCTGGTTCGACAAACCCCACAACGCGAGCTTGCCGTATTGCTGTCCCTCCGCCGGAGGGATACCGCCATTGAAGGGGTCCTCGAGCGTGGCGCTGCGCGTCACTTCGCCATCGTTGGTGAAGAACACCTCCGGGCTGGAGGTAAAGGCAGCGCCAGGATATTGGTAGTTCGTCGCAACCCCGTAGCCGAAGTAAATGCCCGCCGCCGCCGCGAATCACAGTGTTCTTGTTCAGGAGATAGGCGAAGCCCACGCGCGGCGCGATGTCGCTGTAGTCCGCAGGAACGCTGCGGCTTGCCGGAGGTAGCAAAGATCGTAGTCCCCTTCAATGTCCCCGTAATGCCTGGAATGCCTCCGACCGTAATGCCGCTGTCCCCGGTCAGATCGCTGAACTCGCTGTTGTTGTGGCGCTCCGAATAGGGATTATCCCATTGGTAGCGCACGCCCAGGTTCAGGGTAAGCTTCGGGGTCACGCGCCAGTCGTCCTGCACATAGAATCCCGTCTCCAGAGATTTGTCCGCGACAGACTGCGTCACATTCGTGCCGCTACCGCTGGGGTCACCCCAGCCAATCAGCAGCCCGGCAAAATCGTTGCCCTCGGTGCCGTTGTTCGTGTCATACGGCGTCTCGGCCGTAATGTCCTGGGCGAAACTGAAGTAGCCGTCGGGATAGTTGGGCTGAAAGAAGTTGTTGTAGAAAATCTCCTGCTGCCCGCCAAACTTCAGGGTGTGCCGGCCCTTGGTCCAGGCGAACGAGGAAGCATAGTTCAACAGCGTATGGGCAAACAAAGTGTCGACGCAGCACTGATCGAACAGCGAAATCCCCGGCCCGTCCTCCATGATGATCGAAGGCATCCGGGAGATTCCGTTCTGCTCCAAATACGCGGGAAAGCCTACAGATGTGGGCGAAGGATAGTTGTTATTCTGCGTGGGCTGTGACACGCGGTCCAGGCCAAACGTCGAGGTCCACAGCGTATTTGCGGTTGGCGTGTAGGTGTACGTGATGCCGTCGTTGTAGATCTGCTCCGTATACTTCGTGCCGTCGTTGAACTCGCCGTCGCCCAGCACGGTCGGGGTCGAGCCGCTCCCAAAAATGCTGCTGTATCGCACGGAAATCGACGATTTCGGATTGAACTGCTGATCGATCTTGAAGTCGAGCTGCAGCGAATCCGAAGTGCTCAGAATCACATCGCGATAGTTGTTGGCGCCCGTCACTGGATCCCCGGCCGTGTTGGGCGCGGGATACAGCTTCATCAGTGCCTGCCCTACTGGATCGATCTCGCCCGAGGGAATCATGTTCTGGTCGTAAGCGGGACGATCCTGGCTGACAGGATCGATCTTGAAAGGATCGTAGAGCTGGTTGAGGATCGGGTTTCCATTCTCGTCGTAGGTCATCACCTGAGAGAAATCGCCGCCCACTTCCGCGGCCGTAGGCACTGTGGCGACAATATTCACGGGATTGCTGGCGTGCACCGATTCCAGGTCCGCAAAGAAGAAGGTCTTGTTGCGGATGATTGGACCACCTACAGAGAACCCCACCTGATTTTGCAGGTGCCCCGGCTTCGGTCCACTGTTGTAAAAATCGCGAGCGTCGTAAGCCGAATCCTGATTGAACCAATACGCGCTGCCATGCACATGATTGGTGCCGGACTTCATGATTTCGTCGACCACCGTGCCCCCGCCATACTCCGCGGAGAAGCTGTTGTTCTGAACCTTCACCTCCTGAAGGCCTTCCACTGTCGCCTGATAGTAGAGGTTCGAGTTGCCGCCTTCGCCCTGTTCCGGCGCGGTGATCAGCACGCCATCCAGCAGAATATTGGCGCTCGAATTTCTCTGCCCATTCGACACGAAGTTGGTTCCTGCCGGATAGGAATCCGCAATTCCGGAGCCTGCAGACTCCGTGACGCCCGCTGCGAGGAACGTGATACCGAACGGATCGCGATTCGACAGCGGTATCTGCGTCAGATACTTGCTTGGAATATCGGTCCCAAGCGTGGAGGAATCAGCGTCGAGCAGCGGCGGAATCGATTCGACCGTCACGCTGGCTGTCTGGCTCGATGGCATCAGCACCACGTCCAGCGTGCTTTGCTGATTCACGGCCAGCGCGATGCCATCCTTCTCAACCGGACCAAAGGTCGGCGCCTCCACCAGGAGCTTGTAATTCGACGGCTTCAGCGCCGTGAATGCGTAGCCGCCGCGGCTGTCTGAAACGGTTGATTGCGATATGTTCGTTCCGATATCGGTGATGCTGACGTGCGCTCCCGTAATGACTGCGCCGCTGGAATCTGTAATGGTTCCGCGAAGCTGCGACTGGTTGATGGATTGCCCCAGGACCGGAAGCGCGGTAAACAGCACCCACATCAAGGCCCCGTTGAGCGCTGCCGTTCGACACTTCTCCATTGATTGCCTCCGAGAATCGCAATAAAACGAAATCGGTGAAACTTGCGATGTATAACTTTTATTGGCGATATTGATCTTATTGTCAAGTCGAATTTGCGGTTTGGAGCAGATTTGGCAACCATAAACCGAAATGATGCCGGCTCCCGCCTTGATGTGCCGATGGAAATCCGCGCCTTCGGAATCGGAGCATGGCCTGGGGGCCCTTCCTGCGTGGTGCCCACCACCAGCGAAAGCCGTCGCATGATCCGCACCGAAGTCTTGCGCGCCCTGGCTGGCCGACAACGCCGCCTTTCAGACTCCTGGCCGCTGGAAACACGCCTCGGCGTTGGATCACGCAACGTACCTTGCTGCAAGCCACTCTCTTGCCCCGCGTGGTGTGCGCATCGCTGGCGGTTGTCTGGTCTTCTGAGCGACCGATTTCCTTTACTTTATCGATTTAGTTTGACGCTTTGCAGCTGACGACGGTAGGATGCCCCGCGTAAGCAATTCCCTCCGGAGATGCGCTTCATGTCCCCTCGACTGCGAACAGTCCTCTTCGTTTTCCTCCTCATGGCGCTCTCCCACTGCCTGACCGTCTTCGGCGCGGCTCCACAAGCGGACGATGGCCTGAAGATGAAGGTGACCGAGGATGGATACCTTCGCGGACGCGGCGTGAGCGTGATGCTCTACGACGACGGCTACAGCCCCATCTTCTTCGATCAGAAGGACTCGGCACTGCAGATCATTCTGCACGGCCAGCGCATCGCAACCAATGGAAGCGTGCGTCTCTCTCCCACGCCAGAGCAGTGGAGCGACATTCCCCACATTGACGCGCACCAGGCGGACAAGGACCACGATCGCCTCACGGCCAATCTTTCCTATCCCCAGTACGATCTCCACTACCAGGTGATTGTGGCAGCAGAACCAGGAGGATTTCGCGTCAGCGTGAACCTGGACAAGCCGCTGCCCGCAGCGCTCGTCGGCCGCGCCGGATACAACCTTGAATTTCTGCCTTCGATCTATATGGGAAAATCCTACGAGGCAGATGGCAAGGTATATGGTGTTCTGCCTCGCTATCCGGAGGACCACATGACCGCGGATCTGCCGAAGCAGGGCGATCCGGAGCCTGCGTGGTACATCGCCCAATGGCGCAAGGCCAGGCAGTACATGGTGCCGCAGCCCTTCGCTACGGGAAGCACCATGACTCTCGCCGGCGAAGATCCACAGAGTCGTATCACCGTCACATCCGAGAGCGGCCCACTGGGGCTTTACGACGGCCGGAACCAGGCACAGAACGGCTGGTTCGTGCTCCGCACTCTTATTCCCGCAGGCAAGACGCAGGATGCAGTGGTGTGGCACGTCCGTCCAAGCTTTATTCCCGACTGGACGCGACCTCCAATGATCGGGCACAGCCAGGCAGGATACGCCGCAGACTTTTCCAAAGTCGCAGTCATCGAGCTTGACCCGCTGTACGACGGGCCCCGCACCGCAAAGCTGCTTCGTCTTTCCGCCGACGGTAGCTACAAAGAAGTTCTTGAGGCGTCGGTTTCGCAGCCCATTCCGTGGCTGCGGTACAGCTACGCAAAGTTCGACTTCTCGTCCGTGAAAGAGCCCGGCCTGTACAAAATTGAATACGCCGGCGAGACCACCAGCGTATTCCCCATCGCCAAAAACATCTATGACAAAACTTGGCAAACCAGCCTCGACAGCTTCATGGCAGCACAGATGGACCACATCGCCGTACGCGACGCCTACCATGTCTGGCATGGTCTCGCGCATATGGATGACGCCGAGCAGGCGCCTCTCAACATCCAGGAGTTTGACGGCTACTGGATGGGATCCGACGCCTACTCACCCTATAAGCCCGGACAGCATATTCCCGGACTCAATATTGGCGGATGGTTCGATGCCGGTGACTACGACAGCGACGTCTTCGATCAGCTGCAGACAATTCGAAACCTGTCCCTTACGTCCACAACTTTTCATCCCAAGTGGGACGAGCTCACAGTAGACGAGGATGCGCGAAGCGTTGTCATGCACCAGCCGGACGGTGTTCCCGACGTGGTCGAGCAGGTAGAGCATGGCATTCTGCAGACCCTCGCACAGGTCCACGCCGTGGGCCATCCGCTCATGGGCATTCACTCGTCCAACCTGCAGCAATACACCTTCGTCGGCGATGGCGCATCCCAGAGCGACGGCCGGCTGTACGATCCCAAACTCGGGCCCAACCAGACCGATGGAAACTACTCCGGTAAGCCGGATGATCGCTGGGCGTGGACCAATCACAATGCCGCAATGGACTATTCAGCCATCGCCTCGCTGGCCTCGGCTTCGGTTGCGCTCAAAGGCTGGAACGACTCGCTGGCAAAGGATTCCCTCGATACCGCCATCGATTTCTGGAATCGGGAGAAAGCGCATCCGGGGCCAGACGTCCCCGGCAGAGGCGAGCGCTTCGTGGGCGCCATGGAATGGTCGGCGGCGCTCGAGCTCATGATTGCCACCAACGGCGCTGAGCCCTACAAGCAGCGCGTCGAAGAACTGTTTCCGTCTATGCTCGAGCATATGGAGTTTCAGGGCTGGACCGCCGTGCGCGCTCTGCCGTATCTCGACCCGAGTTACAAGTCACAGTTCAAAACTGCTCTCCAGGCCTGGCTGCCGCAGCTGGATCATGACATGGCAGCCACGCCGTTTGGCGTGCCGCCGTCGCTCGGCGCGTGGGGAAGCTCTACGCAGGTTGCCGATTTCGGCGTTGAGATGTACTTCCTGCACGAGGCGTTTCCGGATTTGGTTGGACCGGACTACACGCTGCGCGCGGCCAATTATCTGTTGGGCACGCATCCGGCTTCCAACGTGTCGTACATTGCCGGAATCGGTACGGCCTCGAAGATCAAGACGTACTCCAATAATCGCGGCGACGACAGCTACATCCCCGGCGGCATGATTCCCGGCTACATCGTCATCAAGCCCGACTTCCCCGAGTGCATCACCGATTTCGGAATGCTCTGGTACGAGGATGAAACCACCATTGGGGCAGCAACCAGTTGGATTCTCGAGGCCAATGCAGCGGAGGCAATCGTAAAGGAAAAGATGGCAGTCGACAGGGGGTCGCAAGACTGAGCGGGACGGATCTTGCAAGTGCGGGATTGGCTGCCCCCCAGGGATTCGAACCCCGATAGGCTGCTCCAGAGGCAGCTGTCCTACCATTGAACGAGGGGGCAACAATTCAACGCTGACCGCGCTCACAGCGGATGCCCGAGCGGAGCGGCCAACATGCTTATCATAAGTGGAATCTGCACTTGGGTCAATCCACTCCCTACTCCTCGCGCAGTACTTCGAGCGGCCGCAGCCCCAGAATCCGGTAGCTCGCAATCCAGCCCGTAGCCACCGCCAGCAGCGCGGTGCCCGCCAGTGCAACCAGCGTGGCCGTCCAGTCAATCCGATAGCTCAAGTCGAGCCGGTGCAGCACCGTCTGCGTCAGGACGTTGGCAAACACCACGCCCACCGCCCCGGCCAGCAGTCCCAGCACGCTGAACTCCACGCTGAAGGTGCGCACAATGCGCATCCGCGTAGCGCCCAGTGTCTTCAGCACCACGGCCTCACGCATCCTGCGGAAGCGCGCGCTCGCAATGCTCGACGCCAGAATCATCAGCCCCGCCAGAATCGAAAACCCCGCCAGAAAGCGCACCACATAGGTGATCTGGTCCACCACACTCTCAATCCGGCTCAGCATGTCGGCCAGGTTGATCACGGTCACCGTGGGATATGCGGCGAACAGAGCGTTTCTCCATCGCCGGAATCTGGTCGGCAGCGAGATGCGCGCCTCCATACCAGGTTGCGGGCTCGTCTTTCAGCAGGCCCGAGGGAAGCACAAACGATACCCGCGCGCTTACGTGCTCACCGTCTCCTCGATAAATTGCCGCCACCTTCAAGTTGAGTGTCTGCTCGCCGACTGCAAGCTGCACCGCGGAGCCGATCCCCAGATTCAATCGCTTCGCCACGCCCTCGCCAACAGCGAGCTGCGCGGCGTTTGGTGTCGACCACCACTTCCCTTGCGTCACTTTGTCGCCAGCCGGAGCGGCATCGGCCCAGCTCAACTCCGCACTCTCCAGCATGCGCCGCGGAAAATGCTGATCCCGCAGCTGGTCAAGCGTCTTGCCATTGAGCGAAACGAATCGTCCCGCCACCACTGGCAGCAGGTCCAGCGGCTCCGTCACGCCAGGCTGGTGCTGAAAGAAATCGCGGATTCCCTGCGCCTCATCCGAGGTAATGTCGATCAGAAATACATTCGGCAGCTTCGGTGAGGCCACTCGCGCATATTCTCGCAGCAGGATTCCTTGCGTCAGATAGACCGCAAGAATCAGCATCACACCTGTGCCCAACGCCGCCAGCACAGCAGCCGATTGATTGCCCGGTCGATAAAGGTTCGCGAGCCCATGACGCAACGACGGATGTAGCCGCAGTCGCACACGGTTCAGCACAAACCGCAGCACCCGCAGCGCCACCGCCGCCAGCATCAGCAGCACCGTCAACGCGATGACAAAGACTCCCGCAAACGCTCCGCCCACCTTGGCCGAATCCGACAGCGCCCACGCAATTCCGCCCAGCGCCAGCAGCACCAGTCGCCGCAATGCCCAACTGCAACCGCCGCGCCCACCAGCGCGCCAGCCACGCGCGCGCGCCGCTCGGCGTCTGCTCCACCAGCCTCCGCAACACCAGCACCGGCCGCACCGCGCGTACATCGAGCAGTGGCGGCAGGCAGAAGAGCAGCGTCGTCAACAATCCCGTGCCAAGCCCGGCCAGCGCCGAGCGCCACGGAAACTCCAGCGCCGTATGCACCGGCAGCAGCTTGCCAAACACCGCGGGCAGCGCCGCCATCACGCCTGCGCCCGCAGCCACGCCGAGCAAGCCTCCAGCCAATCCCAGCCCCAGTGTCTGCAGCAGAAAAATGCGCAGCAGATCACTCGAGCTGCGCGCCCACCGCTTTCAGGATCGCCAGCATATCCATGCGCTGCTCCAGATGCGCATGCATCGCCATCGCCACGCCAATCGCGCCCAGCACCATCGCCACCAGGCAAATCAGGCTGAGAATCGCGGTCGCATTGTCCAGCCCCTCGCTCAGCGCCGGATTCCCTTCCTTGAAATCCATCACCTGCGCATCGGGCAGAATCGCCTCCACCTGCTTGCGCACCGCCGCGGGATCGGCCTTCGCCGGCAGCTTCAACAGCAGCCGTTCGCTGGCGCGGCTGCCCTGCGCCAACAATCCCGTGCGCTCCAGCGCGGAGCGCGAAACCATCACCCGCGGCCCCATGCCCGCGCCCGAAGACATGCGGTCCGGCTCCTGCGTCAGTACTGCGGCGATCTGAAAGTTGCGTCCACCCATGCCGCAGCGTGCCGCCCACATGCGCGTTCAAGCGAATCAGGAACTCCTCAGCGACGACAGCCGAGTCGCCTTCCAGCGCCTGTTGCAGGTTCATCGCAGGCTCCAGCTCAGCACCGCCGTAATACGGATACTCAGTCGGATCGACGGCCTTCAGCGTAACCAGCAGCGGCACCGGATCGGGCGGCACGCGAGGCCATCGAAACCGTCTCCACAACCCACGTCGACTGCGCCCCTGCCTGTCGACTGCGCAAGCTGCATCAATCTTCTTCTGCTCTTCCGCCGTCGGCTCGCGATAGATGCGCGCGCTCAGGTCGCCGGCCATCAGCGATCGCGCTTCGGCGGTCAGCGTGCGCCGAAAGCTCTCGCTGAATCCGCGCACGCCCACCAGCGCCGCCACTCCCACCGCAACCGACAGCACAACGAACGCAAACTTGCCCGGCGCGGACTTCAGATCGCGCCAGCCGATCGCTGCCGCGCGGCTCCAGCTCAGCGCGCGCCTAGCCATTGTTCGTCCTCGCTTTGGAACGAGGTCCTCTGCGCCCTCAACAAACGGCAGCGTGTCTTCCACCATCATGCCGTCCTTCAGCACGATCTTGCGATCCGCGCAGCTCGCCACTTCGGCGTCGTGCGTCACCAGCACCAGCGTGGTGCTGCGCTTCGCTGTTGCGCTTCAGCAGCAGATCCAGCACCAGCCGGCCGTTGGTCGAGTCGAGATTTCCTGTCGGCTCGTCCGCCATCACGATCGGCGGATCGACCACAAACGCCCGCGCCAGCGCAACGCGCTGCTGCTCGCCGCCGGAGAGTTGAATCGGATAGTGCTCCATCCGCTCGGCCAGTCCCACCTGCTCGAGCAGCGCCGCGCGCACGCTCCAGTCCGCTTCCCTTCAACATTCAGCTCAAACGGCAGCAGCACATTCTCAAGCGCCGTGAGCGTCGGAATCAACTGATACGACTGAAAGACAAATCCGATCTTCTCCCCGCGCACCGCTGCCAGCTCGGTCTCGGCCAGATTGTGAATCGGCGTTCCATCCAGCCAGATCTCGCCCTCGCTTGGCGTGTCGAGTCCCGCCAGCAACCCCAGCAGCGTGCTCTTGCCGCTGCCGCTCGCGCCCACAATGGCCACAAACTGCCCCGCCGGAATGCGCAGCGAAATGCCCTTCAGAATTTCCACGCGCCGCGACCCGTTCTGAATCCACTTCTTCACATCCCGGACCTCGATCACCGCTCCTCCTTAATCGCCGCCCTCTCCTCATGTGCGAGCCACTGCGTCTGCCTATACGAGCCACGTCCGTTCGCCCGGCTACACTGCTCTGTGGACGTTCGCCGCCGCTCTCTCGTTTCACTTCTGCTTCTCGTCCTCGCTGCACCGCTCTTGGCGGCCGCCGCGCCCGGTGCTCGTTTGCTTCGGCGACAGCATCACCGCCGGCTACGGCCTGGAACAGCCAGCAGGCCTATCCCGATGCCCTGCAGCGCGATCTCGACCACCTCGGCTACCACTACATCGTCATCAATCGCGGCACCAGCGGCGCCACCACCAAGGACGCCGTCGCCTGCTCCCTTCCATCCTCGCCTGCATCCTGCGGTCGTCATCGTCGAGTTCGGCGGCAACGATGGTCTGCGCGGCCTTCCCCTTGATCAGACCCGCCGCAATCTCGACACCGTCATCTCCGCACTACAACGCGCCCACATCAAAGTGCTCTCGCCGGCATCACTCTGCCGCCCAACTACGGCCCCGACTACATTCGCCAGTTCGATCAGATCTTTCTCGACCTCGCCGCCAAGCCATCGCACCGCCTTCGTGCCCATGATCTACAAAGACCTCGTCAACGTGTCCCGGCACCATCCAGCCCGATGGAATCCACCCCACCGCCAAAGGCTCCGAGATCATCGCCAGCACGCTACTGCCCGCGCTCAAGCCCTGCTCCAAAAGTAGCCACATCTATCCCCTATTCACTAGCCCTGCCTAGTCACCCCATCACCACCACCGGCTGAAACAACGTCCCCGCCACGCGCTTCGCAATCCCCACCAGATTCACGCTGCCCGGCAAATACCTTCACCAGCGCCGCGTCGCGAGAACTCCGGCAGATTCGCCTGCGCCCCGTTGCGCAACCGTCCCAGCGCGATCGCATCGCCCGTCACCGCGGGCATCTCCGGCAACAAGCTGCGCGGATGAATGCAGAACCCTCCAGCGCGTCCGCATCGCCACGCACAGCGTCCAGTTCTTCGAGCGCGTGTGCGTCTGCCAAGGTGAACACTCCAGCTTGCGTCCGCCGCAGAGCTGCTCAAATGCGCGCCGCAACCCAGGTCCTGCCCCAGCTCATGCGCAACCGAGCGCACATAACCGCCCGCGCTCACCGTCATCGCGAACTGCGCCTCTGCCCCATCGAGCGACACAATCTCAAAGCTGATGAATACGAATCGTCGCCGGCTTCAGCTCCACCGGCTTGCCCGCGCGCGCCAGCTTGTAGGCCGGCGTTCCGGCGATCTTCTTTGCGGAAAAAGCCGGCGGCATCTGCTCCATCTCGCCGTCGAAATCGCCCCGCCGCAGCGCGCACCTGCGTCGAGCGTCAGCACAGGATGCGACTGCCTCGGCCCACCGGCTCGCCCTCGGCATCGTAGGTGTCGGTCGCAAAGCCGAATCGAATCGTCCCGGTATAGCTCTTTTCGGCGGAAGAGAAATACTGCGCCAGCCGCGTAAACTTGCCGATCAGCAACGGCAGAACGCCGGTCGCCATCGGGTCCAGCGTGCCCAGGTGCCCAATCGAGCTGCTCCCCGGTAATTCTGCGCAGCCGGGCCACCACATCGTGGCTGGTCATGTCCCCCGGCTTATCGACGACCAGAAGTCCGTTCACTCATCTACTTTAGTCGAATCTACGTCGCCGAGTCAGAGTGCGCCCGACCCCGGCTGCCGCACCAGCGACAGAAACTCCGCGCGCGTCTCCTTCTGCCGGAAGCAGCCCACCATCGCGCTCGTCACCGTAGACGAGTTCTGCTTCTCAATGCCGCGCATCATCATGCACAGGTGCCGCGCCTCAATCACCACGCCCACGCCCTGCGGCGCAATCGCATCCTGAATCGCATCGGCAATCTGCCGCGTCAGCCGCTCCTGCACCTGCAGCCGCCGCGCAAACACCTCCACCAGCCGCGGAATCTTGCTCAGCCCAATCACCTTGCCCTTTGGAATATAGGCCACATGCACCTTGCCGAAGAAAGGCAGCATGTGATGCTCGCACAGCGAGAACATCTCGATGTCCTTCACGATCACCATCTCGTCGTAGTCCACATCGAACAGCGCGCCGCGCAAAATCTGCGTCGGGATCCTGGTCGTAGCCCTTGGTCAGGAAGGCCATCGACTTCTCCACGCGCGCCGGCGTCGCCACCAGGCCATCGCGCGTCGGGTCCTCGCCCAGCCGGCTCAGAATCTCGCGATACATCTCCTGCGTGCTGAACTCGCTGAGCCCTTCAGTCGTCTCAGGTGCTAGCCGCACCGGCTTGCTCACTGCCATCGGCTTGCGCCATTCTCGCTTACCCTCCCGCTCCAGCATCGGAGCGATCGCAACATCTATCGCCGCACTTCACGCCGCGGAACACTGAAAGAAATTATTCTCCGTCTCTTCCACGCGCACATACTCCAGTTCGCCCGCAGGCAGCGCATCCTTCAACAGCCCGAACACAGCCCTACAAAGATTCTCCGTGGTCGGCACTCGTTCGCAAAGAGCGGATCGAGGTTCAGGTTCGTGTGATCAAACCGCTCCACCACCTTTGTGCGCACCACTGCATCCAGGGCACCAAGATCGATCACCATCCCCGTCTCCGCATCCACCGGCCCGCCTGCCAGCACTTCAATCACGTAGTTATGCCCATGCCCATGCGGGTTGTTGCACTTCCCATAGGCCGCACGATTCTCCTCAGCCGATAAAGCATCGCTGTGCAGCCGATGGCTCGCGCTCAACATGTACCGCCGTCCGAAATACGCCTTCACGCATCACCCCGATATTCGGCAAAAATCTCCGGCGTCTCGTACACGCGCACCCGGCTCAGCCGCGCACCCTTCGCCGCGCTCACCGCGGGCTCCAGCCGCTTCCATGCGGCAATCGCCATGATTCTCCGTCGTCGGAATCGTCTTGTGCAAACTCCGGTACTTCAAGATTCAGATGCCGGTGATCGTACGCCGTCAGCACCTCGCGCTCGATCACATCCTTCAGCCACTTCAGGTCCACCACAAATCCCGTCACCGCATCCGGCTCGCCCGCCACCGTCACTTCGAGCGTGTAATTATGCCCATGCCCGTTGCGGTTGGCGCACTTGCCAAACACATGCTCATTCTTCTCCGCACTCCAGGCCTCGTTCCAGTAGTAGTGCGAGGCAGAAAACGTCGCCCGGCGGGTCAGCTCAATCATGAAACTCTCTCAATACATAAGGATGCACAATCGCGTTCGCAGCGCTTCATTGTTCCAGTGCGCTCACTCCGCATACGTCCGTCCCTTCCAGCTTACCTGCTTCAGCACCCTATGCTGGAACCAGCTTCGATACAGCAGCACCACAAACAGCGGCAGCCCCAGCGGCGTCAGCGCACAATTCAGAAACGCCAAAGTTCGACTTCGCCACTCGCGCGTAAAACCGCACCAGGTTCCGCACCCACAAACATCAACAGCACCCACCCCGCGCCCAGCCACTGCAGACGAACGCGGTGCGAACCGCGCGCTCCAAAGTTCCACCGCCAGCACCGGCAATCCGAAGAGAAGAAAAAAATCCAGCGCCCGCCACAACGCCAACGCCAGTGCATTGTTAAACAACAGCGCCAGGTTCTTCGTCCATCCCTCAATCATCGCGCCCGTTGTCCGGTACATCCGCGTCGTCACCGCATCGGCCGCATAGCGAAACCGCAAACCAATCCTCCGCCGCTTCGCCAGTAAAGGCCAGCTCCACATCCTCCAGCACCTTGTCCTTCACCGCCGGGTGCCCGCCCATCCGCCGGTACGCCTCGCGCTCCACCAGCAAAAACTGCCCATTCGCCGCCGCCACCCGCTGGTTCGGGTCGCTACACCTTCGCTGTCGGATACGCCAGCGCCAGCTCGCGAGAACACCAGCGGCATCAGCGCTCGCTGCGCAAACCCCGTCACCACCTGCCGCGGCGAATAGCTCAGCATTCCCGCCTTATACCGCTCCGCCTCATGGATCGCCCGCCGCAGATCGCCCGGCTCATGCACCGTGTCCGCATCCGTAAACAGCAGCCACTGCCCGCGCGCCTTGCGCGCCGCCGTCCAAATCGCATTCGTCTTCCCCGTCCAGCCCTTCTCGAGCTTCGCCGCTTCCAGCACCGTCACACCGGCAAAGCCGCGCGCAATCTCCGCCGTCCCATCCGTCGAGTGGTCATCCACCACCACCAGCTCCCAGTCGCGTCCCAGCTTGAACACATCCTCAGACTGCGCGACCAGTGACTCGATGCACGCGCCAAGGCAGTCTTCCTCATTCCGCGCCGGCACAATCACCGTCAACTCCAGCAACTCCGCCGGTTCCGGCTGGTCAAACAGTGTTCCCCGCAGGCTCAACGCCTCCAGCGGCTCGCCCGCCTCGTCCGTCAGCCCCAGCACCGGCGTCCAGCTCTTCGCCTTGCCTTCTTCCTTTTCGCTTCCGCTCACGCAGGTTCCTTTTCCCCTCGCCGTCTCACTTCGTATTATAGAAACGTGCGGTTTCCACGCTGTCTCTCACTCGTCGCTGCGCTATCCCTTGTCCTTATCGCAGGCTGCGACCGCGGCGCGCATCCAGCCCAGACCGGCAAAGTCGCCCCCGACTTCACCGTCTCCGACGGCAGCACCTCCATCCATCTCGCCAGCTACCGCGGCAAAGTCGTGCTCCTCAACTTCTGGGCCTCGTGGTGCGGTCCCTGCATAGAAGAACTGCCCTCGCTCCTTCAGCTCCATCACGACGACCCCAACGTCGTCGTGCTCGCCGTCAGCATCGACGAAGATCCCTACGCCTATTCAACCTTCATCCGCAACCGTCACGTCGACTTGATCACCGTCCGCGATCCCAACCAGACGGCCGCCAATCTTTACCACACCGATATGTGGCCGGAAACCTACCTCATCGACCGCAGCGGCATCATTCGCCGAAAATTCGTCGGCGCAACCGACTGGTCCGATCCGGAAATCCGCGCCTACATCAAGAATCTCTAGCGCGATCTTGCTATCATCTCCCTATGACGACGGTAGACATTCTCTATCGCTATGCCACCCCGCCCACTGAGGCGGTCGCCTTCGCACTGGCCAGCACCCGCGACGTCTATGGCATCCGCGCCATGAACTTCGACCGCGAGGCCCGCACCCTGCGCGTCGAGTACGATGCCACGCGTCTCAACGCCGCCGCCGTCACGCGTCTCGTCAGCCAGGCCGGTCTGGAAATTGAGGAAGAGCTCTCGCTCATCCCGCCACAGCCGGCGCCGGAACCAGCCCCAGCCGCATAGCTGGAGCGCCATTTCCTGCGCCCCCGAGCGCGTTGCATGCACCCTCAATCCCTGATAATCTGTCTTAGGTTCTGCTTCACCCATGTGCGCCCGTAGCTCAGCTGGATAGAGCGTCTGGCTACGAACCAGAAGGCCGGGAGTTCGAATCTCTCCGGGCGCACCATTCCTCCTCAGATCCCTCTCTAAAAAATTCCGACTCCGCTTAACCTGCGCCGCTCCGCGTTCATTCTCAGGTGCAACGCAAAAGGCGCAGCCAAAGCCGCGCCCTCTCCTTGCAAAATCCAAAAGCTTAGTACAACCGGAAGTTCACCTCGATCGTGATCCGCACCGGCACCGCCGTGCGCCCATCCTTCATCGCCGGCTTGAACTTGTACTTCGCCACCGCTTCCAGCGCCTTCTCATCCAGGCCCATGCCCAGCGTCCGAATCACTCGCGCATCCTGCGGATTTCCATGCGCATCCACGATCACTGAGATCAGGCACACGCCCTGATATTTCGCCCGACGCGCCTCGTCGCTGAACTCTGCCTCGGGAGTAAAGATCGGCACCGGCGCCGAAACGCCGCCGCCCATCTGGTAGAGCCCGCCGCCGGCATTGCCGCCCTGGCCCGGCCCATAGCCGTTGCCCGTGCCGCTGCCAATGCCGCCGCCGTAGCCCGTGCCCATGCCCGCGCCGCCGCCTTGCCCGTTCGACGCCACCGTGACGTTAGGCGACTTGGTGACACCGAAGTTGGGCAGATTCGGGTTATCCGGCAACTGGATACTCTGCTGCACATTGATTGCCGCCGGAACCGCCAGCTTGGGATGATCCAGAATCGGCACCATCGGCGGCGTAATCGGGTCCTTCATTCGCGGAGGCAGCTTGCCCTTGATCGGGTCCACAATGTCGTGCGATCCACCGCCGCCGCCGCCGCCCGCTGCAATCCCCGCCTTCGGCGCCTTCAAATCGAACGCGCTGACGTCCACATTCGTCGCCTGCACCGTCGGCTTCACAATGTTGTGTACTACACGGATACCCAGCCAGATCAGCAGCGCTGCGATGGCGATATTCAGCGTCGATGAGATGCCGATCGCCCAGGGATTTGCCTTCACCGCCATGCGGTCCGGCACCGGAATCGGCTGCGAAGTCAGCTGCAGCGGGGGCAGCTTCACCGGGAAAAAGACGTCGCGAACGCTCTCATAGAGCGTCGTCCAGACCGGCTTTTCCTCGAAGGCTTTGCCCAGAAATGCGTCGAGCTCGTGCCCAGAGGGCCGTGCTGCCGCAGCTTCGGATTCGGTCGCAGTCTGGATCAGAATATCGTTTGCCATTTGTTCCGCCGGCTCAACTGCCTGGGGGTGCCTTGCTGTAAGCCGGTCCATCGCGGGAGGCTGCCATCCATTATGCGCGACACCGCCCGTGCTTGTCTCGTGTCCCGCATGGTTCGCTCCCGCCTGGTCCGTCTCCAGAGTCTCAAAGTCTTTGGAGTACGACATTCCCATATGCAATAGACGGGACAGCCTCTCCTGCGTTACCGGAAATTCTCGCGCGAACATTTACACTGGAGATTGAGTATCCCCTTTGCCCTCAGGAGGGCCAATGTCTCCAGCGCCGGAGTTGAAGGCGACCTTAACCCTTCCCCAAACCGCCTTCCCGATGAAGGCCAATCTGCCGCAGAATGAGCCACTTCGGCTCGCTCGCTGGACCGAGCTGCGCCTCTATGACGAGTTGCGCAAAGCCGGACAGGGCCGCCCCGTCTATCTCCTCCACGATGGTCCTCCCTACGCCAATGGCCCCATCCACCTGGGACACGCCCTCAACAAGGGCCTAAAGGACTTCGTCGTTAAGTCCAAAACCATGGCCGGTTTCGACGCGCCCTACGTTCCCGGCTACGACTGCCACGGCCTTCCCATCGAAATCAAAGTCGACGAGCAGCTCGGCCGCAAAAAGCTCGAAATGCCCGTCCCTGCAGTCTTGGATGCATGCCGCGCCTACGCGCAGAAGTACATCGATCTGCAGACCTCGCAGTTCCAGCGCATTGGCTGCTTCGGCCGCTGGGACAACCCCTATCAGACCATGTCCCGCGACTACGAGGCCCGCACCCTCGAAGCCTTCTACGGCTTCCTCGAGAAGGGCTTCGTCTACCGCGGCCTCAAGCCCGTCTACTGGTGCATCCACGACCGCACCGCCCTCGCCGAAGCCGAAATCGAGTACGAGCAGCACACCAGCCCGTCGATCTACGTGCGCTACGCAGCTCACCTCAGACGCCAGACGGCCATCGACGCCCGCGCTCGCCGGCCGCGAGGTCTACACCATCATCTGGACCACCACTCCCTGGACCCTCCCCGCGTCGATGGCCGTCGCCTTCCATCCCGACTTCGAATACGTTGCCCTGAAGCAACGGCAGTCCGGACCCGGTCTACATCGTCGCCGCAGAACTCGCACCGCCGTCGCTCGCAGCGTGCAAGCTCGGCAGACGCAACCGAGATCGCGCGCTTCAAAGGCAGCGCAGCTCGACCGCGTCACCTTCAAGCATCCCTTCCTCGAGCGCAGCATCCTCGGCGTCCTCGCCACCTATGTCACCGCCGACACCGGCACCGGCGCAGTCCACACCGCGCCCTCGCATGGCGCAGACGACTTCTACACCGGCCAGCGCTACGGCCTCGATCACACCTGCCGCGTCGATGCCGCCGGCCATCTCCACGTCGATCGAATCCGCATGGCCCCACGCCGAGCCGCCCGCCTTCGAGGGCAAGAAGGTCTGGGCCGCCAACCCCATCATCATCGACATGCTCAAAGACCAGCGGCGCGCTTCTCGGCCCGCGCCGACCTCGAGCACTCATACCCGCACTGCTGGCGCTGCCACAACCCCGTCATCTTCCGCGCCACCGAGCAGTGGTTCATCTCGCTCGAAACCCCGATAAAACGCGCCGACGGTCGAAGACGATTTCGCGCAAGCTCGCCATCGAAGAGATCGACAAGGTCATCTGGGATCCCGCCTGGGGCAAGGAGCGCATCACCAACATGATCGCCACGCGCCCCGACTGGTGCATCAGCCGCCAGCGCATCTGGGGCGTGCCCATCGCCGTCTTCCTGTGCGAGAGCTGCAACCAGCCCATCCTCGACGCCGCGCTGAACCGCAAGATCATCGACCTCTTCGACCGCGAAGGCGCCGAAGCCTGGCACACCACGCGATATCGCGTCGCTGCTTGCCAACAGGACGCGAAGTGCGCGCAATGCGGCGGCCAGTGTCCTTCGCAAAGGAAACCGACATCCTCGACGTCTGGTTCGACTCCGGCATAAGCTGGTTCGCCGTCTGCGAATCCGACCCCGACCTCAAAGCCGCCTATACAGTCCTTCCAGAAAAGCGAACGGCGCACAGAGTGCCTCTACCTCGAAGGCGGCGACCAGCACCGCGGCTGGTTCCACTCCTCGCTGCTCACCTCGGTCGCCCTGCGCGGCCGCGCGCCTTACTCGCACGTGGCCACCGCCGGCTGGACCCTCGACGAGCAGGGCCGCGCCATGTCCAAGTCCCTCGGCAACGGCGTCGATCCCGTCGACATCGCCGAGCGCCTGGGCGGCGAAATCGTCCGTCTCTGGGTCGCCTCCATCGATTTCCGCGAAGACATGGCCGCCAGCGAAAACCTGATGCAGCGCTGCGCCGAGCTCTATCGCAAGCTGCGCAACACCTTCCGCTTCCTGCTCGGCAATCTCAACGGCTTCGATCCCGCGCGCGATGGCATAGCCGAAGCCGATCTTCTACCCCTCGACCGCTACATGCTCGCCCGCACCCGCGAGCTCACCGAAAAAATCCTCGGCTGGTACGACGTCCTTCGAGTTCCACCGCGTCTATCACGCGGTCAACGAATTCGCCATCGTCGACCTCAGCTCCTTCTATCTCGATGTGCTCAAAGACCGCATGTACACCTTCGCGCCCACCAGCACCGCGCGCCGCTCCGCGCAAACCGTTCTCTGGAAGATCACCGAAGCCCTCGTCCGCCTCGTCGCGCCCATCCTCAGCTTCACCGCCGACGAAGTGTGGGAATACCTGCCCAAAGTCGAAGGCCGCGAAGCCAGCGTGCATCTCGCGCTCTTTCCCAAGCCTGAAGAGATCTTCTCGCGAAAACCCAACGGAGTTGCTCGAGGAATGGAAGCAGCTCTTCGCCGTCCGCGATGAGGCTCTCCGCGTCCTCGAAGAGGCGCGCCAGGCCAAGCGCATCGGCAAAGGCCTCGAAGCCGAAATCGAAATCGTCGCCGCCGGCGAACAACTCGTGCTTCTCAAGAAGCACGCCGCCGGCCTCAAGGAAATCCTCAACGTCTCCGCAGTGCGCGTCGTCGAAGGCCCTGCCCTCACCGCGGAAGCTCTCCCCGCCACCGGCCACAAATGCGCCCGCTGCTGGAACTTCATGCCCGAGGTCGCCGACTACGGCATCTGGCAGAACGTCTGCACCCGCTGCAGCGCCGCCCTCAAGGAAATGGGCATCCATCCGCCTTCAGCGGAGGCCGCCTCGTGAGCTTTCCTGTGCCGCGCCGCCTTCCCTGGCTGCTCCTCATCTCGGCGGTCGTCATCTTCCTCGACCGCCTCACCAAGGTGCTCGTCACCGCGCGCATCCCCATCGGCGGCGCAGTCCCCGTCATCCCGCACATTCTGCGCATCACCCACTGGACCAACGAAGGCGCAGCCTTTTCCCTCTTCGCGGATTCAGCCTCGCCCCACGCCGTCCGCTGGGCTCTCACCGGCTTCTCGCTCCTCGTCGCCCTCGTCGTTCTGGTCATCCTCGTCCGCCTCGGCAGCCGCCTCACCCTCACCAGCGTGGCCCTCGCGCTGGTCTTCGGCGGTGCCCTCGGCAACGTCCACGACCGCCTCGTCTATGGCTCGGTCATCGACTTCATTGAGGTCCATATCTTCACCTACCACTGGCCCGACTTCAACGTCGCCGACAGCGCCATCGTCATCGGCGCCTGCCTCCTGCTCCTCGATTCGCTCCTCCCCCACCACAGCGAACCCGCTAGCGTAGACCCCAACCCCGTAACTCCTTCAAATTAAGCCTACAGCACCCCGAAAAGTACCCAAAAAGGACGCTCCGTGGTAACCCTCCCTCGGACCTTCAAATCATTACCAGCGCCCAATTTACCCTAAAATAGAAAAGGCTTTCACGCCGGCCTGCGCACGTTCGCCGCTTCCAGGCCCACTTCCCCACGACGTCCAAGAGGATTGAATGAGAATCAGTTGTACCCTCCCCATTTTCCGCACAGCTCTTGTTGCATTTGCATCGCTTGCTGTTGCCGCAACTTCGCTCCAGGGCCAGCGTCTGCCCTCGACCGTCGTCCCCCAGCACTACGCGCTCGCCCTCACGCCCGATCTGCATGCCGCAACCTTCTCCGGCATCGAGACCATCAACGTGATTCTGCGTGAACCCAGCCGCAGCATCACCCTCAACGCCAACGAGCTTGCCTTCCAGTCCGTCGCCATCTCCGCCGCCGGACACGACCAGACCGCAACCGTCTCGCTCGATCCAGCCAAAGAGCAGGCCACCTTCACCGTCGCTGATCCGCTGCCCGCCGGCCCGGCCGCGATTACCATTCACTACACCGGCATCCTCAACAACGAGCTCCGCGGCTTCTATCTCTCCAAAACCAAGCGCCGCAACTACGCCGTCACCCAGTTCGAATCCACCGACGCACGCCGCGCCTTCCCCTCTTTCGATGAGCCCGCGCTCAAGGCAACCTTCGACGTCTCGCTCGTCGTTGACAACGGCGACACCGCCATCTCCAACGGCCCCATCGTCAACGACACGCCCGGTCCCATCGCCGGCAAGCACACGCTGACCTTCCTCACCACGCCGCGCATGTCCACCTACCTGCTGGCCTTCCTCGTCGGCGACTTCCAGTGCACCTCCGCCGAGCAGGATGGCGTCGCCATCCGCTCCTGCGCCACGCCCGACAAGGTCGCCCTCACGCCCTACAGCCTTCAGGTCGCCAAGTTCGCGCTGCATTACTACAACACCTACTTCGGCATTCCCTACCCGCTCAAGAAGCTCGACCTCATCGCCATTCCCGACTTTGAAGCCGGCGCGATGGAGAACTTCGGCGCCATCACCTACCGCGAAACCGCGCTGCTCATCGACGAGAAGACCGCCTCCATCGACGCCAAGAAGCTCGTCGCCGTCGACATCACCCACGAAATGGCTCACCAGTGGTTCGGCGACCTCGTCACCATGCAATGGTGGGACAACATCTGGCTCAATGAGGGCTTCGCCACCTGGATGGAGAATAAGGCCGTCGGCGTCATGCACCCCGAGTGGAATATGAACCAGAGCGTCGTCGCCGACATGGACAACACTCTCAACATCGACGCCCGGCCCACCACCCGGCCCATCCGCGCCAAAGCAGACACCCCCGACGAGATCGATCAGCTCTTTGACGGCATCGCCTACGGCAAAGCCAGCGATGTTCTCTCGATGGTCGAGAACTACGTCGGCCCCGAGACCTTCCGCAAGGGCGTGCACAACTATCTTGAGGCGCATCTCTACGGCAACGCCACGGCAGAGGATTTCTGGAACGCCGAGACCGCGGCCAGCCACAAACCCGTCGATCGCATCATGTCCAGCCTGATCGTTCAGCCGGGCGTACCGCAAATCACCTTCGGGCAGCCCGTCAACGGCCGCGTCTCTGTCGCGCAGCGTCGCTTCTATATCAGCCCCAGCGTCACCTCGAGCGTCGCGCAGGCGTGGACACTGCCCATCTGCTTCCGCACCGCGCAGGACGCGCAGCAGTGCGAGCTCATTACTCCCGAAACGAAAGACCTCAAGGTTCCGGCAACGCCGCTGCTCTTCGCCAACGCCGGCGGACACGGCTACTACCGCAGCGCCTATGCGCCGGCTCAGTATCGGCAGCTCGTCGCTCAGGTCGAGACCAGCCTCACGCCCGCGGAGCGCATCAGCCTCATCGGCGACTCGTGGGCCCAGCTCCGCGCCAACAAGCTCACCGCGGGAACCTACCTTGATCTGGTCGCAGCCGTAAGGAACGACTCGAATGCCGAAGTGCTTTCCGATGCGCTCGACGGCGTTGGCATCATCTACGATCGCGTCGCCGCATCGCCCCACGAGAAGCTGGCTCTCGCGGCCTGGCTGCGCGCCAACTTTGCGCCGGAGTACGCCAGGCTCGGCCCGCCTGCACCCTCCGACTCCGCCAACACCCGCGAGCTTCGCGCTCAGCTCTTCCGCGCGCTCGGCCTCTACGGCAACGACCCGGCCATCGTCGCCGAAGCCCGCACCATCGCCGAGCAGTACCTCTCGGATCCGGCCTCGGTCGATCCCACCCTCCGCGAGACCGCTCTCACTGTGGCCGCGCGCGACGGAGACGCCCAGCTCTTCAATCAATTCCTCCACGTCTACGAGACGGCAAACAGCCCCGAGCTGCAGAACAGCGCTCTGCGCCGCCTGGCCCAGTTCGAGGATCCGGCTCTCGTGGAGCGCGCACTCAATCTCGCCGTCTCCGGCAAAGTCCGCAACCAGGACGCCGCCTTTCAGATCTCAATCTCACTCTCGATTGCTGCCAACCGCGCACAAACCTGGCAGTTCATCCAGAGCCATTGGGATCAGGTGCATGCCCAATTCACCATGGACATGGGGCAGCGGCTCGTCGGCGCAACCGACGCTTTCTGCAGCGCCGGCTCGCGTGAGAATGTGCGGCAGTTCTTCGCCACCCACCCCGTGGAGGCTTCGGATGTTTCGCTCCGCCACGCCATCGAATCCATCAATGGCTGCATTGAGCTGCGCGCCCTGCAGGAGCCGCGCCTGAAGAGCTGGCTCGCCGCCCAACCCGGACTCTGATTCCACATCAACCGCAAACACAAAGGCCGCATGGCGATATGCCATGCGGCCTTTGCTTGCTCCTATGCAGGAGCTCTGCGGAAAGCTCTTACCGGGCGGTGAAGTTGACTGCCAGGTTCACGTCCATCGGCACGGACTGCTCGTCGAGCGTCGCCGGTTCAAAGCGATACTCGCGGACAGCCGCCAGAACGCGCCCATCCACCGACTGGTTGATCGACTTCAAAAGATGCACGTTCTGGGGAATGCCCTTCTCGTCCACGCGGAAGCTGACAATCATCTTCTGCGTCGCGAGATCTGTGGTGGGAAAGTCGCTGAGCGAAACGCGAACCACCGGGGTGGAAAGCAACTTCGGCGCCGTCACGCCCGTCGTGATCCGGCGCGTAGGCATCGTTGAAACATCGCTTGCCGCAACAGCAGGTGCGCTTTCGTTGCGGGCAATCAGTGTGGCTCCCTGGCCATTCGTGACCGTCTGGGCGGGGAGCAGCACGGTGGACAAAAAGAGGCTGGATACAAGAATTCTGCGCATGTAAAGTCTCCTATTGGTCAGGAGTGACCGTCATCAGAATACGATTAACACAAAACAATTGTCAATCTAATAATATATTGCATTTATTTTCAACACTTTATATGTTTTCTGATCTCTGCTTTCAATAAGTTAGCCGCGAACACGCCCTCTAGGCCTAGAAAGAAAAACCATCGCTAGCCTTCTGGAAATCCGGCCCCATCCCGTTCGTTACCATGAACGCATGTCGCAATTCCCCTCTGGCCAAACCCTGCTCATCGATGCCGACGACACGTTATGGGAGAACAACGTCTACTTCGAGCGCGCCATCGCCGCCTTCATCGGCTACCTCAATCACCAGACCTACACGCCTGCGGAAATCCGCCAGGCCCTCAACGCCGTCGAGCGCGAGACCATCCTCGCCCACGGCTACGGCCTGTCCAGCTTCACGCGCTCGCTCGTCGCGTGTTATGAGCGGCTCAGCCCCGGTCCAGTCACCGAACAAAATCGCCAGAAGGTCGTCAGCCTGGCCCAGACCGTTTCCAGCCAGGAGATCGAACTGCTCCCGGCAGTCGCCGAGTCTCTCGCCGAGCTCGCCTGCCGCCACAAGCTCATCCTCATGACCAAGGGCAATCAGGCCGAGCAGGCAGACAAGCTCACCCGCTCCGGCCTCGCGCCCCACTTCTCCGCCGTCGAAATCGTCGCTGAGAAAGATCCCGAGACCTACCGCGCCGTCATCGCCCGCCACGAGCTCGCGCCGCATTCAAGCTGGATGATCGGCAACAGCCCCAAGAGCGACATCAACCCCGCCCTCGCCGCCGGCCTCCACGCCGTCTTTCTCTTCCACAAGGACACCTGGGTCCTTGAGCATGCCGAAGTCGCCGCGCCGCCTCCGGGCCAGCAGTTCATCGAGCTCGATGCCTTCGCTAAGTTGTGTGGTATCTTCTAGCCAAGTGGAATCGCGAGGAGAAACTCCCCCCTTGGACCGCGTTCCCAGTTCGCCGGCGTCACGCTTTCGGCGCGCCTATCCTGCCCCGCCTCGCCTTCATTGGCTCTGGATCGTCGTTCTGATCGGCGGCGCAGAGATGGCCGTGCTGTGGGGAGTGCATGGCCCTTTCCGCAGCTTCCTCATCAATCTCATCATCGCCATCTGGCCGGTCTATCTCTGCCTCTGGCTCCGCAAGGTTGACCCCCGCTCCACCTCGCTTTACTGGGCGCTCGCGTCCTTCGCCACCGGCTTTCTCTTCTCCTGGCTGCTCTGGATCGTGGTGATCTTCGAGATCCGCGAAGACATCCTCGATCACTACAATCGCCGTGAGCCCATCGGTCTACGCCTCAATCTGATCCTCACCGCGCTCTTTTCCTTTGCGTATTTTCAGTACCATCTCCGCCGCATCGCCCTGGCCAAAGACACCGCCTCGGCCGATCTCGTCCCCGCTGGCGAGCGCTCTGATTCGGAGTAGCTCCAGTTCCCAGCAGCCGCGTAATCGATTCCCAACCCGGCAATGATCCTTCGCCCCGGGTTCAATCGCGCCGGCGTCCCGACCCTTCCCAGCCCAAATCTCCTTGACTCCTCCTCCGCCAGCCATGCAGAATTGCGTCAACCAGCCGCGGGACAACTGCAGAAACTGCGCTCGTCTCCGTCTTGGCCTGTCGTCCGTAAGCCGGTCGAGTTGCTTTGCCATGAGACCGGATACGGGTAATCTAAGCGAGAGCACTTCGCCCCGCCGAATCGAACCGGCGTCGAACCCCTGGCTCGGAGGCTCACCCGCAGGTGAGGGCCTATGGAAACGACGCGGTACTGCGCATTCAATAAGAGCAGGGGCATCTTTCTCAGCCTCGACGTCTCGGTCCTCGACGCCGCGCTCGAGCCACTCAAAGTTCTCAAAGTGCTTATCGAAGGTCCTGCTCCAGAAGCGCGAGCCGGCCTCTGGCTGCAGCGATTCAAGGCCGTCCCCGTTGCTCAGGCGCTCACTCCTTTTGACCTCATCTATCTCGATAACAATCACTGTGTCGTCCATGCCATCGCGCTCACACAGGATGGCGACTTCCTTCCATTTTCCGGCGAACCCTCGAGCGCCCTCGTTTTGCCCGCCGGAACCATAGCCGTCTCCGAAACCCAATCCGGCGATCAACTGATCGTGGTCTCAGCACCGCAGGCCGGCGTCGGTGCCGCCCGCGTCGCCACACCGTCCGCCGCTGCACCCGCCCCCACCAGGACTTCAGCGCCCGCGCTCCCGTCGCCCCCGCCCATCTCGTCCGTTCCTGCGATCCCGGCCTCAGCGTTTCAGAGAGAAGGCGACGAGCCGTCAGCACTCGATCGCTTTCTTGCCACGCAGTCAGCCTCATCAGTCACAGCCCCGGCGCGACCGCCCGCTCCTAAATTTCCTCAATGGAACGAACAGACACTGCGCGGCGCGCCCGCACAACCGCCGCCCAGCCCAATCCCCCATTCCGGTCTGCGCGCAGTCGACCCGCCAGGCGCAGCGCCCAGTCCTCGATATTCGTCCGCGCCCATCGAAGCACCCATGCTGGCCGAGCCCGCGGAAGCCATACCGTCTTTCGCTGTGCCCCAGAGTGAGGCACAGCCCATCGTCGCTGGCAGGGAAAAGCCGAAGACCGAGTACTACGCCGAGCCAGTCCCCACGCTCGGCGAACGCATCCTTCGCTGGCTGTATCCCGATCGCGCCCTCACCAGCAGCGAGCGCCGCATGCGCGATCGCCGTGAAGCCTATCGCCTCGATCACCCCGGCCTCGTCGCCTATTTCTTCACCGGCGGCGCACCGCGTCCCCATCCCATCCAGGACATCAGCGTCACCGGCTTCTTCATGCACACCGACCATCTCTGGATGCCGGGCACCGTCATCCGCATGACCCTGCAGCGCGTCGGCACCCTCGGCGACGGACCAGGAGAGTCCGTCACCGTGCACTCCCGTGTGGTCCGCCATGGCGCCACCGGCGGCGGCTTCGAGTTCGTCCTCTCCGGCTTCCTCGACTAGCCGCACGCGCAAGTTTCTTGACGCACCCCCCGCCCCTCTGCTGTACTTCAATCATCGTCATGCAGATTCTTTGCGCACGTCCGTGTCCTCATCCGCGCATGCGGATCGTTGCGCCGCTCGATCCCACCCGAATTACCAAACACAGCGCGCTACCCGCGGGAATCCAAGCCTGATCGCACGATAAGAAGTTACGCAGTTCCCAGGCCACCTCCCGCAAGCGCGGCAGGTGGTTTTTACGTTTCAGGCTTCACGTCTTAATTTCAGGAGATTGCCTTGCACTCGGTGACGCTTTCCAGCATTCAGGTTGCACGCGCTCGCATCGGCGAGGCCATTCACATGTCGCCCTGCCAGCTCTCGCACCATCTCTCCGAGTTGTCCGGCCTGCCGCTGCACCTCAAGCTCGAAAACCTTCAGCGCACCGGGAGCTTCAAAGAGCGCGGCGCACTCAACAAACTCCTCACCCTCTCTGAGTCCGAGCGCAAGCGCGGCGTCATCGCCGCCAGCGCCGGCAATCACGCGCAGGGCGTCGCCTTCCATGCAGCCGCCCGCGGCATCCGCGCGCAGATCGTCATGCCCCTCGCAACGCCGCTCGTCAAAGTAGCCGCCACCCGCAGCTACGGGGCTGAAGTCATCCTCCACGGCGCAAGCTACGACGAAGCCTGCGACGAAGCCCTCCGCCGCCGCATCGAAGAGGGCTGCACCTTCATCCATCCCTTTGACGACCCCGAAGTCATCTCCGGCCAGGGCACCATCGCCCTCGAACTCCTCGAACAGGTCCCTGACATCGAAGCCGTCGTCGTTCCCATCGGCGGCGGCGGTCTCATCAGCGGCATCGCCTGCGCCTTGAAAGAAACCAATCCGAAAATCCGCGTCGTCGGCGTCGAGCCCGAAAAACTTCCCTCCATGTTGCGCGCCCGCGAGGCCGGCAAGCCCGTCACCATTGGCCCCGAGGCCACCATCGCCGACGGCATCGCCGTCCGCCGCGCCGGCGATCTCACCCTCCCCCTCGTCTCTCGCTACGTCGATGAAATCGTCACCGTCGATGACGAAGAGATCGCCAGCGCCATCCTCATGCTCCTCGAGCAGGAAAAAACCCTCGCCGAAGGCGCAGGAGCCGCCGCGTTAGCCGCCGTCATCCAGGCCAAGACCAATCTCCGCCATCGCCGCACCGTCGTCCTCGTCTGCGGCGGCAACATCGACGTCTCGCTCCTCGCCAAAATCATCGAGCGCGGCCTCGTCAAAGACGGCCGCCTGCTCCGCGTCCGCGTTTACCTGCAGGACCGCCCCGGCGCATTGCTCCATCTCACCGAAATCCTCGCCCGCGAGCGCGCCAACATCGTCGAGACCGTCCACAATCGCGCCTACTACGGCGTCAGCCTCGGCGAAACCGTCATCGACGTCACCCTCGAAACCCGCGGCGCAACCCACATCACAGCCATCAGCCACGCGCTGCGCGAAACCGGCTTCCGCTTCGAGCGCATTCAGTAGCGTCGGGAAAAGGTCCGCATGTACTCACCCAAATTCAATCAGGTCGCCGACCGCGCCATCCTTATCGAGGCCATGCAGACCTATTCCTTCGCCACGCTCGTCGGCCCAAGCGCAGACGGTGACACCCACCGCCACCCACCTCCCGCTGGTCGTCAAGGATGCAGGCGAACACGGCATGATCGAAGGCCACTTCGCCAAGGCCAATCCCCACTGGAAGTCCCTCGCCGGCCATGAGACTCTCGTCGTCTTCTCCGGCCCGCACAGCTACGTCTCGCCCTCGCTCTACACAGAGGAGCTTTCCGTTCCCACCTGGAACTACATCGCCGTCCACGCCTACGGCATGCTCGAATTGATCGAGGACAACGACGCGAAGGACGCGCTCCTCAAAGACCTCATCGCTCTTCACGAACCCGCCTACGCGGACCGCTGGCGTGCCCTGCCAGCAGGCTTTCAGCGCACCATGCTCGCCGGCATCGTCGGCTTCCGCATCCCCATCGCGCGCATCGAAGGCAAATTCAAAATCAGCCAGAACCGCAACGCCACCGAACGCGCCAACGTTCGCGCCGCCCACGCCGCCGGCACTCCCGACGAGCAGGCCCTCGCCGCCTGGATGCAACGCCTCATTCAGCCTTGAGGTTCAGCTTGAGGCGCAGCCATGAGCGCTCCACGCACTCCCTGCGTCATCCCCTTAAAAGCATGTACTGTGGTGTGCGGAAAAGCGCGCGTCTCCGGCGCGTTTCCAAAATCAACGCGAGGCCCCTATCGTCATGCGCAAGCTTCTCCGTAGGCTTCCCATTGTTCTCAGTCTTCTCGTCTCTGCTCTTCTGCCCTGCGCGGCGCAAACAGCCGGTCCTGCGCCGTGGCGCGCGAAACTCGCCGAGACCCTGCCCTTGCTCGGCCATCGCAACTGGATTCTGATCGTCGACTCCGCTTATCCTCTTCAGGTTTCGCCCGGCGTCGAAACGATCGAAACCGGTGCGTCCCAGGTTGAAGTCGTGCAGACCGTTCTCCATGCCATCGACCACTCCGTCCATGTCCGTCCCGTCATCACCATGGACGCCGAGCTTCCCTTCGTCCCCGAGCAGGATGCGCCGGGCGTCACCGCCTACCGCAGCGAAATCTCCGATCTCCTCCGCAGCTACGCCCTCAGTTCGCTGCCCCACGAGCAGCTTCTCGCGCAAATCGCCCAGACCGGCGCTCAATATCAGGTCCTCGTACTCAAGACCAACATGGCCATCCCCTACACCTCGGTCTTCATTCGCCTCGACTGCAAATACTGGAGCGACGACGACGAACAGCGCCTGCGCGCAAAGATGGGCGCAACCAACTGATTTGCCTGCAAAACCAACATCCGCCCGGCGTTCCCCGCACCATGAACCTTTGCTATACTCATAAAGGTTCCCCTCATGCGGAGGTGGCGAAATTGGCAGACGCACTAGCTTGAGGTGCTAGCGCCGCAAGGCATAGGGGTTCAAGTCCCCTCCTCCGCACCAAAGAATTCTTCCGTCCGGAACAGGACCGCGAAAGCAGCTTACGCAATGCAGATTCTCTTCTACGTCATCGTTGTCATCCACGTGATCGTCAGCCTCTTCCTTATCGGCGTCGTCCTGCTCCAGCAGGGCAGCTCCGCCGATCTCGCCGGCGCCTTCGGCGGCCAGGGCTCGCAAACCGCCTTCGGACCCCGCGCCGCGGCCAACGTGCTCACCCGCCTCACCACCTGGTCGGCCATCATCTTCATGTGCACGTCGATCTCGCTCACCGTGCTCTACGTCCGCGGCTCCAATAACAACCACTCGGTCTTTGGCGACACGCCGTCCTCGGCTCCAGCCAAGTCCGGCAAGTAATATTCGCTTCGCGCTCAGCGGCAGGCCACGCGGCCTGCCGTTTCTCTTTGCGCGCAGCTTTCCCGCCTAAAATCAATCCATGATCCTCGAGACCTTCCCCGTCGGCCCACTGCAATGCAACTGCACCATCCTCGGCGACCAGGCCACCGGCGAAGCCATCGTCATCGATCCCGGCGACGAGATCAGCCGCATTCAAAGCCGCCTCGCCGCCCACGGCCTCAAGCTCAAGCAGATTCTCATCACCCACGGCCACATTGACCACATCGGCGGCGCGCTCAAGCTCAAACGTCTCACCGGCGCTCCCATCTATCTGAACGAGGCCGACCTGCCCCAGCTCGCGATCATGGACCAGCAGGCCGCCTGGCTCGGCATCGAAGCGCCCGAGACCGCCCCGCCCGATGAGTCGCTGCGCGACGGCCAGCATATCGGCCTCGACGCCTTCCCCGCGCAGGTCCTGCACACCCCCGGCCACACCCAGGGCTCCATCTGCCTGCACTTCGCCCCGCTCAACCTGCTCCTCGCCGGCGACACCCTCTTCGCCAACAGCATCGGCCGCACCGATTTTCCCGGCGGAGACTCCGCCCAGATCATCGACTCGATCCAGACCCGCCTCTTCACGCTGCCCGATGCCACCCGCGTCATCCCCGGCCACGGCCCCGCCACCACCATCGGCCGCGAACGCCGCGAGAACGTCTTTCTCAAAACGTAACATCCAGCATTGATTACGAATTTAAGTAATTTATATTCAAATAAATACAACGACAACCTAAACTTTTACTTCCTGTGGAAATTAGGTTTTGTTACCACCCTGATGCGTGCCCAAATATGCAATCAGAGCGGTTACTCCGGTCTTAAATTCGTCAACCCTTCCCAGGAGACTTACGACTAACCAACCCGACTCCTCCATCCCGAAAAAATACCCCGGCTGCGCCCACACGCCCCGCTCCAGCAGCTCAAGCACAGTCCGCTCATCCGGCTGCAACGCCGGAATCCGCAGCACCGCATACCACCCTCCTTCCACCTCCAGCCGCGTCACGGCCGGCAACCCCGCCAGCTGCCGGTCAAGCTCCGCCAGATTCGCCGCCACCCGCTCCCGTATCTGCCGCTGAATCCCTGCCCGCCCATCCAGCCACGCCGGAATCGCCCACTGCACCGGCGCGTTCATCGAGAGAAACGTGTCGGCAATCACCTCCAGCCGCTCCATCGCCTCGCTCCCGCTGCGGCCCCGTCGCCACAATCCAGGCCGCCTTCATCTGCGGCAATCCGGCAATCTTGCTCAACCCGCTCACCACATAAACCGGCACGCCCTCGAGCCCCGCCGCAAAGCTCGCCTGCCCCGCCCGCAAACCCATAATCGAGAAACACCTCGTCCACAATCAGCGCCAGATCGTGCTCCCGGCACAGCTCGCCCAGCTCCTCCGCTTCCCACGCCTTGGTAAAGTGCCCGGTCGGGTTATTCGGATGCACCAGCACAATCGCCCGCGTCGCCGGCGTAATCGCCCGCCGAAATCCCTCCGGCTCAATCTGCCAGCCGTGGTCGTACACCAGCGGAGCCGCCGTCAGCCGCACATCGTCCAGCCCCGCCAGAAAATCGAACAGCGGATACCCCGGCTGCGGCGCCACAATCTCGCTCCCCGGGTCGCACAGCAGCCGGAACAGATAGCTGTAGGCCTCGCTCGTGCTCGTCGTCAGCACAACCTGCTCCGGCCCGACCGCCACGCCGTGGTCCGCGTAGTAGCGGCAAACCGCCTCCCGCGCCCGCAGCAATCCCCGCGGCTGCGGATCGTAATCGAGCGCCCGCTCATCCGCCAGCGCCGTCCAGCAAATCCCGCCCATACTCAAACCCGCACCGCGTCGGATTCGACGCCGTCAGGTCCGCCATCGGCAGCCCCGCCTGCACACGCTCGCGATGCGCCCGCGCCAGCTCACTCTCTTCGGTATTCCAGTCCGTTCGTCTGCGAAAATCGCATCGTTCATTCCCCGAAACTCGCTACGCGTCCAAAGGTCTGCTCCACGCAGTGGCACAATACTTACAGGCGCGCCCTTCTCACCATACATCGGCGTCGTGAGGAGGAAACATTGGCTCTGCGCGCGGTGGTCTTCGATTACGGAATGGTGCTCACCGGACTCCCCGACCCGGACGCCCACGCCGAGATGGTCCGCATCACCGGCCTTCCCGTCGAGCAGTTCGAACCGCTCTACTGGGCCGACCGCCACGCCTACGACGAAGGCAAACTCACCGGCATCACCTTCTGGGAAAAGTTCCTCCGCGACGGCAATCTCGACCTCGCCGCCTCGGCCGTAGACGAACTCAACGACGCCGACGCCCGCATGTGGACCACCGTCAATCCCGCCATGGTTGCCTGGCAAATCCCGCTCAAGCAGCACGGCCTCCTCACCGGCATCCTCTCCAACATGGGCGACTCCGTCCTCGACCAGCATCTAACGCGAATTCACACCTGGATCGACCAACTTCGACGTCCTCGTCTGGAGCTACCAGCTCCGCATGGCCAAGCCCGACCCCGCCATCTATCGCCACACTCTCCAGCAACTCGGCACGCGCCCCGAAGAAACCCTCTTCCTCGACGACAAAATCGAAAACATCGACGCCGCCCGCACGCTCGGCATCCGCGCCATCCAGTTCTCCACCGTCGACCAGCTCCGCGCCGACCTCGTCGCCGCACATCTTGACGCCGAACTCCCCCTCCCCGCCTGAACCAACACAAAACTTAAAAGACAGTCGCATCGCCCCCATGCAGTACACTTGCTAGCCGTTGGGGCAGGGCCTGTCAGCGCAATCGTTTGTTGGCTCGCGATCTTGCTTCGCCAATCGCTGCAGCCGCGCGCTGCGCAAGTCCACTCAGGGGGCAAATTGTGAATCTCAGAAGTAAAAGAAACACCTCGTCCGCATCGCTGCCGCGCTCGCCGCAGCCGCATTTGGCGCGTCCTTCGCGCTCGCGCAGGCCGTTCCCGTCGTCACCGGCGACGCCCGCGTCGACAAGCTGCTCAGCCAGATGACGCTCGAAGAAAAATTGACCCTCATCCACGGCACCAAGGAAGATCCCGCCGTCTATCAGGGCCAGGCCGGCTACCTCGCCGGCATTCCGCGCCTCGGCATCCCCGGCCTCCGCTTTGCCGACGGCCCTCCCGGCGTGCTCACCCGCCATCCCTCGCAGGGCGAGACCGCCACCATGGGCGTCGCCGCCACGTTCAGCCGCAAAGACGCCGAAGATGAATGGCGTCGTCATCGGCCGCGAAGACCGCTCCCTCGGCATCGACGTCTCCCTGCAGCCCTTCGTCAACATCGACCGCGACCTCGAGTTCGGCCGCGGCTACAACACCTTCGGCGAAGACCCGCTCCTCACCAGCGAAATGGGCGTCGGCGAAGTCAAGGGCATCCAGTCGCAGCACGTCATGGCGCAGATCAAGCACTTCGTCGGCTACGACTCCAACGGCGGCAGCACCTTTATCGACGACCAGACCCTGCACGAGGTCTACGTCGCGCCATTCGATGCCGCCGTCCACCGCGCCGACGTCTCCTCCATCATGTGCTCCTACAACCGCCTCAACGGCACCTTCGCCTGCGGCAACGAGTCCACCCTCACCAAAATCCTCCGCGACGAGATCGGCTTCAAAGGCTTCGTCACCTCCGATTGGGGCGCGGTCCACGCCGTCAACTTCATCAACGCCGGACTCGACATGGAAATGCCCGGCGGCCAGCCCGGCCCTATGGGCGCTTTCATCCCCTCTTTCTTTGACTCCCTGCCTCCACCGCCGCCGCTGCACATCGATCCCAAGCAGGCCGCGGAGATGAACGCAGCCATGTTCGGCGGCCACATTCCCGAGGAGCCCGCGCGCACTCGTGAAGGCGGCGGCGACTTCGGCGTCAAGCTCAATCCCGAAAAAATGCCCGCCGCGCTCAAAGACGGCAGCGTGAATGAAGCAACCATCACCCGCGCCGCCGGCCGCGTCCTCTATGAGATCGTCCACTTCGGCTACCTCGACGGCGAGTCCAAGCACGAAGTCACCGCGCAGGACATCGACGCCAACGCCAAAATCATCGAGAAGACCGGCGAAGACGCCGCCGTCCTCCTCAAGAACGACGACCACATCCTCCCGCTCAAGTCCGACGAGCTCAACTCCGTCGTTCTCATCGGCCCCACCGCCGCGCAGATCGACGCCATCGGCATCAACGGCGAGCGTTCCGTCGGTCTGCCCTGGCGTCAGGTCGGTCCTCTCGCCGCCATCAAGCAGATCTCCGGCAACAGCAACATCCAGTTCGCCGTCGACGACGACATGACCGGCACGCCCGTCCCCGCCGATGCGCTCAGCCACGACGGCAAGCCCGGCCTGCTGCGCACCACTGGCACCGCCGACGCAAACCGACGCGCAACTCAACTTCACCAGCAAGGACGGCAACGCCCTCGCGCCCAACTCCGTCGTCACCTGGAAGGGCTCGCTCACCGTCCCCCACGACGGCGACTACTGGCTCTACCTGCAGGCCCTCGGCACCAACGCCGTCATCAAGCTCGATGGCAAGCGCCTCGCCGGAACCGGCGCATTCCAGGGCGGCGTCCACGGCGATATCCTCCAGGCCAACCAGGACAACGCCATCCCCACCACCGACGGCCTCGATAACGTCCGCCGCTCCGTGGAACTCACCGCCGGCGCGCACGACCTCGAGATCTCCACCAGCCTCGACACCTCCAGCGCACCCGTGCAGGTTCGCCTCAATTGGTACACGCCCGAGCAGCGCAAGGCCGACCACGAAGCGGCCATCGCCGCCGCGAAAAATGCCAAGGTCGCCGTCGTCTTCCTCTGGACCCGTCTCTCGCCCGTCTTCGGTCTGCCCGGCGAGCAGAACAAGCTCGTTGAAGACATCGCCGCCGTCAACCCCAACACCGTCGTCGTGCTCAACACCAGCCAGCCCGTCGCCCTTCCCTGGGTCGACAAGGTCAAGTCAGTCCTCGAAATGTGGTGGCCCGGTGATGAAGGCGGCTGGTCCACAGCCAACATCCTCCTCGGCAAAACCAGCCCCGCCGGCCGCCTGCCCATCACCTGGGGCAAGAGCCTCGACGACTACCCCGCCACCGACCCCAAGCACCCCGAGCGTTCCTGGAAGGGCGTCGACGGCAAGACCACGTACTCCGAAGGCGTCAACGTCGGCTACCGCTGGTTCGACAAGGAAAACATCGCGCCGCTGTTCCCCTTCGGCCACGGCCTCAGCTACACCACCTTCAACTACTCTGACCTCGCCGTGGCTCCCTCTGCGGACGGCGGCCTCGAAGTCACCGTCACCATCCAGAACACCGGCAACATGGACTCGGACGAAGTGCCGCAGGTCTACCTCGGCGCGCCCGATACCATCCCCGCCGGCGTGCAGTTCCCGGTCCGCGCCCTCGTTGGCTTCGACCGCATTCACCTCGAGGCCGGTGAGATCAAACGCGTCAGCCTCTACGTAGCCCCGCGCCAGTTGCAGTACTGGTCTACTGCGGAAACCAAGTGGGTCACCGCCAGCGGCAAGCGCGAAGTCAGCGTAGGCGCATCCTCCCGCGACCTCCGCCTCCACCAAACCATCACCGAATAATCAACCCGCATCCCAAACACCAACGCCGGAGCCCACAAGGCTCCGGCGTTTTTCTGATCCCTGATCCCTGACCCCTGAGTCAGCTTCCCATCCCCAGTCCCACCAGATTCGCCGCCGCAATAATCACCAGCATCCCGGCCCACAGCAGCCGCAGCGGCCTGCCGCCCACACCCTTCCACTCGCCCAGCGCCAGCCCCACAATGCCGCCGCACAGCACATAAATGCTCATGTGCAGCATCCAGTTCACATACGACAGGTGCTGCGGAATATTCGCCGCGCCCCACGCATAAAAGAAGAACTGCAAATACCACATGATCCCGCCCGCCGCCGCCAGCGTCGCATTCCGCGCCAGCACCGGCCGTGGCTGCGCTAGGTCCGCGCGCAGCGAAAGCCGCTTCAGCGCCGCGAGGCGAATAAAGCAGTAGCTCAAATTCACCAGCGCCCCGCCGCCCATGATCACCACATAGCTCGGCAGCGCCGCATATAGCGGGTTCACGCCCAGATGCACCGCCGCATCCGCCATCGGCTTCGCCGCATCAATCGCGAACGACATCCCCGACGAAAAAATCCCGCACAGCACCGCCAGCGTAAGCCCCAGCGACAAATTGAACTCCTGAACCGCGCCGCGCAGTTGCACTTCCTTCAAATGCCCGGCAGCCGACACAATCGCCACACCGATCAGCGCCACCAGCACGCCCGCCATCGTCAGCAGCCCGCTGCGCGTGGTGAACAGCATCGCCGCCTGCCCGTGCAGCACCGGCGGCACCAGCGTGCCCACAATCAGCGTCACGCCAATCGCCACGCCAATGCCGAGCTACATGCCCAGGTGCCGCATCGTCAGCCCGTAGCTCACATTGCCCACGCCCCACATCGCCCCGAACAGCGCCACCTTCAGCAGCAATGCCGCGCTCACGCCCGCATAGAAGCCGCGAAAATCCGGCAGCAGAAACAGACTCACGCCGATCGGCAGCAGTATCCATGAGAAGAAGCCCGCAACAGCCCACGTCGTCTCCCACGACCACTTTCTTACCTTCTCAATCGGCGCATAGAACGACGCCGCCGACGCAGCGCCCACTACATGCCAGCCAATCCCCGCAATCACCGATGCCATCGATATCTCACCTGTCCTCCGCTCACCTCACCACAGAAATAAGCGCCCCATTCATCGCGGCCTCATCGCGATGAGTGGGAAACCGCAGCCATATCCCAGCCACCCGCGGCTCGTTCACCACGAAGATGGGTGCCCCAGGCCTGAGGTTGAGACTCCGGGAAAGCACGAATCTCAATCAGCCTTCAGCGCGCCTTCACCACAAACGCATACGTTCCCGCCTCAAGCTCAAAGCCCTTGCTCACCGCCATGCATCGTCTTCCGCGCCAGCTTGCTCTCCGTCAGCGCCGCACCCTCCAGCGTGTACCGCATCGCATCCGTCGCATCAATCCACCCCGTCGTATTCGCCGGCAGCGTCAACGTCCACGCCGCCGTCCCACCCTTCATCGTCCACTGCGAATGAATCGCCCCATAGCTTGACGGATACGTAAAGTCCACGCTCCCCAGCCGCGCGTCAAACACCGGATGCAGCACCACCGTATGAAATCCCGCATCCAGCGGCGTCGCATCCACACCCGCCGCGTAGCGATAGATCCAGTCCGCCACCGCGCCATACGCGTAGTGGTTATACGAGTTCATGCTCGGGTCGCTCTTCATCTGGTCGCCGTTCCAGCGCTCCCACATCGTCGTCGCGCCATGCTTCACCAGGTAGCCCCACGATGGATACCGCGTATTCATCAGCAGCTTGTACGCCTCATCCGCGTGCCCCGTCTTCGTCAGCTCCTCCAGCAGATACGGCGTGCCCAGAAACCCAGTCCCCAGCAGCCCGTGATTCGCCTCGATCTTGTCCACCAGCTTCTGCGCCGCCGCCGCGCGCAGCCCTTCCGGCAGCAGGTTCATATGCAGCGCCAGCACATACCCGGTCTGCGTATCGCCGCCTTCTCCGTGCTCGTCTTCGTCCGCTCGCCAAACGGCGACGGCCCATTATCCGCGCCCGCCACAAACCCATCGTCGTGCACAAACTTCTTCTCAAACGCCGCGCGAATCTTCTCAAACAGCGCCGCATACTTCTCCGCATCCGCCGTGCGTCCGGTCGCATGCGCCATCTCGCGCATCAGCGTCACGTCATACGCCCAGTACGCCGTCGCAATCAGCACCTGATCCGTTCGCCCCTCGGGAGAAAGCCAATCCCCAAACGGAATCCCCGACTCCTTCTCCCACAACCCATCCGGGTTCGCCGCCGCAATCGCCGCAAGATACTTCTCCATCGCCGCCCAGTTCTGGTCGATCATGCTGCGTATCGCCCGTCTGCAGCCACGATCGTCCACGGAATCACCATGCCCGCATCGCTCCATCCCGCGCCCGACCCCGACGAGTGCTCGCTCGCAGTTCCCGGCGCATAGATGCCGTAGTAAGGCGTCCCCGCCTGCGTCCCGCGCATGTCCGCCGCAAACTTGCGCGAAAACGCCGCCAGGTCCATGTTGTACGTACGCCGTCCGCCAGAACACCTGCGCATCCGCCATCCATCCCAGCCGCTCATCGCGCTGCGGGCAATCCGTCGGCACGCCCACAAAGTTCGACCGCTGCCCCCACAGAATATTGCTCCACAACTTGTTGATCATCGCGCTGCCCGGTCTCAAGCTGCGCCGTAAACGGCGCATCCGTATGAATTACCAGCGCCGTCACCGCTTCCGTTCCCCGGCGCCGCCGGCAAGCCCGTCATCTCCGCATAGCGGAATCCGTGAAAAGTAAATTGCGGCGTGAAATTTCCTCCACGCCCTTCCCGCCAGCACAAAATCGTCCGTCGCCTTTGCCGTGCGCAGATTCTCCGTGTAGATCTGTCCCATCCGCGATTCACAATCTCCGCGAACCGCACGCGCACATCCATGCCCGCCGGCCCCTCACGCGCACCTTCTCCACACCAGCCAAGTTCTGCCCAAAGTCGAACACATACACCCCGGGCTTCGGCTCCGTCATCGACTTCGCATGCACGCTCGCGCTCCACGCGAATCGGCTGGAAATCCTGCGCCTCAATCATCACCGGCTTCGGGCTAATCAGCTCGGCAAATGCGCCAATCTTTCGCAACCAACCCGTCTTCAAACGCACCAATCGCAGCTGCAAACGCCGGCGCGCGTCCTGCGTCTCGCCGTCATAAATCTCCGAGTGCAAAATGTCCGACGGTCTGCGCCTTCCAGCCAGCCCCCGTCGCCACCCACTCCACCGTGCCATCCGCGTGCTCAATGCGCAGCTGCGCGCGCAGCGCCGGCGGCGTGTCGCCATAGTTGTTCGGCTGCTGAAACCACTCCAGCGGCGTCGCATACCACCCCGGCGCCAGCAGCGCGCCGATCGCATTCTTGCCCTGCTGCACCAGCCGTGTCACGTCGTAGGTCTGATACATCACGTGCTCGCGATAATCCGTCCATCCCGGCGCCAGCACGTCATCGCCCACGCGCTTGCCGTTCAAAAACATCTCATAAGCGCCCAAGCGCCGTCGCATACAGCCGCGCCGACTTCACCGGCGCTTTCACCTCGAACGCATGCCGCAGCGCCTTCACCGCGTCCGGAATCCACGGATGCCCCAGCGGATTCGCCTCGGCCCCTCGCGGTTTCGATTCTGCGGCCGCGGCTTCCAACCCGACATCATCGAAGTCGCTGCTCCTGCCAACCCTCCGCCGCATGCATCCGCCGTCTTCCACGTCGCGTCGCTGGCAAACGTCAGCCGTCGTGCCGTCCGCATACTCCACAAACAGCGTCGCAATCATCGGCGGCGCATCTCCGGCGTCGCCATTCGCGATTCGCGATGAATGCACCGCTCAATCGCGATCGCGTTCTTGGCCCTGCGCCAGCTGCGCGTCACATCCGCGCGCACGAACTTCTTCCACGGCATCTGCTTGTACGGCGGAAACGGCGCGCCTCCATCACCTGCTTCCCATTCACCCACGCGGACACCGTGTCCTCGCCTGTCGCATACAGCGCCGCCCGCTTCACCGGCTTCGCCAGCGTCACCACTGCGCGAAACGCAAACCGCTGCGTCTCTCCCTCACCCTTCGGCGGCGTCGCCGAGTCCGGACACGCAATCCACTCCGCCGGCGCATGGCGCACCGCGGCCTCTTCCGCCGTCTCATACCCAATCCACCCCGCGCGCCAGCCGTCCGCCATCAATCCCGTCTCCCACCACACCGGCTCGCTCGCGGCATACGCCTTGCCATTCGCGCCCCACACCGTCACCCGCCACCAATACCGCGTGCTCGCCTTCAATGCCGGCCCTGCATAGCGCACGTTGATTGAAGCGTCGCCGCCCACGCGCCCGCTGTCCCACACATCCGCTTTGCCCGCGCGCAGCGCCGCCTCGCTCGTCGCCACCTGCACCTCATAGGCTGTCTGTTTCGCGTCCCGCGCAGCGTCATCCAGCTGCCAGGTGAAGCTCGGCTTCCCGTCATCCAGTCCCAGCGGCGTCTTCAGGTTGTCCACGCGCAACGCCGCAGGCCCAGCCGCACCCGCCTGCAGCGCCGCTATCCCCATCGCCAACACCACCGCACTCACCCGCACCCAGCCCCGCCCATACCCAGCCGCCATCGCACCTCACCTCGTTCGCACACACCGCGCAGTATGAAACTGAATTCGCAACCCACCCTATGCAACCCCGCACTCTTTGTCAAAAACCTCGCCATCAGCGCCCGGTACACTTCCTTCATGGCCCTCCGCCTCTTCGCTGCCACCACCAGCCAGGGAAAACTACGCGACTTTCGCACCGCCGCCGTCGCCCACACCCTCTCCATCGAACCCCTCCCCGGCCTCGCGGCCATCGACGCCCCCGAAGAAAACGGCGCCACCTTCGCGGCCAACGCCACGCTCAAGGCCGTCTACTACTCCCACTTCGCTCCCGGCGCGCTCGTCCTCGCCGACGACTCCGGCCTCGAAGTCGATGCCCTTCAGGGCGCGCCCGGCGTGCGCTCCGCCCGCTTCGCAGCCGACTCCGGCCTCGTCGACTCCCCCGACGCCAACGACAACACCGATGTCTGGAACAACATGGTCCTTCTCCAGCGCCTCGCCGGCGTCCCCGCCAACCGCCGCGCCGCCCGCTACCGCTGCGTCCTCGTCGCCGCCCGCGACGGCCAGCCCCTCCACTCCGCCGAGGGCGTCGTCGAAGGCCTCATCCTCGAAGCCCCGCGCGGCACCGGCGGCTTCGGCTACGATCCCCTCTTTTACCTGCCCGATCTCGACCGCACCATGGCCGAAATCGACCTCGAAACCAAGCTCTCCCTCAGCCATCGCGGCCGTGCCTTCGCGGCCCTGCTCTCCCAGCTTGTCCCGGAAAAGTTCAAGATCGTTTGACCCCGTCCCAAAGGCCGGTGCGCTGGCTTGACGGTCCCTGCCTCAGAATCGAATAATGCCAGTAGAGACAAGCCTTTATCGCCTCTTTGCGGAATTCGGCAGCAGCACTCGAAATCCCAGCCCTCGAACTCAGTCCAGGAGCAGCGACTCGCATGGCAACCGCTCAACATCCTTCCGCGCCCAGGGTTCATCCGGGCGTTCAGCCGCTGCGCGCCGGCCAGGGGTCCAGTTTCATCTGGCGCAAGCTGCACTCGCTGCTGGGCATCATCCCCATCGGCGCCTTCCTCGTTGAGCACCTGCTCTCGAACTTCGAAGCCCTCAAAGGCCCCGCCGCCTACGGCGAGCAGGTCAAGTTCCTCAACAGCCTGCCCCTGGTCCGCGTGCTCGAGTGGGTCTTCATCTTCCTGCCCCTCCTCTATCACGGCCTCTACGGCGTCTACATCTGGCTGCGCGGCAAGTCCAACATCGTCTACTACCCCTGGGCCGGCAACTGGATGTACCTCGCCCAGCGCTACACCGGCCTCATCGCGTTCGCTCTACATCGGCCACCACGTCGCCACGCCAGCGCTTCATGGGCGTCAGCCTGCCGGAGAATCCCTAGCTCCGCCTTCACCAAAGTCCAGCAACGAGCTCATCGAATCCGCTCATCCTCGCCGTCTACGTCATCGCCATGATCGCCGTCTGCTGGCACTTCGCTTACGGCATCTGGCTCTTCGCCGCCAAGTGGGGCATCACCCCCGGCGAAGTCGCCCGCAAGCGCTTCGGCTATGTCTGCCTCGCCTTCGGCATTCTGCTCGCCGTCATGGGCCTCGCCAGCATCTGGGCCTTCGTCTCGAACCGAACACCGGCACACGCCGCACAGTGCCGCCCGCACTCGCCACTTCAGTGCAGAACCGCAATGCCCTCCGCAGCAGAGGAACCACCATGCCGAGCACCACCGCATCGACTGGAAGACCTTCCAGGAGCACGTGCCTGAAGTCGCCACCGGCATGGCCGCCATCATCGCATGCACTCCGCAAGTCCGGCATCGAGCCCGACCTCCGCGAGCTCATCAAGATCCGCATCTCGCAGATCAACGGCTGCGCCTTCTGCATCCAGTACCACCTGAACGACGCGCGCAAGCTCAACATCGCCCCCGCAAAGCTCGACCTGCTCGCTGCCTGGCGCGAAGCCGGCATCTTCTCTCGCGCGAGAATGCGCCGCCCTCGACTGGACCGAACACGTCACGCTCCTCGCCCAGCATCACATCGACGACGAAGCCTAGGCCCGCGTCTCCGCAGCATTTCTCCGAGACGCGAGCTCGCCGTCCTCACCACGGCCGTCGCGCCAAATCAATTTCTGGAACCGGCTCGCAGCGCCCTTTCGCTTCACGCCGCCGATTCCGCAGTTCCGCGTAGTCTTTAGGTTTCTAGCTGAACAGCTGACGCTAGTGCTGAAGGATCTCGAAAACAATGGCAGCACCCAGAATCATCGTGGTTGGCGGAGGCCTCGCCGGGCTCGCGGCGGTCATCAAAATCGCGGAAGCCGGCGGCAACGTGGACCTGTTCTCCATCGTTCCCGTCAAGCGCTCCCACTCGGTCTGCGCGCAGGGCGGCATCAACGCCGCCAAAAACCTCAAGGGCGAAGGCGACACCACCGACAAGCACTTCGACGACACCATCTACGGCGGCGACTTCCTCGCCAACCAGACCCCCGTCAAGGCCATGTGCGAGGCCGCGCCCGGCATCATCGATCTCCTCGACCGCATGGGCGTGCCCTTCAACCGCACCCCCGAAGGCCTGCTCGACTTCCGCCGCTTCGGCGGCACCCTCTACAACCGCACCGCCTTCGCCGGAGCCACCACCGGCCAGCAGCTTCTCTACGCGCTCGACGAGCAGGTCCGCCGCCACGAGTCCGACGGCAAAGTCAACAAGTACGAAGGCTGGGAGTTCCTCTCCGCCGTCCTCGACTCCAAAGGCGTCGCGCGCGGCATCACCGCGCTCAACCTCCGCACCATGGAGCTCAAGCTCCTTCCCCGCCGACGCCATCATCCTCGCCACCGGCGGCATCGGCGCCATCTTCGGCAAAAGCACCAACTCCGTCGTCTGCACCGGCTCCGCGCAATCCGCAATCTTCCAGCAGGGCGCCTACTACGCCAACGGCGAATTCATCCAGGTCCATCCCACCGCCATCCCCGGCGAAGACAAGCTCCGCCTCATGTCCGAGTCGGCCCGCGGCGAAGGCGGCCGCGTCTGGGTCCCGCGCACCGTCGGCGACAAGCGCCCCATCAAGCAGATCCCCGAGTCCGAGCGCTTCTACTTCCTCGAAGAGTGGTATCCGAAATACGGCAACCTCGTCCCGCGCGACATCGCCACCCGCGCCATCCACAAGGTCGTCTACGAGCATCACCTCGGCATCGACGGCCAGCCCATGGTCTACCTCGACCTCACCCACATCGACCGCGAGACGCTCAACCGCAAGCTCGAAGGCATTCTCGAAATCTACGAGAAGTTCGTCGGCGACGACCCGCGCGAAGTGCCCATGAAGATCTTCCCCGGCATGCACTACACCATGGGCGGCCTCTGGGTCGACTTCAACCAGATGACCAACATCCCCGGCATCTTTGCCGCCGGCGAGTGCGAGTACCAGTACCACGGCGCCAATCGTCTCGGCGCAAACTCGCTCGTCAGTTGCATCTTCGGCGGATTCCGCGCCGGCCCCAACGCCCTCGCCTACGCAAAGAAGCCTGCCCGCAACCGAAGGCGACGGCGGCCATGCGGCCGAACTCACGCGCCAGGCCGAGATCAACAACAAACTCATCAACAACGAAGGCACCGAAAATCCCTTCAAGCTCTGGCGCGAACTCGGCGAAACCATGACCAAGCACGCCACCGTCATCCGCTACAACAAGGGACTCGAAGAAGCCGACAAGAAGATCGTCGAGCTGCATGGATCGCTACAAGAAGGTCAACCTCAGCGACAAGAGCCAGTGGGCCAACACCAGCTTCGCCTTCGCCCGCCAGCTTGAACAACATGCTCGAGCTCTCGCGCGTCGTCGTGCAGGGCGCGATCTTGCGCGACGAATCCCGCGGCGCGCACTACAAGCCCGACTTCCCCGACCGCAACGACGAAAAGTTTCTCAAGACCACCAAGGCCAGCTTCACCGGCCAGATCGACGGCCCGCGCTTCGAATTCGAAGACGTGGACATTCAGTACATCAAGCCGCGCCCGCGCCGTTACGACGCCGCCAAATGATCGCTTGCTTCCTGCACGAGCTGTATAACCGGAGCGAGCAGGGGCCTTCAGGCCCCTGACCACAGCAGGATGAGATCGAATCTGGGGCTTCAGCCCCGGAGTTTTGTGTCAAGGCACGACTGCAGTCGTGCCGCACGGGCCGCAATTAGGATCGGGGCTTCAGCCCCTGAGGGGATGCGAAAAACGAGATGGCAACTAAGACCGTACAACTCGAAATCAAGCGCCAGGCCAGCCCCGATGCGCCCGCCGTATGGGAAAAGTTCGAGCTCGAGTGGCGCTCCGGCATGAACGTCATCTCCGCCATGATGGAGATCGCCACCAACCCCGTCACCGCCGACGGCCGCGCCGACCACGCCCATCACCTACGACTCCAATTGTCTTGAAGAAATCTGCGGCTCCTGCGCCATGCGCATCAACGGCAAAGCCCGCATGGCCTGCTCCGCGCTGGTCGAAAATCTCGAGCAGCCCATCAAGGTCGAGCCGCTCTCCAAGTTCCCTCTCGTCCGCGACCTCCAGGTCGACCGCTCCGTCCTCTTCGAAAACCTCAAGCGCGTCAAAGCCTGGGTCCCCGTCGACGGCACCTACGATCTCGGCTCCGGCCCGCGCGTCTTCCCGCAGCAGCAGGAAGCCAACTACCCGCTCTCCAACTGCATCTCCTGCGCCTGCTGCATGGAGGTCTGCCCGCAGTTCAACGAGGACACGGGCTTCGTCGGCGCGGCCACCATCGCCCAGGTCAAGCTCTTCAACAACCACCCCACCGGCAAAGTTTTCAAAGAAGAACGCCTCCGCGCCCTCGCCGGCGACGGCGGCGTGCAGGAGTGCGGCTTCGCCCAGAACTGCGTCGAAGTCTGCCCCAAGCAGATCCCCCTCACCAACGCCATCTCCGACGTCAGCCGCGACGTCCTCCTCCAGAAAGCCAAAGACTTCCTCCGCGGCTAACGCACTCCACCCAGCACAAACATGGGTGCCCCATTCTTCGCGCGGTAACTGGCATCCGCCAAAAGCGATTTTCGCTTTTGGGCGAATGGACAGGTCTTCATCGATGGGGCGTTTGAGCGCGATGAGTTGGAAACAACGACTCTTCGCGATACGAAGGGGTCTGCCACACCGGCTCAGGCGATAAAACTGAAGGCCGCTGCCACCCAGCCCGGGCCAACCACCTACGGGTTCCGGCAGCATGCGCAGGTACCTGAGCCGTTGCAGCACGAGTACCAGCCAGACTGGCATGACACACTGCACCCCCGGCGCTGCAACCGGTCGAACCTAACCCTCCAGCGGCACAATTTGTACAAAAATTACCACCATTCCCGAGTGGTACTGCCTTGAGCGGAACAGTGCTGAGAGGTTCGGCCAGCTCTCCTGAGCTGGTATTTTCGGATTGTTTTACTACCGGAGAACTACACCTCTTCCTGTTTGGACAAGTGCTGAGATTTGCTCATCTTTCAGCGGCGTAGTTTCTCCGTATCGAGCAATACCTACCGTTTCAAAAAGTTGAAACTCACCACTGGCGAGCGATTCAGGTATTTCCCTGTCTCGAAACATGAAAAGAAATCTTGCATTCGAGGAGCTGTCGTTAGGAATTATGCCGAGGAAGCCGTCTCCAACCATTACCCTCGCCTCTCCAGACCAGGCAGGCGGGAGGCTGGTCCCATCAACCTGCAGCACGAAGACTATTTGGCTCGATGTCGTACTAACTGGAGTGTTAGAAGAAAATACGACGACCGTATGTGTCCCTGCTGGGCTGGGAATGACATTCACCGTCCCAGCCATTCCCAATACCTCATTGCTGCGTGATGTGTTTTGTGCGTTCGCCGGGTAGAGGAATGTCATAGATAGAAGAATTAGAAGCGAAAGACTTTTCATCATGCATGCTCTCCCTTCACCATATTTCTGCCGTCAAGCATACACTTGATCTGTCGTATCGATCACAGTTATTTTGACTGTTGAACTTACGGTCATTGATTTATCACCAATGATTCGTGATACGGAAGTTGACCGCGGATTCTTCACAGTAAGGGTGCTCATAAGACACGCCCTGTAAGTCAGCAAATCAGTAAAGCTAATGATTCTGAAAATGTTGGAGGTCTTGGACGGGTGGCCTACGTCTCAGTATCTCCAGTTCAATCTCTAACTCTGATGCCGCATCCTTGCGAAGCAATGGTGAGAAAGCTCGACCCTCGACCAGTCATTGTCATCCTGAGCGAGCATGGCGAGTCGAAGGACTTGCGGTTGCTTTTTACGATGTCCATCGCAGCGGCATCTCTTACTGTCAACCCCCATCCCGCGCAAAGTTCCGCTAACCCCCTGATTCCAGAGACCAAAAACAATCGCAGATTTTGCGTATTATTTCCCGCGAAAGCGCAAACTGGAAAGACAAAGGGCAGAGAACGGGCTCACGACTCCCGCTTCTCTGCCCGACGATCCGAAGAGGCGGGTATACCCCCCTCCCCCCTCTAAAACGCCATTTCTTCGCCTCTGTCGCACGCGGGGAGAGCTACATCCCGGCGTAGAAGCCGCCGATCCAGTTCTGCAGCAGCGCCGGGAAGCACCCCAGCACCACCACGCCCAGCGCAATCACCAGCAGCACAACATTGTCACCGGATGCACCGCGATCGGCGCATCATCCACCGCCGGCATCACGTACGCCCGCTTCAGCACCTGCAGATAGTAGTAGAGCGAAACCGCGCTCATCGCCACCGCCAGCGCCACCAGCGCCAGCGCAACACCGCCCGGATACACCCCGAGCACCGCGGCAAACAGATTGAACTTCGCCCAGAATCCCACCAGCGGCGGAATCCCCGCCAGCGAAAGGAACAGCACCAGCAGCACCGCAGCCAGCAGCGGATTCCGCTTCGACAGCCCGAGAAACGCATCCATCTGGTCGCTGCCCGTCGCCTTCTCCACCACCGCGACCACGCCGAACGCGCCAATCGTCGTCAGCCCATACGTCAGAATGTAGTAGAAAATCGCCTGCGCGCTCCGCGGCGAATACGAGAAGAACGCCAGCCCCAGCAGCATGTAGCCCGCATGCGCAATCGCCGAGTAGGCCAGCAATCGCCGCACGCTCGTCTGCGCCAGCGCCGCCAGATTGCCCAGGACCATCGAGGCCACGGCCATCACCACCAGCGAGCCGCATCCACGCCGGCCCAAAGGCCAGATACAAAGGCGCAGGCGGCGCATTGCGAAACACAACCGTCCTCGCGACTATCCGTACGTGCATGCCGCCGCTGCCGCGAACACATGCCAAGCCGCCGTGCTGATCGAGATCAGCAGCGCAAAGCTCGCCACCTTCGACACCGACGCGATAAATGCCGCCGCCTGGCGCAGGCGCACCTTCATACGTATCCGGCGCCCACAAGTGAAACGGCACCGCCGCCACCTTGAAGCCCAGTCCGGCCGCGATCATCACCAGCGCCACATAGAGCAGCGGCGCAGCCGCCGACAGCATGCGAGCATATACAACGCCCAGCATCATCGCGTGCAGATTCGTCGAACCGGTAATCCCGTAGAGATAGCTGAACCCGAACAGCAGAAACGCCGCCGACATGCCGCCGAACAGGTAGTACTTCATCGCCGCTTCGGCGCTCTTGCCCGACTTCTTCGCAAACGCAGTCAGAATATAGAGCCCCAGGCTCAGCAGCTCCAGCCCGACAAAGATCACCAGCAGATCCTGCGCCGCCGCGATCAGCAGCCCGCCCGTCGCCGACATCAGCATCACGGCCACAAACTCGCCGACGTGCTTCGTGAACGTCCGAATCGATCAGCAGCAGCAGCGTCAGCACCGTCAGCGCCAGAATCCCCACCTGCGCCACCGCCGCCGAACCGCCCGTCGCCAGCAGCAACCTCACCATCTCCGGATACGCTCAAGCCACCCGGCGCCTGCAGCGGAATCGTCACCAGCGCCACGCCGCAGCCAATCACGCCCAGCAACGCCGCGACGCCAGGCGCATGTGCAGCGCAGCCTTGCGCAGCAACCCAAGATCGACCACCAGCACCAGCAGCGCCGCAACTTCCAGCGCCGTCTCCGGCAGCGTCACGCGGAAGAGGTCTGCGTAGTTCATTGCACCCCTCCCGCAAGCAGCGCCTTCACCGCCGGCTCAATCGCATCCAGCAGAATCCGCGGATAGAGTCCGACAAACAGGCTCGCCGCCACCAACAGCACCACGCCCGTAACTTCAGGCCACGTGATCGCCGTCAAACTTCGGCCATGCCCGTCGCTCGGATGCTCGCTCAGCCGTCGGCAGCCTGTCGCTGAAAAACGCCTTCTGCAGCGCGCGCCACGTATACGCCACGCCCACCACAATTCCCACGCCCGCCGCCACCGTCCACCACGGCTTCGCCGTCCACGAGCCGACCAGCACCTGCAGCTCCGCGACAAATCCTGAGAATCCCGGCAATCCCATCGAAGCGATGCCCGCAATCACAAACGCCCACGCCGCAAACGGCATCCGCTTCGACAGGTGCATCGTCTCCAGTTCCGCCAGTTGCCGCGTATGCGTGCGCTCATACACAATGCGCCCCACAATCGCGAACAGCAGTCCGGCAATCACGCCGTGCGAAAACATCTGCAGCACCGCGCCCGTCACGCCGATCTGGTTCAGCGTCATCAGGCCCAGCAGCACAAAGCCCATGTGGCTCACGCTCGAGTAGCCGATGACAAACTTGAAGTCCGTCTGCGCCAGCGCCACCAGCGCGCCATACACAATGCCGATCACCGCCAGCACCGCAAACACATCGCGCCACGATCCGATCCCGACGAACGAAAATCCCCACGGATCCATCCCATGCGGAAACAATCCCATCGCCACGCGCAGGCATCCGTATGCGCCCAGCTTCATCACCACGCCGGCCAGCAGCATCGAGGCCGCCGTCGGCGCAGCCACGTGGCCCGTCGGCGCCCAGGTGTGAAACGGCCACATGCCCGCCAAAATTCCGAACCCGACAAACACCAGCGGGAACAGCCCACATCTGCGAAGTTCACCGGAAGATTCGCATGCGCCAGCTCAACCAGTCCCGTCGAATGGCTGCCGGCAGTCGCATACGCCGCCAGCAACCCGATCAGCACCATCGCCGACCCGACAAACGAATACAGCGCCAGCTTCATCGCGCCATACTCGCGCCGCGTCGATCCCCAGATCGCGATCAGGAAGTACTTCGGCACGATGGCAATTTCGTAAAACACAAACAGCAGGAACAAATCGAAGCTCAGAAACACGCCGTACACGCCGCCGATCAGCGCCAGATAAAACGCGAAGAACTCATTCGTCCGCAGCTCGATGTTCCAGCTGAACAGCACGCCCGCCACCGCCGCCAATCCCGTCAGCAGCACCAGCACCCGGCTGATCCCATCCGCCGCCAGCGTGTAGCGAATGCCCATCGACGGAACCCACGGCACATCGACGATCACCACGCGCCCTGCCCCGTCAGCGCGCAAACCCGAGCAACCGCAAGCGCCAAGCCCGCAACCGCACCGCCAGCGCAAGCCAGCGCGCCAGCGCGGCATTGCCCTTCGGCAGCAGCGCCTGCACCAGTGCACCGGCAAACGAGAGATAGATCGTCCAGGCCAACATGATTCTAAAATCTCCAATGCGCCAGCAGGTACTCGACCGTCGGGTTCACGCTGTCTCACAATCAGTTGCGGCAACAGGCCAAGCAAAAGCATCAACCCAATCACCGGCGCCATCGCCAGCCGCTCGCCGCCATGCAGATCAGGGAACGCCGCCCACTTCTCCGGCACCGGCCCCGCAAACACCTTCTGAATCACAGTCAGAATCACCGCAGCCGTCACCAGCAATCCCAGCACCGAAACCGTCGCTGCAACCCACGACAGCGGAAACACGCCGCGGAAGATCAGAAACTCGCCCACAAATCCATTCAGCCCCGGCAGCCCCAGCGACGAGAACAGCGCAATCCCCATCAACCCCGCAAACACCGGCGCAGGCTTGCGCAGTCCGCCAAAGTCGTCGATGCCGCGCATGCCCGCCGCTGCGCTCCTGCAGCATGCGCAATAAACCAGAACAGCGCCGCCGCCGTAATGCCGTGATTGAACATCTGCAGAATCACGCCATTCAACGCCGCAGCCTGGCTCGCTCGCACCGCAGCTCCGCGCCGCACGGAACCGCGATCGCAAAAATGCCCAGCAGGCAATAGCCCAGATGATTGACAGATGAGTACGCAAAGACGCGCTTCAAATCCTTCTGCGCCGCCGCCGCCCACGCGCCCATCACCACCGTGATTAACCGCCAGCACCAGCAGCGGCGTGCGCATCGCGGCAATCTGCGGCCCAAACAACGGCACCGCAATCCGCAGCAACCCATACACGCCCATCTTCGACATCGCGCCCGTCAGCAGCATCGTTACCGGCGAAGGCGCCTCGGCGTACGCCGCCGGCAGCCACGTGTGGAACGGCGCCATCGGCACCTTCACCGCGAAGCCTGCCAGCACGCCGATCGCCAGCCACATCATCACAGGCCCCGAGATGCGCCGTGACCGCCGCGCCAGCGATTCCATCGCTCGGCCATTGCGGCCAAGTCCAGCCAAAGTCCATCGTTGCCCGTCGAGAGAAACACCGCAAGGAACGACAGCAGCAGCGCCACCGACCCGGCCATCGTGTAGACAAAAAACTGCGTCGCCGCCGGCCCGCGCTTCGCTCCGCCCCACAGCTTGATCAGGAAGAACGCCGGAATCAGGCTCAGCTCCCAGAACAAAAACCAGTGGAAGAAATTCAGCGCCGTGAACGAGCCGAACAGCCCCGCCTCCAGCAGCAGCACCAGCGCAAAATACAAGCCCGGCTGATGATGCACGCGATGCGCCGCGTCCACACTCATCAGCGTCACAATCGCCGACAGCACCAGCATCAGCGCGCCCAGCCCATCCACACCCAGGTGATATTCGAATCCCCAGCGAAGGCGCCCAGCCGCAGCGCTCCACCAGTCCAATCGACCCATCCGCCGGCAGCTTCGTCCACACCAGCAGCGCAAGCGCAAGCGCCGCGCAGCGTCGTCACCATCGCCACGCCGCGCGCATGTCTGCCCGGAAAGCAGCGCAATCGCAGCGCCCGACCAGCGGGCAGCACGGTCAACAACGTCAGTACAGGAATTCCGTTCATCCCCGGCCGCTCCAGATCAGAATCGCGGCCAGCACCACCACCGCCAGCGCCAGCAGCCGCAGATAAGTCTGCACCCGCCCGCTCTGCACGCGCGCCAGCAATCCGCCGCCGGTCGCCAATCTCCTCGCAGCCCTTGTCAAAGCCGCCGTTCACACAATGTCGTATCGAGAAGCCGGCTCAAGTGCGCGCCAGCCGCGGAAGACCAACGCCACCAGCGCCACAATCCCGCCCCACACGCGCCGATCGAGCCAGTCGGCAACCTTGCGCCCACCACGCATAGAACGCAATCACCGTCACGCCATAAAACTCGTCGATATAAAACTTGTCGCGCAGCACAGCCCAGACCGGCGGCACCGCGCGCTCCAGCGCATCCGGCTCTTCGGCCTGCAGGCGACTTGTTCCCATAGAGCCACCAGCCCAGACCGATGCCCAGCACGACGATCACGCACGAAGACGTCAGCATCAGCGCCAGCAATCCGGGCTCGCCGAAGCACCGCAATATCAACACGTCGCCGCGCGGCCCTCGAGGAATGCCCGGAACCACGGCCACGCCGGCGTTCCAATGCGCGCCCAGCGCCATCGCGAAGAATGCAAGAATCGCCAGCGGCATCGTCATCACCGTCGGACTCTCATGCGCATGCCCATGCCCGCGCCATTGGCCCAAAGAAAACGTAGCTCACCTGCCGCGTCATATAGAACGCCGTCAGCAGCGCGCCGAACACCAGCATGTAAAACGGCGCTTTGCGACGCTCCCAGTGCTGCGCCGCCTCAAGAATTCCGTCCTTCTACCAGAAGCCCGAGAAGAAGATCGGAACTCCGCACAGCGCCAGCATGCCGACCGCATACGTCACAAACGTGCAGCGGCATCTCGCTCTTCAGCCCGCCCATCTTGCCGAATGTCCTGCTCCTCGTGGCAGCCGTGAATCACCGAGCCCGCGCCCATGAACAACAGCGCCTTGAAGAACGCATGCGTGATCAGGTGGAACATGCCCACCGCCACGCCGCCCATGCCCAGCCCAGCCATCATGTAGCCGAGCTGCGAAACGGTCGAATAAGCCAGAATGCGCTTGATGTCGTTCTGCGCCACAGCAATCAGCGCCGCAAACACCGCCGTCGACGCGCCCACCCACGTCACCACCGTCAGCGCCGTCGTCGTACCCGCCCGCCAGCGCACCCAGCCTGCCATCAGCGGATAGACGCGCGCAATCAGGTAAACACCCGCCGCCACCATCGTCGCCGCGTGAATCAGCGCCGACACCGGCGTCGGACCTTCCATCGCATCCGGCAGCCACACATGCAGCGGAAGCTGGCCGCTCTTGCCCGCCGCGCCCGCAAAAATCAGCAGCCCAATCGCGCCTGCCGCCGTCAGCCCCAAGCCGCCGCAGGCGCAGCCAGCAACCCGCCCAGCGTCAGCGGCTCCATCGAGCCCGCGCCGCCGTTATAGAACAGCAGCGTGCCCGTCTGCGCAAACAGCCACACAATGCCGAGCAGGAAGAACACATCGCCCACGCGCGTCGTCAGAAATGCCTTCTTCGCCGCCGCAGCCGCCGAAGGCTTCTGATACCAGAACCCGATCAGCAAATACGAAGTGAGTCCCACCAGCTCCCAGCACATGAAGAGAAGCAGCAGGCTGTTCGAAATCACCACGCCCAGCATCGCTCCCGCAAACAGCTGAGAGGAAGCAGAAGAACCGCGTGAAGTTCTCGTCGTGCGCCATGTAGCCGGTCGAGTAGATGAAGATCAGCAGCCCGACAAACGTGACCATCACCAGCATCACCGCCGACAGCGGATCGAGCACCCATCCCAGGTCCACATGGCGCGTTGCCCACCTGGAGCCAGGTAAAGTTCACCGTCTCGCGCACCGCCTGCCCGTGCGCCCACCCGCTCAGCACATGCGCAAACGCAACCAGCGCCAGCAGCAGCGAGAACGCCCAGCGAGCCAATCGCCAGCGCCTGCGCCGTCTTGCGCCGCGGCTGCTTCAGCAGCGCGATCACGCCCGACGGCCACCATCGGCAGCGCCGGGATCAGCCACAGAACTTCACGGATGCAACGACGGCTGTCGCGATCTGCGGAGTGAACGACCAGATCCTTCTTGAATCACTCCGCTCACCCTTTCATCCTGTTCATCTGCGTCCAGGTCCGTCGTCTGCGCATGGCGATGAATCGAAATCACCAGGCCCAATCCCACCGCAGCCTCGGCCGCCGCCACCGCAATCGAGAAGATCGCAAACATCATCCCCGTCAGCGCCTCGGGATGCGGCCCGTAGCGCCAGAACGCAATCAGATTCAGATTCGCCGCGTTCAGCATCAGCTCAATGCCAATCAGCACCAGAATCGCGTTGCGCCGCGTCAGCGCTCCCGCCAGCCCGATCGCAAACAGCAGCGCGGCCACCAGCAAATATCCCGTGAGCGGAGTCCATCTTCGCCCTCTCCTTCTCGTGCATGGCCACAATCACCGCGCCAATCAGCGCCGCCGTCAGCAGCAGCGCCACAATCTCCAGCGGCAGCACATACCGGCCCATCAGCGCCTGCCAATATCTGCATCACTGTCACACTGCGGCGCAGGCGCACTCGTGCGGCAAGCCCGGCCAGCACTCTGCAGCACCGCCCACGCCAGCACCGCAAACACCGCCGCCGCAATCACCAGCCCAGCAAGCCACGTGTCGGCTAAAGATCCGCCGTCTTTCGGCGTCTCCGAACCGCGCGTCAGCAGAATCGCAAACACCACCAGAATCGCAACCGCGCCGACATAGACCAGAATCTGCGCGAACCCCGCGAACTGCGCATCGAGTTGCAGGAACAACAAGCGCCAGGCCCGCAAACGCCACCGTCAGCGCCAGCGCGCAATGCACCAGATTCTTCAGCAGCACCGCTGCCAGCGCCGCCAGCCACCGTCAGCGCCGCATCAATATCCAAAAGACAAATCGCTCATCGAGCTGCTCCCGTCATTAGCACCTCACTCCGCATAGCGATAACTCCTCGGCCCAAATCTTCCGTGCCGCATCCCGCGCGCCCGCCCACAGCACGTACGCGCACCAGCAGAATCGCCGAGCAAACCACCCAGCGCAGCAAGCCCTCGCCCATAAACCGCCACAGTGCCGCCACGATCAGATTCAGCAGCGTCATCGGCAGCACAAACTTCCACGCGAAGTTCATCAACTGGTCCTGCCTCAGCCGCGGCAGCGTGCCGCGCAGCCAGATGAACACGCACAATCGCAAGCATCACTTTCGCGAAGAACCAGATCCACGACGGCACCCAGCCCAGAACCGCCAACGGCGCCGACCACCCGCCCAGAAACAGCGTCGCGCCCAGCCCCGAGATCGACAACATGCCCACATACTCGCCCAGGAAAAACAGCGCAAACTTGAATCCCGAATACTCGGTAAAGTAGCCAGCAACCAGCTCCGACTCGCCTTCCGGCAAATCGAAGGGCGACCGATTCGTCTCCGCCGTCGCCGCAATCGCGAACATCACGAATCCCGCAAATCCCCACGGCGTGAAGATGTACCAGTGCGGCAGGCCGCAGCGTGTACTGGTTCTGCGCCTCCACAATCTTGACCAGCGAAAGCGAGCCGGTCATCATCACCACAGCCACGCTCGACAGCAGCAGCGGCACCTCGTAGCTGATCATCTGCGCCACCGCGCGCATCGCGCCCAGCAGCGAATACTTGTTGCGGCTCGACCAGCCCGCCATGAACACCGAAAGCTCCGTCGACGCGCCCATCGCGAAATAGAACAGCAGCCCGGCGTCCATGTCCACCAGCACCATGTTGCGCCCCATGGGCAGCACCGCGAAGCCCATGAAGACCACGACCACCAGCACCACCGGCGCAAGAAAATGCACCACCGCATCGGCGCTCAGCGGAACAATATCTTCCTTGGTCAGCGATTTGATGCCGTCGGCAACCGGCTGAAGAGATGCCGAACGGACCCACGCGATTCGGGCCGAGCCGATTCTGCATGCGCCCCAGGCCCTTTGCGCTCCAGCAGCACCGTCGATCGCAAACAATGCCGGGAAACACAGCAGATGATGGCCACCACGCCCAGCAACCACGCCGGCGGCTGTCTGCCAGCCATGCGGGCAGAAAGCCACCAGCCAGTGCGCAGCAGAACGAAGATCTGATCGGCCTTCTCGATCATCGCTTACTCTCTCCTTCAGGCGTCTTGGCTTGCGGTGCCGCAGCGCCGCGGGCTCGGCAGCAGCGCGCTTGGCCGCCGCGGCAGCGCAGCAGCTTTGGCCGCAGCAGCTTCGCGCCGCAGCCTTGGCCTTCGCTTCCGCCTTGGCCTTCTCCTCGGCCAGCCGCGCATCCACTTCCGCAGCTTCCGTGGGATGAATCTTGTGGTAGTACTCGTTCGATTTCGCCAGTTGCTTGCGGTCATAGAGCAGCCCGCCAAACCGGTCCGTCGTGCTCAGCTCAAACTCGCGTGTCCATCTTGATCGCTTCAAACGGACAACCTCGACGCAGATCTGGCAGCTCATGCAGACCGAAATATCGATATCGAAACTTCGCCGGATAAATCTGCATCTTGCCCACGTAGTCCGGCTTCTTGTCCTTGCTCTTCTCGATGTAGATGCACTTCGGCGGGCACTCTTTCTCGCAGATCTGGCAGGCCACGCAGCGCATGCCCGGCTTCCCAATCCGTGCCGTCGTACACCAGGAACGGAAAGACGCGCGCGTTCTCGGCCGTCGGTATCCGCTCCTCCGGATACTCGACCGTCGTCAGCCGCTCCTTCGAGACAAAGCTCCCGGCAAAATTCTTCGCCGTCTCCGCCAGTCCCTTCAGAATTCCTTCACCCAGCAAGTGCGCGCTCTCCTCAGTTCGCTCAGTCCCTAGTCCCAGGACTATAGTCTCTGATCTCCTACCGGTCCACTTCGCCCAGCACAATATCCACGCTGCCAAAAATCAGCACCACGTCCGCCACGTTCTGGCCCAGGCACATGTCTTCCAGAACCGTCAGATTGATCAGGCTCGGCGGCCGCACGCGATACCGATACGGATTCGGGCCGCCATCGCTGATCAGATAAAAGCCCAGCTCGCCCTTGGGCGCCTCAATGCGTCCGTAGGCCTCGCCCGGCTTCGGCCGGAAGTTGCGAATCTTCGCCTTCGGATCCATCACCGGCCCGCCCGGAATCTCCTTCAGCGCCTGCTCGAGAATCGAAATCGACTCGCGCATCTCCAGCATGCGAATCATGTAGCGGTCGTAAATATCGCCATGATCGCCCAGCGGCACGCGGAACTTGAAGCGGTCGTAGATGCCGTAGTGATCCACCTTGCGAATGTCGTAGTTCACGCCCGACGCGCGCAGCATTGGCCCGCGTGACTCCCGGCATTCACGGCCAGCTCCGGCCGCAGAATGCCCATGCCCTGCGCCCGCGCCATCAGAATTTCGTTGCCGCGCAGAAAAGCTCTCAAACTCATCGACAAACGCCGGCAGCCCGCCACAACCTTGCGCGCCGCATCCAGCCACGCCGCGCGAAGCGTCCACGCGGCAGCCGCCGAAGCGCATGTAGTTGCACATCATGCGCGAGCCGGTCAGCGCTTCGAACAGGTCCAGAATCTTCTCGCGCTCGCGGAACGCATACATCAGCGGCGTGCCGCTCGCGCCCATCTCCTGCAGCAGAAATCCAATCGACGACGCGTGATTCTGAATGCGCGTCAGCTCCGCCAGAATCACGCGCAGATACTCGGCCCGCTCCGGCACCTCCTGCCCGGCCAGCTTCTCCACCGCCAGCGCATACGCCCAGTTGTTGGTCAGCGAGCAGAAATAATCCAGCCGGTCGGTATACGGCATCGATGCCAGATACGATCGCCTTCTCGGCAATCTTTTCGTGATTGCGATGCAGATAGCCGAACACCGGCTTGAGCCGGATCACGCGCTCGCCGTCCAGCGCCACGTCCATGCGAAAGACGCCGTGCGTCGAGGGATGATGCGGCCCCATGGCCACTTCCAGCAGCTCGCCTTCGCCGTCCGGCTCAATCACCGGCGGCCGGTTCCAGCCCTCCTGCTGCGCCAGCCGCGATCGCGAATCATCGGCAGTCGAGCATGTCAGTCACGGCACGCTCATTGCCCGGCTCCTCTCCGCGGAGCCAGCCGCCTTGTGCGCCTTGCGCGCGCGTCAGCACCTCATCGTGCGCCGTCGGCTCATACTCAAAGTCGTCCGGATCGACGTAATCGCGCCGCATCGGATGATCCTTGAACTCATCCCACATCAGAATCCGCCGCAGATCCGGATGGCCCGTGAACACAATCCCGTACAGATCGAAAATCTCGCGCTCCTGAAACTCCGCCGACCGCCACACCGGCGTAAACGACGGCAATCGCCACCTCGTCCGCCGATTCGCCGTCCGCATGCGCAGCATCACCGGCCCATGCTTCTTCGCCATCGAATACAGGTGATACACCGCCTCAAGATAGCCCGGCTCGACATGCTTGCGCGTCTCTTCCACGGTCTCCTCGACCGTCTGCTCCACGCCGTCCACGGTCTTCGTCACCGTGCTTGGTCACCTTCACCTTTTCGGTGATCTCTTTGTCCGGCCAGTCCACGCCGGTCACGTTCGAAAGAAAATCCAGCGCCAGCTCCGCGTCGTCGCGCAGAAAGGTCGCGACCTCGATAGCGCGTCGTCGTGCGCAATGCGCAGCGAGTGCTGCGCGCTGGGGCCTGGGTTCGGCACCATCGTCACCCCCGCGCCAGGCACCGCCGCCTCAATCGCCGCCTTGATCTCTTCAACCGTCTTCAAACCTTCAGTCCCTCATGTCCCTATCGACTCTGGTCCGTCACTCTAGCCTACTGATCGTGATCGGCACCGGCCACACGCCTGTGTTCGACGGCCGGCTCCAGATCGTGCTCGCCCTGCACCGGCACCGGAAACTCGCCCTGCGCCTCGGCATCCAGATGCCGCGGCCGGCCCTCGCCCGTCAGCGGCTGCCCGTCAATCTTCTTCTGCAACGTCATCAGCGCCTGCAGCAGCGCCTCGGGCCGCGGCGGGCATCCGGGAATGTGCACATCCACCGGAATGTAGCGGTCGATCCCCTTCAGCACGTTGTATCCCTGCTTGAACGGCCCGCCGGAAATCGCGCACGCGCCCATCGCAATCACGTACTTCGGCTCGGCCATCTGGTTATAAAGCCGCACCACCTGCGGCGCCATCTTCTTGGTCACCGTGCCGGAGATGATCATCATGTCCGCCTGCCGCGGCGACGGGCCGAAATACCTCCGCACCAAAACGCGCCATGTCGTAGCGGGCCATCGTCGTCGCAATCATCTCGATCGCGCAGCAGGCCAGGCCAAACTGCATCGGCCACACCGAGCTCCGCCGCCCCCAGTTGTAGAGCTCCTGGATGGTCGTCACGATGACGCCCTGCTTGCCCAGTTCGATCTTCAGTCCCTCATCAACAGCCATCGTCGCTCCACTCCAGTTCAGTGACAGTTGCAGTATCGTTCAGCGAATCTCTTGAATCCGTCGCGTCGCATCCCCAGTCTCCGACTGAAAACTCCATCTGCAACCTACAACTGACCACTGTCCTCTCACGCCCACGTCAGCACGCCCTTGGCCCAGGCCCACGCCAATCCTTCAACCAGCATCAGCACAAACACCAGCATCGCCACGCACGCCGCCACGCCCAGCCCCGTAAACGCCACCGCAAACGGCAGCAGAAACACCGCTTCCACATCAAAAATCAGAAACATGATCGCGTAGAGGTAGTAGGCCGAGCGGAATTGCACCCAGGCGTCGCCCTTCGACTCCAGCCCGCACTCGTAGATCGCATTCTTGATCGCGTTCGGCTTGGCCGGCGAAAACACCCGTCGCCCACAGCCAGGCCAGCGCCCAGCGGAGCGAGCCCAAAGCCCAGCGCAGCAAAGAAGAGAACGGCAAGTGAAAAATAAGGATTTGAGGCCATCGGTCTGGAACAGAATCCTTCACGATCAACGTACCAGTTTCGGCCCTGCTTTGGCTAAGACATGTGAGCCGCATCACGCAGTTCAGGCCCACTTTCTCCCCGTTCATCCCACTTTGTGAACCGTTGGCTGCAACTGGGCTCTGCCATCTTTTCGGTCGGACCTGACATCGAGCTCTTGCAGCACGCTACAACTGAGTCAGCGGATGACGCACAGTCCGGTCCACCTTTCGAGTGGAAGACAGGCTCATCCCTCCGTCTGCTATGGTTTTGTTGTTTCATGCCCTGGATTTCGCACGCGAACCGCGCCAGGACAAGCGCGTCTGCCGGAGATCCTGACCGTGCCGCCGATCGGATCTCACCCGCGCCGCGCCGCCTGCTGCTGACTGTCATGCTTGCCTCTCCTCGCATTGACGGTCACCTGCGCCGTTCGGCGCCGCCCGCCGACTCCGATCCCGCCTCCCTCCGGCCGACGCACCTGCGCATCCTCATCGAACCCGCGGCAGACTACGCCACGCGTATCCCGATCACCGGACCCACCACCGCCTTCCATGACTCCGTCGCCGCCCGCTACAACTACGCCTTCGGCACCGATTCGCCCTTCCTGCCCTCCAACGCCACCTCCGCCAACGGCCAGTTCCTGAACCCCAGGAGCTTCCACACCGCCGAGTACTGCGGCCACTGCCACCAGGAGGCCTACCATCAGTGGCGCCAATCCGCTCACTCCAACAGCTTCCGCGCGCCCTGGTACCTGAAGAACGTCAACGCTGCTCATCGACGAAAAAGGCGTCCAGTATCTCGCGCCACTGCGAGGGCTGCCACAATCCCGTCGCCCTGCTCTCCGGCGATCTCTCCCAGGGCATGCCCAAGAAGCGCCCCTTTGAAGACGAAGGCGTCACCTGCTCCACCTGCCACTCCATCATCTCGACCGACACCACCGGCACCGGCAGCTACGTCATGGGCACGCCCGCCGTGCTGGTCGACGAGAAGGGCGAGCCCATCACCACACCGGTCTCCGACGCCGAAATCCTCGCCCACCTCGACCGCCACTCGAAAGCCGTCATGCGCCCGCTCTATAAGACCGCCGAGTTCTGCGCCGCCTGCCACAAAGCCGCCTCCCCGCACGCTCGACGACTACAAGTGGCTACGCGCCTTCACCGTCTACGACGAGTGGCAAGGCGCCAGCTTCACCAAGCAGTCGCCGCTTCCCTTCTATCGCAAAGACGACCGCCTCCACCTGCCAGACCTGCCACATGCCCAGCGAGCCCCTCGCACCCGGCGCGCAAGATCCCGGCGCCAAGGACGGCAAGCTCGTGAGCCATCGCTGGCTCGGCGGCAACACGCTCATCCCGGCCTACTACAAATTCGACGAGCAGGCCGCAAAAGTCGCCGACTTCCTCAAGCACGGCTCAGACGGCAAAGGCGTGCTCAATGTCGACATTTTTGCACTGGAAAAGAAACGCGAAGCGGTCTGCCAGCACGCAGTGCGCCGCTCGGCCTCACGCCCTATCACCATTGCCGCCGGCGAAACCCTCGTCGCCGACGTCGTCATCCAGAACAAGGGCATCGGCCACTCCTTCAGTCCCCGAGCAGCGCGACTTCTACGAGTCCTGGGTCGATTTCACGGTCAAGGACTGCTTCCGGCAAGACCATCACCGAGAGCGGCTTCATCCAGCCCGACGGCAACCTCGATCCCTCCGCGCACTCGTTCACCAATCGCCTGGTCAATCTGCAAGGGCGAGCTCAACGACCTGCATCAGATCTGGCACAACCGCGTGCTGGCCTACAACAACGCCTTCCAGTCCGGCCGCTCGCAGCTGGTCCGTTACCGCTTCCGCCTGCCCAAAAACCTCACACGGCGCATTCTCCATCACTGCCACCGTCCGCTATCGCCGCTTCGATCAGCACTTCATCGACTACGCCATGGACGCAGAAGCACTACCCTGAGCCCATCGTCGATATGGCCTCCGAGACACGCTCCTTCCATATCGGCGACAATGCGCCCGTCGCGCCAGCAGCCCGCTGAAAACCCCGAGTGGATGCGCTGGAACAACTACGGCATCGCCCTGCTCGACGCCCAGCAATACGAAGCCTCCGTTGCACGCCTTCGAGCGCGTAGCCGCCGCTGCGTCCCGACTACGCCGACGCCTACACCAACATGGCGATCGTTGAAATCTCCTGGGAGCGCTACGACGACGCCAAACCCGAACCTCGCCAAAGCTCTGACCCTGCTTCCCGGCGATCCCCGCGCGCTTTACTATCGCGCGTTCGTCGAGCGCAACGCCGGCCAGGTCAAGGAAGCCATCGCCGACCTCCAGGCCATGCTCGCGCAAGTACCCGCGCTCCAAAGACGGCCTCCGCGAGCTCGGCTTCAGCTACTTCCAGGCAGCACGACTACGCCGCGGCCCGCGACGAATATGAGAAACTGCAGGCCATCGATCCCGACGATCTCGCCGCGCATTACCAGCTCGCCATCCTCTATCGCCGCCTCGGCGAAAAAGAAAAGTCGGCCATCGAGTCCGCCAAATTCGCCGACCAGAAAGACGATCCGCCACGCCAGCGTCTACGCGCTCGAATTCCTCCGCAAGCATCCCGAAATCGCCGCCGAAAGCGTCGCCTGGCACACCCACGACCTCACCGGCGACCCCGTCCAGCGTCCCACCAAGATCGAGTACAAGTACATTCCTGGTGCGGGTGGCGAATAACCCATAGTTCTCATTCCTCCGGGGTGGCCCGTCTCGGTATAGTGCGTAGAAGCACTTTCCCCACGCCACGGAGGTTCAGACGTGCCCGGACGGACCCGACTTTTTGCTGTCGCCTTTGCGTTGTACGTCTCGGCCCTCGTTCCGTCGCACGCTGCTGCTGTGCCTCCCGCGTCCAGGGCGGCAGTGCCCACTGCCCCGATCACGAATATTCATCTCGGCGACAGCGTAGTTGCGCTCAACGGTCCGTGGAAGTTCACCGTTGGCGACTCGCCCGTGGACCCGGCAACCGGCAAGGCCCTCTGGTCCGAATCCAGCTTCAACGACTCTGCATGGGAAAACGTCGATCTCACCACCGCGAAGGGCTCCATCGATCCTATTGCCGGCACCACCGGCTATCTGCCCGGATGGACGGCGAAGGGCCACGCCGGCTACTGGGGCTATGCGTGGTACCGCATCCGCGTTCGCGTTGAAACTCCTCGCGGCGTCAAGCTCGCTCTTGCCGGCCCATCCGATGTGGACGACATCTATCAGGTCTTCGACGACGGCGCGCTGGTCGGCGAGTTCGGAGACTTCTCCGGCTCCGAGCCCTCGATCTTCACCACCCGCCCAGAGATGTTTTCGCTGCCTGAAGACAATCTCTCCGGCGACTCCGACCACGTCCTTTCCTTCCGCGTCTTCATGGAGCCCTACACGCTCAGCCAGCTGGACGATGTCGGCGGATTTCATAATCCACCGCTCATTGGCGAGCAATCGGCGGTCGCCGCGCAGAATCAGGTCAAATGGGACGAGCTATACCGCTCCTACGCCGGCAACCTTGTCGAAACTGTTGTCTTTCTGCTCCTTGGTCTCATCGCCTGCAGCCTCGCGTTGTTTGACCGCGACGATCCGGTCTATCTGTGGATCGGCGCGCTTCTACTCGTCACCGCAGCTTCCGCCGTCATTAGCCTCTTCAGCACCTGGACCGAATGGATACCCTACTGGATCACCGCTCCGTTTCGCCTCGCCGTCCTCACACCTCTCATTTATGTGGGCTGGGTCATGGTCTGGCGCGTCTGGTTCAGACTGCGGCGCCCCAAATGGGTTCCGTGGGCAGTCCTCGGGCTTCTGCCATTGATGATGATCACCAGTTCGATCGGGCAGAACCTGTTCTTCGTTCTGGTGTCGGCCCGCGTTGAGAACGCCTTCCACGTTGCCTCGCTCGTGGTGCGGCTGATGATCGCCGCCATGCTTCTCTGGACCGTCTTTCAGGGTATCCTCGAGCAGGGCCTGGAAGGCTGGATTGCGGTTCCGGCCGTTCTGTTTGCCGGCGTGGCCGAGTTCTCCGCCGAGCTCAATTTCTTCCACATCGTCCCCACCTGGTTTCCCTTCGGATTTCAGTTCTCGACACGTCAACTCGCGAATCTCCTTCTGGTGGCGGCGTTGGCGCTCCTGCTGCTGCGCCGTCTCACCAAGAGCATCCGCCACCAGCGCGAGATGGCACTGGATGTGAAGCAGGCGCAGGAGGTGCAGCAGGTCATCCTGCCGGAGCAGCACGCCGTCCTTCATGGGTTCGAAATCGAGAGTGAATATCGCCCCGCGCTTGAGGTCGGCGGCGACTTCTTCCAGATCATTCCGATCGCGACGGACGACAGTGTGCTGATTGTCGCCGGCGACGTAGCCGGCAAAGGCCTCAAAGCCGGCATGCTGGTCGCACTGATCGTTGGGGCCATCCGCACCACCGCTCAGTTTGACCCCGATCCCATGACAGTGCTGCGCGCCCTCAACCAACGTCTACGCGGCCGTGGCGAAGCCTTCGCAACCTGCCTTGCTTTGCGCATCTCCGCGGAAGGCGAGGTGGTCCTCGCCAACGCCGGACACCCGACGCCCTACCTCAACGGCAAGCCCATTGAGATCGAAGGCTCGCTTCCACTCGGCCTCCTGGAATCTCCCGAATTCACGATGCGACGTTTCCCGCTGGCCCCTGGCGACAAACTCATGATGCTCTCTGACGGTGTCGCCGAGGCGCAGGATGCCAACGGCCAACTGTTGGGCTTCGACCGCATCCACATTCTGCTGCGCGGCGACAAGTCCGCTGCGGCGATCGCTGACGCCGCCCAGGCCTTCGGCCAGCAGGACGATATCAGCGTCATCTCGGTGACCCGCGTCGCAGTGCCCGAGCCCTTGCACGCCTGACAGAACCTTCCTTATGCCGGTCCTCACAGACTATGCAGCAGTAATGCGTTTGCGCGCGGTCTCTCGCAAAGCAATCACCAGATCCCAAAAAAATTGCACCACGCAGATTAGAAGCACTACCTTGAGCGCCGTGTGCGTGCCCTCATTCGCGAGATAAAGAGTGTGCGCCAGACGAATTTCATCTGCCGCCGGATTCTTGAGCACGAACACCAGATGATCGTGCGCGGTAAACAGCAGGCCCAGCGGTACAAAAGAAAATGCTTTGGTGACCAGATGCTGCACGCGGTGTGACTCCTGCCAGTGTCCCGACATCAGGCTGAAGGCGCCCCATGCCACCTGAATCACATTGAGTGCCACCACCGCCCAGTAAAACTGCATCCACACCGGCGCAAGGCGGAACGATAGCGATGCGTAGTAATACATCCCCGGCCCCATCAGCAGATAGGGATGGCTGGGCACCAGCAGCAGCCAGGCAAGAAACAGCAGGCCAAAGATGAACTCAGCTACCGCGTGCGCATAGCTGCGAGGGCGGCAGTGGCCCGGATCAAGTTCGTCGAGGCCTGGCAGTCCCTCGGGTTCCCAGCCGGCCGCCTTCGCCATCAATGGCGCACACTGCTGCGGATAACGGCGAGCGGCGAACTCCAGACCCGCGAAGATCAGTGTCACCCAGCCGGCCGACATAATGATCACTCCCGGCAACCGCAAGAAAGCCTGCGCCACAGCCACCGCCGTAACGCCGTTCAATCCCAGCAGCACGGCATTGACCAAGGCATAGATCGCCGTGGCCCACACAAACACCAGCCGCAGAACGTACCAGTAGGTTGGAAACAGGGCCGGCCCGATCAGGTATTGCTGCGGCAGATAGCGCGACGCCATCTGCAAGGGCGATCCGATCTGTTTGATCCATGCCTCCATCTCGGCCTCCGTCAGCGGTCGGCCCAGCTCGGCTTCCTTCTCTTCAAGCTGCGACTCCAGGTTGACTCTGAGTTCTGAGATGATGTCGTCCTGCCGCTGCCAGGGCAGGTGCTTCTTCACGGCTTGCAGATAACGATCGAGAGGGTTCATGGCATCTTCCTTGCGCACTACAGAATGTTGTTGATCGATGTGTTGATGTCGTTCCACTCTTGGAGCAACTGGCCGAACATCTGCTCGCCGTCGCTGGAGAGGCGGTAAAACCGCTTGTTGCGCTTCTCTTCTTCGCGCCACTGGCTCACGAGCAATCCCTGAGTCTCCAGCCGCCGCAGCAGCGGATAGAGCGTGCTCTCGTCGATCGCCAGTCCGCGGTCCGCGAGCGCTTTGCGCAGCGTGTAGCCGTAATGCTCCTGGCGCAGTTGCGCCAGCACGGCCAGCGTCAGGCACCCGCGGCGCAGTTCCAGGCGAAGGTTCTCAAACAGGTTTTCGGCAACTGTCATGCTGTACCCCGTACACTGTACCTCGCATACTGTACTGCATACAGTGTATGCCGTCAAGCACTTTGAGGATTATTTTTCACGGCACTACGAATGCGTCTATATCACTTTTTTTGAATATTTTGCGGAATCTTCTTACAGTGCAAATCAGCTAAGTGCGCTCAAAGTTTTCCGCGTCCGTCATCAAAGACTGCGCCGTGCCCGCCGCGACAATTCCATATTTGAGGTCCAGAAAGCGCTGCAAACCGCTCGGAAGCGCTACCGCAAATTCTTGCCATGTCAGCACTCGCAACCGCACGCGCAGGTCTGCCGCCTTCACCGCGGCCATCACGGCAAACCACGCTTCGCGCAAGTCCGGCCGCCGCTCATCGTGCATCACGCAAAAGCTGGCCCCTTGCGCGTGAGCCGCCAGCACATTGCGAATGAGCTGATAACTCGCATAGCCGGCGACGGTCGCACGCGGCTTCACAATCAATGTCGGCTGCCATTCTTCTGCGGGCACGCGCACTTCTTCCTGTGTGTAATCCTCCGGGAACTCGGCGGATTCTTTTCTGCGTGCGACTGGAATCTCTACGCGCGGGAGAAGGTCGCGGTCGAAGACAGCGTCGAAGTCCCTATATGCTTCGACGACTTCAGTGCGGCAGGACTGGAAGTCGGATTCGGTGAGTTTGGCTTCGACGAGCAGCGACCCACGCGCATATCCACCTCGGTGCGATCGAAGCGGCCGTTGGCCAGCGGCACGCGGGCGCGCCATCCGAACTCGGGCGCAGCCGCTTCGTCGATACCCAGCAAATGTGCGACTTGCTGCGACTCGAGGACGCCGGGCGTGCAGAAGATGTTCATCAACAGAGCGTCGGAGCTGGCGCAGGAGTCGAGCTCGCGCCAGCGGCGGTCGGCTTTGGGCAGCGACCGGGCCTGCGCGTGGATCTTGTCGAAGCGGCGCATCCACTCTGGCCGCGCGGCGATCTCGGCATACGCAGGCTGGTAGAAGTTGCCGTGGGTCGCGCCGTCGGGCGCATAGACCACCACCGGATCGGCGCCGTAGCTCTCCACATGCGCGAGGCCCTTTGCGTAGAGCGCGATTGCGGGCCACAATCTCCTGGCGGAGGTGGGAGGCGCAGAGGTTGGTGGAGACCGCCATCCCCATCAGGTTACCGTGCGCTGCAACTCCATCGTTGGTTGGAGCGCAGAGACCGCCCGGGATGCGACAATGGATGCGTGACGGCGATATTTCCTCGTAGAGCAATTCAAGTCTTTCTGTTTGTGGCGATTGCAACCGGCTTGGCAGCGGCGCAAAAGGCCAGCCCGGCTGACGAGATGGCCGGCGCGGTGCTGTTCCGCGACAAGGGCTGCGTGCACTGCCATGGCGTGGGCGGAGTGGGCACCACCAAGGGGCCTTCGCTGGTCGATATTCGCAAAGATAAGAGACTGGACGGCGGCGAAGATGACCG